>CAVQGD010000034.1:0-138901 GCA_963711935.1 uncultured Actinomycetota bacterium
GAGCAGAGCAGGGACCAGACGGGGATGGGGACTCAAGCGGTGCTCGGCCAACGCCAGCGCATCAAGGGCGGACGACAGGTTCGCATCCTCGTTCAACTCCCGCGAGGGCGGGCATGCTTTCGAAGCCCCCCTGCAGGGTCAGGTGCCGTCCGCCCAACTCGTCGGCCCTGCCCGGGGCATCGTCGACTTCGACCAGCAGGCGCATCCGCAGCCCGCGCGGATGGAACGTGATCAGCGCCCGTGCCACCCGTTCGACTACACGCTGCGGTTCGCGCGAGGTGCGCAGTCGGCCCGCCCACTGCGTGTTCGCGAGCACGACCACGGGGTCGCCCTTGATCCGGCCGACCACGGCGGCGATGTCGCCCTTGAAGGTCTCCAGGGCGGCGATGCCAAGGGCCATCGCCACCTCCCGGGCCACCTCCTCCGCTGACCTGCCAGCGCAGTCGACGTGGGCCGCGGCCGGGTGGCGGGCAACGACCTCGCGCAGCAGCGCCGTTCTGCCGCAGCCCGGGCGCCCGCCGATCCACAGCCAGGCACTTGTTTCGCGAGGCCGGTCGATCCACCGCAGCGCACGGTTCAGCGCGAGTTCTGCCGTGACTTCATCCGGGTTCGGGGTGGTACTCATGCGTCAGGTCTTTCCTACCGTCGGGTCTTCTCTACGCAGGGCTTTTTGGTGTTGGCGAGGCGTACGCCTTAAGGATATCGGCGACCTTGTTGAACTTATCCTGGAAATCGACTTCCATGGCCTGCGCCGCAGTGTTTATGCCCTCGCTGGATCGCTGAATGGTTCGACCTGTTCGCCTTTTCGGTAAGCCGTTGCATAGGTCGTCCCCATCTCCTCCGACAGATAGGCGCGGATATAGCCTCCGCAGTCCGCGTGCCCGTTCGACTCGGAAGGGTGGCCACACGGCTCCCGCTCCGGGCAGCGAGCAGAGTCATCGGTCGGGCAGAAGGGATCGGTCAGTCGGTGGTTCGCAGTGCGGCAGTCCAGAAAGTGGCGTCTGTGTTTGCGTCGTCGAGGTCGGCCAGCGTGTCCTCCAGATCGTCTCTGATCGCGACGCGCTCGGTACGGCTCCCCGCCGCGGCCAGCATGCACCGGGCCACAAGGTAGTGCTGGAGCAGGTCGATGAACGCGGCCAGGCTGCCGGCGATCAACACGGCGCTGGTTTCCTGCTCTCCGCCGTCGTCGGGCTCGCCGTCGAAGTAGGCTCGAAGTCGAAGTAGGCATCGAAGTCGTCTTCTGCGCTGTCGTCTTCTGCGCTGCTCCAGTCGGCCGCACCGAACAGGACGACCTGCCCCGTTCCGCCGTGCAGGACCAGGTCGCCGCCACCCCACGTACCGATCTTGTAGTACGCACCTGGGGCAGCGTCTGCCGACAGCTCGCCAGGGGCAAGCAGGGCAGAGCCACTTCGTCCAGAGCCTCGAGCCGGATTGCGGCGCCTTCGAAGGCGGGCAGTCCGACGTCCGTGAGAACGCGGCGTGCCTCGGCGTCCGTCACCCCCTCGGGCAGCAGGCCGGTGGGCAGGCGACGTACGACGCCCGGTTCGAAGAGGTCGGGGTCGTACGAGCCTCGGCGCCGTGCCGTCCCGCGGTGCAGTGCGGGGAGGAAACCGGGATCGTCGAAGAGTGGCTCACCGTGCACCTTGCTGATGCGCGGACTGGCGGCGGGGGCGTGGAGCTCGACCGCGAAAATGCCGCCGAGTCCCGTCACGACCAGGAGGGCGCCGACCCTCACCTGATCCGACACGAAGGGGGGTTCCAGGGTCTCGAACACGGTCAGATCGTCCCAGCCGGGTGTGACGTCGCGTTCCATGCCGGTGAGCCAGAGCGGCTCGCGCTGCCCCGGTGCGGGCATCGCCTCCGGCCAGGGGCCGGCCAGCTCCTCGCCGGTTTCGGCGTCCCAGACTCGGTATCGCTCGTCCCATTCCCCCCGAGCGGAAACGGCGTGCCGGCCAGGGAGATAGTCCTCCGGGGCGATGACCGGGTCTCCCAAGGGACCGGGCCGAGCGTACGCGGCGTTCAGAGCACCCGGCGGACGCCAATGGGCCCAGCGCACCTGCCACGGCAGCGGCTGGCCGGACGAGGCGATCTGGGCGGCGGTCTCCGTATCGCCACGCACCGTACTCATCAGGTGCAGCCATGAGGCCCATTCACCCTGGGACAGAGAGTCGACGCCGCACATCCACAAGTTGACCGCGTCCCCGGCCAGGGAGGCACCACTCACGACATATGAGTCGTCGGCGTGGGCCGCGTCGATCAGGGCGACTTGATCGATACGGGCAACGAGCCGGCCGGAGCGCTGAACGGAGTCGAACTCACCGGCCTGCACGGCGTGCATCGCCAATCCATGAGTCAGGTACGGGCCGGTCGTCGCTGACGCGGGCTGATCGCGCAGCCATGCGACCAGCTCCACATTCACGGCTCGTACGATCTCGGCATCGGTGGTCAGACGCAGCACTTCGGCGTACCGCTCGTCACGGAAACGGACCCAGCCGTCGCCGTCCACCTCCAGTAGCTCGCCAGAAGCCTCCAGCGTTGTGGCGATATCCGGAGACCGGCCCACATGGGGCTCCAGCGCCTGGGCGAGAGCGGTCCACACAGGCAACGGAGCGCGACGGACCTCGGCCAGTGCGAGTGCACGCAACGCTTCGGTGTCCGTGCCGTCGGGCAGGTGCCCCAGAACGTCTTCGGAACTGCTCGGCGGTTGCAGTGCCACGACCAAGTGATCGTGTGCCAACCGCACATCCGGCAGGTCCCGTTCGATCACGACCTTGAGACCGCCGCCGACGGCCAGTTCACCGGTGAAGCGGTGCACCATGCGCTCGGGCTCCGCGGAGCGCCGAGTACGGCCCGCACGGTGGGCATTGACGAGGATGACCAGCCCACCACCGAGCGGGGAGTCTTCAAGCTCGAATCCCCAGTCCGCCCGCTTCTCCGGCAGAGAGGTGAACCCAGCAGCAGCCATGACCCGATCGATGAGGTCCTCACAGGTCAGTCCGGTGGCATCCACGAGCACCGCTTCGCTGCGGGCCTCACTCAGCCGCAGCAGCGTCTCTGTCCGTCCGGAACCAGGAGGGCCGGTCAGCTCGGCCACTCGCTGGCTCCCGTTGTCCGACCACTCCAGGAGCTCGGCCAGGGCTTGTTCGGGTGATACGGGTGAAGGGGTGGGCGTCTGACGGCTCATCGCTGAATCTGTTGACTTTCGGTGTGTTCACACAGGGACGGGCTGGGGGGCTACTTTAGCTGTGGTGCGATCTCCTTCCAGAGGGCTTCGACCTTCCTGACATGTCTGACCATCTCTCGATCGCGGGCCTTCTCATTGGCGGTAACCGGGAATTTCTTCTTGACCTCATTCGTGATCTTTTTCTTTTCTTCATCGGGGAGAGCGGCTCTTGGATCCAACCCGAGTTCTGCCCGGCGCTGTTTCTGGAGTTCCCTGGTGAGCTCGGATCGCTGCTGATCCGCTGGGTCGGCCCGGTATGTGGTGCTGTAGTACACAGGCGCACCGGCCAGACGCTCACCCAGCAGGTTTGAGCAGTTGGAACTCCCGAGTCCGCCCTTCTTGTCGCCACACGGCTCGCGTTCGGTGTACAGGGCGCTGATCGTGTAGTTGCGCCCTGTACCCTCATTGGCCTTGTTGACGTCGTCGATCCAGTCGGCGATGTGTCGTTCCGAATGCAGACCGGTAACCCCTGCCCGGCTCGGGAACGATGAGTCCGTCACGTATTCGATGGTGCCGTCGTTCCGCTGCAACTCGACTACTGCGAAGTTTCGTTGAGTCAGGTCCGGTGTGTGTGTCTCCGGAAGCCCGAGTTTCGTCATCAACTTTCTGACGCGCTCGCCGGGGGTCTTGTGCTTGGCAGCGCCTTCCGACTCCTTGCCGTTGTCCATCGGGTTGCTGTTCACGCCGTACTGCTCGTGAGCCGATTGGCTAAGACGAGCCAATGTGGAGATGACCAGCATTTTCTCGCCCCGGTTCAAGGACTCGAATCCGGGCAGGGCCTTGTTCAATCCATCGGATGTGAAGGTACGCGGTCGATCCGGGGAGGCATCGGGGTCCGACTCGGAACCCGCGGCCACATTCAGGACATGAGCGAGCTGACCGTTCTTGGCCCAGTCCCGCAGCTGTTGGTCGACGTGGCCCTGCTGCAGGCGGAAAACAGGATTGGTCTGGCGGACACGCTGCTGCGAGTCATCCGGGTCCAGGTTGCCCTGTTGCTCCTTCTTGTCGCCGAACTCGCGGTTCAGACGTGGAGGAGAGTCGGGGTGTGGTTCGAGTCCGGCCTTCTTGTCCTTGCCGTCCTTGTCACCGCTGTCGTCCTTGTTGTTCTTGTCGTCCAGGTCCTTGCCGTCTGCATTCTGGCCGTTGAATGGCTGGCCGGCCGGTTCGGCAGCTGGTCTCCGCGCTGTCTCGGCAGACGATTCCGGGGTGGTTCGAGGGGTGCTGCGGTTGGCATCAAAGCTGTTGGAGTCCGTGACACCGGGCCGGTTCGGCGCCACCGGCTGCCGGTTCGAGTCCAGCGGGATCGCGAAGACCCCGTTGTCCCCGCTGTGCAGCGGCTTCGGGCTCTGCTGCCTGGTCTGGGCGTCGATGTAGGTGATGTGGCCGTTGTGGTTGACGGCGTTCCAGGCGTGCGCCCGCCCGTGGGCGTCCTGCGTGATGATCACGGCCTGCGAGCCGTGTCCGCTGTCGCGGAGGGTGTTCTCCAGTCGGTTGAAGGCGTCGCGGCCGTTGCCCATGTCGCTGAAGCGGGCGCCCAGTGTGTTCTCGATGCGGTCGCGGCCGCCCTTCTCGCCGCGGTCCGAGGGGTTGCCGTCCGAGCCCAGGTCGGGCGTACGGCTGGCCGCTGCCGTGGGGTTGCCTGCGTAGGTGTCCACCGTGGACAGGGCTACGTCGACACAGTTGTTGGTGCGGCCGGGGGTGTCGGGGCCGGTGCCGTTGATGTGTTCGATCCAGTTGCCGTCCGCCGGGTTCGGCGGTCGGGTGGGGTCGCCGTTCTCGTCTCGGGGCACCGAGTTTTCGAGGGTGTCCTGTTCCGCCCGGGTGGGGTGGGTGACGCCGCCCGGGGGGTTGGTGTTGCGGGTCTGAGAGGCCGGGGTCGGGGGGTCCTTCGGCTTCGGGCTGTCCGGGGAGTTCTGCTGGTGGGGGTTGTCGGGGCTGGAGTCCGGGGTCTGTGGGGTGGATTGGTGGGGGTGGTTGTTCGGTGCCGGGGTCACGTGGTGGATCGGGACCGGGATGACCTGGGGCTGCTGCTGTTGGGTCGGGGTGTTCGTCGGGGGTTGCTGGGCGTTGGGCTGCGTGCCGGGCTGGTTCGGGGTGTTCGGCGTGCTGCCCGAGGGCTGCTGGGGGGGCCTGGTGGGGGAGGGGCCGGAACTCGGCTGGTTCGGAGTGCCGGGCGTGCCCTGAGGGGTGGGGTTGTGGGTGGCGGGCCCGGGCTGGCTCGAGGAGTTCGGAGTGCTGCTGCCCGGTGTGGAGGAGTTCGGGGTGCTGCTGCCCGGTGTGGAGGCGCGCTCGGGGCCGGTAGCGGTTGAGGGGGAGGGCGTCGGCGTGGGGATGCTGGTGGACGGCGATGCCGTCCTCGGGGGAGACGACTGGCCGGGGGTCTGGTTCGGGGTGGTCGTCCTCGGGTTCTGGCCCGGGGTGGGGGGTGTGCCGGCGGAAGGTGTCCTCGCCGGAGCCGGGCTGGGGGTCGGGCTCGTCGCGGACGGGGTGCCGCCGGAGGTGCTCGGGGCGTGGTGCGTGCCCGCAGTCGCGCCGCCGGTGGAGGGTGTCGTGGGTGAGGCCGGTGTGGCCGGGCCGCCGTCCGTACGGCCACTGGTTCCGCCAGGGGAGGGGTCGCTTGTCGTCGGTGTGGGTGCGGTGTTGGACGGGGTGGGGGCGCTTGCGGCCAGGCTGTCGATCTGGGTGCCGATCGAGCCGCCGCCCGGCGAGGGCGACGTACCGCCGGACGACGCGGACGCGGACGTGGGCGTGGGCGTGGACTGCGGGCTCGGGGAGGACAGGCCGGAGACGGGGGAGCCGCCGCCGGAGTGCGAGGGGCCGGACGTGCTCGGAGTGCTGGAGGAACCGTTGGAGTTCGCAGCCCCCGGTGATCCGCCGGGCGAGGGGTCGTCGAAGTCCGACAGGGACGGCCCCGAAGACGGTGTCGGCCGCGCGTAGGGGGTGTCCGGGGAGGACGGACCCCGCCCGGAATCGGATCCCGACGCGGAGTCGGAAGGGGGCCCCGCGCCGACATCGGGGGCGCCGCTGCCGGGGCCGCCGGTGTCGGCGGATATCCCGCTGCCTATGTTCACGCCGGGGCTGTTGCCGTTGCTGGTGCGCGTCGGGGTGGAGGAGTCCGATCCCGGCGAACTCGAGCCGGAGGAAGAGGAATTGGACGACGAGGAGCCGGACGAAGAGGAGTCGGAGGGCGAGGAGCTGGAACTCCCCGGCCCGGAGCCGCTGCCGCTGCCGCCCCCCGACAACCCTGGTGTCCCGTCGTAGCCGTCGATGCGGCTGTCGATGGCGTGCCGGGCCCGGCTGCCGGCTTTCTGGCCCAGGCTGTCGCGCAGGCCCTCGGCGAAGGTCTGCGGGCTCTGCCGGAGGGCGTCGAGGCCTGCGGTGCCGCCGGCTTTGAGGGTGGCGCCGACGTCGTAGCCTTCCTGGGCGCCGAAGCCGACGTTGACGCTCTGCCGGATGAGGTCGGTGACGATCGCCTCGATCGCCGAGATCGCGGGTTCTTTCAGTGTCTCCACGATCGCGTCTATCAGGGCTTGTTTGAGCTCGTCGAGGAGGCGGCGGACGATCAGGCGGGTGATCTGCATGGCGCCCAGGCCGGCGACCTCGGACAGGCCGAAGGTGAAGGGCGCGGCGGCGTGCGCGGCGATGATCTCGATGGCCAGGGCGATGAGCTGGGCGATGACGGCCCATTTGGCCACTTCGACGAGGCAGGCGCAGGCCTCCAGCACGTTCGCGAGGAGGTGGGCGGCCTGGGCGGCGCTGGCGAGGTAGCCGTCGGAGCCGCTACCGCCGTCGAACTTCTCGTAGGTCTTGGTGAACTTGTCGATCGATTCACCGGCGTTGTGGGCGGTGACGGTGCGGGCGCTGCTGTTCGCGGTGGTGTGCAGCTCGGTGACCTGCTCGCCGAACTGCCGCCACAGGGCGGCGCAGTCTCTGAGTTTGTCCTCGTTCGCGGTCGGCCAGTTGTAGCCGAGCATCTCGAGGATCCATTCGAGCTCGTCCGGCAGCATCATCGCCACAGCGGAAACCCCCCAGTCACTCGTTGCGGCCGTACAACTCCCTCGCCTGTCGAGGGAAAACACCCAGGGGTACAGCCGTGGCCACAGCTTACGTACTGTCGTGGCGGTGTCTTCGGGGGGTTGCTGTCACAACTGTGTTGCGGGACGGGCTTGTTTGCCCGGGACCGGACTTCTCGCTGATGCTGAGCTTGACTCTGTCGTGGATCTTGGATGGTCGGGCTCAGCTACCGAGGGTAAGACGGGGGGATGCCGCCGCCATGGGAGCAAGCTTCAACTGAGCCCGGCCCAGACAGCGAGAACGATAGGAAAAGCACCATCATCGAGCAGGTCAGGGCCGACTTCGGGTAGCAGAGCACTTTCCCGGCGGCGCACATGGCAGGCACCTTGCCCGTAGGCGCCCAGGTGCTGAAGTTTTCCAGTGACATACGTACGGGTGAGGGCGCTCGGTGGCCAAGGCGCAACACCCTGGCCGCCGAGCGCCGAAACCCTGGGTTGTACGGCGTTCGTCGAGCTACGCCACGACCACTCGGGTGCCGTTGAAGTTGGCGACGATCTCGAGTTCCCCGCCCAGCGCCTCGACATAGGCGGCCACGGTCCCCAGTTCCGCAGACGCGGTCTTGCCACGTTCGATGGCGGACACCCGTTCCTGCCGTACGTGCATGCGGTCGGCCACTTCGCGTTGTGTGAGCCCGAGTTGCTTGCGCATCTCGGTGAGTCGGTGTGCGCGGGCTTCGGCGACCATGCGCCGGGCGCCTGCGGTGATGTCCTCGAGGTCGTCGGCGTCGAAGACCTCATGCTTGACCTCGTCCCAGGAGTGGAAGCTGGTCACTTCGGTTCCTCCTTCTGCTGGCGCCGGGTCAGGTGGTCCAGCCACTCGGTGTAGCGCCTCTCGGCCAGGGGGACAGAGTGGCGGTACCACTCTGTCCATTGCCCTGCTTTGTCGCCCGCGACGAGCAGGACCGCACTGCGCTCCGGGTCGAAGGCGAACAGGATCCGGATCTCTGTGCTTCCGCTCGAACCGGGACGCAGCTCTTTGAGGTTGTGCAAGGCGGACCCCTTGATCCGGTCCACCAAAGGACGTCCGAGGTGCGGACCTTCCTCCACGAGTGCCTGGATCGCCTGGCCCACGAGCCGTGCCGAGGCACGGTCCTCCTTGCGTAGCTCGTGCAGCCAGTCGCGGACTTCTCCGGCCATCTCAAGATGCCAGATCATGGGATTTCACCGTGTAGTACGTATACATACTAGTACCCTGGTGTACTGGCCGCCATAGATGCCGGTTGCTGAGCATCGTTCACTCGATCAGGTGGAACGGTGCACATGAGGGGCCACGTCGTGGCAGATGAACAGCCGACTCAAGCCATGGGGGGCATGGTCAGTAGGCTCGGGCCATGTCCGAGAACGAGCATGAGCAGCGGATGGCGCGACCGCGCATGGCGGCAGGCGCACTGTTCTTCGATGCCCAAGGCCGCGTCCTGCTGGTCCGCCCCTCGTACAAGCCGATGTGGGACATCCCTGGCGGGTACGTCGAGACCGGTGAGTCCCCGTTGGACGCGTGCCGACGCGAAGTCCAGGAGGAGCTGGGCATCAGTCCGGCGATTGGTCCGCTACTGGTGATCGACTGGGCTCCGATCCCCACCGAGGGCGACAAGGTCCTGTATGTCTTCGACGGTGGAGAGCTGAGCGCGGATGCGGCGGCGTCGATCAAGCTCGCCGCTGGCGAGCTGCTGGCCGCTGAGTTCCACTCGCCGGACGATCTTGATCGGCTCCTGATCCCGAGGCTTGCCCGACGTGTGAAGAGGGCCATGGACGCCCGGGGACCCCGGGGACAGAGTCACCCTGTGTACCTGGAGTACGGCGAGCCTCCGGCAGAGTAGCCGCGGATTATGTGCGGCCGGAGTTGGTGCCGGTGAAACCCGGCTGCGGGGTATCACCGTGGATCAGCTCCGTGGACTTGGGGCGGGTAGGTTTCGGCGGCCGGCTGTCAGGAGCGAGTTGAGGGCTGGGGCGTCGAGGGAGAGGGCGACCGTCGGGTCGTCGGACTCGCGGAGGCGGATTGTTCCGTCGGGGGTGGCGGCCAGTTCTATGCAGTTGTTTCCCTCGCTGCTGTAGGACGACTTCTGCCAGTGGAGGGTGGGCACTTCGGGGCCTTTCACAGGTCGTTGATGATCTCGTGGATCAGGTCTCGGGAGGCGGGCTCCTTGAGGGCGACCGCTTCGAAGCGGGTCATGAACGTGCGGTACTTCTCCAGCTGGAGGTCGGCGTGGAGGAATACGGACCCATGTTCGGCGTCGAGTTGCACGGTGTCCAGTCGGGGGACAGGACCCTCGGCGTAGAGGACTGTCTGTCCGGCGCCGGGGAAGATACCCGCCGCGTACGGGATTACCAGAACGGTCACGTGGTCCAGCTCGCTCATCTCAATGACATGCTTGAGCTGTTCGCGTGTCACGGCCCGCCGCGGTCGCCCCGGCACAGTGATGTACCGCAGACAGGGCGATCACCTCGCCGTCGTCCGGACGACGGGCTCCGTGCAGGTGTGTGCCGTTCACCGCGTACCTCTCCTGTAGGTACGGCAATGCCTTGAAGAGACGCACGCTGTACGTCAGTCGGCGGTCCCGTCGCCCTCGGGCGCGTCGCCGGGCGGCAGCGCATCAACGACGTAAGAGCCCTTGTGGGGCAGCGTCTCGATCAGTCCTCGCTCGCGAAGGTCTCGTAGCGCACGCCGGATGGTTCGGTCGGCAACGCCATGAGTTTCAGCGAGCCGCGTGATGCTGGACAGTGCTCCACCCGGCGGGATGCGTCCCGACCTGATCTCTTCTTCGACGGCGCGTGCGATCCGCTGCCACTCGTACTCGGCCATGTCTTCAGCTTTGCCTGGTGCACCGAGAACCGCATTGGCAGACCATGGTGCGCCGATCGCGACCGTGGCGTACCATGGTGCATCACAAAGGTGCCCCCGCGACCGTTCCAGCGGCCCGGGGGCGTGGCCACCAACTTTCAGGAGTTGATGACAGTGAGCATTATCCATGCCTTCCTGTGCTGGATGGTGGAGGTGTTCGGACCGCGCCCGCGGGGCCGGCACCGGGCAGGGCGTGCGGTCACGGTGCCGCCGCGGCTCGCCCCTCCAGCACCCTCCGTCTGGCCCTCGCCGAGGAGTCCCTACGGGCTTGAGTCGCCGCTCAACGGTGCGGAGGGGGCCCTGGTCCGCCCCTACCTGGTCGCGTTCGAGGAGAGGCAGCGGCAGCGGGAACGCCGCCTCGCCCTGGTCCTCGCCGCGGACTTCGGCATCGACCTCGACCAGCACGTGATCGGCCTTGACCCGTACGTGATCGGCGCGCGGGGGGCGGCCTGATGACCGCCACCGACATCCCGCTGTGCGGCGCCCGCCGTCCCGGCTGGGAGCGGCCCGGGCAGGGTCGTCACCGCTTGCCCTGCGTCCTCGAGGAGAGCCACAAGGGCGGCCACCGTGACGCCTGCGGCCACGCCTGGCCCCAGCAGCCGCCTCTCACCGAGTGCGGGGCACCGCCCCCCGGCGCGTCGACCCTCGCATGCCTGCGAACCGCAGGGCATGACGGCCCGCACCGCAACATCACCGACCGTGAGTGGGCAGGTGCGTGCGAGAGGTGCGGCTTGACCGAGCAGCCGCACGCGACCGTCACCACGGACAGCGGCGGAAGTGTCCGGCACCGGCAGCTCTGCCAGCGGTGCGCCCGCGGGGAGGCGTCGGCCGGCGTACGGCGGGCCGTGCGGAGGTGTGTGCGCTGCGACCGGATCACCGACACGCCGGTCCTGGTCTCCGAGGTGCACCAGAACTCCGGGCCCGGATTCAACGTGTACGCGTGCTGCGACTGCGCGCCCCGCTTCCCGCCACTCCCCGACGCGCTCGACCTCTTGCGAGCCAGGCACCCGGGCGCCGGAACAGGGTGACGGGGGAAGATCCCCCGGGGGCCCGGTCGGGACCGTGGGGAAAGCGTGTGGGCCCCGCTCCCGGCGTACTACGCGTACCGCCGGAAACAGGGCCCACATCGTCGTACCGCCAAGAAGGCGAGAAGGCGAGAGGCCGAGAGGGCAAGAAGGTCAGAAGCGGCGCGTGATCAGCGCCCGCTTCACTTCCTGGATCGCCTTGGTGACCTCGATGCCGCGCGGGCAGGCGTCCGTGCAGTTGAACGTCGTGCGGCAACGCCACACGCCGTCCTTGTCGTTGAGGATCTCCAGGCGCTGCTCGCCCGCCTCGTCACGCGAGTCGAAGATGAAGCGGTGCGCGTTGACGATCGCGGCCGGGCCGAAGTACTGGCCGTCGTTCCAGAACACCGGGCACGAGGACGTGCAGGCGGCGCACAGGATGCACTTCGTCGTGTCGTCGAAGCGCTCGCGGTCCTCGGCGGACTGCAGGCGCTCGCGCGTCGGCTCGTTCGTGTCCTTCGTGATCAGGAAGGGCATCACGTCGCGGTACGCCTGGAAGAACGGCTCCATGTCGACGACCAGGTCCTTCAGGACCGTCAGGCCCTTGATGGGCTCGACCGTGATCGGCTTCTCGGGGTTGATGTCCTTGATCAGCGTCTTGCAGGCGAGCCGGTTCTTGCCGTTGATCCGCATGGCGTCCGAGCCGCAGATGCCGTGCGCGCAGGAGCGGCGGAAGGTCAGCGTGCCGTCCAGCGTCCCACTTGATCTTGTGCAGGCGCGTCGAGGACGCGCTCCTTCGGGTCGATCTCCAGCTGGAAGTCTTCCCAGGTCGCCTCGGCCGAGACCTCCGGGTTGAAGCGGCGGATCCGGAAGGTGACCGTGATGTACGGGGAGTCGGCGAAGCCGGGCTCGGCGGCGTCTCGGCCTTGTCCAGGGTCGGGGTAGCCATCAGTACTTACGCTCCATCGGCTGGTAGCGGGTCTGGACGACCGGCTTGTAGTCGAGACGGATCGGACTCGGTGCCGTCGTCGCCGACCTCGCGGTACGCCATGGTGTGGCGCATGAAGTTGACGTCGTCGCGGTTCGGGTAGTCCTCGCGGTAGTGACCGCCGCGGGACTCCTTGCGGGCGAGCGCGGACACGGCCATGACCTCGGCCAGGTCGAGCAGGTTGCCCAGCTCGATGGCCTCCAGCAGGTCGGTGTTGAACCGCTTGCCCTTGTCCTGGACCGAGACGTTCCGGTAGCGCTCGCGCAGCTCGGCGATCTTCTCGACCGCCGTCTTGATCGTCTGCTCGGTGCGGAACACCATGACGTTGGCGTCCATGGTCTCCTGCAGCTCGCGGCGCAGCTCGGCGACCCGCTCGGTGCCCGTGGACGTCGCGCAGCCGCTCGACCTGCTCGACGACCAGCGACGCCGGGTTCTCGGGCAGCTCGACGTAGTCGGCCTTCTGGGAGTACTCGGCCGCCGCGATGCCCGGCCCGCTTGCCGAACACGTTGATGTCCAGCAGCGAGTTGGTGCCCAGGCGGTTGGCGCCGTGCACGGACACGCAGGCGACCTCGCCGGCCGCGTACAGACCCGGGCACGACCGTGGTGTTGTCCGCGCAGGACCTCACCCTCGACGTTCGTCGGGATGCCGCCCATCGCGTAGTGCGCGGTCGGCTGGATCGGGATCGGGTCCGTGTACGGCTCGATGCCCAGGTACGTACGCGCGAACTCGGTGATGTCCGGGCAGCTTGGCGTCCAGCTGCTCCGGCGGGAGGTGCGTCAGGTCCAGGTAGACGTGGTCGCCCTCGGGACCGCAGCCGCGGCCCTCGCGGATCTCCGTGTAGATGGAGCGCGAGACGACGTCACGGGAGGCGAGGTCCTTCATGACCGGCGCGTACTTCTCCATGAAGCGCTCGCCGTCCTTGTTGCGGAGGATGCCGCCCTCACCGCGGGCGCCCTCCGTCAGCAGGATGCCCATGCGCCAGATGCCGGTCGGGTGGAACTGGAAGAACTCCATGTCCTCCAGCGGCAGCCCGCGCCGGTAGCACGGCCGCCTGGCCGTCACCGGTCAGCGTGTGCGCGTTGGACGTCACCTTGAAGAACTTGCCGCGTGCCGCCGGAGGCGTAGATCACGGCCTTCGCCTGGAAGACGTGGATCTCGCCGGTCGCCAGCTCGTACGCGACGACGCCCGCCGACTTCTTGACGCCGTCGACCTCGGTGATCAGCTGGTCCAGGACGTAGAACTCGTTGAAGAACTCCACGCCCTCCTTGACGCAGTTCTGGTACAGCGTCTGGAGGATCATGTGGCCGGTGCGGTCGGCCGCGTAGCAGGACCGGCGGACCGGGGCCTCGCCGTGGTTGCGGCTGTGACCGCCGAAGCGGCGCTGGTCGATGGTGCCGTTCGGGGTGCGGTTGAACGGCAGGCCCATCTTCTCCAGGTCGAGGACCGAGTCGATGGCCTCCTTCGCCAGGATCTCGGCGGCGTCCTGGTCGACCAGGTAGTCACCGCCCTTGACCGTGTCGAAGGTGTGCCACTCCCAGTTGTCCTCCTCCACGTTGGCCAGCGCGGCGGCCATGCCGCCCTGCGCGGCGCCCGTGTGGGAGCGGGTGGGGTAGAGCTTCGTCAGCACGGCGGTGCGGCTGCGCTTCGTCGACTCGATGGCGGCGCGCATGCCGGCGCCGCCCGCGCCGACGATGACGGTGTCGTACTTGTGGATCTTCATGAGTCGTCGCTCAGCCCCGTGCTCTAGCGGATGTTCGGGTCGAAGGTGAAGATCACCAGCGTGCCCAGCAGGATGGTGAACACCGTGGCGGTGTAGAGCAGGCCCTTCAGCCACAGGCGCGTGTTCGGCCGCTCCGCGTAGTCGTTGATGACCGTACGCAGGCCGTTGGCGCCGTGCAGCATCGCCAGCCACAGCATCAGCAGGTCCCAGGTCTGCCAGAACGGGCGAGGCCCAGCGGCCCGCCACGAAGGCGAAGCCGATCTTGGAGACGCCGCCGTCGAGGACGAGCTGGATCAGCAGGTGGCCGATGACCAGGACGACCAGGACGATGCCGGACAGGCGCATGAACAGCCATGCGGCCATCTCGAAGTTGCCACGGGTCGACTTCGGGGTCTTCCTGGTGCGCTTGCCGCGGGGCCTCGATGAGCGGGGCCGGGTTGTCGGCGCTGTAGCCCGGCAGCTCGTCCGCGCTCTCGACCGGCCCGGTCCGGATGCCGGTGTTCGATGCGGTGTTCTCGGTGTCAGTGGTGGACATGTGCCTCAGCTCCCGAAGACTTCACGAGCGGCGTGGCCGAGGACGGGGTACAGCGCCCCGAGCATCAGCACGAGCCAGATGCCGACGACGGTCCAGAGCATCTGCTTCTGGTAGCGCGGGCCCTTCGACCAGAAGTCGACGGCGATGACACGCAGACCGTTGAGCGCGTGGAAGAGGATGGCGGCGACGAGGCCGTACTCCAGCAGCGCGACGATCGGCGTCTTGTAGGTGGCCACGACCTTGTCGTAGGCCTCGGGGGAGACACGGACGAGAGCGGTGTCCAGCACGTGTACGAACAGGAAGAAGAAGATGAGGACGCCGGTGACTCGATGAGCCACCCAGGACCACATTCCTTCCCGGCCGCGGTACAGCGTTCCAGCCGGCACGGAAGAACCCTCCGGGAGCGGGGATTGGGGCCTGCCGGCTTGTGCGTGTCGGTCGGGCCCGGCCGGGTACGGTCCACCGGCCCTGGCCATCGTAGCGACGTGTGCGGACGACGTTGCCGCGGGGGTGCCGGTGTGATCACACCGGCCTACGAACCCGCACGTACGGGGGAGTGCGCAGCGGCTGCTGGGGCGCGGAAAACCCGGAGCGAGCGGGTCGGTCCCCTGCCGAGCGGGTCGGTCCCGGAGCAAGCGTGTCGGCTGTCCCGCTCGCGCCAGCGGGTCGGTCCCCCGTGCCCCAGCGGCGTCGTCCCGACTCGCAGCGGGTCAGTCCCGTACCAAGCGGTCAGTCTGCCCTTGCCAGGCGCGCAGTTCCTCCGCCGCCAGGACGCGCTCCTCGTCCGGATCGTTCGTCAGCCGTGACCGGATGGCGGCGAGCACCTGGTCGAGGACCTCCTCGGGGGTATGTCGTCCAGGCAGATCACGAAGACGTGGCCGAAACGGCTCTCGTATGCGGCGTGCGCGGCGCTGCAGCGCGGTGTGGGCGGCGGAGTACGTGCCGTCCGGGAGCGTGGTGAGCGACTCGCCGGCCAGGGCCTCGGCGAGGTCGGCGGGCGTCAGGTCGTACGCCGCCTCGTCGGCCGCGGCGAGCAGGGCGCCCAGGTCCGGGTAGGGGCGGTGGTCGGCGATGCGGTGGGCCCAGCGGGGCTCCGCAGCAGGCGAGGAGGGCGCGCTCGGCCTCGTCGGCGGGCGCGGCGTTGAACCGCTCCAGGGCCGTGGGGCCCGGGCTGGTGCGGGTCTGGTCCGGGAGGGCGCGACCTGGCCGGGGAGGTCGGGGAGACGGTGCGCAGGCAGCGTGGGGTCCTCGGCGGTGTGTGGCGCGATGCTCCTGTGAAGACCCGCGTACGGGTCGGAGAGTGGAGCATGTGTGAGAGGTGCCGCCACGTTATCGAGGGCGGTCAACGACTGTCCGACGGATGCCCGAATTTCACCCGGACGGGAGAGTTTCGGAACCGTCGTGGACGCTCGGACGGCGGGCGTCGTAGGTTCGAGGTGGAGGGCGTGAAGTGGCGGCATAGGACCTACGGTGGTCACGAGCGGAGCGAGCGACGCAACATGGTTGGAGTGACCGTGGTGAACCGGCCGTGGGCGCCGGTCGATGACGCGGCGGCGACGGGCGCCCCAGCCGGCAGGAGTCCCCGACGCCTCTGGGTTGCGTCGGGACCGGACGTCGCTGTGGCGGCAGCCGCGGCCGCTGGCGGTCGTGACCGTCTGCGGCCGAGCGGCCGGGCACGCCGAGCGGGGCCGGCGACGCGGGCGAGCCCGAACCGCCCCGAGCGTCCACGCCCCTCGCCGTCGCCCACGCGCACGTACCCGCTGTCCGACAGACGCCCGGACGATCCCGGCCGTACGCGAGCACAGCCGCCCGCGGCCCCGGCTGGCGTCCCGCCGACGGGAGCCGGCGTGGTCGTGAACGGCACGAGCTCGCCGACGAGGGCCGGCTGACTCGCCGGGGAGCTGGGCCTCACGTACGCCGGGAGAGGGCGAGCGCCCGCGCCGGGGACGTGCGAGCTGGCGCTCACCGGCGGCGGCAGGCCGGACCCGGAGTCGTACACGCTGACCGTGCGGGACGGGCGGGTACGGATCAGCGGCTCCCGCCGAGGCGGGCGTCTTCTACGGCACGCGCACCCTCAAGCAGGAGGTGCGCGGCGGCGGTACGGCGCCCGAGGGCGTCGTACGGGACGCGCCGGCGAAGCCGCAGCGCGGGTTCATGCTCGACATCGCGCGCAAGCACTTCACGGCGGGCTGGATCGAGGACCGGCGTCCGGGAGCTGGGCGACCTGAAGTTCAACCAGCTCGGCCTGCACTTCTCCGACGACCAGGGCTTCCGTATCGAGTCGGACAAGCACCCCGAGGTCGTGTCGGAGCAGCACCTCACCAAGGCGCAGGTGCGGCGGATCCTCGACCTCGCGGCGAGCCGGCACATCACGGTCGTCCCCGAGATCGACTCGCCCGGGCCACCTCGGCGCGGTGCTCGCCGCCCACCCCGACCTCCAGCTGCGCAATGTGAACGGCGTGGCCGGCGCGCGGGCGCCGTCGACATCTCCAAGCCCGCGGCGGCGGACCTCGTCGACGACCTGCTGAACGAGTACGCGGAGCTCTTCCCCGGCGCGCTACTGGCACCTCGGCGCCGACGAGTACCAGGCGCTGATGGTCTCGAACCCCGAGGCCTCGTACCCGCAGCTGGCCGCCGCGGCGCGGGAGAAGTACGGGTCGGGCGCGGGCGTCGCCGACCTGGCGACGGGCTGGCTCAACGACCGCGCCGACACTGATGCGCGAGCACGACCGGACGCTGCGGGCCTGGAACGACGGGTTCTTCCGCGGCGGGCACGGTCCAGGCCGACGAGGACATCCAGGTCGCGTACTGGACCGGCAAGGAGATCGGCGCACGGCCGCCGGCCGAGTACCTGAGCGCCGGGCCGCAAGGTCGATCAACTACAACGACGAGTTCCTCTACTACGTCCTCGGCGAGCCCAACCAGTTCGTCTATCCGACCGGGCAGCGGATCTACGAGCAGTGGACCCCGCGGGTGCTGCGCGGCACGACCGCGGTGCCCCAGCGGTACGACGGCCAGATCCTCGGCGGGTCCTTCGCGGTCTGGTGCGACCTGGCGGACTCCCAGACCGCAGGACGCAGGTGGCGGCGGGCATCCGGATGCCGCTGCGGGCGACTGACCCAGAAGCTGTGGGATCCGCGGGCGGCCGGACGCTGTCGTGGGCGGAGTTCGGGAGGCTGGCGGACCGGGTGAGCTGACACCGGGAGGAGGCTGCCGGGGATGAGGCCGCTGGGGATGAGGCTGCCGGGGACGGGGCCGCCGGGGAAGAAAGCGGGCCGGCGTGCTCGCAGGACCCCCGTACCCGCAAGACGCCCGGCCGACTTCGCCGAAGGCAACGGCCGGGGCCGCCACCCCCACAGGAGAGGCCCCGGCCGTCGCACGGTACGGGCCGCGCGGCGACCCGTACTCTCTACAGCGCCGCGAGGGCGTTTTCTGTCACACCTCACGGCCTGGAGGAGTCAACCGCACGTTCTCCCGACATGGACGAACCGCGGTTTCAGGCCGTACCGTGCGTTTCGTGCCGGGCTGCGGAGGACGCGAACCACCCGAACCAGCGACGGCCTTGAGATCGCGACCATCACTTGACGAACCATGACGGCGAGCAACCCGGTCCGCGAAAGCGGTGCCGACTCAGGCGCCGGCTCAGGCGCAGAAACTTAGGCGCAGAAACTTAGGCGCAGAAAGGCACGCGTGCTGGGGGACGACGCGGAGCTGACCGCCGCGGTGCTTGCGGCACAGGACGGAGACGAGACCGCGTTCCGGACTGTGTACCGTGCGGTGCACCCACGGCTGCTCGGATATGTACGGACACTGGTCGGCGACCCGGACGCGGAGGACGTGACCTCCGAGGCGTGGCTGCAGATCGCCCGCGACCTGGAGCGGTTCAGCGGGGACGCGGACCGCTTCCGGGGCTGGGCCGCCCGTATCGCGCGCAACCGCGCCCTCGACCACATACGCATGCGAGGGCGCCGCCCGGCCGTCGGCGGCGACGAGACCGAGCTGACCGGAAAGCCCGCCGAGTCGGACACCGCGGGCGAGGCCATGGAGGCGCTCGCCACCGGCCGCACGCTCTCGCTCATAGCCCAGCTCCCGCAGGACCAGGCGGAGGCGGTGGTGCTGCGCGTGGTCGTGGGCCTGGACGCCAAGACCGCCGCCGAGACCCTCGGCAAGCGTCCCGGAGCCGTACGCACCGCCGCGCACCGGGGACTGAAGCGGCTCGCGGAGCTGCTGGGCGCGGATCCGGAGTCAACCGGCGCACTCGATGCCGTACCCCTACAGAGAGAAGTGCGCGACACGCGCGGTGACGTCCGCGTGTGTGACGCATATGCGTTCGCGTACGCAGAAGGACATGTGATGGCCGACGAGCAGTACAGGTGGCTGAACCGCGACGCGGCGGAGCGGCTGCTGCGGGGCGAGCCGCTGGAAGCCGTTGACGCCGAGACCCGTGCCGCGGCCGGCCGGCTCGCCGGAGCACTGGGCGCACTGGGCGTACTGGGCGCGCTGACCGCGCTGACTTCTGACGTTCCCTCGGCGGACACCGCACTGCCGGGCGAGGAAACCGCGTTGGCGGCCTTCCGCAAGGCGCGCGCGGAGCGGGACGGCCGCGCGGAGCGGGACGGCAAGGACGCGGCGCTGACCGGCCCGGCCCCCGCCCCGGTCCCCGCGCAGGTCACGGCGCCGGCTCCCGTGCAGTCCGCCGACGTCGGTCTCGTACGGCTCGGGCGGCTCGTACGGCTCGGGCGGCACGCACCGCGGACGCGGCAGACGCGAGGGGCGCAGACGCGAGGGGCCCGGTGGGGCCGCACGGTACGGCTCGGGATGGCGGCGGCGCTGACCGCCGGGATGCTCGGCGGGGTCGTCGTGTGGAAAGAAACCGGAGTCCGGCCGGCCGGCCTGCCGACTTCGCTCCCTGACGACCGTCCGGAGCCCGCCCCGTCGGTGCCGGACGCGAAGACGCCGGACAATCCGCTCGGGTCGCCCTCTCCCGAGGACCCCGCGGCTGGAGCGGCCGACGAGGGCGCCGAGGACGACACGGCCCAGGGCGGTGACGCTGCTGCGAAGCCGGGCGCCGAGGACTCCGGCGAGGACAGGCGGGGTACTGGCGGGGAGGGGCGCGGTGGCGTGCTCGCCGCCTGCCGCGACCTCCGGGCCGGCAAGGACCTGGACTCCCGCCGCACACAGGGACTGGAGAGCGCGGCGGGCGGCGAGGCCAGGGTGAAGAAGTACTGCGAGGCCGTCCTGGCCGGCCCGGACGACCGCGACGGGACGGGCACCTCGGACGCCGGAAGCGACGACGGCAGGGGGAGGCAGCGGCGAGGGCAACGGCGAGGGCGAGGACAGCGGCGACGGCGGCAAGGACGAGAAGAACGCGGGCGGCCCGGACAGAGACGGCGACGACAAGGGCCCCGGAACGCAGCCCCGCGGCAACGACTTCCGCGGCAACGACTCTCGTGGCAACGACTCCCGCTGAACTGCCACCTCGCTGAGCTGCCACCTCGCTGAGCTGCGACTTTGTGGCGCGTCAGAGTTTTTTCCGGCCAGGTGTGACGTTTCCAGCCCTCATGGCGCAGTATTCAGTGAGCCGACTGGTCATCGGCTTTTGCACAGAGCCGGGGTTCCCCCCGTACCTACGGCTTGGTGCATCTCGGCGCGGGCGGGACACGTTCCCCCGGTCCTGCCCGCGCCCACAGCTCTCCCAAATCCCCCGCCTCTCCCTGCGGTTCCCCCTGCGATGCGTCCGGCATCGGCTGCCTGCGCCTTTCCCCCTCCGGCATGACACACCTCACCCCAGCCCACCGGTGCGCGACGAGCCTGTCCCCGTTCCACAGCCGCGCGAACAGCGCCGCGCTCCCCGCCTCGCCGCGTGCCTGGAAATGATCTCCCGGGCGTGACGGGTCGCGAACCGGACGGCATGGTGGAGAGGGAAGGGGAGGGGAGTGACGTGGCGGTCTGTGAGCAAGCTCCCAGCGTGGGCCCCTCCACCGGGCGCACGGCCGCCGCTACAGTCCGTCAGCAAGGGTCGTTCGTACTAGCGAGTAACCAAGCGATGCGGAGGCACACACCATGGCGCGCGAGTCGGAGTCCGGACTGCCCATCGAGCCGGTGTACGGGCCGGACGCCCTGCAGGGCTGGGATCCGGCGGAGAAGCTGGGCGAGCCGGGCGCGTACCCCTTCACGCGCGGTGTCTACCCGTCGATGTACACCGGCCGGCCCTGGACGATGCGCCAGTACGCCGGTTTCGGCACGGCCGTCGGAGTCCAACGCCCGCTACAAGCAGCTCATCGCCAACGGCACGATGGGCCTGTCCGTCGCCTTCGACCTGCCCACCCAGATGGGCCACGACTCCGACGCGCCGATCGCGCACGGCGAGGTCGGCAAGGTGGGCGTGGCGATCGACTCGATCGACGACATGCGGGTGCTGTTCGGCGGGATCCCGCTGGACAAGGTGTCCACGTCGATGACGATCAACGCGCCCGCCGCGCTGCTCCTGCTGCTGTACCAACTGGTCGGCCGAGGAGCAGGGCGTCCGCGCCGACCAGCTGACCGGCACGATCCAGAACGACGTGCTGAAGGAGTACATCGCGCGCGGGACGTACATCTTCCCGCCCAAGCCCTCGCTGCGGCTGATCGCGGACATCTTCAAGTACTGCAGGGCCGAGATCCCGAAGTGGAACACCATCTCGATCTCCGGCTACCACATGGCGGAGGCGGGCGCCTCGCCCGCGCAGGAGATCGCGTTCACCCTCGCCGACGGCATCGAGTACGTGCGTACGGCGGTCGCGGCCGGGCATGGACGTGGACGACTTCGCCCCGCGCCTGTCCTTCTTCTTCGTGGCCCGTACGACGATCCTGGAGGAGGTCGCCAAGTTCCGTGCGGCGCGCCGGATCTGGGCCCGGGTGATGCGGGAGGAGTTCGGCGCGAAGAACCCCAAGTCGCTGATGCTGCGCTTCCACACGCAGACGGCGGGCGTGCAGCTGACGGCCCAGCAGCCCGAGGTGAACCTGGTCCGGGTCGCCGTCCAGGGCCTCGCGGCGGTCCTCGGCGGCACCCAGTCCCTGCACACCAACTCCTTCGACGAGGCGATCGCCCTGCCGACGGACAAGAGCGCCCGGCTGGCGCTGCGGACGCAGCAGGTGCTGGCGTACGAGACGGACGTGACGGCGACGGTGGACCCGTTCGCGGGCTCGTACGTGATCGAGAAGATGACGGACGACGTGGAGGCGGCGGCCGTGCGAGCTGATGGGCAGGGTCGAGGAGCTGGGCGGCGCGGTCAACGCGCATCGAGCACGGCTTCCAGAAGAGCGAGATCGAGCGCAGCGCGTACCGCATCGCCCAGGAGACGGACAGCGGCGAGCGGGTCGTCGTCGGCGTCAACCGCTTCCAGCTCGACGAGGAGGAGCCGTACGAGCCGCTCCGCGTCGACCCGGCCATCGAGGCCCAGCAGGCCGAGCGGCTCGCGAAGCTGCGCGCGGAGCGGGACCAGGACGGCGGTGGACGCGGCCCTGGCCGACCTGAAGAAGGCAGCGGAGGGCACGGACAACGTCCTGTACCCGATGAAGGAGGCACTGCGGGCCCGGGCGACGGTGGGCGAGGTGTGCAACGCGCTGCGGGAGGTGTGGGGGACGTACGTGCCCACGGACGCGTTCTGAGCGTACTGCCCCGGATGCGCTCGGCTGACCGAGCGCATCCGGGTGTATCCGGAGGTAGGCGGACGTAGGCGTATCCGGATGTATCCGAGCGCATCCGGGCGCATCCGGGCGTATCGGGGGAGGCGGGGGCAGGCTGGATGCTCGCCGCACCCGGAAGCGGGGGCACCGCTTGTCGTGCCCTCAGCTCAGCTTGTCGTGCCCTCAGCTCAGCGGTTCCCCGGCCGTCCGTTCGCCCGGGCCCGGCGGATCGTCCGGGCCCGGCGGATCGCTCGGGTGAGGACCGGCGGGAGCAGGTCCACCGCAAGGCGGCGGGCGAGGCTGTGGCGGAGCCGGGGGCGAGGGGCGCGCCCGGCGGCGGGCCCGGGGCGCGGGGGCACTGGCCCGGGGGCCGGGGCGGGCACCGGAGCGGGGGCCAGGGCGGGGGCCGGGGTCTCCCCGTGGTGCTTGGAGGGCGGGAGCGGCGGGGCCGACATGCCCTTGGACTTGAGGCGGACGATGCGGTTGCCCGCCGCCTGCTGGACGCTCAGGTGGCAGTCGTCCCGCTCCCGCAGCATGGCCAGCAGTTCCTCCTGTACGGGCGCGGGGTCGCCCCAGGTGCCGTACAGCTTCTGGGTGCTCAGGCAGATGGGTCGCAGCCCCCGGTTGAGCACGGCCTCCCACGCGGCGATGGACACGCCGGGCGTGTGCTCGGAGCGGAAGTCGTCCAGGACCACGATGCCGTCGGGCAGCAGGGCGTCGTGGGCCGCGCCGATGTCGCCGTACACGTGCTCGTACAGATGCGAGCCGTCGATGTGGACGAAGCGGCAGGAGCGCGGCTTGACCTCGTCCGGGACGAGAGAGCTCGGGCCCTGCAGGACGCGCGGCAGCTTGTCGTGGAAGGAGAGGTAGTTCTCCTCGAAGATCTGCCGGGTCAGCTTCGCGTACGACTTGTTCGCCTCGGCCCGGTTCGCGTCGTCCGGCGCGTCACCCTCGAAGAGGTCGCACACCGTGTACTGCTCGTCCTCCTGCCGGTGGTGTCCGAGGACGATCGCGCTCTTGCCCATGTAGACGCCGACCTCGAGCAGGTCGCCGCGGGTTCTCTGGGTCTCCTGCCGGTTCAGGAACCAGGTGAACAGCACCTGGTCGAGTACGGGGAACCAGCCGGGGACATCGGCGAGTTCGCTGGGCGGTCGGGGCATGCCAGGTGCAACGGTCATGAGGAGAAGACACTCTCTCGCGTGGACGTGACGTGATAGGCGCGGGACCGAACAGTTCGCAACCGAACAGTCGTAGGAAACTATGAGATACCGGTGGTACCGGTCAAGGAAGGCTGGCCCCTTTATCCCTGGAGATATGTCAGGAGGTATGTCAAACCTCGGAGGAGGTGAATTCCACGGGAATTTCCAGGGGATCCCTCGCTTTCGAGAAGGCGAGAGGGCGAGAAGGCGAGAAGGCGAGAAGGCACCTGACGGGGCCTTATGGGCCTTACGGACGGCTGCGTTCGAGTGATCTCTTCAGGATCGGCTGCAGCCGGGCCTCGACCCCCCGGTGCAGTACCCACGCGAGCAGCAGCATGGTCGTCAGGGTGAGCCCGAGCGTCATGCCCGCCGACAGGCCCAGGTCCTGGTGCAGGACGTCCACGCAGACCCAGCCGAGGTGCTCGTGGACCAGGTAGAAGGGGTACGTCAGGGCGCCCGCCACCGTCAGCCAGGGCCAGTTGATCCGGTTCAGCAGGCCCAGCGCGATCGCCGCCACCGCCACGAAGCCCAGGGTGACGACCAGGACGATGCCGTACGACGTGCGGAAGGAGAAGGCGTCCGCACTCGGGGCGTGCCACAGCCCCCCGACCGCGTAGTGCTGGCCGATCAGCCAGCTCACCGCCACGATGCCCCAGGCGTACGGCGTCGCGCCGGTCACGGTGGACGAGGTAGAGGCCGATCCCGCCGATGAAGAACGGCGCGTACTCGCGGCATCAGTACGACATCCAGCAGGGGCTCCTTCGCCGCCTGGGCGATCGCGGCCGCCAGCGTCCAGAGCGCGCAGAACAGGATCACACGTCTGCGGGTCGCGCCCGGCAGGACCACGCACAGGGCGAACAGCGCGTAGAAGCGGACCTCCGCCCACAGCGTCCAGCAGACGCCCAGCACCCGGTCCACGCCCAGCGGTTGCTGCAGCATCGTGAGGTTCACCAGCGCGTCGCTCGGCGAGACCGCCTGGTACGCGACCCACGGCAGCGCGAACACCACCGTCACCAGGATCACCGCCGCCCAGTACGCGGGCAGCAGCCGGGAGGCGCGGGAGACGAAGAAGGAGCGCAGCGGCCTTCCCCAGCCGCTCATACAGATCACGAAGCCGCTGATCACGAAGAAGATCTGCACGCCCAGACAGCCGTACGCGAACCACTCGTGCACCGTGGGGAACTGCTGCTTCGCCGAGGTACCCCACGCCTCGGCGATCTCGCCGTCACGGCCGCCGTAGTGGTACGCGGCGACCATCAGCGCGGCCAGCAGCCGCAGCCCGTCCAGTGCGCGCAGGCGCGGCGCGTGTGCTCTGGGGATGATCCGGGGCGGGCTGCCGAGGGCGTCGGGGCCCGCCTTCCGGTCGGGGCCCGCCTTCCGTGGGGGGTCCGTCGGCAGCGGGCGCTGCCGTGGCTCCCCTGCGCGGGTCGTTCCCTGTGACGTCGAGAGTGTCGAGAGTTCTGCGTCCGCGGGCGGGTTCTCTGTGTTCGCGGGCGGGTTCTCTGTGTGCGCGGGCAAGTTCATGGATTCACCCGGGTGTCGGCACGGTCATCGGTTCATCCGAGTGTAGGCACGTTCATCGGTTCATCCGAGCGTCGCCCTCTTCAGCGACCGGGCGCGGCGGGCGACTCTGCGGACCGTCGCGTTGCGCGGGATGAACGCCAGCTGGGCCGGGACCGCGCCGGGCAGGGCCAGCGAGGTGAGGCGGCGGCGCTTGAAGTAGCGCGCAGGTGCGCGGGTTCAGACGGGACGCCAGGTACTGTTCCGCCGCCGGCGCGCAGATCCGGGTAGATCTTCGGCTGCATCGCGTAGCCGACCGCCCTGACCAGGCCGGTCAGCTCCTCCCTGTCGAGTCCCGTGCCGCTGCTCGGTCACCGCCGCGCGGTCCGTCAGCTCCGGCAGCAGGGCGTCCACGATCGTGACGGGGACGCGGTTGCTGTTCTCGTACGGCGTCAGGCGCTCCAGCAGGCTGCTCCGTGCCGATACGGGCGACCGGCAGGCCGTACAGCGAGGAGGCGGTGAGCAGCGCGGTGGAGAAGCAGCCGACGACCAGGGCGGGCCGCATCCGCTGGTAGAGCACCTCGGCGAGGACCGGGGTGTCCAGCACGGTCAGTTCGGCGCCGAGCTTCTCCGCCTCCTTCTCCAGGGCGCGCGACCAGCGGGCCGGGCGCGGTGGGGTGCGGCTTGAACACGACGCGCGGTGGCCGAGCCCGACGGCGCCCCTCAGCATCCGTACGTGCAGCTCTCCTCCTCCTCGGCGGTGAGGATGCCCAGCGCGGAGAGGTACTGGCCGAGCAGCAGCGCCGGGCTCGTCGCACGGCGGGCAACTCGTCGCCCGGTCGTCGCACGAGTTCGGCGAGCACCTTCGCGAAGGCGTCCGTGGGGACGATCTCCGGCTCGACCCGAACTCGGTGAGCAGCAGCGGCTTCAGGCCCGGCACGCAGGTCGAGGTGGAGCAGCCGGCGCGACGCGGGTGCCGACCAGCGGGTCGATCTTGTTGCGGGTGGGGCCGTAGCTCATCAGGCCGTCCGCGTAGACCGTCGAGGGGCGCGCCGGTGAAGATCTGGGCGACGCCGAGCGCCGGGTTGACCTGGATGGACTCCACGGCCAGCTCGAGGTCGTCGTCGCCGAGGTTCCACAGCGAGCCGCAGGTGCCGCTCCCACAGCGGTACGTCGTCCGGGCGCGGCGACCAGCCGCCGGGGTGGAAGGGGGCGATGGTCTCGTTCCACGAGAGCACGTCGTCGAAGCGGCCGCGCAGCCGCTCGAAGCCGGGCATCTTGTCCAGCCGAGGGCGTGGTCTCGGGCGTCGCCGCGTTGTTGGAGACCAGCAGGATGCCGGCGGTCGGCGGGCGCGAAGCAGTCGGCGTCCAGGGCGGCGGCCAGCGTGGCCGCGCCGTACAGCGTGGAGGCGAAGAAGATCTGTGCGTGCGTCACGCGGCCACCCCCGCGGCGGCCGGGACGGCGGCGCAGCCTGCGCAGCCGTGTGGCGCGCTGGACGTCCATGGAGTCCAGGGCCTCGTCGAGCACGTCCTGCGGCATACGCCGCAGCGCGCCGGCGCTCATCGGCCGCAGTTTCCGTGCCACCTGCGGCTCGAACCTTTCGATGGATCCCAGATGGTGGGAGATGATCGCGCAGTAGGTGCGCACGGCCTTCGGGAGCAGCTCCGTCCGCGTCCGGGTCCTGCGGCGGTTTCCTCGACGACCTGGTCGAAGGCGCGGATGAAGTCGAGCTGCCGTACGTCGCCGATCTGGGTCAGCGAGGAGGCCACACCGCGCCGGTAGAAGACGCCGAGCAGCCCGACCGACGGCGAAGGACTCGGCCTCCCGGTGCAGCCGCCAGATCCACGGCCGGTCCTCGGCCGTGCGCAGCCCGTCCGTGAAGTGCAGCAGTCCGCGGTCGACCAGCCGGCGGTGGTAGATGCCCGCCCAGGCGTACGCGTAGTCGACGGACGTGGAGCGGTCGGCGGGCAGGATCAGCGTCCCGCGGGCCGCAGTGACGACACCGCGCCGGCCGTGCGGCACCCGGTGGACGGTGCGGGCCCGCGCGGTGCACTGCACGTGGTCCGTGCGGACGAAGTCGCAGCCCAGCTCCTCGATGGCGGCGAGGAGTTGCGGGTAGTAGCCGGGGGCGAGCCAGTCGTCCCCGTCGAGGAACGTGAGGTACTCGCCGCGGGCCGCGTCGATGCCGGTGTTGCGTGCGGTGGCCAGGCCGCCGTTCTTCTCGTGTCTGACATGCACCGCGCCCGGCAGCTCGCGCTCCGCGTGCGCGAGAATGTCCGGTGTCCCGTCGCGGGAGCAGTCGTCGACGAGAATGAATTCGAAGTCCTCGCGTGCGTTCGCACGCAGGCTCTTCAGGGTGTCGGGCGCGTATTGCTGCACGTTGTAGAACGGCACGATGACGGAGAGCTTGACCACCCATGTGACGTTAGGCGGCGGCCCGGCATTCGTCTTGACTCTCGGCTTGATGTCAGGTGAACGACACGTGGCGGTACCGTGAACCAAGGGCGTTTCTCTGCTGGGCGTGGCGCGATTCGCCATCCGTCGATGTGCTGTTAACCATTTGTTGTGTTCTGGTTGGGCCGTAGTGCGGAATGGCTTCCTAGCGTCGTTGACGTGCCAGTAAGGAGCACGAAAGCCCTTGCGAGATCGCCGTTCTCGCGGATTCCGACACCCGGTGGAAATGGGGCGCGCTCACCGCGAGCCGCATTGCTCCGGAGAATTCGGACATCCGTCTGGACGGCTATCTCCTGCGCGGCCGAGCCACTCCCACCGCCCGCCAGCTCGAAGAGGTCGGTGTCCGCGCGGACTTGCTCCGCGAGGTCACCGGCGTCGAGTTCCTGCGGGCGATGGGCCAGGAGAGCGATCAGGAGGGCGACCAGGAGGGCGACGACGAGCGGAAGGCGTACGACGTGGTCGTGCTCGCCCTCGTCGGCGGCGCGCGTCCAGGCGATGCTGCACGGCCTCAGCAAACGCCTGGGGCGCACGGGCCAGGCGCCCCGTGGTCGTCACCGGCTACGTCGGCGTCGTCTACGAGAAGCTCGCCGACGGCCTGCTGCTGCGGCACGGCGCGGACCTCGTCCTCGCCAACTCCCGCCAGGACGCGGAGCGTTTCCGCGCCGTGTACGAGGGAGTGGGCGCCGACGCCTCCTCCGTCACCGAGGTGCGCGCTGCCGTTCCTCGGCGGCGCGCCCTACGAGCAGGGCGACCGCGCGAGCAGGGCGCGGCCGTACACGGTCGTCTTCGCCGCCCAGCCCTCCGTGCCCGGAGAGCCGCAAGGACCGCACGTACCTGCTGAGCCGGCTCGTCCAGCACGCCCGGCTGCACCCCGAGCGCGAGGTGCTGCTGAAGCTGCGCTCCAAGCCGGGCGAGCACACCACGCACATCGAGGAGCTGCCGTACCAGAAGCTCGCGGGCGGCAGCCCGGCGGCCTGCCCGCCAACTTCCGCCTGGTGTACGGGAACATGGGCGAGGTCCTCGACCGCACCGACCTGCTGGTCACCGTCAGCTCCACGGCCGCCCTGGAGTCCCTGCACCGCCGCATCCCGACCGTCGGTCCTCACCGACCTCGGGCATCCGCGAGGCGCTCGGCAACCACCACTTCGTCGGCTCCGGCTGCCTCGCCTCCTGGGACCAGCTCGACGCCGGGCACCGAGCCGGTGCCCGACGCGGATGGGTCGCCCGGCAGGGAGTCGTGGCCCGACGGAGGGTACGAGACGGCCTTCGACGCCGCGCGCGGAGCGCCTCGCGAAGCTGCTCGCCGCCGACGCCCTGCCGCCCCTCGACCCGTACTACACGCCCGTCACCGCGCCCGGCTACCTGCCCGGCATCCTCGCCCGCCACCACCTCGGCCCCGACGGCGCCCCGCTGCCCGGGCGCGCCCGCCGCGGACAAGGAGCCGGGCCCGGTACGCCAGATCGTGCGCGCGGCGGCGCGCGGCGCCTACCGGCACGGCGTGCAGCGCGTGGCGCCCGTCATCCGGCGGATGGGGGCGAGCGCTGTGAGCGCGGCCACAGCGGCGGACGCGCACGCCCCCCACGAGCCCGAGCGGTGGACGCGCACGCCCCCCACGAGACCGAGCGGTGAGCGCGCGAGCCGTGCCCGCCCCCCACCCTTCGCAAGGAGTACATCCCATGCCCCACCCGGAAGCGGGCCCAGCGGCTTCGGTACGTCGCGTGCTCGCCGTGATCCCCGCGCGCGGCGGCTCCAAGGGCGTCCCCGCGAAGAACCTCGCCCCCGTCGGCGGCGTCCCGCTGGTCGCCCGCGCGGTGCGCGCGTGCCGGGCCGCCCGGCTGGTGACGGACGTCGTGGTCTCCACCGACGACCACGCCATCGCCGCCGCCGCCCGCGAGGCCGGCGCCGAGGTCGTCGCTGCGCCCCGCCGCCATCGCCGGTGACACCGCCACCAGCGAGGCCGCCGTCCTGCACGCCATGGACGCCCACGAGGCGCTGCACGGCTCGCCGGTCGACGTCGTCCTGCTCGTCCAGTGCACCAGCCCGTTCCTCCTCCGCGAGGACATCGACGGGGTCGCGCGGGCGGTCGTGGAGCACGGCGCCGACACCGCGCTGACCGTCGCCCCGTTCCACGGCTTCCTCTGGCGGGACACGGCGGACGAGCCCCCGGTGGAGGGATCCGCCCGCACGGGAGCCGTGGGCGGCACGACGACCGTCTCCCACCCCACGGACACACAGGACCCCACGGACCGCAGGGCGGCTACGGCGTCAACCACGACAAGTCCTTCCGCCCCCGCCGCCAGGACCGCCCGCAGGACCTGCTGGAGACCGGCGCCGCGTACGCCATGGACGCGGCCGGCTTCCGCAAGCACCGGCACCGCTTCTTCGGCCGTACGGAACTCGTCCGCACCGACCCCGCGCGGGTCCTGGAGATCGACGACCCGCACGACCTCGCCCGCGCCCGGGCACTGGCGCCGCTCCTCGACGCGACCGCGACCCGGCGCCCTCCCGCCCGCGACGACATCGACGCGGTCGTACTCGACTTCGACGGCACCCAGACCGACGACAGGGTGCTGATCGACTCCGAGGGACGGGAGCTCGTCTCCGTGCACCGCGGCGACGGCCTCGGCATCGCGGCCCTCCGCAGGAGCGGCCTGAAGATGCTGATCCTGTCCACGGAACAGAACCCGGTCGTCGCCGCACGGGCCCGGAAGCTCAAGATCCCGGTCCTGCACGGCATCGACCGGAAGGACCTCGCACTGAAGCAGTGGTGCGAGGAGCAGGGCATCGCGCCGGAGCGCGTGCTCTACGTCGGCAACGACGTCAACGACCTCCCGTGCTTCGCCCTCGTCGGCTGGCCCGTGGCGGTCGCAAGCGCCCACGACGTCGTACGCGGCGCCGCACGCGCGGTCACCACCACCCCCGGTGGCGACGGCGCGATCCGCGAGATCGCCGGCTGGATCCTCGGCCCCTCTCTCGACCCTCTCGGCCCTCTCGACAAGTAAGGAACACGATCGCCATGAGCAACTCCCGTACGCGTCAGCTCGGTTCACGACCGCCGGCCCCGGTCACCCCGTCTACGTCACCGGCGAGATCGGCATCAACCACAACGGCGAGCTCGAGAACGCCTTCAAGCTGATCGACGCCGCCGCCGAAGCCGGCTGCGACGCCGTCAAGTTCCAGAAGCGCACCCCGGAGATCTGCACCCCGCGCGACCAGTGGGACATCGAGCGCGACACCCCCTGGGGCCGGATGACCTACATCGACTACCGCCACCGCGTGGAGTTCGGCGAGGACGAGTACCGCGCAGATCGACGAGCACTGCAAGAAGCGCGGCATCGACTGGTTCGCCTCCCCGTGGGACACCGAGGCCGTCGCCTTCCTGGAGAAGTTCGACGTCCCCGCCCACAAGGTCGCCTCGGCCTCCCTGACCGACGACGAGCTGCTGCGCGCCCTGCGCGCCACCGGCCGCACGGTCATCCTGTCCACCGGCATGTCGACCCCGAAGCAGATCCGCCACGCGGTCGAGGTCCTCGGCAGCGACAACATCCTGCTCTGCCACGCCACATCGACGTACCCGGCGAAGGCCGAGGAGCTCAACCTGCGGGTGATCCACACCCTGCAGGCCGAGTACCCGAACGTCCCGATCGGCTACTCCGGCCACGAGACGGGCCTGCAGACCACGCTCGCCGCGGTCGCCCTCGGCGCCGACGTTCGTCGAGCGCCACATCACCCTGGACCGCGCGATGTGGGGCTCCGACCAGGCCGCCTCCGTCGAGCCGCAGGGCCTCACGCGCCTGGTCCGCGACATCCGCACCATCGAGGCGTCCCTCGGCGACGGCGTGAAGAAGGTCTACGACTCCGAGCTCGGCCCGATGAAGAAGCTGCGCCGCGTCCCGGGCGTCGTCGCCGAGGCGGAGATCGCCGCGGCGGCGGGCGAGCCGGTCGCGCTCTGATCTGTCAGTGTCTGATCTGACGGTTTGATCAGTGTCTGAATCAGTGCCTGAATCAGTGTCTGATCTGCCGGTCTGATCTGCCGGTCTGATCTGTCGGTCTGATCCTCTCCAATTCCCACAACTCAAGGGAAGCGACGGTCGTACGTCGATGAGCCCCCGCGCCGAAACCGCCGGCCCCCCCACCCTCGCCTTCGTCGAGAGTCCGGTACAGCTCCTGAACGTGCTGGAGTGGGCGCACACCCATGCTGATGCGCTCCAGGGCCCCGGCGCGGGGCTCACCCTTGTCGTCCTGTCGCCCAACGACCCCATGACCCGGGGCCAGTTGCGCCGTATGGCGGAGCTGGCCCGGGACGAGGGGTACGAGGTGCGCTGGGAGGAGGCGCGGGGCGGCGCGACGGCGCCGTTCCACACGATCGCGGGCCTCGCCCCGCTGCTGCGCCGGGCAAGGCGGATCGTGATGGGCGACCCGTTCTCCCGCTACGTACAGCTGCTGCTGACCATCACCCGGGCCGAGGACCTGGTGGTCGTGGACGACGGCACGGCGACCATGGAGTTCGTCTCCCAGCTCGCCCGCGGCGAACGCCTGGTGCGCTGGCACCGCAAGGGCGGCCGGCCCGGCCCCCGCGACCTGCTCTTCGCCCCGGTCTCGTCCCGGGCCCGCCGCCGCCTCACCCCCGCCGGGCGACCGGCACGGTGGAGGTCTTCTCCTCCATGCCCATGGACGAGACCCCCGAGGGCGTCACCGTCACGGCCAACGACTTCGCCTGGACCCGCGCCCGCTTCGGCCCGCCCCGCCTCACCAAGGGCGCCGACCTGGTCGGCACGTCCCTGGTGGAGACGGGCGTGGTGGACGGCGACCGCTATCTGGAGGCGGTCCGCCACCTCGCCCGGGCCCACGGCGCGACCCGCTACTTCGCCCACCGCCGCGAGAGCCCCGAGAAACTCCACCGCGCTCGCGGCGGAGACCGGCCTGGAGATCGTCCGCCCGGACCTCCCCCTCGAACTCATCGCCCGCCGCGGCCCCATCGGCCGTACGATCCTCAGCTTCCCGTCGACCGTGGTCCACACCCTGCCGCTCGCCCTGGCGGGCACGGACGTCAGGGTCGCCGTCTGCGACGTGGACCCCACCTGGCTGACCGAGAACGCCTCACCCCGCGCCCAGGGCTTCCTCTCGGGGGTCACGGGGACGGCCCGGGACGTCCACCGGCTGTCGGCGGTTGCGTCGGCGTAGGGCGTGGGGCGTGAGGCGGTTACGTCGGTGCAGGGCGTAGGGCGGTTACGTCGGCGTAAGGCGTAGGGCGTAAGGCGGTTACGTCGGCGTAGGGGCACGGCGCCTGCGGGAGCGTCACTCGCTCGACTCACGGCAACGTGTCCGTGCGCGGACTACCGGGCGGCGGGCATGTTCCCGTCGCGCCAGTCGTTCACTCGCTTCCGGATGCTGCCGACCATGGGGAGCCCGTCAACCTCTGCGGGCTCGAACCAGCGGACATCTGTGGATTCCGCAGAGACCGTCAGTCGCCCGCCCACAGGACGTGCCAGGAAGCAGACGGAGAACTCTTGCCGTACCTCGCCATCGTCGTAGGCGAAGACATGACGGGGGTTGGTGTAGGTCCCGACGATGCCGATGATCTCGACATCGAACCCGGTCTCTTCCCGGGTCTCCCGAATCGCGCAGTCCGGCAGCGACTCGCCGATATGCATGGCGCCACCGGGAAGCGCCCACATGCCGTTGTCGCGCCGACGCTGAAGCAGGATGCGCCCGGCACCGTCGACGACAACGGCGGAGGCTGCCGGAATCAAGCTGTTCGCGGCCGGGGCGTTCGGGTCGTCCTCGTAATCGTGCCTACCCATTACCGCCCTCACCCCATACCGGAGTGCCCCGCTTCCACAGTTCCTCGACGTGCGAAGCGAAACGATCGAACATGCCGTCGTCCTGGTGACGACGTAGATGCAGCGTAGGGGCATCGTGTCCAACGCTGTGTGTCAGCAAAGGCGTAACGATCATGTCGTCATCGAAGCGGAATACGGACAGGTACGCGTGTCCGTCGCTGTACCTCGCGTCAATGCCCGGCTGACTTCTGATCTTCTCCAGCTCGGCGAGCGTGACGCGGATACGCGTCGACAGCGTGAGTGCGACGTCTTCGTCTTGCTCGCGGGACCGCGTGAGATCACTGTCAGGGTCGCCGAGCAAGAAGCGAACTCGGCACCCCTGGGCGGCCTTGCGCCGCAACGCGGTACCGAAACGGGCCTGTTCGAGCCACAGGAAGTAATTGGTGTAACCGGCGAACGTCAGCTCTCGCTCGGCTTTGGTGATCAACGACCGCCACAGAGCAGCCGGACAGCCGGACCGGTACGGATAGACGGAAACGACCTCACGGTCCGGGCCGACCTTGATCGCCTTCTTCGCGGCTCCTGGCCACAACACCGCCTCGTCCTCTCCGAGTACCTCACAGACGGCCCACCGATGGCGGGCACGGGGAATGCGTCCGGTCTCGGTGATCCATCGGCCGACAGTCTTGATGTCGACGCCGCATTTCTCCGCCAACTGACGATCTGTCAATCGAGCTTGGAGCATGGCGCGGCGCAGCGCTTCGTTCACGGGTACCCCCTGGGACGTTGGACACGCTTCTCACGGTAGGCCTACTCCGTACCTAACGGTCATGGAACGAAGTAGGAACGTGCCAGCAGGGGCGGAAGTGTGGTGGGTGGCTGACGCACAGACCCCCGCGACCGTAGTTGGACGGTCCGGGGGCGTGGCCACCAACCCCAGAGAGGTTGACGACATGCCCCACGCTATCGTGTGGATCTTCGAATCGCTGCTACGCCTGCCGCTGCCCGCTCGGGGCCGCCACCGGTCCCCCGAGCCCTCGCAGGCCGTGCGGAGCGTGAACCCGAGTACCCGCCTGCCGCGTGTGCCCGCGCCGCGGGGTGAGGACATCGGGCTTGTCCGCCCCTACGTCGTCGCGCACGAGCGGCGGCTGGATGAACGGCGGCTGGATGAACGGCGGCAACGGGCACGACGGCGCGCGCTGGTGCTGGCGACGTACGGCACCGGCCCCAGCCCGCGCCGGATTCACGGCTCGGAGGTACCCGCCTGATGAGCTACGACCGCAACGCCGTTCCCACGCCCCCTCCGGGCCTGCGGTTGCTGCCCTGGGAGAACGACAACGGCAAGCCCTGTTTCCTGTCCACGGACAGCGGCCAGAGCAGGCTGTCCCGGCTCGCGGACGAGATCGAGGCCGACCAGTTGCGCGACGGCGCCGACGTCCTCACGGGCGCCCGGGCCGTCCTGGACGACCGCAAGGCCGGGGAACACGCTCTGCGCCTCGCCCTGCGGGCGGCCACCCAATGCCTCGGTGACGTGCTGCGCGTCGCCGACAGCCGGGGTGCCCGCCTGCCCGTGCCCGACGACGACGCCGACACCGATGCCGATGACACCGACGACGACGAGCTGGGCCAGCTGATCAAGGACCACCTGGAAGGGCTGGGGCACGGTGACCCGCGTTACTGAGCTTGGCCCACCAGGATCTGAGCTCCGGTGCCGCCTCGGACCAAACGCGCAAGTCACCAGCCTCGTTTGACTGCGGCATGGGCTTGGGGCTTCTCTTCGATCTGGCACTGCTCAAGAAGAGGGAGAAGAGGAGCCTCGTATGAACCGAAGGGCACACCTGACCGCACTCGACTTGTCCGAAGCCCCGTGGGTCAAGTCGTCGCACAGCGCCGGTGAAGGGAACTGCGTGGAGGTGGCCGACCTCCGCCGCACCCGTGCCGTCATCGCCGTGAGGGACAGTAAGGATCCCGACGGGTCCGCCCTCGTCTTCACCCCCACCGCCTTCGCCGCCTTCATGGACGACGCCTGCGGCAGCCGAGACGGCACTTGACCCAAGCCGATACCAAAACGCACAACGGTGGTCCCGTCCAGGGAAATTGGGCGGGACCACCGTCCGTGGGTACGCACGACGACCGTACCCACCGGCACCCCAGCTACAGCTACCACGAGGCGCACCAGGCGGGCCCGCTCCCTGCCAGCTGGAGGCGGGCCGAGCTCGCCGCCGAGGTCGGCCCGCCCCACCGCCGGAGGAAGCCGCACTCACGAGGAAGCCGCACTCACTGGGACCTCCGGACCGTCTCGCTGGGACCTCCGGACCGTCTCGCTGGGACCTCCGGACCGTCTCGCTGGGCTGTCAGGAGCAGTGGCACCAGCCGAAAGGGGACCGCCGCCGGATCGACCTGATCAAGATCTAAACGCCCGGAAAGCTGGCTCAGGTTACCCATATGTGTCGCATCCCATGCGCCATGCGGCCACTTTTTCTTCCCGTACGGGCTGATTTTTCGTTGATCGTGGGTCAACCGGCCCCCCGCTCGCCCTACTCTTCAGAGGGTGAACCAACTGATGTTCCCCGAGTCCGAGGCCGATCTGCCCGGGGAAGCCGCACTGCCCGGCACGCTGCCGGAAGCCCTGCGCGCCGAACTGGTCGCCTTCCGCCGCGACCTGCACATGCACCCCGAGCTCGGCAACCAGGAGTTCCGTACGACCGCCGCGATCAAGGCACGTCTGGAGCAGGCCGGGCTCGCGCCGCGCGTCCTGGACACCGGCACCGGACTCATCTGTGACATCGGCCCGGACTGCGGACCGGCCGGACCGGCAGCGCCCCATGCTCGCCCTGCGCGCCGACATCGACGCCCTGCCCATCCCGGACACCAAGGCCGACTGCCCCTACCGCTCCACCGTCCCCGACCGCGCCCACGCCTGCGGCCACGACGTGCACACCACCGTCGTCCTCGGCGCCGGGCTCGTCCTCGCCGAGCTGCACCGCGCAGGGCCTGCTGCCCGCGTCCCGTACGGCTGCTCTTCCAGCCCGCCGAGGAGGTGCTGCCCGGCGGCGCCGCCGACGCCATCGAGTCCGGCGTGCTGGACGGCGTCGGCCGGATCCTCGCCGTGCACTGCGACCCCCGGGTCGACGCCGGGCGGATCGGGCTGCGCCACGGCCCCATCACCTCCGCCTGCGACCGGCTGGAGGTCGCGCTCGACGGCCCCGGCGGCCACACCGCGCGCCCGCACCTGACCACCGACCTCGTCACCGCCGCCGCCCGCGTCGTCACCGACGTGCCCGCGCTGGTCGCCCGCCGCGTCGACGCCCGCGCCGGGCTCGCCGTCACCTGGGGCCGTATCGAGTCCGGCCACGCCTGCAACGTCATCCCGCAGCACGCCGAGCTGTCCGGCACCGTGCGCTGCCTGGACCTCGACGCCTGGCGGCAGGCCCCCGACCTGGTGCACGCCGCCATCGACGAGATCGCCGACCTGCACCGCGCCAAGTCGGAGATCAACTACATCCGCGGCGTCCCGCCGGTCGTCAACGACCCGGTGGCGACCGAGCTGCTGCGCGAGGCGATGACCGCCCGGCGCGGCGCGCACTCCGTCGAGGACACCGAGCAGAGCCTGGGCGGCGAGGACTTCTCCTGGTACCTGGAGCACGTGCCCGGCGCCATGGCCCGCCTCGGCGTCCGCACGCCCGGGGAGCGCCCGTCCGCGACCTGCACCAGGGCGACTTCGACGCGGACGAGCACGCCATCACGGTCGGCGTGGAGCTGTTCACGGCGGCGGCCCTGCTCGACGCCGGACGAGCTCGTCGACTCCGACCGGCCGACGCGCTCCGGTTGCGCCGCACTCGTAGCAGCCGGTGCGCGGTCTACGACGCGCACATCACGATAAGCAGCCCGGACGCGAGTGTGGGCCGCGCAGGTGTCCGCCAGCCGATTCGGTCTGGTTCACGGACGTAACGGCCATGGCACGAATGGATAACAGCCGCGGACCCCTTCCCTGAGGTCTACGCGCGTTACTGTGCGCCGAACCTGAGCGCCCACTGCGGGGCTTTCGAGAATGGGGAACTTCACCATGCGTCGGATATCCAAACTGACCCGCGTCGCGGTGGGGGTCGCGTCGCTGGCGCTCGCCGCCACGGCCTGTGGCGGTACGAGCGACAGCGCGGCAGCGAGAGCAGCGGCGACAAGGGTCTCGCCATCGCGTACGACATCGGCGGCAAGGGCGACCAGTCCTTCAACGACGCCGCGTACTCCGGCCTGGAGAAGGCCGAGAAGGAGTTCGGTTACGAGACCGCCGACATCGAGCCCACCGAGGGCGAGACCGACGCCGACAAGGTGCAGCGCCTGGCCTCGCTGGCCAAGCAGGGCTACAACCCCGTCATCGGTGTCGGCTTCGCCTACGGCCCCGCGATGGACAAGGTCGCCAAGAAGTACCCGAAGGTCACCTTCGGCATCGTCGACTCGGTCGTCGAGGGCGACAACGTGGCGTCCCTGGTCTTCGCCGAGAAGCGAGGCCTCGTACCTCGCCGGTGTCGCCGCCGCCAAGGTGACCAAGACGAACACCGTCGGCTTCGTCGGCGGTGTGGACAACCCGCTGATCCACAAGTTCGAGGCCGGCTTCAAGCAGGGCGTCGAGGACACCAACCCCAAGGTCAAGGTCCTCTCGCAGTACCTGACGCAGACCGCCGAAGGAGGGCGGCTTCACCAGCCCGGACAAGGGCAAGGCCGCCGCCGAGTCCCAGCTGGAGAAGAACGCGGACGTCGTCTACCACGCCGCCGGCCTCTCCGGGCAGGGCGTGATCGAGGCCGCCGCCACCCAGAAGAAGTGGGCGATCGGCGTCGACTCCGACCAGTACCAGCAGCAGGCCCTCGCCAAGTACAAGAACTACATCCTGACCTCGGCGCTCAAGGACGTCGGCGGCGCCGTGTACGCGCTGGCCAAGTCCGTCGAGGACGGCAAGCCGCTGACCGGCGTGCAGACCTTCGACCTGAAGGTGGACGGCGTCGGCCTGTCCGAGACCAACCCCGCCTTCACGAAGAACCCCGCTCTCATGGACGCCGTGGCCAAGGCCAAGAAGGGCATCATCGACGGCTCCATCAGGTTCTAGCGAGGGGACCACCGGCTTCAGCCGGTGGGGGAATCGCTTCCTTGATCTGGTATGTTCTTCATGCCCCGCAAGGGGTCGGTTCGGGCTGGACCGCAACCCTAGGGTTGGAAGCCCCCCTCCTTTAGGTGGGGGAGCGGAGTCACCAAGGTCGGGACCGAATAGCCCCGACAGCCCTCCCCGATAGCCCTGTACGGCTTCAGCTCTGTACAGCTTCGCCCGCGCGACGCGAGCGGGGAGCCGCACGAAAGAGGAGTCGTACGAGCCGAGTTGTGCGAGCTGAGTCGTGTGAAGCGGGCGGGCGCTCTGAGTGCCCGCCCGCTGCGGTGTATCACCTTGCGAAGCCGGTCGAGGACGGCAAAACCGGGAGCGGTATCGTACGGGGCGGTCTGAAGACCGGTGGGGTCGGCCTCGTGGGCTCCCGCCCCGGGTTCAAGCCGGGTTCAAGCCGGGTTCAAGGCCGGCACCGAGCTCCAGCAAGCCCTCGAAACGGCCAACTAGACATCATCTAGACATCATTAGGGGTGCTACGCGTGTAGGTGACCCCCTTCCTCAGGAGAGTGCGCCATCAACGCGTCCAGCAGCCCTCCGGACAGCCCTCCGGACAGCCCTCCGGCCGGCGCGGCGGTCAACGGTCAGGTGACCGCCGTCGAACTCGCCGGCATCACCAAGCGATTCCCCGGCGTCGTGGCCAACCACGACATCGACCTCACCGTCCGCAAGGGCACCGTCCACGCCCTCGTCGGCGAGAACGGCGCCGGCAAGTCGACCCTGATGAAGATCCTCTACGGCATGCAGAAGCCGGACGAGGGCACCATCGCGATCGACGGCGAGCAGGTCACCTTCCCCAGCCCCGGCCGACGCCATCGCCCGCGGCATCGGCATGGTGCACCAGCACTTCATGCTCGCCGACAACCTCACCGTCCTGGAGAACGTCGTCCTCGGCGGCGAGAAGCTGTACGGCATCGGCGGCCGGGCCCGCACGCAAGATCAAGGAGATCTCCGACGCGTACGGCCTCGGCGTGCGCCCCGACGTCCTGGTCGAGGAGCTCGGCGTCGCCGACCGCCAGCGCGTGGAGATCCTCAAGGTCCTCTACCGCGGCGCCCGCATCCTCATCCTCGACGAGCCGACCGCCGTGCTCGTGCCGCAGGAGGTCGACGCGCTCTTCGCCAACCTGCGCGAGCTGAAGGCCGAGGGCCTGACCGTCATCTTCATCTCCCACAAGCTGGGCGAGGTGCTGTCGGTCGCCGACGAGATCACGGTCATCCGGCGCGGCACGACGGTCGGCACGGCCGTCCCCGCCGAGACCACCCCGCGCCAGCTCGCCGAGCTGATGGTCGGCAGCGAGCTGCCCACCCCGGAGACCCGCGAGTCCACGGTCACCGACCGCGCCGGTGCTCACCGTCGAGGACCTGCGCCTGGACGACCGACCCCGGCGGCAACGGCCGCTGCTCGACGGCATCACCTTCACCATCCACGAGGGCGAGGTCCTGGGCCTCGCCGGTGTCGAGGGCAACGGCCAGACCGAGCTGGTCGAGGCGCTCATGGGCCTCAAGCACGCCGACTCCGGCACCATCACGCTGGACGGCGAGGACATCACCGCCTGGCCCACCCGCAAGCGCCGCGAGCAGGGCATCGGCTACATCCCCGAGGACCGCCACCGCCACGGCCTGCTGCTGGAAGCCCCGCTCTGGGAGAACCGCATCCTCGGCCACGTCACCGAGCAGCCCAACTGCCAAGGGCGTCTGGCTCGACCCGAAGGCGGCCCAGGAGGACACCGCGGCGGATCGTGCGAGGCGTACGACGTCCGCACGCCCGGCATCGACGTCACCGCCGCCTCCCTCTCCGGCGGCAACCAGCAGAAGCTGATCGTCGGCCGCGAGATGAGCCACAAGCCGCGCTTTCTGATCGCCGCCCACCCCACCCGGGGCGTGGACGTCGGCGCGCAGGCGCAGATCTGGGACCAGATCCGCGAGGCCCGCCGCGAGGGCCTGGCCGTGCTGCTGATCTCCGCCGACCTGGACGAGCTGATCGGCCTGTCCGACACCCTGCGGGTGATCTACAGCGGCCGGCTGGTCGCGGACGCCGACCCGGCCACCATCACCCCGGAGGAGCTCGGCTCGGCCATGACCGGCGCCGCCACCGGCCACCTCGAGCAACGAAGAGCTCGCACGAGCACGACTCGAAGAGCGACGGCAGACACCGCCCCGGAAGACGAGGCCCGCTGATGAAGAAGTTCGACAAGGAGCGCTGCTCCTCGCGCGTGGCCGGCCCGGTGATCGCGCTCGTCGTGGCCTTCGCCCTGACCTCGATCGTGCTGATCGCCTCGGGCAAGAACCCGGTCGAGCCGTACGCGCTGATGTTCGAGCAGGCCATGTTCTCCGACATCCAGGTCCTGATCATCAACCAGGCCTCGCTGTACTACCTCGCGGCGCTCGCGGTGGCCATCGGCTTCCGGATGAACCTGTTCAACATCGGCGTCGACGGCCAGTACCAGCTCGCCGCCATGATCGCCGCCGTCGTCGGCGCCCAGTCGACGCTGCCGGCGGCCGCTCCAGATCCCGCTGCTCATCCTCGACCGCGATGCTCACCGGCGCCTTCTGGTCCGGCATCGCCGGTGTCCTCAAGGTCACCCGCGGCGTCAGCGAGGTCGTCGCGACGATCATGCTCAACGCGATCGCGACCTCCGTCATCGGCTACCTGTGGCTGCCCGACGTCTTCGGCGTCAAGGTCGGCAACAACAACACCACCGGCGAGATGCACGAGTCCGGCTGGGTGCCCGGCATCGACCTGGGCGACGGCCGGCGAGATCTACGGCCTCGTGGTCCTCGCCGTACTGCTCGGCATCGGCTACTGGTTCGTGCTCAACCGCACCCGCTTCGGCTTCGACCTGCGCGCCTCCGGCGCCTCCGAGTCCGCCGCCGCGGCCAGCGGCGTCGACGCCAAGCGCATGGTGCTCACCGCCATGCTGATCTCCGGCGGCATCGCCGGCCTGGCGGGCATGCCGATCCTGCTCGGCGACACCCACACGTACAGCCTGAACTTCCCCGCCGGCATCGGCTTCACCGGCATCGCCATCGCCCTGCTCGGCCGCAACAACCCGACCGGCATCGCCTTCGCCGCCCTGCTGTGGGCCTGGCTCGACAAGCGCCTCGGCCGAGCTGGACTTCGACGGCTACGACAAGGAGATCGCGGTCATCATGCAGGGCCTGATCGTGCTCGCGGTCGTCGTCTCGTACGAGGCCGTGCGCGAGTGGGGTCTGCGCCGCCAGCAGCGCCGAGTCGGCGCGGAACTCGCCGCGGGCCACGTCCTCGGCGCCACCGACGGCAACAACCTCAAGAAGGAGGTGGCTGGCCGATGACCACCGCGACCGACGCCAACCGCCCACGCCGCGCACGCCGCACCAGCGCACCCGCGGCAGCCCGGCGGCCCGGCCGGCCGCAAGCTGTCGCTGCCCGTCCTCCTGCTGGTCATCGCGGGCGGCCTGGCGCTGACCTCGCTCGTCCGCATCATCACCGGCGCCGACGGCATCACCAACGTCGGCCAGATGTCCACCGCGCTCGAACTGGCCGTCCCGATCGGCCTCGCCGGTCTCGGCGGCCTGTGGGCCGAGCGCGCGGGCGTCGTCAACATCGGCCTCGAGGGCATGATGATCCTCGGCACCTGGTTCGGCGCCTGGGCCGGCTACCAGTGGGGCCCGTGGACCGGCGTCCTCGTCGGCATCATCGGCGGCTGCGCTCGGCGGTCTGCTGCACGCGATCGTCACCGTCACCTTCAACGTCAACCACATCGTCTCCGGTGTGGCCATCAACATCCTCGCCCTCGGCGCCACCCGCTACCTCGCCCCACCTCGCCTTCGAGGACACCCAGGGCGGCTCCGCCAAGCAGTCCCCGCCGGTCGAGTCCCTCGGCGACTTCACCGTGCCCGGCCTCTCCGACGGGCTGCAGCGACCTCAACGCACCAGGGCTGGTTCCTCGATCTCCGACCTCGCGGGCCTGCTCGGCGGCCTGGTCACCAACGTCTCCTGGCTGACCCTGATCGCCGTCGCGCTGATCCCCGCCACCTGGTGGATCCTGTGGCGCACCTCCTTCGGTCTGCGGCTGCGCTCCTGCGGCGAGAACCCGGTCGCCGCCGAGTCGCTCGGCGTCAACGTCTACAAGTACAAGTACCTGGCCGTGATCATCTCCGGCGGCCTGGCCGGCCTCGGCGGCGTCTTCCTCTCCATCGTGGCCAACCCCATCTACCTGGAGGGCCAGACCAGCGGCCGCGGCTACATCGGTCTCGCCGCGATGATCTTCGGTAACTGGATGCCGGGCGGACTCGCCCTGGGCGCCGGCCTGTTCGGCTTCACCGACAGCCTCAACCTGCGCGGCGGCGCCGAGAACGTCCACGCGCTGCTGCTGCTCGGCGCCGTCCTGCTGGTCATCGGCGCGCTCTGGCAGCTGTACAGGAAGAAGTACGCCGCCGCCGTGATCACCGCTGCGTCATCGGCGCGCTGGTGTTCACCTGGTACGCCGACCACCGACGAGGTCCCGAACCAGGTCGTCTCCGCCACGCCGTACGTCATCACGCTGCTCGTCCTCGCGCTGTCCGCGCAGCGGCTGCGGATGCCGAAGGCGGACGGCATGCCGTACCGGAAGGGGCAGGGCAAGTGACCTCGGCGCCGCCCGGTCGTCGACTGGGAAGGCTCTGCGGGCGGCGGCCCGGGACGCCATGTCCCGGGCGTACGCCCCGTACTCCGGCTACCCGGTCGGCGCCGCCGCCCTGGTCGACGACGGCCGCACGGTCATCGGCTGCAACGTCGAGAACGCGTCGTACGGCCTCGGCCTGTGCGCCGAGTGCGGACTGGTCTCCGCAGCTCCAGCGCACCGGCGGCGGCCGGCTGACGCACTTCACCTGCGTGGACGGCAGGGCGAGATCCTGGTGCCCGTGCGGGCGCTGCCGCCAGCTGCTGTACGAGTTCGGCGGCCCCGAGCTGCTCCTGGAGACCCCGGCGGGCATCCTGCCGCTGTCCGAGATGCTGCCGCAGGCCTTCGGGCCGGACCATCTCAGCAAGTGACGCCACGTGCGGCCCCTCCGACCGCTCCGACGCGGACGGCCGGAGGGGCCGTCCGTCCTTCTAGCGCACCGTTCGCGTAAGGAAGCCAGCTCATGGCCATGGACGCCATCTCCGTCATCCGCACCAAGCGGGACCGCGGTGAGCTCAGCGACGAGCAGATCGACTGGGTCATCGACGCGTACACCCGCGGCGAGGTCGCCGACGAGCAGATGTCCGCGCTCGCGATGGCCATCCTGCTCAACGGCATGAACCGCGCGCGAGATCGCCCGCTGGACGGCCGCGATGATCGCCTCCGGCGAGCGCATGGACTTCTCCTCGCTGTCCCGCCCGACCGCCGACAAGCACTCCACGGGCGGCGTCGGCGACAAGATCACGCTGCCGCTCGCCCCGCTGGTGGCGGCGTGCGGCGCGGCCGTACCGCAGCTGTCGGGCCGCGGCCTCGGCCACACCGGCGGCACCCTCGACAAGCTGGAGTCGATCCCCGGCTGGCGGGCGCTGCTCTCCAACGAGGAGATGCTGGACGTCCTGGACGGCGTCGGCGCGGTGATCTGCGCGGCGGGCGACGGCCTGGCCCCGGCGGACAAGAAGCTGTACGCGCTGCGGGACGTCACGGGCACGGTCGAGGCGATCCCGCTGATCGCCTCCTCGATCATGTCGAAGAAGATCGCCGAGGGCACGGGCTCGCTGGTCCTGGACGTGAAGGTCGGCACGCGGCGCCTTCATGAAGACGCTCGACGACGCCCGCGAACTGGCCTCCACCATGGTCGGCCTGGGCACGGACCACGGCGTGCGGACGGTCGCCCTGCTCACCGACATGTCGACCCCGCTCGGCCTGCACCGCGGGCAACGCCCTGGAGGTCCGCGAGTCGGTGGAGGTCCTGGCGGGCGGCGGCCCCGCGCGACGTCGTCGAGCTGACCCTCGCGCTGGCCCGCGAGATGCTCGACGCGGCCGGGCGTGAAGGACGCGGACCCGGCGAAGGCCCTGGCCGACGGCTCGGCGATGGACGTCTGGCGCCGCATGATCGCGGCCCAGGGCGGCGACCCGGACGCCGCCCTGCCGACGTCGCGCGCGAACAGCACGTCGTGACGGCCCCCTCCTCGGGCGTCCTGACCCGCCTCGACGCCTACGACATCGGCGTCGCCGCCTGGCGCCTCGGCGCGGGCCGCGCCCGCAAGGAGGACCCGGTGCAGGCGGGCGCGGGCGTGGAGACTGCACGCCAAGCCGGGCGACCCGGTGACCGAGGGCCAGCCCCTGCTGACCCTCCACACGGACACCCCGGAGAAGCTTCGCGTACGCCCTGGAGGCGGTGGAGGGCTCGTACGACATCGCGGCGCCGGGCACGGAGTTCACGGCGGCGCCGATCGTGCTGGAACGCATCGCCTGACCAGGGCAGGGCCGCGCAGGGCCTGCGGCCGGGGGCCGCTGCTGTCACAGCCCCTTTCGGGTGAACGGGACCGGTGGACCCGCACCGGTCCCGTTCGGCATGCTGGGATCGGTGACGCACCGATTAGGAGACCGCCATGAGCGCACTCACCGTCGAGCCAGGACGTCGGCCAGAGGCACGAGCTGGGACGACCTCGTCCGGATCTGGGAGGAGACGGACGCGCCCGAGGGCTGCAAGGTGGAGATCATCGAGGGGATCATCACCGTGTCACCGCCGCCCGCCAACGCCACAACGTGCATCGCGGCCCGCATGCAGCGTCGCCTGTACCAGGTGATCCCCGAGGACTGGGAGATCTACCAGACACTAGGCCATCGCCGTGCCGTCCCGCATGGGCATGCTACATCCCGGACCTCGCTGGTGGCCCCGCGTGCGGTGCTGCGCACCGAGACGGACAACCACATTCCGGCCGCCCGCGCCGAACTGGTCGTCGAGATCACCTCCGAAGTCCAACGCCCGCCACGACCGCATCAGCAAGCCCGCCGCCTACGCCGCCGCTGGCATCCCGCTGTACCTGCTCGTCGACCGCTGGGCCCCCGAAGGCCCCACCGCCACGCTCTACGGAGAACCGAAGGGCGATGTCTACCGCCCCCTGCGCACAGCCAAGTTCGGCGAGGCCATCAAGCTCCCCGCTCCCTTCGACCTCGTCATCGACACCAGCGAGTTCCCAGCCGAGTAGGGCCCCGCACGTCCCACCGCGCCCCGCCGATGAGTTATGGCCCCCGCCGCCGATGAGTTACGGCCCCCGCCCGGTCTACCGTTCGTGGACGCCATGACACCCGCCGTACTCGTGCTGCCCGGCCCCGTCACCCGGGACGAGGTGCCCCGGCTCTGCGACGACGTGCGTGCGCGGCTGGAGGCCACCGGGGACGGCGTCGTGGTCTGCGATGTCGCCGGGACTCGGACCGCCGGGGCTGGCCGCCGTCGACGTACTGGCCCGGCTTCAGCTCGCCGCCCGCCGGGCCGGGGGCCGGATACGCCTGCGCGACCCCGATCCGGCGCTGCGCGCGCTACTCGGCCTCGTCGGCCTCGCCTTCGAGGTGGAGGGGGAGCCCGAAGAGCGGGAACCAGCGCTCCGTGTCGAGGAAGCAGTGGAACCCGGCGATCCGGCCCTCTGATATCTCCAGGACCTGGACCGCCCACGGGGTGAAGCCGCCCTTCTCCGGGTCCGGCTTGTACTGGGCGAAGCCCGGCAGGCCGTTGACCGCGACCGGCACCAGGTGCGAGCCCGCGCAGGGCGCGCCGAGCGTCGTCATGAAGCCCGTGATGTCGTCCGTGCCCGCGTCAGCCACAGGTCGAACGGCGGCATCGTCATCACCGCGTCCTCGTGCAGCAGCGCCGTCAGCGCCGTCATGTCGTACCCCTCGAAGGCCGCGACATAGCGCTCCAGGAGCTTCTGCTGCTCCTCGTCGAGCGGGTCGGAGACGGCGCCCTCCGCGCCCTGCGCCGTCGCGCTCCGCGAGGGTCGCCCGGGCCCGCTGGAGCGCGCTGTTGACCGAGGCGACCGAGGTGTCGAGCAGCTCGGCGACCTCGCTCGGCCTTCCACGCCAGGACCTCGCGCAGGATCAGCACGGCCCGCTGCTTGGCGGGCAGTTGCTGCAGGGCGGCCATGAAGGCCAGCCGCACCGACTCCTTGGCCACGGCCGCCTCCGCCGGGTCGTCGGTCGTGGGCAGCACGCGGCCGTCCGGCATCGGCTCCAGCCAGGTGTTGTCCGGGCGGGGGGAGAGCGCCGCCCGGGCCAGCGGTGTGGAGTCGGTGAGGTCCATGGGGCGGGCCCGCTTGTTGCCCGCCGTCAGCATGTCCAGGCATACGTTCGTCGCGATGCGGTACAGCCATGAGCGGAGCGAGGAGCGGCCCTCGAACTTCTCGTAACTCCGCCAGGCGCGCACCATCGTGTCCTGCACCGCGTCCTCGGCCTCGAAGGACGAGCCGAGCATCCGGTAGCAGTAACCGGTCAGCTCGACTCGGTGCTTCTCCAGCCTGACATCCAGGTCCACCGTCGTCGCCGTGCCGTCGCTCATGGTCCACCCACCCCCGTGGCTGTACGTGTCGCGCCTCATCGCGCCCAGTACTTCGGAAGCTAACGCAGGGCACTGACAACGGCCTCCGCGGCGGAGGAGGCGCAGGTCAGGGAGGTTTCGCCCGCGCTTCCCCGGCCCGTACCGGTCCCTGGGGCCCGGCTTCCCGCCAAGGCGCGGGAAACGACTCTCGACGTCATACGTCATACGTCATACGGGATACGGGATACGACGGGTCGCCCTCGTGACAGCAGGGATCCGCACCACGTGCGGATCCCTGCTGTCACGAGGGCGCCCCGGACCACGACGCCGTGGCGCTGCTGGGCGCGGCCGGAGCCGTCATCGGTCGGCGGCTGAGCCGTGTGTTCGGTGTGGGCTACCAGTAGATCGCGACGGTTCGCGTACTGCCGTTCCGCGCATCCGCCGGGAGGATGAAGTAGCGGGAAGTCCACGGATTGGTGAAAGGCTTCCAGACGGTGGGGGCGGTGGAGACCTTCACGTTCTGATTGGTCTTCCACCACCAGTCGGCGGTGTGGCAGCCGCCCCTGGGGACGACGGGGCTCCGGGTGTAACGCACCCAGGCGCCGTTCTGGTTCTGACCCTCGATCTCGTATGTGCGATCCTTGTCCGTCTTGTTGCAGACCTGCACCTTGACCGAAGGATAGGAGGCCTGGGCCGTTCCCGTCATGGCCAGGCCCGTGAGGCAGACGCCGGCGAGAGCGCCTATCGAGATTCTGCGCGATATCTTTTTCATTTATTTATGCGCCTCTCTCTTGAATTTCCCGGGATTTCTGTGGGGGCGGCGGCGTAATCTGCCGCAGAAAGAGGATCAGTTATTGCCTATTGAAATGTCAATAACGATTGTGCGTCCGGGGAATAACAGTTGCGCTTCCGGGGAATTCTCGGCGGCAGGACCCCGGCATTTGCCTCGGATGTCCGGTTAATCATGTGATGCCGTAGAGGACGAGGGCGAGGACGCGGTGACGTTCGGTGTGGGCTCGGCGTCCAGGAGCCGGCGGCAGAGCGCCACGCGGGCCGAGCTACCGCCCCCGCCCGAAGCCGGAGGCCAGCGGCATCCGCAACCCCAGCGGCGGCGGAGCCGCCAGCGCGTCCTCCACCGGCCGGGAGAACGCCCGCCCGAACAGCGTCCCCAGCACGAAGTCCTCGGCCAGCGCGAGCACTTCGTCCCGGTGCTGGTGCAGCCCGTGCCCGTCGGAGTGCACCTCGAAGCGGCAGATGTCGCGGTTCGCCTTCTTCGCCCGCGCCGCGAGCCGGAACGACAGCTCCGGGTCCGTGCGCTGCGTCGTTCGTGCCGTGCACGATCAGCACCCGCCGGCCCGCGAGCTGCTTCACCGGTTCGGGTCGGCGCGGCCACGTCCTCCTCGGGCAGCCAGGGGGCGAGCGCCAGCACGGAGTTGACGGCCGTGTGCCCGCCCGCGTGCAGCGCGGCCCGCCCGCCCATGTCCAGCTCCGGCGAGGCAGACCGGGACGTCCCCGTAGCGCCGTACGACCTCGTCGGCGGCCCAGGCGGCGTCGCGCGCGAGATGCGCCTCGCTGCCGTTCCAGCCGCGGTAGCGGTAGTGCACGACGTGCGCGACCAGGCCCTCCGCCGCGCCCGGCGCGGGCGAGGCGGCGGCCCAGCGGCGCGTACGGAGGCCGTCGCCAGCATCGGGGACGGCCTGCGTGCGGAGCTCTCGTCGCCGCCCGGCAGCAGCAGCACCACGCCGCTCACCGCCGTCGGCTCCGTGCCCGAGTGGCCGTCCCAGTCGGGCCGCTGCGCACCGGCGTTGCTTGCTGTGCCATGACAGAACAGTGTCAGAAGCGGCGGTGTACGCCACCCGTCCTACATGGTCACCGTTAGCGTATCGACTGATCTCCGCAACGGGCGCTCTACGCGCGTAGGCGTTAGAGTGCGAAGATGACGAGCCAGACCCTCAGACACCACCCCGAGCCCGGACCAGATCCGCCGGGCGCCCAAGGTTCTGCTGCACGACCACCTCGACGGCGGGCTGCGCCCCGGCACCATCGTCGAACTCGCCCGCGAGACGGGCTACGACGCGCCTCCCCGAGACCGACCCCGACAAGCTCGGCGTCTGGTTCCGCGAGGCCGCCGACTCCGGCTCCCTGGAGCGGTATCTGGAGACCTTCGCCCACACCTGCGCCGTCATGCAGACCCGCGACGCGCTCGTCCGGGTCGCCGCCGAGTGCGCCGAGGACCTCGCCGAGGACGGCGTCGTCTACGCCGAGGTGCGGTACGCCCCCGAGCAGCACCTCGAAGCCGGGCTCACCCTCGAAGAGGTCGTCGAGGCCGTCAACGAGGGCTTCCGGGAGGGCGAGCGGCGGGCCCGCGCGAACGGCCACCGCATCCGCGTCGGCGCCCTGCTCACCGCCATGCGGCACGCGGCCCGCGCCCTGGAGATCGCCGAACTCGCCAACCGCTACCGCGACCTGGGCGTCGTCGGCTTCGACATCGCGGGCGCCGAGGCCGGCTACCCGCCCACCCGCCACCTCGACGCCTTCGAGTACCTCAAGCGGGAGAACAACCACTTCACCATCCACGCCGGCGAGGCCTTCGGGCTGCCCTCCATCTGGCAGGCCCTCCAGTGGTGCGGCGCCGACCGGCTCGGCCACGGCGTGCGCATCATCGACGACATCCAGGTCGCACGAGGACGGCTCGGTCAAGCTCGGCCGCCTCGCCTCGTACGTCCGCGACAAGCGCATCCCGCTGGAGCTGTGCCCGAGCTCCAACCTCCAGACCGGCGCCGCCGCCTCGTACGCCGAGCACCCCATCGGGCTGCTGCGCCGGCTGCACTTCCGGGCGACCGTGAACACGGACAACCGGCTGATGTCCGGCACCAGCATGAGCCGCGAATTCGAGCACCTTGTCGACGCATTCGGTTACACGCTCGACGACATGCAGTGGTTCACAGTCAATGCGATGAAGTCGGCATTCATTCCTTTCGATGAACGACTGGCGATGATCAATGACGTCATCAAGCCCGGATATGCCGAGCTGAAATCCGAATGGCTGTTCCAGCAGACCGCCTCCACCAGCGGTTTTGCGAGGGTGAAGGCTGATCGACGATTTTAGGAAGCGGTCGGGTCGCAAGGGCCCGGCCGCTTTTTCGATGGTTGCCTCAGGTGGGCTTTTGCGTGTTTACGTCTTGGGGACCGCTCACTTATCCGCCAACGCATCCAAGGACGCACTCAAAATGAAGCAGTCTGCTGCCAAGACCCTCGGTGTCGCCGCCCTCGGTGCCGCCTTCACCGCCGCGGGCGCGGGCGCCGCGAACGCCGCCCCGGCCCTGCCGGACCCCTCCCAGCCGCTCGGGACCGTCACTTCGACGCTGCCGGCGGGCGTTGGTGAGACTCTCGCCCAGGGGCCGTCGGCGCCCGTCGGCGGTGCGGCCCCGCAGCTTCCCGGCGGCGCGACCGAGCCGGTCGCCCCACTGATCGGCGGCATGCCGGTGCAGGGCCTGCCCGTGTGAGGGACCCGGCGTGAAGGGGCTGCCGCTCAGTGGCGCTACCGGCGTCCGAGCCGTACGCCTCGCAGGCACCCGGCTCTCGTACGCATCTGGCCGGCGTGCGGAGCCCGTACCCCTCCGGCCGGCGTACCGATGCACATGGGGCGCACCCTTCGGGAGGTGCGCCCCATCGCCATGTGGATCGCTCTGAGTGGATCAATCCAAGGGGCTGTTTTCTAAGGGGCTGTTTCGACCCTGGGAATCGTCGGGGTACGACCCTGAGGCGTGTCCTCCCGAGGGAGGGCGGCCCGGTTCCTGATCCCGGCCCGACGGCGGAGCCGGGCCCGTGCGGCGGGGACGAGCGCGAGGTGGGCGAGGGCCACACCGGCCGTGTTCAGCAGGATCGAGTCGATGTCGACGACCTGTCCGGGGATCCCCGTCTGCAGGAGTTCGATGCCCAGCGCCAGCAGGGCGCCGACGGCGACCGTACGGGTGAGGGAGGCGAGCGGGGAGACGGTGAGCCTGCCGCCCGCCATCGGCAGCAGGACACCCAGCGGTGCGAGGAGGGCGAACTCCTCCCCGATACAGCGGGCCGCCTCCTGCCATCCCAGCGCCAGATCGGCTCTGATCCCGGCGAACGGCCGCAGATTCGCGGCACTGACCCAGGGGACGTCCAGCGGGCGCAGCGTGATCCAGGCGACAAGCGCGAGGTGTGCGACGAGGAGGGCACCTCCTGTCGTACGGACGCGTATCCCGGCGCTGCCGCCGTTCGAACCTTGACGCTGCACGCTCCCCAAGACGCGCCCCCGGCGCGATCGGTTCCGCCCCGGCGCGCCGCTGGGCGGCCCCGGGGAAGCGAGGCACGCCCCGGCACGCCCGCGCTGCCCGGCACCCCCGTGCCGCCCGCCACGTACGGGCCGCGGGGCGGTCCTGAGAGGCCACTCAGGACGTCTTCAGGACGTCTTCAGGACGTCTCGGCCTCCGTGGCCGGTGGCTTCTCGGTGCCCGGGGCCGAGAGCACCTCTGCCGTGCACTCGTACCGTCGCGGCGGCTCGGTGTCCGGGCCGCCGAGGATCACCGAACCGTCGCCCTCGGCGGCCGCCGAGTCGGCGAAGGTGCAGACGATCTGGGCGAGGGCGTAGCGGGTCAGCTGCCCGGGGGAGGTGGAGAGCCGCAGCGTGTCCTCGGGGTCACCCGGCCGCGGGCCGCTCACGGTGAGGCCGGTCCGGACAGCGGTGTCGTACCCGGCCTGCTTCTCGGCGTGGGACGGCTGCTCGGCGAGTTCGTCGAGCAGCCCCTGCGCCACGAGGACGCGCCGCTCGGCGTCCGGTGTGCCGTCGGGGACGCGTACGGAGCGGTTGACCGCCACCAGTTGCCCGGAGCAGAGCAGGAAGACCCGCACCGGAATCCCCAGGATTCCGGGCGAGGTCTGCGGGACGATGGCCGAGGACGACAGCGTGCACGGCACCCGCGACGGAGCCGGACCGAAATCCGTCGGCACCTGTGTGGCCCGGATCCCGCACCCCGTGAGCACGGCCGCCAACAGCCCCAACGCGAGCCAGGGCCGGGCGGCAGCCGGGAACCGACCGGCCTGCAGGGCACCGGAGGCCGCCCGAACACGGTGTGCCCCCGCCCCGGGGCATACCGCCGGTCCTGGGCTGGCCGGTCCTGGGCCAGCCGTTCCCGGGTCGGCCGTTCCCGGGTCGGCCGTTCCCGGGTCGGCCGTCCGGGTCAGCCGGTCCTGGGCCAGCCGGTCCTGGGCCAGCCGTTCCCGGGTCAGCAGTCGGCCACGTACCGGCGGCCGGCTCGGCATGCCTCCCTGGCCGTACCGTCATCGGCCGTTCTCCTCCGTGCCGTCGCCCGGGGTCTGCGTGATCAGGGGGGACGTATCCCGGGGGAGGCGCAGCGTGAAGACCGCGCCGCCCTTGGGGGAGTTCGCCGCGGTGATCTCGCCGCCGTGGATGTGGGCGTTCTCCAGGGCGATGGACAGGCCCAGGCCACTGCCCTCGGAGCGGGGGCGGGAGGCGCTCGCCTTGTAGAAGCGGTCGAAGACGTGCGGCAGGACGTCCTCGGGGATGCCGGGGCCGTGGTCCCGCACCTCGATCAGCAGGTCCTCGCCCTCCTCGCCCTCCTCGCGGACCGGAGCGGACCGAGACGCGTACCGGGGAGCCGCCGTGCTTGAGCGCGTTGCCGATCAGGTTCGCCAGGATCACGTCCAGGCGGCGCGGGTCGAGGCGGGCCATGATGCCGCGCTCGGCGTCCAGCTCCACCGCGTCCAGCCAGGCGCGCGCGTCGATGCAGGCGGTGATCTGGTCGGCGATGTCCACGTCGTCCAGCACCAGCCTGGCCGTGCCCGCGTCGAAGCGGGTGACCTCCATCAGGTTCTCCACCAGGTCGTTCAGCCGCCGGGTCTCGCTCACCACGAGCCGTACGGCCGGCTCGATCATCGGGTCGAGCTGCCGGTCTCCGCGTCCAGCTCCTCCTCCAGCACCTCCGTCACCGCGGTGATCGCGGTCAGCGGCGTACGCAGCTCGTGCGACATGTCGGCGACGAAGCGGCGGGACGACTCCTCGCGGGCGCTCATGTCCGCGACCTGCTTCTCCAGCGACTCCGCCGCGCGGTTGAACGTCCGGGAGAGATCGGCCAGTTCGTCCGTGCCGGACACCCGCAGCCGGGTGTCGAGCTTGCCCTCGCCGAGCCGCCGGGCCGCGTCGCCGAGGCGCTGCACCGGCTTCAGCACGGTCGTCGCGGCGGCCTGCGCGAGCAGCGCCGAGCCGATCAGCGCGAGGCCCGGTCGCGATACCCAGCGACCAGGCCAGCGAGTTGAGGTCCTCCGCCTCCGGCTCCAGCGACTTGAGCATGTAGCCGGTCGGGCCGCCGCCGATCACCTTCGCGCCGCCCACCAGGTACGGCGTGTCGCCGTCGACGATCACGCTGCCAGTACAGGTGGTACGGGTGCTTGTTGTCCGAGGTGGTCTCCTGCGCGCTTGTTGCACGGCCTTCCGCAGGGGCGTCCGGCACGTCCCGCAGGGTGAAGCCGTCCAGCGTCGGAGTCGCCCGACGCACCGGCCTGTCCGCCGTCGCGTCCTCGGCGATCAGCAGCACGCTGAAGCGCTGCGCGCTGTCGGCCATCTGCCGTGCCGCGTCCTGCCAGTTGCTCCTGCGTCGGATGCGGCGGCAGCGTGCCCGCGTGGTCCTGCATCTCCTGCTGGAAGTCGTTGCAGCGCCGCGTCCTGCGTGCGGGTCAGCACGGCCTCCCGGTTGAGCCAGTACGCGATCCCGGACGCCGACACCGCGGCCGTGAGCGCCACGAGCGCGAACACGACGACCAGACGCAGCCGCAGACTCGTGAAGCGCAGACCGGACAGAACCGTCTTGCGCGCCGCGGACCAGCCGCGGAAGCCCTCTTGCCGGTCGCTCACTCGCCGGTCGCCCTCTTGCCGGTCGCTCACTTGCGGGTCGCTCACTGAGGCGTGTCCAGCCGGTAGCCGACACCGCGCACCGTACGGATCAGGGTCGGCGACGACGGCACGTCCTCGACCTTGGCGCGCAGCCGCTGCACGCAGGCGTCGACGAGCCGCGAGTCACCCAGGTAGTCGTGCTCCCACACCAGGCGCAGCAACTGCTGGCGGGACAGGGCCTGCCCGGGCCGCCGGCTCAGCTCCAGGAGCAGCCGCAGCTCGGTGGGGGTGAGCTGGAGGTCCTCGCCGTTCTTGGTCACCGTCATCGCGGCGCGGTCGATGACCAGGCCGCCGAACGTCGCCGCGTCGTTGGACTCGCGCTCGCCGCGCCGCAGCACGGCCCGGATACGGGCGTCCAGCACCCGTCCCTGCACGGGCTTGACCACATAGTCGTCGGCGCCGGACTCCAGTCCGACCACGACGTCGATGTCGTCACTGCGCGCGGTCAGCAGGATGATCGGCAGCTGGTCGGTGCGCCGGATCCGGCGGCACACCTCGAAGCCGTCGATGCCGGGCAGCATCACATCCAGCACGATCAGGTCCGGCCGCTGTTCGCGCAGCAGCTTGAGACCGTCCTCGCCGGTGGCGGCGGTGGCGACACGGTGCCCCTGGCGCGTCAGTGAGAGCTCCAGGGCCGTGCGGATGGCGTCGTCGTCCTCGATCAGCAACAGGGAAGGCACAGCCGTCATTCTGGCCCATGACGACGGCGCCCTATCGACTGTTGGAGCTCTCCGGCCTCCAGCCGTACATGATCGCGCCGTCCGTGGCCGTACGGCTCGCCGTTCTCCTCTGTTCTTCTCTGTGCTCGTCCTGTGCGGCGCCTGAGGCTCGACCCCTGTGACAGGCCTGTGACAGTCGGCGGACACGGCCATGAAGTGGCCCCGGCAAGCTTTTCGGCACAGGCAGGGAAACGCCGCGACAGCGGACCACGCAGTACCAAGCACACGAGCACGCACCAGAAACCGGAACTCCACGACGGGGGGCGCGAGATGAACACGCTGCACAGCACGAGCACCAGCGCAGTTGTCACGCGTCTCCACGACGTTGCCCGGAGTACGGAGAAGACCGGTGCCGAAGGAGGCACCTCCCTGCTCGAGCGGAGCCGGGAGCTGGGGGAGTGCGGGGGTGCGCGCGCGGCGCCGGGCGTCAGCACACCGTCGTACAGGACGGTGGTTGACGCACATGGGGAGGGGAGCAGCACCCGCGGGGGAACAGGGGGGACCCGCGGGGGAACAGGCGGGGGAACCCGCGGGGGAGCAGCGTACGGGGAGGCCTCGCAGGAGCGGCGTCCGGTGCCGGAGACGGTGAACGCCGAAGCGGCGTTCACCGCCTACGTCCAGGAGCGCCGCGCCTCCCTGTACGCAACCGCCTACCACCTGACCGGTGACCGCTTCGAGGCCGAGGACCTGCTGCAGAGCGCCCTCTTCTCGACGTACCGGGCGTGGGACCGGATCAGCGACAAGGCCGCGGTCGGGGGCTACCTCCGCCGCACCATGACCAACCTGCACATCAGCGCGTGGCGCCGCCGCAAGCTGAACGAGTACCCGACCGAGGAGCTGCCGGAGACCGCCGGCGACACGGACGCGATGCGCGGTACCGAACTGCGCGCCGTCCTGTGGCAGGCGCTCGCCCGGCTTCCCGAACTCCAGCGCACCATGCTGGTCCTGCGCTACTACGAGGGCCGTACGGACCCGGAGATCGCGGAGATCCTCGACATCAGTGTCGGCACGGTGAAGTCCAGCATCTGGCGGTCGCTCCGCCGGCTGCGCGAGGACGAGGTCCTCAGCTTCGGCCGTGACGAGGAGGAGTCCTTCGGCGAACTCGTCGCCTGAAGGTCCGGGGGATCGAGTAACGGGGGAGGCGGTGTGGGGGAGCGCCGCCGCATTACCTGGGGGACAACGGGGGAGCGGGGGAGCACAAAGAAAGCGGGACTGGAGAGCCGCGCCGCTCTCGGGGGAAGGGGGCGCGGCTCTCTGGTTCGGCGGCTTGACGGTTTGCCTCGTCGAGGTTCAGGCGGTGCGGCCGAGATGGGTGACGAGGACGCGGATCACGTCTTCGTCGATGATGTAAAACACCCGGTAGTCGCCGACATGCAGGCGGCGTACATCCTGTGATCCGTACGGGATGGAGCCGGGTGGGCGGGGTTGGGTGGCCAGCGTATCCACGGCCTCGTAGACGGCGGACAAGCCAGCGGGGTCGTCCTTGAGGAACCGTGCGGCTGAGTTCGTGGCGCGCGGCTCCCAGATGATTTCGTAGGTCACTTACCGCAACCCCAGCATCCGGCCGACTTCTTCGTGGGGGATGCCCGGCTCCAGAGTCCCACGCGCCTTCCTCAGTTCGTACTCGGCCAGTGCGAGGGCGTCTTCGAATTCCTCTATGACCTGAGGCGATACGAGGAGGGCGGCGACGTGCCCATGGTCGGTGAGGGCGATGGTCTCGCGGCTGTGGGCGGCGCGGCGGACCAGGTCACCGAGCTGGGAGCGGGCTGCGCTGATAGCGATCTCAACCATGTGCGCATGGTGACACACGATTACTCTTGTGAGCAATTTATGTGACTATATGTAAGGTCGAATCGCTGTGGCGGGGATCCCGGCATGCCGGAGCGAGAAGGCGGCGTCCCTCCGGGCAGCGAGGAGCGCGACCTTCTTGCTCCGGCCTGCCGTACCGACCGCCTCGGTATCCGGTCCGTCAGTACGACGCCCCCGACGCGCCCAGCGGCCCCGTCGGGTGCCAGACCGTCTTCGTCTCCAGGAAGGCGGTCATGCGCTCGATGCCGGGAGTCGTGGACCAGTCCGTGTCGCCCGCGCCCTCCGCGTTGTCCACAGGCTGTGGACGCAGGACGCGCTTCAGGTTGTCCGCGGCGGCGATCTCCAGCTCCTTCGCCAGCACGTCATCGGCGCCGGTCAGGTCGATCGCGTTCACGTCCTGGTGGGCGGCGAGGGGAGCCGCGAGCTCCGCCGTACGGCCGGAGAGGACGTTGACCACGCCGCCGGGAAGGTCGGAGGTGGCCAGGACCTCGCCCAGCGACAGGGCCGGGAGCGGGGACTTCTCGCTCGCGAGCACGATCGCCGTGTTGCCGGTCGCGATCACCGGGGCGATCACCGAGACCAGCCCCAGGAACGAGGACTTCCGCGGGGCCAGTACGGCGACCACGCCCGTCGGCTCGGGGGTGGAGAGGTTGAAGTACGGGCCCGCCACCGGGTTTCCGCCGCCCACGACCTGGGCGATCTTGTCGGTCCAGCCCGCGTACCAGACCCAGCGGTCGATCGCGGCGTCCACCTGCGAGGCCGCCTTCGACTTCGACAGGCCCTCCGCGTCAGCCACTTCGCGCAGGAACTGGCCCTTGCGGCCCTCCAGCATCTCCGCGATGCGGTAGAGGATCTGGCCGCGGTGGTACGCCGTCGCACTCGACCACGCGCCGAACGCCTTGCGGGCCGCGACCACCGCGTTACGGGCGTCCTTGCGGGAGGCGAGGGGCGCGTTCGCCAGCCAGTTGCCCTTTGAGTCCGTCACCTCGTACACCCGGCCGCTCTCGGAACGCGGGAACTTACCCCCGACGTACAGCTTGTAGGTCTTCAGCACGGTGAGCCGATCAGACATCGAGGTACGCCTCCAGGCCGTGGCGACCGCCCTCGCGGCCGAAACCCGACTCCTTGTAGCCGCCGAACGGCGACGTCGGGTCGAACTTGTTGAACGTGTTGGACCAGATCACGCCCGCGCGGAGCTTGCCCGCCACCGCCAGGATGCGGGAACCCTTCTCCGTCCAGATGCCCGCCGACAGGCCGTAGGGGGTGTTGTTGGCCTTGGCGACGGCCTCCTGAGGCGTACGGAAGGTGAGGACCGACAGCACCGGGCCGAAGATCTCGTCGCGGGCGATGGTGTGCGCCTGGGTGACGTTCGTGAACAGCGTCGGGGCGAACCAGTAGCCGGAGGAAGGGAGTTCGCAGGCCGGAGACCAGCGCTCGGCGCCCTCGGCCTCGCCCTGCTCGGCGAGTGCGGTGATACGGGCCAGCTGCTCCGCGGAGTTGATCGCGCCGATGTCCGTGTTCTTGTCGAGAGGGTCACCGAGGCGGAGGGTGGAGAGCCTGCGCTTCAGGGACTGCAGCAGCTCGTCCTGGACCGACTCCTGGACGAGGAGGCGGCTGCCCGCGCAGCACACCTGCCCCTGGTTGAAGAAGATCCCGTTGACGATCCCCTCCACCGCCTGGTCCAGGGGGGCGTCGTCGAAGACGATGTTGGCGCCCTTGCCGCCGAGTTCGAGGGTGAGCTTCTTGCGGGTGCCGGCGACGGTCCTCGCGATCTCCTTGCCGACGGCCGTCGAACCGGTGAAGGCGACCTTGTCGACGTCCGGGTGCGCGACGAGCGCGGCGCCTGTGTCGCCGTATCCCGGAAGGATGTTGACGACGCCCCGGGGCAGGCCCGCCTGGCGGCAGATGTCCGCGAAGAAGAGCGCGGAGAGGGGGGTCGTCTCGGCGGGCTTGAGGACGACCGTGTTGCCGGTCGCCAGGGCCGGGGCGATCTTCCACGCCAGCATCAGCAGAGGGAAGTTCCAGGGAATGACCTGGCCCGCGACACCCAGCGGCTTCGGGTGCGGGCCGCTGTGCCCGTGTGCCGTCCTCCGGCCGAACCCGGCGTGCTCCAGCTTGTCGGCCCAGCCCGCGTAGTAGAAGAAGTGGGCGGCGGCCAGGGGGAGGTCCGTGTCGCGTGTCTCCCGGATGGGCTTGCCGTTGTCGAGGGTCTCCAGGACAGCCAGCTCGCGGCTGCGCTCCTGGAGGATGCGGGCGATGCGGAACAGGTACTTCGCGCGCTCGGAGCCGGGTAGCGCGGACCACTTCTCGAAGGCCTTGCGGGCGGCCCTGACAGCGCGGTCTACGTCCTCGGAACCGGCCTGCGCGACCTCGGAGAGGACCTCCTCGGTCGACGGCGAGAGCGACTTGAAGACCTTGCCGTCCGCCGCCTCGGTGAACTCGCCGTCGATGAACAGGCCGTACGAGGGCGCGATGTCGACGTTTGCGCGGGACTCGGGTGCGGGTGCGTACGCGAAAGCCATGAGGGACATGAGGGATCAGTCCACCGTCACATAGTCGGGGCCGGAGTAACGGCCGGTGGCCAGTTTCTGACGCTGCATCAGCAGATCGTTCAGGAGCGAGGAGGCGCCGAAGCGGAACCAGTGGTTGTCCAGCCAGTCCCCGCCGACGGTCTCGTTGACCAGGACGAGGAACGTGAGCGCGTCCTTGCTGGTGCGGATGCCACCGGCGGGCTTCACCCCGACCTGTACCCCGCTCTGCGCACGGAAGTCGCGTACCGCCTCCAGCATGAGGAGGGTGTTCGCGGGCGTGGCGTTGACGGCGACCTTGCCGGTCGACGTCTTGATGAAGTCGGCGCCCGCCAGCATGCCGAGCCAGGAGGCACGGCGGATGTTGTCGTACGTCGAGAGCTCACCCGTCTCGAAGATGACCTTCAGCCGGGCGCTCGTCCCGCAGGACTCCTTCACGGCGACGATCTCGTCGTACACCTTCATGTAGTTGCCCGTGAGGAACGCGCCGCGGTCGATGACCATGTCGACCTCGTCCGCCCCGGCCGAGACGGCGTCGCGTACGTCGGCCAGCTTCACGCCGAGCGCGGCGCGGCCCGCCGGGAACGCGGTGGCTACCGAGGCGACCTTCACGTCCGACCCGGCGACGGCCTCCTTCGCGACGGCCACCATGTCCGGGTAGACGCAGACCGCGGCCGTCGCGGGCGCCGTACGGTCGGTCGGGTCGGGGCGGACCGCCTTGGCGCCGAGCGCCCGGACCTTGCCCGGGGTATCCGCGCCTTCCAGCGTCGTCAGGTCGATCATCGAGAGGGCGAGGTCGATGGCGTACGCCTTCGCGGTCGTCTTGAGGGAACGGGTGCCCAGCGTGGCGGCGCGCGCCTCCAGGCCGACCGCGTCGACGCCGGGCAGCCCGTGGAGGAAACGGCGCAGGGTGCCGTCGGACGCGGTGACGTCCCGCAGAACGTGGGGGGTGGGTGCAGTGGTGGGCATGGTCACCAGACGAGCATATCTACGCGCGTAGTGACTGTATGCCGTGGTTGTCTATCGCGGTTGTATAGCGTGGTTGTCTCTCGCGGTTGTAGACCGCGAGGTGCTGGATCACGGAGTGCGGGGCGTGGCCCGGATGTCCGTTGCCGTGGTGGCTCAGAATGTCCGTTGCCGTGGTGGCTCAGAGGCCTGCTGCCCGTGAGAGGTCGTGCTTGATCCTCGTCAGCAGGTTCGTCGCCTCGGCGCGGGCCGCGGGCAGGCCGGCGTGCGTGGCAACCGGGATCACGACTTCCAGGTAGCACTTGAGCTTCGGCTCCGTGCCGCTCGGGCGGACGATCACGCGGGCGCCGTCCAGGGTGTACCGCAGGCCGTCCGTGGGCGGGAGCCTGTCCGTTCCCCGGGTCAGGTCCTGCGACCTGGTGATGGGCAGGCCCGCCAGGTGGGTCGGGGGCTGTTCGCGCAGGCGGCGCATGGCGTCGGCGATGAGGGACAGGTCCTGTACGCGGACCGAGAGCTGGTCCGTGGCGTGCAGGCCGTGCTCGACCGCGAGGTCGTCCAGGAGGTCGAGCAGGGTGCGGCCTTCGTTCTTGAGCACGGAGGCGAGTTCCGTGATCAGGAGCGCCGCTGTGATGCCGTCCTTGTCGCGTACGCCGTCGGGGTCCACGCAGTAGCCGAGGGCCTCCTCGTAGCCGTAGCGCAGGCCCTCGACGCGGGCGATCCACTTGAAACCGGTGAGTGTCTCCTCGTAGGGCAGGCCAGCCTTCCCGGCGATCCGGCCGAGGAGGGAGGAGGAGACGATGGACTCGGCGAAGGTGCCGGTCGCTCCGCGGTTCACCAGGTGGGTGGCGAGGAGAGCGCCCACCTCGTCGCCGCTCAGCATGCGCCAGTCCGCGCTGTCCTCGCTGCCCGCGCTGTTCTCGCCGTCCTTGATGTTCTCGCCGTCTTTGACGGCCACGGCGCAGCGGTCGGCGTCCGGGTCGTTCGCGAGGATCAGGTCGGGGTTCGTCGCGCGGGCCTTCGCGAAGGCCAGGTCCATGGCGCCGGGCTCTTCCGGGTTGGGGAAGGCGACGGTCGGGAAGTCCGGGTCCGGTTCGGCCTGTTCGGTGACGAGGTCGGGGGCCGGGAAGCCCGCTCGGGAGAAGGCCGCGAGGAGGGTGTCCTTGCCGACGCCGTGCATCGCCGTGTAGACCGTGCGGGCCGTGCGGGGGGAGGCGGGGGCGAGGACGGCGTCCGTGCGGGCCAGATAGGCGTCGAGGACGGAGTCGTCGAGGGTTTCCCAGCCGTCGGCCGGGCGGGGGACGGCGTGGAGAGTGCGTACGGCGGCGATCTCGGCCGCGATCTCGGCGTCGGCCGGGGGGACGATCTGGGAACCGTCGCCGAGGTAGACCTTGTAGCCGTTGTCGCGGGGCGGGTTGTGGCTGGCGGTGACCTCTACGCCGGCGGCGGCGCCGAGGTGCCGTACGGCGAAGGCGAGGACCGGGGTGGGGAGAGGCCGGGGGAGGAGAGCGGCGCGGAGACCGGCGCCGGTCATCACGGCGGCGGTGTCGCGGGCGAAAACGGCGGACTTGTGGCGGGCGTCGTAGCCGATGACGACGAGGGCGGGGAGGGCGGGCTGGCCCTGTGCCCGGGCTCCCCGGGAGTGGTCCTGCTTCCTGAGGTACGCGGCGAGGCCGGCGGCGGCGCGGATGACGACGGAGCGGTTCATGCGCAGGGGGCCGGCACCGAGTTCGCCGCGCAGGCCCGCGGTGCCGAACTGGAGGGTGCCGCTGAAGCGCGCCGCGAGCTCCGCGGTGTCCTCGGCGTCGATGAGTTTGGCGAGTTCCTCACGGGTCTCCGCGTCGGGGTCCTCGGCCAGCCACGCCTGGGCCCGTGCGATGAGTTCGTCCTGCACTGCGTCCTGCATTTCATCCTGCACGTCGGGGTCCAGCGTCTCTGATCGGCTTAGTGATCCCCGGTGTTGCTCAGGGAGGTGAGCCGATCGCCTTCGTGCCCTGGTACTGAATGACAAGAGCCATCAGCCCGCGTGGCACGTCCCTCCGGACGCTGGTCGGTGAGGCCTTGCAGCCTCGCCGAGGAGGGTGCCCGACGTCGCCTGGGCGCCGGGCGTGCGCGTGAAACTCTGCCATAGGATCGCTACAGATAGCTAATCCGATCGGTGAGCCTCTCTTGTTCGTACGGTGCCGGGGCACATACACAGGGTGCCTGGTGCGGGGCTGAACGTCTTGGCGCCGGGGGCTGAGTGGGGTGGCATTGGCCTGGGGCTGCGGGGTGCGCCCCTGAAAGGGGCGCGGGGCTGTCGGACGAGACGTACCCGCCCGACCGCCGGAGGTCAGACGCGGGCCAGGACCCGGGTCAGCAGCGCCCCCATGTGGGTCGCGGAGTCGCGGCCCGCCTGGAGGACCTCCTCGTGGTTGAGGGGCTCGCCCGTCATACCGGCGGCGAGGTTCGTCACGAGGGAGATACCGAGGACCTCGGCGCCCGCCTCGCGCGCGGCGATGGCTTCCAGGACCGTCGACATGCCCACCAGGTCCGCGCCGATGACGCGGGCCATGCGGATCTCGGCCGGAGTCTCGTAGTGCGGGCCGGTGAACTGGGCGTAGACGCCCTCCTGGAGGGTGGGGTCGATCTCCTTGCAGAGGGCGCGCAGACGGGGGGAGTAGAGGTCGGTGAGGTCGATGAAATTGGCGCCGATGATCGGGGAGGTCGCCGTGAGATTGATGTGGTCGCTGATCAGCACCGGCTGGCCGGGGCGCATATCGGCGCGCAGGCCGCCACAGCCGTTGGTCAGGACGACGGTCTTGCTGCCCGCGGCCACGGCGGTGCGGACGGCGTGCACGACGGCGGAGACGCCATGGCCCTCGTAGTAGTGGGTGCGGCCCAGGAAGACGAGCGCACGCTTGTCGCCGATGCGGTACGAGCGGACGTGGCCGCCATGGCCCTTGACCGCCGGGGGCGGGAAACTGGGCAGGTCAGTGACCTGGAACTCGGTCTCGGGGGCACCGAGCGCCTCCACTGCCGGGGCCCAGCCGGAGCCCATCACGAGGGCGACGTCGTGGGTCTCGGCACCCGTGAGCTCGCGCAGGCGCGCGGCGGCAGCCTCGGCGGCGGCGTAGGGGTCACCCGGGATGTCGTCCGGAAGAAGAGATACGTTCACGCGCACGAGAGTAGCCGATCTTGGCCTACGCGCGTAGATGAGTGCGGGACACAGGACGTGATCGTTGTCTTGATCATGCCCGGGGAAAAGGAGCCAGGTGGGTCAATCCTCGTCCGGGACCAGGTGGTCAGTCCTCGTCCGGGATGAGGATGTCCTTGTCGTTGAAGACTTCAACGATGAAGATCAACAGGCGACCGCGGCTCACCGTGTACTCGACCAGGATGTTCTGCGTAAGCCGGATCGTGCGGTCGTCCCCGGTGGAGCCTATGGGGCGGGACACCGAGAGGAAGGGGTCGCGGGCCAGCATGGCGATGCCCTTGTCGAACGCGGTGCGCTGCTGGTCGTCAAGCCTGTCGCGGGCCGCAGCGGCCTGCACCGTGTAATAGACGTCATACGTGGACATGGGGCTCATCGCGCTGCTCCCGTTCGTGCGTCGATTCCGGCCAAGTGTAGAGGTCGGGCGCGTAGAGGCCAGGCGTGGAGAGGGCGGGCGTGGAGAGACCAGGCGCGGAGAGGGCGAGCATAGAGAAGGCAGGCGTGGAGAAGGCAGGCGCGTAGAGGCCAGGCGCGGAGAGACCAGGCGCGCAGAGGGCGGGCGCGCTCAACAGGGCCTCTTCCGCAGCTCCATCACGTAGTCGTGCGGTGCCCCCGCGGACTCGGCCGCGTCGGCGATCTCGCCGAGGTAGCGGGCCGACGGCAGGCCGCCCTCGTAGCCGTTGAGGACGTACGTCCAGGCCGGTTCCTCGCCCTCCAGGGTGTGGACGCGGACGCGCAGGCGGCGGTAGACGTCGAGGGCCACGCTCTCCCAGCGGTCCATGGAGTCCTCGTCCATGGGGGCGATGTCGTACAGCGCGACGAAGACCTGTGAGCCAGGGGCCTCCACGATCGTCGCGAGGGAGCCCTCCCAGCCCATGTGTTCGCCGCCGAAGGTCAGCCGCCATCCGTTCAGCCAGCCGGTGGCGCGCAGCGGTGAGTGCGGGGCGCGGCGGGTCATCAGCCGCGCGTCGAGATAGCCGGCATACGCGGCGTAGAGCGACATGCGACGAGAGTACGGCAGTGTGCCGTATGTCTCGCGCGTCAGCCGGAGCACCTGGCCGCCCCCCGGGGCAGAGTCACCCGAGGGCGTGCGGGACAATGGAGTGTGTGACTCGGATCGTGATCATAGGTGGCGGACCCGGCGGATACGAAGCGGCGCTGGTGGCCGCACAGCTCGGTGCGGAGGTGACCGTCGTCGACTGCGACGGTCTGGGCGGGGCGTCGGTGCTCACCGACTGCGTGCCGTCGAAGACCCTCATCGCCACCGCCGAGGTGATGACCACCTTCGATTCCTCGTACGAGGAGCTGGGGATCATCGTCGCCGACGACACTCCTCACATCGATACGCCCGCGCGGGTGGTCGGGGTGGATCTGGGCAAGGTCAACCGGCGGGTGAAGCGGCTCGCGCTCGCCCAGTCGCACGACATCACGGCATCCGTGACACGCGCCGGCGCGCGCGTCCTGCGCGGCCGTGGACGGCTCGAAGGGCAGCAGGCTCTCGACGGGTCACGGAAGGTCGTCGTGCGGGCCGCGGACGGGAGCGAGGAGACGCTCGTCGCGGACGCGGTGCTCATCGCCACCGGCGGGCATCCGCGGGAGCTGCCCGACGCCCGGCCCGACGGACAGCGCATCCTCAACTGGACGCAGGTGTACGACCTCGACGAGCTGCCCGAAGAGCTCATCGTGGTCGGCTCCGGCGTCACCGGTGCCGAGTTCGCCGGTGCCTACCAGGCGCTCGGGTCGCGCGTCACCCTCGTGTCCAGCCGGGACCGCGTGCTGCCCGGTGAGGACCCGGACGCGGCGGCCGTACTGGAAGACGTGTTCCGGCGACGGGGCATGAACGTCGTGGCCCGCTCCCGTGCCCAGTCCGCCAAGCGGGTGGGGGACCGGGTGGAGGTCACGCTCGCCGACGGGCGCGTCCTCAGCGGGTCGCACTGCCTGATGGCCGTGGGTGCCCTGCCGAACAGCGAGGGGATGGGGCTGGAGGAAGCCGGCGTGAAGCTGCGCGAGTCCGGTCACATAGAGACCGACAGGGTCTCCAGGACCAGCGCCTCCGGCGTGTACGCCGCCGGTGACGTGACCGGCATATTCGCCCTCGCGTCCGTGGCCGCCATGCAGGGCCGTATCGCCATGTACCACTTCCTGGGCGACGCGGTCACTCCGCTCAACCTGAAGACCGTCTCGTCCAACGTCTTCACCGACCCCGAGATCGCCACCGTCGGCTACTCGCAGGCGGACGTGGACTGCGGCGTCATCGACGCCCGGGTGGTGAAGCTGCCGCTGCTGCGCAACCCGCGCGCCAAGATGCAGGGCATCCGGGACGGGTTCGTGAAGATCTTCTGCCGGCCCGGCACCGGGATCGTCGTCGGTGGCGTCGTCGTCGCGCCGCGCGCCTCGGAGCTGATCCATCCCCTCTCGCTCGCGGTGGACAACAACCTGACCGTCGAACAGATCGCGAACGCCTTCACCGTGTACCCCTCCCTGTCGGGCTCGATCGCCGAGGTTGCCCGGCAGCTGCACACCCGGAAGGCCCCTGGCGAGGCGTGAGCATGGGATGTCAACACCCCGTTGATCAGGGGGTGTTGACGGCAGGCGTGGGGCACGTAGGCGGCAACGCGTACAGCAGGGAAGGCCTGTTGGGCAACTGGCCGCGCCCGTATACCACTTCACGCTCAATCTTGCGAACAATTTCTGTTATTCGGCGTAAACTGCTGAAAGTAGACGGTCGTTCGCGTTACTGTCAGTTTCGTGTTCGCTGCAGAACGTCGCCAATTGATCCTCGAAATGGTGCGAGCCAACGGGGCCGTGTCGCTCCGTGAGCTCGCCCGCGTCGTCCAGACCTCCGAAGTGACCGTACGGCGGGACGTGCGTGCACTGGAGGCAGAAGGACTCCTTGACCGCCGGCACGGCGGTGCGGTATTGCCGGGCGGGTTCACGCGGGAGTCCGGGTTTCCGCAGAAGTCGCATCTCGCGACCGCCGAGAAGACGGCCATAGCCGACCTCGCCGCGAGCTTCGTCCAGGAGGGCGAGGCCATCGTGGTCGGGGCGGGGACCACCACGCAGGAGCTGGCGCGCCGGCTCGCGAGGATCCCCGGGCTGACCGTCGTCACCAACTCCCTGCTGGTGGCCCAGGCGTTGGCCCACGCCAACCGGGTGGAGGTCGTGATGACCGGTGGCACTCTGCGCGGCTCCAACTACGCCCTGGTCGGCAGTGGTGCCGAACAGTCCCTCCAGGGACTCAGGGTCTCCCGGGCTTTCCTCTCCGGAAGCGGACTGACCGCCGAGCGCGGGCTCTCCACGTCCAACATGCTGTCGGCGTCCGTCGACCGCGCGCTCGTCCAGGCGGCCACCGAGGTCGTCGTCCTCGCCGACCACACCAAGCTCGGTACGGACACGATGTTCCAGACCGTGCCGACCGACGTGATCACCCGGCTGGTGACCGACGAGCCACCCGCCCACGACGACCGCGCGCCCACCGAACTCCAGGCCCTCGCCGACCAGGGCGTCCAGATCTCGGTCGCCGGAGCCTCGGGGGGAAACGCGGGAGGTGACTCCGCTCCGGCGCCCCAGCGGCGCCGGGACAGCCGGGATGGCCGGGACAGCCGGGACATGTCTCTCCCCGGCCCGCGCCGCAGCCAGGTCCCGGGCGCCCCGCACCTTCGCACGGCCACGGTCCTGGGCGAGCAGCCTCCGGGCAAGGAACGGGCGAGGGTGGCGGACCTGCGGCGCCGTTGACGGCTGAGGGTCGTTGACGGCTGAGCGCCGTTGACGGCGGGCTGTCTGACTGCGGAACCGCATGATGCCGTGGGAAAAGCCGGGCGCCCGGCGGACTGACTGTTCCAGTCCGCCGGGCGCCCGGGGTGTCGTAGGACGTCCGTCGTCTCGTACGGCTCAGACCGACCGGCAATGGGAGGGCGGGAGAAGGAGCGGGGTCTGGTGCGTGCAGCTGCAAGGCGGAGGAGGGAGTGATGGCGGAGCCATCGCGACCGACGACAACGCGGCTGGGGGTCCCCCCACGCCCTTGAGGCAGTGGGGGAGTGCGTGCCAGACCCCGCGACGCCGCCCTCCCATTGCCGGTCGGTCTTAGTCCTTGATCTCGCAGATGGCGGCGCCGGAGGTGACGGAGGCGCCGACCTCGGCGGCCAGGCCCTTGACGGTGCCGGCCTTGTGGGCGTTGAGGGGCTGTTCCATCTTCATCGCCTCCAGGACGACGACCAGGTCGCCCTCCTCGACCTCCTGCCCCTCCTCAACCGCGATCTTGACGATGGTGCCCTGCATGGGCGAGGCGAGGGTGTCACCGGAGGCGACCGGGCCGGACTTCTTCGCCGCGCGCCGCCTGGGCTTGGCACCCGCGGCCAGGCCGGTACGGGCCAGGGACATGCCGAGGGAGGTCGGCAGGGAGACCTCCAGGCGCTTGCCGCCGACCTCGACGACGACCGTCTCGCGTCCCGGCTCCTCCTCGGCCTCCAGGGCCTCGGCCGGGGCGGCGAAGGGGGCGATACCGCCCGCGAACTCGGTCTCGATCCAGCGGGTGTGGACCGTGAACGGGTCGGTGGAACCGGTCAGTTCGGGCGCGAACGCGGGGTCCTCCACCACCGCGCGGTGGAACGGGAGGGCCGTGGCCATGCCCTCCACCCGGAACTCCGCCAGCGCGCGGGCGGCCCGCTGGAGCGCCTGCTCACGACTGGCGCCGGTGACGATCAGCTTGGCGAGCAGGGAGTCCCACGCCGGGCCGATCACGCTGCCGGACTCCACGCCCGAGTCCAGGCGCACACCCGGGCCCGACGGCGGGGCGAAGACGGTGACCGTGCCGGGGGCCGGGAGGAAGCCCCGCCCCGGGTCCTCGCCGTTGATGCGGAACTCGAAGGAATGGCCGCGCAGCGGCGGGTCGCCTCTTTGAAATATGACGCAGCGCCGAGAGGCTCGCCGTCGGCGATGCGGAACATCTCGCGGACCAGGTCGATACCGGTGACCTCCTCGGTGACCGGGTGCTCGACCTGAAGGCGGGTGTTGACCTCCAGGAAGGAGATCGTGCCGTCCGTGCCGACGAGGAACTCCACCGTGCCGGCGCCGACGTAACCGGCCTCCTTCAGGATCGCCTTCGAGGCGCGGTACAGCTCGGCGTTCTGCTCGGCGGAGAGGAACGGGGCGGGCGCCTCCTCGACCAGCTTCTGGTGGCGGCGCTGCAGGGAGCAGTCACGGGTGGAGACCACGACCACCTGGCCGTGGCTGTCGGCCAGGCACTGGGTCTCCACGTGGCGGGGCTTGTCCAGGTAGCGCTCGACGAAGCACTCGCCGCGGCCGAAGGCGGCCAGTGCCTCGCGGACAGCGGAGTCGTACAGCTCGGGGACCTCTTCGAGGGTGCGGGCGACCTTCAGGCCGCGGCCGCCGCCGCCGAACGCCGCCTTGATCGCGATCGGCAGGCCGTGCTCCTCGGCGAAGGCGACGACCTCCTCGGCGCCGGAGACCGGGTCGGGCGTGCCGGCGACCAGCGGGGCGCCCGCGCGCTGCGCGATATGCCGGGCCGCCACCTTGTCGCCCAGGTCACGGATCGCCTGCGGGGGCGGGCCGATCCAGGTCAGCCCGGCATCGAGGACGGCCTGCGCGAAGTCGGCGTTCTCGGAGAGGAAGCCGTAGCCGGGGTGGATCGCGTCCGCGCCGGAGTCCTTGGCCGCCTGCAGCACCTTGGAGATGTCCAGGTAACTGGTGGCGGGGGTGTCACCGCCCAGGGCGAACGCCTCGTCCGCCGCCCGGACGTGCGGGGCGTCCCGGTCCGGGTCGGCGTACACGGCCACGCTCGCGATCCGGGCGTCCCGGCACGCCCGGGCGACACGGACAGCGATTTCGCCACGATTGGCGATGAGCACCTTGCGCACGATGGCTCCCTCTCCTTGAAAACAAGCCGAGTTTAGGGACTGCCGACACGGCGTTTCGACCCGTCCACAATGGTGAGCTTCCCCACACGGAGCGTGCATGGAGGCTGCCCGATCAGCGAAATCCCTTGTCGCACCGCAGTACGCGGGACCCCTCCGGGAAACCCTAGCCTTCCGACGTGGTCAAGGTCTCTATGAAGCCGTGCTGCGGCCCGTCGGGTTTCTTTGTGGAATCCCTACCAATGGCCCCATGATTGTTTGCCCGCCCGGGACCCTTCGCCCCCGGGGGCTGCCCGTGAGCTCGGACAGGCAGCTTTCCGGTCACTGCTCCTGGCCGGTCACTGCTCCTGGCCGGTCACTGCTCCCGGCCGGTTACCGCTCCCGGCCGGTTACCGCTCCCGGCCGGTTACCGCTCTCTCGGCGCCCACAGCTCCGTGATCCCCACGCCCAGTTCGGCCAGCAGGCGCCGCACCAGCGGGAGGCTGATCCCGATGACGTTGCCGTGGTCCCCGTCGATGCCGTCGATGAACGGTGCTGAGCGGCCGTCGAGCGTGAACGCCCCGGCCACGTAGAGGGGTTCACCGGAGGCGACGTACGCGGCGATCTCCTCGTCGGTCGGTTCGCCGAAGCGGACCACGGTGGACGCGGTGCCGGAGGCGTACCGTCCGCTCCTTGTGTCCCATACGCAGTGCCCCGTCTGGAGTGTGCCCGCGCGACCGCGCATCGACTTCCAGCGGGCCGTGGCCTCCTCGGCGTCGGCAGGCTTGCCGAGTGCCTCGCCGTCCAGGTCGAGCACCGAGTCACAGCCGATCACCAGCGCGCCCTTGACCTCGGGCTTCGCCGCTACGACGGAGGCCTTCGCCTCGGCCAGCGCGAGGGCGAGTTCGGCGGGGGTGGGCGCGGTGACGGCGTCCTCGTCGACCCCGCTGACGATCACCTCGGGATCGAGCCCGGCCTGGCGGAGCAGTCCGAGCCGGGCGGGGGACTGGGAGGCGAGCACGAGTCGGCGGCGCGGCTGATCAGTCATGTGGTCAGGGTATAGGCGTGGCCGGGACCACTGCCCGGCGTGCCTGTGCTCTCCCAGGCCCGCGCCCGGGACACCGGGACATCGGCTCACCGGGCACCGGCTCACCGGCTCACCTCACACCGAGCACGACCATCGCCAGCACCATGCCCAACGCCATGAGAACACCCAGCCGCCGCAACATGTCCTGCATGTCGCGCAGCTCCTTGGGAGGCTCGTTCTCGGGGTCGGACCACAGCACGTCCCCGATGCTGCGGCCGATCCTGGTCCGGCGCCTGAGTACGCGTACTCACTTTGCCCGGTCATTTGCCCGGTCCGTGGTGACTGGTGCCTGTGGGGCCCTAGGACTGGCCGGGCCAGTATGTGCGGCTCCATGCTGTCGGGCCCGGCGGGGGCAGGCGGTGGGTGGCGGTGCGGGAGGGATCGGACCAGGAGTCACGGGGGCGGGGCGCGCCGGGCGGCTCGGAGGCCGCCGCCGCGGCGCGCGCCCGGACCACCGCCAGTGCGGCGGCCAACTCCTCCGGGGTCGGGTTGCCCCGTACGACCTTGATCGTCATGTTGGCTCCCAAGGGGGCGAGGTCCGGGCCCGGGCGGGCTCGGGCGGGCCCAGCCGGGTCTGATGGGGACTGGCCGGGCTGGTGGGTCCTGACCGGGTCTGGCCGGGCTGGTGGGTCCTGACCGGGTCTGGTCGGGCTGGTGGGTCCTGGTGGGGACTGGCCAGGTCTGGTCGGGACTACAGGGGGATGTTGCCGTGCTTCTTCGGGGGGAGGGATTCCCTCTTGGTGCGCAGGTGACGCAGGCCGCGCACGAGGTGGGAGCGCGTGTCGGACGGCATGATCACCGCGTCGACGTAGCCGCGCTCGGCCGCCGTGTAGGGGGTGAGGAGCGTGTCCTCGTACGCCTGGACCAGGTGCGCCCGCACCTCCTCGCGCTCCTCCTCGGGGGCGGCGGCGATGGTGCGCCGGTGCAGGATGTTCACCGCGCCCTGCGCGCCCATCACCGCGATCTGGGCGGTGGGCCAGGCGAGGTTGAGGTCCGCGCCGAGGTGCTTGGAGCCCATGACGTCGTACGCGCCGCCGAAGGCCTTGCGGGTGATCACCGTGATGAGGGGGACGGTCGCTTCCGCGTACGCGTAGATCAGTTTCGCGCCGCGGCGGATGATGCCCGTGTGCTCCTGGCCGACGCCCGGGAGGAAGCCGGGCACGTCGACGAAGGTGAGTACCGGGACGTTGAAGGCGTCGCACGTGCGGACGAAGCGCGCGGCCTTCTCGCTCGCGTTGATGTCGAGGCAGCCCGCGAACCGCATCGGCTGGTTGGCGACGATGCCCACCGGGTGGCCCTCCACACGGCCGAAGCCGGTAAGGATGTTCGGGGCGAAGAGGGGCTGGGTCTCGAAGAACTCGGCGTCGTCCAGGACGTGTTCGATCACCGTGTGCATGTCGTACGGCTGGTTCGCGCTGTCCGGGACGAGCGTGTCCAGCTCGCGGTCCTCGTCGGTGAGGGAGAGGTCCGCCTCCTCCGGGAACACCGGGGGCTCGCTGAGGTTGTTGGACGGCAGGTACGACAGCAGCTGCCTGACGTATTCGATGGCGTCCTTCTCGTCACCCGCCATGTGGTGGGCCACACCCGAGGTGGTGTTGTGGGTGCGGGCGCCGCCCAGCTCCTCGAAGCCGACGTCCTCACCCGTGACCGTCTTGATCACGTCCGGGCCGGTGATGAACATGTGCGAGGTCTGGTCGACCATCACCGTGAAGTCGGTGATCGCCGGGGAGTAGACCGCACCGCCCGCGCACGGCCCCACCACCAGGCTGATCTGCGGGATCACGCCGGACGCGTGGGTGTTGCGGCGGAAGATCTCGCCGTACATACCGAGGGCCATGACGCCCTCCTGGATACGGGCGCCGCCGGAGTCGTTGATGCCGATGACCGGGCAGCCCGTCTTCAGCGCGAAGTCCATCACCTTCATGATCTTCTGCCCGAAGACCTCGCCGAGGGCGCCGCCGAAGACCGTGAAGTCCTGTGAGAACACCGCGACCGGACGGCCGTCCACCGTGCCGTAGCCGGTGACGACGCCGTCCCCGTACGGGCGGTTGTTCTCCAGGCCGAAGTCGGTGGAGCGGTGCCGGGCGAACTCGTCGAACTCCACGAAGGAACCCTCGTCCATGAGCAGTTCGATACGCTCACGGGCTGTCAGCTTGCCCTTCGCGTGCTGTTTCTCCACCGCGCGCCCGGAGCCGGCGTGCGTCGCTTCGTCGATACGGCGCCTCAGGTCCGCGAGCTTGCCCGCGGTGGTGTGGATGTCGGTCTCTTCGACCGTCTGGCGCTCTTCCGGCTCGGACATCGGGCTGCGGCTCCCTGCCTGCTCAAGGGGACGTGAGGGGAAACGTCCTCACGTCCTCAGTGATGTGCTCGGTGACGTTCTCAGAATGCTCAGAAGTGGGGAGGGCTACTCATCCGTAGCGTAGTGCTGTGCCTATCGTTCGGCAGTGCGGTGTTAACCACACCTACTGTGGGTTTCATGACGCCGCGAAAGCCTTCCGAAGACGCGAACGACCAGCCGAACGGCAACCAGGGCGACCGCCCGGGCGGCAACCAGGGCGGCCCCCCGGACAGCAGCCGCTGGTCCGATCTGGACCGGCCACCCCTCAACGCCACCGCCCTCCGCCGCGCCCTGCTGCACGAGGACTCGCTGTGGTCCGAGGTGAACGTGGTACAGCGCACCGGATCCACCAGCTCCGACCTCGTGGCCCTCGCCGAGGCGGGCAAAGCGGCCGAGGGCGCGGTCCTCGTCGCCGAGGAGCAGAACGCCGGACGCGGGCGGCTGGACCGCGCGTGGACCGCCCCGGCGCGCTCCGGCCTCTTCTTCTCCGTGCTGCTCAAGCCGGCCGAGGTACCCGTCGAACGCTGGGGCTGGGTGCCGCTGCTGACGGGGGTCGCGGTGGCGGCGGGCCTGTCCCGGGCGGCCGGTGTCGATACGGCACTCAAGTGGCCCAACGACCTGCTGGTGACGGTGGGCGACGAGGAACGCAAGGCCGGCGGCATCCTCGCCGAGCGCGCGGGCACCGACGGCGTCGTCGTCGGCATCGGCGTCAACGTCACGCTCCGCGAGGACGAGCTGCCCGTACCCACAGCGGGTTCCCTGGCACTGGCGGGCGCGGTGAACACGGACCGCGACCCCCTGCTGCGGGCCGTCCTGCGCTCGTTGGAACAGTGGTACGGCACGTGGCGCGCCGCCGGGGGCGACCCGGCCGCGAGCGGCCTCCAGGAGACGTACGCGGCGGGCTGCGCGACGCTGGGCCGCAGGGTCCGCGCGGAACTCCCCGGCGACCGCTCGATCACGGGCGAGGCGGTCGCTGTGGACGGCGACGGGCGGTTGGTGCTGGCCACGGAGCAGGGTGTGCGGGAGCCGGTGGGGGCGGGCGACATCGTTCATCTGCGGGGCGAGTGACGCGCAGCCGGGACGGCGGCCGACGTACGACAGGAGCGACGTACGACAGGAGTGAGCCAGCACACATCTGCCGTGCTGTGCTGACCCGGGGGCCGACCCCCGGACCCCCAGCCGGGACCCCAGCCGGGACGGCGGCCGACGTACGACAGGAGCGACGTACGACAGGAGTGAGCCAGCACACATCTGCCGTGCTGTGCTGACCCGGGGGCCGACCCCCGGACCCCCAGCCGGGACGGCGGCCGGCGTACGACAGGAGCGACGTACGACAGGAGTGAGCCAGCACACATCTGCCGTAGAGTTGAGGCCGGTCGAAACCTGACCGTGGCAGATCGGAAAGGCAGCAGGCGTGACCGTCGACGACACGGGCTCCGGCACGGGTGCGCACCCCGCTCCCGAGGGTGATCCGGGCCGTACCGCCGGGTCTGTCGGCGACGCGTCGGCCGCGCGGGTCGACGGGGTCGACCGGGCCGAGGTGCGGGCGCGGGTGGACGCGCCGGTCAGGTCCGGGGGGCCGGGGCAGGCGGACACGCAGCAGGACGACCCCGCCGAGAACCCGCTGGCGCTGCAGATCGAACAGCTCATCCTCGGGGCCGAGCGCCGCTACACCCCCTTCCAGGCAGCCCGCAGCGCGGGCGTCTCCGTGGAGCTGGCCACCCGTTTCTGGCGGGCCATGGGTTTCGCGGACATAGGCCAGGCGAAGGCGCTCACGGAGGCCGACGTCCTCGCTCTGCGCCGGCTCTCCGGCCTCGTCGAGGCAGGTCTGCTCAGCGAGGCGATGGCGGTGCAGGTGGCCCGCTCCACCGGCCAGACCACGGCCCGGCTGGCCGAATGGCAGATCGACTCCTTCCTGGAGGGTCTGACCGAGCCGCCCGAGCCGGGCATGACGCGCACCGAGGTCACGTACCCGCTGGTGGAGCTGCTCCTGCCGGAGCTGGAGGAGTTCCTCATCTACGTCTGGCGGCGCCAGCTCGCCGCCGCGACCAGCCGGGTCGTGCAGGCGGCCGACGACGAGGAGATGGTCGACCGGCGGCTGGCGGTCGGCTTCGCGGATCTCGTCGGCTTCACACGGCTGACCAGGCGCATGGAGGAAGAAGAGCTGGGCGAGCTCGTCGAGGCCTTCGAGACCACGGCGGCCGACCTGGTGGCCGCGAACGGCGGCCGGCTCATCAAGACCCTGGGCGACGAGGTGCTGTACGCAGCGGACGACTCGGGCACGGCCGCCGAGATCGCGCTCCGGCTCATCGAGACCATGGCGGACGACGAGACGATGCCCGAACTGCGTGTCGGCATCGCGTTCGGCACGGTGACGACGCGGATGGGCGACGTCTTCGGCACGACGGTGAACCTGGCCTCGCGCCTGACGTCGATAGCACCCAAGGACGCGGTGCTGGTGGACGCCGCGTTCGCCGAGGAGGCCATCCGTACCGGTGACGCCCCCGCCTCCGAGGCGGTCGCCGCCGAGGCCGCGGCCGCCGCCGAGAAGGAGGGCGAGGAGCCGCCGTCGTACCGCTTCGCGCTCCAGCCGATGTGGCAGCGCTCCGTGCGGGGGCTGGGCGTCGTCGAACCGTGGCTGCTTACGCGGCGGGCGGGAGCGCCCAGCCAGTCCAGCCAGTCCGGCTGACCGAGCGGGGTCCGGCTGGTCGAGCAGAGTCCGGCTGGGCTTTCCCCGGAGGGGACCGGCTGCGATGATCGGGGCATTCAGGAGTTAACTCGCGTTAACCGGGAGGGTGCCATGGCGGACCAAGGGGACGAGCGGGACGGGCGAGACGGGCGGCGGTTCGGGGAGTTCGTGGTCGTGCGGCGGCACGGGTACGTCGCTGAGCTCGTCCTGGACCGGCCCAAGGCCATGAACGCGGTCTCGACCGGCATGGCCCGCTCCCTCGCCGGCGCCTGCGAGGCCCTCGCCCCCGACCGGGACGTACGGGTGGTCGTGCTGACCTCCACCCATGAGCGCGCCTTCTGTGTGGGCGCCGACCTGAAGGAGCGGAACTCGTTCAGCGACGCCGACCTCATGCGTCAGCGCCCCGTGGCGCGCGCCGCGTACACCGGCGTACTGGACCTGCCGATGCCCACGATCGCCGCCGTGCACGGCTTCGCGCTGGGCGGTGGCTTCGAGCTGGCGCTGTCGTGCGATGTGATCGTGGCCGACCGTACGGCGGTGGTGGGGCTGCCCGAGGTGTCGGTGGGCGTGATTCCGGGCGGGGGCGGGACGCAGCTGCTGCCGCGCCGGGTCGGGGCCGCGCGTGCCGCCGAGCTGATCTTCACCGCGCGGCGTCTGGAGGCCGCGGAGGCGCGGGAGTCGGGGCTCGTCGACGTGCTGGTGGACGAGGGACAGGACCGTACGGAGGCGCTGGCGCTCGCCGGGCGGATGGCCGCGAACTCGCCCGTCGGGCTGCGTGCCGCCAAGCGTGCGCTGCGGCTCGGGCACGGGCTCGATCTGCGTGCGGGGCTGGAGGTCGAGGACGCGGCGTGGCGGTCCGTCGCCTTCTCCGGGGACCGGGCGGAGGGCGTCGCGGCCTTCAATGAGAAGCGCGCGGCGAAGTGGCCCGGCGAATAGGTCCCGCGTCGCACTCGGGCCAGTCACACTCGGGTCAGCCGCCCCCATGCCGCAAAACGCCACGATCCTCCATAACCTGGAGTGATGGGTGAGGACCAGCGGTTGCGGGCCGTGGTGGCGTTGGCACAGGGGATGGCGGCCGCGCATACGCCGCGTGAGGCCTGGCGGGCCGCGGCCACGGGGGCGTGCCGTGCACTGTCCGGGAGCTTTGCCGCGCTGTCGGCGTGGGAGCGCGACCTGGGCCGGCTGAAGGTGCTCGTGAACGTGGGGAAGAGGGCGCCGGACGAGGAGGAGTTCCCGGACGGCGAGTCCTACCCCGTGCACCAGTTCCCGGAAATCACGGAGTTCCTGCACGAGCGCTGGGCGGGCGGCATCGGGCCCAGCGCGTGGATCGAGAGCGTCGAGGGAACGGTCGGGAGCGTCGAGGGGCCGGTCGGGACTATGGAGGGGCCGGTCGAGAGCGTCGAGGGGCCGGTCGAGAGCGCCGAGGGGCCGGCCGGGCGGCTCGGTGCGGAGGCGTACTGCCCTCAGCGCGTCGCCGCCCTGCGCCGTCGCGGCCGGGGCTGCTGTGTGATCGCGCCGATCGTGCTGCACGGGCGTGCGTGGGGCGAGCTGTATGTGGCGCGTCCGGCGGGCGCCGAGGTGTTCCGTACTCAGGACGCGGAGTTCGCGACCGTGCTCGGGGCCGTCGTCGCGGCCGGGATCGCGCAGAGCGAGCGGCTGGAGGAGGCCCGGCGGCTGGCGTTCACCGATGCGCTGACCGGGCTCGCCAACCGTCGGGCCGTCGACGTCCGGCTCGGCGAGGCGGTCGAGCGGCACAGGGCCGACGGGACCGTCGTCAGCCTGGTGGTCTGCGATCTGAACGGGCTCAAGCGGGTCAACGACACGCACGGGCACGAGGTCGGTGACCGGCTGCTGGAGCGGTTCGGATCGGTGCTGTCGCTGTGCGGGGCGATGCTGCCCGGCACGCTGGCCGCGCGGCTCGGCGGCGACGAGTTCTGCCTGCTGTCGGTGGGGCCTTCGGCGGACGACGTCGTCAAGGTGGCCGGTGAACTCTGCGGCCGGGCCATGGAGTTGGAGATGGGCGAGGGCGTCGCGTGCGGGGTGGCCTCGACGCAGGACCCGATCGGTGTCGTACGGTCGCCGCGCCGGCTGTTCCGTCTCGCGGACGCGGCGCAGTACCGGGCGAAGGCGGAGCGGTCGCCGAGGCCGGTGGTGGCGGGCCGGGCGGGCCCGGACGACCCGGTCGTCCGCATCGCGGACCGGCCTCCGACGGCTCCCCCGCCGACGGGGGACCGGCGCCGTATCCGCGGACGCCGGTCGCGAGGAGACTCCTGAACGGGTCTCCGAGGTCCTGAGCGGGTCTCCGCGGTCCTCCACGGTTCTCCGAGGTCCTCCGAGGTCCTCCGAGGTCCTCCGAGGTCCTCCGAGGATCTCCAAGGGTCTCCGCGGTCCTCCACGGTCCTCCGCAGTCCTCCGAGGTCCTCCGAGATGGGGAGCTCTCTCCCGCGGTAAGGAGCTCTCTCCAAAGCCGGCCGTGACATTCATTGATTCAGTCCTTACGATCCTGAATATGGATATGCACTTTGTGGACAAGGTGGTGCTCGGGACGTCCGGCGTCACCACGGCCGAGGTCGTCGCCGTAGCGCGCGGCGGCGCCCGGGTCGAGCTCTCCGAGGAGGCGGTGGTGGCGCTCGCCGCCGCCCGCGGGATCGTGGACGCGCTGGCGGCCAAGCCGGACCCCGTCTACGGCGTCTCGACCGGTTTCGGCGCCCTCGCCACCCGGCACATCAGCCAGGAGCTGCGGGCCCGGCTCCAGCGCAACATCGTCCGCTCGCACGCCGCCGGCATGGGCCCGCGCGTGGAGCGCGAGGTGGTCCGGGCGCTGATGTTCCTGCGCCTGAAGACGGTCTGCTCAGGTCACACGGGCGTACGGCCCGAAGTCGCGCAGACCATGGCCGACGTGCTGAACGCGGGTATCACCCCGGTCGTCCACGAGTACGGCTCGCTGGGCTGCTCCGGCGACCTGGCTCCGCTGTCCCACTGCGCCCTCACGCTCATGGGGGAGGGCGACGCCGAGGGGCCCGACGGTGTCGTACGGCCGGCCGGTGAGCTGCTGGCCACGTACGGCATCACCCCCGTCGAGCTCCGCGAGAAGGAAGGCCTCGCCCTCCTCAACGGCACCGACGGCATGCTCGGCATGTTGATCATGGCCCTCGCCGACCTGGACGTGCTCTACAAGTCGGCGGACGTCACGGCGGCGCTGACCCTGGAGGCCCTGCTCGGCACCGACAAGGTCCTCGCCCCCGAACTGCACGCCATCCGCCCGCACCCCGGCCAGGGCGCCTCGGCCGCCAACATGCTGGCCGTCCTGAAGGGTTCGGGCCTGACCGGCCACTACCAGGAGGGCGCGCCCCGCGTCCAGGACGCCTACTCGGTGCGCTGCGCCCCGCAGGTCGCGGGCGCCGGCCGGGACACGATGGCCCACGCGCGCGTGGTGGCCGAGCGGGAGCTGGCGTCGGCGGTGGACAACCCGGTGGTCCTGCCCGACGGGCGCGTCGAGTCCAACGGGAACTTCCACGGCGCCCCCGTGGCGTACGTCCTCGACTTCCTCGCCATCGCGGCCGTGGACCTCGCCTCGATCGCGGAACGCCGCACGGACCGCCTCCTCGACAAGAACCGCAGCCACGGGCTCCCGCCGTTCCTCGCGGACGACGCCGGCGTCGACTCCGGGCTGATGATCGCCCAGTACACGCAGGCGGCCCTCGTGAGCGAGATGAAGCGGCTCGCGGTCCCCGCCTCGGCCGACTCCATTCCGTCCTCGGCCATGCAGGAGGACCACGTCTCGATGGGCTGGTCCGCGGCCCGCAAGCTGCGTACGGCGGTCGACAGCCTGACCCGCGTCCTCGCCGTCGAGCTGTACGCCGCCACGCGCGCCATCGAGCTCCGCGAGGGCCTGGCCCCGGCACCGGCCACCCAGGCGGTCATCGAGGCCGTGCACAAGGCGGGCATCGAGGGGCCGGGCCCGGACCGCTTCCTCGCCCCGGAGCTGGCGGCGGCCGACGTCTTCGTACGGCAGGGGCGCCTCGTCGCGGCGGTGGAGCCGGTGACCGGGCCGCTTGCCTGAGCCGGCCCGAACCCGACGGGGGCCGTGGTCATCGGACGGCGGCCCCCACGCGCGTGTGCGTTGCGGCCCCCACGCGCGCGTGCGTTCAGGAGAGCGCCGTACGTTCCCGGCGGACCGAGTACGCCACGAATCCCGCGCCCACCGCGAGGAACAGAGTGCCGCCGACGAGGTACGGCGTGGTGTTGATGCTTCCCGTGTCGGCGAGTTGGGTGTCCACGCCGAGGGACTCGGAGGAGCCGGAGAAACCTGAGGAGCCGGAGAGGCCTGAGGCGTCCGCGTCCGGGGACGTCTCAGTCATCGCGTCCGCCTTCATGGTCGTCAGCTGCTGGTGCTGTGTCCCGTCCTGCGTGGCGGTCGCGGACGGGACGAACCACAGGGCCGCGAGGAGTGTTCCCGCTGCGGTGGCGGTCAGCAGCGTTCGACGTGCGGTGGACGACGGTCGACGTGCGGCGGACACGAAATATCGATCCCCTTGGGGCGCTGGCGAATTGGCCGGGTAGGACGATGCTAATGAAAACGGCGGGTCGGGGGAAAGTCGCGCGAGCTGTGAGCTTTACGCTCCCGCCTGCGAATACTTCTGAGACGTCACGGTTCGTCCGGATTCGGGTGGAATGGGTAATTGAGGTCGAGAATGCCGATGTGTTGAGCAAGGCCGCTGGCGCGCCTCGCTGGTGAGACCGATATGCCGGTGGACGAGCGGCTGCATGCCGAGGGCACGGTGACGGAGGACACAGCGGAGGCCTTCGCGTATCTCGTCGATCCGTTCGACCTGGTCAGCGAAGTACCCGGGGTCGATCTGGCCCAGGCGTCCTGGAGCAGTGAGCGAATCGACTACGACCCTGATTCGCCTGAGGGGGGCCTGGACGAGGATGATGTCGGCGAGGACGGAGAGGAAGACGGGCTCGGCTGACGCGGGTGGGGAGGATTCATGGCCCCGGGCGGCAACCGCTGCCCGGGATCTGTCGTCTTATGAGACGCACTGGCTATCCGGAACCCAGCACCAGCCGGTCCGGTCGGCGTGGACCGGCCGTGGACGTGGGGTGCCCCACACATCCGGAGGATGTGGGAGGGGATTGACGGGCCGTGGCGTTTGAGTTCTTACGGGGATTCCCTGGGCTTTGAGGATTCGGCAACGATGGAGAAGCGTGTGATGACGAACAGTAGGCGGCGTAGGGGCCTCGCGGTCGCGTCCGCACTGCTCGGCGGGGTGCTGGTGCTCTCTGCGTGCGGCGGAGGCGACGACAAGGCGTGGGGCACCGAAAGCGGGGGCACCTCGCAGGCCAAGGCCGACGAGGCGGCGGCCAGGAAATCCTCCGTGGCCGAGATCAAGATCATGCCGAAGGACGGTTCCGACAACGCCTCCATCAACAAAGCCGCCAAGGTCAGTGTGACCAAGGGCACGCTCAAGTCCGTCGAGATGACGAGTGCGGACGGTACGGCTGTCGACGGTGAGATATCCGCCGACAAGAAGCGCTGGGCGTCGAGCGGTCGGCTGGAGCGGGCCACCACGTACAAGATCAAGGCCACCGCTGTGGACTCCAAGGGCCGCGCGGCCCACGAGAACACCACGTTCACCACCGTCTCCCCGGCCCACAGCTTCCTCGGCTACTTCACGCCGGAGGGCGGCTCCACGGTCGGCGTGGGCATGCCGGTGTCGATCAACTTCGACAAGGCGATCACCAACAAGGCGGACGTCCAGAAGGGCATCACCGTCACCTCCAGCTCCGGCCAGGAAGTCGTGGGCCACTGGTTCAACGCCAATCGGCTCGACTTCCGGCCCGAGGAGTACTGGCAGGAGGACACGACCGTCACGGTGAAGCTGGCGCTCGACGGAGTCGAGGGCGCGGACGGTGTGTACGGCGTGCAGCAGAAGACGGTCACCTTCACGATCGGCCGGAACCAGGTCTCGGTCGTCGACGCCCAGACCAAGCAGATGCAGGTCATGCAGGACGGGAAGGTCATCAAGACCATCCCGATCTCCGCCGGTTCGCCTGAGAACAAGACGTACGAGGGCCAGATGGTGATCTCCGAGAAGTTCAAGGAGACCCGGATGAACGGGGCGACGGTCGGTTTCAAGGACGACGACGGCAAGGGTGAGTACGACATCAAGGACGTACCGCACGCCATGCGGCTGTCGGCGTCCGGCACCTTCATCCACGGCAACTACTGGGGCGACGACTCCATCTTCGGCAACGTCAACACCAGCCACGGCTGCATCGGTCTGAAGGACGTCAAGGGCGCGAACGACCCCAACCAGCCGGCCGCCTGGTTCTACGACCACTCGCTCATCGGTGACGTGGTGATCGTCAACAACACCGGCGACAAGCAGATCGCCCCGGACAACGGCCTCAACGGCTGGAACATGGACTGGCCTTCGTGGAAGGCGGGGTCGGCGCTCTGAAGACGTCTCTGAGAAGACGTCTCTGACGAGCCGACTTCCTGACGCTTCCTGACACTTCCTGACGGCGGCGGCGCCGGGCCTGACAGCCCGGCGCCGCCGCCGTCGTCGTCCCTACCAGCTCCCTAGTCGTGCGCGATCAACCAGCGCACGCCCCCGGGAGACCAGCCCGGTGTGCGCCAGGCGCGACCTTGACCGTACCCAGGGAACGCCCGTCACTACGAGGGGGCGAGGGGCGGAGAGGTCATTCCTCGGTCGGAGCAGGAGCGATGCCTATCGGGCAGGACAGGCCTGTACCGCCGATCCCGCAGTACCCCGCCGGATTCTTGTCCAGGTACTGCTGGTGATACCCCTCCGCCGGGTAAAGGTCGCGGCCCTCTGCCGGGAGGATCTCCGTGGTGATCGTGCTGTAGCCGGAGGCGGTGAGGACCTTCTGGTAGGCCTCGCGGGACGCCTCGGCCGCCGCTGCCTGGGCGGGGGTGTGGGTGTAGATCGCGGAGCGGTACTGCGTGCCGGCGTCGTTGCCCTGGCGGAAGCCCTGCGTGGGGTCGTGGGACTCCCAGAAGACCTGGAGCAGACGGTGGTATGAGACGGCGGATGGGTCGTAGACCACGCGGACCACCTCCGTGTGGCCCGTCAGGCCGGAGCAGACCTCTTCGTACGTGGGGTTCTCGGTGTAACCGCCCTGGTAGCCGACCAGGGTTGTGTAGATCCCCGCCGGGAGCTGCCAGAACTTGCGCTCGGCGCCCCAGAAGCAGCCCAGGCCGAAGTCGGCGATTTCCAGGCCCTCGGGGTAGGGGCCCAGCAGCGGGTTGCCGAGGACTGTGTGGCGGTCGGGGACCTCGTACTCTCGCGTGGCCCGGCCCTTGAGCGCCTGCTCGGGGGTGGGCAGCTGGGACGTGCGGCCGAAGAGCATGAGATCTCCCTGTCGCTTCTCGATGTGCGGGCGGCACCAAGGACAACGCCATGGTGCACAACGTCCATGGTGCCGCCCGGGCATTCCGTGGTGCCGCCCGCACCGGGCGCGTACCGGTCGACCGTGTGGCCGGTCGCGTCGGGTGCGGACCGGTTCCCTGGTGACGCGTGGTCTCAGCGCAGCAGTGTCGCCGGGCTGCCGCCGTTCGCCTCGTAGCCCGCCACCGCCAGCGCGCGGTACACCGCGTACTCCGCCGCCGGGTCGGGGGTGAGCGTCCAGGGCAGGGCGCCCACGTGGCCGTCGACGTGGACGAGCTGGTTCATCGCCTCGGCCCAGCGCTCGCCGCGGACCAGGAAGAAGACCAGCAGGTGGCGTACGTGCGCCAGCATCGGGTCGTCGGGGCGGGCCGCGTGCACCGCGAACAGGGCGCCGTGGATCGCCTTCGTCACGACCTCGCTCTGGTAGAAGCCGCTGACCAGGTTCACCTCGGGCAGGTGCTCGAAGACCGCGAAGAGCGGCAGCGCGGCGAGCAGCGAGCCCTGCGGGCGCGCGGGCCGCCGCCGCCGTCCGCGAAGGCGTACGCCAGCTCCCGCGAGCCGTGCCACTTCTCGCACCAGTAGTGCAGCGCCGCCAGATGCGCGCCCATGTGGTGCCGGCGCGCGGTCGAGGATCTTCAGCCAGAGCTGCTCGAACTCCGGCTCGGGGAGTAGCCGAGTCCGCGCGCGACCGACAGCTCGATGATGTACGGGATCGGGTCACCGGGGGCCAGCAGCGCCGCCTCGCCGCACGCCGACCTGCGCCTCCTCCATGATGATCCGGAAGTCGTCCGTGCCCGGCGTCGACGTCCGCCACGCCTGCTGCACCAGGAACTCCGCGTGCACCGCCGCGCCGCCCGCGTCCTTGGGCGCCTCCGCCCGCCAGGCCCGCAGCCACTGCCCGCCCGGCGACTCGCTCACCCCGCCGGGCCGCTGCTGCAGCTCCAGCGACGCGGCGCCCGCGAAGGCCTGCACGCGCTGCCAGCGCACGCTCGCCCTCCTTCTCCGTGCCGGCGAGCAGCTGCGACGCCGCCCGGTAGTCCTGGGTGCGCTGCACGACGTCCAGGACGTCCAGCAGGTCCTGGTCGGGGCCGGGCATGCCGGATGTCCAGCTCCTCCTGCCGCACGAAGCCGTAGTTCGCCGGGTCGGCGGCGTCCGGGTGCGCCGGGCGCGACCTGCTGGATGCCGGCACGCCTGCGCCGCAGGAACGGCCCCAGGACGAAGCCGATCATGAGCAGCGCGATCAGGACCCAGAGAATCTCCATGCCTCAAGCGAACCAGACGCGTCCGACAATTGGCCAACCCGGTCGGCGACCTGTGGACAGTCGGGGCGGAGGCCGCGTGCTGTCGGCGCGCGGGACCGCGATCGGCCCCGGACCCAGCCGTCGGGCCGCCGGGCCGCATCCGCCGATGCCCGTCGCGCCGGCACTACGCTCGGTGCCCATGAGCGACAGACACATCAGTCAGCACTTCGAGACCCTCGCGATCCACGCGGGCAACACCGCGGATCCCCTCACCGGCGCGGTCGTCCCGCCGATCTACCAGGTCTCGACCTACAAGCAGGACGGCGTCGGCGGCCTGCGCGGCGGCTACGAGTACAGCCGCAGCGCCAACCCGACCCGGACCGCGCTGGAGGAGAACCTCGCGGCCCTGGAGGGCGGCCGCCGCGGGTCTCGCGTTCGCGTCCGGACTGGCGGCCGAGGACTGCCTGCTGCGTACGCTGCTCAGCCCCGGCGACCACGTGGTCATCCCCAACGACGCGTACGGCGGCACGTTCCGTCTCTTCGCGAAGGTCGTCTCGCGGTGGGGCGTGGAGTGGTCGGTCGCCGACACCAGCGACCCGACCGCCGTACGGGCCGCCCTCACCCCGAAGACCAAGGTCGTCTGGGTGGAGACCCCCTCCAACCCGCTCCTCGGCATCACCGACATCGCCGCCGTCGCCCGAGATCGCCCGCGACGGCCGGCGCCAGGCTGGTCGTCGACAACACCTTCGCCACCCCCTACCTCCAGCAGCCGCTCGCGCTCGGCGCGGACGTCGTCGTGCACTCGCTGACCAAGTACATGGGCGGCCACTCGGACGTCGTCGGCGGCGCGCTGGTCGTCGGCGACCAGGAGCTGGGCGAGGAGCTGGCGTACCACCAGAACGCGATGGGCGCGGTCGCCGGGCCCTTCGACTCCTGGCTGGTGCTGCGCGGCATCGAAGACGCTCGCCGTGCGCATGGACCGGCACAGCGAGAACGCCACCAAGATCGCCGACATGCTCACCCGGCACGCGCGCGTGACCCGCGTGCTGTACCCGGGCCTGCCGGAGCACCCCGGCCACGAGGTCGCCGCCAAGCAGATGAAGGCGTTCGGCGGCATGGTGTCGTTCCAGGTCGAGGGCGGCGAGGAGGCGGCCGTCGAGGTCTGCAACCGCGCCAAGGTGTTCACGCTCGGCGAGTCCCTGGGCGGCGTCGAGTCCCTGATCGAGCACCCGGGGCGCATGACGCACGCCTCCGCGGCCGGCTCGGCACTGGAGGTGCCCGCCGATCTCGTACGCCTCTCCGTGGGCATCGAGAACGTCGACGACCTCCTTGAGGACCTGCAGCAGGCCCTGGGTTAGACCACGGACCATCGTCGCCCACGCGCGTGGATGCCGTTGCCCCGGGAGGTACTTCCAGGTCAGCTCTTCGATCGTCGCCCGCGCGCGTGGATGCCGTGGACGGGACGCGGCAGGCGCCGGTCAGGAGGCCGGTGCCGACTCCGCCACCCCGACCCCTGGGACGGCCATACGGGCGGAGAGCGCGCTGTTGAAGCGGGTGAGGAGCGTGTAGAAGGCTTTGCGTTCCTCGGGTGTCCAGTCGTGCGTCAGTTCGTCCATCAACTGACGCCTCGACGAACGCACTTCTTCCAGACGGGACTTCCCGCGCGGGGACAGCTGGAGTACCACCGCGCGCCCGTCCTCCGGGTGCGAGGTGCGCTTGACGAGCCCGGTGTCGACGAGCGGGGCCACCTGACGGGTGACCGTCGACGAGTCGATCTTCATGCTCGCGGCGAGCGCCTTGACGCCCATCGGCCCTTCTTCGTCAAGGCGGTTGAGCAGCAGGTACGCGGCGCGGTCCATGGAGTTGCGCACATGCCCGACACCGCCGAGCCGGGTCTGCTCGGCACGGCGCGCGAACACCGCGACCTCGTGCTGCAGCGCGTCGAGAAGACCGGTGTCACCGACGGTCGTCATGTCCATCGACATGTCAGGTGTTGTGGGCATGGCCGGGGGCTCGCTTCATGGGTGGGTGCTGGGTTGGGGGACAGAGTACGCGGCGGACAGACACGTCGTACGGGCGCTTCACAAACCAGTCCCGCCCCGTGGTCACACCCGCGCCTCCCCGCTGTGAACTGCGAGACTGGTGGTCATGAGCTACAGCACGGCTGACTCCTTGTCGCGGGTGACCCTCGACGACGTACGCGGCGCCCAGAAGATGCTCGCGGGGGTCGCGCGGGTCACCGCCATGGAGGGCAGCAGGTATCTGTCGCAGCTGGTCGGCGCGCCGGTGCACTTCAAGTGCGAGAACCTCCAGCGGACCGGTTCGTTCAAGCTCCGCGGCGCGTACGTGCGTATCGCGGGGCTGCTGCCCGAGGAGCGTGCGGCGGGAGTCGTCGCCGCGAGTGCGGGCAACCACGCGCAGGGCGTGGCCCTGGCCTCCGGGCTGCTCGGCGTGCGCGCCACGGTCTTCATGCCGAAGGGCGCCCCGCTGCCGAAGATCAGCGCGACGCGCGACTACGGCGCCGACGTACGCATGCACGGCACGGTCGTCGACGAGACGCTGGCCGCGGCTCAGGAGTACGCGGCCGGGACGGGCGCGGTGTTCCTCCACCCCTTCGACCACCCCGACATCATCGCGGGCCAGGGCACGGTCGGCCTGGAGATCCTGGAGCAGTGTCCCGAGGCGGGCACGATCGTCGTGGGGATCGGCGGAGGCGGCCTGGCCGCGGGCATAGCGGTCGCCGTGAAGGCGCTGCGCCCGGATGTACGGATCGTGGGGGTGCAGGCGGAGGGCGCGGCCGCCTATCCGCCCTCGCTGGCCGCGGGGCGCCCGGTGGCGATCGAGAACCCGGCGACGATGGCGGACGGCATCAAGGTCGGCCGTCCGGGCGACGTGCCGTTCGAGATCATCAGCGGCCTGGTCGACGAGGTCCGCACGGTGTCCGAGGACGAGCTGTCCGCCGCGCTGCTGCTCTGCCTGGAGCGCGCCAAACTGGTCGTCGAGCCTGCCGGAGCGAGCCCGGTCGCGGCGCTGCTGAGCGAGCCGGGCACCTTCGGGGGCCCGGTGGTCGCGGTGCTGTCCGGTGGCAACGTCGATCCGGTGCTGATGCAGCGCATCCTGCGCCACGGCATGGCCGCGCAGGGCCGTTACCTGGCAGTTCGACTCCGCCTGACGGACCGGCCGGGCGCCCTCGCGACGCTTCTCGGAGTGTTGTCAGTGGTCGACGCCAACGTCCTTGATGTGAGTCATGTACGGACCGATCCACGGCTCGGGTTCACGGAGGCGGAGGTTGAGCTGCACCTGGAGACGAAGGGCCCGGAGCACTGCGCCGAGGTCGGCCGGGCACTGCGCGAGGCGGGCTACAGGGTCATGGACTGACCGCTGAGCGGGAAAGCCCCCGGCATGAGGAGTTCTCACAAGGAGTTCTCACACCGGGGGCTGGGGGCCGGGGGCTGCGGCCCCACCGAGGCCGCGGGCCAGACGCCACGGCCTCAGCCATCACCAGACGCCACGGCCTCAGCCATCAATTGAGGAACCACGACGGCGACCCACCAGATCCGCGAGAGCGGCGGCGGTTCAGCCGCAAAAAGAGGTGCCTCAGCCCTGGTAGGGCTCGGCCTTGAGGATCTTCACCGAGGCCATCTTGCCGTTCGGCAGCTCGTACTCGGCATCTTCGCCGACCTTCTTGCCGCTCACGCCGGAGCCCAGGGGGGACTGCGGCGAGTAGGTCTCGATGTCGGAGCTCGCGTACTCGCGGGAGGCGAGCAGGAACGTCAGTGTGTCGTCTTCGTCGCCGTCGAAGGCGATGGTCACGACCATGCCGGGCGCCACCGCACCGTTCGCCGCCGGGGGCTCGCCGACCTTGGCGGTCTCCAGGAGCTGGGTCAGCTGGCGCACACGGAGCTCCTGCTTGCCCTGCTCTTCCTTGGCCGCGTGGTACCCGCCGTTCTCGCGCAGGTCCCCCTCCTCGCGCGCTGCCGCGATTTTCGCGGAGATCTCCGCACGCGCGGGACCAGTAAGGTGGTCAAGCTCCTCCTTGAGCTTGTTGTACGCCTCCTGGGTCAGCCAGGTGACGTTCTCGCTGGTCTGGGTCACAGGTGCTCCTCGTAGGTACTGGGAATACAAAGCATCGCCCTACCCAGAAGAATGTTCCTCCACGAGTGGGCGAAACCACGAGCCTAACAATTCAATGCCCGAAGGGGGAGGACATAAGTCACAAGAATTATGTCAGTACAGGTCAGCGGGTAGGTGGCGTGGCTGAGGGCCATGGGTGAGGGCCGTGGCTGAGTGGCTGAGGGCCACCGCTGCCGGGCGGCGCGAGGGCGTGTGCCGGCCGGCGTATCAGTCGGCGTGGCAGCCGAGCAGCTCGGCCGTGGTGCCGCGGGAAATGGTACGCAGCGTGACGACCGTGTCGATGCTTGTGGTGTCCCCGTCGAAGGGGAAGTTCTTGCGGCCGACCTCGGCACCGTCCTCGGCCTGCGAGCGCACGGTGCAGTAGCCGCTCACACCCGCGTCCTTGTGGATCTCCAAGCGCACCTTCACCTCGTTCTCCGAGGCCTTGAAGGTGATCACCTCGGCATTGAGCTTGTTGCCACCGATGTAGTGGTACGCGAACCAGCCGATGAGGACGAGCAGGCCCGCGCCCAGCACGGTCCCGAGGATCTTGAGCGTGCGGTCCGCGTGCTCGTCCGCGGAGCGGCCGTATCGGCCCTCGGGCAGCTGCGCGCTCGCCGTGCTCATGATCGTCCTCTCGGAAGGGGGGCCCCGACGAAGCTCCCCGACGAAACTTCCGGATGAAGCTCCCGCACGGACGAAGCCACGAAAGCCACGAAAGCCCTGAAAGGGGTCCCGGGACCGGCCGTGGAATTTTTCGTCCCCCGATTCGTTCACTATAGGAGTCGCCCAACACCGGGTCGTGCCGGGGCGAGTCACCGAGGTGCGGGCCGGAGCGCCGGCCGCCGACATACGAGGGAACGAGTCTTGACTGACGAGCTGCGACTGATGGCCGTGCACGCGCACCCCGACGACGAGTCGAGCAAGGGCGCGGCCACCATGGCGAAGTACGTGTCCGAGGGGGTGGACGTGCTGGTGGTGACCTGCACGGGCGGGGAGCGCGGCTCCATCCTCAATCCGAAGCTGCAAGGCGACAAGTACATCGAGGAGCACATCCACGAGGTGCGCGAGAAGGAGATGGACGAGGCACGCGAGATCCTCGGCGTCCGGCAGGAGTGGCTCGGTTTCGTCGACTCCGGCCTGCCTGAGGGCGACCCGCTGCCGCCTCTGCCCGAGGGCTGCTTCGCCCTGGAGGACGTCGACAAGGCGGCCGGCGAGCTGGTGAAGAAGATCCGTTCGTTCCGCCCCCAGGTGATCACGACATACGACGAGAACGGCGGCTACCCGCACCCCGACCACATCATGACCCACAAGATCTCGATGGTGGCGTTCGAGGGGGCGGCGGACACCGAGAAGTACCCGGAGACGGAGTACGGCCCGGCGTACCAGCCGCTCAAGCTCTACTACAACCAGGGTTTCAACCGCCCACGCACCGAAGCGCTGCACCACGCGCTGCTGGAGCGTGGCCTGGACTCGCCGTACGGGGACTGGCTCAAGCGCTGGGACGAGTTCCAGCGCACGGAGCGCACACTCACCACCCACATCCCGTGCGCCGACTTCTTCGAGATCCGGGACAAGGCGCTGATCGCGCACGCCACGCAGATCGATCCCGACGGCGGCTGGTTCCGGGTCCCGATGGAGCTCCAGAAGGAGGTCTGGCCGACGGAGGAGTACGAGCTGGCGAAGTCACTCGTGGATACCTCTCTCCCCGAGGACGACCTCTTCGCGGGCATCCGGGACAATGCCTGACATGAGCGCAAGCCTGGCACTGACCCCTCTCCTTCCCCTCGCCAAGGAACTCGACAAGAGCAAGGTGACCCCCGGCATCCTCGGGTTCCTCGTGTTCGCGGTGATGGCCCTGGCGGTGTGGGGGCTGATGAAGTCCATGAACCGGCACATGGGCAAGGTCGACTTCGAGGAGGCGCCGGATGCCTCCGGTGAGGGGGCGGGGAAGTCCTCGGGCGCCTCGGGAGCCTCGGGAGCGGGCCCTGGGGGCAAGGCCTCTCCCGCGAAGGGCTGAGCGCGCGGCGATGGCTTGACGGCATGACCCTGTGATTTCCTCTGGGTATCATGGGGTCATGCTGTATCGCACGCCTGCTCTCACCTCGAAGGACCGCGAGGTGCTGGAGGGCATCGACAAGCTGCGGCACGAGCTGCGGCACCAGGTCCTGGAGACGCCTGTCAAGTGGACGTCGGGATTGCGTAAGACGCTGACGGCCGAGGCCATCTCCGGTTCCAACAGTATCGAGGGTTACAAGGTCGACTCCGTTGACGTCGAGGACCTGATGGATGGCGAACAGGAAGTCGCCACCTCGGAGGACAACAAGGCGGAGACGATGGCGTACCAGCACGCCATGACATACATCCAGTCGCTCCATGACGTCGTCGACTTCGCATACTCCAAGTCGCTGCTCAACGCCCTGCACTGGATGCTCCAAGGGCACCACCACCCCAGGAAGGTGGCTGGTCAGTGGCGCAAGGGCGGGGTGTGGATCAACGAGCCAGGGCGGCCCAGCGAAGCCGCGTACGTCGCACCTGACGCAGACCGACTGCCTGTCTTGACGGATGAGATGGTCACCTGGCTCAACGAGGGGGATCTGGGCGCTCACGTGCTGGTGCGCGCCGCCATGGCGCACCTCAACCTGGTCAAGATCCACCCGTGGTCCGACGGTAATGGCCGTATGTCGCGCTCGCTCCAGACACTCCTCATCGCGCGCGGTGGCGTACTCGCCCCGGAGTTCTCGTCGATCGAGTCCTGGCTGGGTGCCCCGGGCAACACCTGGGAGTACTACAAGGTCCTCAAGCACGTCGGCGGCCCCGAGTGGAGCCCCGACCGCGACACCGCCCCCTGGATCCGCTTCAACCTCCTCGCCTACCACCAGCAGTCCCAGTCCGTGAAGCACCGCATCGACCGCTCCAACCGCTGCTGGATCGACCTCACCGCGTACGCGGAGCGCCACGGCATCGACGAGCGCCAGATCACCGCCCTGCACGACGCCGCCCTCGCCGGCCGCGTCCGCCGGGCCCGCTACCAGCGCGCCGAGAACCTCAGCAACCAGCAGGCCGTACGCGACATCCGCGCCCTGAGCGAGGCCGGACTGCTCGAAGCCGTGGGCAACACCAAGGCGCGGTACTACGTGCCGGGGCCGGACTTCCCGGCGGAGGTGCTGGAGCGCGTACGGCAGCCGCTGCGCCTCATCGACCCGTACGAGGACTGAGGCGACCGTACGAGGACCGGCAACGGCTGTACGAGGACTGAGGGGCGACCGACGGAGACTGGCGACGGCCGTACAGGGACGGGTGACGGCCGTACAGAGAACCGGTGGCGGCAGCACGGGGACGGGGGACGGCCGTACGAGGACCGGTGGCGGTCGTACGAGGACCGGCAACGGCCGGCCACGCGTTCCCGGCCGTCACTCATTCCTTCTCCACCGCCACCCCCATCACCTCCCGCGCATGCCGGTCCGGCACCATCCCCAGGCTCCAGGCGCGCCAGCCCGTCTCCAGATCCACCCCCCGCTCCAGCAGCAGCTGGTACGCCTCCCCGTACCCGTCCAGCTTGCTGTCCCGCAGGGGGTGCGTGGCGAGGGCCAGCTGGGCCAGTTCCTCCTGGGCGACCGCCGTGCCGATCTCGATGCCGCCCGGGGCCGCGTAGGGCAACAGCGTGCACCGCAGGAACCTGGCCCAGTCCTCGCCCCGGCGGTCGCCGTACGAGGCGAACAGGGACGCCGCTTCGTCGCACAGGGAAAGAGCCTGCTGCGTACGGGCGTTGCCCGCGTCCACCACCGCCAGTTCCAGGCAGGTCCAGGCCTCGCCGTGGGCCACACCGATGCGCTGGAAGTCGGCGCGGGCGTCGACGAGGAGCTGACGGGCGAAGCCCGAGTTGCGCAGGGAGCCGGTCTGGACGGCGCGCTGGTCACGCGTGACCCGCGCCGAGTGGTGGCGGGCGCACGCCAGGCCGTAGAGGTCCCGCATCCGCGAGAACATCGTCCTCGACCGCTCCAGTTCCCGTACCGCCTGGTCGAGGTTGCCCGTCTCCTCCAGGGCCTGGCCCAGGTAGTAGACCGACCAGGCCACGCCGCGCACGTCCTCGTTGTCCTGGTGGCGGGAGAGCGCCTGGCGCAGGTCGTCCACGGCGGCGGACGCGTCACCGGCGACCATGCGGGCGCGGGCGAGCTGGGTCATGGCCCACGCCTCGCCGCGGGCGTCGCGGGTACGGCCGTACAGGTCCAGGGCGACGCGCAGTTCCGCCTCCGCGCCCGGCACGTCGCCCCTGCGCAGGTTCAGCTGGCCGAGCTGGAAGTGGGCCCACGCCTCGCCGTGCACCGACTCGCCCTCGCGGTGCAGCACCAGGGCCCGGGTCAGCAGGTCCAGGGCCTCGGCCGGCTTCGCCCTGTCCCGCTCCACCGCCGCCAGCGCGTGCATCGTCCAGGCGCGGTCCACGGACAGTCCCGGCGCCGCCTGAAGGTCGAGGGCCTCGCGGAGTTTCGCCGCCGCCTCGGTCAGGTTGCCCTGGTGGTGGAGGGTGATGCCGAGGGAGCAGAGCGCGCGGGCCGCGCCCGCGTCGTGGTGGGACTTCATGTAGAGGTCGACGAGGGAGGACAGGGTGGTGCGGGCCTGGTCCAGTTCGCCGAGCTGGCGGGCCGCGATGCCCGTGCGCCACTGGACCGAGCGGACCAGCAGGCCCTGGTCGACAGCCCGGGCCAGCTCGCTGATCTCACCCAGGCGGTACAGGTCGCCGCGCAGCAGGCAGTAGTCGCACAGGGCACCCAGCAGGTTGAGCACGGCCGCCTGGTCGACGCCCTCCGTGTGGCGCAGCGCGGCCGTGATGAAGCTGGACTCGTCGTCCAGCCAGCGCAGGGCCTCGTCGAGCGAGGTGAAGCCGTGCGGGCCGAAGCGGTCCGAGCGGGTCGACATCTTGCCGTCGACCAGGCGGAGCACCGTGTCGGCCAGTTCCGCGTACGTGACGATCAGGCGCTCGTGGGCCGCCGTGCGCTCCGCCGGCTCCTCCTCGTCCAGCAGACGGGCCTGGGCGAAGGCGCGGACGAGGTCGTGGAGGCGGTACCGGCTGTCCCGTACGTGGTCGATCAGGCCCGCGCGGGCGAGCGCGGTGAGGTGACGGGTGGCCTCCAGCTCGTCCGTGGCCAGCAGGGAGGCCGCCGCGGCGGCGCCCAGGGATGCCCGGCCTGCCAGGGCCAGGCGCCGCAGCAGCCGCCGCGCCGGGTCCGGCTGGTCGGTGTAGCACAGCCGGAGGGCGCGTTCGACGGGGTCGACCGGGCCGTACGCGCTCAGGTCCGTGGCCAGTTGGCGGGGCGTGCGCGCGCCCGGTGAGGAGCCCGCGAGACGCAGGGCCAGGGGCAGGCCGCCGCACAACTCCCGTACGCGCTCGCAGGACTGGGCGTCGTACGGGGCCGCCTTGTCCTGGGCCGCCGCGCTCAGCAGCTCCTCCGCGCACACCTCGTCGAGGGCCTCCACCGGGAGCTGGTGCACCCAGGCGGGGAGGTCGGCGGGCAGATCGAGGGGTTCGCGGGCGGTGACCAGGACGAGGCTGTCGGAACGCTCGGGGACGAGGGCGCGGACCTGTTCGGGGTCCGAGGCGTCGTCCAGGACGATCGTGACCGGTACGCCCGTCAGATGCTGGTGGTACAGCCCGCTCAGCCGCTTGATCTGCTGCTCCGGGGAGGAACGCTCGCGGAAGAGGAGCTGTTCGCGGGGGGCACCGAGACGGTTCAGCAGGTGCAGCAGGGCGTCCCGGGTGGGCAGCGCAGGCTCCTGCGGGCTGTCGCCGCGCAGGCCCACGACGCACGCGCCACGGAACTGCTCCCTCAGGTCGTGGGCGGCGCGGACCGCGAGTGCCGAACGGCCCGAACCGGGGGCGCCGTGCAGCACGACGACGGTCGACCGGGTCTCGGTACTGGCCCGCGCGGCCTGCACCCACTGCCTCACCCGCGCCAGCTCCGCCCGCCGGCCCACGAACGGACCGGCCACGTCCGGAAGTTGCCGGAACGACTGCTCCAGCACACTCCTCCGCCGCGCCGCCGCGCTCTTGTCCGTACCGCGCAGCGGGGGCGCCCCCTTCTTCGCACCGGGACCCGGACCCGTACTCGCGGCCAGGACGCGCTGCTGCTCCAGGAACGGGCGGATACCGCGCACCTCCAGGGCGGTCAGCCACCGCAGCCGCAACTGCTCGGGGCCGCCGGGCTGGCCCAGGGCGCCGGCGCGGTGATGAGCGGCGGGAAGGTGGGCGGCGGTCACCTTCAGGACCGTGGCGGCGGCGCCCACGACGCCCACAGCGACGCCGACACCCACGGCCGTACCGAGACCGATACCGAGAGCGAGGTCGGCCGAGGCCGCGGTGACCGCACCGACACCCGCGACGAGCAGGGCTGTTCCCGTGCGCTCCCGGGCGTACCGCTGTCCGAAGGTGAGCCGCCCCGCCTCGGCCTCGTCGAGGGCGCGCGTATACGCCTCGTACTCCTCCGCGGCCGCCTGCGCCATGGCGTCGAGCCCGGCGCGCGCCCGCGACAGCAGCACGCCCCCGTCGGTACGCCGGCCCGACCGCCGGACCTCCTCCTCCACAGCCCTGGCCAGGAGCTGCTCGGCCTCCACCCGATGGCCGTCCCGCATCATCAGGTCCCCCTCGCTCGCAGTAACGGCATGTCTGGGTCAAGTGTGCTGCGGATGGGGCGCAGAGGCGAGAGAGAAGGCGTGAATTCCGTTGCGGGGGGCGCGTATTCGGGCGGTCGGGGCCGTTTCCGCGCGAGGAGCACGGTACGGAGCCCGGCCGCGTCCCGCCGCAGCCCGCGATGTCCGGCGTATTCCGGGTACTGCGCAATGATGGACCCCATGGCGAACCGACTGGCCCACGAGACGTCCCCCTATCTCCTCCAGCACGCCGAGAACCCGGTCGACTGGTGGCCCTGGTCCGACGAGGCGTTCACCGAGGCACGCCGCCGGGACGTCCCGGTGCTGCTCAGCGTCGGCTATTCGAGCTGCCACTGGTGCCACGTCATGGCTCGCGAGTCCTTCGAGGACGAGACGACAGCCGCGTATCTGAACGAGCACTTTGTGAGCGTCAAGGTCGACCGCGAAGAGCGCCCCGACGTGGACGCCGTCTACATGGAGGCCGTACAGGCCGCCACGGGGCAGGGCGGCTGGCCCATGACCGTGTTCCTGACGCCCGATGCCGAGCCCTTCTATTTCGGGACGTACTTCCCGCCCGCCCCCCGCCACGGCATGCCCTCCTTCCGTCAGGTCCTGGAGGGCGTCCAGGCCGCGTGGGCCGGCCGGCGGGACGAGGTCGCCGAGGTCGCCGGGAAGATCGTGCGCGACCTGGCCGGGCGGGAGCTGAAGTACGACGCCATGGACGTGCCGGGGGAGCAGGAGCTCGCGCGGGCGCTGCTCGGGCTCACCCGGGAGTACGACGCTGAGCGCGGCGGCTTCGGCGGGGCGCCCAAGTTCCCGCCGTCCATGGTCATCGAGTTCCTGCTGAGGCACCACGCCCGCACGGGCTCCGAGGGTGCGTTGCAGATGGCGCAGGACACCTGTGAGCGCATGGCGCGCGGCGGCATCTATGACCAGCTCGGCGGCGGGTTCTCCCGCTACTCCGTCGACCGCGACTGGGTCGTGCCCCACTTCGAGAAGATGCTGTATGACAATGCACTGCTGTGCCGCGTGTACGCCCATCTCTGGCGCGCCACAGGCTCCGAGCTCGCCCGCCGCGTCGCCCTCGAGACCGCCGACTTCATGGTGCGCGAACTGCGGACCGACGAAGGAGGGTTCGCCTCCGCGCTCGACGCCGACAGCGAAGAGGAGGTGCCGCGTGATGGGGGTCCCCCCGGACGGAGTCTGGGGGAGCGTCTTGCAGAAGGGTGGTGGTGGGCGACGGGAGGGCGGCACCGGCAAGCACGTCGAGGGCGCCCATTACGTGTGGACGCCCCAGCAGCTCACCGACGCTCTGGGGGCACAGGACGCCGAGCTCGCCGCCCGGTACTTCGGTGTCACCCAGGAGGGCACCTTCGAGCACGGCCAGTCCGTCCTCCAAATCCCGCAGCCCGAGGGCGAGTTCGACGCAGACAAGGTCGCCGGTATCCGCGAGCGCCTCCTGCGCGAGCGGCGGGAACGCCCCGCCCCCGGCCGCGACGACAAGGTGGTCGCCGCCTGGAACGGGCTCGCCGTCGCCGCGCTCGCCGAGACCGGCGCGTACTTCGAGCGGCCCGACCTCCTCGAGGCCGCCCTCGCCGCCGCCGATCTCCTCGTACGGCTGCACCTCGACGACCGGGCCCGGCTCGCCCGCACCAGCAAGGACGGCCAAGTCGGCGCCAACGCGGGCGTGTTGGAGGACTATGCCGATGTCGCCGAGGGTTTCCTCGCGCTCGCCTCCGTCACGGGGGAGGGTGTCTGGCTCGACTTCGCCGGGCTGCTGCTCGACCAGGTGCTCACCCGGTTCACCGACGCGGAGTCGGGCGCCCTGTACGACACGGCCGCCGACGCCGAACAGCTCATCCGCCGCCCCCAGGACCCCACCGACAATGCCACCCCCTCCGGATGGAGCGCCGCCGCCGGCGCCCTGCTCGGGTACGCCGCGCACACCGGCTCCGCACCCCATCGCACCGCCGCCGAGCGGGCGTTGGGCATCGTGAAGTCCCTCGGGCCGCGCGTGCCCCGCTTCCTTGGCTGGGGACTCGCGACAGCCGAGGCGCTGCTCGACGGGCCGCGGGAGGTCGCCATCGTGGGCCAGGCCGGGCACGAAGGCACAAAGACCTTGCACCGTACGGCACTTCTGGGCACCGCGCCGGGTGCCGTGGTCGCCGTGGGGGCGGCGGAAAGTGACGAGTTCCCGCTGCTGGCCGACCGTACGCTCATCGACGGTGAACCGACCGCCTACGTCTGCCGTGACTTCACCTGTGACGCCCCGACGACGGACGCGGACCGCCTCCGTACCGCACTGAGCGGCTGAGAGCTCCGGACAGAGCTGAGCGGCTGAGGCCCCGGACCGCACTGAGCGGCTGAGGGCCCCGGACAGAGCTGAGCGGCTGAGGCCCCGGACAGAGCTGAGCGGCTGAGAGCTCCGTACAGAGCTGAGCGGCTGAGAGCTCCGTACAGAAGGGGTCAGCATCAGCCCCTGTCCTCCGCGCGGGAGTCACCGAACTCCTCAAGGGCGCGCCCCACGATGGCCTCAAGCCGGTCGTGGTGCGCGCCCCTCCAGTACGCCCGCCCGCACTCCTGACACTGCGCGAACATGTCGTACGACCGCTGCGTACCGCCTTCCAGCTGATCCACGACGTCTTCCTTGGCCGCTTCCTTGAGGAGCCCGTTGCAGGCGGTGCATCGCGTCCAGGGCCGTAGCTCGGGCGCGAACCGGTCGAGTACGTCGCGGAGTTGGTCTTCGGGGTGGGTGCTGTACACGAACGCTCCGGCCCACAGTTCGCGGCGCCGCAGCAGTCCCCGGTCGCGGCTGAGCATGACGCGGCGTTCGGCGGCCGAGCGGGCGGAGAGGACGGGGTCGCCGAGGTCGGTGGACTCGTAGGCCGCGTCGACGCCGAGGAGGCGCAGGCGGCGGGCGAGGGTGCCGAGATGGACGTCGAGGAGGAAGCGGAGCGGGGCGCCGGGAATGTGCTGGGGGCGGGCGGGCGGCCGTACCGTCACGGTCTCGCCCGCCGCGGGGATGTGGGAGACCGGCATCTCGCGGCCGTCCACGATCAGGGCGCCGACCTCCGTCAGCGGGACTCCCAGCGACTCGATGACGTGGCCGAGTGTCGAGACGCCGTCGGTGACGACCTTCGTGGCGCCCCGGCGCCTCCTCTGCGGGACGAAAAGGCCCAGCTCGGGGGCGAACTCGACGTGGATCTCCGGTCCGTTCACCGGGTCAGGATGTCATGGCCGCCGGGTGGTCGGCCGGTGCTTTTCCGGTGCTTTCGGGGCGTCGCCCGGTCTTCCCTGCCGGTATGCGGGTATAGCCGTCGCGGGTATGCGAAACGGCCGCGGCTCGAATGCCGCGGCCGTGGGAAAGCGCTGGTCGGAGAGGTACTGGTCGGAGAGGTGCGGGTCGGAGGTGCGGGTCGGAGAGGTGCGGGTCGGAGGGGTCAGGTGTGCTGGTACGCCACCAGTGAGATCCCGATGTAGTGGGTGATGAAGGCCGCCAGTGTGAAGGAGTGGAAGACCTCGTGGAAGCCGAACCAGCGCGGTGACGGGTTCGGGCGCTGGATCCCGTAGATCACGCCGCCCGCGCTGTAGAGGAGACCGCCGACGATCACCAGGACGAGGACGGCGATCCCGCCCGTGCGCAGGAAGTCGGGGAGGAAGAAGACAGCTGCCCAGCCCATCGCGATGTAGCAGGGGAGGTAGAGCCAGCGCGGGGCCCCGATCCAGAACACGCGGAAGACGATGCCCGCCAGCGCGGCCGCCCAGATCCCCCACAGCAGCCACTGGCCCTTGGCACCGGGCAGGAGCAGCAGCGTCAGGGGTGTGTAGGTGCCCGCGATGATCAGGAAGATGTTCGCGTGGTCGAGGCGGCGCAGGAGGGCGTCCATGCGCGGGCTCCAGTCGCCTCTGTGGTAGAGCGCGCTGATGCCGAAGAGCAGACAGGCCGTCATGACGTAGATGCCGCAGGCTGTGCGCGCTCGCGTCGAGTTCGCGAGGGCGGTGAGGACGATACCCGCGACGACCACGGCCGGGAACATGCCGGCGTGCAGCCAGCCGCGGAGTTTGGGCTTGACCGGATACGGCACGGAGAGCGCTGCCGGACCGCGGTCGACGACCGGTGGGTCCAGGGGCGCGTCGGAGGCGGACGCAGTCATGTCCGGCATCGTATCTACGGAACCGTAAGTTACGTATCAGTCCGCGTGAGGGGATCCGGAGAGTGGCCATGGTCTCACCAGTCGCGCAGCCGGAACACCTGCCCGCGATACCTGCGGTGAAGAGCTGGTGACGCACTGAAACCAGTGGCGGAAGTGGCGGAAGTGGCGGAAACCAGGGGGCGGATCCTGTCGAGTGGCGATGCTCACTCCGCTCAGTTGTGAGGGCCCCTGGACATATGCGCGGATGCACCCGATGATCAAATGAGTGCGGTCGGCGCCGGATGAGCGCAGTGGGGTCCACGCTGGGCGAAGGACCCCCCTCTGTGTGGCATCCGGGCCGCGGCTCCCATGGGGCGTTTAGGCCCATATGGGTTATTTGGGCCCCTGCAGGGCATTAAATGGAAAATCCCTCACTATAGGAGCGATCGTGGCGCAGGACATCGCGGCTCTCCCCGATACCGTCCCCACCACCCACCAGGAACTGATCTCGTGGGTGAAGGAGATCGCCGAACTGACGCAGCCGGACCACGTGGTCTGGTGTGACGGATCCGAGGCCGAGTACGAGCGGCTCTGTGAGGAGCTCGTCGAGAAGGGCACTTTCAGGAAGCTCGACCCGATCAAGCGCCCTAACTCCTACTACGCGGCCTCGGACCCGACCGACGTCGCCCGGGTCGAGGACCGTACGTTCATCTGCTCCGAGAAGGAGGAGGACGCCGGCCCGACCAACCACTGGAAGGCCCCCGCCGAGATGCGGGAGATCTTCCAGGGCAGGGACGGGAACGGAGGCGTCTTCCGCGGCTCGATGCGGGGACGGACGATGTACGTCGTCCCCTTCTGCATGGGCCCGCTGGGCTCGCCGCTCTCCGCGACAGGCGTCGAGATCACCGACTCCGCGTACGTGGCCGTGTCCATGCGCACCATGACCCGCATGGGCCGCCCGGTCCTGGACGAGCTGGGCTCCGAGGGCTTCTTCGTGAAGGCCGTGCACACGCTGGGCGCCCCGCTGGAGCCGGGCCAGAAGGACGTCCCCTGGCCCTGCAACACCACCAAGTACATCTCCCACTTCCCCGAGACCCGCGAGATCTGGTCGTACGGATCGGGGTACGGCGGCAACGCCCTGCTCGGCAAGAAGTGCTACGCCCTGCGCATCGCGTCCGTGATGGCGCGTGACGAGGGCTGGCTGGCCGAGCACATGCTGATCCTCAAACTCACGCCGCCTCAGGATGATTCCGCGGCCCGAAGTGCCTCGTTCGAGGGTGGTGAGGGGCGACGGGAGGGCAGGTCGAAATACGTCGCCGCCGCCTTCCCCTCGGCCTGCGGCAAGACGAACCTCGCCATGCTGGAGCCGACGATCCCCGGCTGGACGGTCGAGACGATCGGCGACGACATCGCCTGGATGCGGTTCGGCGAGGACGGACGCCTCTACGCGATCAACCCCGAGGCCGGCTTCTTCGGCGTCGCGCCCGGCACCGGTGAGCACACCAACGCCAACGCGATGAAGACGTTGTGGGGCAACTCGGTCTTCACGAACGTCGCGCTGACGGACGACGGCGACATCTGGTGGGAGGGCATGACGGAGGAGCCCCCCGCCCACCTCACCGACTGGAAGGGCAACGACTGGACGCCGGCCGCCGGGACCCCGGCCGCCCACCCCAACGCCCGCTTCACCGTTCCCGCCTCCCAGTGCCCGATCATCGCGCCCGAGTGGGAGGACCCGAAGGGCGTACCGATCTCGGCGATCCTGTTCGGCGGCCGCCGTGCCACGGCCGTACCACTGGTCACGGAGTCCTTCGACTGGAACCACGGCGTGTTCCTCGGCGCGAACGTGGCGTCCGAGAAGACCGCGGCGGCCGAGGGCAAGGTCGGCGAACTGCGCCGTGACCCCTTCGCGATGCTCCCCTTCTGCGGCTACAACATGGGCGACTACATGGGCCATTGGGTCGAGGTCGCCAAGGGCAGGGACCCCTCGAAGCTGCCGAAGATTTATTACGTCAACTGGTTCCGGAAGAACGACGAGGGCAAGTTCGTCTGGCCGGGCTTCGGCGAGAACAGCCGCGTCCTGAAGTGGATCGTGGACCGGCTGGACGGCAGGGCGGAGGGTGTGGAGACCCCGATCGGCATCCTGCCGACGAAGGAGTCCCTGGACACGAACGGCCTCGAACTGCCGGACGCGGACCTGGACTTCCTCCTCACCGTCGACAAGGACGTGTGGCGCGAGGAGGCCGCGCTCGTGCCCGAGCACCTCAACACCTTCGGCGATCACACGCCCAAGGAGCTGTGGGACGAGTACCGGGGCCTGGTCGAGCGCCTGGGCTGACGCGCGCCTGGGCTGACACGAGGGAAGCTTCGGATACGAGGGAAGCTTCGACAGTGAGGGGGTGGGGCCCGCCGTGTGGACGGCGGGCCCCACCCCCTCACCAGTCACCAGTCACCAGTCACCAGTCACCAGTTCAGGTTCAGCGAGCGCAGCGCTACGGCTGGCTGTACCCGTCCAGAAAGTTCCCGATCCGCGTCACCGCCGCCGTCAGGTCCGCCACCGTCGGCAAGGTCACCACCCGGAAGTGATCGGGCTCGGTCCAGTTGAAGCCCGTGCCGTGGACGACCATGATCTTCTCGCGGCGCAACAGGTCCAGGACCATCTGGCGATCGTCCTTGATCTTGAAGACCTTCGGGTCCAGGCGCGGGAAGAGATACAGCGCCCCTTTCGGCTTCACGCACGTCACGCCCGGGATCCGGGTCAGCAGGTCGTACGCCACATCCCGCTGCTCCTTCAGCCGCCCGCCCGGCAGCACCAGGTCGTTGACCGACTGGCGCCCGCTCAGGGCGGCGACCACACCGTGCTGACCCGGCATGTTCGCGCACAGCCGCATGTTCGCCAGGATCGTCAGGCCCTCGAGGTACGAGCCGGCGTGCGCCCGCGGGCCGGAGACCGACATCCAGCCGACCCGGTACCCCGCCACCCGGTACGCCTTCGACATGCCGTTGAACGTGAGCGTCAGCAGGTCGGGTGCGAGGGAGGCCGTCGGCCGGTGCGTGGCGCCGTCGTACAGGATCTTGTCGTAGATCTCGTCCGAGCAGACCAGCAGGTTGTGGCGGCGCGCGATGTCCGTCAGGCCGCGCACCATCGCCTCGTCGTAGACCGCGCCCGTCGGGTTGTTCGGGTTGATGATCACGATCGCCTTGGTGCGGTCGGTGACCTTCCGCTCCACGTCGGCGAGGTCGGGCATCCAGTCGGACTGCTCGTCGCAGCGGTAGTGCACCGCCGTGCCGCCCGCCAGGGAGACCGCCGCCGTCCACAGCGGATAGTCCGGTGACGGCACGAGCACCTCGTCGCCGTTGTCCAGCAGGCCCTGCATCGCCATGACGATCAGCTCGGAGACGCCGTTGCCGATGAAGACGTGCTCGACGTCCGTCTCTATGCCGAGCGTCTGGTTGTGCATGACGACCGCCCGGCGCGCGGCGAGGAGGCCCTTCGCGTCGCCGTACCCGTGGGCCGACGACACATTGCGGAGGATGTCCTCCAGGATCTCGGGCGGACACTCGAACCCGAAAGCGGCCGGATTCCCGGTGTTGAGCTTGAGGATGCGGTGCCCCGCTGCCTCAAGCCGCATCGCCTCCTCGAGCACCGGGCCCCGGATCTCGTAACAGACGTTGGCGAGTTTGGCCGACTGGATCACCTGCATGTCTGTGAGCCTACGGGCCGGTAACGCCTTCTGTGGCGTGTTTTCCACCACGGGGGTTGTTGGGGCTTTCTGGGGCTCTGGGGTAGTACCGATCCACGCGTGCTGGTCGGGGCAGGTAACGAACCAGGGGCTGGCTGTGCCCGGCACAGGATCGTCGACCATACTGCCCGCTGTGGAGCAGCGCAGAGGTTTGAGCAGTCAGCCCCTGGAGGGCGCCGGATGCGACCCGGCTTTCATCCCAGGGCTCACCTCCCCCGTGTCCGGCGAGCCGGAGGACGTCAGGCCGGAGGACGACGCCAAGGCGGGAGGTGTCGTCGAGGCGGACGCATCTGAGGAGCCCTCTGCCGAAGTCGAAAAGACCGAGAAGGCTGAGGAGCCCGACGAGCCCGGGGAGACCAACGAGCCCGAGGAGCCCGACGAGCCCGAGGAGACCGACGAGCCCGAGGAGACCGACGAGCCCGAGGAGACCGACGAGCCCGAGGAGACCGACGAGCCCGGGGAGACCGGGGAGGAGGAAGCCCCCGACGGTCCCGTCTTCGAGGCCTCCGACCGGCGCGCGAAGATCGTCGTGGACCACAAGGGCGTACGACTCTCCCTGGACGCCCAAGCCTGTGAGTTCCGCTGGGACGAGATCGGCGCCCTGGAGACGGAGACCCCGCGCTTCGGAAAGCGGTTCACGGTCACGGTCCACACCCCGGATCGCCGCTGGTACCCCATCGAGATCGAGGCGTCGTCGAGGAGCCGCTTCCAGGAGTGGGAGTCGCAGCTGGACGAGGTGCTGGACGCGTACTTCGAGGACGGCGAGGCCGCGGCGGAGGACAAGGCCCCGTAAGGGGCGCGGGACTGTGCCCACGCGGCGGAGGTGCTGGCGATAGGCGCTGGCGCGATAGGCGTTGGCACTCGCCGGACTCGATTTATTATCGTGGCCGATCGCTTGTGCGATGAGTGGGGGAGTCTGTGACGGGGTGGCCTGCGTGAGCGCCGATGCCGACGCCGATGCCGGTACTGATACCGGTGCCTTGCGGCTGCGACAGCGGCTTGCGGATCTGACGGCGAGCGGGCAGGGCGATCTGCGTGCGGTGGTGGGGGAGTTCCGGCGCAGTGAGGTGCTGGTGCCGGTGGTGGACGGCTCGCTGCTGTCCGCGGAACTGGGCGGTGTTCGCTGGCTGTTCGCGTTCACGGACGGGGCGGCGCTGAGGCGTTTCGGCGAGGCGCGGGGCGAGACGTTCGACGAGTGCGTCCCGGTGTACGGCGGGTGGCTGCTGGACCGGGTGGTCCCGGAGGCGGGCGGGCCGACGGGTATCGCGGTGGACGCGGGCAGCGCGGCGGGGATGGTGCTGCCGCCGGTGGCGGGGATCGTGCCGGATGCGGTGGCGGTGGACGCGGAGGGCACGGGCGCGAAGGAAACGGGCGCGGAAGGCACGGGCGCGGGGCGGGGCCATGCGGAGGGCGCGGGCGCGGAAGGCCCAGGCGTGAAGAGGGCGGACGCGTGAGCGGCGGCGGCGGTTACCAGGTCGATCCGGAGGCGATGGCGCGGATCACCCGGGGCATCAACCAGGCCATGGACGAGCTGAAGGAGCTGGGCTTCGACACCGAGGCGAACCTGGGGCGTGGTTTCGACGACCTGGAGCTGGCCGGCCTGGAGGTGGGCGACGCGAGCCTGCGGCAGACCTTCGCCGACTTCTGCGACCGGTGGGGCTGGGGGGTGCACTCGCTGATGCGGGACGCGAACGAGTTCGCGGCGCGGCTGGGGTTGTCGGCGGGGCTGTACCACGAGCAGGAGCAGTACGTCTCGAACACCCTGAAGACGGTGTGTACGGCAGGGGCGGGCAACCCGTACTGTCCCAGGAGGAGGTCGAGAAGCGGTCCTGGGAGGAGACGCTCAAGGACAACGCGGTGTCCCACGTCATGAACGCGGACTACAGCCCGGAGTCCATGCGGCAGGGGCAGGAGGGGGCCCAGCAGGCATGGGGACAGGCCTGGCAGGACGTGCGGACCTCGACGGTGATTCCGGGAGCGACCCCGGGCGCGCTGCTCGACGCGGATACCGACTGGCAGTGGGACGGCCCGCCGCAGCCCGAGGCCAACGCACCCGCGCAGGACACTTCCGCGCAGGACACTTCCGCGCAGGACACTTCCGCGCAGGACACTTCCGGGGAGGGTGAGCGCTGATGGGCGTCCGCGAGCTGTTCAACGACCTGGGGGACGGCGCCGAGAGTCTCGTCGATGGCGCGAAGAAAGGTATCGGCGAGGCCGCCAGCTGGACCGCGGACGGGGCGGCCGACGGCCTGTCCGCGGTCGGCGCGGACGACCTCGCCGAGAGGGTGCGGGATGCCGGGGAGGGGGTGAACAACCGGCTGGGCGGCGAGGTCGCCGAGCGCCGGCTGGGCGAGAGCGAGGACCCGAAGGAACTGGTGCACGGCAGCCCGGGTGCGTTGGAGGCGCGGGCCAGGCATCTGCGGGACTTCTTCCGGGCGTTTGAGAACGTCGGCCAGGGAATGCGCTCGTTGGACGCCGGCAGCTGGCAGGGCAAGGCCGCGGATGCCTTCCGCGCCAAGTTCGAGGTGCAGCCCAGGCAGTGGCTGACAGCGGCCGACTCCTGTGAGGCGGCGGCCCGGGCCTTGGAGGCGTACGCGGACACGGTGCGCTGGGCGCAGGGGCAGGCGCAGGTGGCGATCGGCCTGTATCGCAGGGCGCGGCAGGCCAGTAAGCAGGCGGAGGAGGCGCACAAGGCCGCGGTGGAGGCGTACGGCCAGGCCGCCGACCGGTATAACGCGGCCGCTCGGGCGGGCCAGGATCCGGGGGCGAAGCCCACCGAGCCGGGGGAGTACACCGACCCCGGGATGGCGGGCCGTGAGGAGGCCGAGGAGATCCTGGCCGAGGCGCGCCGTCAGCGCACGGATGCCGCCCGGGATGCGCAGCGTACGGTGGCGAGCGCGCTGGAGGCGGCTCCGCCGAAGCCGGAGTTCACCGACCGGGTCGGCGCCGACGCGATGGATGCCTTCGTGAGCACCCAGCTCAACCAGGCCCATGTCCTGGGCGGGTTCCTCAAGGGCGGGGCGGACCTGGTGAAGATGGGCCGCGCCTTCAACCCGATGGATACCTACAACCTCACCCACCCCGGCGAGTGGACGAAGAACTCGAACATGCTGCTGGCCGGGCTGGTGGGCACGGCCGCGCATCCCGAGCGGCTGCCCAAGGCGATGGTGGGCACTGGTTGGGGCAGTGATCCGGGGGACGCGTTCGGCGTTCTGCTGTCGAACGTGATCGGTGGCAAGGGCGCGGGCGGCTTGGCTCGGGGAGCCGCCCGAGGGGCGGCCAGGGGGGCGGCGACCGGCGGGGCCCGCCGCAGTGTGGGCCAGGCGCTCAAGGACGTCGCCCGGGAATGGAAGTGCAAGATCTTCGGCGGCGACCCCGTCGACATGGCCACCGGCCGGATGGCGCTGCCGCAGACGGATGTGTCGCTGCCCGCCCGGCTGCCGCTGGTGTTCTCCCGGTGCTTCGAGTCGTCCTACCGGGCCGGCCGCTGGTTCGGCCCGGCCTGGGCGTCCACTGCGGACCAGCGTCTGGAGATCGACGCCGAGGGCGTGGTCCTGGTCCGGGAGGATGGCTCCCTGCTGGCCTACCCGCACCCGGTGCCCGGGGTGCCGACCCTGCCTCTGGAGGGCGAGCGCCATCCGCTGACCGTGGACGCCCACGGCGACTACACCGTCACCGACCCGGCCTCCGGCCGCACCTGGCACTTCGCCGCGCCGGGTGGGACCGGTGACGGTATCGCGCTGCTGGAGCAGCTCACCGACCGCTCGGGCCAGTGGCTGACCTTCGCATACGACCAGCAGGGCGCGCCCACGGCGATGGTGCACTCGGCGGGCTACCACCTGAAGATCAGCACCGGGGGCGGGCGGATCACCGCGCTGCACCTGGCCGACCCCGGCCACGACATCGAGCTGGTCCGCTTCAGCTACGACGAGCGGGGCCACCTGACGGCGGTCACGAACTCCTGCGGCATCCCGACCCGGTTCACCAACGACGAGCTGGGCCGGGTCACCTCCTGGACGGACACCAACCACTCCACATACCGCTATGTCTACGACGAGCGGGACCGCTGCACCTTCCAGACCGGTGCGGCGGGCCACCTGCGCAACAGCTACAGCTACGACGACACCGACCCGGCCACCGGCCACCAGGTCACCACCCGCACCGACTCGCTGGGCCACACCACTCGCTACCTGGTCAACGGCCAGTTGCGGGTGGTGGCGCAGACCGCTCCGGACGGCGCGACGACTCACACCGTCCACGATCGCCAGGGCCGCCCGCTGACCGAAACCGACCCGCTGGGCCGCACCCACGGCTACGCCTACGATGCGGCGGGTCGTGTGGTGATGGCCGTCCGCCCGGACGGCCGTTACCACAGCATCGGCTACAACGACCAGGGCCTGCCGGTTGCCATTGCGGGCGCGGACGGCACGCATGTCATGCAGCAGTTCGACGGGTTCGGCAACCGCACACAGGTGACCGACGCCTCCGGGGCCACGACCCGCTTCACCTACGACGCTGCGGGACACCTGGCCTCGGTCACCAACGCCCTGGGCGAGACAACCCGGGTGCGCTGCGATGCGGCGGGCCTGCCGGTGGAAGTCACCGACCCGCTGGGCGCGGTCAGCCGCTACGCACGCGACCCTTTCGGCCGCCCGGTGACCATCACCGACCACCTCGGCGCCGTCACCCGCCTGGAGTGGACGGTGGAGGGCAAACTGGCCCGCCGTACCGCCCCGGACGGCAGCACCGAATCGTGGACGTACGACGGCGAGGGCAACTGCCTGGCCCATACGGACACCATGGGTGCCGTCTCCCGCTACGAGTACACCCACTTCGACCTGCTCACCGCCCGCACCGGCCCGGACGGGGTGTGCCACACCTTCACCCACGACACCGAGCTACGCCTGACGAAGGTCACCAACTCGCAGGGCCTGACCTGGAGTTACGAGTACGACCCGGCGGGCCGCCTGGTCGCGGAGACGGACTTCGACGACCGCCAGGTGACGTACGAGCACGACGCGGCAGGCCAGCTGACCGCCAGTACCACGGCCTGCGGCCAGAGCATCCGCTTCGAGCGGAACGTGCTGGGCCGGGTGGTGCGCAAGGACACGGCCGGAGCGGCCACCACCTACGCGTACGACGTGACGGGCGCCCTGGCCCAGGCCACCAGCGCGGAAGCGGTCCTGACCCTGCGGCGCGACGATGCGGGCCGCCTGATATCCGAGACGGTCAACGGCCGCACGCTCACCTACGCCTACGACGCCCTGGGCCGACGTATCAGCCGCACCACCCCGACCGGCGCGAGGAGCACCTGGACCTACGACGCGGCGGGCAACCGCACGGAACTGAATACCTCCGGCCGCACGATCACCTTCACCCACGATGCGGCAGGCCGCGAAACCACCCGCCACATCGGCGAGGCCCTGACCCTGACCAGTGCCTTCGACCCTGTGGGCCGCCTGACGAAGCAGGAACTCACCGGCCCGGCCGACCAGCGCCTGCAGCACCGCGCGTACGCCTACCGCGCGGACGGCCACCTGACCGGCATCGACGACCACCTGAACGGCCCTCGCCGCTTCGACCTGGACGCGGCGGGCCGGGTCACCGCGGTCCACGCCGCGAACTGGACGGAGTCCTACGCCTACGACACGGCGGGCAACCAGACCCACGCCGCCTGGCCGACCCCGATGCCGGGCCAGGAAGCGACCGGCGACCGTACCTACACCGGCACCCGCATCACGCGCGCGGGCAGCGTCCGCTACGAGCACGACGCGGCGGGCCGCATCATCCTGCGCCAGAAGACCCGCCTGTCCCGCAAACCGGACACCTGGCGCTACGCATGGGACGCGGAAGACCGCCTGACGTCCGTGGTCACCCCCGACGGCACGAGGTGGCGCTACCGTTACGACCCGCTGGGCCGCCGCATCGCCAAGCAACGCCTGGCCACGGACGGTGAAACGGTCCTGGAACAGACCGACTTCACCTGGGACGGCACCACCCTCACCGAACAGACCACCCACACCCCTGGCACCGCCCAGCCCGCCGTCACCCTCACCTGGGACCACCAGGGCCTGCGCCCGCTGACCCAGACCGAACGCAAGACCACGGCGGGGGACGCCGCCCAGGCACCCCAGGAGGAGATCGACTCCCGCTTCTACGCCATCGTCACCGACCTGGTGGGGACCCCCACCGAACTCGTCGACGAACACGGCACCATCGCCTGGCGCACCCGCACCACCCTGTGGGGCACCACCGCCTGGAACCGCACCGCCACCGCCCACACCCCGCTGCGCTTCCCGGGCCAGTACCACGACCCGGAGACCGGCCTGCACTACAACGTTCATCGCTACTACGACCCGGAAACCGCCCGCTACGTCACCCCCGATCCCCTCGGCCTCGCCCCCGCCCCCAACCCCGCGACATACGTGGCCAATCCACATGCGGGGATCGATCCCCTCGGCCTTGCTCCGGAATGCGGAGCGACGCAACGCGTTCCCGAAGGTGAGCTGAAATCGCTTTACCACTATACGAATGAAGCCGGGCATCAAGGTATATTGGATAGCGGTGAACTCAGACCTTCCCTGAAGGCCGATAATCCAAAAGACGCCAGATATGGTGATGGGCAATACCTATCTGATGTGGTTCCTGGTTCAAAAACGGCGGGCCAATTGTCGCACGCCTTCTTGCGAGTTCCGTGGGCCGGGCACAAGTTCACTCATTACATTGAGATAGATGTCCGTGGCCTTGAGGTCATGAGGTCGGTGGACCGCTCCAACGTGTACGTCGTGCTGAACCAGGAATCTCTGAATCTTGCGGGCAGAATTATTAGTCACGGAAAGAATTGATTCGTGGAATACTGGAAGGTCATTTGGCATCACGATTTTTGCGAGGAGCCTGTAGTGCTCTTCAGTGAAATCGGCGAAGATGGCTACGAGACACGGAAAATCCAAGGGTATCGAGATGGGCGCCTCTTGCGTGCTGATGACTTGCACGAGACCAGCGAAGTCGGACTCAGCGAGATCCCTGTCGGGAATATCGAAGATGTGGCCGCTCAGGCTGATTTTTCTGCGAACGTGATTCTGCGTGCCGAATTCGAGGATGTGTGGAACCGTGCATCCTGGTCGTGATGAATCGGGGTGCCGCGCGAGATTCAGAACAAGCCCAATCAAAACGTCAGACGTTGACGGCCACAATGTGACGGACGGCTGGAAAATGTTCAACAAGAAGGGGCAAAGGATTGGAACCTATGATTCGGATCTCAGCTACATCAAGGAGTAGAGATTTCGCGATTGAGGTGATCGACCGCTGTGCATCCGTGGGCGGAGAAATGGATGCACCCTCGGAGGCGGTTGGTATGATCACGGTCGGCGACTTCACGGAAACGTTCCGCATGGACCTGAGCTTCTGGAACGTGGACGACTATCGTCGGAATTGGTCCCGCGCATTGCTAAAACTTGAAGAGGAAGAAATATCGACGGCGTGCCTAATTTCATCAATCACCGACCCGGACAACAGTAACTTCGTCTTCTGCTGGCCGCTGTATCGCAGCGGAGAAGAAGTCTTTGTTCAGAACTCGGTAATCTTCCTGGGTGAGCTGGATGCAACGTTTGATGCGGAAAAGCCCTGGTCTTTCGTGGAGCAGCGTCAGGTAGTCGACGATGACGGCAATCAAATTTCTGAATGGTCAACCAAAATATCTCACGTGAGGCAATTTCGAGAGTCAGGAATCTGCGGGTAGAGCCTCGCGGGAAGTGCCTGTTTAGAGTTTTCAGTTGGCTGTGGGCAGCATTCAGGGCCGTCCGACGAAGAGGTTGCGTAGGGTGATCGGGGGCGATGCCGTGTTTTCGCACGGTGGAGATGCAGGAGCGGATCCGGGCGAAGTGCCTCGCGCCGGTCAGGGTCCACCAGGATCCGGAGATCTTCTGTTGCGCCTTGACCATCCTGAGGTCGCGGTCAGCCTGGCTGTTGTTGAATGGGCCGCGAAGTCGCTCATGCGCCCCATGGGACAAGCAGGGCAAACCCGAAGCCTGGTCAGGCAATCACGTCCGTTGACGAATCGAGGTTAAGTTAAGGGCAATGGTCCGGAGCTTCGTTTCGGGCTCGAGTCTCGGCGCCAAGCTCCATCGACGTCATCCGGACGGGCACCGCCCCAGATTTTCCCTGCCACGGGGCGGGCCCGCCAGGGTCCGGGATGACTTCGTATCGGGAAGCAGGCTGCAAGTTATCGGAATCAACACCCGATGGGCTCTCCGCTCACTGCATGGGATGGCAACTGATTTATGTCCGATCTCCTTTCGAATCTGGAACTACCGGATAGATTCTCGTATCCTTCTGAATTTATTCGCATCGTCGACCTCGGGCTAACCAATCTGGAACCGTGGTGGATTTTCGAGGGCGATCAACTGCGCACTCGGATGTCGGGATTGAGGTCGCGATTCCCTGAAAGGAAATTGGTCCCGTTCGCCCGGCGTGAAGACAATGACGAGGTAGCCTGTTGGGATCTCATCGAGGGTGATGTCGTCGTAATTCACGACTTTTCAAGCCCTGGTCGGGAACAGCGCCAGCGACATCCTGATTTCAATGCTTGGCTTCGCCAAGCCGTGGAAGACTTGATCGAGCATGTGTGATACCAGCGCGCATTGCCCTCGATTCTTCACAACACCCCGTCAGAAGTAACTGTTCAGGATCCCCCGTCCGGGTGATGCGACGAGCGAAGCTGCACGTCAGGCGGGCTATACGTGAAGGTCTCACGAACCAGGGCATTGCCGAAAAGTGTGGATCAACCCGGCACGCGCGCTTCGGAATTAGGAGTTGCCGTCGAGCACGACGACCGGCGAACTGCCTGGTCAGCGGCTCGCGTCACCCGATTCAGCGATCCTGAACAGCTACCGTCAGAACGGAATCAACCAACACAGAGTGGCTCTTCATGGCTTCCTTCCGGGACCCGCCGAGTCACACGCACCATCGTGCTCCATCAGCTGACATCCGACACTGCTTAACTCATGGCCATTGGGGCTGCATGCAGATCCGTATCCTAAGCACCCGGGAAAGCCGCTATGACGTACTATGAAGATCTATCCCCGTATGAATATGTCAGTGACTCGGTTCCGGACGGAGTGGTGGCCCTCAATGTAGGGTGGCTGGAAGTCGACAAGGAGTTTCCCCAAGGGGACGTTCCGGAAGAATTCATCGACAGGCTGACCAGCGTAGTGAAATATGATCGCCAAATGAAGATGCGCGGATGGCATAGGTGTCGACTCCCTCACGCCAGTGATGAGGAAGCGTATCCGGCGACCGTTGAAATTGACGGTCAGAGGGTTTCGCTCGGTGGAGCGGAAGTTCGAGTGATTTCGACATCCGGAGAGTGACTGATCGCCCCGGATCTTATCCTTCACTACGTTACAGATCACTTTTATAAGCCGCCAGCGGAATTTATCGAAGCCGTGGTTGGGGAACATATCATTCCCCAACCGTGAAGGTCTTGGAACTACTGGCCATGGCGGTGAGGGGGTAGGGTGCTTTGAATGAGTGAAGAATTCCCGATACCTGCCGTTTTGTTCCCGAGGGGGTCGGATGGGATCTTCGCGTGACGCTGTGGCTGCGCCGGGCTTCCACGGGGCCCGGGGTGCTGGGTTGTTCTCCTTCCCGGTCTTCGTCGGGACGGGACCGGTGGTCAGGTGACCGCCGGAAGTACGGGCATAGAACAGAAAAGCGGTCCGCCCCAGGTTGGTTGGGGCGGACCGCTTGACTCGTCTTGACTCGTCGGGATGATCAGGTGTTGGTGGGTGCGCCCCTTGCAGGGTTGTCAGAGGAGTCCTGCGCGGAAGCCCTGACGGAGGGCGTCCCATTCCTCGGCGGTGTAGCACAGAACGCCCTTGTCGGGGCGCTTGGAGTCGCGGACGGCGACAGCGCCGCCGGGCAGGTCGGCGATCTCCACGCACTGCTCAGCACCGCTGCTGAAGGGCGACTTGTGCCACTCGGCGCCGCTCAGGTCGGTGGCGTACAGGTCTTCCTTGGGGGTCACTGCTGTTCCTCCTTGAGGTTCTTGATGATCTCCCGTGACACATCCACGGGAAGCGCTGCGGCGACCGTCCGCTCGAATCCGGCCTCGAAGACCGCCACGTCGTCTCCTTCCACGAAGAACCCGCCGCGCAGGTTTTCGAGGTTCACCACGGTCGGCCAAGGGTTCTGGAACGAGACGATGTCGAACGGGCCGTTCATGCCGGGGTGCGGGCTCGCGTTGAGCGGCATGACCTGGATGTCCACGTTGGGCAGGTCGCTCAGGTCGAGGAGACGCTGCAACTGCTCGGGCATCACGGTGGGTTGCGCCGGGAACTGCTGGCGTAGGGCGACTTCGTGGATGATCGCCCACACCTTCAGCGGGTTGCCGGGCCGGGTGAGGACGGCTTGGCGTGCCTGCCGGACCTCTGCGAGGGCCGCGACCTCTTCGGGGGTTCGTGTGGTGTTCGTGGCTCCGATGACCGCCCGTGCGTAGGGAACGGTCTGGAGGAGGCCGTGAACGAGGCTGGGGCAGTAGACCTGGATTCCGGAAGCGTCGGTCTCCAAGGTGATGAGGTCCCTGTAGGCGGCTCCGGGGACGTCGCCGTAGGTGCTCCACCAACCTTCCTTGCCCGCGTCCCGGGCGAGGGCTTCGAGGGCGGAGAGGATGTCCGGGTCGTTGATCTCGTAGACAGCCAGGAGGGGTGCGATGTCCTTGGGTCCGATGCGGGCCTTGGCGTTCTCGATGCGTGAGAGCTTGCCGGTGTCCCAGCCCGTTTCGGCAGCCACGGCTTCGAGAGTGAGGCCGCGCTTCCTGCGGAATCCTTGGAGCGCGTCACCGAGGCGCCGTCGCCGGAGCGTCGGCTTTGCTCGTACGTTCGGCATGAATTTCTCCGTCGTTTCAAGGTGCCTTTTCAGGCCCTCAAGGTGAGCTTTCGGGGCGCTCGGGTGCAGTATCCCGCACCCGAGGTGCCAAAGTCGATAGAACGCAGGTGCGACTTTCTGTGAATTGGGTGACATGACTTGTCACCCGCCTTTCAATCCTGTCATTCTGCCTCAGGCAAGGACGTGACCACGCGTCAGCTCTTGATCACTCAAAGGCACTTGGTCACGTACTACGGCCTGCCTCCCTCCCTCCGAGGGAAGCAGGACGCCCCAATTCGCCCCCTGCCGATGAGGGTTCACGCTGACCATGACCACGATCGCTGCCCCCACCGGGCACCCCCGCTACACCGAGTCCCTGCCCAACGAGCCCGCCAGCGCGCGCACCGCGCGGCGTCTGGTACGAACCGCACTGGCCGCATGGGGCATAGAGGGCCTGACGGACCGCGCCGAGCTGGTTGTTTCCGAGTTCGTCGGCAACACCGTCGAGCACGCCCGGGAGGACACGATCCAGGTCATCGTGGAGCGCCCCGACTCTGCCACGGTGCGCGTGGCGGTCGCGGACAAGGACCGGCGCAAGCCCGCGCCGCGCCCCGCCGCGCCGGACGACGAGCACGGGCGCGGCCTGGCGTTGGTGTCACGCGTGGCGGACGACTGGGGCGTAGAGCCGAAGCAAGGGGGCGGCAAGGTCGTCTGGGCTGTGCTGCGTTGCGAGGGGACGAGCCGGTGAGCGGCCGTCACCGCGCGTCGGACAGTGACGGCTCTGCCGCCGGGTTCTTGCGCCGGGTTCTTGCTCGTCTCCGCGAACGTGATCGGCCTTGGCGGCACCCCATGCTCCCGGCGCGGCGACAGTACCCAGAGGGAGAGGAACGAGTACCGGCCACATCCCAGGACGGGGGCCCGCGCCCAACACGACGAGCCCGCGGACACCTCCGGCACCACTTAGCTTCGAAGACCCGCAAAGGAGCACCAACGATGTCCTTCCTGTCACACGCCCTGGAATGGCTGAGAGCCGGTCTGTTCGGGCCCCGTACGCCAGACAGGCACTGCCGCACCGCGGCTCACGTAGCGCCGCCCCCTGCGGCCGGTAACTGGCCTGCGCCGGATGTACTGGGCATCCGGCTGGTCGTGGCACGCGGGCACCGCAGGGACAGGCACGCTCCGCCCGCCCGGGCACCGCGGCCGCAGGCGCGCGCACCCTGGGAAGCGCCCGGCGCCCTGGTCCGGCCCTACGTGGCACACCTGGGTGACGTTCCGCGGACCGCCCGTACCGGCGTCCCGGCCGACCCCTGGGGAGTCGCCCGGTGAACGACGAAAAGATCGACGAAAAGATCGACGAAAGGATCGCCGGAAGGATCGGGGCAGCCGTGCGGCACGCCGAACTTCCCCTGCTGCGCGCCTACCGCCTGTGGTTCGAGCACGCCCGCAGATGCGCCGACAGCTGCGAGGACGCCAGCAAGGCGCAGAACGGCTGCGAGAGAGGGCGGGAACTATGGGGCGCCTACCGCCTCGCGCGGATCGGGGGAACGTCATGACCTGGGAGGTCGAGCGTGTCCCGGGCGGCCGTGTGCGCCGCACCGGCGAGGACCGGCTGACCGTTCTCCTGCGGCTGTCCCGCAACGGGGAGTGTGCGATCGACGCCGAGCTGAGCCTTTCCGTGGTGGAGGCCGAGCATCTGCACGCCGCGTTGTGCCGTGCGCTCGACGGTCACCCGGCGCCCCCGTCCGCGCCCGACTGCCGTACGGGGGTCAGGTCTGCCGACGCGGGCGCGGGCGGCAGGGGGGTGCTGTGACGCGTTCGATTCCTCACGGTCAGGTGTCGGTCCAGTTGAGGGTGTGGAGATAGCTGGGAGCCGGATTGTCTTCGGCCACCGGGTCAGGCATCTCAAGGTCAGGGAAGCCCATGTCAGGGAAGCCCATGTCAGGGAGGCCGCTGTCCAAGGCCATGGGGGCGGCCTCCGCCGGGACTGGTTCCGGGTGAGAGGCGGGGTGGCCCAGCACCCCGGCCCGGGTCAGCCGGGCGAAAGCACTGGGGTCCGCCGGGCCGGCAGGCGGCAGCGTGAAGGATTCCAGCGTCCCCCCGGCGGACACCCGCCACCACGAGCCCGTCCCCCCGGCCACCGGAACCTGGCCGACCGTCACACTGCCATCGTCCGCCCTCCGCAGGTCCCAGCCGACCGGCGGTTCCCCGCCGTCCCGTGTCGCCAGCCGCGCCTCGCCCCTCTCGTCGTAGTGCACCTGGAGCTCGGTACCCGGCAGGTCGACTCTCCAGCCCACGGCCTTTCCCCCGAGGACCGTGAGCGTGGTACCCGTACCGAAGACGACATGGAGAAACTGATGAGCCGATCCTGTTTCGATGTGCCAGTTCCTGATGTTCTGCGACGTCAGGAAGGCCGCAATGCGCATCCGCCACCGGAAACTCGGAGTCGGTTTTTCCACCTGGCCTGGCAGTTTATTCCTGTCAAGACCCAGAATTCTCGCCACATCGTGCTGTGTGGTTATGCGGTGGGCCTTCTTTATGGTTTCCAGGGAGTTCTCCCAGGCCCCCAGGGCCGGTTCGCCCGGGTTGTGGGACCATGCGGAGAGCTGCTGCGAGAGCTGCTGTGCCGGGTCCGGCGCACTGCCGGCCGCCCGCCGGTAGCCGCGCACCACCCGCTGGGCGTCGAGTGTCCACTCCCCGTCGCCATGGCGCACCCGCAGGCCACCCTCGTCGGCGCTGACGACCTCGCCGGGGAGACCGGTCTCCCCGTCGGCGCCCACCAGCCGCGGAGGGCCCTGCGGAGTGTCGAACCGTAGCCGGTGCTCGGTTCCGGGCAGGGCCACCATCCAGTGCGTGAAGGTGCCGTCGGGCTGGAAGTGAGCGATGCTCCGGCCCCGCCGCACCGCGACGGCGAACCCGTCGCTGCCGGTGGGCACCAGCCGCCAGTCGGCCTCCTCCGCCGGGATCTTCCGCAGCACACTCAACCGCGGCAGCCAGACGCCCCTGCCGCCTCCCTCGAGTAGCCTCCGCAGTTGCTCAGGGCTGGTCAGCAGGCGTCGTGCCAGCTCCGTCTTGTTGTTGTCGTTCAGCCGGGTCAGGAGCTCACGGGCAATCTGCTTGGTCCGGTCTCTGCCGGGCACGTCCGCCGCGGCAGGTGGAGCGGGCCGGTCGGGTGCCGACGGCCCGGCGGGTGCCGACGGCCGGGCACGCTTGCGGGACGGACCGGGCGTCCGGCTGCCTGACCCGGTGTCCGACGGCCGGGGGGAAGGACGGGCAGGACCGACGCCGAGAGGTGCCCCCGGATGGGCCCCAGGAGAGGTAAGGGGGGCGGGGTGGTCCAGCACCCCGGCCCGGGTCAGCCGGGCGAAAGCACCGGGGTCCGCCGGGCCGGCAGGCGGCAGCGTGAAGGATTCCAGCGTCCCCCCGGCGGACATCCGCCACCACGGGCCCGTCCCCCCGGCCACCGGAACCTGGCCGACCGTCACACTGCCATCCTCCCCGCTCCGCAGGTCCCAGCCGACCGGCGGTTCCCCGCCGTCCCGTGTCGCCAGCCGCGCCTCGCCCCTCTCGTCGTAGTGCACCTGGAGCTCGGTACCCGGCAGGTCAACCCTCCAGCCCCCGACCTTCCCTCCATGGAACGTGAGCGTGGTACCCGTACCGAAGACAACACGGAAGGAACGCACATCCTGTCCTGTTTCGATGCGCCAGTTCCTGATGTCCTGCGACGTCAGGAAGGCCGCAATGCGCACCCTCCATTGAAGACCCAGAGTCTGTTTTTTCACCTGGGCTGCCAGGTTTGTACTGTCAAGACCCAGAATTCTCGCCACATCGTGCCGTGTGGTTATGCGGTGGGCCTTCTTTATGGTTTCCAGGGAGTTCCTCCAGTCCCCCAGGGCCGGTTCGCCCGGGTCGCGGGACCATGCGGAGAGCTGCTGCGAGAGCTGCTGTGCCGGGTCCGGCGCACTGCCGGCCGCCCGCCGGTAGCCGCGCACCACCCGCTGGGCGTCGAGTGTCCACTCCCCGTCGCCATGGCGCACCCGCAGGCCACCCCCGTCGGCGCTGACGACCTCGCCGGGGAGACCGCTCTCCCCGTCGGCGCCCACCAGCCGCGGAAGGCTCTGCGGAGTGTCGAACCGCAGCCGGTGCCCGGTTCCGGGCAGCGCCATCACCCAGTGTGAGAAGGTGCCGTCGGGCCGGAAATGAGCGGTGCTCCCACCCTGCCGCACCGCGACGGCGAACCCCTCGTCACCTGTGGGCACCAGCCGCCAGTCGGCCTCCACCTCTGCGATCTTCCGCAGCACACTCAACCGCGGCAGCCAGACCTTCTCGTCGCCACCTCCCTTGAGCAACGTCCGCAGTTGCTCAACGCTGATCAGCAGGCGCCGCGCCAGCTCCGCCTTGTTGTTGTCGTTCTTGTTGTTGTCGTTCAGCCGGGTCAGGAGCTCATGGGTGCTCTCCTTGGTCCGGTCCCTGCCGGGCACGTCTGCCGCGGCAGGTGGAGCGGGCCGGCCGGGTGCCGACGACCCGGCGGGTACCGGTGGCCCGGCCCCCTCACCGGCCATGCCGGGAGTCCGGCTGCCCGAGTCGGCGTCCGGTGCCCCGGCCGGGGCCAGCCGGCTGGGCACCCTGCCCCCCGCCCGGCCGACAGACGGAGGGACAAAGGGAGTTCGCGTACCCCTCCGTACCGGGTCCAGCAGCCGCCGGGCGACCTCCGCCGCCGCACCCTGCCCGCGCCCGGCGGTCCCGTGCCCGGCGTTCCCGCCACCCGCCGCACCGCCCAGCACCCCACTGCGGGCAATCCTGTCCAACAGGCTCGTCCCCGCCGCCCCGGCGGGCCGGGTGAAGGACTCCAAGGCGCCCTCGGCGGACACCTGCCATACCGGCCCGCCCCCACCGTCCGGTGACCGCCAGCCGACCCGCACCCCGCCGTCGCCCCCGAACAGCAGCTGCCACTGCTGCGACGCCGGCAGGCCGGACGCGGTCCTCAGCGTCGGTGGGTCCCCCGGCGGCCGGGAGAGCAGATGCAGACCAGAGCCCGGCAGGTCGGTCCTGCGGGCCACCACCTGCCCGCCGGCATCGAACCGGAGCGAGGTCCCGGTGTCGAAGACGACATCGAACTCGGTGGCCGAAGGCGAAGGCGAGGTGATCCTCCATCCCTCGACTTCCTGTGTGGCGAGGTGGTGCAGTACCCGCACCCGCCACCACAGCAGGTCACCGGGGTCACCGGGGTTTTCTGGGGCCAGCAGCTCGCGCAGTTGTTTGGGGCTGCTGCCGAGCATTTCCGCCAGCAGCTGGCTGTCCTCCTTCAGCAGGGGGTAGGTGTGCTGGACGAAGGCCAGGGAGGCTTTCCAGGTGTCCCGGCCGGGTCTGTCGGGGGCGCCGGGTCCGTCGGGGTCCCGGGACCATGCGTACAGCTGGTGGGCCGCATCGGGGCCGCTGTCGGCGGGCCGCTGGTAGGCGTGCACCGCACGGTCCGGGCCGACCCGCCAGATCTCCTGGCCCGCCACACGCACGTACAGGGTTCCGTCAGGGGCGCGGGTGACGCTCCCTCCGGGGACCGGCCCGCCGTCCCGGGCCGCCAGCCGCGGAAGGTCCTCTGTCTGCTTGAACCGCAGAGAGTGTCCGCTGCCGGGCAGCACCGTCGCCCACTCCGTGAACGCGCCGTTGGGCCGGAAGAAGACGGTGGCCTCACGCCACCCCACAGTGACACCGAAGCCGGGCCCGAGGGGTTCGAGACGCCAGTTCTCTTCCACCGCCGAGATCTTGTCCAGTACCGACAGCCGCACCCTCCAGGACTCCAACCACGCGTTCCGCTGAAACCACTCGTATATCCGGTTTGGCGGGATTCTCAGCCGTCTCGCGAGCTCGTTGGTCTCGTTGGTGCTGGTTGTCTGGTTTGTTTCCGTCCCTGGCACCCAACGGAGCCTGTCTCTGAGCCTGCCGACGACAGCCGCTCCGCGCTCATGGGTCGGGCCGAACACGGCCGATGCTGGGGGTGTGCGGGGCGGGGCGGGCGTGGGCGGCCCCGCTTCCCCGGGAACGGCCGAAGTGCCCTGTGCCGGTTGGGGGTTGTCGGGCGGGGGGCTGTCGGGCCGGGGGCTGGCCAGCCAGGCCGGGTCCCAGCCGGAGAGGTCGATGCTGCCTGTCGGGCTGCCTGGCCCCTCGGGAGCCCGGCCCGGCTGATTGACACTGCGCGCCGGGCTGTCCAGCCAGGCCGGGTCCCAGTCGGAGAGGCCGGTGCTGCCGGCCGGGTTGCCTGGCCCCTCGGGGTCCTGGCCCGGCTGGTTGACACTGCGCGCCGGACTGCCCAGCCAGAGCTCCCACTCCGAACGCGCCACACTCGACACCGCACCCCCCACCCCTTCCCCCTCCCGCCCCGGCTGGTTGACACTGCGCGCCGGGCTGCCCAGCCAGAGCTCCCACTCCGAACGCGCCACACTCGACACCGCACCCCCCACCCCCACCCCCTCCCTCTCCCGCCCCGGGACGGCTTCGGCGGGTTCCCGGTACAGCCGGAGATCGGCCGGTGCGGGCAGGGCGGACGGCTGCGCCGCGGTGACCGTACCGGGCCCCGCAGCGGGGATCAGGGTGGTGAGGTCGGCGGTGATCAGGTGCGCCTGGCCGGTGGGATCGGTGAAGTACAGGTGAGTGCCGTCGAAGTACGGGGTGTGGCCGTGGAGGAGCTGCCCGAAGGTGTCGACCAGGTGCAGTTCCCAGCCGGCGGGGGTGGTGTTGTCGCCCAGGTGGCCCAGGGCGCGGAGCCCCATGGAGTCGGTGACCGGGAGGTGCAGGAGGGGGGAGGGGTCGGGCCAGTGGGGCAGCAGGGAGCCGTCGAGGAGGAGCCCGGCGGGCAGGTCCGGCTCGCGGGCATCCTGGCGCAGGGCGGCGGTGGCGTCCGGGGTGGTGAAGGTGTCCTGGTAGCGCAGCCGTCCCACGGCGTCGAAGTGCCGGGCACCGCCGTGGTCGGGGAGGGTGAAACCGCCGGGCAGCCGGCCGGCCAGCGACGGCGGCAGCTCCCGCGGCGGTGCCTGCAAGGGCAGGTCGCTGCCGGGCTGCCACAGGCCCCCGAGCAGGTGGTGCAGGCGGTGGTAGCCGCCGGGCGCCGGGGAGGGGTGGTAGCTGGTCTCCACCAGCATGCCGTGCAGCGGGCCGAGGTCGTCTCCGGTCAGCCAGACCAGCCGCCGCAGCGGGCGGGCCGCGGTGTCGAACACCCACCGGGCTCCCGCGCCGACAATCTCCGGCACCGGCAGCTCGACCACCAGCTGCCTGCCGACGGGGTCGAGGTGGAGCCGGGCGTCGGGCACCAGCCGGCCGGCGGTGTCCAGCAGGCTCGGCGGGGCGGCGGCGGCAGAAGCATGCCCGGTGGGGGTGGCGGGCCAGGACAGCCGGTAGCCGGCCAGCTCCGGGACACCCTAGCGGGACGCCCGGGAGCGGGACGCCCGGGAGCGGGACGCCCGGGAGCGGGACGTCGAACGCCTGCTCCGGCTGCGGGTGCCCCCCTCCCGGGGCTTGGGCCGGCGGTGTTCCGGCGCCGGGTGAACCGGTGCCGGTACGGGGGCGCTGGGCCGGCGGGGTCGGGTCGGTGGGGAACGCCTGGGAGGCGGTCCGAGGACGGCCCCCCACCGTCGGACGACCCCCCACCGTCACATCGGAAACCGGCCCGGACCCGGACCCGGACCCGGGCGCGGACCCGGACCCGGACCCGGGCGCGGACCCGGGCGCGGACCCGGGCCGGGTGGACGGTCCGGCCTCGGACCCCGACGGCCCGGCACCCCCCACGAGTACCCCGCGCAGGCCCTGCGGACCGTGCAGGCCGGGCGCACCGTGCAGGCCTCGCTGCCGGGCCAGGTCCCGGGCGGCCTCCACCCCCTGGGCCCGTCCCTGGTCCGGGCCCCCGTGCGCGTGCAGTTCCTGCGCCACCCGCAGGATCTGCCAGAACTGCTCCGGATCACGCTGCCGCAGCGAGGCGGCCTGCTCACTGACCGTCAGCGGGAACGGGTTGTACCGCCAGGTGATCCTCGCCGCCTCCGCCCACAACGCCCGCGCCCCGGCCTCGTTCAGCCCGAACCATGCCGCGACCTCCCCCAGGCCCTCCGGCGCCGCTTCCCCGGCACCGGTACGCTCTCCGGCCGGAACCCCCGCACCCTGCGCAGCCTCACGCGCCGGCTGGTCCACAGCCGTGGCGCCGGTGCCGGTGGCGCCAGTGCCGGTGGCGCCGGTCGGAGCAGTACTGGTCCCGGTGGTGTCTGTGCCGGTCTGTGGGGCCGGGCCGGTGGTGGCGGACGGGGCGGGCGCAGGAGTGCCGGCCGTGACCGGGCCGGCAGCGGTTTCGGTGGCCGTGCCAGTGCGGGGAGCCGTACCGGACCCAGGGGTCGTGGGGGTGCCGGACCGGGTGTCCGCAGTAGTGCCGGTGGTGGTTTCCGTGCCGGTGGTGGTTTCCGTGCCGGGGGCCTGGGACGGGCGGTCCTGTGGCTGGGCGGTCTCGGTCGGCCTGGTCCCGGTGAGGCGCTGCTCACGCGGCACCCCCGGCCCGGACGGTCCAGCTTCAGCACGCTGCGACTGCGGCTGCTGGACGGTGTCCTGTGTCTGCCCATGGGTGGCAGGACGGTTGCCCTCCGTGCGCGGGGCGGCGGTGCCCCCGGCGTTCCCGGACCCGGCCGGGGTTTCGGTGCGCTGTCCGGGGCCGCCGGTGGGGGACGGCGTCTGCACCTGCTGCGGGTTCGTCCCGCCACCGGACCCGGCCGGCACGGTCCCGGACCCGGTCAGCACAGTCCAAGACACCGCCGGGCTCGGGGGGGCGCCGGAGCCGCCACCCTCGCTGACGGTGACGGGCACCGGGCGCACCCCGGCCGGAGCCTGCTCCCGCGGCACCTGGCCCGGGGCCGAGCCCTGTGTGCCCGGCGTCTGGCCCGGGGCCGTGCTCGACGTGCCCGGGGTGCTCGCCGGCTCCGGAGCGTCGGCCGAACTGCCCGGACTCGCAGCGGGCGTGGGCGCGGACGCGTGGCGCTGACCGCTGTTCCCGGACGCGACCGGGGCCGTGCCGGGCACGGCCGTGGGAGGGGAGCCGGGCGCAGCCGTGGGAGCAGGGCCGCTGTCGGTCCTGGGGGTGGTGCCCTCGCCGCCGCCCGGACTCCTCAGCGTGGTCCCGAAACCGGGAAGGCCCCGGGCCGGGCGGGCCGGCACGGTGCCCGGCACCTCCTCCGCCGGGGACCCGGGCGGCAGCGTCACGGTGCCGCCCGGCTGCGCATGGACCGGCCTCCGGGCGAACCGCCCGTCTGGTTCGTCCCGTTCGTCTTGTCGCCGCTCCGTGCGGTCCGTTTGCCGCTCCGTGCGGTCCGTGCCGTTGCCGTCGCCCTGGTGGTTGCCGGTGCTCCGGTCCGCACCCGGGGCAGGCGGCGTATCCGCCCCGGACACCGGCGCCGTACCCGCACCCGCCCCCGTACCCGAGCCTGTCTGCTGCGTACCGGAGGCCCCGCCACCGGTGCCCGTGATGCCCGTGGTGGATGCGGGGGCAGGCGGCCCCCCGGACGGAGCGGATGCGGTGCCGGGCGGCCCCTCGGAGGTGGTGGAGGCGGTGGTGGCCGGCCCGTCGGATCCGGTGGTGGCCGGCCCGTCGGACCCGGTGGCCTGTCCGCTCCCGCCCGGCCTTCCGCCCCCGCCCGGCTGGTCCAGCAGCGGCGTGGTCTCCAGCTGGGACAGGTCGAAGTCCGCCGGGTCGGGGATCTTCGCATCGAGGGGGTTGACCTTCATTCCCTCCGGCTTCTGCCACCGAAAACGCCGCCCGCCCCCGCTGAGCGCCTCGGTCATCCCCGAGGTGAACGCCCCCGCCAGACCCGAACTCCCGCCCAACAGCACATCCTGCACCACCGTGGTGACCAGCCCCGTGACCCCACCCGTGGCGAGCTTGCCCACCAGCGAGTTAGCGAACTTCGGCACCACCTTGCCCGCCACCAGGGGGAGCGCCCCACCGATCGCCCCACCGATCGCCCCCGCCTTGACCATCCCCAGGGTGTTCTGCACATTCCACCGGGTACGGTCGCCCAGCATCATCTGGAACGTCTGCACCGCCACATCCATGCCGACCATCAACCCGACACCCGCCACCATGGATATCAGCAGCCGGCGCAGGATCATCCGCACCGCCGCCCGGCCCGCCGCCACAATCGCGGGCACCACCTGCGGCGCGTACAGGGCGAACTGCGCGATCTCGAACGCCATCCAGGCCAGCTGCACGAGGATCATGTACTTGGCGTACTGCAGCTCCACCGCCGTGACCCGCGCCAGCCGCGCCAGCTGATCCGCCGACTGCGCCGTCTGCGGCAGGTTCTTCAGGAAGGTCCCCACGAACTCCCGGAACTGCCCCGCCACCGGCCCGGCCATGCTCTCCAGCACCCCGCTGACCGAGGGGCCCACCTCACGGCTGATCGCCAGCAGCTCCCCGGCTGCCTCTTCCCAGGCCTCGCTGAGTTCGCGGAGTTTGTCCTCGTCGCCCTGGGGCCAGTCCTCGCCGACCGCCAGGTAGGCCACCCAGCCCAGCGCCGGGGGAAGAAGGATGCTCATGGGGTGTGCGAATCGCTCTCGTCGCGCACTGTGCCTGGTAGCCGGTCGGCCGACTGTCCGGTCAACGGCTCATGCAGCATGGCCGCCACCCCCTTGACCGACTTGACCGAGTGGACTTCCCCACCGTATCTGTTGAGACAATTGACAATTGCGGCGTTCCTTATGTGTTCTTCCTTGACCAGAAGCCACATGGATGATAGCCGCACAGTCCCGCTGTATCACCGGGGCCGGGTACCCCGCAGACCGGACACGGACCATGACGACCCCCCGGTCGCCAGAGTCAGCCACACCGCTCAACCGAGAAGACCCCCTTTGAGTGGCCTGACCTACCTGTGAGGGTGATCAACTCGCCATTTGTCGCGAGTAGTTCGTCCGGCCCTTCGGCCAATTGCAGAGAAGGCGACTGTTTCCCGTTGAGGACGCGACTCAGATACGCCACGTCGTAGTTGAGGGCACGGGCGGCGCCGCGCATGCTCATGCGTCGGGCTTCAAGGGCGGCCCGGACGCGTGCGCTGAAGTCGTCCATGCCTGCTCCGGAGGGTGTTGACCGTTGACTGTCCAGTTTAGTCAACGCTGGTCAACACCCCGGACCGCCCGCACCGGCGTCCCGGCCGACCCCTGGGGAGTCGCCCAGTAAACGACGAAAGGATCGCCGGAAGGGTCGCCGGAAGGATCGGGGCAGCCGTGCGGCAAGCCGAACTTCCCATGCTGCGCGCCTACCGCCTGTGGTTCGAGCACGCCCGCAGGTGCACCTACAGCTGCCAGGGCGCAAGCACGGCCCAGGACGGCTGCGCGGACGGTCGGGAGCTGTGGGGCGCCTACCGCCTCGCGCGGATCGGGGGAACGTCATGACCTGGGAGGTCGAGCGCGTCCCGGGTGGCCGTGTGCGCCGTACCGGCGAGGACCGGCTGACCCTTCCCCTGCGGCTGTCCCGCAACGGGGAGCACGCGATCGACGCCGAGCTGAGCCTGTCCGTGGTCGAAGCCGAGCACCTGCACGCCGCCCTGTGCCGTGCGCTCGACGGTCACCCGGCGCCCCCGTCCGCGCCCGACTGCCGTACGGGGAGCGCGCCTGCCGACGTGGACATGACTGGCAGAGGGGCGCTGTGACGCGTTCGATTCACATGAGGCATGGTTTGGACCGCGACGGAGCAAAGGGGCAAACTTCCCAGCAGAGCTTCTTCTCCTCTGGGACCTGTTCTGAGTTTCCGGCCGACTGCGCAGAGAGGCAGAGAGAAGGCGGAGAGAAGATGGTTCCATGAGAGGTCACCCCTTGCTGGCACTGCGTGGGGTTTCCAAGCGGTTCGGCCCCGTGAAGGCCCTCACCCGCGTTGATCTGGAGGTCAACGCGGGTGAGGTAGTTGCCCTGGTCGGGGGAAACGGTGCCGGCAAGTCCACTTTGGTCCAGGTGATCAGTGGGGCGAGCCCAGCGGACTCCGGCGTCACGGAATGGGAAGGCCAACCTGTCGACCTCCGCGAGCCACGCGATGCCCAGAACCTGGGCATCGTTACCGTCTACCAGGACCTTTCGCTCTGCGACAACCTTGACGTGGTGGAGAATCTTTTCCTTGGCCGTCTGATCCGCAGATTCGGCATGCTCAACAAGGCCGAGATGCAGAAACGCTCCCGCGAGGCGCTGAACACCCTCTCCTGCCGGATCCCCAGCGTGCGCGTCCCCGTCTCCGCACTCTCCGGCGGCCAACGCCAGATGGTGGCAATAGCCCGCTCGCTGATCGGCGAGCCAAAGCTGGTGATCCTGGACGAACCCACCACAGCTCTCGGGATCGAACAGACCGGTCAAGTCCTGGACCTGATCAAGCGCCTGCGTGATCAAGGCCTCGGTGTGGTCTTGATCAGCCACAACCTGGAGCAGATACGCGCGGTCGCGGACCGGGTCGCGGTGCTGCGCCTCGGCCGCAACAACGGCTTCTTCGAGATGAAGTACACCACCGATGAGCAGATCATCTCCGCCATCACCGGCGACCACGCCATGGGCGTGACCTTGCAGCACAGTCTGCTCCCCCGTGGCCTGCCCGAACAGAGCGCCGTGGAAGTGGCCTACCGCTATCTGCCCTCGCATGGCGGCGTAGGCGGCGACTGGTTCGACGTCATCCCCCTGTCCGGTACCCGGGTGGCACTGGTCGTGGGCGATGTGGTGGGCCACGGCCTGCATTCCGCCGCCACGATGGGCCGCCTGCGCACCGCGGTCCACAATTTCTCCGCTCTGGACCTCTCGCCCGACGAGCTGCTCAGCTATCTCGACGAACTGGTCACCCAGATCGACCAGGACGAGGCGGAGGGGACCTCTCATGAAGGAATTGAAGGAATCACCGGAGCCAGCTGCCTTTACGCGATCTACGATCCGGTCTCGGGCCACTGCACCCTGGCCTGCGCCGGCCATCCCCCGCCCGCGATTGTCCACCCCGACGGCACCGTGGACTTCCCCGAGCTGCCCGTGGGCCCGCCCCTCGGCTTCGGCGGACTGCCTTTCGAGACGGCCGAGGTGGACCTGCCCGAAGGCAGCCAGCTCGTGCTGTACACCGACGGGCTCATCGAGGACCGCGAGCGCGACATCGACGTCGGCCTGGAGCTGCTGCGCAGCGCCCTGTCGTACCCGGGCCGGGGCCCGCAGGAGATCTGCCGGGCGGTGCTCGACGCCTTGCTGCCCGATCGGCCGGCCGACGATGTCGCCCTGCTCGTCGCCCGCACCCGCGTCCTGGCGGCCGACCAGGTCGCCGATCTGGACGTGGCGTTCGAGCCCGAAGCCGTCTCCCATATCCGCGCCGACGTCACCCGGCAGCTGCAAAAGTGGGACCTGCCCCCGGATGTGGGATTCGCCACCGTACTCATCCTCAGCGAACTGGTCACCAACGCGATCCGTTACGGCACCCCCCCGGTCCACGTCCGCCTGCTACGGGACCGCAGCCTGATCTGCGAGGTCACCGACGGCAGCAGCACTTCTCCCCACCTGCGCTACGCCGAGAAGCTGGATGAGGGCGGACGCGGTCTGTTCCTCGTGGCCCAGCTCGCCAAACGCTGGGGTGCCCGCTACGAGGCCGGGGGAAAGGTCATCTGGACGGAACAGCCACTGCCCTCTCCAGGGCCTCCGGCAGGAGGGCCTCCGGCAGGTCACCGCCACTGAGCGGTTCACCGCCACTGAGCGGTGAAGTGGGCGGACAGCCGCGTGTTCACCCAGATCGCGGCCAGCAGGATAGCGCCCTGCACGATCTGCACGTTGAACGCCGAGACGTGGCTGAGCACCAGCCCGTTCTCCATCATTCCCAGCACCAGGGCACCCAGCACCGTGCCCACTATCGTGCCGTGGCCGCCGAAGAGGCCGGTGCCGCCAAGAACCACGGCGGTGATGACGTCCAGCGCGAACGTGGCCCCGCCGGCGCTGGAAGAGCCGGATCCGAGCCGGGTGGCGATGAGGATCCCGGCCATGCCGGCCGCCAACCCCGACAGCACATAGGCGAAGAAGCCGATCCGGCGGATATTCACGCCGTTGCGGCGCAGCGACTCGGCGTTGGAGCCCAGGGAGACCACATACCGGCCGAACGGGGTGTACTCGAGGACCACCCAGCCGAGCACCATGGTGCCCACCGCGATCAGTGCGGCGACGGGGATCGGCCCGATCCGGCCCTGCCCGAGCTGGGTGACCCAGGCCGTCGAGCTGATGGGGACCGAGTACCCGTTGGTCATCCGCAGTGCCACACCGCTGAGCAGCGAGAAGGTAGCGAGGGTGACGATGAACGGCGGCATCTTCTGGTAGGCGGAAAAGTAGCCGTTCACAGCGCCGATGAACGCACCTGCGGCCAAGGCCGCCAGCAGCGCGAGGGTGGTACCGATGCCGTGCTCCAGCATCAGTGCCAGACCCGCTCCGGTGACCGCCACGGTGGAACCGACCGACAGGTCGATGCCGGCAGTGGTGATCACGAAGGTCATGGCCACGGCGACGATGACGATCGGCGCGGTCTGGTTGAGCACGCTCCACAGGTTCGCCGGGGTGGCGAAGGAGTCGGCGGCCACCGTGAAGTAGACGGCCAGAGCAGCGAACACCAGGGCGATGCTGAAGGTGTGCGCGTGCTGACCGAGCAGAGCCCTGGCCTGGGCGGTGCGTCCGGTGGCCAGCTGTTCGCCGGGGAGCAAGGTGGACATGGGGGCGCCTCTGGACGTCACGGAGCTTTCACTGAGCTGATTGCGGCTGTAGGGCAGTCATGGAGCAGCTGTAGGGCAGTCATGGAGCAGCTGTAGAGCAGCCATAAAGCAGCTGTAGAGCGGCTGTAGAGCGGCTGTAGCAGTCGCCCGACGATCTGCTTCATGAGCCGTAGACCGAGCGGTAGGCGTCCACGTTGGCTTTGGTCACGATGGTGACCGGGACGGAGATCTGGCGGGCCACGCTGTTGCCATCGATCAACTGCCGGGCGGCCTTCACCGCCTGCTTGCCCTGATCCTTGGGGTCCTGCTGTACGACGCCGATGACGAACCCCTGGTCGATGCCCTGGATCGTCTGGGGTGACAGATCCCATCCGAACAGGTGCACACGGCCGACCGCGCCCTGGGCCCGCTCCGCGGCCACCGCACCGATCAAGGCCGGCTCACCGGTCGCGTACAACACGTTCATGTCCGGCTGCGCGGTGAACAGGTTTTGCGCCGCTGCGGCAGCCCGCTCCTGCACGTTCTGACCGTTCACAGTCTGCAGGACTTGTGCACCGGACGCCTGGACCGTCTGCACAAACCGATCTCTGCGGATGGTTTGGATGCCAGGGGCGCTTACCACACCGATCTTCAGATCGACCTTGTGGGTCTTGGCCCAGTCGATCAGCCACCGCCCCGCCTGGACCGCCCCCTTGCCGTTGTCGGTACCCACCTGCACATCCACCGCCGGGTCGTCCCCGAACGCCTCGACGGCAACAATCTTGACCCCGGCCTCGTGGGCCTGCTTGATCTCCGGCTTGATCGCATTCAGGTCGATCGGGTCGACGATGATCGCCTTGTAGCCCTGCTGCGTGAAGTTCCGGATGGCCTCGGCCTGCGCCGCGGGGTCATTATTGGCATTGAAGGTCGACAAGCTGACGTCGAGATCCTTGGCGGCCTCCGCAGCACCGGCGTTCAACTGGTTGAAAAACGCCGCCTGTTGATTGACTTGGACGAGTGCCACCTTCCGGCCGCCCGGCGCGCCGCCCGGCGCGCCTGCGCCGCCGCACGCCACCAGCAGGATCATCGCCAGAACCATTGCAGCACCGGCCACCGCGACCGCGCCGAACCGTCCGTGAGTCATCCCGTGAGTCATCGGGAATTCCTTCCCAGCGTCGGCTGAATTTTTGGAATGAGTTCCTTCAATGCTGTGACCGCATCCACCCGATCTGCGGCTCCTGGAAAGGGGGCTCCTGGAGAAGGCTGGCGAGAACTCATTTTTGCGCGAATGGCATGCCGTAACAGTCCTCTGGCCTTTGCGCGGCAGAAGGTCAGTTGTTGGCGAATCAGTAGCAGTTCGAGGAGCTCCCGATGGCCATACCTCCCAATATACGACCATAAACAACGAGACTTCGTCGCTCGAGCTCAGTGGGGGAATGCCCAGGGGTGGTTGGTCATGATCGGTAGGCGGTGTTCCGGATCTTGCTTCTTGGGACAGGGGGCTTGCTTCTGGGGGCAGGGGGAGGATGAGGCTCTTCAACCGGAGGATGAGGCTCTTCAACCGACGGAGAGGGCAAGGCAGGGCAGCAAGGCAGGGCAGCAAGGCAGGGCAGCAAGGCAGGGCAGCAAGGCAGGGCAGCAAGGCAGGGCAGCAAGGCAGGGCAGCAAGGCAGGGCAGCAAGGCAGGGCAGCAAGGCAGGGCAGGGCAGCAAGGCAGCGCAGTGTACGCACGCCCACCCCTCCCGACACGGTCCTCGCCCAGGTACACCCCAGGGTGTGAACCGCATGTGCATCCCCGCACGTCAGCAGGGGAGACTGGAGGATCCGTGACTGGGGGATCCACGCAGGACAACAAGACAAGAGGAGCCCGCACTCCGGCTCACCCCGGTTCACTCCGGCTCCCCGCACACACCTCCAGAGGACTGGCTGATCATGATGGGCGGATCAGCGCCCCGAAGGGACCGCCGCACCCACCTCCCGGTCGAGACGACCAGCTTCGTCGACCGTCGGGGTGAACTCGCCGAAGGCAGAAGCCTGTTGGCCAGGTCACGCCTTGTCACGCTCACCGGCCCCGGCGGCGTCGGCAAGTCCCGTCTCGCCACCCGCCTCGCGGCCGGCCTGGAACGCGCCTTCCCGGACGGTGTCCGCTGGGTCCCCCTCGCCGGCCTGTACGACCCCGCCCTCGTACCCGTCGCCGCCGCCGGCGCCCTGGGCCTGCACGACAACTCCCACCAGCCCCCGCTCACCGCGCTCGTGGACCAGGTCCGCGACCGCCGCCTCCTGCTGGTCCTCGACAACTGCGAACACCTCCTCACCGCCTGCGCCGAACTGGCCGCGGCCCTGCTGCACGGCACCCCCGGCATCCGTATCCTCGCCACCAGCCGCCACCGCCTGGCCCTCACCGAGGAACACCTCCTGGAAGTGCGCCCGCTCCCCGTCCCCGACCCCGACGGCGACCTCTCGGAGGCCGACGGCTACGCCTCCCTCGCCCTCTTCGCCGATCGCGCCGCCGCCGTCGTCCCCGGCTTCACCCTCACCCCCGCCAACCGCGCCTCCGTGGCTCGCCTCTGCCGCCGTCTCGACGGCCTTCCCCTCGCCATCGAACTGGCCACCGTCCGCATGCGCGTCCTCGGCATCGACCAGCTCCTCGAACGCCTCGAACGCCTCGATGACGGCTCCCGCCTCGACGATCGTCACCGTCTCGACGACGGTTCCCGCCTCGATGACGGTTCCCGCCTCGATGACCGTCACCGCCTTGATGACGGCTCCCGCCTCGACGACCGCTACCGCCTCCTCACCGCCGGCAGTCCCGCCGTCCTGCCCCGCCACCAGACCCTTCGCGCCGCCGTCGACTGGAGCCACGAACTCTGCACCCGCCACGAGCAGTTGGTGTGGGCGCGGGCGTCCGTACTCGTCGGCGGCTTCGACCTGGAGACCGCCGAGGCCGTGTGCGCGGACGGCGAACAGGTCCGGTCCCACGACGTCCTGGAAGCCGTCGCCGGCCTCGTCGACAAGTCCGTACTGACCCGGGACGAGCACGCGGGAGCTGTCCGCTACCGGCTCATCGACACCCTCCGCCACTACGGCCTCGAAAGGCTCCGCCTGACCCCGGGCGCCGAGACCGACGCCCGGCGGCGGCAGCGCGACCACATACTGGAGCGCGCGGCCGACTACGAGCGCGCGTGGTTCGGGTCCGGCCAGCGGGAGCTCGTCACCCGCCTCCGCGCCGACCAGGACAACCTGCGGGCCGCGCTCGACTTCAGCCTGGTCACCCCCGGCGAGGCCCTCGCCGGGATGCGGCTTGCCGGGAGCCTCTGGTTCTACTGGCACGCCTGCGGCGGCACCCGCGAGGGCCGCTACTGGCTCGAGCGGGCACTCGACGCCAACCCCGGGCCGACCCGCGAACGCGCCCGCGCTCTCTGGGCCGTGGGCCTGCTCTCCGGCTGCTCCGAGGACATTGCCGTGGGCCGGCGCCGCACCGAGCAGGCCCGCGAACTCGCCCTCGAACTGGGCGAGTCGGCGGAGGTCGCGCACGCCGACAGCGTCCTCGGCATCCTGGACCTCTTCGGCGACGACCCGCACGCCGCCCTCGGCCACTTCGAGGCCGCCGTCGCCCACGGTCCGGTCCCCGGCACACTCCCCACCCTCACCGGCCTCGATCATTTCGGGCTCGCCACCGCTCTGTCGTACCTCGGACACGCCGACCGCGCCGTCGCCGTCTGCCAGGACGCCCGCCGCCACTGCGAGGAACACGGCGAGGAGTGGGTCCGCAGCTACGTACTCCGGGCGCTGGCCCTCGCGTACACGGTGAAGGGCGAGTGGCGGCGCGCGGAGTCGTACGGCAGGGAGGCACTGCGCATCAAGCGCGCTGTCCACGACATGTTCGGCATCGCCCTCACGCTCGACCTGCTGGTGGTGATCACGGCGGCACTCGACACCCCTGAAGGCGCCGCCGTCCTGCTCGGCGGCGCCGACCGCGTCTGGGCCGACATCCTCAGTGGCCGCTTCGTGTCCACCACCTACAACGCGGCACGCCGGCGCAGCGAGGCACACGTACGCGAGACCCTCGGGCAGCGGGACTTCGAGCAGGCGTACCGGCGCGGGGAGGCCCTCGGACTCACCGAACTCATCGAGTACGCCCTGCGGGAGCGGACACGGAAACGCGGACAGGGGCGAGGGCAGGGGCACGGACAGGGACAGGGGCACGTACAGGGGCACGGACAGGGACACGGACAGGGACACGGACACGGACAGGGACAGGGACACCGCCGGGAGGCCCGGCCGGACCCTGCCGCATCCGTGGCCGCAGCATCCAGGGTTGCCTCCGCGGCCGCATCCAGGACCGCATCCAGGACCGCATCCAGGACCGCATCCACGGCGAACGGCGGCACCCGGCTCACCCGGCTCACCCGGCGCGAGACCGAGGTCGCCCGCCTCGTCGCCGAAGGCCTCACCAACCAGCAGATCGCCGACCGCCTGGTCATCGCCCGCCGCACCGCGGAAGGCCATGTCGAACGGATCCTCGGCAAGCTCGGCTTCCACAACCGCAGCCAGATCGCCACCTGGGTGACCGCACAGACGCCCCCCGCACAGATGCCCCCTACACAGACGCCACCCGCTTGACGGCCTGTGTCCCGTACGCGTGACCGACAGCGCTCCTGTACACCTGTATCCGTACGCCTGCATCGGTACGCCCGCATCCGTACGCACACATACGCGCCGCCCGCATCCGTACGCACATATACGCGTCGCTCGCGATACGCGTACGTACGGATGCGGGTATTCCTCCCCGTGTGCCGGACATTCGGCGTGGACACGCTGGACGCATGCTGCGACTCTCCGTGGAACAAGAGGGGCAAGAGAAACAAAAGAACCAAGAGGCCCAAGAGGCCCAAGAGGCCCAAGAGGCACAACTGGCCGACCACCGCCCCCAGTTCGGCACACTCCCCCCGCTGCCGCTGGGGGCCGGCCACCGAAGCGTCGAGTACGACCCCTGCCCCTCCGCGGCCGGCGAGGCCCGCGCGGAGGTGCGCAGACAGCTGGAGAACTGGGGGCTCACCGAGCAGAGCGAGACGGTGGAACTCCTCGTCAGCGAACTCGTCACCAACGCCCTGGTGCACGCGAAGAGCCGCCTGCGGCTGACGCTCACGGCCGCGCACGGCGTGCTGCGCTGCGAAGTGTCCGACACCGACGACAGCCGTCCCCGCGTGCGACGGCTCACGGAGACATCGGAAGGTGGCCGCGGGATGTTCCTGGTGGAGACGCTCGCGCGGCGCTGGGGCTGTGACCAGGACGGGCCGGGCAAGACCGTCTGGTTCGAGCTCGGCACGTGCGGGCTGGGCGGCTGTGACCGACGGCAGCCGTAGCCCACGAGTTCCGGCGATTCTTCCCTTCTTCCCTTCTTCCCTTGATTCTTTCCTGCACTGTTTCCTTCGCCGCCCCCCCTTGCGCCCTCGCCCGCTTTACGCTTTCTTGATCGACATGACGGAGACCACGGGAAACCAGGTGACAGGGGCGGCTACCGAGAGCCGCCCCCGCAAGTCCAGTTGGAAGTACATCGGCCCCGGCATCGTCGTCGCCGCGACCGGTGTCGGTGCCGGCGACCTGGTGGCGACTCTCATCGCGGGCAGCAACTTCGGCTACACGCTGCTGTGGGCCGCCGTGATCGGCTGCCTCGTCAAGATCTCCCTCGCCGAGGCGGCGGGCCGCTGGCACCTGTCCACCGGCCGCACCCTGTTCGACGGCTGGGCGAGCCTCGGCCGCTGGACGACGTACTTCTTCGTCGTGTACGTCGTGATCTGGGGCTTCGTATACGGCGCGGCCGCGATGGCATCCAGCGCGCTGCCGCTGCAGGCGCTGTTCCCGGACGTCATGGACCTCGAATGGTGGGGCATCGCCTGCGGTCTCGTCGGCCTGGTGTTCGTCTGGTTCAACAAGTACGCGGTCTTCGAGAAGGTCATGACCGTCCTGGTGGGCGTCATGTTCGTGGTGACGGTCTACCTGGCGATCCGTGTCACCCCCAACCTGGGTGACGCCTTCGCGGGTCTTCTCCCCGTCCTCCCCGACGAGAAGGAGTCCGTCCTCAACACCCTCGGCCTGATCGGCGGCGTCGGCGGCACCATCACGCTCGCCGCGTACGGCTACTGGGTCAACGCCAAGGGCTGGACGGACACCGGCTGGATGAAGGTCATGCGCCTCGACAACCGGGTCGCGTACGCCACGACGGGCATCTTCGTGATCGCGATGCTGTTCGTGGGCGCGGAGCTCCTGCACTCCGCGAACGTCGCCCTCGCGAGCGGCGACAAGGGCCTCGTCCAGCTCGGCGACATCCTGGAGGACGAATACGGCACGGCGACGTCGAAGTTCTTCCTGATCGGCTTCTTCGCCACCTCCTTCACCTCCCTGATCGGTGTCTGGCACGGCGTGAGCCTGATGTTCGCGGATTTCGTGGCGCGCTACCGGGGACGCGGCGAGGTGAAGGGCGGCGAGGTGAAGAGCAGTGAGGTGAAGGGCGGCGAGGTGAAGGGCGAGGAGGTCGCGTCGGGTGAGGAGGTCGCGTCGGGCGAGCGGGAGAAGTCGTGGCCGTTCCGCGCGTACCTGCTCTGGCTGACCTTCCCGCCCATGGTCCTGCTCTTCCAGGGCCAGCCCTTCCGCCTGGTCATCCTCTACGGCGTCCTGGGCGCCGCCTTCATGCCTTTCCTCGCCCTCACCCTGCTCTGGCTCCTCAACTCCGCCCGCACCCCCCGGGAGTGGCGCAACGGTCCGCTGAGCAACACGATGCTCGCGCTCGCGGGCGTGCTGTTCGTGGTGCTGTGCATGAAGCAGATCTGGGACCAGCCGTGGTCGGAGTTCTTCTGATCAGTCCCCTCTGATCCGCCTCTGGGGAATGTTTCCTCGGCGGAGGAGAGATACGGTGCGCCGTGGATGACGTGGATACGGGGGACCACATGGATCACAAGGATCACGTGAACCACAGGGACCACATCGGCGACTCCGAGGGACTCCGAGGTACAGAGGCGCGAGAGGGACACCCGACGATGCAGCAACCCGGCCACAGCCAACAGCCACCACCGCCGCCGACCCCGCCCGGCTCCGGACAGCAGCAGCCGCCCCCACCCCCGCCCCCACCATCGACTCCGCCCGGTTTCGGCCCCCCACCACAGCCGTACGCGCCCCCACCACAGCCGTACGCGCCCCCGCCTCAACCCCCCGCCCCGTACCAGGCGCCCGCACATCCGCCCGGCCCCGGGCCCGCGCCGACGCAGCCCCAGCCCCAGCAGGCGCCCACGGGCCCGGAGTTCCTGGCCGTGGACCTCCACAACTCAGTCGTCGTCGACGCCTCCGGTATCTCCTTCGAGGATCACGGCCTGAACATCGACTTCACCTGGCCGGAGGTCCGCAGCGTCCACTACCGCCCTGACCACACCGGCAAGGGGCTCGTCGTGGGTGTCGTCCACGTCGACGGCCGTTTCTACGAGTGCGTGGTCGACGCCAAACGCCCAGGCCGCCTCCAGGAGTGGTGCGGCCAGTTGCTCGCGGTGCTCCAGTACTACCGCCCCATGGGGTGACGGGAAGACGGATGGCCCGGCGGGCCAGGAAGGCCAGGCCAGAGCCCCGGAACCGGAACCGGAACCAGAACCAGAACCGGAACCGGAACCGCGCACGGCGCCTTGAGCGACCTCAACAGTGCATCGGACGGACTGAGACAACTGGGACATGGGGGCGCGCAGGTGAGCGAGGCCGTGTACGCGGAGCAGTCGTGGAATCCGCTGGCCAGGACGGTCGAACTGACCGGGGGCTGGCTGAAGAGGGGGAGCAGGTTGACCCCGTTGGCCGAGTTGCACGTGGTGGCCATGGCTGACGCGTATCTGCGGGGGCAGTGGCTCGGCGGCGGTGGCTCCGAGCGGCCGTTCGCGTATTTCCCCTCCGGCACCGGGATCGTGCCGGTCACGCGTATCACAGGGTCCACGAAGCCGGTGAGGGCGCGCAGGGCCGCCGAGTTCGCCCGCTCCCTCGGGGACATGGCGGTGCGTTGGTCCGGTGGCCCGGCGGCGGTCGCCGCGCTCGCCGCCCGGGCGTGGGCGGAGGGCGTGCCCCTGTGGATCGCACGGCGCGCCGCCAATGGCCCGGGCGGGCCGGTCATGGTGGCGGTGGACCGGCGGTCCGTACGCGTCGACGTCTGGTCGCCGTCGGCCCCCGTAGTACGGATCCGGGCCCCGTACGGAGTGTCGGCCGACCGCAGGAACATCAGCCGGGGGCTGCTGCTGACGGTGGGCGAGATGCCTGCCATGCTGGCCGTCACCTTCGCCCGGCGGAAGCCGGAGCGCTCCGTGGTCGTCGAGATCCCGCAGCGCCGCTGGGAGCTGACGCGCGTGGACGCACGGTCCTCCCGCCTGACCTGCAACGGCTACTCTGTGGCCCTCCTCGCTCGTCCCCGGCCCGGCGCGGCCATGCCGGGCGCGGTGCTTCTTCCTCTCGCGGACGTATGGCATGACAGCCCCGACCCGCTGGATGCCGTCATGGCCCACACCTTCGCGGTCGCCTTCGGCCTCGGCGACGCGACGGGCACAGTCCGCTTCCGCGCCCACGCCCGCCCGGTCCCGTCCACGGCCGAACCCCTCGCCTGGGACAGGCCCTGGTTCACCAACCTGGGCTCCGGCAGCGACGACAACGGCTCCGGCGGCGGGGCCGGAGACGGCTGGGACGCGGGCAGCGGAGGAGGCGGCGGAGGCGACGGCGGTGGCGGCGGAGGCGACGGCGGTGGAGGAGGCGGAGGCGACAGCGGCGGCGGGGGCGGCGGTGGAGGCGACGGCGGTGGAGGCGGAGGCGGCGGGGACTGAGCTCGCGCCCCGCGACGTACCACCGCTGCCGACCACGCACGAGCACAAGCTCGGTAGAGGCAGGAGGACTTGGACAGAGAGCTACGCGCCTGACGGTGCGGCTGAGCCATGTGTTGATGCACGGATGACAACCGGCCCTGGGGAGGGGCTGGGTGCGTGAGCGGGGCTCAACCTGACACTGCCGGGAGCAAGTTGAATGCCGGGAGGTGACTCGGACGCACCACGCTGAAGTGGCGGCGGTCCAGGGTGGCGATGTTGACCGCGCGGTACTTCTCGGCGACCGCCACAACGAAGGCGTCGGCGGTGCCCAGGGGCAGGCTCGCGTATTGCTCGACCAGGTCGGCAGCCCGGCTGACCTCGGAGGACGTCACGGGCACCAGCTCGTATACGCCGTCCGCGACGTCGCGCAGGAAATCAGCCTCTGCCTTGGCTCCGGCGCGACTGGCGAGCATGTAACCGATCTCGGTCAGCAGTGGGGCGGGCAGTAGAAGCGGGCCGGGAAAGTTCTGGAGCAGGTCGACGCACTGCAGTTCTGGAGCAGGTCGACGCACTGAAGGTGGTAGTCGTCCTTACGGTTGGCGGCTGCCACCACGGGGCCGGTGTCGATGACGATCACGCGCTCCGGGGCTCCTCACTGGCCCAGGCGTCGCGGACGATCTCCTTGGAGCGGACCGCGAGGTCGGGTTCGCCGTCGAAGACGCCGGTCGTGCGGAACCGGCGGCGGGGGCGCTCGCCGCGCTCCACCTCCGCCCACTGCCGCAGCAGCTCTATGGCGTCGGGCAGCCGGTCTTCCGGCACCGCGTCGAGCAGCCGGTGTGCTTCCTCGCGTACGGTCATGCGCCCAGTGTGGGGTCCGCAGCCGCCGTCGGCCCAGGAGTTGCCGGGCCGCCCTGCTGCTTCGTGGTGCCGTCGATGGCTTGGCGCTGGAGGCGGAGCCAGATGTGAGCGTAGACGCCGGCGGTTACGCCGATGTGGGCGTGGCCCAGAAGTTCCTTGACCACGACGAGTTCGACGCCCTGTTCCTGGAGCAAGATGGCGGTGGAGTGTCTGACCCGAATCCGCGTCCAGCGAGGAACGCGCGAACTGGATCGCCACGGTAGCGGCACCCTACTGGCTGGATGCCAACGAGAACATTCAGATGTCCGAGCAGGTCGCCGGTCTGATCAGGGCTCGCGGCACCGACTGAGCCGATCCCCGGCAACGGGCCGGGGGTACCGTTCTGGTGTCGATGCAGAACGGAGACCAGTATGCCCCCGCACGTTGACGAGCACACGGGCGCACGCATCGCGCACGCGCGTAAAGTCCGCCGGTTGACGCAACGCGAGTTGGCCGATCTCTCGCACGTCTCTTACAGCACCCTGACCAAGGTGGAACAGGGCGCCTTGCCCGCGAGCCCATCGGTGATCGGCGCACTCGCGCGCGCCCTATCGGTGCCCGTCACCGAACTGACCGGACAGCCCTACCTCGATGAGCTGCGACAGGACCAACTGGACGGCCTGATCAACCCGATTCGTGAGGCGCTGAACATCTACGATCTCGGCCCCGACCCGGACGTGACACCACGCCCGGTCGAGGAGTTGGAGGCGCACGCGGAGAAGCTGTGTGCCATGGTCCGCGTGACGAACATCAAGCAAGTTGCCGCCGACCTTCCCGGCCTGATCCATGAGGCCACAACTACAGCGCACACGAACCCCGTTGACCGCAACTGGCAGTTGCTCGCGAGTACGTACCGGACCGCCTACGACGTGACGACGAAGCTCGGGTTCTTCGACCTGTGCACGGTGGCGCTGGACCGAATGGACTGGGCGGCGCAGCGAGCATCTGACCCGCTGCTGAGCGGGATGCGTCAGTACATGCGGGCACTCGCCTATCTCCGGGCGAGTGACTACCGCACGGGAAAGCGGCTGATCCGGTTGGGCATGGCCGCCTTGGAGCAGGCGGAACCGGGGCGCGTACTCGACGTCGTCAACGGACAGCTCCACCTCGGCGCCGCCGTGCTGGCGGGACGCGACAAGGACCAGGACGGCGCAGAAGGACATCTCAGTGAGGCAGAGCGCATCGCGGGGCGGACGGGCCCGGCTGAGAAGGTCCATTGGCTGTCCTTCGGCCCGACCAACGTCGGCGTACACCGGGTGAGCGTCCTGGCAGAACTGGACCTGTACCCCGAGGCCGTTCGCTGTGCGCAAGAGGTCGCGGTCCCGGACGGGTGGCCCCCGTCCCGCCACGCGCACCACCACGCCGAGGTCGCGCGTGCGCAGATGTGGACGGGGCGTACTGACGCGGCGTTCAAGAGTCTGTTGAAGGCGCGCAAGCTGGCACCGCAGCAGACGCGGTATCACCCCACGGTGCGTGAGACATACGCCGGGCTGGAGGCGGCCAGACGCAGGATGCCGGACACCTTCAGCAACTACGGGATATGGCTCGGTAGATGACGTAGCGTCAATCAATGGCCGGGGCTATCAGCTAGTAATACGTAACGGAACCAATAGAGGACATAAC
>CAVQGD010000035.1:0-70726 GCA_963711935.1 uncultured Actinomycetota bacterium
GCTCCTTCGGGGAGAGCACCGGCGGGCGGGTGGACGGCGTACGCCGGGAGGAGCCGGTCCACGCGGGCCGGGCCGGACGCTTGACGATCGGAGGCGAAGACCTCGGCGATCTCCTCCTTGCCCAGCGTCTCCTTCTCCAGCAGCGGCGAGCACCAGGTTGTCGAGGACGTCGCGGTTCTCGACCAGGATCTCCCAGGCCTCGTTGTGCGCGGTCTCGATGAGCTTCTTGACCTCTTCGTCGACCAGCGCGGCGACCTCTTCCGAGTAGTCGCGCTGGTGAGCCATCTCACGTGCCGAGGAACGGCTCGGAGTTGTCGCCGCCGAACTTGATCGCGCCGAGCCGCTCGGTCATGCCGTACTGCGTGACCATCGCGCGGGCCGTGGCGGTGGCCTTCTCGATGTCGTTCGCGGCGCCCGTGGTCGGGTCGTGGAAGACGAGCTCCTCGGCCGCGCGGCCGCCCAGCATGTAGGCCAGCTGGTCGAGCATCTCGTTGCGCGTGGTCGAGTACTTGTCCTCGTCCGGGCAGCACCATCGTGTAGCCGAGGGCACGGCCTCTGGAGAGGATCGTGATCTTGTGGACCGGGTCGGAGTTCGGGGAGGCCGCCGCGACCAGGGCGTGACCGCCCTCGTGGTACGCGGTGATCTTCTTCTCCTTGTCGCGACATGATCCGGGTCCGCTTCTGCGGGCCCGCCACGACTCGGTCGATCGCCTCGTCCAGCATGTGGTTGTCGATCAGCTTCTTGTCGCTGCGGGCCGTGAGCAGCGCGGCCTCGTTCAGCACGTTGCGACAGGTCGGCACCGGTGAAGCCGGGCGTGCGGCGGGCGACCGCGCGACAGGTCGACGTCCGGGGCGACCGGCTTGCCCTTCTGGTGGACCTTGAGGATCTCCAGACGGCCCTGCATGTCCGGGCGGTCGACCGCGATCTGGCGGTCGAAGCGGCCGGGGCGCAGCAGCGCCGGGTCGAGGATGTCCGGACGGTTCGTGGCGGCGATCAGGATGACGCCGCCCTTCACGTCGAAGCCGTCCATCTCGACGAGCAGCTGGTTCAGCGTCTGCTCGCGCTCGTCGTGACCGCCGCCGAGACCGGCGCCGCGGTGGCGGCCGACCGCGTCGATCTCGTCGACGAAGACGATCGCCGGGGCGTTCGCCTTGGCCTGCTCGAACAGGTCACGGACCCGGGAGGCACCGACACCGACGAACATCTCGACGAAGTCGGAACCGGAGATCGAGTAGAACGGGCACGCCCGCCTCGCCCGCGACGGCGCGCGCGAGCAGCGTCTTGCCCGTACCGGGCGGGCCGTACAGCAGCACGCCCTTGGGGATCTTCGCGCCGACCGCCTGGAACTTGGCGGGCTCCTGGAGGAACTCCTTGATCTCCTGGAGCTCCTCGACGGCCTCGTCCGAGCCCGCGACGTCCGCGAACGTCGTCTTCGGGGTGTCCTTGGTGATGAGCTTGGCCTTGGACTTCCCGAAGTTCATGACCCGGGAGCCGCCGCCCTGCATCTGGTTCATCAGGAACAGGAAGACGACCACGATGAGGACGAAGGGCAGCAGGGAGAGCAGGATCCCGACGAACGGGTTCTGCTTCGACGGCGAGACCGTGTAGCCGTCCGTGATCTGCTTGTCCTCGTACTTGCTTCTGGAGCTCCTCGGCGAGGGTCGACGCCCTGGTTGCCGATGTAGCTCGCCTGGATCTTCGTCGCTGCCCTCGACCTTTGCGCCGTCCTTGAGCTCGACCTTGATGATCTGCTCGTCGCCGGTGGTGAGCTTGGCCGACTTGACCTTGTTGTCATCGATCGCCTGGACGACCTGGCCGGTGTCCACCGTCTTGTAGCCGCCGGACGAGCCGACGACCTGCATCAACACGACCACGGCAAGGACGGCCAGCACGATCCACATGACCGGCCCACGGAAGTATCGCTTCACGTCCATCCATACGGAGCGGTGCCGCCCCGTCCCTCCTGCCATAGTGAGTTTGATAAAAGCTGTTCTTCGGACGGTACCCCAGCATTGTCACCCGCAGCCGCCGAGGACGGTCTGACAATCCCGTCCTCGCACGCTCCAACGGCGCGGGACCCGCCGGGGTTCCCAAGGCGTCCTACGAGGCTGGCCCGCCCCCTGAGGGGCAGGTCTCAGCCGCCGTAGACGTGCGGGGCGAGCGTGCCGACGAACGGGAGGTTGCGGTACTTCTCCGCGTAGTCGAGGCCGTAGCCCGACGACGAACTCGTTGGGGATGTCGAAGCCGACCCACTCCACGTCGATCGCGACCTTGGCCGCGTCCGGCTTGCGCAGCAGCGTGCAGACCTTGAGCGAGGCGGGCTCGCGCGAGCCGAGGTTGGACAGCAGCCAGGACAGCGTCAGGCCGGAGTCGATGATGTCCTCGACGATCAGGACGTGCCTGCCCTTGATGTCGGTGTCGAGGTCCTTGAGGATCCGCACCACACCGGAGGACTGGGTGCCCGCGCCGTAGGAGGACACCGCCATCCAGTCCATGGTGACGCGGGGTGGACAGCGCCCGGGCCAGGTCGGCCATGACCATCACGGCGCCCTTGAGGACTCCGACGATCAGCAGGTCCTTGCCCGCGTACTCCGCGTCGATCTTCGCGGCCAGCTCGGCCAGCTTCGCGTCGATCTCTTCCTTGGTGATGAGCACCGACTTGAGGTCGGTGCCCATGTCTTTCTCGTCCACCCGCGTCACTTTCGGTCGTCTCCGGCCGCACCGGCCGCCGGCCCGCTGCGGCCGGGACCGGCGGCCCGTGCGAGCGGTCGTCGGCGGTCCGGTGTCAGCCTTGCCGAATGACCAGTCTGCCACCCTGCCGCTGGGCGTCGACTCTGCCCGGGCAGGTTGATGGCTCCCTGGCCGCGCCAGCCGGTGATCAGCCGGTCGACCTCCTCGATGTGGCGGGCGAAGAGCGAACCGGCCGGGGCGCCCGGCCTCGATGGCGGCCCGGCGCAGGACCCGGCGGCGCACGGCGGGCGGCAGGGCGTACAGCTTGGCGCACTCCAGGAGGCCCGCGGTCGTCGCGTACGGAGGCCTCGGCCTCGGCGGGCCCAGGCGTCGAGGGCGTCGGCGTCGTCGCGGGAGAGCTGTGCCGTACGGGCCAGCGCCTCGACGACGCCCTTGCCGAGGGCCTTCTCCAGGGCGGGCAGGCCCTCGTGGCGCAGCCGGGAGCGGGTGTAGGCGGGGTCGGCGTTGTGCGGGTCGTCCCAGACGGGGAGGGACTGGACCATGCAGGCCTTGCGGGCGGTCTGCCGGTCGATGCTGGAGGAAGGGGCGGCGGTAGCGGCCGTCGGCCCCCGAGACCGCGGCCATGCCGGACAGCGAGCGGATGCCGGAGCCGCGGGCGAGGCCGAGCAGCACGGTCTCGGCCTGGTCGTCGCGGGTGTGGCCGAGCAGGACGGCGGCGGCGCCGTGGCGGTCGGCGGCGTCGTCCAGGGCGGCGTAGCGGGCGTCGCGGGCGGCGGCCTCGGGGCCGCCGTCGCGGCCGACGGTCACGGCGACGGACTCGACCGGGTCGAGGCCGAGCGCGGTCAGGCGCAGCGGCGACTTCGTGCGGCGCGCAGGTCGGAGCCGGGCTGCAGGCCGTGGTCGACGGTGATGCCGCCGGCGCGGAGGCCGAGTTTGGGGGCCTCGAAGGCGAGGGCGGAGGCGAGCGCCATGGAGTCGGCGCCGCCGGAGCAGGCCACGAGCACGAGCGGCGGGGACGGCGGCGGGAGGGGGCGCAGCTCGTGCGGGGGCGCCGCGGTGGCGGGAGCTGTGCGTCGGGGTGCGGTGTGGCGTTGGCGTGATGCCGTGTTGGCGGAGCGTGCGGCTGGTGGTGCGTGAGTGTTCGGTGAGGACGTCGTGGAGGACGCGGCGGACCGCCAGGCGTATCGCCGCGACCGCAGGATGGGGACCCATGTCCGGTTCCCTTCAATGAAGTTGTCGGGGGTGAGCCCGAGCTCTGTCACTCAGAGTGTGTAGATGGTGACAGAAACGGGCCGTTCCCCGAGCATTGCACGCCTATCCCACGGCTCACGGTCCCTCGGACGGGTGATTGGAGGGGCGTTCGCCTGCGGCTGGCCGGATTCGTGTCACGACATGCGCACGGGCTCACCTCTCCGGCTTCCGGTGCACCCGCGCGATCCAGTCCGCCGGTTTGGCGATCTCCGCCTTGGTCGGGAGGGTGTTCGGGGAGGTCCACACCCGGTTGAAGCCGTCCATGCCGACCTGGTCGACGACGGCCCGTACGAACCGCTCGCCGTCCCGGTACTGCCTCAGCTTGGCGTCCAGGCCCAGCAGCTTGCGCAGGGCCAGGTCCAGGCGGCAGGCGCCGCGCTGGCCGGCGCTGCTGGAACTTCTCGCGGATCTCGCGCGACGGACGGCACGACCGTCGGGCCCGACACCGTCCATCACGTAGTCCGCGTGGCCCTCCAGCAGGGACATGACGGCGGTGAGCCGGCCGAGGATCTCCCGCTGGGCGGGCGTCTGCACGAGCTCCACGATGGACGCGGCCGTCCTCGCCCTCCTCGCCCTCGGGGCGCGCCGCCGGCGAGCGACTGGGCGGCCTCCCGGAGGCGCTCCAGGAAGGTCATGGGGTCGACCTCGGTCTCCCCCAGGAACGACTGGATCTCGCCCTCGAGGTGGTCGCGCAGCCAGGGCACGGCGGTGAACTGCGTGCGGTGCGTCTCCTCGTGCAGGCACACCCAGAGCCGGAAGTCGTGCGGGTCGACGTCGAGTTCGCGCTCCACGTGGACGATGTTCGGCGCGACGAGCAGCAGCCGGCCGCCGCCGTTCGTCGCCGGCCGGGAGTTCGCGGGTCGCGGGGGCGAACGTCTCGTACTGGCCGAGGACCCGGGAGGCGAGGAACGACAGCAGCATGCCGAGCTCGACGCCGGTGACCTTGCCGCCGACCGCGCCGAGCACCGCGCCGCCGGGGGTGTCGCCGCGGCGCTCCTGCATCTTGTCCAGCAGCGGCTTGAGCAGCTCCCGGAAGCCGGCGACGTTCGCCCGGACCCAGCCGGGCCGGTCGACGACGAGGACGGGGGTGTCGTGCGGCGGTCCGTCGGTGCCCATCCGGGTGAAGCCGCGGACGTGCTCCTCGGACGCCTTGGCGTGCCGGCGCAGCTCCGCGACGATGGCCCTCGCCTCGTCGCGGCTCACTTCGGGGCCCGGCCGTACGAGCCGGGTCGCGGTCGCCACCGCGAGATTCCAGTCGACCATCTCGGCACCACCGATGCTCGTCATGCGTCAACCGTACGTGAGCGCTGCCGCCGGGGCAGGGAGTGACGGCGGGGGTACCGCGGTCGAGTGCGGGCCGCGGGTCGTCGCGGGGCCGCTCGACGGCCGCGCTCAGCCGGCAGCGGCGACGTCAGCGGCAGCCGCAGTTCGCCAGGGCCGACGCCGAGGCGGTCCAGGGCCTTCTGGGCGGCCGTGGCGGTCCGCGGTGCTCCGTGGCCAGGAAGGCGAAGGCCAGCAGGCGGCCGTCGGCGTCCACGACCGTGCCGGCGAGGGTGTTGACGCCGGTCAGGGTGCCCGTCTTGGCGCGTACGAGCGCCTGTGCCGGGGCGCCGGTCGCGCGTAGCGGCTGTCGGAGGGTGCCGGTGAAGCCCGCGACCGGGAGGCCGGTGAGGACCGGGCGGAGCTCGGGGTGGGCGGGGTCGGCCGCCTTGGCGAGCAGGCGCGGTGAGCAGGCCGGCGGTGAGCCTGGTCGTCGCGGTTCAGGCCGCTGCCGTCGGCGAAGCGGGCGCCGTTCAGGGGCAGGCCGAGCTTGCTCGAGCTGCGTGCGGACGGCCGTCGCGGCGCCCTTGAAGCTCGGCCGGCTCGCCCGTGGCGAGGGCGGTCTGGCGGGCGAGGGCCTCGGCGATGTCGTTGTCGCTGTTGGTCAGCATCCGCTCGACCAGGGCGGAGAGGGGCGGGGACGCGACCGTGGCGAGGGGCTCCGCGCGCTTCGGGGCCTCCGGCCGGGGCGGGGCGCCTTGGCCTTGATGCCGCTGGTCCGCCAGCAGGTCCGCGAACGTCCGGGCGGCGTCCGCCGCCGGGTCGCGCTGCGGTCGCCGGGCCGCGGGGCTCCCAGTGCTGGCCTGGAGTCGTCCGAGGCGGCCCTCGTCGACCATCAGGGCGGTGACCGGCGCGAGGTTGTCGTTCGTCCCGATGGGGTGCGGCGACGGGCCCTCGTAGAGCGAGGTGTCGTACGCGAGGGCGACCTCGGTCAGGTCGCGTTTCTTCAGGGCGCTGGCCGTCTCGGTCGGCGAGGGTGCGCAGGCTCGCGTGGCCTTCGGCGTCCTCACGGGCGGTCAGCGTGGGGTCGCCGCCGCCGACGAGGACGACCTTCCTGGTGCCGGGGTTCGAGGACGGTCCGCGTCGCGGATGCGGTGGTCCGCGCCGGCGCCGAGAGCGCGGCGGCGGCGGTGGCGATCTTCGTCGTGGAGGCCGGGGGCAACGCGTCGTCCGCGCCGTGGCCGTACAGCTGCTTGCCCGGTGGCCACGTCGACGACCGCGGCCGTACGGCGCTTGCCCAGCGCGGGGTCGTCGCAGCAGCGGGCTCCAGGACGTCCGGCGAGCGCGCCGTTCGGCGGGCGCGGGCACCGAGCCGCCGAGGCTCGTCAGCACCGAGGCCGCGCTCGGGGCGGGCCTGGGCGCCGGCCGCGAGTCATACCCGGAGCCGTACCGGAGGCCGTACCGGAGTTACGTCCGTGATCTGTGCCACCCTCACGATCCCGCGAGGCCGCCCAGTCGCGCTCGGCCGTACGCTGGCCGGAGGGGTCCCAGGGGCCGGCTGCGGCCACCACACCGGCGGCCAGCGCCAGGCCGAGCGTGGCCGCACCCGCCGTGAGCTGCGAGAGTCGTGACGCTTCATGGCAGCGCGTCGCGACGGCGCGCGTCGAGGCCGTACGAGGTGCGGTTTCGCGGTGCGCGCGAACCGCACCGTATGCGGTCTCGCGGCTCGCCAGACCCTCGGTTCCGGCACTACCACCAGCCCCTTTCGCGATCACACATCTGCGTGAGGGACACTTAACCACCAGAACTATGTGTTGATCATGGAGGAGCCACCCGTGGAGTTCGACGTCACCATCGAGATTCCGAAGGGTTCGCGGAACAAGTACGAGGTGGACCACGAGACCGGTCGGATCCGTCTGGACCGTCGACTCTTCACCTCGACCAGCTACCCGGCCGACTACGGCTTCGTCGAGAACACCCTCGGCGAGGACGGCGACCCGCTGGACGCGCTGGTCATTCTGGACGAGCCGACCTTCCCCGGCTGCCTCATCAAGTGCCGCGCCATCGGCATGTTCCGGATGACGGACGAGGCCGGCGGCGACGACAAGCTGCTGTGCGTGCCCGCGCTCCGACCCGCGCGTGGAGCACCTGCGGGACATCCACCACGTGTCGGAGTTCGACCGCCTGGAGATCCAGCACTTCTTCGAGGTCTACAAGGACCTGGAGCCCGGCAAGTCCGTCGAGGGCGCCAACTGGGTGGGCCGCACGGAGGCCGAGGCCGAGATCGAGCGTCGTACAAGCGCTTCAAGGAGCAGGGCGGGCACTGACCGGTCCCGGTTTCCCGGACGGGCCGCCCGAACCCCTGACCGGGGGCGGGCGGCCCGTTCTGTGCCGGTACGCATGCCGGTACGCATACGGGGCCGAACCGTACGCATACGGGGCCGAAGGGGCTGTCGGCGGCACAGGGGCCGCGGCAGCATGCGAACGAAAGCCACTGCCCGGGCGGGAGAATGGGCGCCGGAAGACCGGAAGAAGAACGCGGAAGAAGAACGCGGAAGAAGACCGGAAGAGATGACCGGAAGAAGGGTGAGGAGGGGCGCGACCGGTGACGGACAGGGAGGACAGGGAGGACGGGGAGGACAGGAGGACGGACCGGCAAGCACGGGGACGACCGGACGCGAAGACGGGGACGACCGGGAGCACGGGGACGACCGGGAGGACCGTAAGCCGCGGTCGGATGCGGCGCGGAGTGTGTTCACCCGGCCGACGGCGTGCGTGGCGGCCGACGGGAAGTCACAGACGACGTCGGAGTTCGCCTTCCCCCAGGGGTTTGACGCCCTGCCCGCGGTCGACTCCGAGTCACAGACCACCTCCGAGTTCGCCCTCCCCAAAGGGCTCGACGCACTGCCCACGGTCGACTCCGAGTCACAGACCACCTCCGAGTTCGCCGTTCCGCAGGGGCTGGTGCCGCCTCATCCGGTGGCTGCCGAGCACGAGGGGTCGGCGTTCAGTCCGCCGCGGACCCACCGCGTCAGGCACTCTCCGCCCGCCTTCACCCCGCCTTCCGGGATACCCGTGCTCAGGCCGGCCACGGAGGCGCCCTGGCAGGACCGGATGCGCACGATGCTGCGGATGCCGGTCGCCGAGCGGCCGGCGCCCGAATCGGTGCACAAGGAGGACGAGTCGGGGCCCGCCATCCCGCGCGTGCTCGACCTCACCCTCCGTATCGGTGAGTTGCTGCTCGCGGGCGGTGAGGGCGCCGAGGACGTGGAGGCGGCGATGTTCGCCGTCTGCCGGTCGTACGGGCTCGACCGCTGCGAGCCGACCGTCACCTTCACCCTGCTGTCGATCTCGTACCAGCCGTCCCTGGTGGACGATCCGGTGACGGCGTCCCGGACCGTACGCCGCCGGGCCACCGACTACACGCGGCTCGCGGCCGTGTTCCGGCTGGTCGACGACCTGAGCGACCCGGAAACCGCGATCTCCCTGGAGGAGGCGTACCGGCGGCTCGCGGAGATCCGGCGCAACCGGCACCCGTATCCCGGCTGGGTGCTGACCGCCGCCGGCGGGATGCTCGCGGGGGCGGCCTCCGTTCTGGTCGGTGGTGGCCTGGTCGTCTTCGTCGCGGCCGCGCTGGGCGCGATGCTCGGCGACCGGCTGGCGTGGCTGTGCGCGGGGCGCGGGCTGCCGGAGTTCTACCAGTTCATGGTGGCCGCGATGCCGCCGGCCGCGATCGGGATCGCGCTCACGCTCGCGGACGTGGATGTGAAGGCGTCCGCCGTGGTCACCGGTGGGCTGTTCGCGCTGCTGCCCGGACGGGCCCTGGTGGCGGGCGTGCAGGACGGACTGACCGGCTTTTACATCACCGCGTCCGCACGGCTGCTGGAGGTCATGTACCTGTACGTCGGCATCGTCGTCGGTGTGCTGCTCATGCTCTACTTCGGGGTGCAGCTGGGCGCGGAGCTCAGCCCGGAGACGGCACTGACGGGGCGACGGAGCGGCCCGGGTGGCAGATCACCGCCGCCATGCTCGCTGTCGCTCACCTTCGCGGTGCTGCTCCAGCAGGAACGCTCCACCGTGCTGATGGTGACCCTCAACGGGGGCGTGGCGTGGGTGGTATACGGCGCGATGCACTACGCGGGCGAGATCTCGCCGGTGGCCTCGACCGCCGTCGCGGCGGGGCTGGTGGGGCTGTTCGGGCAGTTGCTGTCGCGGTACCGGTTCGCGTCGGCGCTGCCGTACACGACCGCGGCGATCGGGCCGTTGCTGCCGGGTTCGGCGACGTACTTCGGGATGCTGGCGTTCGCCCAGAACGACATCGACGCCGGTGTGGTGTCACCTGACCAAGGCGGCGGCGCTGGCCATGGCCATCGCGATCGGGGTGAATCTGGGGTCGGAGATCTCGCGGTTGTTCTTGCGGATTCCTGGGACGGGGAATTCGGAGAGGCGGCGGGCGGCGAAGCGGACTCGAGGGTTCTGAGGTTCTGAACGGGGTGCCCCATAGCTTGCCGACAGCTCGGGGGTACGGGCCGGGGGTACGGGCCGTGCCCTGAACCGCTCAGTGCCGCTCAGTTCTGTGGGTAGTCCTGACCGTACGGGTACTGCTGGCCCTGCTGCGGGTACTGCTGGCCCTGCTGCGGGTACTGCTGGCCCTGCTGCGGGTACTGCTGGCCCTGCTGCGGGTACTGCTGGGCGTACGGCTGGGAGTACGGCTGGCCGTATGCCTGGTCCGAGCCGTACGGCTGCTGGGGCTGCTGGGACTGCTGCTGGTAGGGCTGGCCCTGGTTGCCGTACCGCTGCTGGTCGCCGTACGGATCCTGGTTGCCGTACTGCTGCTGGTCCGGTTGAACGGGGTGGAGCCGGGTCGTCGCGTCGTCCATGGCGGGGGGCACGGGAGGCGCGGGAGATGCGGTGACCTGCGCCTGGTCCTTCGCGGCTTTATTCGCGGCTTTACGGGCCTTCAGGAACTCGAAGATGATCGGGAGCACCGAGAGGAAGACGATCAGGAGCAGGATCGGCTCGATGTTCTTGCGGACGAACTCGATACTGCCCAGCCAGGAGCCGAGCAGGGTGACGCCCGCGCCCCACAGGATGCCGCCGACGACGTTGAAGATCAGGAACGTGCGGTACCGCATGCCGCTGACGCCGGCGATGATCGGCGTGAATGTGCGCACAATGGGCACGAAGCGGGCCAGGATCAGGGACTTGGGGCCGTGCTTCTCGAAGAACTCGTGGGCCTTGGTGACGTTCTCCTGCTTGAACAGGCGTGAGTCGGGGCGCCTGAAGAGCGCGGGGCCGACCTTCTTGCCGAACATGTAGCCCGCCTGGTCGCCCAGGATCGCGGCGACACAGATCAGCACGATGGCCGCCCACAGCGGGAAGTCCAGTGTCTTGGCCGTGATCAGCATGCCGGCCGTGAAGAGGAGCGAGTCACCGGGCAGGAAGAAGCCGATGAGCAGGCCGGACTCGGCGAACACGATGAGGAGCAGGCCCCAGATCCCGAACGTGTCGAGCAGGTAGTCCGGATCCAACCAGCTTGGTCCGAGGGCAAGCGTCGTCACGTTCCGGGCTCCTGTGGGGTGAGGTGGAGAGGTGAGGCGAGTACGGCGTACGGCTGACCAAAGTTATCAATGCGGGATGACCCCGCCAGGTTCCACCGTCCCGTCCAGGATGCCCCCAGGATGCCCTGTGGGCCGACGGGGCCCAAGCTGTGAGCCATGGGCATCGAAGATTACGGAGGCGGTCAGGGTCCCGGAGCGGACGTCCTGGTCGTGACGACGAACGACGTACCCGGACACCGGGTCCAGCAGGTCATCGGCGAGGTCTTCGGGCTGACCGTGCGGTCGCGGCACCTCGGGAGCCAGATCGGTGCGGGGTTGAAGTCGATGGTCGGCGGTGAGCTCAAAGGGCTCACCAAGACGCTCGTCCAGACGCGCAACCAAGCGATGGAGCGGCTCGTGGAACAGGCACGCGCGCGGGGAGCGAACGCGGTGCTGGCGTTCCGCTTCGACGTGACGGAGGCCGCCGACGTGGGCACGGAGGTGTGCGCGTACGGGACGGCGTGCGTGATCGCACGGGAGTAGGCCGCCCTACCACGGGAGGGTCTGCCACGGGAGGGCCACGGGAGAACAGCGAACCGCCCGCGCCCTGCGTCGCGAATTCACCGACATACTGACCGCCCTTGAGCAACTGGCCAACTCACCGACCGCAACGCTCGCACTGGGCGACGAACTCGCGGAGGCACTGTCGGCCTGGGCCCAGACAGCCTAATGGGATGTCTGACAGGTGGTGCCCAGGAGGTGCGCCCCGCCCTCCAAGCCCACGTAGGTGGAGTACCAGTTGGGCAGGACGTCCGAGTAACTGTGCCGCCGAACCACTCCGGTCCGCACTCGCGCAGTTACAGAAACGGAAAACCTCGCAAGATAAACCACAGAAAATGATCAGGCAGGTCTCAACAAGAGGGAAATAAGAGGCAAGAAGGCGGCAGAAGAAATCAACGAGAAGCGGTGCATCCAGGTTTATTTCGGGCGCGTGCACGTGTATCGGCCCTTGCATCCGCCCTACGCATCGGAAAGCATGGTTCCGCGCCACCGCTGTATCGCCATGACCGCAGACACACGGGAGTGCCTCGCATGGGGACAAACGGATCGACCATGCTCGAACTTTTACCACAGAGATTTCCTCTACTTGATCCCGCGGCCGCTTCCAGCGCCGCGTCCTGCGCTCTGCCGGCCCGCTATGAAGCGGTGCGCGAGGCGCGACAGTTCACCCGCGGCACGCTGGGCCAGTGGGGCATAGGGGACCGTTTCGACGACGTCTGTCTCGTGGTCTCCGAACTCGTCACCAACGCACTGCGGCACGGACTGTCCTCCGGTCCTCCGCGTATACCGGCTCAGGACCCGCCTGTGCGGCTGCACTTGATGCGGTGGACCGAGCGGACCGAGCGGCTGGTGTGCGCGGTGCGCGACCCGAGCCGCGACAACCCGGTCGCGCGCGACTCGGAGGACTTCTCCGCGGAGTCGGGGCGCGGCCTGTTCCTGGTCGACTCGTTCGCCGACAGCTGGGGCTGGCATCCGCTGGCGGGCACGCTCAGCGGGAAGGTGGTCTGGGCACTGTTCCAACTGAACGACCATCCTTTGGACAACCATCCTTTGGACGACCATCCTTTGGACGAATAACGAACCGCGGCGTTTTTTGACGCCGCGGTTCTACGCGCGTCACACCACACAAATCAGCCATAAACCCACGGTAATACGCTCACACGCACGGACCCGTACGGATTTCACGTGCGCCAAGGCCAGAAGGCCAAGAAGGCCAAGAAGGCCAAAAAGGCCAAAAAGGCCAAGAAAGCCCCGAAGGCCCCGGAGAGGCGGTGGATCCTCTCCGGGGCCTGGCGGGAAACGAGGGGCCCAAGCGGGCCCGAGACCCCAGCGACGCCGAGACCCCAGCGACGCCGAGACCCTAGCGGGCCCGAGACCCCAGCGGCGCCGTGATCCCAGCAGCCCCGAGACCTCAGCGAGCCGAAGACGAGTACGGCAGCAGGGCCATCTCGCGGGCGTTCTTGATCGCGCGGGCGAGCTGCCGCTGCTGCTGGGACGACACCCGGGTGACGCGGCGGCTGCGGATCTTGCCGCGGTCGGAGATGAACTTCCGCAGCAGGTCGGTGTCCTTGTAGTCGATGTAGGTGATCCCGGCCTGATCAATGGGGTCTCCCCTGTTCGAGCGGAGCCGAGAACTTGGGGAAGGGTTGGGGCGGGGCTTGAGCGGCTTGTCGCGGTCGGGGCGTGCGGGCCATGACGGTCAGACCTCCAGGAGGGTGTCGAAGGCGGCGCGGGAGACGCTTCCAGGCGTCGCGTCCGGCGGCGTACTCGGCGTCGGTCAACAGGCAGGACTCCAGCAGCTGTTCGAGCCCGTCGCGGTCCAGGCCCGGTGAGGTGAAGACCAGGTGCTGGCAGCAGTCGCCGTGCTCCGGGTGCCAGTCGAGCGCGGCGGCGGCCCGGCGCACCGGCGGGACCATCTCCCAGGCCGCGTCCGGCAGCGAGGCGAGCCAGGGCCCGGCGCTCTCCACGCACAGCGCGCCGCCGGCCGCGTCCCAGTGCAGCAGGGTGTCGGGCCGGTCGGCGAGCCAGAACCGGCCCCGGCTGCGCGCGGCCGCACAGGTGAGGTCCTCCAGCGCCGCGTACAGCCGCTCGGGGTGGAAGGGCCGCCGCCGGTGCCATACGAGCGTGGACACGCCGCACTCGTCGGCCTCGGTGGGCAGCAGCGCACAGGCGGGATGCTGGGCGGCGGCGGCGGCTTCGACGTCGAACCCGGCGAAGACGGCCTCCACGAGCGCGGAACGCACCGCCCCGGAAGCAGCGGCACCACCGGATCCCCGGAAGCGGAGCCCCCGCGGATCCCCGGAAGCGGGGGCGCCCGCCAGGTCCCCGGGGTGGCCGCCCCGAGCTGACGGGGACTCTGGCGGGCCGTCGGGTGGAGCTGGGCCAGCAGCGCCCGGTCCTCGTCGTCGGCCTCCGGGGAGTCGACGAGGGCGAGGACGGGCGCGTACTCCAGCTGGCGGGCGAACGTGTCGGCGACCGTGCGCTGGTCGGTGGCCGCGGCGGCGAGCCCGCGCTCGGCGAGGTCGTCGCCGTTGCCGAGGTAGGGCAGCACCAGCGCCGGGTCGACGGCGGTGATCACCGAGGTGACCGTCAGACCGCCGGCCGCGACCACCTCGGCCATCGCCTTGGGCTCGACCGAGTCCCACAGCTCGACGACCGCGAGCCGGGTGAGCCCCGCGGCGGCGAGCCGCTCCAGCTCGGGGACCAGGTCCTCGCGCAGCGCACAGCACGCGCAGTCGTTGACCAGCGGCGTCTCGGCCCGTGTGACAGGACGCCGGAGCTGTCGCGGACGGTACGCACGCACCGTGCCGTCGGCGGCGGTCGACAGATCGTGGTGGAGCGCGACGCTGCCCGGGACGTCGGCCAGCAGCCGCTCGACGGTGGCCTTGCGGGCGTCGGCGTGCAGCCCGCCGACGATCGCGACAGAGAGCGCGACAGAGAGCTCGCCCACTGCTTCAGCTCCGCTTCCCGTACCGCTGCTCGAAGCTCTCCACGCGCCCCGCCGTGTCCAGCACACGCGCGGTGCCCGTGTAGAAGGGGTGGCTGACGTTCGAGATCTCGACGTCGACGACGGGATAGGTGTTGCCGTCCTCCCACTCGATCGTCTTGTCGCTGGTCATGGTCGAGCGGGTGAGGAAGGCGTGGTTCGCGGCTCGGTCGCGGAAGACGACAGGGCCGTACGACGGGTGGATTTCCTTGCGCATGACGGGACTCAGCGCTCCTCTCGGAAGTCGACGTGACGGCGGACGATCGGGTCGTACTTGCGCAGCGTCATCCGGTCCGGGTCGTTCCGGCGGTTCTTGCGGGTGACGTAGGTGTAGCCGGTGCCGGCTGTGGACCGGAGCTTGATGACCGGGCGCAGTTCGTTGCGTGCCATGCTGCTAGTTACTGAAAATGAATTCCATTTACGCAACTGCGACCGACGAGAGGTGCATCACCCTTGTCCGCCCACTGCATGCTGACCGGTGCCCAGCCCGGCTTCGGCAACCGCATCTCGCACTCCCACCGGCGCACCTCCCGCCGCTTCAACCCGAACATCCAGTCCAAGCGCTACTGGCTGCCGAGCGAGGGCCGGCACGTACGCCTCCGGCTCAGCACGAAGGGGATCAAGACCATCGACACGATCGGCGTGGAGGCGGCCGTGGCCCGGATCCGCGCCCGTGGCGTGAAGGTCTGAGGAAGCCGAAGGAACTGAGGGCCGACAGGAGACGAGGGGTCGATATGGCGAAGAAGAGCAAGATCGCGAAGAACGAGAAGCGGCAGGAGATCGTCGCGCGGTACGCGGCCCGCCGGGCCGAGCTGAAGGAGATCATCCGCAGGCCGTCCTCGACGGAGGCCGAACGGATCGCCGCCCAGGGGGAGCTGCAGCCGCCAGCCGCGGGACGCCAGCGCGACCCGCGTGCGCAACCGGGACCAGGTGGACGGCCGACCGCGCGGGTACTTCCGGGCCTTCGGCCTGTCCCGGGTGAGCCTGCGGGAACAGGCGCACGCGGGGTACTTGCCGGGGGTGCGCAAGTCGTCCTGGTAGGGCGTCCTGGTAGAGCATCTGGGAGGGCATCTGGGAGTCCCCCTCTTTTAAAAGCTTTTAAAAGAGGGGGACGATGTCGAACAGCGCCGCTGTACCCCGTACGATTCCCCCTCGCACCGCCGCGCCGCCGCACTGCCGCGCCGCCGCACTGCCGTCACGATCCCGGGGTATCACCATGCGCACCACACCCGTCGCCGTCACCGCCGCTCTCCTCGCGTCCCTCACCTTGGCCGCCTGCGGCGGCGAGCCCGAAAACACCACGGACGCCACTACTGACACCACCGCGGAAAGCTCCGCGAAGAGCTCCACGGACGACAAGCCCACCGCGTGTGAGGCCGAGCAGTTCGCCATCGACTTCGGGCCCAGCAGCGCCGCCCCGGCCGCCGGTGACACGGGCAACATCCCGGTCACCCTGACCAACCGCGGCGGCAGCTGCGTCCTCCAGGGCAGCCCCGACACCGACGTGTCCGCGGGCGACAAGTCCTGGACCGTCCGCCCCGAGCAGTCCGCGGAGGGGACAGAGAAGGGGACAGAGCTGACGCTGGCCGAGAGCGCGGCGGCGACCTTCACGATCACGTACGTACGAGGGGCCGCGGGCGATCCGGAGAAGGCCGCCGCGGTGGACACGGTCACGTTCACACTGCCCGGCGACAGCGCCGGTCAGCGCCACAAGTGGCCCGATGCCGAGGTGGCGGTGAAGTCCGCGAACGAGCTGGACATCACGGTGAGCCCGTTCCTGCCGGCGGGCGACTGAGGAACCGGTCCAAAGGGAGCGGATCACCGGTTCAGTGGGGGTCGCGCGGTGACCTGCGCACGGTCCGCCGCCGCGGCCCCCTGCTGCCGGCCTGCCGCGTCGCTCACCCCGCGCACGCGCGTGGTGACCGTCTCCGGGAACAGGCGCGTGACGTGCTCGCGTACGGCCACGTCACGGGCGGCGAGGACGGGCAGCAACTCCCCTTCCGTACCGGCGGCCTGCCCCCTCTGTCCCCTCTGTTCCTCGCTCACCGCTGCCAGCCGGTCGCCGATCCGGTGCGCGTACGCGGCGAGGAACGACTGCCGGAACGTCTTCGTACGTTTGCGCCCGCCCGCCCTCTGCTCCGCTTCCGCCCGGGTCATCGCGGTCGTGGCCTGCACGAGGAGTGAGGTGTAGAGCAGTTCGACCGCCTCCAGGTCGGGCGCGAAGCCGACGACCGTGGAGAAGCCGAGAGCCTCGTTCCACACGGCCTGGCAGCGGTTCGCTCCGGCGACCGCGTCGAGGAGCACCGCCTTGGCCGTCTCGTACGGGGGGTCGACGCCGATACGGCAGGCGGAGGGGCGTGCTCTTGTCGTCGGCCCGGGCCGCGAGCAGCGCCTCGTCGATGCTGTGCCGCGCCATCAGCTCCTGTGCCTTCGCGCTGAGCACCTCCGCCTCCTGGGGGAAGCCGGTGGCCTCGGCCTTGGCCAGGAGGCCGCGGATACGGGTCAGCATGCGGGACTCGGGGTGCGGAGCGCTGCCGCCGGGCGCGGTCGCAGGGGCTCGAGGGGTTCGAGGGTGGGAAGGCGGAGGAGCAGGCGGTAGAGCTCCAGTGCGGCGGTGGCGTACGAGAAGCGGTCGGTGCGCGGGGGTTCGGCGGGGTCGAGGGCGGCGAGCTGGGCGGCCCAGCGAGGGTTCGGGGGCTGCCGGTTCCTGTCCTGGCTCTCGTCGAGGATCAGGCGCGAGACGAGTCGTACGTGCACGTCGTCCAACTCGCGCCGCACGATCCGTACGACGTCGGCGGGCTGCCAGCCGCGTCGCCAGGCCATGGCTGTGAACTCCCCTCCACGGCGGGCGAGTTCGGAGTCGGCAGAGGGATCGGCGGCGAGCAGCGAGGCACCCGTGTCGAGGGCCGTGTCGCTGTCGGCGTAGAGGGCGGCCCCGAAGGCGTGGTCCACCGTGCTGGTCGTACTCACTCGTCGATCGTGTCACGGGGGCGGACGCGGGCACTCCGCGCGTCAAGAGCTCCCCTTTCTCTATCTGAGCCCTAATTGACCGGCGGTCGCCCCAGCCGTGTCAGCCGCCACACCGTGCGCCACCGCAGATGCCAGGCTCTTCCTGACTGAGTTACAAGTCCTGACTGAGTTACAAGGGCGTTGACCCGTCCCCTCGCGATGTGGAGCAACGGGGCTGCGAGGGGGCGAGGGGGCGGGGGGCGGTGGCTCTATGGTTGTTTGGTTGTTTCCCGTTCCCTGGTTTCCTCTTCACTGCCCTTGTGCCACCTGAGCGCGAGTGCTCAGGCCCCAGGGTGGCACACCCCCTGCGGGGCGCATTACAGGAACGGCAGCCCTTCCGAATGCCTTACAGAACGGGGATGACGAAACCGGCGGCGTCACGCGCCTCGCGCAGTTCCTCTTTCAGGGGTGCCGCCGTCGCGCAGTCAACACCCCGCTGACAGGTGCTGTCGCACTCGCGTGTGTGCCGGGTGAACGCGCGATACGCCTTACCCACACGCTCGATCCGTTCCGTCAGGGACGGCAGGGACGGCAGAGGACGGCAGGGACGGCTGCCCGGGATCCGTTTCCGTCAGGGACGGCTGCCCGGGGTCCGTCGTCATCCCGTCCATGGGTCAACCTGCCTTCCCCGCCGCTCTGTCCGGCTTCGCGGGATACAGAGGTACGGGCGCTCCGGGCGCTCGGGGATGTCCCTGTCGGCTTTCCCGCCGCGCGGCGGGTGGTGCGCCGAGTACTCGACAGGTGGGGGCGGGCACGGGGTGTTGTCGGCTTGGGCGCGTCTTTGGCTGCGCAGCCTTCCGGCCTGAACGTCGAGCACGGGGGGAAAGCTGGGCAGGCGTCGGATGAGCACTGCCTCCTGCGGTAGGGGCAGGGGACCGGGCACGTGGGGCAGCTCCTGGACCACGGGGTGGATCTCCTGGGGGCTGTGCCTGCCTCGCTTGCGCGGTCGACTTGGCAGTAAGGCGCCCAGCATGACGACAAGCCAAGCAATACAATTACGCATGTCGATATCTCCTGACTAGCTGTTGACATTCGCCTTTCAACGGCGCGGCATGCCGTTGTGGGGCATCCTCAACGCGGGGTCCTGGGCGTTGCGTCGACCAGGACCCCGCGGAGGCTCAACCAGCGATGCGGGGGCGCATGCCGGGAGCCCTTCGGCCTGTCACGTGGTGTCGGCGCACTCGCACATGACAGGAACCTTCTGGGGGCGTTCGAATGGCAGGGGCGGAGGCGGGTCAATTGCGAACGTTTGCCGCTCGCCTCCTACCGACACGCGCAGCTCGAACCGTTGCCTTCTCCGGAGTACGAATGCCACGGCACGGTAGTTGAGATGTGTGTACCAGTGGGCAAATGCGCTGCGCTCATCGTCGGTCAAGGGCTGCGCGCGGATGGTTCGAGTCATGCCGCGTATTGCCTGTGTGGCGGTGTCGTAGCGCTCGGGTAATGCCTCCCCTTCACGCGTCAACCGGTACACGGGGCTCCTCAGGGATGGGGAAGAGGGCCCAGACGCATTTGGTGTAGCGGTGCAGTTCATGCCCCCAGTGCTCTGCCAGGCCGGCGACGAGGACCAGCCCGCGTCCTCCCTCTTCCTGGTCGTCGCCCATGCGGAGCGTCGGAATTCTCCCCTTGTCGGGGTCGGACACCTCAAGTAGCAAGTCACCGGCCCGGATTGAGAGGGTGACCTCGATCTGGGCGTGCGTCACACGGCAGTGCCGGACTGCGTTGGTCACCAGCTCGGTCGCGGCGGAGGCTACGTCGCAGGCGAGTTCGCCGTTGATACCCCAGTCCTTGAGGATTGTCCGTACGTGCGCCCGTGCATCCGGCACGTGCCGCTTGTGCTTGGGGACGCGGAACGTGTCTCTGCGTTGGTGTGCTGTAACAGCGGTGGGCATGACGGTTGTACCCCCTGACACATAGTCAAGATTGCGCCGTGTGGCGGCGTGTGCACTCTGAGGCTAGGCCCCAAGTCACCAGTTCCGCAAGCGAGTCAATCCGCATACATGCCGTCTGTGTCTCTGTCGCTTCCGCACGCCCTACAGTGGAGCCCGTATGGCACTGGCTGCCGCAAGAGAGGGGAAGGGCGATGCCCGTAGGGGGACGGCCGACCGTGCGCAGTAGGCGACTCGGCGCAGCACTCAAGAGGTACCGGCAGGCTGTCAAGCTCGACCAGCCGCAGGCCGCGGAGGTGCTCGGAGTGCATCAGACCCGGGTCAGCCGCATCGAGAGCGGACATGTGACCGCGCGCGTCATCGAGATCCGGGCACTGCTGAGCGCATACGGCGTAGATGATCCGGAAGTCCGCAAGAAGCTGGAGGACTTGGCGAAGCGCTCCAAGCATCGTGGCTGGTGGCTCGAACATGCGGCACACCTGCGGGCGGACTACCTCGATCACATCTCGCTGGAGGATGACGCCACCTACATTCGGGACTGGGCGCCAGCACTGATTCCGGGCTTGCTGCAAACACCCGCTTATGCGGAGGCTGTCATCACTTCCGGACCGAACTACGTCGCCCCGGAGCGGGTGGCGCAGCTTGTCAAGGTCCGTGAGGGGCGGCAGGCGAAAATCGACGAGGGTGGGACGACGTATACGGGCATCATTTGGGAACCTGTAATCGTCCATTCCTTGGTGAGCGCCGAGATTCACCATGAACAACTTTCACACATTCTTGAGGTGGGCAAAAGGAAGAACGTAACCATTCAGGTTCTCCCCCTGAACGCGGGAACGCTTGCGGGAGTGATTTCCGGATTCTCGTCCTTCAGCTTCGACACAGAACCGATCGTGGAAGCCGTGACGCTCGACAACCTTCGAGGGTCATCGATCCTGGAAGCCGAGGAGGATCTGGCGGCTTACACGAACGCTTTTGACCAGCTACGATCGGCGGCACTGGCACCGGGTCCCAGTGAAAAGCTCATCCGGGACAATCTACGCAAAAGCAAGGAAAATGCATCGTGACTCCTAAGCTCACAGGCCCCTACCGTAAGTCGTCTTACTCGGGGCAGGAGAACGCCTGTGTGGAGGTTGCCGTGACGGCCGGGGGCGGCCGTGCGGTGCGCGACAGCAAGGACCAGCGCGGGCCGTCCCTGTACTTCACCCCTGCGGAGTGGAGCGCCTTCCTGGTGGAGGCGAAGGACGGAGAGTTCGATCACCTCGCCCAGGGCTAGCGGGGCGGGGCAGCAGAGAACGCATATGCAAGGCGAAGCGCCCCTGTCGGCAGATATCCGGCAGGGGCGCTTCTGTGTGCCTACGCCGGATTTTCGGAATTCTATGACTTTATCGGAAAGGCCGCGTTCCCGGGATTTCACGCCACCAAGAACTCCTGCACGGGCTACTCCCCGGGATGCCCGAAAGCGGAAAAGGCCACCGCGTTGTTCCACTCGGACAGGCGGCTCGGACAGGCGGTCCGGGTGCGGATCTGACGTGGTGTCGTGCCCACCAAGCGGAGCATGGCGATCTCGGCCAGGCGCCCGGCGCTGGGCGGTGGTCGCGACCAGCTTGTTGGCGATGCTGAGCAGGAGGTAGCCGCGTAGCACCGCGAGGGTGGCCGGGTGCGTCATGCGGCGCCTTGGTGCATTTCCTTGAGGTGCGTGCGTACGGGGTCCCTGAGGGATGCGTAGAAGGGGGTGCGGTCTGCGGCCTGCAAGACCTGGGCGCATACCGTCAGTTCCGCCACGCGTGCGGCAGGCGTGTCGAGGATGTGGGCAAGGGTCTCGCGGACCCGTGCGGCAGTCCTCGGCGTGCGCAGGGAGTAGAGGTACAGCAGGGCGGCGTCGAAGCCGACCGGCGCGGTGCCCAGCCCTCCCAGTCGAGGACGCACAGGGCCGGGCCGCCGAGGTTTGCCCAGTGGAAGTCGCCGTGGGCGGTGGACCACTCGATGGGCGCCTCGATCGCACAGCCGGTGAACTCAGGGACAGCGCGGCGGATGTACTCCTCACGGACGGCGACACGGTCGCAGGTGACGGCGGAGAGGGTGTCGAGCGCGGCGCGCAGCCCCGTCCACCAGGGCTCGGGCAGGTCGGGCATGCGGATACCTCCGTAGCTCCATGAACGTGCGAGCACAGCAAGCAGCATGCGGCAACCAACTCTGTACTCAGAGTCGACGCGACTCCCACTATTCCGACCCATCACTCCAAGGTGCAATTCTCTACTGTGATTTGAAAGTATGTTGTTCGTCAGAGACAGTCGGGCCAGGCAAACTGGCCTCAGCAAATGGGGAGGACATTCGCTGTGGCTGTGAACAGAAACCCAACCGTTCGCCAGCGACGATTCGGCCGCATGCTGCGTGAGCTGCGTATGGGGGCCAACAAGACCCTTACTCAAGTCGCTGAAGAACTTCAGTGCGCCCGGTCCAAGATGTGCCGCCTCGAGGTAGGTCTGTCCGGTGTACGCCCCCTCGACCTGCAAGTCCTGCTCGACTTCTACGGGGTGAAAGACCAGGCCCTCCGGGCCCGCTTGCAGGATCTTGACCGACGCCGTTGTGAGCGCGGCTGGTGGTCGCAGCACGAGGATGCCCTCAAGCCGGTGTACGCCGACTACATCGCACTGGAGTGGGACGCCGCGGATCTCTACGTCGTGGAAACCTCCCTCATCCCGGGACTCCTCCAGACTCCGGCCTACACCGAGGCTGTCATCCGGATGCAACGGCCGGACAAAGCCGATGACTTCGAGTACGTGCAGGAACAGATCAAGGTACGCGGACAGCGGCGCCAGGTCTTCGCACGGAGCGCTCCGCTGCGCCTGTGGGCCATCCTTGCGGAGTCTGCCCTCAAGCACCGTGTGGGCAGTCCCGAGGTCATGCGGGAACAGCTTGAGTCGCTGGCATCCATGGCCGGTGAAATGAACATCCAGGTGCAGGTGCTTCCGTCCGAGGCGGCGATCAACTGCGCCCTGCACGGCCCTTTCGGGATCTTGTCCTTCCCCGAGCCTGTCGAGACCGATGTTGTCTACTCCGACAGCCTCATGAGCACCGTCTACTACGAGGAACCAGATCAGGTGGAGACCTTCACCACGCTGTTCCGCCATCTCAACTCGGAGGCTCTCCCTGTTGAGGAATCCGCTGCCCGCATCCGCGCTGCCATAAAGGAAATGGACTGAGCCGTGAGCAATCACTACTCGAACTCCGAAGCAACTGGCTTCGACTGGTTCAAGTCGTCGTACTCCAGCGGGGACCAGAGCTGCGTGGAAGTGGCGAAGGTACCCGGTGTCGTACCGGTGCGTGACAGCAAGAACCCTCAGGGACCGACTCTCGCCCTGTCACTGGGGGCATGGTCCGAGTTCGTTGAGCAGGTGAAGTCCGGCGACTACGACATCTGATGCGGAACGTGAAAGAGTGCCCCGCTCATGACTGGTTTCCGTGGGCGGGGCGCAGTGCGTTACGCCCCTTGCGGGGCAGGCAGCGGCCACCCTCATACCAGTTGGTGGGGAAGCCGGGGCGGTTCACGTTCTCACCTCCACCGGTGTACAACTCGGGCATACAACTCGTCTGTGTCTTTCTCAGAGTTGGTGGGCGCCGGTGCCCCGTAGGCGGCCTCGGGTGTCCAGCAGCAGGGGGGAGTGTTCCGGCAGTCGGTCGCATGGCACGGTGTCGTGGTCCTGCACCAGGATCGTGAGGTCGGCGGCCGTGGCGGCGTGCAGTGCGTCGGTGGTCCGCTCCACTGGTTCGCCGTCCGGCGCCCAGGTGTCGACGAGCGGATCGTGATAGGCGACGTCAGCGCCGGCCTGCCGCAGCAGTCTGAGGATCGCGGCGGCCGGTGTGGCCCGCAGGTCCGTACTGTTGCGCTTGTAGGTCACTCCGACGAGCAGCACCCGCGCGTGGTGCAGGGTCTTTCCTCGCTGACGCAGCAGGTGTTCGGCACGCCGTACGACATGTGCCGGCATCCCGGCGTTGACCTCCTGTGAGAGTTCGACCAGCCGCAGCGGGGCACCACAGGCGCGTGCCCAGTGCGTGAGATAGACGGGGTCGACAGGAATGCAGTGTCCGCCGACACCCGGACCGGGCCGGAAAGCCTGGAAGCCGAAGGGTTTGGTGCGCGCGCAGTCGAGCGCGTCCCACACATCGACCCCCAACGCCCTGGCGGCGACGGCGAGTTCGTTGACCAGGGCGATGTTCACACTGCGATAGGTGTTCTCCAGGAGTTTCGCCAGTTCGGCCTCGCGGGCGGATCCCGCCTCCACGACCCGGTCGCACAGCTGCCGGAAGAAATCGGCCGCGGCCTCCGTACACCGCCTGGTGCAGCCGCCCACGACGCGCGGGGTGTTCCGTACGCCGAAGGTGTCGTTCCCCGGGTCGATGCGCTCCGGTGAGAAGGCGAGGGAGAAATCCGTGCCGGCGCTGAGCCCGGAGGCCTGCTCCACGATGCTTCGGACGATGTCGTCCGTGGTGCCGGGGAAGGAGGTGGATTCCAGGACGACGAGGGTGCCGGGCTTCAGGCGGTCCCCCAGGGCGCCGGCGGCGCGTCGCACGTGGGAGAGGTCGGGTCTGCCGGTGTCGTCCAGGGGTGTGGGGACGCAGATCACGGCTACCGAGGCCTCGGCCAGCGGGCTCTCGTCGGCGGACGCCCGGAAACCGGCGTCCAGCATGGCGGCCAGGTCGGCATCGGTGACATCGGGGATGTGTGAGTGGCCCGAGTTCAGGGACGCGGTCACGGACGGGTTTTCGTCGATCCCCGTGACGCGCATACCGGCACGGCACGCCTCCCGGGCCAGCGGGAGACCGGTGTAGCCGAGTCCGATGACAGCGACGCTGGGGACGCTGTGGACGCTGTGCATATCGCCTCCTGGATGCACTGGATGCAGGGATGGATGCAGGGAGGAGCAGGGATGGATGCAGGGATGGATGCAGGGATGGGGAGCTGCTCGTCGGATCGTCGGACGCCTGTTTCGTCTGTCGTCTGTCGTCTGTCGTCTGTCGTCTGTCGTCTGTCGTCTGTCGTCTGTCGTCTGTCGTCTGTCGCCAACGGTCATCAACGGTCGTCAACAGATGTCGGATGTCTCGCGGGCGGCGAGCAGGGCGAGCGTGCTGCGGCAGATCTTTCCGGTGGGGCCGAGCGGCATCTCGTCGAGCCGCAACAGGAGTTCGGGCAGTTTCCGGCGTTCGAGGCCCCGCTGGGACTCCAGGAACACCGTGAGCTCCCGCAGGTCCGGTGAGGGCACGCCCGGCGTCGCGCGGACGCATGCGCACAGGCGCTCTCCCAGTTCCGGGTCGGGCACAGCGACGCAGGCCACCTCGGCCACGGCGGAATGGGTGCCGAGTTCTCGTTCCACCTCGGCCGGGCTGATGTTGTAGCCGCCTCGTACGACGATCTGCTTGAGGCGGCCCAGTACGTGGAGCCGGCCCTGTTCGTCCAGGAGTCCGCGGTCGCCGGTACGGACCCAGCCGGTCGGAGTGCGGTACCGGGCGTCCAGGCCGGGGTCCGCCACGTAGGCCAGCGGTGTCATCGGGCCTCTGGCGCAGATCTCGCCGGGCTGTCCGGCCGGCACGGGGGCACCGGTGGCGTCGAGGATGCGGATCCGCGTCACGGCGGGGTCGGGAAGGCCAGTACCTGCGGCGGGGGCGGGAAGCCCGGTGCTCGCGGCGGGGAGGAGGCCGGGGGCGGTGGCGGGGAGGAGGCTGGGGGTGGCGGTGTGGCAGTTCACGCCGTCGGAGGATCCGTAGACGGTGATGACGCGGCGGCCGAACCGGTCGCGGCATGCCTCGGCGGTGGCGTCCGGCAGGGCCGCGCCGCTGGAGACCAGGGCCCGCAGACCGGTGAAGTCCTCTTCTTCCGTGGGCGGTTGGTCGGCGATGCGGCGCAGCATCGTGGGCACGCCGAAGACATGTGTCGGACGATGTTCGACGATCATGCGGAGCGCCGCGGCCGGGTCGAAGGACTCCCGCACCAGCAGGGTGCCGCCGAGGGCGGCGAGCGTGACGGATGTGCCGCAGGAGCCGAAGGAGGAGGCCAGCGGGACGAGTACGAGGTTGCGCATCGGGCCGTCGCCGTCGTGCAGGGCGCGTACGTAGTTGGCCCGGCCGCCGGCCATGGCGTTGTGGGAGTAGGCGACCATCTTGGGTTCGGCCTCCGAGCCGGAGGAGACCAGGATCCGGGCGGGCGCCTCGGGGTCGACCGGGCGGGGAACGAAGGGCCGCCGGGCGGGCGTCGCGAGTGACTGTACGAGTGGCCGTGCGAGTGACTGTACGAGTGGCCGTGCGAGTGACTGTACGAGTGGCCGTGCGGGTGACTGTGCGGTGGGATGGCTCTCCCCGAAGGTGAACACCGCCTCCAAGTAGGGCAGTTGGGCGTGTGGTACCGCGTCGGAGAGGTGCGTGACGAGGGCCGCGCGGGCGCGCGAGCGGCCCAGCAGGCTCACCGGGCCCCGGCTGCCGTGCCCCGGCGGATACGGCAGCGCGACGGCACCGATGGCGGCGACCGCGAGTTCCGCGGCCACCGCGTCGCGCCCGTTCGGCAGCCGTACGGCGATGATGTCCCGCTCCCCCAGGCCGCGTTCGGCGAGGTGTGCGGCGATGTGCCGTACCCGGCCGTCGAGTCCGGCGTAGTCGACGGTGCCCGCCGAATCGATGACGGCCGTCCGGTCCGGGTGGCGCTTCACGTGTCCGGAGAAGAGCGTGTACAGGTCGCGGTCGGGGCAGTGGCCCTGTGCGGCCCAGGCACGCCGCAGGGGGGCCGGTACCAGGTCACGGATCTCGATGCCGGCGTTCGATGTCCATCCGGCTGTCCATCCGGCTGTCCGTCTGGTTGTTCCTCCGGCTGTCCCTCCGGTTGTCCCTCCGGCTGTCCCTCCGGTTGTTTGTCCAGTTGCCCTTCCTGTTGTTCGTCCTGTTGTTCGTCCGGCTATCCCTCCGGTTGTTCGTCCGGCTGACTGTCCAGCTGTCAAGAGAACTCCCAGGGCGTGAGGGGGGATGCGTACTCTCCGGCGGCCAGGGCCGGGGCGAACCGTGGGTCGCGGGCCAGGTCGGCGAGGCTGGTGCACACCGGCGTGACGGCCACCCCCGCGGCTGCCAGCCGGGGCAGCCAGGCCTCGGTGGGCCGTGTCCGGGCCCGGGAGGCGATCGCCGCCGCGTCCGCCGAGGCGCCCAGCCCGAGCACGCGCGCGAGGAGGTCCGGCCGCGTGCGGGCTTGCGGTCCCAGCGCGAGGTACCCGTCCCGCGTACGCAGCGGGCGGTCCGTCCACTCGGCCCGTCGGCCTCGGCGTCGGCGTCGGCGGGGAATGACGGCCGCGGCGGAGTACAGGGAGGAGTCCACGCGCCCGCCTTCTCCGGTGCGCAGCCGCGCCAGCAGCGCCGCCAGTACGCCCTGCGCGCAGACCAGCCCGCCGAGGACATCGGTGAGCGTCATCAGGGAGGGAGCGGGGGGCTCGTTCGCAGGGCGCGCCGCGGCGGCAAGGCCGCTGTGTGCCTGGACCAGGTAGTCGGTCCCCACCGGCGGTGTCGGTCCCAGGGCGTCGCCCCAGCCGGACGCCCACGCGTACACCAGGCCGGGGCGGGCGGAGCGGCGCAGGTCCTCGGCGTCCAGCCCCAGGCCGGCCGCCTTTCCCGGCGCCCAGTTGTGCAGGAAGACATCGGCCTCGGACACCAGCGCGCGGACCGCCTGCCGTCCCGTGGCAGAGGTGAAGTCGATTTCCGTGACGGGTTTTCCGGCGTTGAGGGCGCTGAAGCGGGCCGAACAGGTGCCCGCCATGGGCGGGATGCCGCGCATCGGGTCGCCGCCCGGTGGCTCGATGCGTAGCACGTCGGCGCCCAGGAGCCGCAGGACGTGTCCGGCCATGGGCCCCTGGACGCGTCGCGTCGACTCGACGACCCGCAGGCCCGCAAGGGGTAGGCCCGCAAGGGGTGGCCTGCCCGCCGGGTCGGCCGTGCGGGAGATGCCGCCCGCCGGGTCAGCCGTGCGGGGGGTGCCGTCCGTACGGGTCCGGCCGGTCGTGGTTCCGGCGGGGCCGGGGAGCGGCGTGAGGGTCCACGGCGGCGTCACCGTCGGCGGGAGGGGGTCTTCCCGTACGGGCAGTACGGCGACTCCCGAGCGGTCGGCCGCCGCGCGGATGGTGGCGAACGAGGCACGCCGCGCGGTCGCGGACAGCGCGGGAGGCAGCCAGCAGGTGGCGGTGGCGAACCGCTGCTGGAACGGCCGCCATCCGCGTCCGGCCTCTCCACGGTCCGCGCCGAGCCGCTGCCAGAAGTCCAGCCACTGAGGGGCGTCGAGCGCTTCGAGTTCGAAGCGCACACCGTCGGCGGCGACGAACGGGCAGCCGCCGGGCGCGAGCGGCTCGTTCCCCGTGCTCTGGGCGTGGCTGCCTCCCGGACCCCGTACGTGGCCGCCTCCCGCACCCTGCTCGCTTCCCGCACTCTGCTCATGGCCGTCCTCCGTGTCGTCGCCGTCGGCGGTGGCGGTAACGGTGGCTGCCGCGAGGTACTGGGCGAGGGAGAGCAGCGCGGCCTGGCTCACCGAGGTCCGCACCTGTGTCACGTCGGTGCCCCCGGCCTGCGCGAGGAGTGCCGCGCAGACTCCCTGGGCTGCGAGAACTCCCGCCACCGTGGAGGCGTAGTCGACGGCGAGCGGGGCCGGACGCCCGGCCGCCCGGCCGTGGACGTGCATGATCCCGCAGGCCGCCTGGACGGCGTGCTCGTCGGGCAGGGAGAGGGGGAGCGGGCCCTGCCAGTCGATGTCCCACCCGACGGTGGCGGTGGCGGGATCGTCCACCAGGTCGAGCATGCGGGCCGCGACCAGAGCGGCCACCGGGGCCGAGGACGGGGCCACCGGGGACGGGGACGGGGACGGGGCCGGGGCCGGGGTCCCGGCACGCGGCACGCGGAGGGTCATCGGGCCTCCTCGGTGCGCGGTCGCGGGGCGTGTTCGGCCTCGTCTGCCTGCGGGCGGCGGCCGTGCACCGAGTAGATGACGCTGGACGCGGCGCGGAACGACGGGTCCCGCATCAGCGCGCGTACGTCCTTCAGCTGCGCCTCGGTCATTCCTGCGGCGATCAACTTGTCCCGCAGGAGGTAGGTGTGGTTGAGCTGCATCCGCAGGCCCGGTGATCCCGCGGTACGCAGTTCGATGCGGGGCCGCGGGTCGATGTCGACGAGTCCCGCGGCGCGCATGGCGGCCGGCGCGCTCCGGGCCCAGTGGGGGTCTCCGCCGCCGGCCCGTATGAGAGCGCACTTGGTGTCGAGGAAGGCCGTGTAGAGCCGCGCGGATTCCTCGTCCGGGGTGAGCAGGGGCGGTTCGTAGGAGGTGTCGAACTCCTCGATGTGCAGCCACCCGCCGGGCTTGAGGGCGCGCACCAGCTTGTCGAGGACAGCGAGCCGTTCGGGCAGGTGCTGGAGTACGAGACGGGCGACGACGAGGTCGAAGGCCGCCTCGGGGAGGGGATCGGTCACCACGTCGTGCTCGACGGCGGTCAGGCACGGCCCTTGCGGGAGGTGGTGCGGTTTGACGTCGGTGGCCGTGACCTCGCCGGTGGGAGCGACGCGTTCGGCGAGCCACTGGGCCACGCTCCCGCCTCCGGAGCCGATGTCCAGGCACCGCCATCCGGTGGTGACGCCGGTCTCGGCGAGCCTTTCGAAGGTCATGGTGTCGTAGGCGTCGGTGAGGCAGCGGTGCAGTTCGGAGCTGTGCGTGTTGTCGTTGTCGAAGACGTAACCCGGGTCCTCGGCCAGGAACTGGCGCATGACGTCTCCCCTTTCCCGTCTCAATTTCTTTCCCGTCTCCGTTTCCCGTCTCAGGTCCACCGGCCGGAGCCGTAGGTGTCGGTACGTCCGGTGAGGCGGTGCAGCAACTCCCTGCGCCGTACCTTGCCGGTGCCGGTGCGCGGCACCTGGTCCCAGGTGAGGGTGAGCGGTTCGCGCAGGGGCGGCAGGTCCCGCACCGCTTCCTTCCAACTGGCCTGCTCCAGAAGGCCGTCGGCGGTGACCACGACCGGCAGCGGATCCCGGCCCGGCTCGGCGAGGACGACACACTCCAGGGCCCCCGGCAACCGGGCCTGAAGGGCGTCCTCGGTCCGCAGACAGCTGAGCTGCGGCGTGCGGTCGACCTCGCGGTCGAGCAGCTCGATGCTTCCGTCGCGGTTGCGGGCGCCGATGTCGCCGGTGTTCCACCACGTGCCGAGCCGTTTGGCCGACCAGCGGTCCTCCTCGCCGATGTAGCCCAGGGCACAGGCGGCGGTCTTGGCCAGTACCAGGCCCGCCTGCCCTCGTGGCAGGGGCCGGAAGGAGTCGGGATCCACCACCCGCAGCCGCGTCTTCACCGGCACCGGATGCCCCAGATTGACGGGTGCTGGCCCCACGGGTACTGGCCCCACGGGTACTGGCCCCGCACGAGGCCTGGTCCACCGCCTTCTCCACCGCCTTGTTCACCGACTGCCGGGTATGGAAGCGGAAGGTCAGCGGGCCCGTCTCGGTCTGCCCCCACCCCTCCATCCATACCGGACGGGGGTGCCTGCTCGCTTCGAGATAGGCACGGACGGTGGGGGGATGCATGGCGTCGTACGTACTGATGACCGTGCGCAGGCGCCGGAACGGGTTGTCCAGCCCTTCGGTCAGCGGCTGGAGGCGGACGAACGAGGCGGGCAGCGCCTCAAGGACAGTCGGCGGATGGGCGCGCAGTACCGGGTCCGCGAGGTGCGGGTCCTGCGTGGTGATGACCGAGATTTCGGCGGGGGCCATGCACAGGGTGCTCGCGGTCCAGCAGAAGGTTCTCCCGTGGGAGAACGCGCTCGCGTTGACCAGGGTGTCGCTGCGTCGCAGGCCGATCCGCGGCAGCCGCACGCTCTCGAAGCGCGCCAGCTTGCCGATGATCGTGCGGGTCGAGTGCGCCACCAGCTTGGGGAGGCCGGTGGTGCCCGAGGTGTGGTTGATCACCAGGGGCTCGTCGTCGTGCCTGCGGTGGGGGCCGGGGGCGGGGTGTCCGCGTACGTCGTCCATGCTCAGCGTCCCCGGCACGGCGCCGTCCAGGACGCCGTCCAGGACGCCGTCCAGGACCAGGGTCGCGCGGGCTGCCGCGGCAGGATCGGTGCCCTCCTTCCGGCCGCGTTCCAGCACCTCGGCCGTGGTGACGAGCAGGGCGGGGGCGAGCCGGGTCAGCAGCGTCACCAGTGTCTCGCCGGACAGGTGCGCGGACAGCTGCGCGGGCACGGCACCGACACGTACGGCAGCGCAGGCCAGCAGGTCGTAGTCCCAGTGGTTGTCCTTGACGATCGCCACCCGGTCGCCGGGGCCCGCCCCGGCGGCGGCCAGCCATCCCGCCGCCTCCCGTACGAGGGCGGCGAGTTGGGGGATCGTGTGGTGGGTGCGGGCGTCCGCGTCGATGGTGAAAGGCCGGTCCAGGTAGACCTGCGTGCCGGTACCGTGCTCGGCGCACTCGTCGAACAGGACGCCCATGTCATGCGGTTTCACCGGGTTCCTCCGAGGATGCCTCGGCGTTCACGCCGGGGTGGGGGTACCTCCCGCTTGCGGGGGAGAATCGGACTCCTGCGGAGCAGAGCAGGAAGCGGGATTTCGCCCTCAGGGCGAAACACCGTCCACCTGATCGGGTAGGCTGCATGCCGTGCGTTGCGAGAACCAAGCGCGCACGCCGTGCTGATCGAGAGCCAAGACAGCACATGCACCTCCAAGCTTTGCCGTATCAAACCGGGCTGGTTTCAACCCGGCTGGTGTTGATCGTGGAAGACCTGTCGGGTCGCTGACCCGCAGGCAGCGTGAGCCAGGAATCCCCCTGCCTTCAGCTGGGGGAGGATTCAAGAGACGTTCTCCTCTGTGGGGAGGGAGACACGGAGGGGCCGTACGGCAGGCCGGGGCGGCCGTAGCCGGCTGAGGACCCGTGAGGCGGCGAGCGCACCCGCGCGCACGGCGCCTTCGCTGGCCGGACGTAGCATCACCCAGTCGCCGGCGTACTCCACCGGCCGTGCGGCACGCGCCATGAACCGCGCGCGGTGGCGCAGGGCCTCGGGGGTGGCCTCGGGCAGGCCGTAGGTGAAGGCGTGCACGAAGCGGCGCCCACCGGCTGTCTCCAGATCTGCCTTCAGACCGGTCTCCAAACCTGCCTCCAGACCTGCCTCCAGACCGGGGACGTAGCGTGCGGCTGCCCGTACGAGCCGGTCGGCGGCCTGCTGCTCCGGTGCCTGCATCAGTTCGGGGATGCTGCGGGCGTCGGCCATGAGGGTCAGCAGTCCCTTGCCCGCGGGCGCCCGGTCCGGATGCTTGGCGTGGTCCACGATGATCGCGGAGAGCACGTCGTCCTCCGTGTCCGGTGTCAGCAGGACGTACAAGGGTGTGCGGGAGGGGGGCGCGAGTGGCCGGTCCAGCAGGCAACTGACCTTGAACGTGGGGGTGAACGTACACGCCGACAGGAACGGAAGCTCATCGGCGGGGGCGCCCGCATGCAGCCGCGCCGCGAGGGGAGCGGGCACGCAGAGAACGACCGAGCGTGCCGTGACGACGTCCTCCCCGACACGCACCCGCACGGAGTTTTTCCCGGTGACGACCTCGTGCACTTCGCTGCCGCAGGCCACGTCGAGTCCTTCGGCCAGCCTGCGGGCGAGCATGTCCATGCCGTCGCGGTACGTCCGCCAGCCGGCGGCCGGACCCACCGCCAGCAGCAGACTGATCATCGGCGCCGCCGCGGAGCGCGCCGTGTCCCAGCCGAAGAAGCTGCCGGCGACCGGCTGGAGCAGATAGTCGTGCACGTCCCTGTGGTAACGCTGCGCGAACTCCCTGACTGTCGCAGCCCCTACCGGGGTCCGTTCGGGGTGGTCGTCGTCGAACTCCCGGCGGCGCACACCCGTCCAGGCCAGGAACCGGGCGAGGTCGAAGCGGGCACGGGGCGCGAGCCCGGCACCGGTGAGCAGCGCGGAGGGGTCCGCCACGCCGGGGTGGGCCCGGCCCTCGCGCCACACTCCGATCGACTTGCCGATGCGCGGTACGTCGTGGATCGGCACGCCCAGCCGCGAGAGCAGTTCCCACGTCGCGCGGTAGCCCTGGTCCGAGATCTGTTCGGCGCCGGTGTCGATGGTGTAGCCGTCCTGCCTGAAGCTGTGCATCCGGCCGCCGACGTGTTTCTGCTCCTCGAACACCCGCACCTCGAGACCGGCCCGCCGCAGTTCGTGTGCGGCGGTCAGCCCGGCCATACCCGCGCCGACCACGGCGACGTCGAGATCGGGGCTCATACGGCGGTCTCCGTGCCGACGATCAGGTTCGCGCCGACGATCAGGTTCGCGGTGATCAGCAGCACCGTGCTGACCCGGTGCGCCGCGAAGCCGAGTTTGCGGGCGCGCATGATGTCTTCCTGCCGGAAGCCGGTGAGGTACTGCCGCAGGCGCAGCGCGGTGACGGGCAGCATCAGGAGCACGAACCACCATGGGGCGATCCCGACGGCGGAGGAGACCGCGCCGATCAGGAACTCCGCCGCGGACAGGGAACCGACGAAGACGGCGTTGCCCTTCGGCGAGAGAAGGCACGCCACGGTCAGCCGCCCGACAGCCCGGTCCCCGGGAATGTCGTTGGTGTTGGAGTACACGCCGAACATCAGCGGCCCGAACCCGAACAGCACCCCTTGCACGAGCACGAATGCGGAGAAGTGACCGGCCGCCAGCCCGTACGCCCCCATCACCAGTCCCGCGCCCAGCCCGGCGAGGAAGATCTCCTGGAAGCCGTGATAGCTGATCTTCAGGCCGTAGGAGTACTGGAGGGAGACCACGAAGAGGGCCACGACCAGCGCCACTGTCCAGGTGGGCCGGTGCGGAGCAGTCGCCAGGGCGGCGGCCCACAGCACCGCGCCGAGGGCGGCGGTGGTCCACCCGAAGCCGAGTGCTTCGCGCAGTGTCAGGGTTCCCGCGATCAGTGGCTTGCGGAGTTTGTTGCGCAGCGGGTTGTCCGGGCCGTAGTTGGCGGCGTCGCTGCCGTCGCGGTAGCCGGTCACGTCGTCGAGGGCGACCATCGCCACGATCACGAAGACCGCGCCGAAGAGGAACAGCGCGAGCGTCGCGAGGGTCACGGACCGCAGGCCGGAGAGGGGCAGCAGCACCGCGGACAGGGCCACGGCGATGCTCGGGTAGTAGTCGTAGACATCGAGCTTGCCCAGCCGGGCATAGCTGCGGGCTTTGCTTTCGGGACGTTCACGGCCAACCGTGAACGGTCCGGCCTCGATAACCGTGAACGGTCCGGTCTCGATATGGGGTCCGGTCTCGATGTGGGGTCCGGTCTCGATGTGGCTCGTCATCGGCCCTTGCTCATCTCTGCGTAGGCGCAGACAGTGTCCGCGATGTGTTCCACCTGGGCGTCGGTCAGGCGCGGGTGAATGGGGAGGGCCAGTTGGCGCCGGGCAGCGCTCTCGGCGTGCGGCCAGCTCTGGTTCGCGGGTGCGAACCGGGTGAAGGCGGGCTGGTGGGGGAGCGGGAGAGGGTAGTACACATGGCTCTCGATGCCGTGGACGGCCAGATGTTCCTTCAGCTCGTCCCGCTGCTCGGCGAGGAGCGAATACACGTAGAAACAGCGGCCGTTCCGGCCCGGCGGAGGGGACAGCACTCCGCGCTCGCGAAGTGGCGTGAAGCGTTCGGTGTAGTAGTCGGCGATGCGGGCCCGGCGCTCCAGCAGTTCGGGGAAGCCGGGGAGCCGGTGGAGCTGGAAGGCCGCGAGTACTTCGTCGAACCGGCTGTTGTAGCCGGTGCGCTGGTAGACGAACCGCTCACCCTGCCCGTGGTTGCGCAACGACCTGACGGCAGAGCCGAGTTCAGGGTCCATGGTGACGACGGCGCCGCCCTCGCCCGCCGTTCCGAAGGTCTTGACCTGAACGAAGGAGAACATTCCGGCCTCTCCCCAGGTCCCGGCGGGGCGGCCGTCGAGGACACCGCCCTGGGCGACCGCCGAGTCCTCCACCAGGCGCACGCCGTGACGCCGGGCGATCTCGCGCATACGGGGCATGTCGGCCATCACCGAGAACATGTGCGCGGGCATGATCGCCCTGGTCCGGTCGGTGATCGCCTGCTCCACCCGGTCCGGGTCGGCCACCATCGTCCACGGGTCGATGTCCGCGAACACCGGCGTCGCCCGGAGGTTCGCCACGGTGTTGGCCAGCGGGGCGCAGCCGTAGGCGGGGACGACCACCTCGTCGCCGGGTCCGATGCCCATGGCGTGCAGTACGAGGGTCAGGGCGGAGGTGCCGCTGGAGCAGGCCACGACGTCGGCGGCGCCGAGCGAGGCGCGCAGGGCTTCCTCGAAGCGGGCGGTGTGCTCGCCGAGCAGGAATTTCTGCTCCGGCGCGGTGCCGATGTCGTGGACGAGGTCCAGCAGCACCTGCCGGTCGGCCTCGAAGAGGTCCGGGGCGAAGAAGGCAATCGTCATGCCGGCCTCCTGGACGTAGGGGCCGGCCCCTTGGACGTAGGGGCTGGACTCCTGGACGTAGAGGCTGGCCCCTTGGAGGTAGAGGCTGGACTCCGGGGCGGAGGGGCTGGACTCCTGGACGTACACGTCGCCCTCTTGGACGTGTGGGCCGGGAAACGGCGGACGAGGTCGCACACCGTGTCGACGTCGTCGATGCTCATGTCGGGGTACAGCGGGAGGGCGAGGGTGCGCTCGCAGGCCGTCTCTGCGTGCGGGAAGTCACCGCGGCGGTATCCCAGGTCGGCGAAGCATTCCTGGAGGTGCAGCGGGGTCGGGTAGTACGTCTCGGTGCCCACGCCGTTCTCGGCCAGGTAGCCGACCAGTTCGTCGCGCCGCTCGACCTCGATCAGGTAGACGTAGAAGACCGGGTGGGTCCGGGCGGTGCGAGGCACCAGGGTGGGCAGCCGCAGTACGCCGGGCGCGCCGGCCAGCCGTTCGGTGTAGGCGGCGGCGAGTTGGGCCCGGCGGGCGATGTCCTTGTGCAAACGGGTCAGCTTGGTGAGGAGGACAGCTGCCTGGATGTCGTCCATCTTGCTGTTGACGCCGTTGACAGTGGTCTGGTTGTTGATGCCGGGGAAGTGGGCAAGCGTCCGGCCGTAGCGCCCGTGGTGGCGCAACGCCGCTGCGGTTTCGGCGAGTTGCTGGTTGTCGGTGAGGATGGCCCCGGCATCGCCGATGGCTCCGAGCGTCTTGGTGGGGAAGAACGAGAGCGCACCACCGGCTCCCAGCAGCCCGGCGTGTACGCCGCCCCACCGCATACCGATGGCCTCGGCGCTGTCCTCCACCACGGTCAGCCCGTGGTGGTGCGCGACGTCGAGCAGTCCGTCCATGTCGGCCATCTGGCAGAACAGGTGGACGGGCATGATCATCCGGGTGCGTGAGGTGACCGCGTCGGCCGCGGATTTCGGATCCATCGCGTAGCTGACGGGGTCGATGTCGGCGAAGACCGGGCGACCGCCGGCCAGCACGACGGAGGAGGCCGAGGCCACGAAGGTGAATGCCGGGACGATGACTTCGTCACCGGGCTCCAGGCCGCAGGCGCGCAGCAGCAGCACCAGAGCGTCGGTGCCGCTGTTCACCCCCACCGCGTAGCGGGCGCCGGTCCACTGGGCCAGGGCCTCCTCGAACCGGGCGACCTGCCGGCCGTGCGAGAACTTGCCGTTGTCGATGACTTCGGTGAGCCGGGACCGGATGTCCGGCCAGAGGGCTTCAAAGGTCCGGGCCTGAGTGAAGAAGGGCACCGGCCCCGGCCCCGGCGTGCCGTCTGCCGGGCCGTCTGCCGGGCCGTCTGCCGTGTCATTTGCCGTGTCATTTGCCGGGCCTGCCGCTGTGCCGTGCCTGCTGTTCCTCTGACCGAAGGATGCGTCGTGCATGTTTCCTCTCGTGGCAATGGGGCGGAGGTGGGCCAACGTGGTGCGCGCCCTGCCGGGCAGGCGGCCCGGCGGGGAAGGCGGCCCGGCGGGCGGGGCCGCGCGGTCGGGAGGAGGAGCCGCGCGGTCGGGAAGAGGAGCCGCACGGGCGGGAGGAGAAACCGCACGGGCGGGAAGAGGAGCCGCACGGGCGGGAGGAGAAACCGCACGGGCGGGAAGAGAGACCGCGCCGTCGGGGGAAAGACCACACGGGCGGGAAGAGGAGCCGCACGGGCGGGAGGAAGGGCCGCGCCGGCGCTCCCACGGGTGTGCCGGGGAGCGCCGGACGCAGGACCATATGAGCTGTCAGAGCAGGGAGAACTCCAGCTCACCGGAGTGGTACCGGTGCACGGCCTGGATCAGCTCCTCGACCGACAGCTGACCGTCACCGTTCGCGTCGATCCGCTGGAACGCCGCGTCCGCCGTGGACTCGTCGCTGCCGATGGCACGGATCCAGCGCCGGAACTCCTGGGGGCTGACCTGACCGTCGCCGTCGGTGTCGCACAGGTCGGCGATCGCGCTGATCGTCGGGCGCAGGACCTGGTCGAAGCCGGCTTGCCCGCGGTCGAGCAGCTGCTTCTCCGCCGCGTCCTTGAACTGGGCGAAGCTCAGCGCGCCGTCGTACCCGACTCCGGGGTCCGCCGCCAGGTACTCCCACATCCCCAGGTACGCCTTGCTGAGAGCCAGGCTCTTCGGGGAATTCTCGGATTCCCCGAACGCGAGCAGGATGCGCTTGGCCTCACCTTCCCAGTCACTACGATCGATGGTGCCGTCGCCGTTCTTGTCCCACATTTCGAAACGGTGACGCAGCCGCTGCTCCTGCACGGAATTGCTCATGCTCTTCCTTTCGTTTGACTTTCTCGGGTCTTGCAGTTCGCTGCCGATCTCGCCGGCCGGTGTGACTTCGGAAAGCTACCCACCGGATCAGACCCCGCTAACCACTCTCACGAGTGAAAAACCAGCGCCAGAAACGTTTTTCTCACAAGTGAAACGCGTGACTGGAATGGACAGCCGAAACGCATGACTGAAACGCGTGACTGAAACGCATTGCCGAATCAGCCAGTCAGCACGTATTTCAGCCACTTGTGACAGCCGGATCGAAACCGGCTACCGATGCCCATACGATCGCACGATCCACCGGTTTTCCTTCGCGCCCCACCACTGCGGCCGAATGCTCTTTCCCTGGTTCTCCGAGCGCTCCGGTGCGTCCGCGCATGCGACATGCGAGCCCGCCGGAACCTCATTCCGGACACAGGGCCGAAAACCCGAGAGCATGACATGGGCGATCGACCGCCTTACTCAAGGCAAATACCGCATGCCTCGTGCAAGATACATGGGTACTAGCGCACCCAGAGCCTGTCAACGGGGTCCACAAGCGAGCTAAGACCGCAGAAACATTTCCTCGAAATGTCGGCCCGCTCCTGCTGGCCGATTGTTTTCGGCCGCAGGTTCGACCGTGAAACCGCATGAGGCTTCCGAGGACGCCCCCGCCCTGCCCGACGGGACGACACAGCCGCCTTCCGCGTGAATTTCGAGCCACTTTCCCACCGGCCGTCAGATGCGGCGGACAAACACATGGAACGCCGCCATCGGATACGATGCGGCGAACCCGCGATCATGCAAGCGACGCCTCGTCTGAAAAATAATTCACGAAGGCCTCGCGCGCGTTTTGGAGGGAGATTGGATGGGTAGAAGGACATTTTTCACGCCGATTCGCCGATCTGTTCTCGGATCTGTTCTCAAGCCGTGCGACATCGCACCCGCGTGCGACGCCGGGAAAATGCGTGTGACAAGCAGAAAAACAGGAGCCGGCACCCCTGTGAACCCGCCCCCTGCGAATCCGCCCCCTGCGAACCAGACTCCCGCGAACCAGCCCCCCGCGAACCAGTCGAAGAGGTGGGTCGAGTCGTGCTGTACACGTTGATCGTCGGCTTGGGCCGCGCGGGCCTGGGGCTGCATGTACCGGTGCTGCTGCATGCGCGCTCCCGGACCGTGGACACCGTAGATACCGTAAATATGTTCGCCGACCACCCGATCGTGGGAGTGGACCCCGGGCGCACCGCCCTCGCCGGGAAGCGGGAAGGTCTCCTCATCGCCGGTTCCCTGCGTCGAGCCCGCGAGCTCCTCGACCCGGCGCACACCGTCGTCCACATGTGCACCCCGCCCGCCGTGCGCGCCGAGGTACTCCGTGACGTCGCCGCGCTCGGCTTCTCACAGATCCTCATGGAGAAACCGCTGGCCGGTGACCGGGACGCGCTCCAGAACATCCTGCGCCTCACGCGGGAACACGAACTGCGCCTGTCCGTGGTGGCTCCCTGGCTGCACAGCACGCTGACGCGGCGTCTCGTCCAGGCAGTGGGCGACGGGAGACTCGGCGCACTCCGCTCCGTGTCCGTCACCCAGCACAAGCCCCGGTTCCGGCGCTCCCTCGACAGCGGCAGCCACACTTCCGCCTTCGATGTGGAGGCACCGCATGCGGTGGGCGTCCTCCTGCGCCTCCTGGGAGACGCGCGGGTGTCCAGCGCCACCTGCGCCGACCTGCGGGCGGGGCAGGTGACAGTGCCGTACATGGGCAGTGCGCGCCTGGAACTGCTGCACGAGGGCGGGGTCCGGAGCGAGGTGGTGTCCGACCTGTCCTCACCGGTACGCCAGCGGCGGATCGTGCTCGACATGGCGGGCGGCAGCGTGGTCGGACACTACGCGGTCGGTCAGGACGACGACTTCGCGCAACTGGAGATCACCCGCGACGGCCATACCGTGCGTGAAGTCCTTCACGACGACTCGCTCACCTCGTGTCTGACACACGCCTACCACCGCTTCACCGCAGGCGCCGGCGCGGACGACCTCGACCTTCACGTACGGACGGTCGAGCTGCTCGACGAGGCGAAGCGGCTGGCGGCCTGCGAGCGAGCGGCCGTGACACCCACCGGCACCCGGACGGGTCACACCGGTCACACCGGTCACACCGGTCACACCGGTCACAAGGAGGCGATCAACCATGCGAGTTGACCATCCTCCCCCCGGAGCGGATCCTCAACGGTCCCGGCACGGCATCACCGAGGACGGCCACATCGGACGGGCGACTCCCGGCGGCGGAGAGTCAACTCCCCGCGTCGGACAGGCGACTCCCGGCGGAGAGTTGGCTTCCGGCACCGGAGAGGCAGCTCCCGGCACCGGACAGACGGCTCCCGACGTCGGACAGGCAGCTCCCGGCGTCCGTTTCGCGGGAATCGGGGACGAGGCCGCAGCGGATCTTCCCGGGCAACTGCGCGCACTGCGCCAACTGCGCTGGGGGGCAATCGAATTGCGTAACGTCGACGGAGTCGCAGTCGCCGACCTGGACGACCGGGCCTTCGCCGGCCTGGCCGACCGGATCGCGGCAGCCGGCCTCGACGTCGTCTGCCTCGACTCCCGGATCGCCCATTGGGGCCGCCCGATCACCGGCCGCTTCGAGGACGATACGGCGGAGCTGCGGGTGCTGGCCCGGCGCTGCGCCGCCCTGGGCACCCGGTATGTCCGGGTGATGTCCTACCCCAACTCCGGCCTGGACGAGGAGGAGTGGGGCAAGCGGGTGCGGGACCGGATGACCCTCCTGGTCCGGCAGGCCGAGCAGCACGGGCTCATCCTGCTGCACGAGAACTGCAGCGGCTGGGCCGGCACCCGAGCCGACCGGATGCTGGACCTCCTCGACCGTGCGGACAGCCCCGCGCTGCGGCTGCTGTTCGACATCGGCAACGGCGTCCCCCACGGCTACGACGCCCGCGCCCTGCTGGGCAGCGTCATCGAACATGTCGCTCACGTACACGTCAAGGACGCCCGGAGCGGACCCGACGGCCACGTCACCTACACGCTGCCAGGGCAGGGGGAGTCCAAGGTGCGCTCCTGCCTGCGGGCCCTCCTCGACCACGGCTACACCGGGGCCTGGTCGATCGAACCGCACACCCACCTGCGGCCACACCAGGACCACGACAGCACCGGCACCGACAGCGACAGTGTGGCGGCGTTCGTCCGCTACGGCCGGTGCCTGGAGCGGCTCGTACGGCTCGTACGGCAGGAAACCCGGCCCGGCCTGCCCGTAGCCCCACAGCCGACTGGGGTGCCGCATGCCTGACCTCCCTGCCCGGCTGCCTCCGCCGGCCGAATCCGCTGCCCCGCTGCCCCCCGCACGACCCACACCGGCCGAATCCGCTGCCCCGCTGCCCCCCGTACGACTCGTACGACTCACGCCGACCGATCACGACCTGCTGCTCGGCCTGCTCGACACCCCCACAGCCGGACCGCTGGAGACGGGCGGTGCCGGCCCCGCCGTGCGCCTGTGGGAGGCCGGACGGGCCTATGCCGCGGCTGCCGCCTCCCTCGGCATGAGCGTGCTGCGCCACGCCCCGGCGGACCCGGGAGTGCTGCGCCGGGACGATGTGCCGCTGACGGTTCGTACGGCGGCGGAGGACGAGACGTTCCTGGCCGGGCAGCCCAGCCTGGTGCTGCGCCTCGGCCCGGCGCTCCCCCGGCAGGACACGGTGATGTTCAACGTCCACCTGGACACGGTGGCCGGGTGGTGGCCGGCCCGCTTTGACGGACGGCGTTTCACCGGTCGCGGGGCGATCGACGCCAAGGGTCCCGCCGTCGCCCTGCTCGCCGGCATCCGGGCAGCTCGCGCGGCCGAACCGGCCCTGGGCAGCCGGGTCGGCGTGCTCATCCAGGCAGTCGCCGGTGAGGAAGGCGGTGCCATGGGCACGTTCGGCACCCGGCCGCTGGTGGAGGCCGGGTACACCGGCGGGCTGAACCTGTTCTGCGAGCCCACCGGGCACCGGTTCCTGCCCCGTTCGACGGCCTCGATGACAGCCTGCGTACGTGTTCAGGGTGAGGACGCGGTGGACGACCGCCCCGAGGCCGGGCACAACGCGACCGTGCTGCTGGGGCACCTCAGCCACTACCTGGCCCGCGCCCTGCCGCCGCGGATCAGCGACGGCAGCGTATGCGTGGCGGGCCTGCACACCGGCGAGCGGCACAACCGGGTCTACGGCACCGGCCAACTGCTGCTCAACGTCTCCTACGGCTCCCGGCAGACCGGCCGAGCCGCCGAAGACGCGCTGCGGCGGACGCTGCGCGAGGCACTCGCCGACTTCTCCGCCGGTGCCGCCGACACCCGCGACCTGGCCAGGACGGCCGCTGACGCGGCACGGATCACGTCTTTGCACTGGTACAAGCGCGGCCTGCCCGCGCTGGACGGCCGGGGCCGCGCGCCCTGGGCCGAGGAACTACTGGAACGACGAGCGGGCCTGGTGCGCTGGCCCGACGAAGAACCGGCCTTCACCTGCGACGCGATCTGGATGGCCGAGGTCCCCGACAGCTACACCGCGGTCCTCGGCCCCGGCGACCTGGACACCAACCGCGCGCACGCGGACGGCGAGTACGCCGACCTGGACGACCTGGACCGGTACGCCGACGACATCGCCCGCGTACTCCTCGCCTACGTCCGCCACGCGCCGCACGACGGCGGGGCCACCGAAGAACCTCACGCTCACTCAGCTGCCGCGCCCGGCGCGGCCGCGGACAGGACCTCTCCCTGATGACCTCGACGACTTTCACCACTTCCACCACCACGACAACTGCAACTGCAACTGCGGCGACGCCCCGTTCCGGCCCGCGCGTCGTCCCGCCCCGTCCCCCCGGCGACTCCGACGTGCGGGTGCCGTACCGGAAACTCGTCACCTTCGTGGCCGAGGTCTTCAGCGCCAAAGGGCTGCGGGAGGACCGCGCGGAAGCCGCCGCCGAGGCACTGTGCCACGGCGACCTCACGGGCTTCACCAGTCACGGCATCACCAATCTCACCCGGCTCTACCTCCCCCTGCTCGACGCGGGCCGGTGCGACCCGCGGGCAGAGCCACAGATCGTCGCCGACAACGGTGCCTCGGTCCTCCTCGACGCCCGCCGGGCGCTCGGCCTGTGGGCAGCCGCCGAGGCCATGGACCTCGCGGTCGAGCGCGCCCGCCGGTACGGGGTCGGTATGGTCTCGGTGCGTGGCGCCACGCACTTCGGCTGCGCGGGCCACCACGCTCTGCGCGCGGTCCGGCACCACATGGTGGGCCTGGTCACCGCCAACTGCGGCCGGCAGCGGATCGCCCGTCCCGTCGGCGGACGGGCCCCCATGCTCGGCACCAACCCGCTCGCGCTGGCCGCGCCGGCCGGCGACCGGCCGCCGTTCGTCCTGGACATGGCCACCACCGTGGCCCCCACCGGCAAGATCCGGGAGGCGGCACGCGCCGGGCGGAGCGTGCCCATGGGCTGGCTGCAGGACGACGACGGCGCGCCGGTCACCGACCCGGCCGCCTTCGACCGCGGCCAGGCGCACCTGCGCTGGCTCGGCGGTGGCCCCGACACGGGCGCCTACAAGGGCTTCGGGCTGGGCCTCCTGGTGGAGGTGCTGTCCGCGCTCGTCCCCGGAGCCGGACTCGGCCCGCACAACCCGCAGGAGAAGACCCCGCACGCCCCGCAGGAGAAGACCCCGCCCAACCCGCAGGAAAAGCCCCCGCACGCCCCGCAGGAAAAGACACAGGAAAAGACAGCGGAACCCGTCGGCCCTGACGACGACATCGGCTACCTCATGCTGGCCCTCGCCCCCGGGCGGCTCCGGCCCGAGGCGGAGTTCCTTACCGACGCGGCCGACCTGTTCGGCGCCCTCCTCAGCTGCCCGCCGATCCGGGCGGACGAGCCGGTGCGCTACCCCGGCTGGCCCGAGGAGGCCCGCAGTCGCGACCGGCGCGCCCACGGCGTCCCGCTTGAAGCGGCCCTGTACCAGGAGATGCTCGACCTCGCCCGGAACAGTGGCCTCCGCTTCCCGGCACCGACGGAACCCACCGTGGCGCCGACGGAACCCACCAAGACACCGACGGAACCCACCGAGGCGGGAAGCCCGGCATGACCACCCCCCATATCCCTCGCATCCCCCACATCCCCCGCATCCCCCATATCCCCCGCATCGGCCTCATAGGCCTCGGCGTCATCTCCCGTTTCTACCTGGCCGCGTTCGAACGCGAAGCGTGCGCGCGGCTGGTGGCGGTATGCGACCCCGACGAGAACCGCCTCGCCACCGCACCCTCGCACGTACCCCGCTACCGCGACCACCGTGAACTGCTGCGGGCCGCGGATCTGGACGCCGTGGTGGTCAACGTGCCCAACGACCTGCACTACCCGGTGTGCCGTGACGCGCTGGCGGCCGGACGCGCGGTGTGCGTGGAGAAGCCACTCACCGCGAAACCACTCGATGCCCACCGTCTCGTGCGGCTCTCCCAGCGAAGTGGTGCCGTACTGTTCACCTCTTTCCACCGCCGCTACAACAGGGAGGTGAACGCGCTCCGCCAACGTATCGCCTCCCACCGCATCGCCTCCGGCGCGCCGATCACTTCGCTGACGGTGCGTTACGAGGAGACGATCGAGGAACACACCGGTCAGGACCGCTGGTATCTCAACCCGGAGCGCTGTGGGGGCGGCTGCGTCGCCGACAACGGGCCCAACGCGTTCGACCTGGTCCGCCTGTTCCTCGGAGACGTCCAGGTGGCCGGGGCCACCGTGCACCGCGATACGCACGGCGTCGACCGGCAGGCGCAGGTACTGCTGGTGCCCCCACAGGCACCTCTCACCCCCTCACCCCGTACGGCGCGGCAGCACGGGTCGTACTCGACTGGTCCCATCCCGGCGAGCGCAAAACGATCGAGGTACGACTGGCCGACGGGACCATGGACCGTGCCGACATGCTCGCGGGCCATCCGGAGTTCAAGGGGTCCCTGTGGCACGAATACGTGGGCGTGCTGCGGGACTTCACCGACATCCTGTCCGGCCGCCGCCCGAACGCCCCCCGCCCGAACGGCCCCGACGGCCTGGCCGCCTCGGAACTGGTGGCCGCCACGTACGCGCGGGAACGCGCCGACCGGCCGCATCCCCGACAGGAGGCACCCCCCGTATGACACCTGGAGAAACCCCTCATATGACACCTGGAGAGGACGGCGCCAAACGCTCCGTACACGGGCAGTTGGTGAAAGTGCTCACCCACCGGCGGGACGACCGGGGTATGACTCTGGAGGAGTTCGCGAGCCGGTGTGTCCGCCGTGGTGAGGTGCATGAACTGGTGACCACCGACCACACGGCGACCGCCGCCGGCGCCCGGATCGACCGGGTCGGCTTTCTGGGCTTCGTGGAGATCGGATGCGCCGGGGTCATCGACCGGGGCGACGAGGTCTGGGCGGACGGACAACGGGTGGGGACGGTCCTGGGATTCGACGCCTGTCACTTCCCGAACCACTACAACATCCTCATCTCGGTCCCCGAACCGCTCACCGGCCCACAGCTCGCTCTCGCACCCGAAGTCCACGTCCGGTTCGAGCAGCGGGCACGGGCACGGGTGCGGCACCCGCCCGGTGGCGCCCCGATCACCAGCGACTGACGATTGAAGACCTGCTCACCACCTGATCGCCCCCTCCCCGATCACGACCCGATCCCCACCCGATCACGACCCGATCACGACCCGATCCCCAGGAGCACCCATGAACCCACCAGAAGCCCCCATGAACCCTCCTCGTACCAGCCCTCGTACCAACCCTCGTCTCAACCCCCGTATCAACCTCGCCGAGCTGGAGCCCGCCGCCTACCAGGCCATGCTGGGCCTGGAGCAGTACCTCGCGTCCAGTCCGCTACCGGCGCCCGTACGGGAGTTGGTGAAGCTGCGGGCCAGCCAGCTCAACGGCTGCGCGTTCTGCGTGGACCTGCACAGTCACCACGCCAAGAACGGCGGAGAACCCGACGAACGGCTGTTCTCCGTCGTGACCTGGCGCGAGTCCCCCTTCTTCAGCAAGGCGGAACGTGCCGCGCTCGCGCTGACCGACGCCGCGACCCGCCTCGACGCGGAGGGCGTGCCCGACGACGTGTGGAACGAAGCCGCCGCCCACTACGACGACCGGCAACTGGCGGCGCTCGTCATGACGGTCGCCACCGTCAACGCCTGGAACCGGATCGGCGTCAGCACCCGCCTGGTAGCCGGCTCACACCGAACCGCCAAGCCCTCTCCGGCACCCGGTCCACAGACGTCGACAGCGCGATGACTGAGCTGCCCTCGCCGGAGACAACGCGCTCAAGCGCGGGGGCGCCCCAGCATGAAGTCAGATCTGGCCGAGGTCGACCTCCACCGGGAAGGGAGCTGAAACCTTGATGACACCGGTGAACACCTCCCCGTTGCTGTAGGCCCTGGTCGCGGGGTCGAGAACATAGGTGTACACCAAGGGGACGCCGGTGGCGGCCTGCTCGACCCGCCAGTAGAAAGCAATGCCGGACTTGGCGTACTGGTCCGTCTTCACAATGCGGTCAGTGGTCTCCGACCCCGGTGAGACAACCTCCACGACCAGCAGCACGTGCTCGGGACGGGTGGGCGTGATGTCGATCGTCTCCGCGCGGTACACAACGACATCCGGACGACGATTGGTGAGCGGGACGTCCTGAAGTCGGACGTCGAAGTCAGTATCGGCGTTCCAGTCCGGCCCGGCAGCGGCCTCCAGGACATTCGCCAAGATCCGAGCCAGTCGATTGTGGCGCTTGGACGCACTGGGACTCACCACGACCATCCCGTCCACGATCTCGATCCCCGCACACTGCTCCTCGGACCAGGAGTCGTACTGCTCCGCGGTGACCTGCTCGTGCATCCACGCAGGGGCTGCCCTCTCGGCGGTCATGACACACCTCCCGGACACCGTGCGAGCGGGCCCGATCCCGCTGAGTTCAGCGTACTGTCTCATGCTCCCCGGCACGCTGACTCCGAGGACGGAACAGCGCGAGGACGCGTTCCCCGTCGCCGCCGCTACCGCGCCGGTCAGGTGACCGGCGGTCCCTTCAGCCGGTGCCTGGCCCTCGCCGACGGCGGCTCCAAGGGAGCGGCGGCGCATGCGATGTCGCGACGGTTCTTGACCGTCATGCCATTCGATGCGGAAGCCGTGGCGCGGGGGGTGGAGCTGGTGGGGGACGGTTACGGCTGGTCCGCGTCGCAAGCGATCCATGCCGCGCGTCCCGCACGGGATCTGCCAGAGGGCCGTGTCGTCCTGACACTTACGCCCGAGGCATACAAGGACGCGGGCATGATCGCACTCCACCCCGACGCCTGACGCTCAGCCCGAACGGGTGCCGCAGGGGCTTTTGTCGCTCTCCGGCCGACCGCACTCCGGCGCATCACGCTGGGCACGGTACGGCGGCTACCAGGGCTGGTCCTGGGTCAGTTTCAGCAGGCGCTGCAGGTGTGTGCCGACCTTGCGCAGGTCGGCTTCGGGGACCTGCCACAGCAGCGCCGCGTCGCCGTAACCGCCCCCGCCGACGCCACTCCAGTAGCAGGCGGACCGTTCGGCGGCAGCAGCGAGGACGGAGGACAACGGGCACGCTCCGTCACCCGCTCGGACCAGCCTAGTACCCACGCGGGACACGAGTTGACTGCGGGGCATCGGGCCCTGGCCGCATACGTTTGCCGACGCTAAGGTGTGGCGCCGTGTTCGGCGGATCGCTCCCCTGGGGGAGGGCGGGACCTGGGAGAGGATGGGAATGAGGCCCATGGATGCGGACCACGCGGGGCTGGTTGCCGTGGCGCAGGCCGGTGACGACCGGGCGCGCGAGGAGCTGATCGCCACGTACCTGCCGTTGCTCTACAACATCGTCGGGCGAGCGCTGAGCGGACATGCCGACGTCGACGACGTCGTCCAGGAAACCCTGCTGCGCGTGGTGCGCGACCTGCCTGCCCTGCGTGCCCCGGAGAGCTTCCGGTCCTGGCTGGTATCGATCACGCTCCGCCAGATCAGTACCCACTGGCACCGGCAACGCGCCTTCACCGGCCGGATCACGGTCATCGACGAGGCACGCCGGATACCGGACGCCGGCGCCGAACCTGAGGACATGACGATCCTGCGTCTGCATGTGTCGGACGAACGCCGTCAGGTTGTCGAAGCCGGCCTGTGGCTCGACCCGGATCACCGGGTGCTGCTGTCGCTGTGGTGGCAGGAATGCGCCGGCTCGCTGAGCCGGGACGACATCGCCGCCGCGACGGGGCTCACGGTCGCCCACGTCGGAGTGCGCCTGCAACGCATGCGCGAGCAGCTGGAACTGAGCCGGACGATCGTCGCCGCGCTGGAGGCCAGCCCGCGCTGTCCGCGGTTGGACGAGACTGTCGCCGGCTGGGACGGTCTCCGTACCTCGGTGTGGCGCAAGCGGATCGCGCGGCACACCCGCGGCTGCCCGGTCTGCGGGGCGACGACGACAGGAGAGGATCCGGCCGAATTACCGCAGGGCGGCGCGCCCTTTCCACGGGGACTACCAGACCGCGGGGCCTGGCATAACGCTTTTGCCTGCGAGATACCTCACAGAGCAATCGTCCGGACAGCGCGACTTTTCCGTTACGAGAACGCGAGTTCGGAGGCCTCCACTTCGTGGGGTACCTTTCCCGCTGCTCATGCTCACCATGACGTGTCGGCATGGCAGGTTCCCCGACTTCCCCCGTTGACGTCTCCCCCGTTGACGTCTCCCCCGTTGACGTATCCCCTGAAGAAAGCCGCTCCCATGACGCGACACACCCACGAACCCCGGGCGACCGGTACGCAGGAACGGCCCCCCGTCCTGCACCGCACCCGACCCGCGACGGATCAGGCCGTACCGGCCGATGCGCGCACAATCACGGCACCCAGGGTGACCCGTGCCCCTCGAAGAGAAACGCGGAGAGACTCATGAAGGGCCTGCACCGGCTCGGCCGGCGTCCCAGAGCAGTGGTGATAGGACTGTCGGCCGCGGCGGCCGTGGCCGGTGTCGTGACGCTCCTCCCCAGCTCCGCCGGAGCCACCACCCTGGGTACGCAGGCGGCCCCCTCGGGCAGGTACTTCGGCACCGCCGTGGCCGCCGGAAGGCTCGGCGACTCGACGTACACCACGATCCTGGACCGGGAGTTCAACATGATCACCCCGGAGAACGAGATGAAGTGGGACGCCACCGAACCCTACCGCGGGTCGTTCAACTTCGGTCCGGCCGACCAGATCGTCAACCACGCGACCTCCCACGGGCAGCAGCTGCGCGGGCACACTCTGGTGTGGCACTCCCAATTGCCCGACTGGGTCAAGGGCATCACCGACGCCGCCACGCTGCGCAGCGTGATGAACAACCACATCACCACCCAGATGACCCATTACAAGGGCAAGATCCACTCCTGGGACGTGGTCAACGAAGCGTTCGCCGACGGCACCACGGCCAGCACCGCAGCTCGGTGTTCCAGGACGTGCTGGGCGACGGGTTCATCGAGGAGGCGTTCCGCACCGCCCGGGCGGCCGACCCCGCGGCCAAGCTCTGCTACAACGACTACAACATCGAGAACTGGACCGACGCCAAGACTCAGGGCGTGTACGCGATGGTGCGCGACTTCAAGTCCCGTGGCGTACCCATCGACTGTGTCGGGCTCCAGAGCCACTTCGGCGCCGGCGGGCCGCCGGCCAACTTCCGGCACCACGCTGTCGAGCTTCGCCGCGCTGGGCGTGGACGTGCAGATCACCGAGCTGGACATCGCCACCGCCCCGCCGACCGCGTACGCCAACACCGTCAAGGCGTGCCTGGACGTGTCGCGGTGCACCGGCATCACCGTGTGGGGCATCCGCGACAGCGACTCGTGGCTGAGCGCGGACACCCCGCTGCTGTTCGACAGCGGCGGCAACCCGAAGCCGGCCTACAACACCGTGCTCAGCACCCTGAGCGCCGGCACCAGCCCGCCCACCAACCCGCCCACCAACCCGCCCACCAGCCCGCCCAGCAGCCCGCCCACCAGCCCGTCCACCAGCCCGTCGTCGACTGATCAACCGCGCGTAAAGCCCCGACGGGTCCACCCAAAGGCCAGCGGGACCGTCACATCCTCCTCCGCGTCTTTCTCCCCGTCCGCCACTGGCTCCCTGCTGTAGACGTTCCAAGGCGGCCAGTGAGAGCAGCCCGTTCGCACGGGCCGACAACGTCACCTTCCCCCTCCTGAGCAAGATCCTGAGCAGGATCCTGCTCAGGAGGGCGGCGCGTAGCGCTCGGCGTAGCAGAGCAGATCGCAGACGGCTCCGGAGGGTCAGTCGCATTCACCCCCGGCCTGAAGGCCGAGGCACCCTGCGAAGAAGGCCGGTGGCGATCAGTGGAGGAACGCCTCCGCGGGCAGGCGCTGCCCGCTCGTCTCGGCGGGCAGCGCCTGCCCGGTCGTCTCGGCGGGCAGGGGCTGCTCGGTCCAGATGATCTTTCCGTCGGCGGTGTAGCGCGTACCCCAACGCTGGCAGAGGGCGGCGACGAGCTGGAGGCCGCGGCCGCCCTCGTCGGTGTCGCGCGCGCGTCGGACGCGAGGTGTGGTGAGGCTTCCGTCGGACACCTCGCAGATGAGGGACCGGCTGCGCATCAGACGCAGTCGGACGGGGCCGCGTGCATGGCGTACGACATTGGCCACAAGTTCGCTCGCGACGAGTTCGGTGACCATGACCAGGTCGTCCAGGGACCATTCGCCGAGCTGCCGCCGGATGTGTTCACGCGCCACACACGCGGCGATGGATTCCTCGGGCAGGTTCCAGGACGCCACGTTCTCCGGGGCGACGACATGAGTACGGGCGACCAGTATGGCGGTGTCGTCATCGGCCGGCTCGTGAGGGGAGACGAGTGTGGCCATGAGGGATTCACAGAGCCGGTTGAGGTCTTGGATCTCGGACTCGCGGTCACCGGAGGGCTTACGGTCCGGTGCCGAGGCCAGGGCGCCGGCCAGCTCGGACATGCCGGTGTCGCTGTCACGGTGGGCGGATTCGATCAGGCCGTCGGTGTACAGCACCAGCAGGCTGCCCTCGGGCATGTTCAGCTCTGTGGTTTCGATCGGCGGCGTAGCGGCTCCCAGAGGGGGATTGGGGGCGAGCTCGGGGAAGTGGACGGAGCCGTCCGGGTGGACGATGGCCGGTGGCGGGTGTCCGGTCCGGGCCATGACGCACGAACGGCCGACGGGGTCGTAGACCACGTACAGGCACGTGGCGTAGAAATCGTCGCCGAGATCGCTCACCAGGTCGTTGAGGTGGGCGAGCACTTCGTCGGGAGGCTGTTCCAGGGCGACCAGGGTGCGCACGGCGGTGCGCAGTCGTCCCATCGTGATGGCCTCGGGCAGACCGTGGCCCATCACATCGCCGATGACGAGGGCCACGCGGTCGGCGGAGAGCGGGATGACGTCGTACCAGTCCCCGCCGACCTGTGCGCCCGTGCCGGCCGGGAGGTAGGCGGCGGCGGTGGTCACGGAAGACAGGCTCGGCAGCACGCGAGGGAGCAGGCCGCGTTGCAGTTCCTGGGCCAGGCTGTGCTCGGCGTCGTAGAGGCGTGCCCGCTCCAGCGCCTGGGCGACCAGGCCGCTGAGCGCGGTCAGCAGGGTCCGCTCCTCGCCGATGAGCCGCCGGGGCTGCTCCCAGGACAGGACGCAGATCCCGATGGGGCGCCCGGAGGCGATCAGCGGCAGGAACGCCCATGCCTTCTTCTGGCTCATGGCCATGAGTTCGGCCCGGTGCGAGTAGGTGGCCAGGTATTCCTCGGGGGAGGCCACGAACACCGGGACACCGCCTCTCAGGGTCTCGGCGGCGGGCGCGCCCGGGGAGAGCACGACCTCACCGAGGTAGTCGAGGAACGATCTGTGGTAGCCGGCCGATCCCACTATTCTCGCTCGGCCGTCCCCGATGGACGTCATCACCAGCCCGGCCGCGCCGAACAGCGGCAGTACGCGCTTCGCCACGGCGGTGACCACGTCTTGTGTCGTCAGCGCCTTGGCGAGCGCCGCTGTCAGCTCACCGATGTGGGCGGCCCGCTCGGCGTCGGCCCGCCCGGCGGCCTCGCGTTCGGCGTCCCGCGCCCGTTTCTCGGTGATGTCGGTGAAGTACATGGTCAGCCCGTCCGGAACCGGGACCAGCCGCATGTGGTACCAGCGCCCGTCCGCGGGCCAACGCAACGGGAACCCGACGGGGTTGCCGTCGGCGGCGGCCCGCCGGCAGCGCGTTTCGAGGCCGGCCTCTTGTACCGTGCGCAGGTCCCACAGCGTCCGGCCCAGCAGTCCCCCCGGGGAACCGAGAAGCTGCTCGGCGCGTACGTTGAGGAACTCGATCCGCCAGTCCGGGCCGACCGCGAGAAATCCGTCGGTCATATGCCGCAGAGCGCGCCCGGCCGCGTCCCTGGCGATCCGGGTCTCGGTGATGTCCCCGATCGTGCCGACCATACGGGTGGCCACGCCGTGCTCGTCCACCACGTGCTGCCCCCGGGCCTCCACCCAGCCGGTCGTGCCGTCGGGGCGGTACACCCGGTACTCGGCGCTGAAGTCGCCCTGCGTACGGACCGCCTCCTCGATGGCGCTCATCACCCGGGCCAGGTCGTCGGGGTGGACCATGCCCATCCAGGTCTCGACGCGCTGGTCGAAGGTCTCCGGGTCGAGGCCGAACAACCGGATCAGCGGTTCGTCCCAGAACATTTCGCTGCTGCCGATCTCCCAGTCCCAGGAGCCGAACCCGACCGTCTTGAGGGACTGCTGGAAGCGGGATTCGTCGAACCGCTCCTCTCCCCACCAGGCCGGGCTCATCCCGCGCGGGGCGGGCAGGGGGTGACGCAGACGGTCGGCGGCCCACCGGACAACCTCCTTGAGGAAGCTTTCCTGTGCCGCGCTGAGCTGGGCGGAGGGGATACCGACAACGGACAGCACCCCCAGCGGCCTGCCTTCGGACGGCAGGGAGGCCGACGCCATCCCGGAACCGGCGGGGAGGAGGCCGGACAGAGCACCACCGCCGCCGCCCCCTTCCAGGGAGCCCGGCACCCAGACCAGAGGTTCACTCAGAGCGCGGGCACATGCGTTGCTGTCCTTCTCGTCGACGTACTCCCACGCCTGGAAGAACTCCCTCGGAAGCCCGTTGGCCGCCACGAGGCGCATCCGGCGGCCACTGCCCGGGCCGCACACGTGCACCATGCCTCCGAGTCCACCGAGATCAGCCACCGCATGGTGCAGCGCCAGCCGCAGTGCCTCCGCCTCCGTCTGCCCCTCGCCCGATGTACGGAGGATGCGCAGCCGGTCCCTTTCCGGTGAATCCACTATGGGTACCTCGTCCCGCTGCCCCCTCAGCGCCCTTCCCGCACTGCGCCCAAAAAGGCTGTTTACCCCGACCCCCCTTAAAACATTCTGTAATGTCAGCCTTTATCCTACCAAGCTGCCGCTCAGCTGGAGCCTCCGCTGGAGCGAGGTGAGCGGCTTTGCGAAGGGTGTCACCTTCCCCTGGAACGCGGGCGTCCAGCTGCTCTCTGCCCGCTACGAACGGAGCAACCCGATGAGCCGCCACATCCAGGTCACCTTTGACGCCCACGACCCGCGGGCGCTGTCGTCCTTCTGGCGCGAGGTACTGGGCTACGTCCACCCCGGCCCGCCCGGAGTCGACCTGCCCGAGGACGCCGACCGATCCCCAAGCTCTCAGCTTCGTTCGAGCAGGGGAGACCCCATTGCCGCATGGGACGACTTCCTCGCGCGGGCCGGCGTACCGCAGGAGCAGCGCAACACGAGATCGGCCATCGAGGACCCGGACGGGCACGGCCCCCGGCTGTTCTTCCAGCGGGTGCCGGAGGACAAGACCGCCAAGAACCGCGTCCACCTCGACGTCCGTGCGGCTCCCGGACTGCGGGGAGAGGAGCGGATGGCGGCGCTGGAGGCCGAGTGCGAGCGGCTCGTCGCGCTGGGAGCGACGCGGGTACGGCGCCACGAGCCCGCTCCCCCGATGAGCGCCGGTTTCCTCGTGATGACCGACCCCGAGGGCAACGAGTTCTGCCTGGACTGAGGCACATGCTGCTTGTCCTCACCCGTTGTCCTCTTGTTGACCGCGAGGTCTCCGCACCGGCGGCCCCTCAGGACGGGGACGGTTCCGGACTGAGCGGCTCCCGGCCGATTCGGCTGCCGTCTCGGTAGATCGTCACGGAGTCCCCCTCGATGCGGTAACTGTAGGAGGCGTTGTGCGCCTCGTAGCCCTCCGAGGTCTCCTCTGCGGGCATGGCGATTCCCGGCTCGCGCTGGTCGCTGAACTCCCCGAAGTAGTACAGACTTCCGTCGCTCGTGCGACAGAGCGTGATCTGCTTGCTCTTCGTGCGAAACGCTTTCACCAACTCCGCCCCCTCGCCGGAAGGGAGGGCCTCGGCGATCCGGCCGGGGCAGGGTGCGGCCGTGGATGTCGTGCCGCCGGAGCCGGAGCCGTCACGGTCCGGGTTCAGGAGAGCCTGGCACCCTCCGGACGCCAGTGGCAGGAAGAACATCACGACGAACAACCCGAGACAGCCCGGGACACAGCCCTTGCCCTTACCGGACCTCTTCGGCGGCCGGTAGGAAGGAGTCCGGTAGGAAGGAGTCCTGTACGGAGGGGTGTACGGCGGGGTGTACGGCGGGGCCGAGGTAAGTGGTGGCGGGGCAGGGGTGGTGGACGGGGGTGCGTACCCGCCGGACGCCGAGGGATAGAACACCTCCGTCGGCTCGCTGCGGGGCGGCGGGGCAGCCCGGGATCTCACCGCGCCCCCGGGCACGGTGGGGCCCGCAGTCGTCTTCTTGGTGGTCGTCTTCCTGGGGGCTGTCTTCCTGGGAGCCGTCGTTTTCTTCGCGGTGGTGGTCTTGGCGGTGGTGGTCTTGGCGGTGGGCTTGCGCGGTGACGGCTTCCTGGGGGCAGCTTTCTTCGTCGCGGCCTTCCATCCGGTCGCGCAGCCGATACAACTCAGGTCGGCCTGAGTGTTGTTCGTACCGCACTGAGTGCAGTTCCAGTCTCCCGACGGCCTGGCGGGGGAGGGCTTGCGTACAGGCGGCCTGCTCCGTTCCGTCTCGCATGCCTGACACGTCTTCGCGGCAGGCTCGTTGTAGACGTCGCATGCCGTACAGCGCCAGTTGGCCCCGGCCACCGTTACTTCCCCTGTCTCTTCCGTGTCTCTTCCGTGTCTCTTCCGAGAGCGTGTCAAAGCGGGTCAAGACGCCGGTTCTGTCGCGATCCGGTCGATGATCTCCCCGTACAGTTCCTCGGAGTCCGCGTTCGTGGACGCTGTGATCCAGTGCGGGCTGTCCCGAGGAATGCGGCTGACAGTGCCCTCCTGGCCGCCGTCGTCCGCCGAAGCGACGAGGTCGCACCTGGCACGCGCCTTTGTCATGAACCGTACAGCCGAGGCCGCGTACTGGGCGGGAACATCGACCCGGATCATGACCATCCCGCTCGCCCCCGCGCCCGCCCCCTCCGGCCGGAACTGGAAGACCAGCTGCACCTCGCCCTGCCGGCCATGGTCCCTGGTGTGCAGCGAGGTGCAGCATGCGACCGACATGTCCAGAACGCCGAAGCCGTGCCAGCCGAAGACGAAAGTACCGTCGAGCAGTTCCACCGAGGCCCCCGGGAGGTCCAGTTTCACAGGCTGTTCGCGATCGTCTCGATGATCTCGTCCATCTCGAACTCCTCGAGCCCGGCACCGGCCTTGGACTCGAAGTGCAACGTCAGGTCCCATTCCTCGGCGATCGGGTCCTGCCAAGGCGCCCCGTCCGGCGCGAACAGCACCAAACGCTTCGCGGACTGCTCCATCACCGCCGTCTGACTGCGCGCGTAGCCCCACTGCTCGAAGAGCTCGTCCATACTGCGCGGGATGCCGGCCGGATAGGTCTGAGCCGAGGTGCCGACCGTACCGAGGGGGTGGGCGGGGGCGTCCGTGAACATCACGACGACGTGTCGCCGACGGTCGAGCCCCTTCTCCCAGGGCGAGTTGATCGCGAGAGCGAGCGCTTCGAGGCCTGATTCCGGGATGTCGCCGCCGCCCCCGGCGTCGATGCCCTGCACGAACGTCTCGAGGTCCTTCGACTGGTCGGGCAGCACCAGGAACCCGGTCTGCTCGATGGCGTCGTCGGGATTGTCGCCGAAGTCACGGAACGCGATGACCTTCAGCCGCAGTTGGCTGATGGCCTTGCCCTTCTTGGCCATCACGTCGTTGAGCCGGTCGTGGAACTGGAGCGCGCTGGCCTTCACCGTGTCCAGGACCGGAAACATGCTGCCTGTCGCGTCGATGCACAGCACGATGTCGACCGCGTACTGCAGATTGCCTTGGTACTGGTCACCGTTGCCGTTCATGGGTGTTTCTCCTTGAGGAACTGTGAGGAGCTGTGAGGAGCTGTGAGGATCTGTCCTGTATGGCTTTACGAGGGGCGGCGGCGGTCTCCGAGATTGATACGGACCCGCGATGTCCGCCCGGCGGCCCCGGCAGCCGGCGCGGTCGGCGCGGCTTCTTCGTCCTTCGTCGTCCCGACGGGCGGCGACGTGGGTGAAGACGACGGCGGGGGCGTGGGCGTAGGTGCCGGCACCTTGCCGTGGCCGAGGTTGGCCCTGATCCGGCTGGTCCGTGTGACAGTGCCCTCAGCCGCCCCGGGCTCCGGGCCTGCTGGGCCTGCCGGGCCCGGCGCCTCGGGTTCCGTCCTCGTCGGCTTGGCCGTACCCGGCCGCCGGTGGACCAGGGCGCACACCTGCGGGTCCTTGAGCGCCTTGAGATAGGTGACCATGCGCGGCCGGTTCCCCGGCACCGGTGCGGTCATCGCCCGGATGAGTCCCCGCATGGAGTCCGAGAGGCGCGGGTCCGGGGTCAGTGACTCACCTGCGTTGACCGCGTCGGCCGGGGAACCGTACCGCTCGCTGTGCTCCGGCAGCGCACCTGTCAGGTAGTAGTGCGTCATCAGGCCCAGCGCGAAGACGTCCACCGCCGTCGTCAAATGCTCCGCCTGGACCGTCTCGTCCTCCTGGACGTACCGGCGCCACTCCGGTGCTCCGTACAACGAGTCCCCGACGACGTCCTGACGGCCCGGTGGACGTCCCGATACGTACGAGTCGTCGAAGTCGATCAGCTTCGCCGAGTAGAACGCGACCCCGTCGCGCTTCTGGATCAGCACATTGAGCGGCTTGAGGTCACCGTGCACCACGTCGATGTCGTGGAGCAGTTGGAGACTCAGCGCCAGCGTCTTCAGCAGCACCGCCTTCTGCCGGGGCTCCAGTGCCTGGGGCTTCTCCAGACTGGAGGTGTCGATCCGCTCGGTGACCTTGTAGTACGTGCTCCCCTCGTGGAAGAAGTCCGTGGCCAGCACCAGATTGCCGCCGCCGCCGGCGTCCGGGCGCAGCCGTTTCATGATGCCGCGGTGCCGGTCCTCGAACTCCTGGCAGACTTCGAGCCGGATCCGCCGGCTGGCGGGACTCGCGGTGGAGCCCTCGCGCGGACGTTTGGGTTCGAGGAAACGCTTCAGGAAGTACTGGTGGCCGTCCTTCTCGGCGAACGCCCACATGCATTTGCCGCCGTTGGCGTTGGTCGGCTCGCTGACCACGCGGTAGCCCGCGATCTCGTCGCCCTGCTTCATGCCTGCTCCTCCTGCGGCGTCGGCAGGTATGCCTCATAGCCGGTGCGGTAGTCGTGCCAGGTGTCGTCCTGCCAGGCCCGCACGACGGAGGCCGGATCCGCACCTGTGGGCCGGTTCTTCCGGCAGAACCCGGCGATGAACTCCTGGCGCGCGGCGAACTCGCACCGCAGATGCGCGAACTCCTTGTAGCCCAGGGCGACGAGGCCGAGGGAGGCGTCATCGGCGGTGTAGCCCTGCACCTCCCGGCGGATCAGCTCGGCCCACTCCGTCTCACTGTTCGCGGCCCGCAGGGTGGACAGCAGGGTGTTCTCGAAGTCCGCTGGGGTGTGGACGTACCCGAAGAACCCGTCCGTGGCCGTCAGCAGTACACAGGGCAGCGGGAACGCGAAGGCGTGCTCCTGCACGAAGAAGTCCCGGTCCGCACAGACCGTGTTGGTCATCGGCGGGTCCGAACGCAGCAGTTCCAGCGCGTCGCTCTCCTCGGTGTGGTCCCGAGTCAGTACCTGGAGCCCGGCCTCCGGGTGCAGCAGATAAGCGCGCGAGTCCCCCGCCCACAGGGCCCGGCCCTCCAACCAGTCTTCTTCTGGCCATAGTTGGTATGCGAGGGCGGCCAGAGTGGTCGGCAGCTGACGCCGCATCCGGCCGACGATCTTACTGCGTCGCTGCGGCGCCCGCTCGTGGAAGAAATCCAGGTATTCCTTGAGGTATTCGGGATCAGCTGCTTCCCCTGCGGTGACCACCTCCCGGAACCAGCAGTCCGTGGCGAGCCGGGCGACGCGTGACCCTACCCACGCGCCCGTCCGCCGCTCACCGTCCGGGGCCTGCCAGGCAGGCGAGGAACCGGAACCGCCCGAACCGTCGAAGACCCCGACCAGCCCCCGGTGTGTCCCCAGGTGGTAGGCGAGGAGCGGCTCAGCATCCTCGCCGCGTCCCGGCACTCGCTCCGTCCACACGCCCATGGTGTGAGGTGGGGTCATCCTCGTTCGCCGCCGTCCGTGCCGTGCTGCCGCTTCGCCGTGCCCCGTACTCGGCTCACTCGCCTGGGCTGCTCGGCCGGAGGGGTCCCGGCCTCGCGCGCGCCTCCGCCTCCGGAGGGGCGCGCGGGACCGGACGGCCGTGAAGGCCTGGCCGTGCCAGGCGTACCGGAGACGCCAGACGTACCGGGGACGCCAGGCGTACCGGAGACCGGCGGGTAACCGGAGACCGGCGGGTAACCGGGGGCCCGTCCCGCTCCGTCCGTTCCGCCTGCTCCGTCCGCTCCGTCCGTTCCGCCTGCTCCGCCCGCTTCTGACGGCCTCGGTGGTGCCGTGGGCGGCACCGGTTCGTCCTCCGGCGGAGCCGTCGACCCCGGCGTCACCACCTCGCCCCGCAGGGGCGTCCTCCCCGGCACCCGGGGCGTCGCCACACGCGACGTACGCCCGCCGCGGCCGGCCGCCGACGAGGCAGGGCCCGCCTCCCCCTCCGGCCCGGAAACCGAAGGCAGAGGCTCCCGGCCCGAGGACAGTGGGTCCCGGCCCGAGGACAGAGGCTCCCGGCCCGAGGACAGCGCACCTCGCAGCCGTCCTCGCCGTACCCCGCCGAACGGCCGGTCGTCGCCGCCGCCGAGAATGCCGTCGATCACGGCTCGTTCGAGCTCTGTCTGCTCGAACGGCTCACGGTCCGCGTCTCCCCGCTCCAGCACCATCCGCAGGGCCAGGAGACGCTCTTCCCGCTGCTCAGCCTCGCCCTGCTCGATCCAGGCGAGCGCGGCACGGGGGCCCTCCCTCTCCATGATCTCGGCGATGATGCCCTCCACCCCCTCCTCCCGCATCAGCTCCAGATGCCGCCTGCGCCGCATCTCGTCGAGCCGGGTCTCCCGTACGACATCGCGGAACTCCCGCCCACTGGTGGCGATCTCGTCCTCGTCGACGAGCAGTTCCACCTGAAGGCCGCGCAGCAGTACGGCCGAATCACCCGCGAACCCGCCGACCGAGGCGTTCAACGCCCGCTCCGCCTGGTGGAATTCGGCGATGTCGTACTCCCGCGCCACCTCCCGGAGCATCTTGCGCAGGTGCCCGTACAGCGCTCCGCTCATGTCGCGGATCCCGCGCCCGACGACCTCGGCCGGATCAGCGACCCGGCAGACGAGATCGACCCTGCTGCGGAACGAGAAGGTGGCGTCCCTGCTGAGCAGCGGGATGTCCAGGATCAGCCGGTGCTCGGCAAGATCGACGGTGTACACGCTCTGATAGGAACCGAACCGGGCGGCCGGAATCTCCTCGCCCGGCAGGATCGTCAGAGCGGCCCCGCTGTCGGGCACCAGGACGAACGCCCGCCCCGGGGCCGGAGGCCGCAGCGGGTTGATGAGCCGCCAGCGCGGCACAGGCTGACAGTCCACCACGGGGTCGTAGGTCAGTTCCTTCACCGTTCTCCTCTCACTACTCAAGGGCGTCTCACTACTCAAGGACGTCTCACTAACTCAAGGGCGTCACTCAAGGGCGTCTCCCTACTCAAGGGCGCGGGCCAGATCCTCGGCATGCGCGGAGGGATGTTCCCGGTCGGTGGCCCACTTCGTCAGCCACCAGTGCAACCGCTCCCGGTGCTTGCCCGGCAGACGCGCGATGTCGAGCACCAGTGCGCGCAGGGAAAGCGGCGCCCCCGGGCACAAGTCCGCGGAGGTGTCGACCCATCCGCGAAGTGCCTCGAACGCCGGCTCCTGCACGGGTTTACGGGCCAGGGCCCGCCCCCAGAGCTCGGCCAGCGCCCGGCGGTGGTGAGGCAGCGCACTCAGGAGCAACGGCACCCCGTCCACTGCCCCCTTCGGTCCCGCTCCACCCGGTACGGCCGAGGTGTACGGCGTCGAGACGGCGAAGACGAACGCGGAGAGCGTCTTGAGCACCATCGGCGAGGTGTCCTGCGGCTGGGACCAGTCGAGGTAGGCGGCCAGCACCTCGTGCGTACGCCCCTGGTGGAGCAGGTGCACCCCGCCCCAGGCGACCGGGGTCAGGGTCCCCCAGTCGTCCCCCCGGTCCAGCGCGCCGCGCAGCACGCCCAGGGCCCGGTCCGGGGCGTTGCGGCCGAAGAGTCCGCCAACCGCGGTGGCCGCGGTGCTCGCCAGCCGCCGCTCGTACGCCGAGTGGCCACCGCGTGCCCACTGGTGCAGCAACTCCCAGACCGGTTCGGCGGTGGCGGGGGTCGATCCGGCCACGCCGAGGGCCGTCGCCGCGGCCTGCCGCACAGGCCACGACGTGCTGCCCGCCCAGGACTTCACGAAGCGGTGCACCGCGTAGTGGTAGTCGGCCCGGGCCAGCACCCCGCCCGCGACGGCCGCCTGCGCCCTGACCTCCAGATCGGAGTGGCCGAGCAGCCGCCGCAACCACTGGAGCAGCGCTTCACGGCGCCCGTCCAGTGTGGTCCACGCGTAGGTGAGCACCACTTGACTCAGCAACGCACTGCGAAAACGTACCCGGGGAGAGCCGGGCAGTTCCCCCGGTCCCGGGAAGACCAGCTCGATCCAGGGCTGTTCCTGTTCCAGCCGGTCCCGGAAACGCACATCCGGCGGCGCCGGTTCTTCGGCCGACAGGGCCTGGCGGAGACGGATCGCGGCATCGGTGACGGTGAGATAGCCACTGCCCTCCAGCACGGCGACCGCGAGTGCGAACGCGATGGCCCCCGGCTCATGATGAGTGCGAAACCACGTATAGACCTGATCGCTGGGATCACGCAACGCGGCGACGGCCGCTCCCAGATCCCCGCCGGCCGTGACCACCGACGCCAGCCGCACGGCATGGGCGGCCAGCGGCCGTTCCCGCAGAGCGGTGACCGCGCCCGAGGAGTCCAGCAGCGCGATCAGCTCGGCCCGGCGGTCAAGATCACCGCCGTGCCCGAGTACCCGGCGCTCCAGCACGGCGAGTGGATCCACCGGACTCAGCCTGTGCCACGCGAGGTCGTCGCCACTGGGGCCGGATACCGCCGCTTCGAGCTCGGGGCCGCCGATGAGTACGAGATGAGCCCCGGCAGCCCGTAGCTTCGCTGCCGCACCCGCGAGTCCGCGCGCCGAAAGCCCCGCCGGGCTGCCGTCCAGCACGGCGATACAGCCGCTCCGCTCCGCCGGAGGCTTCCAGCGCGGTGAGGTGACCGACGCAGCGTCGAGAAGACGGTGACAGCCGCCGTCCGAGGCGCTGTTCAGCGTCAGCGCCTCGGCGAGCAGATTGACGGCAGCGGCCGTCCGCCCGCTGCCGGGTGAACCGGTCAGCACCAGCAGATGCCGCTCGCACAGCGCGTCCAGCGCCTCGTCGTAACGCTCCGGCTGTACATACAGATCCGTGTACTCGGCGATTTCGTCCTCGGCCAGGAGCACCGTACCGGTCGATCCTGTCGATCCTGTCGATCCGGGCAGGGCCGCCGGACCGCGCCCGCCGCCGGAGTGGAATCCGCCGCCGAAGCTGACCGTGTCGTTGAACAGCGCCAGCGTGCCGATCCTGGTGCCGGACGCGTCCGCGTTCAGCCGCTCGGCGATACGGTCGGCGAGAGCACCGGCGCGCAGCGCTTCGTCCCTTTCGGCCTCACTCTCGCTGCCGCCCGCGGTCAGCGATCGCAGCGCCTCCGACTCACTGACCGGGCCGTCCTCGTCCGCCGTGCTGTCGGTGCCCGAGGGCTTGGCCGATGGCTTGGCCGTCCCGTGCTTCGGGTCTGTCCCGTGCTTCGGGTCTGTCCCATGCTTCGGGTCTTCAGAGGCGGGGCCGGACTCACTGGTGGTGCGCACCGCCTCGTCCGGCAGTGGTTCCTCACTCATGAACGTTCAACCCGTCAGGAGATGTGCCAGTCGCCCTGGATCTCGACCTTCTCGTTGAAGACCTGGGCGTTCTTGATCACGGCTGCGGTCACCTGGCTCTGGCCGCCACGCGCGGCCACGGCCTCGTCGACGGTCTGCCGGATCTCGGCCTCGAAGTCCCGGTCACGGAGCATGTATGCCAGCAGCATGCGCTGGAGCTCCTCCTGTGCCGCCGTGTCCGCGGGGCTCTGCCGCACCTGCTCAAGGGCCCCTTCGGCCTCGGTGTCCCCGCGGAACCGAGCCCGCAGCCGCTCGACGAGCCGGACACCCCCGCCCCACCCCGCACGACCCGCTTCTTGGCCCGTGCTCTCCAGCGCCCCTTTGACGACCAGAGCCACCCCGGCTACGGCGGCAGCCGTGATCGGATCCATGCTCTCCCCCTTTTTCAGCCAACAGGCATCTCACCCTAGAGGAAGCGGAGTTCGGCCGTGATCCTCTTCTTCGTATTGACCGGAAGCGTTCAACGGCGGTGGTTGACAGGTGCGGGAGCGGGGCTGTGCCGCGTGCGGGAGCGGGGCTGTGCCGGGGCGATCGTCTCCGATGCCCTCCGATGCCCAGGTGTCCGGATCGGCACGGCTCCGCCCTGCGGCGGTCAACTCTCGTAGTGGTAGCGGCACTGCGCGATCAGGATCGAGTCGTCCTCGACCTTGTAGATCAGACGGTGCTCGTCATTGATGCGGCGTGACCAGTAGCCCTGGAAACCGTGTTTGAGCGGTTCGGGTTTCCCGATTCCCTCATTGCCGTTGCGTGCCACATCCGCGATGAGTGTGTTGATCCGCTTGAGGATCTTGCGGTCTTGGACCTGCCACCAGAGGTAGTCCTCCCAAGCGCGGGAGGCAAAGGTGATCTTCACTCCGGATCCGCCAGCTCCCGCATCGTCCCGCCGCCGCTCTCCAGTTCCTCGATGGAAGCCAGGAGACGGCGTGCGTTCGCAGGGCTACGCAGCAGATACGCCGTCTCCTTCAAGGACTCGTAGTCCTCAAGGGAGACGATGACGACCGGCTCATGCCCAGCGCGCGTAATCACTATCTCTTCACGGTCGTCGGTTACCGCGTTGAGTACCTCCGCGTACTTCGCCCGCGACTCCGAGTACGACATGGTCTTCACAGCCAGCCTCCTTCAGGTACAGAAAATTGTACGTCTCCTGAGGCGAGCCGGCAACGACACACGCTCCGGGCTCCGTCGCCTACAGAGCCCCGCCCCCTTGTTGGCCACCGCGCCATCGGCGTGCAGGACCGGACCGATCTCCCCCACGGCAGGCGGGCGAGCCCTCCCGTCGCACCCGAGCTCTCCCTTCCCCCTGCGCCCCTGTCCCTCAGCAACGACGAGGGCGACCGCGGCCGCCTTCCTCCCGCAGCCCTGCGGAAGGGCCTGCCGTAGCCCCGTGGGCCGAAACCGGCCCCCGCCTCGAACCACCGAGGACGGGGGCCTTCCGCATGCCCGGGATCAGTGCAGCGCCTCGATGGCCTTCAGGATCAGGACACGCGCCTGCGCCCCGTACACGGCCATGCCACGCAACTGCTCGAACGCCTTCAGATACAGGGCAATCTCGGAGGGCTGAGTGATGTTGACTTCCGCCGACAGGAACTCCACCGACACAAGGCTGTCGTCATACACGTGGAACGTCTCGACGGGCCACTGCCGCCGCTCACGCGTAGCCATGGGAATAATGCCCAGCGACACCTGAGGCAGAGCCCCGGCAGTGAGCAGGCTCCCAAGCTGTGCGGCCATCGCCTCCCCGTCGCCCAACTGCGCGTACAGCACGGCCTCTTCGATCAGCATCACGAACCGGTGGCCCCGTTCATGGATGATGCGGGACCGCTCAACACGCGCAGCCGCAGCCGCGACGCCGTCGTTGAACGGGATACCGCGGAAGTCGGCGATATTGCTCAGCAGCGCGGCCGCGTACCCCTCGGTCTGCAACAGCCCGGGCACCATCGTTGACGAGTAGATCCGAAACAGCTCGGTGTCGTGGAAGAACTGCACCATGCTGTCCTGGAGCTGTTTCATCCCGCGGCGCACCTGGTGGCGCCACTCGCTGTACATCGACTGAGCGTTCAGCGACTGCGTGACAAGGTCTTCTGCCTGATCGGTCGCACCGCAGGCAGCGGCCCAAGCCCGTATGTCCTTGGCCGAGGGGGCAGTGACGGCGTTCTCGACACGGGATGTCTTGGAGTGGTGCCAGCCGCACCGGTAGGCCAGCTCGACGACCGTCAGCCCTGTCTCCTTGCGAAGGTCGCGCAGGCGCCTGGCGACGGCCTCGCGCGCAGCCCGGGCGGAGGAGGACGGGGAGACGGGCATGAACTGGCCTACCGATGCTTCGCTGTCAGCGGATCTCGTACTGGTCGTGTGGGATGGCGCGCGCCCACACCGCCTCGAAGGCGTCGGCGCACAGCTTCGCCGCGGCCGGATCGTCGGTGATCTCCTCGCCGAGCGACGAGCCGTCACCGGCAAAGTGGTTCCAGTGGACCCACTGCTCATCGAACAGCCAGAAGTCGTTGCCCGGCAGGGCGATGTCCGAGGCGCGCCGGCGGGGCAGCCACCGCACCTGCTCGCCTGCGGCAACGTGGGTGAACGTGCTGTCGTACAGGAACCGGGTGTATTCGCTGACCGGCTCTGAGACGATCCGGGCCCGGCGCACGATCGTGCCGCGGGCAACGGTCTCCGAGATGAGGTCGAGCCACGGCCGCCACCACGATGCCCGGTCTGCCGGGTCGTGACGGAAGCCGTTCTTCCAGTCGGCGAACGGGCTCTCTTCATAGTCGACGGCGTAGGAGTCGCGCATCTCCAGATGGACAGCCGACCGACAGTTCGCGATCAGCTCATCGAATGTTGGCGCGCTCGATGGCATCGCAGGCCTCCCTGATCATGTGCACCATCCTGGCGGGAATGCGGATCACTGCCTCGCCCTCGGGGATCCCCTTGCCGTGGCCGGGGACCTCGAACGCGGCGCATTCCGCTTCGAGTTCGGCGTCCGGCTTCCACCCCTGGAAGACGAACTCCTACTTCTTGAGGTTGACCCACACCGTGGGACTCTGCCTGTCCCCGGTGTTGGGGTCGATACCGATGAACAGTAGCGGCACGTCAGTCTCCATCCGTGAGGTGTGCATTTTTCTGCACCACGGTGGGGCCGCGAAGTGACGGAGTCAAGGGTGCCGGTTCGTCAACAGCCCTATCAGGCCAAGGCTTTTGCACAGATCTGCACATTGCTGGCCGTGCTGCACACGGCACTTCTAGCGTCAGCGGGTACGACAAACCCCGGCGAGGTGATCGCCTCCCGGGGCGCGGTCAACGCTGATGAGGAGCGCCGACGTGAAACACGCTACAACCCGCCAGGCCGAGGCGGCCCAGGCGCCCGCCGAGGACCGGAGGCAGGCGCCCACCAGCTGGCTGCTGTCCGCCACCAAGGCACGCGACAGAGCCCGCATGGAATGGCACGAGGTCGGCGTCACCATGCTCCCGTGCGGCGTACTGTTCTCCGCCGTCCGCATCACCGAACGCCTCGTCCACGCCGCATGCGGCACCGATCAGACCGAGGTCGTGAACGCCTACCTCGCTCACACCCTCCTCGGCGGCCCGGCCATCCACGACCCACGGCGCGCCCGGTACTACACGCTCGTCCCCGCCGGCGCGGCCGCGAAGTGGCGCAGCGTGAGGGACGCCGAAGGACTCGGCCGCGGCTGCTATCTCGGCGTACCCCGCCCCGACTTGACGACGTACGACCCACAGGCGTGGCACCCGTACTGGTCGGTGCCGATGCTCTCGGCCGGCGGGCTGTGCGGCCCCGAGGCGGTCTCCCAGCTCGTCGCCTTCGGGCGCTTCCGGCTTTCCTCGGAAGCCAGTTGAGCCGCGCCATGACCCCACCGCCCCGCACAGAAGCCGAAGAGGCGTACTGGGCCACCTACACGGCGTTCCTCACCCACACCTCCGGATGCACCGGCTGCCGGAAGACAACATGCCCCACAGGCACCCGCCTGGGACAGGCCCACCGCCACGCCCGAGCACTCCTCAGCAAGGAAAGGACGACCACGTGATCTGCGGACGCTGCGACCAGCCGATCAAGCCCGGCCAGAAGCACACCACCCACCTCATCCACGCGAACTCGGGCGCCGGGGCCACCGTCCACCGCCACGAAGACCCGTGCCCGCCCCTGCCGCACCCCACCCCCCAGGTAGCCGTGCGGCGCTGAAAAAGCTCCCGGTGCCGGGTGACGGCGCTTCGGCCGGCACCGGGAAGGCGGCCGTCCCCGCGTTCCCCGTCGGGACGGCCGCCGTACGAACCCCCGCCCGTCCCCGCACCCCCGTGGAGTTCATCGGGGGCGGGCGGGACCAGGCCCCGGCCGGACACCGATCCCGGCCGGGGCTGTTCCATAGAATCCCAAGAATCCCAGGAAACAGCAGGTCAAGAGCGCCGGCCCGGCAGCACTCCCACCGATTACCGCAGCGGCCCTCGCCGTAGGGAGGGCAGGATGGGTGCCATGACCGAGATCCAGACCCCTCGCCTCCTCCTCCGCCGCTGGACTGACGACGACCTCGTCCCCATGGCGGAGATCAACGCGGACCCGCACGTGATGCGGTGGATCAGCGACGGTTCCGTCCGCGACCTGGAGCAGACGGCGGAAGACATCCAGCGATGGGAGGACGAGTGGGACGAGGAGGGCTTCGGCCTCTTCGCCGTCGAACTCCTTGCCTCGGGCGAGCTGGCCGGCTTCACGGGCCTGTCCGTGCCCGCGTTCCTGCCGGAGGTGCTGCCCGCCGTCGAGATCGGCTGGCGACTCGGCCGACAGTTCTGGGGGCAGGGCTACGCATCCGAAGCCGCCCATGCCACGCTGGAGTTCGCGCTCCAGGACCGCGGCCTCGACCGCGTCATCGGCATCAGCACGGTGGGCGACAGCGCCTCGGAGAACGTGATGCGGAAACTCGGCATGGTGCCGGAACACGAGACGACGCATCCGCTGTACGGCCTCCCGCTGCGTGTCTACACCATCGATCTCACCGAGTTCCACGCCTGAGCGACCCGGCCATAGGCCGCCATCAGCCCCGAGCCCACGCCCACAGCCGCCCGGCTACCGGGCGTCGATGGCCGCGGCACTGTTGCTGCGGCGAGACGGCTGCCGGGCGCCCCCGGAGCGGTGGGTGGCGCGCTCCTGGATGCCGGCGCGGTTGCGGCCCGCTGCTCGCGACCCGGCCGGTCACCCGCTGGGACTGGTCCCTGAGGATCGCTGCCCCGGGCAAGACGGCCGAGTGCGAACTCCCTGTGGTGGGAGGGTAGTTACGGGAGGAGGAAGGTCGCCGTGGCGTCGCGCCCCGGCGACCTTCCGGGGCATTTACGCTGTCCGGGTGAGTTCCAGGAAAAGCCGCCGTACTCGATCCACGCCCTCTTCCCTCGCGCGGCCCGCCGCAAAGGAGTATCTGGGCTCCCTCGCCGCGCTGTAGGGCCTGGCCGGCGTACGGCAGGGCCGGAACCGGCCATGCTCTCGGTTCGCGGTCGGCGTCCCGCCGTTATGCGGGGACTCCGGCGTAAGGGTGGGAGTGTACGAAAATTCCGGCGCCCGCCGGGGCGGAAGCCGCCAGTGACATGCCGATCGGTTCTTCGCTGGCCGCTCACCGGCACCAAGTGTCTTGAAGGAGGATTACCGTTGGCCGTGCGCGCACGGTGGCGCGGGCCTTGTTGCGTACGGGGCCGTACTGGGCCGGCGACGCCACGGCAGCGAGTGCAGGTGTGCTCCCGTTCGGCGGGCACACCTTGGTGGGTCGGCTCAGTTCGGTGAGGGCCCCAACGTTTCCCACGGAGAGGGAGGTTCGCGGTCCTGGCGCGGAGGTGTTCCGCCGGGGTTGCCGTCGGGGTGCTGGTTGATCCAGCCCAGGCCGCCGATGTCGAGTTGGTGGCGGGCGCGGGTGACGGCGACGTAGGCGAGGCGGGCTTCGGCGTCATCGATGTCGCCGGGCAGCGGGTCACCGTTCTCGTCCATCTCTTCCTGGTCCATCGGCTCGGTGAAGTCCTCACCGATGCGGACAGAGGCCCATTCTCGGCCCTTGGCCTTGTGGGCAGTGGAGACCACGATCTCAGCGCCCTGCTCGACGGAGAGCTTGTCCACCGCGGCGAGGATGACGTCGACACCGTGTTCGTCCACGAGGTCGACCAGGGGCAGCAGGTCACGGCCCGACGGGTCGTATTCGGCGTACTCCTGCAGCTCGCCCCAGGAGTCGAAGAGGATCAGCTCAGGGTGGGTGCTGCGCTTGCCGGCTTTGAGATCGCGGGCGGCTCGGGCGAGGGCCCGCAGGGCCTCGCCCCCGCCGACGAGGGCGACGCGGCGGCCTTCCTCCAGCAAGCGCATGACTTCGAGCATCGCGCCGACATTGGACCGGCACAGGATCGCGTCCGGTTCCTGGACGCGTTCGAGACGAGTGTTGATGGCTGGGGTGCCGGTCAGCCGGATCGGGGATGCGACGATATGCAGCCACCGGTTGGCTTCCTCGGCGAGCGCGGAGCCGAAACGGAAGGACTGGGACAGGGCCAGCTGAGTGCCGTCGAAAGCGCTCATCACGTCCCGGGCGCCGCGCCAGCCGTAGATCGCCTGGGCCGAGTCGCCGACCATCACCAGCTGGGTGTGATCGCGCAGGGAGTTGAAGATCTTCTCGACAACGGGGTTGGTGTCCTGGGCCTCGTCGAGCAGCAGGAAGTCCGCTTCGATCCTGGGCTCGGTCAGGGCCCAGATCTTCAGGTAGTGGTCGTGGTCGAAGCGGACGACGCCTTCCTGGGGGTTTTGGACGTCTTCCCACGCCCGGTTGGCGTACGGCAGTACGACGTCGACGAGTTGGGCGTGCAGGTCTTCGGCTTCGATGCCGCGCATGCGCGGGACATGGTGGCGCTGGATGGTGCGGTCGGCGGACTGGCAGAAGCGGGTGACAGTCCGCAGCACCGTGTACGAGAGCGCCTTGTTGGTGACGTTCCGCTCGCCGATGCGGATGCGCATGTTGAGGGCAATGCCCAGGGAGGCACCGGTCTTCCAGCTGGGTATCCGGGGCGCGTTCATCCGGGACCCGTACCTGTGGCCCACGGCGCCGAAGGCGAGCGAGTGCGCGGTCTTGCACCGCACATTGCTGGGGAACTTGTGGGCCGCGTCGTTCGCGATCGACTTGTTGAACGCGATGTACCGGCCGGATTTGGGCGTACTGGCCGCGAGCATCGCCAGCGTCGTCGTCTTCCCGGTTCCGGCGCCGGCCTGCAGAACCAGGTGGTCCCCGCACCGGAAGGCATCGACGGCCGTGCTCTGCTCAGGAGTAGGTGTGGGCATCGTGCTCCTCAAAGGTGGGTGCGGCTCCTTGACGTCTCTCCAGGCTGAAGGGGGGAGATTCCCGCCTGGCCGCCGTTGTTAAGCGGCGGCCTTCGTGGTGGTTCCTGCTTCCTCACCCACCGCCCGGCTTGCCGGGTCTTACACGGGCTCCACAGGCGTTTTACGTGTCCGGCGCGCCCGGCCGCCACGATGCTCCGCCCCTCAAGGCGGAGGTTGTACTCGGCGTTCTGGTCCCGGTCGTGAGCGCTGCCGCACTCGCACCTCCAGGTGCGTATGCGCAGCCGTTCCCGCCCCTTGGGCCCGGTGAGCGCGCCGCAGCCCGGAGCACAACTGCGTGGAGGGGAAGAACCGGTCCACCTTGACGAAGGTCCGCCCGTACCGGGCGCACTTGGCCTCCAGGGGGCGGGCGAAATGCCCAACGACTGGTCATGCAGGGACTTGCCGAACCGTCCGTTGGCCATGCCCTTCACGTTCAGGTCTTCCAGGTAGACCGCTTGGCTCTCACGGGTGATCCGGGTGGTTTCCTGCTCGATGAAGTCGCGCCGCTTGTCGGCGATGCGGGCATGGATTTTGGCTACGGTCAGCTTGGCCTTGCGGCGGTTGTTCGATCCTTTCTGGCACCGAGACAGCTTGCGCTGGGCGCGCTTGAGCTTCTTCTCCTGCCGCCGGAAGAACTTCGGAGAGGCGATCTTCCGTCCGCGCAGCACCGCGTAGGAGGCCAGGCCCAGGTCGATGCCGGTATCGGTCTCCTCCCCGTCCAGCTCCGGCAACGGCTTGTCCTGCGCTCGCCACGACGAACGAAGCGAAGTACCTTCCGGCCGGGTCCTTGATGACGGTGACCGAGGACGGCGCGGAGGGCAGCTGGCGGGACCAGCGGACCTTAAGATCGCCGATCTTCGGAAGCGGAGCTTGCCGTCCGTCGGTGATGGAGAAGCGGGGGTTGGTGGTGAACCTTACGGCCTGGCGGCTGGTCTTCTTCTTGAAGCGCGGGGGCCCGATCTTCGGTCCCTTGCGGGTGCCCTTCTTCGCGGCGAAGAAGTTGGAGAACGCGGTCTCCAGGTCCCGCAGGGACTGACTGAAGCACGACGGCCGACACCTCGGCCAGCCAGGACCGATCTCGGTCTTCTTCGCTTCGGTTATGACCTTTTTCGACAGCTCGGCTGAGCGATGGGCGCGGTTTGCCCTGTTCGTAGGCGTTCTGGCGGAGACGCAACGCGTCGTTCCAGACGGCGCGGGCGCACCCGAACGCCCTCGCCAGCCTGCTGCTGAGGGACGCTCGGGTACACGCGGAACTGGTACCTGAGCTTCACGACGATCATCGTACACCAATCTGGCGCTAGATGGTGCCATGATTCGTCTCTCTCTCCGCGTTCCCGACGACCTTCACGCGTGGCTGGTCGAGCAGGCAGAGCGACGAGCAGGTCCCTCAACGCCGAGATCGTGCACCTGTTGGAGGTCGTGCGCGCCGAACAGTGGGGGAGACGAGGAATCGCCCTGACGGCGATTCGTCTTTCTCTGCCCCGCTACACGGGAAAGTCGGCTACACCTCCGGGCTGAAGCCCGGTGTACTGCCGACGATCCCGATAGCCCTGCACGCCCTCGCCCACCCGAGCCAGGTGGCCCGGCTCGCCGTCGGCGACACGCGTACTGTCCGCCGGGCGAAGGTGATCGGGGACCCCACTGTGGACCGCGCTCTCGCCTCGCGCCCGCTACGCGATCACTACCGTGCGGCACTCAGGACCGGCCCCCGCACGTTGCTTACGCTCGTCTCGACATGGGGACGCGAGTCCCTCCTGCGGCAACGCCCTGACCTGCCCGCCCAGCTCGCGGCCCATCTCCCTTATGACGAGTACCAGTTGGCTCTGGTCGTACATCCCAACGAGCACAGTCGGCTCGGCACATTCGAGCTGGCCGAAATGCTGGCGCCGGCCCTCGACGCGGGAATGATCCTCGCCGCTCCGCACGAGGAGTGGGCCTCTGTCCTGATCGCCGCGGACGCACTGATCACCGATCACGGGTCTGCCGCCCTGTACTACTGCGCTTGGCGGACCGGCCAATGGTGAGCTCGTACCACGGCGGTGCCGAGTGATCGCGGACAGCCCGATGCACACGCTCCTGCGCCG
>CAVQGD010000036.1:0-99146 GCA_963711935.1 uncultured Actinomycetota bacterium
ACTTCCTGGCCGCGTCGGAGCTCGTCGAGTTCGACGCTGGGGCTGACGTTCACCCGGAGTTTGCGGCCTCCGGTGAAAATGTCGGCGGTGCCGTCCTCGTTCGCCTCCAGGAAGGCGCCGAAGCCGGCCGGTGGCTGTGCCAGCCGGTCGACCTCCTCCTTGAGGGCCACGATCTGGTCGCGGGCCTCACGGAGCGTGTTGGCGAGTCGCTCGTTCTGGGCGGACACGCCGGCCAGGTTGGTCTGCAGCTCGACGATCCGCTCTTCGAGAATTCTCGTGTGTCGCGGAGAGTCGGCGAGCTTGCGTCGCAGGACGGCGATCTCCTGCTCAAGGTAGGCAATCTGCCCGGCCGGGTCGTCGGACCCTCGTCCCGGGCGGATGCCGCGGTTCATGTCGTCGTCGTGGGCTGCCACGGTCCTCACCTCCTCCAAGGGGAGCTGGACGCTTCCAGACCCTACCTGGGTGGGTGTCGATTGAAACCCCTAGATCACAAAGACTGTCAAGGTGTGTCCGATCTTCACCCTTGCGCTCTCCCTCACGCCAGGGGAATACCCACCGAACATGCTGGGGAAGCGGGCGGGGGTAAGGTCGAAGCGTTCAACACCCGTCAGAGCTGGGCCGATTTGTCTTCAACTCGGTCTGCTCGGCGCAGGAAACGGCAGGAGAGATGACCGTGCAGCAGGAGGCCGGGGCAGGCGAGGAGGCGCTCGAGGTGTGGATCGACCAGGATCTGTGCACCGGCGACGGTATCTGCGCTCAGTACGCCCCGGAAGTCTTCGAGCTGGACATTGACGGTCTGGCCTATGTGAAGGGCTCCGACGAGGAGTTGCTGCAGGCCCCGGGCGCCACAGCACCTGTCCCGCTGACGCTTCTCACGGATGTCGTCGACTCCGCGAAGGAGTGCCCCGGCGAGTGCATTCACGTACGTCGAGTTTCGGACAGAGTCGAGGTTCACGGTCCCGACGTGGAGTGACCGCGCAATCACCTAGCGTCACTTATGTCGGTTTTCTCACATCGGCGCACGGGCGCATCGGTCGCTCCAGTGAGGCGTTCGTCACACGGCCCGGGCTCCGGAGGGCGTCGAGCGGAGGAATGCCCCGTTGTTCCACTGCCATTTGGCGCGCTCGCTCAGGTCGGGGCAGCAACTGGGTACGTCGGCCGAGGAGTAGCCGAGCAGGGTGACCGTCACCGCACTGTCACGGACGGCGAAGTCGGTGACACTGAACCGGTCCTTCGGGTCGACCAGAGTGGCCACCACACGGGGTTCGGCGGTGGCGCCCTGGGTGAGGACGTAGACGCCGTTGGGCGGGTTTCCGGAGCCCGCGTCGCAGCGGACCACGACGACCGTTTCGGGGTGGCCGTCGCCGTCGAGGTCCCCGGATGCCTTCCTCTGTACCACAGCCTGCGTGGGCCCGCATTCGAGGGGGAAGTCCACGCCGGTGGGGTCCGGGGCCATCACGGTGGCCGGGGCGGGCCTCGTCTCGGCCCCCTTCTGGACCGCTGTCGCCGGATCGGGTTGCAGCAGTGCGGAGAGGGCGGCGACCGCGGAGAGAGCGGTGGCCGTGGCGACCCAGTGGATCGGCCGGGCATGCGTGTGTGCCAGTTCCGGGACGGCGGAGTGCTGCACGAGAGATGTGTCTCCTGTGAGGGCTGTGCCGGTGGGGATGGATCGCATGGTGCCACACGTCACAGTGCGGCGGAACCGCGGGGTGAGATCTTCTGATGTGCCCTCGATCGGAGTTGGGGGGGTACACCGGCGGAAACTCGCGTCACGGCAACAGAAAAACGGCGTGATGTCAACAGAAAAGCGCTGTGGCCGATTTCCGGGAAGAACTCGGGAACTCGGCCACAGCGCTCGTGCGTTGAATGCGGCACAGGGCCGCCTCAGTGGCCGGTGCCTCCGTCGGCGTTCGGGCCGGTGTAGTCCTCGCCGTAGGCGCCCTTGGCGGGGCGGCGGCGGCGCATGGGCGGTTCGACGCCGTCCGCGAGGCGGCGGGCGGTGAGCAGGAAGCCGGTGTGGCCGATCATGCGGTGGTCAGGGCGGACGGCCAGGCCTTCGATGTGCCAGTTGCGGATCATCGTCTCCCAGGCGGTCGGCTCGTTGAAGCAGCCGATCTCGCGGATGGACTCGACGGTCCGGGCGAGCTGGGTGGTGGTCGCGACGTAGCAGCACAGGATGCCGCCGGGGACGAGTGCCTTGGAGACGACTTCCAGGCATTCCCAGGGGGCGAGCATGTCGAGGATGACGCGGTCGACGTCGGTGTCGCTCAGGTTGTCCTGCAGGTCACCGACGGTGAGCTGCCAGGCGGGATGCGGGCCGCCGAAGTAGCGCTCCACGTTGGCCTGGGCGATCTCGGCGAAGTCCGCTCGGCGCTCGTATGAGTGCAGCATGCCCTGGTCGCCGATGGCCCGCAGCAGGAAGCTGCTGAGCGAGCCGGAACCGACGCCGGCCTCGACGACGCGGGCGCCGGGGAAGATGTCGGCGAAGGCGAGAATTTGTCCCGCGTCCTTGGGGTAGACCACGGCGGCGCCGCGGGGCATGGACAGGACGTAGTCAGGGAGCAGGGGGCGCAGCGCCAGATAGGCGACGTTTCCCGTGGTGCGGACAACACTGCCCTCGGGCGCCCCGATCAGCTCGTCGTGCGGGAAGGAACCCTTGTGGGTGTGGAAGTTCTTCCCCGCTTCGAGCGTGAACGTGTAGTGGCGTCCCTTGGGGTCGGTGAGCTGGACCTGGTCCCCGACCTTGAAGGGCCCGCGACGGCGGGCGGCACCGGTCGGTTCGGACATGTGACCAGCGTACCGGTCTTGGAGGGGGCCGCCGACCATCGTTTTGGGCGGGGTTCAGCTGGGCCGGGCCATCGCCTTGACGAACGCACGTTCCACGTCTGCGGCGGACAGTACCCCGTAGATCTCGCCGGATTCCTCCACTACCAGGTACTCGGTGGCGGGGGTGGCACGCAGGGCGTCGAGGAGGTCCTCTCCGGCGAGTTCGGCAAAGACGCGCATGCCGTCGGTGAGTTCCTGGGCGAGGCTGCTGACGGCGACCCAGGGGCGGCGGTGCTCTGGTACGCCGACGATGGCGGCCTCGCGGACCAGCGACAGGGGCTCGCCGTAGACGTCGACGACGACGAGGGCACGGGCGCCGGCGTCGTTGGCTCGGCGGAGCGCCTCGGAGAGCGGGGTGTCGGTCTGTACGGGGACCGCGCGGCGGGTGAGGTTGCGGGCGCGGAGCTCGGGCAGGTGCTCGCGCAGGCGGGCCATGCGGAGGCTGTTGCCGGCGCCGGTCCAGATGATGGCGGCGAGGATCGCGGCGAGCAGGGCGTCGGTGACGGTGTTCATGCCGCCGAGGTCCTGCGGGTCCGCGCCGAGCGCGCCGGAGTGGGTGAGCAGCGGGAGCCCGATGAGGACGGAGACGGCGAGGGCACGGCCGACCCAGGCGGCGGCGACGGTGCCGCTCATCGGTTTGCCGGTGATCTTCCAGATGACCGCGCGGAGCATGCGACCGCCGTCGAGGGGCAGGCCGGGCAGGAGGTTGAAGGCGGCCACGATCAGGTTGGAGATCATCAGCCCGGCGAGCAGGACGCCGGGGACGGTGTCCGGTGCGACGCCCTGCAGGGTGAGGTAGAAGAGGGCCGCGAGGACCAGTGAGAGCAGCGGTCCGACGAAGGCCAGTACGAACTCGCGGCCCGGGGTCTCGGACTCCTTCTCGATCTCCGAGACCCCGCCGAAGAACTGCAGCTGGATCCGGCGTACCGGCAGCTTGAAGCGGAGGGCCGCGAGGGTGTGGGCGAGTTCGTGGACGAGTACGGAGGCGTAGAAAGCGACCGCGAAGAAGAGCGACACGAGGTAGCGGGCGCCGCCGAGTTCGGGCAGCACACGGTCGAGCTGGCCGCCGAACACCCAGGTGATCAGCGCGGCGACGAGGAACCAGCTGGGTGCGACGTACACGGGCACCCCGAAGGGGCGGCCCATGAGGATTCCGCCGCCGGGTTCCTTGGGACGCTGGGGCGGTTTGCGGGCGCCGGAGGGGGAGGCAGGGGTGCGTACGGTGTTGTGGCCGTCAGTTGCCGACCGCTCCTGGCCGTCCCGGCTCGGCCCGGCGACGGTGTCGTCCGCGGGGTCGGTGGGGACAGGGGTTTTGTGGTTGACCGACGGGTCGGGGGATGTGGGGGGCTCGTGGTCGGCCGGGGCGGCGGGGGCCGACCGGGCCTCGCGTGGCTCCGCTCCGGGGCGTGCGGTGCCGGGGGCCGGGGTCGAGGGCCCCTCAGGGCGCTCGGTCGCCTTGTCGCTGCCGGACCGCGGCTGCCCGCTCCCGCCGCTCTCGTCCACGATGTTCCCTCGTTCGAAGCGTCTTCCGCGCACGGTCCTGCTGTGGCGAAAGGGGTCTTTGGTCGATGCTATGCGGTCGTCACGGCTCGTTCCGTCCCGGCACCCCTTCTGGTTCCCACGCTGTGTCACGTGACGTTGACGTGCGGTCACGCAAGACCTCCACCGTGGTCACGCAAGGCGTTCCGTACGGTCGCGTGCAGCGTTCCCACGCCGTTGCGCGAGGCGCCCGCGCGCCGCCCCACGTGTCTCTTCCCGCCCCGGCCGCGCACCGCGGATACGTCACTGTCAGTGGCGGGCCGTAGGGTCTGTTGTCATGGAAACCAGCACTGACGGCACCTGCTGCGAGGGCTCCGGCGCCGCCCTCGTGGCGGAGGCCGGTGCCGTGGGCGCCGTGCCCCCGGCGTCGCTCTCGCCCTCCCGCGCCGGCGACTACATGCGGTGTCCGCTGCTCTACCGGTTCCGGGTGATCGACAGACTCCCGGAGAAGCCGAGCGAGGCGGCCACGCGCGGCACGCTGGTGCACGCGGTGCTGGAGCGGCTCTTCGACGCGCCTGCGGCCGAGCGGACGGCACCGCGCGCCAAGGCGCTGATCTCCGGCCAGTGGGACCGGCTGCGCGAGACGAGACCGGAGGTCGTGGAGCTGTTCGCGGACGACCCGGAGGGCGAGCGGCTGTCCCGCTGGCTTACGGAGGCCGAGCAGCTCGTGGAGCGCTGGTTCACCCTGGAGGATCCGACCCGGCTCGAACCCGCCGAGCGTGAGCTGTTCGTCGAGGCCGAGTTGGATTCGGGGCTCAGGCTGCGCGGCATCATCGACCGCGTGGACGTCGCACCCAGCGGCGAGGTGCGGATCGTCGACTACAAGACGGGCAAGGCCCCCAGACCCGAGTACGCCGAGGGCGCACTGTTCCAGATGAAGTTCTACGCCCTCGTGGTATGGCGTCTGAAGAAGGTCGTTCCGCGCCGGCTCCAGCTGGTCTACCTCGGCAGCGGGGAGGTGCTGACGTACGACCCGGTCCTCGCGGATCTGGAGCGTGTCGAGCGCAAGCTGCTCGCCCTGTGGGAGGCGATCAGCCTCGCCACCGAGACGGGCGACTGGCGGCCCCGGCCCACGAAGCTGTGCGGCTGGTGCGACCACCAGACGGTATGCCCGGAATTCGGCGGCACTCCCCCGCCGTACCCGCTGCCCGTGAGGTTGCCCGCGTCGGGCAGGGGCCCGCAGGACAGAAGGGGGCCGGACTAGCGAAGGAGACTTACGTGGCCATCCGCGTCCTCCTGGTCGACGACCGGCCCCTGCTGCGTACCGGCTTCCGGAGGATCCTGGAGGCGAAAGCAGGACATCGCGGTCGTCGGGGAGGCCTGAGACGGGCTCCAGGTGCTCGACCAGGTGCCTGCCCTCCAGCCCGAGGAGATTCTGAGGAGCCCGGAGCGGTGGTGGCGTCCGGTCAGCCACTCACGCCGTTGTCGAGCTCCCACAACTGAAGTGCCGAGGAGGAGTTGAGCGCGTATTCGGCGCCCATGACGTCGGTATGCGCGGCGACGTACTGTTTGCCCTGCCACAGCGGCAGGATCGGTACGTCGTCGGCCACGATGTCCTGGATGCCGGTGAGGCTTTCCGAGGCGTTGATGCGGTCGGCCTCACGGCGGGACTCGGGGAGCAGCGCGTTCCGGATCTCTTTGTTCGCATAGGGCGAGCGCAGGAAGTTGTCCTTGCCGAGGAACGGTGCGAGGTAGTTGTCCGCGTCCGCGTAGTCCGGGAACCAGCCCATGCCGTAGACCGCGTACTCGCCCTTCCGTGCGGCTGGTTGGAAGGTGGACCAGGGCGCGCCCTTGATGTCGACATCGAACAGGCCGCTGTCGCCCAGCTGTTTCTGCAGTTCCTCGAACTCCGGCTTGGTGGCGGCGCCGTAGTGGTCGGTCGTGTAGTTCAGGGTCAGCTTCACCGGGGTGGTGATGCCGGCCTTGGTCAGGATCGCTCTGGCCTTGTCCGTGCTGGGCTCGCCGTACTTGTTGTAGAACGAGTTGGAGTGGCCGGTGATGTTGGCCGGGACCAGGGAGAAGAGGGGTTCCGCCTGAATGCCGTAGACCTTGGAGACGAGAGCAGCGCGGTCGATGACCTGGGCCATGGCCTGGCGGACGGCCTTGTTCCTGACCGGTGAGGCGTCGGTGTTGAAGCCCAGGTAGCGGATTTCCAGGCCGGATGTCTCGATGAGGTCGATATGTGCCTCGGAGGATTTCGAGAGCTTGTCGATCTGTTCGGGCGCCATGGTGCGGACCATCAGGTCGATGTCGCCCCGGTCGAGGGCGGTGCCCATGGCGTCGGCGTCGTTGAAGGAGCGCAGTTCGACCTTGTCGTTCCTCGGTTTCAACAGCCCCTCGTAGTAGGGGTTCTTGGTGAAGACGGCCTTGACGAACTGGCCGTTCTTGGCTTCGGCGCGCAGGGTGTACGGCCCGGAGCCGTCGACCTCGAAGCCTTCGCGCAGCTTGCCTTTTTCGTAGTCGTCGGGGTTGACGATACCGGCGACGGGTGTGGACAGCTTGAACGGGAAGGTGGCGTCGGGGCTGTTGAGGTGGAAGATCACCCCGCGGTCGCCCTTGGTCTCCACGAGCTGGATCGTCGACAGCAGGGCGAACGCACCGCTGTCGGCCTTGAGGGAGCGCGCCCGGTCGATGGAGAACTTCACGTCCTCGGCGGTGATCGGGTCGCCGTCGGCGAACTTCAGGCCCACGCGGAGCCTGCATTCGTAGCGCTCGTTGGCGGTGTCGGTGAAGCGGCAGCTCTCGGCGGCCTCGGGCATCGGGGCGCCCTCGCCGCGCGACTGCACCATCAGAGTCTGCACGGTCTGGCGCAGAACGTTCCAGGTGTCCACGCCGTACGCGTAAGCCGGGTCGAGCGGTGCGGGGGCGTTACTGGAGGCGCCGAACCGGCCCGTGGTGCCGACGACGACCGTGCCACCGCCGCTCCCGTCGCTGAAGCCGCCGCAGGAGGCGAGCGCGGGGGCGAGCAGACTGATAACGGCCGACAGCACCAGGGGCTTGCGGTTCATGCTCGTGTTTCTCCAGAACTCTTTCCGCGGACCCGGCAGCTGGGCGTGCGGACGGGTCGCAGGGTACGGCGGTGTTCTTCACGACGACATTAGTCCGCAGCGCAAGAGGGCCCCGCACGCACCGGAGTTGGGTTCCCCTCACGCTGCGAAACAGGATGCGGACATACCGGTACAGACAACCATCGAGATGAGGGGCGCAGGCTGCACCCATCAGGACACAAAGGCGTACCGATCGGCGCAGAACAGGCGGAGAGCGCCCGGGGGCCCTTTTGTCACCCTGTGGGGAAGTGGTGAAGAACACACAGTTGTCACTTTTCCGTGGTCAGGCCACCAGCAAACCACGGAGAAAAGGGAGGTCGACTTCTTCGAGCGAGCTGACGACCGTGCGCCGGACGGCGGGGGCGATGGGCGCCACCGAAGGGACCGCGACCACATGGCAGCCGGCGGCCTCCGCGGCCGCCACCCCGGTCGCCGTGTCCTCGATGACCGCGCATCTCGCCGGGTCCGCACCCAGGCCGGTGGCCGCCCGCAGATACGGGTCGGGGTGCGGCTTGGTCCGCTCCACCTCGTCGCCCGCGACGGTCAGCGCGAAGTGCTGGGGGCCGAGCGAGCTCAGGACGCGGTCGATGATGCGCCGGTGGGAGGCGGAGACGAGGGCGGTGGGGATGTCATGCGCGGCGAGTTCGGCGAGGAGTCTGGCTGCGCCTGGCATCAGCGGCAGCGTACGCCCGATGCGGTCCTCGAACCCGTCGTTGAGCAGCACCGTGACCTCGGCGAGAGTGATGTCCGCGCCGGTGGCCTCGATGAGGAAGCCGGCACTGCGGGTCATCGGGCCGCCGACCACGACATGGCGCCAGGAGTCGTCGAGCGTGTGGCCGAGGCCCGCGAAGACCTCGACCTCGACGTCCCACCAGAATCCCTCGGTGTCCACCAGGGTTCCGTCCATGTCGAGGAGCACGGCCTGCAGCGCGGAGCCTTCGGCTGTACGGGTACTGAGCGCGGGGACCGTTGTCGTCATCCGGCGTACCTCCTTGCGGGACGAGCAGGCCGGTTCCCGGAGGGGAACCGGCCTGCGGTGGACCGACCAGTGTACGTCGTGTCGGATCAGCGCGCTGCGGTATGTGTCGCCGGGCCGCGGGGAATTCTGTGGATCCCGGCGGCGTACCCCGCGGCGGGAGAGGCGCCGGTGGGCTTCGTCAGCGAGCGTTGAAGTACTTCGCCTCGGGGTGGTGGATGACGAGGGCGTCGGTGGACTGTTCGGGGTGGAGCTGGAACTCCTCGGAGAGCCGCACCCCGATCCGCTCCGGCTGGAGCAGTTCGGCGATCTTGGCCCGGTCCTCCAGGTTCGGGCAGGCCCCGTAGCCGAGGGAGAAGCGGGCACCGCGGTACTTGAGGTCGAACATGTCCTCGATCACCTCCGGGTCCTCCCCCGCGAAACCGAGCTCGGCACGCACGCGCGCGTGCCAGTACTCGGCGAGCGCCTCGGCCAACTGCACGGACAGGCCGTGCAGTTCGAGGTAGTCCCGGTAGGCGTTGGACGCGAAGAGCTTGGCGGTCTCCTCACCGATCCGTGAGCCGACGGTGACCACCTGCAGGCCTACGACATCCCTCTCGCCGGACTCCTCCGGGCGGAAGAAGTCCGCCAGACACAGCCTGCGGCCCCGCCGCTGCCGCGGGAACGTGAAGCGGGTGCGCTCGTTGCCCTGCTCATCCAGCAGGATCAGGTCGTCGTCCTTGGACACGCACGGGAAGTAGCCGTAGACGACGGCCGCTTCGAGGAGGTTCTCGGTCTGCAGCTTGTCCAGCAGTCCGCGCAGCCGCGGCCGCCCCTCGGTCTCGACGAGTTCCTCGTACGACGGGCCGTCGCCCGTACGCGCCTGCTTCAGCCCCCACTGCCCCTTGAACAGGGCGCCCTCGTCCAGCCAGGACGCGTATTCCTTGAGCTGGATGCCCTTGATGACGCGGGTGCCCCAGAACGGAGGGGTCGGGACCGGGTTGTCAGTGGCGACGTCGGAGCGCGGCGAACCCTCCGGGCCCGCCGCGCCGGCCGCTGAGGTCACAGTCCCCTCCACGACCCTTTGGGCGGGGGCCGCCTTGACCCGACGCTGCCTCAGCTCGGGCAGCTTCGCGCCGGGCACGCCCCGCTTGACCCCGATGAGGGCGTCCATCAGGCGTAGGCCCTCGAACGCGTCGCGGGCATAGCGGACTTCGCCTTGATAGATCTCGTGCAGGTCCTGCTCGACGTACGCCCGTGTGAGCGCCGCGCCGCCCAGGATCACCGGGTAGTCGGCGGCAAGGCCGCGCTGGTTGAGCTCCTCCAGGTTCTCCTTCATGATCACCGTGGATTTCACCAGCAGCCCGGACATGCCGATGACATCGGCCTTGTGCTCCTCGGCGGCCTCCAGGATCGCGGAGACCGGCTGCTTGATGCCGAGGTTGACGACGTTGTAGCCGTTGTTGGACAGGATGATGTCGACCAGGTTCTTGCCGATGTCGTGCACGTCCCCGCGCACGGTGGCCAGGACGATGGTGCCCTTGCCCTCGGTGTCGGACTTCTCCATGTGGGGTTCGAGATGGGCGACAGCGGCCTTCATGACCTCGGCGGACTGCAGGACGAACGGCAACTGCATCTGGCCGGAGCCGAACAGCTCGCCGACCACCTTCATGCCGTCCAGCAGTGTCTCGTTGACGATGTCCAGGGCGGGGCGGGACCGCAGCGCCTCGTCCAGGTCGGCTTCCAGGCCTTTGCGTTCGCCGTCGATGATCCGCCGCTTCAGGCGCTCCTGAAGCGGCAGCGCGGCCAGCTCCTCCGCCTTGCCCGCCTTCAGCGACTTGGCGGTGGCGCCCTCGAACAGGGCCATCAGCTTCTGCAGCGGGTCGTAGCCCTCGCGGCGGCGGTCGTAGATCAGGTCCAGGGCCGTGGTGACCTGCTCCTCGTCGAAGCGGGCGATCGGCAGGATCTTCGACGCGTGCACGATCGCCGAATCCAGGCCCGCCTTGACACATTCCTCCAGGAACACGGAGTTCAGCAGGATACGGGCAGCCGGGTTGAGGCCGAAGGAGATGTTCGACAACCCCAGCGTGGTCTGCACGTCCGGGTGACGGCGCTTGAGTTCACGGATCGCCTCGAGGGTGGCGATGCCGTCGCCCCGGGACTCCTCCTGGCCGGTGCAGATGGTGAAGGTCAGGCAGTCGACGAGGATGTCCGACTCGTGGATGCCCCAGGTGCCGCTCAGGTCGGCGATGAGCCGCTCGGCGATCTCGACCTTCTTCTGAGGGGTGCGGGCCTGGCCCTCCTCGTCGATGGTCAGCGCGATCAGCGCGGCGCCATGCTCCCGGGCAAGCTTCGTGACCTTCGCGAAGCGGGACTCGGGGCCGTCGCCGTCCTCGTAGTTGACGGAGTTGATGACCGCGCGACCGCCGAGCTTCTCCAGCCCCGCCTGGAGGACGTCGACCTCGGTGGAGTCGAGGACGATCGGCAGGGTGGAGGCGGTGGCGAAGCGGCCGGCGAGCTCCTCCATGTCGGCGACGCCGTCCCGGCCGACGTAGTCCACGCACAGGTCGAGCATGTGCGCGCCCTCGCGGATCTGCTCACGCGCCATCTCCACGCAGTCGTCCCAGCGGCCCTCCAGCATCGCGGTCCGGAACTTCTTGGAGCCGTTGGCGTTGGTGCGCTCGCCGATCGCCAGGTACGCGGTGTCCTGCCGGAAGGGGACGGTCTGGTAGAGGGAGGCGGCCCCCGGCTCGGGGCGGGGAGCGCGCTCGGTCGGGGTGAGGTCGTGGACGCGCTCGACGACCTGGCGCAGATGCTCGGGGGTCGTGCCGCAGCAGCCGCCGATCAGGGCCAGGCCGTAGTCCCGGACGAAGTTCTCCTGCGCGTCCGCCAGACCCTCCGGGCCGAGCGGGAAGTGGGCGCCGTCCTTGGTGAGGACCGGCAGACCGGCGTTCGGCATGCACAGCAGCGGGATGCGGGAGTGACGTGTGAGGTAGCGCAGGTGCTCGCTCATCTCCGCCGGGCCCGTCGAGCAGTTCAGGCCGATCATGTCGATACCCAGCGGCTCCAGAGCCGTCAGCGCGGCACCGATCTCCGAACCCAGCAGCATCGTGCCAGTCGTCTCGAACGCCATCGAGCACAGCAGCGGCACCTCGATACCGGTGGCCTCCATGGCGCGCCGGGCGCCCAGGATCGAGGCCTTCGTCTGCAGCAGGTCCTGCGTCGTCTCCACGATCAGCGCGTCCGCGCCACCGGCGAGCAGGCCCTCCGCGTTCACCTGGAAGCCGTCACGGATCGTCGTGTAGCCGATGTGACCGAGGGTGGGCAGCTTGGTACCGGGGCCGATCGAGCCCAGCACCCAGCGCTGGCGGCCGTCCCGGGCACCGAACTCGTCCGCGACCTCGCGGGCGATGCGCGCCCCCGCCTCGGACAGCTCGTACACACGCTCGGAGATCTCGTACTCGGCCATGGCCGCGTGATTGGCGCCGAACGTGTTCGTCTCCACGCAGTCCACGCCAACGCCGAAGTACGCCTCATGCACCGAACGCACGATGTCCGGGCGGGTCAGGTTCAGGATCTCGTTGCAGCCCTCGAGGTCCTCGAAGTCCTCCAGCGACGGTTCCTGGGCCTGCAGCATCGTGCCCATCGCCCCGTCGGCGACCACAACTCGTGAGGCCAGGGCGTGACGGAGTGCCTCGGATCGGGTCCGGCTGTCGGAAGCGGCGGACGGAGGGGACGGTTTCGGCGACGAGGCCATGAAGGTGCTCCCTGGAGTGCGACGGCTGTCGGCTGTGCGGCTTCCTGCGGAAGGCGCATCCGGCCAGAGTAGCCCGGGGCGGGTTCGGACGGTCAGGGAGTCCACGGGGCGGACCCGGGGGCGGACCCGCGATCCAGGGAGTCCGATCCAGGGAGTCCACGGGACCGACCGGAGGGACGGACCAGCGACATACGGTTTACGCCCGCGCCATGGGTCTACTCCGACGGCACACGTGAACTCGCCGGGCCGTCGAGGTCCTCGGGCGAAAAGGCGGTGACGGTCATTGGCGGCAGCTTGATAACGGCGGGTATTGTTCGACAATGCCGAACGGCGTCAGAGGAGCCACCCACCGACGGACGAGACGGCGGACGAGACGAGGGGACGGAGACAGGACGGCGATGGCACGGAACATCCAGTCGCTCGAACGGGCGGCCGCGATGCTGCGGTTGCTCGCGGGCGGCGAACGACGCCTCGGTCTCTCGGACATCGCCTCGTCACTGGGCCTCGCCAAGGGCACGGCCCACGGCATCCTGCGCACCCTCCAGGAGGAGGGGTTCGTCGAGCAGGACGACACCTCCGGGCGCTACCAGCTGGGCGCCGAGCTGCTGCGCCTCGGCACCGCCTACCTCGACGTGCACGAGCTGCGGGCGCGCGCCCTGGTGTGGACCGACGACCTGGCCCGCTCCAGCGGCGAGAGCGTCTACGTGGGTGTGCCGCACCAGCAGGGCGTGCTGATCGTGCACCACGCCTTCCGGCCCGACGACAGCCGGCAGGTCCTGGAGATCGGCGCCATGCAGCCGCTGCACTCCACGGCGCTGGGCAAGGTTCTGTCGGCGTACGACCCAGCGGCGCACAGCGCGGCCGTCGAAGGCCACCGGAAGGCGTTCACGGACCGGACCATCTGTGAGCCGACGGAGTTCGAGGGCGTCTTGGACCTCACACGCGCGCGTGGATACGCGGCCGACGTCGAGGAGACCTGGGAGGGCATCGCGTCCCTCGCCGCGCCCCTCCACGACCGGCGCCGTATGCCGGTGGGCGCGGTCGGCATCACCGGCGCCGTGGAGCGGATCTGCCGGGACGGCGAGCTGCGGGCCGAACTGATCGCGGCGGTGCGTGACTGTGCCCGCGCGGTGTCGCGGGATCTGGGCGCCGCACGGTTCTGACCGACGGTTCTGACCGCCGAGCGATCGCGTTTTTACCAGCAGGACCCTTGACGGGCAGGTGACGCCAGAGCAAGACTCCCGTTCATCGGTCGGCATTGTCGAACATTTACCGGCAATACGCGCTAGCGTGCGGCAACGCCAAGACCCGGTATCGCTCTCATCCCGAGGGGGCGGACCACCGGAGGGACCCGGGGTTCGCCTTCCCTGGACGAAGGACAAAGGAGTCGCGGGTGTCCAGCTCTGACATCTTCATCGGCGAGACCATCGGCACTGCCCTACTCATCCTGCTCGGCACCGGCGTGTGCGCCGCCGTCACGCTGAAGGCTTCCAAGGCCCGTCACGCCGGCTGGCTCGCCCTCACCTTCGGGTGGGGTTTCGCCGTTCTGACGGCGGCCTACACCTCGGCCCCTCTCTCAGGTGCCCATCTGAACCCGGCTGTGACCCTCGCGATCGCGCTCAAGGACGGCGAGTGGAGCGACGTCCCGGCCTACTGGGCGGGCCAGATGCTCGGCGCGATGACCGGTGCCGCGCTGGTCTGGGTCGCGTACCACGGCCAGTTCCACGCGCACCTCACCGACCACGAGATCGTCGGCGGCCCGGGCGCGCAGGCCACCAGGACCGCGCAGGCCACCAGGACCAAGGCCGTCGAAGCGCAGGAGGCAGGCGCGGGCCCCGTGCTCGGTGTCTTCTCCACCGGCCCCGAGATCCGGAACGTCGCCCAGAACCTGGCCACCGAGATCATCGGTACCTTCGTCCTCGTCCTCGCGGTCCTCACCCAGGGCCTGAACGACAGCGGCAAGGGTCTCGGCCCGCTGGGCGCCCTGATCACCTCCCTCGTGGTCGTCTCCCTCGGCCTGTCGCTCGGTGGCCCGACCGGTTACGCGATCAATCCGGCCCGTGACCTCGGTCCGCGGATCACGCACGCCCTGCTGCCCCTGCCCAACAAGGGCGGCTCCGACTGGGGTTACGCCTGGATCCCGGTGGCCGGTCCACTGATCGGCGGCGCGATCGCCGCGGGTCTCTACAACGTCGCCTTTGCTTGAGAGCGCCACGGCACCACGGCGCCACAGCACCGTAACGCCACGCATCACACGGCCAGCATCGCTGAGAGCATTCCGCCAAGCACCTTCGCGCCGTACCGGCCGTACCGACAGCCACTCGCCCACAAAAAAGCCCAGGAGCACACCGTGACCGACACCCCCACCGGCATCGCTTCCCACGGCCACGGGCCGTTCATCGCCGCCATCGACCAGGGCACCACCTCCAGCCGCTGCATCGTCTTCGACCGCGAGGGCCGCATCGTCGCCGTCGACCAGAAGGAGCACGAGCAGATCTTCCCCAAGCCGGGCTGGGTCGAGCACAACGCCACCGAGATCTGGACCAACGTCCAGGAGGTCGTGGCCGGAGCTCTCGAGAAGGCCGGCCTCACCCGTGACGACATCAAGGCCATCGGCATCACCAACCAGCGCGAGACCACGCTGCTCTGGGACAAGAACACCGGTGAGCCCGTTCACAACGCCCTCGTCTGGCAGGACACCCGCACCGATGCTCTCTGCAAGGAGCTGGGCCGCGCTCCAGAGGGCAGCGGTTCCGCCGCGGGCGGCCAGGACCGTTTCCGCCGCGAGACCGGCCTTCCCCTCGCCTCCTACTTCGCCGGTCCCAAGGCCCGCTGGCTGCTGGACAACCTCGAAGGCCTGCGCGAGCGCGCCGAGGCGGGCGACATCCTGTTCGGCACCATGGACAGCTGGATCATCTGGAACCTGACCGGCGGGGTCAACGGCGGGCACCACGTCACCGACGTCACCAACGCCTCCCGCACCCTTCTCATGAACCTCCACACCATGGAGTGGGACGAGAAGATCTGCGCCTCCATCGGCGTGCCGAAGCAGATGCTGCCCGAGATCCGCTCCTCCGCCGAGGTGTACGGCGAGATCACCGGGGGCAAGCTCGGAGACCTGCTCGGCGGTATCCCGGTCGCCTCCGCGCTCGGCGACCAGCAGGCCGCCCTGTTCGGCCAGACCTGTTTCGCCAAGGGTGAGGCCAAGTCCACGTACGGCACCGGCACTTTCATGCTGATGAACACCGGCGAGAAGATCATCAACTCGTACAGCGGCCTGCTGACCACGGTCGGCTACCGGATCGGCGACGAGAAGCCGGTCTACGCCCTGGAGGGCTCGATCGCCGTCACCGGTTCACTGGTGCGGTGGATGCGCGACCAGATGGGCCTGATCTCCACCGCCTCCGAGATCGAGACGCTGGCACTCTCGGTCGAGGACAACGGCGGCGCGTACTTCGTGCCGGCCTTCTCCGGCCTGTTCGCCCCGTACTGGCGCTCCGACGCCCGCGGTGTGATCGCCGGCCTCACCCAGTACGTCACCAAGGCACACCTGGCCCGTGCCGTCCTGGAGGCCACGGCCTGGCAGACCCGTGAGATCACCGACGCCATGACGAAGGACTCCGGCGTCGGGCTCTCCGCGCTCAAGGTCGACGGCGGCATGACCTCCAACAACCTGCTGATGCAGACCCTCGCGGACTTTCTGGACGCCCCGGTGGTGCGCCCGATGGTCGCCGAGACCACCTGCCTCGGCGCCGCCTACGCCGCCGGTCTCGCCGTCGGCTTCTGGAACAGCACCGACGACCTGCGCCGGAACTGGCGCCGGGACGCCGAGTGGACCCCCCGCATGGACGCGGAGCACCGCGACCGTGAGTACAAGAACTGGCTCAAGGCCGTCGAGCGGACCATGGGCTGGCTCGCCGACGAAGCCGACGAGAACTGACGAGAACTGACGAGAACTGACAAGGAGAAACGAGAACTGACGAGGAGAAAGAGGAGGAGGAGACGGGGCAGTGTTCCGGCCACTCCCTCATACGAGGGGGATGCGGAGGCCCCCGCCCCACGCCGTAAGGTTGGGGAGTACACGAGGGCACGTCGGAAGGAGGCGCTGGGTGATCGAGCTCGAGGGGGTTCCCGAGCTGATCGACCCGGTCATGGTGGCCGCGTTCGAGGGCTGGAACGATGCCGGCGACGCCGCCTCCACCGCGGTCGCGCATCTGGACAGGGAATGGAAGGGCGAGGTGTTCGCGGCGCTGGACGCCGAGGACTACTACGACTTCCAGGTGAACCGCCCCATGGTGTTCATGGACGGCGGCGTCCGCAAGATCACCTGGCCGACGACAAGGCTGTCGGTGGTCCGGGTCGGCGGTGAGAAGCCCCGGGATCTGGTGCTGGTGCGCGGCATCGAGCCGTCCATGCGGTGGCGGTCGTTCTGCAACGAGCTGCTGGGCTTCGCCCACGAGCTGGGGGTGGAGCTGGTGGTCATCCTGGGTGCCCTGCTCGGCGACACTCCGCACACACGTCCGGTTCCCATCAGCGGGACCACGTCCGACCCGGACCTGGCCGGGCGGATGGACCTGGAGGAGACCAAGTACGAGGGCTCCACAGGCATCGTCGGCATCCTCCAGGAGGCGTGCACGCACGCGGGCGTACCGGCGGTCAGCCTGTGGGCGGCGGTACCGCACTACGTGTCGCAGCCGCCGAACCCGAAAGCGACGCTGGCCCTGCTCAACCGCCTGGAGGACCTGATCGACATGCGCATCCCGCTGGGCGAGCTGCCCGAGGACGCGCGCGCGTGGCAGGTGGGTGTGGACCAGTTGGCCGCCGAGGACAGCGAGGTCGCCGAGTACGTGCAGACACTGGAGGAGGCCCGGGACACCGCCGAGCTGCCGGAGGCATCGGGAGAGGCGATCGCCCGCGAGTTTGAACGCTATCTGCGCAAACGGGACCTCAACGGGCCGCCCGGGCCGGCCGGCCCGGCTGCGGGCGGACACGCCACGGCGGACGGCAGCGACAGTACGCCGTACCTACGGGACCCCCCCGGCGGCCGTACGCGCCCGCCGAAGCCGCAGCGGCCGGAGACCGACGACGAGGACACATCGGAGGACTGACCGACGCAGGGGGAGGTGCCCACGTCGCAGCGCCCCCACGTACTCAGCGCCCCTGTGTACTCGGTGACCGGGTGTTACTCGGTGACCGGGTGTTACTCGGTGACCGGGTGTCTCCCCGTCCCGGTGTTCTCCCCGTCCCGGTGTCAGCGCTCCCCGGCGACCACGGCGTACGTCGTGTCCGGTGTCGGCGTGGTGGTGGGCCGGGCATGAGCAGTCCTCAGGGAGCGCCTCCGACTCCTGTGCGGGACCGTTACGTCACAGCGCCACGCCCAGCAACGCGTCCACCGCCCGTGATACGACACCGGGCGCGCCCTCGTCCGTGCCGCCCTGCTCCCGCTGGAGTGTGGCCCAGCGGTCGACGGCGGCGAGCGCGGCGGGGGCGTCCAGGTCGTGCGCGAGGGCCTCGCGGAGCTCCTCGACGAGCGTCTCGGCAGGCGGTCCGTCGGGCCGCGACACCGCGGAGCGCCAGTGGTCGAGCCGGGCGGCGGCATCCTCGAGGACCTGGTCGGTCCACTCCCAGTCGGCGCGGTAGTGGTGGGCGAGCAGCGCGAGCCGTATGGCCGTGGGGTCGACTCCGTCGCGCCGCAGCCTGGACACGAAGACGAGGTTGCCCTTCGATTTCGACATCTTCTCGCCGTGGAGGGCGACCATCCCGGCGTGGACGTACGCCTTGGCCATGGGGAACTCGCCGGTCAGCACCTGCGCGTGCGAGGCGCCCATCTCGTGGTGGGGAAAGGTGAGATCCGAACCCCCGCCCTGCACCTCGAAGCCCATGCCCAGATGATCGAGGGCGATGGCCACACACTCGATGTGCCACCCGGGCCGACCACGGCCGAGCGAGCCGCCGTCCCAGCTGGGCTCGCCCTCCCGCGCGGCCATCCAGAGCATCGGGTCGAGCGGGTTCTTCTTGCCCGGGCGGTCCGGGTCACCACCGCGCTCCGCGGACAGCAGCCGCATGGTGGCGGCGTCGAGACCGGACACCTTTCCGAAGTGGGGGTCGGACTCGACGGAGAAGTAGATGTCCCCTTCGAGCTCGTACGTGGCACCGGTGTCCCGCAGCCGCTCGACGAGCGGAACGATCCCGGGTATGGCCTCGACGGCTCCGATGTAGTGCTGCGGGGGCAGCATCCGCAGGGCGGTCATGTCCTCGCGGAAGAGGGCGGTCTCCTTCTCGGCGAGGGCCACCCAGTCGATGTCATCCCGCTGCGCGCGCTCCAGCAACGGGTCGTCGATGTCGGTGACGTTCTGCACGTAGTGAACCTGCCGCTTGGTGTCGAGCCACACGCGCTGGACGAGGTCGAACGCGTTGTAGGTCGCCGCGTGACCCATGTGGGTCGCGTCGTAGGGAGTGATCCCGCAGACGTAGAGACGGGCGACGGGACCGGGGGTGAGGGTGACGAGCCCACCGGTCGCGGTGTCGTGGATCCGGAGGTCGCGGCCCGTGCCGGGAAGGGCGGGGACCTCAGAAGCGGGCCAGGCATACATGTCATGAGCCTAACCGGACGGAAGTTCCGTCTACGAACCGGAGCGGGACGGATGGCAGGGAAGGCACTGTTGCGCGATTCCGTCCGCTGTGCTGCTCACGCAGTATGTCCGCCGGGCCCGCTCCCCAGGTACGTCCGCCGGGCCCGCTCCACGCGTACGTCCCCCGGGCCCGCTCCACGCGTACGTCCCCCGGGCCGCTACACCGGCGGCCACGGGATCGCCGGCCACTCGCCGCTCGGCTCGGGGTGTTTGCCCGAGGTGAGCAACACGTCGACACGCGCGCGTGTGGCGTCGAGTTCGGCTTCGGTGATCAGCTCCGTCAGCTTCGCCGCCAGCGGCCGGCCCTTGCCCAGCGCCGTCCGCAGGGATGTCAGCACCTCGACCGCCTCCGCCGTGAGGGGCTCCCCCGCCCAGCCCCACAGCAGGGTGCGCAGTTTGTTCTCGCTGTTGAAGGTGATGCCGTGGTCGATGCCGTACAGGCGGTCCCCGTCGGCCGGCAGCAGGTGGCCGCCCTTGCGGTCGGCGTTGTTGATGACCGCGTCGAGCACGGCGAGCCGCCGCAGCCGCTCGTCGTCGGCATGCACGAGGAGAGCCGTCCTCCCGGCACCGACCTCGGCGAACCCGATCGCCTTCCAGCCCTCCCCCGGCTCCTCCCCATCGACGAGGGCCAGCAGCTCAGCGCCCGGCTTCCCCTCGATCCACAGCTGGCACATGCCCTCGCCGTACGGCCCGTCGCGCAGCACGGTGGGCGGTACGAGCCTCCAGCCGGTCGCCTCGGAGACCTCGTACGCCGCGACCTCGCGCTGTGCGAGCGTCCCGTCGGGGAAATCCCACAGAGGCCGCTCCCCGGCAACGGGCTTGTAGACGCAGGCGGCTTCATGACTCTCATACGTGACCGCGCAGTACAGCACCGTGTTGGACGCCTCATGGATACGGCCACGCACGGACAGCTCGCCCTTGGCGAGGAGCTCGGCGGACGTCACACTCCGCGACGGTATCCGTTCTGGCGCGGGCATACGTGTCCCTCCGGATCGAGCGGCAGGCTGCACAGCGGGCACGGCGGGCGCCCCGCGTTGACGACGTCGAGGGCGCGCTTGGTGAAGGCCCGGGCCTGGGCGCCGGTGAGCCGGACGCGGAGCATCGGCGGCCCGCCCTCCTCGTCCTGGAGCAGTCTTTCCTCGGCCTCGGCCAGGTCCTCGTCGGAGTCGGCGTCCAGCTCCACCAGGGCCTGTGCCTCGACGATCATGCGCTGCTCGTCACCGTCCCAGGCCAGCGCCATGGTGCCGACCCGGAACTCCTCCTCGATCGGTGCCTCCAGCGGAGCTGTGTCGGCGATCTCGGCGGGGGCCACGGCCGGAACAGCGGCGCTGCCCCCACTACGCCGTACGACCTCATCAAGCAACTCGTCCATACGCTCGGCGAGCGCGGCCACCTGGGTCTTCTCCAGGGCAACGCTGGTGACGCGCTGCCCTGCGGAGGCCTGCAGGAAGAAGGTACGGCGCCCGGGCAGCCCGACCGTACCGACCACGAAGCGGTCCGGGGGGTCGTAGAGGAACACCTGACGGGACACGTCCTGTCTCCATGGGAATCGATGGCGGGTCCGGCCGCCGCGGCTGCTGACGTGCTGACACGTGCGCTACCGCTGCGACCGCTTCACCCTACTGCGGTTGACGATCACGATGCGCCCGTATCACCTCCGACCAGAGCGTCCGGGCTCTGGGCTTCTTCGCTCGGGGCAAGAGACGAGAAATCCCCGGTGTCGCCGAGGCGGACGAGAAACGGCCGCAGCCGGGTGTAACGGATCGCGGTGAGGGAGCACGGTTCCACGGAGATCCGCTGGAACAGGTCGAGATGGAGTCCGAGCGCGTCCGCCACGAGGGACTTGATGACGTCGCCGTGCGAGCACATGAGGTACACGGCGCCGGCTCCGTGAGCGCGCTCCACGCGCGCGTTCCACTCGTGTACGGCCTCCACCGCCCGCGCCTGCATGGCCCGTATCGACTCGCCGCCGGGGAACTCGGCCGCCGAGGGATGTGCCTGGACGACCTCCATCAGCGGCTCGTCCGTGAGCTCGGCGAGCTTGCGGCCGGACCAGTCGCCGTACCTGGCCTCACCGATCCGCTCGTCGGTGTGCGGGCTGAGCTCGGGGCGGGCGTCGAGGAGTGGCCGGATCGTTTCGTGGCAGCGCTGCAGCGGGCTGGTGACCACCTCGGAGATCGGCAGCCCGGCGAGGCGCCCGGGCAGCGCGGCGGCCTGCGCGGCCCCGCGCTCGTCGAGGGCGACGCCGGGTGTCCACCCGGCGAGCACCCCCGAGGTGTTGGCGGTGGACCGTCCATGCCGGACAAGGATCAGCGTGGGCATGCGGCCCAGCCTAAAGGGGTCACGCGGAGCGTCGACGGGGGTTTTCGGTACCTGAAGGGCGCACCGGGTTTCGCTGTCTTTCCTCGTCCCCGCGCGCGTGGAGGCCGTTTCGTGCTCCCCCGCGCGCGTGCCGGTGAGGTGCTGCCGCGTGCGGCTGCCGAACTACGCGAACTCGGGTGCCGCGCTCGCCGGTCCGCCCAGGGCGTCGCGGTGTTCGGGCATCTTCAGGGAGACCATGCGACGCCAGCCGCCGAGCCGCTCGTACAGGTAGACGGCGTGGATGCCCACGGCGAGGACGGCTGCCTTGGCTCTGGACCAGCCGAGGATGCGCCCCATGGTGGCCATCACGGCGAGGCTGACGTCCCGGTAGATGCGGATCTCGGCGAGGGCGCACTCGCGGAGGGTGCGCTGGATCATGCGGCCGTGGCCCGTGGCCGCGAAGCGCAGCAGCTCCTCGTGGCAGTACGCGAGATGGTTGTCCTCATCGTTGGAGATCATCTTGACCGCGCGGCCGAGGCCGGGGTGGTCGGCGAAGTGCTTGCGGAGGAGCTGCATCTCCTCGGAGGCGCGCTGTTCGGTGACCCTGCTGTGCGCGAGGTAGATGACGATGTCCCGGACGGTGAGTGGCTGGTCGCTCTTGAGTTTCTCGTGGGCGAGGCCGATGCCGTTCTTCTCCAGGAGCATGGTGTAGTCGGTGGCGGGCGGGACCTCGACGGGTTCGAGGCCGCGCTTCTTCATGAGGGCGGTGAAGATGCGCCCGTGCTTGTCCTCGTCGGCGCCGTGGCGGGTGATCTTGGATGCGAGTGCGCGTTCGCTCTGCGGGACGAGCGCGGCGATACGGGCGTTCTCCCAGCCGCCCTGCGACTCCCCGCTGGCGGCGATGGAGCAGAACAGCCGGAACGACTCGTCGTTGCCGAGGATCTCCTGGAACAGACTCTTGGCCGAAAGCATCTGTGGCACCTCTCTGCAGGGTTCCGCAGAGAACGAGTCAAATGCGGTGACAAGGGTGCGGCAACACCTGTGTCGGACAAATCCGCCGAACCATGGACCGGGAGCGTCCGGGGAGCACGGAAGAACCCGGTCCGAAGGGAGCCGTTACCCCCCGGTCCGAAGGACCTGTGAGCACCCGATCCCAGAGGCCCTGTTACCACCGGTCCGAGAGGCACGCAACCAAGCGGAGCGGTGCGCGTAACCAAGCGGTGCGGCGGGGCGTTGTGTCCGGTGACGGCCGTGGCGGGGAAGACGCCGAGCCCCCACCGTGGCCACGAAAGCCTCCCGCTGTCCTTACGCGAGCCCGGCCCGCTCCAGGGCCTCGGAGCCGGCCCGGAGCGAGGTGATCCGCTCCTCCAGCGTGGAGCCCGCGGGCGCCAGCGTGATCGTGGTGACCCCGGCATCGGCGTAGACCTTCATCCGGTCGGCGATGCGGTCCACGGAGCCGAGCAGCGTGGTCTGGTCGATCAGCTTGTGCGGGATGGCCGCCGCGGCGCCCTGCTTGTCGCCGGACAGGTATTTGTCCTGGATTTCGGCGGCCTCCTTCTCGTATCCCATGCGCTGGGCGAGCTGGTTGTAGAAGTTCTGCTTGCGGCTGCCCATGCCGCCGACGTACAGCGCGGTGTAAGGGCGGAAGGTGTCGGCGAGGAGGGCCACGTCCTTGTCGTCGCCGACGGCGAGGGGGAGCGTCGGGCAGACGTCGAAGCCGTCGAGGGTCTTGCCGGTCTTCTCCCGGCCCGCGCGCAGGTACGTGAGGGCCGTGTCCTCCAGGTGGGCGGCCGAGGGAAAGATGAGCAGGGCACCGTCGGCGATCTCGCCGGTCTGCTCCAGGTTCTTGGGGCCGATCGCGGCGATGTAGAGCGGGATGTGCTCGCGCCGCGGGTGCACGGTCAGCTTGAGGGGCTTGCCCGGGCCGCCGGGCAGGGGCAGGGTCCAGTGCTCGCCTTCGTAGGAGAGGCGCTCCCGGGTCATGGCCCTGCGGATGATCTCGACGTACTCGCGGGTGCGGGCGAGGGGCTTGTCGAACTTCACTCCGTACCAGCCCTCGGAGACCTGGGGTCCGGAGACACCGAGGCCGAGGCGGAAACGGCCGCCGGAGAGCGAGTCGAGGGTGGCGGCGGTCATCGCGGTCATCGCAGGCTGGCGGGCCGGGATCTGGAAGATCGCCGAGCCGACGTCGATGCGCTCGGTCCGGGCGGCGACCCAGGTGAGTACGGTGGCCGCGTCGGAGCCGTAGGCCTCGGCGGCCCAGCAGACGGCGTAGCCGAGCCGGTCGGCCTCCTGGGCCACGGCGAGATTGTCCGCGTCCCTTCCGGCACCCCAGTAGCCGAGGTTGATCCCGAGCTGCATGGCCCATTCCCCTTACTGATCAGTAACGTCCCTTGTGGCGTCGACACTAGCGCGCGGGGCCGTCAGTGGGGGGCGGGCTCGGGGCGGCCGGCGGTCCGTTTCGGCCGGGGGGAACCGCCTCATGGGACGGGCCGCAGGGCGGTCTCCGGGCGGTCTCCGGTGCGGGAGCGGGTGCGGAGAAACCGGTTGTCCACAGGCGTCCCGCACGGTCGGCCCCGGACAGTAGTGTCGCGTTCATGAAGCAGAGGCATCTCGGCCGTACCGGCCTGCGTGTGTCCCGGATCGGTCTCGGCACCCTGACCTGGGGACGTGATACGGACGAGCACGACGCCGCGGACATGCTGAAGGCGTTCTGGGAGGCGGGCGGGACCCTCGTCGACACGGCGGACGTGTATGGGGACGGGCAGGCCGAGTATCTGCTCGGACAGCTCATGGAAGGGCTCGTGCCGCGCCGGGACCTGGTCATCTCGACCAAGGCGGGCAGTGTGCCGGACCCCGACCGTCGCGTCGACGGCTCGCGCGGCCATCTGCTCTCCGCGCTGGACGCCTCCCTGGCCCGGCTCGGCACGGACTACGTGGATCTGTGGCACGTCCATGCCTACGACACCGGGACCCCTCTGGAAGAAACGCTTCAGGCACTCGACCTGGCGGTCAGCAGCGGTCGGGCGCGCTATGCCGGGGTATCCGACTTCTGCGGGTGGCAGCTCGCGAAGGCCGCGACGTGGCAGCTGGCGGCACCCGGCATGCGTACCCGGCTGGCCAGTACGCAGATGGAGTACTCGCTGCTCCAGCGCGGCGTGGAGCGGGAGGTGCTGCCCGCGGCCCTGGACCTGGAGATCGGCCTGCTGCCGTCCTCGCCGCTGGGACGCGGGGTGCTGACCGGCAAATACCGCCGCTCCACCCCTGCGGACTCACGGGGCGGCTCGGAGCATCTGGCCCCCTTCGTCGCCCCGTATCTCGACGAGACGGCGAGCAGCATCGTGGACGCCGTACAGACGGCGGCGGACGGTCTCGCCGTGACCCCACTCCAGGTGGCCCTCGCCTGGGTCCGCGACCGCCCCGGCGTGGCCGCGCCGATCGTCGGTGCGCGCAACGCGCAGCAGCTCACGGCGGCATTGTCAGTGGAGGCCCTTAGTCTTCCTGACGAGATCTGCCGGGCGCTCGACGACGTGTCGGCGCCCGTGCACCGCTATCCCGATCACAACTGGAGCACGCTGTGAGGACGGAACCCGAGAACCCGGAGACGGCCGAGCCGGGGGGACCGGGCGAGGGGGCCCCTTCGGGCGAGGGCAGGGGGGTGCCCGGCAAAGGGGCCGAGGCTGCCCGGGCGGGGGCCCGGGTCGACGTCGGTGACGACACGGGAGCCACAGAGGCGGGAGAGGACGCGCCTCCCTCCGCGAGTGGGTGCAAAACCGAGCATTCCGACACCGAGCATTCCGACACCGGGCATTCCGACACCGGGCATTCCGACACCGGTGCCCCGTCCTCCTCCGGCGCGCCCGAAAAGTCCGAGGCCGAGGCCGAGTTGGCGGCTCAGCGCGTGGAACAGGAGCGGATCGAGCAGCGGAAGGCCGAGAAGCAGGGGCCGATCGAGAGCGGGGGCAAGCTCAGCGGGGCAGCCGCCGATCTCCTCGCGGCCGTACGGGCTGTGGAGAGCGGACAGAAGCCGGTTACCGCGGTATTCAGTGCGCCCGAGTCGGCTCCGCGCGGGCCCGCGCCCGAGCCGGTGCGGCGCCCCCAGCCCCAGGCCCCGCCGGCCCCCGCCGCCCCCGCCGCCCCCGTGGCCCCTGCGGCGCCCGCGCGCGAGGTCATCGGGGCCGTGCGTGCCGTACTGAGGGAGGGCGGCGCCCCCGAGTCCCTCGCGCCGCAGGCCGCCGCCGTGCTCGGCGGCGGCGCGGATGCTGAACTGCACGCGGATCCCTGGCAGTTGCTGCGCATCTCCGGGGTGCGTCCCGAGCAGGCCGACGGGTTCGCGCGAGCGCTGCTCGGGGCGGAGTGCGGGCCCGGCGACGAGCGGCGGGGCCGGGCGGTCACCGGGTGGTTGCTGGAGCAGGCGGCGCTCGCGGGTCACACTGCCCTGGAGGTCCCGGCCCTGACCGACGCGCTCGCCCGGCGCTCGGTGCCGGACCCGGACGCGGCCGTGCAGAGCGCACTCGCGGAGGGGGACGCCCTGGTCTTCCAGGACGCCCTCGACGAGGCCGCTTTGGCCCCCGACGAGTCCGAGGAGCGGCCGGTCCGCGTCCTCATCGGCCTGGAGCGGTACGCCCTGGCTGAGGAGAGCCTCGCTGACGGTCTGGCCCGGCTGATCAACTCGGCACCCAAGGAGAACGGTTCGGCAGCCGACTGGGAGGGGGCCGCCGCATCGGCCCCGCGCTCCGCCGCCAAGCTGATCCGCACAGTGGCCGGGCACGGTCTGGTGCTGCACACCGGCGGCGAGGCATCCCGCGCGGAGCCCGCGGCCCTGGTCGCTGCCGCCCGCGCACTCGGCCTGCGCGCATACGCCGCCACGCACAGCACGGACGGCCGGCAGAGGTTCGCGGCACTGCTCGCCGACGCGAAAAGTGAGGTCCTCGGAGCTGTGGCCACCGTGGCCGGACTCGTGGCGGGTACCGAAGGGCCCGGACGGGACGCGGACGGGGCGCTGGATCTCGACCTCCTCGTCGTGCTCGACGCCCCCCAGCTCGATGTCGAGGCGGCGGCCGTGCTCGCCGAGTCGCTGCCCGACGGGGCGCGGCTGGTGCTCAGCGGCGATCCCGGGGGGCTGTGGTCCGCGGGGCCCGGCCGGGTCTTCGCGGATCTGCTCGCTGCTCAGGTCTGCCCGCAGGTCGCCTCACGCACGCCCGATCCCGGGCCCGTCGGCGAGCTGGTCTCCGGTATCGGGATCGGTGAACTGAACCAGGTCGACGCGCCCGGCAAGGAGGTCGTGATCGTGCCGGTACGGGACGCTGGTGAGGCGGTGCACCGGACCGTGCAGCTCGTCGTGGACTCGGTGCCGCGGGCGATCGGGGTTCCCGCCGAGCAGACGCAGGTCATCACGCCGGGCCACGGCGGCGCGGTCGGCACGCGCGCGCTCAACACCGCGCTCAAGGAGCGGCTGAACCCCGGCCCGGGCCGCTTCGGCGGCTTCGACCCCGGCGACCGGGTCGCGTACTCCCCGACGCCGGGCCGTACGGTGCCAGGCCGCGTGGTGAAGGCCGACGCCGACGGGCTGCACCTGGAGTGTGAGGGCGCCCCCCTCGTCGTACCGAAGGAACGGGTGGAGCAGACCGTACGGCACGGGTGGGCGCTGACCGCGCACCAGGCCGTGGGACAGCGGTGGCCCGCCGTGGTCGTGGTGCTGCCCGGTGATGCCGCCCAGGCCCTGAGCCGACCCTGGGTCTACACGGCCTTCGGCCGCGCCGAGCGCCATCTGTCCGTGGTGCACGGCGTGGAGCAGGCACTCCCCCGCGCCGTGGCCGAGGTCCCCGCCAAAGCCCGTACGACCCGACTGCCCGCTCTGCTCAAGGCCCAGGGCCCGGCGACCGGTTGAGATCTCGGCGACCAGTGGAGGTCCCGGGCAGCCCTCACCGCTTCGTGCCTTTTCGTGCCTTGCAAGCTCGCAGGCGGATACGGAGAGACTCTTCGGACCGCTGCGCGATCTGGGGCGAGGGAGGCAATTCCTCCCGGGCAAGGAACCCCCGGGGTTCCTCGCAAGATCAGGCTGAATCGGGGAAAAGGTCGTCGTCCGGATCGCCGTCCAGATCGCCGTCGAAGACGGCGCTGACGTCGAAGCGGCACACGACCCGCTGCGGATCCGCCTGTTCGAAAGGCGCCTCCAGCCACTCCCCGGGCTCGGCGGGCTCGTCCGCGGCGGTCACCCACAGCGTGGAGTCGCTCTCCTCCAGGCCGAACTCCTTGTGCCGACTGGCGATCTCGTCCGGCTCGAACTCGCCGAACAGGACACCGAGCGCCCCGTGCACCGTGCCCGCCACCCCTTCCGCTGCCCCCTCCGCCGGGCCCTCCACGGCCTCCACCCGCTGGGCCTGGGCCAGCAGTCGCTGCGGCTCCGCCACCGTGTAGTCCCGGCGGATCAGCACGCTCAGCGCGTTCGGTTCCTCGGGGCCCGTGTACGGGGGCATGTCCTCGGTACCGGGGATCTCGAACGGGGTGACCTCGTCGTAGCACTCGTAGAGCAGTTCGTCGTACTCCTCGGCGGCCGCGGCCAGCTCGTTGAACGCCTCGTAGACGGCCGGGTCGTCCTCGCCCGACCTCCGCTCGACGGCCGTGAGATGGCGGTCGAGCGCGGTCTTGACCGCCTCGGCGGCGGCGCGTACCTCGGCAACGGTGGGCTGCGCAGCATCAGACATAGGGCAGACGCTATCCGTACCGGGCCTCTGCCCGCACAATAGATGCGATGCCGGAATACGAATTTGTCGACATGTACGTACCGCGCGGGATCTCCCGCAAGGAGGCCACACGTCTCCTGACGGATCACGCCGAGTACGGTCACTGGGAGCTGGATCGCCTCAGCCTGCTCCGCGACGGCAGCCGCAGGGTGCGGTTGCGCCGTCGGATCATCCGCCAGGTACGCGCCACATGGTGAGAGCGAGCGGCTGACAGGCAAGTGAAGGACGACTGATGTGGAGCGGGCCCCGCCGACGCGGGGCCCGCTCCGCCGCACACGCCCCAGGGGAAGCGCGTAGCGGTTCACTGCGAGAGGGGCTTGTTGACTGGTTTCGCTCGGTGATGTCGCTGCCCTACGACGTCGCTCGTGCCTTGCGGTAGAGCAGGGCGCCGCCGAGGATCGCGCCCGCGCCCACCGGCAGTGCGAGACCGAGCGGCATCTCACTGCCGGTTGCGGCGAGTTGTTCGGAGCCCTTGGGCTGGGTGACGGTCTGCGTGCCCGGGGTGTTCCGGCGTGAGTCACCGCCCGGCTTACCCCGGTCACCGGAGGGGCCCGGCTGCTTTGAGGTCCCGGGGTTGCCGGGCTGCTCGGCCGAGGGGTTCTCGTGGTCCCCGTCCGAGTCGTTGCCGCAGTCGTTGCCCGTCGCGGGGTTGCCGATCCCGCTGATGTCCACGCTGTTGCCGCAGACGTTGACCGGGATGTCCACCGGTACCTGGACGTTGTTTCCGGAGGCCACGTTCCCGGAGCCGTCGTCGCCGTACCCACCGTTGCCGGGGCTGTCGTGGTGGGAGCCGCTGCCGTCGCTCTCGTTGGCGCACTTGGTGCCGACCGACGGGTTGAGCGCCCCCAGGACGTTCACCGTGTTGCCGCAGACGTTGACCGGGATGTCCACCGGTACCTGCACCGAGTTGCCCGACAGCACGCCGGACGGGTGGGAAGCGGAGCCCTGTGCTCCGGTGTCGGCGCTCGCGTAGCCGCCGCTCGCGGCGATGACGCCCGTCGCGGCCGCCACAGTCATCAGACCCTTGCGGGTGATCTGTCGCATTGCTGAATTCCCTGCCTTCGACTTTTAGCCTTCGACTTTTACTTGGACCTTGCGGGAAGACCGGTCGGCCCCGGAGCGCACGGCTCGCACTCCGGGGCCGACGGACTCAGATCCTCATGAGGTGAGACCTCTCATGAGGGGAGACCCCTCACGGGGGTGAGGTACAACGTCAGTTGTTGATGCAGGTGTTGCCAAAAGTGGGGTTCAGCAGTCCGATCGCCGAGGTCGTGTTGCCGCAGGCGTTCACCGGGGCGTGCACAGGCGCCTGAACGACGTTGCCGGAAGCGATACCCGGGGAGTTCGCGGTGGCACCCTGAGCACCCGAGTGGGCAACAGCCAGGCCCGCCCCCGCGAGAACCAGACCGCCAGTGGCAGCCGCCGCAGCGACGACCTTCTTGATCATCATTCCTCCTTGTTGGCAATGCGATCCCCAGCAGCGGATCACATCACCCGTAACGAGGAGGATGTAATGGAGCTACGAGCTGATGGTCGCATTCACCCATCCCGGTCGGCCTCCGTACGCGCTGGCGAATACTGCCGTCTCGTTTCAGTGCCCAATTCAGGACAAAACAAAGGAGGTTCAGGGTCTGGCAGTGCGAATTCAGCGGGCCCAGCGGACCCAACAGACCCAAGGGGTTCAACAGACCCAGCGGATCACGAGGGGTGTTCAGGACGCGTCGAGGAAACGGTCCAGCACGCGCACCCCGAACTTCAGCCCCTCCACCGGCACCCGCTCGTCGACACCGTGGAACATGCCCGCGAAGTCCAGTTCCGGCGGCAGCCGCAGCGGTGCGAAGCCGAAGCAGCGGATGCCCAGGTCGTCGAAGGACTTGGCGTCGGTGCCGCCGGAGAGCATGTACGGCACCGCCCGCGCGATCGGGTCCTCGGCGCCCAGCGCGCTCTGCATGGCGTCGACCAGCTTGCCGTCGAAGCCGGTCTCCAGGGCCTTGTCCGCGTGGACGTCCTCCCGCTTCACGCGCGGGCCGAGGATCCGGTCGAGATCGGCGAGGAACTCCTCCTCGTGGCCCGGCAGGAAGCGCCCGTCGACGTGGGCGGTGGCCTGCCCCGGGATGACATTGACCTTGTAGCCGGCGCCGAGCATGGTGGGCGCCGCCGAGTTCCGCAGGGTCGCGCCGACCATTTTGGCGATGCCGCCGAGCTTGGCGAGGGTCTCGTCCATGTTCTCGGGGTCGAGCTCGGTGCCGAGCGCGTCGGAGAGTTCGTCGAGGAAGGACCGTACGGTCTTCGTCACGCGCACCGGCCACGTGTGGCGCCCCAGCCGCCCGACGGCCTCGCACAGCTCGGTGATCGCGTTGTCGTTGTTGGTCATCGAGCCGTGCCCGGCCGTGCCGTCCACGGTGAGCCGCATCCAGTGCATGCCCTTCTGGGCGGTCTCGACGAGGTAGAGGCGCAGCTTCTCGTTCACGGTGAACGAGAATCCGCCGACCTCGCCGATCGCCTCGGTCACCCCCTCGAAGAGTTCGGGGTGCTTGTGCACGAGGTGCTTGGCGCCGTACGTGCCGCCGGCCTCCTCGTCCGCGAGGAACGCGAGCACGATGTCCCGCGGTGGCTTCCGCCCCCTGCGCAGCCGGTCGCGTACGACCGCCAGCGTCATGGCGTCCATGTTCTTCATGTCGACGGCGCCCCGCCCCCATACGCACCCGTCCGCGATCTCCCCGGAGAACGGGTGATGGGTCCAGTCGTCCGCGTCAGCCGGTACGACGTCGGTGTGGCCGTGGAGGAGCAGCGCGGGCCGGGACGGGTCCTCGCCCTCGATACGGGCCACCGTGGAGGCGCGGCCCGGGTGCGACTCGAAGATCTTCGGCTCGAGCCCCACTTCGGCGAGCTTCTCGGCGACGTACTCGGCGGCCTTGCGCTCGCCCGGGCCCGAATGGTCGCCGTAGTTGCTGGTGTCGATCCGGATGAGCTCGCGGCAGAGGTCCACGACCTCGTCCTCGCCGGTGACATGTCTGGTCGTGTCCGTCTCGCTCACGCTGCTTCCTCCCACTGTTTCCTCCCACTGTCTTCGCCGGCTGGTCCCCCTCATCCTCTCTCCGCTCCCCCAGCCGCCCAAGACCTGGCCCGGCCCGTCACACACCGTTCACACGGGAACGGGAAGGTGATCAGGGGGCCTCGGCGGCCTGGTAAAGTTTCCTGTGTCGCCGCGGGGAAACCCGCACGACAGACACCTTGTCCGGGTGGCGGAATGGCAGACGCGCTAGCTTGAGGTGCTAGTGCCCTTTATCGGGCGTGGGGGTTCAAGTCCCCCCTCGGACACACATCTGCGGACACACATCTCCCCCGCGCAGCCCTTTCCCGGGCCTGCGGAATCGGCACCCGCTTCCGGCTCCTTGCCGGGCGCGGGTGCTCGTCGTTTCAACGGCGTTCGTCTCGTCAACGGCGTTCGTCTCGACGGAGCCCGGCGGGCGAGGTCACCGGATCCGGCCCCCTCGCCCGTCGCGCCGGGAAATGTGGGCGATATCTCTCCGTACCGGAAAAGCCCCAGGTCACGGCAGGCAGCCTGGCACTCTCCCATCGACTCGCCGATGCCGCCGATCGACTGATATGACACACCTAAGTCGCCCAAGCACTACAGTATTGGGCTTGTTCGGCGCCGGAACGGAACATCCCCAGGCACCCCTGTGGGCCCGCCGGTGCCCCCGGAGGGTCCGGGTTCGAGACGTGAGGATCCGATGACCGCGGTACATGAAAGTCCCGATCTCACGCTACTCGACGGCGAGTTGAGCGAAGGGTTCGCTACCGCGGCCCGCTTCGTCGCCGGGCCCGCTGCCTCGCCCCGCACGCTCGTCGACGTCTTCGACGCCTCCGTGCGGTCGTACCCGAACGAGCCCGCCCTGGACGACGGCACCACGTGCCTCACGTACCGCGCGCTGTCCGCCGAGGTGGAGATCCTGCGCCGGCGGCTGGCCGACGCCGGGGTCGGGCTGGGTGACCGGGTGGGCATCCGTGTCCCGTCGGGCACCAATGATCTGTACGTGGCGATCCTGGCCGTGCTCGCGGCGGGTGCCGCGTATGTGCCGGTGGACGCCGAGGACCCGGACGAGCGGGCCGAGTTGGTGTTCGGGGAGGCCGGTGTACGGGCCGTCGTCGGGGCCGGGCACGAGCTGACCGTGCACGGCCGGAGCGAGACACCGGCCGCCGCTCCCGGTGTCGGGCACGACGCGTGGATCATCTTCACCTCCGGCTCCACCGGGAAACCCAAGGGTGTGGCCGTGAGCCATCGCAGCGCCGCCGCGTTCGTGGACGCCGAGGCCGCGTTGTTCCTCACCGAGGAGCCCCTCGGGCCCGGTGACCGGGTCATGGCCGGGCTGTCCGTGGCCTTCGACGCGTCCTGCGAGGAGATGTGGCTGGCCTGGCGGTACGGGGCCTGTCTGGTGCCCGTGCCGCGCTCGCAGGTGCGCAGTGGTGCCGATCTGGGGCCCTGGCTGGTGGAGCAGGAGATCACCGTGGTCTCGACCGTGCCCACGCTGGCCGCGCTGTGGGAGCCCGAGGCGCTGAGCGACGTACGGCTGCTGATCTTCGGCGGTGAGGCCTGCCCGCCCGAGCTGGCACAGCGGCTGGTGACGGAGGGACGCGAGGTGTGGAACACCTACGGGCCCACCGAGGCCACCGTCGTCGCCTGTGCCTCGCTGATGAGCGGCGAGGAGCCCGTCCGGATCGGACTGCCGCTGAACGGGTGGGAGCTGGCCGTCGTCGACGAGGCCGGCGCGCTCGTGCCGATGGGCGGCAGCGGGCAGCTCGTGATCGGCGGGGTGGGGCTCGCGCGCTATCTCGACGCCGAGAAGGACGCGGAGAAGTACGCGGAGAAGACGCGGAGAAGTACGCGCCGCTGGAGGCGCTCGGCTGGGAGCGCGCCTACCGCAGTGGCGACCTCGTCCGCGCCGAGCCCGAGGGGCTGGTCTTCCTCGGGCGGGCCGACGAGCAGATCAAGCTCGGCGGGCGGCGGATCGAGCTCGGTGAGGTGGACGCGGCGCTGGGGGCGCTGCCCGGTGTCGCGGGCGCCGCGGCCGCCGTACGCACCGCCCGCAGCGGCAATCAGCTGCTGGTCGGCTATGTGGTCACCCAGGAGGGCTGGGATCACGCGGCGGCCGTCGAGAAGCTGCGTGCGGAGCTGCCCGCCGCGCTGGTTCCGCTTCTCGCGCCCGTGGACGAGCTGCCGACCCGTACCTCCGGCAAGGTCGACCGGAACGCGCTGCCCTGGCCGCTGGAGGGACTGGGGACCGGTGGCCCGGCCGAGGAGCTGTACGGGACGGAGGCCTGGCTCGCCGAGCAGTGGGGCGAGGTCCTCGGGATTGCCGTGGCGAGCGCGAGCGACGACTTCTTCGCCGTCGGCGGCAGCAGCCTCGCCGCCGCCCAGCTCACGACGCGGCTGCGCACCCGCTACCCGAGCGCGGCCGTCCTCGACCTCTACCAGCACCCCACGCTGCGCAAGCTGGCCCGGCACCTGGAGGAGTCCGCGCAGGACGAGGGGTCCCGGCGGGTCGTCGAGCCGGTGCCGGTGCGGGCCGGAGTGCTGCAACTCCTCCTGCTCCTCCCGCTGTTCACGCTGCTCGGGCTGCGCTGGATGGTGCCGCTGGCCGCCCTCGGGAACGTACTGGGGGCGAGGGGGTCGTACGCCTGGCTGCCGACCGCTCCGTGGTGGGCCGTGGCGGGCGGGGCTCTGCTGTTCTTCAGTCCGCCGGGGCGGCTGGCCGTCGCCGCGGGCGGGGCGCGGCTGCTGCTGCGCGGGGTGACACCGGGTCGCTACGCGCGCGGGGGGAGCGTCCATCTGCGGCTGTGGACGGCCGAGCGGCTCGCCGGGTTCAGCGGCGTGTCCGCGCTCACCGGTTCGTGGCTGGAGCGGTACGCCCGTGCGCTGGGCGCCAGGGTCGGCGCCGATGTGGATCTGCACTCGCTGCCTCCGGTGACCGGGATGCTCAGGCTCGGGCGGGGTGCGGCCGTGGAGTCCGAGGTGGATCTGTCGGGGTACTGGCTGGACGGTGACCGGCTGGAGATCGGGCCGGTCAGGGTGGGGGCCGGTGCGGTGGTCGGGACGCGGAGCATGCTGTTTCCGGGGGCGCGGGTGGGCAAGAGAGCCGAGGTCGCGCCCGGTTCCGCCGTCGCCGGGCAGGTTCCCACCGGGCAGCGGTGGGCGGGGGCGCCTGCGGTGAAGCTGGGCAAGGCGAAGCGGAACTGGCCGAAGGAGCGGCCGGAGCGGGGCGTGTTCTGGCGGGGCCTGTACGGGGCCACCGGGTTCGGGCTCAGTGCGCTGCCGCTGCTCGCGGGACTCGCCGCGCTCTTCACCGCGCGCCTGTGCGTGGCGCCGGACGCCGGGCTCGGTGAGGCGCTGCGGGGTGCGGCGCTCGCGCTGGTTCCGGCGACCCTGGCCTTCGGCGCGGGGTACGCGCTGCTGCTGCTCGTCGCCGTACGGCTGCTGAGCGTGGGTCTGCGTGAGGGCACGCATCCCACGCACAGCAGGGTCGGCTGGCAGGCCTGGACGGTCACCCAGTTGATGGACCGCTCCCGGGAGGTGCTGTTCCCGCTGTACGCCGGGCTGGTCACGCCGGTGTGGCTGCGGCTGCTGGGGATGCGGATCGGGCGGGGCGCCGAGGTGTCCACCGTGCTCGCGCTGCCCAGCCTGACCACGGTCGGGGACGGCGCGTTCCTCGCGGACGACACGCTGACCGCGCCGTACGAGCTGGGCGGCGGCTGGATGCGGATCGGGCGTGCGGAGATCGGGCGCCGGGCGTTCCTCGGGAACTCGGGGATGACCGCGCTGGGGCGCAGCGTGCCGGACGGCGGGCTGGTCGGTGTGCTGTCGGCGACGCCGAAGAAGGCGAAGAAGGGCAGCTCGTATCTGGGGCTGCCGCCGGTGAGGTTGCCCCGCAACGCGACCGGCGGTGACCAGAGCCGGACGTACGAGCCCCCGGCCCGGCTGCGGTGGGCGCGGGCTCTGGTGGAGCTGTGCCGGATCGTTCCTGTGCTGTGCTCGGCCGCGCTGGCGGTGCTGACGGTGGCGGCACTGAGCGCGCTGGGCGGCTGGGCGTGGCTGCTGTGCGGGGTCGTGCTGCTGGGAGCGGGCGCCCTCGCGGGTGCCGTGTCCGTCGTCGCCAAGTGGCTGCTGGTGGGGCGGCACCGCAGCGGTGAGCATCCGCTGTGGAGCTCTTTCGTGTGGCGCAATGAGCTGGCCGACACGTTTGTCGAGGTGGTGGCCGGGCCGTGGCTGGCCGGCTCTGTGCCGGGTACGCCGGTGATGAACCTGTGGCTGCGCGGGCTCGGTGCCCGGATCGGCAGGGGCGTGTGGGTGGAGAGCTACTGGCTGCCGGAGAGCGATCTGGTGACGCTCGGCGACGGGGCCACGGTGAACCGGGGCTGTGTGCTGCAGACCCACCTCTTCCACGACCGGATCTTGCGGACGGATACTGTGGTCCTCCGTGAAGGCGCCACCTTGGGCCCGGGCGGAATCGTCCTGCCCGGCAGCGTCGTCGGGGCTCGTACGACGCTGGGTCCGGCGTCCCTGGTCATGGCCGCGGAGTCCGTGCCCGACGACACGCGCTGGCTGGGCAACCCGATCGAGGCATGGCGGCGCCCGGTATGACGTCGCCAGGCATGACGTCGCCCGGTGCGGGGGCGCCCGGTGCGGGGGCTCCGGCCGGGGCGGCACCCGGTGTGACGGCCCCTACGGCGTCGGGGGACGATGGACGTCGTACGAGCGCAGCGCAGGGAGCGGACGCAGCAGTGGCGGTTCAGCAGTCAGTGGGTCCGGATCCGTACTTCCCGGCCAACGGTGATCCTCGTTACCGGGTGCACCGGTACGAGCTTGTGCTGGACTACCGCCCCGGGCCGAACCGGCTGTCGGGTACGGCCCGGATCAACGCCATAGCGGGCCGTGCCCCGCTCACCGCGTTCCAGCTGAACCTCGCCGACTTCAAGATCGGCCGGGTCAGGGTCGACGGGCGGGCGCCGCACTACACGCACCGGGGCGGCAAGCTGAGTGTCCGCCCCGCGAAGCCGGTGCGCGCCGGGGCCGCCTTCACCGTCGAGGTGCACTGGTCGGGCAACCCGAAGCCGGTGGGCAGCCCCTGGGGCGGGATCGGGTGGGAGGAGCTCGAGGACGGGGCGCTGGTGGCCAGCCAGCCGGTCGGGGCGCCGTCCTGGTACCCATGCAACGACCGGCCCGCCGACAAGGCCTCGTACCAGATCTCCCTCACCACGCCGTCCGCGTACCAGGTGGTGGCGGGCGGTCGCCTGCTGACCCGTACGACGAAGGCGTCCACGACCACCTGGGTGTACGAGCAGTCGGCGCCCACGTCGAGCTACCTCGTCGGGCTGTCGATCGGGAAGTACCAGACGGTGCTGCTCGGTGACCCGGGCCCGGGCGGTGTGCCGCAGCACGGGCACATTCCGGCGCACCTTCTGCCCGAGTTCTCGCGGGACTTCGCGCGGCAGCCCGCGATGATGGAGCTGTTCCAGGAGCTGTTCGGGCCGTATCCGTTCGGTGAGTACGCGGTGGTGGTCACCGAGGAGGAGCTCGACGTCCCCGTCGAGGCTCAAGGGTTGTCGCTGTTCGGTGCCAACCATGTGGACGGGGCGCGGGGCTCGGAGCGGCTGGTGGCGCACGAACTCGCCCACCAGTGGTTCGGCAACAGCGTGTCCCTCGCCGACTGGCGGCACATCTGGCTGAACGAGGGGTTCGCGAAGTACGCCGAGTGGTTGTGGTCGGAGCGCTCGGGTGGCCTTACGGCACAGCAACTCGCCGCCGCCGCCCACCGGTTGCTGTCCTCGCAGCCGCAGGACCTGTGCCTGGCCGACCCCGGCCGCAAGCTGCTGTTCGACGACCGGCTCTACCAGCGCGGCGGTCTTGTCCTGCACGCTGTCCGCTGCGCGATGGGCGACGACGCCTTCTTCCGTATGCTGCGCGGCTGGGCCGCGCAGTACCGGGGCGGCGCCGTCACCACGGCAACGTTCACCGCGCATGCCGCCCGTTTCACGGCCGAGCCGCTGGATGGCCTGTTCACGGCGTGGCTGCGCGAGACGGCGCTGCCGCCGCTGCCCGCGGCGCCGGACGCGCGGATTCCGGCGCGGCCTGCCTATCCGCCCACCAACGGCGGCTCGGCGTAAGGGGAAGGGATGCGCGCATGTCGAGGGCCCGTCGAGGACTCCGTGGGGAGAGGGACGAAGCGGCGGCCGGAGGGTCGTCTCCCCTCGTGAACGCGCAGGTCGCATGATCCGCTTCTGGCCGACGGACAAGCCGTGATGCCTGTCCTGTCCCTTGCCGACTGCCGGGATGTGACCGTTCTCACGGACAGGCTTCGGGCGGGCCGGTACAGTCGATGGAGTACACATCGCATCTTATCGGATATTTCCGATACGTCCGAGTCTCCGATGGTCCGCGTTTCCGGTGTTTCCGGCCCCTCCGGTGCGTCCGGCCCCTCCGGTGTGACCGGTGTCTTGGGCGTCTTGGGGGTTCTGGTGTCCGCGATGTCCCCCTGTCCGACGACCCTAGGTACCCCGCGTGTCGCTTCTCGTCCTGATCCTCTCCATAAGTGCCGCCTGCTGTCTGGGCTTCGGCTTCGTGCTCCAGCAGCAGGCCGCCGCGCACGCCCCGCTCGGTGACTTCCTCTCTCCCCGGCTGCTCCTCGACCTCGTGCGGGTGCCGCGCTGGCTCGGCGGGATCGGGCTGATGGCGTGCGGCATGGCCCTGGGCGCGGTCGCGCTGGGCCAGGGCGAGATATCGCTGGTGGAGCCACTCCTCGCGACCAACCTCCTCTTCGCGCTGTGGCTGTCCCGCCGCCAGACGAAACAGCCGCTGGGCCGCCAGGGCTGGGCAGGCCTCACGCTGCTCGCGGGCGGGGTGGCCACGTTCATCGTGGCCGGGCAGCCCACGGGCGGCGAGGCGATCACGGACCCCTTCCGGCGCTGGCTGATCATCGGGGTCATGCTGGGCCTCGCCCTGCTGCTCACGACGTACGCGAAGCGGTCCCGCCTCAGCGCCGGGCCGACGCTCCTGGCCCTCGCGGCGGGCCTGCTGTACGGCGTCCAGGACGCGCTCACCCGGATCAGCGGGGAGCGGTTCGCCGAGGGCGGCTGGACGGAACTCGTGACGGGCTGGCAGGTGTACGGCGTTCTCGTCCTCGGCGTCACGGGCCTGATCCTGGTGCAGAGCGCCTTCGAGACGGCATCCCTGCGGATGTCGCTGCCCGCGCTGACGGCCGCCCAGCCGCTGGCCGGGATCGCCTGCGGGGTGGGGTTCCTCGGTGACCGTCTGCGCGCCGACGCCGGGGCGCTGGCCTGGGAGGCGGCCGGGCTCACCGCGATCGTGGCCGGCATCGTGCTGCTGGGAATGCACCCGGCGATGCCGCGTGGTGGTGTGCCCGTGAAACGCGAACCGGTCCCGCAGCCGGGCTGAGAGGCCTCCGGCCAGATCGCCTCGGCGCATGCGCCCTGTGCCCGCGGCGTGCGGCCCCTCGGACTCTCCGGCTCTCCGGCTCTCCGGCTCTCCGGCTCTCCGGCTCTCCGGCTCTCCGGCTCTCCGGCTCTCCGGCTCTCCGGCTTCCTGGGGATCGTCGCCGACCGGCAGGCGCCGACCGGCAGGCTCTGAGGCCGAGTTGGCGAGGATTCCGGCGGTCCCGCTTGAGGAACTCCGTGAACCTGCGGGGAGTTCCCTCAGTACTGAGGGGCGAAGGGGGCCAAGTCCCCTTCGGCAGGCGGCTTATGGGGGGCCATTCGAAATCGGATGGAGCCAAATCGCCTGTCGATACGTCTCTTCGGCAACGTCGCGCGACAGCCGAACGACGACGCCGCAGTGACCGAAGTACAGAGGTACAGGTGTGACGGAGGTGCAGGGCGATGGCCGGTTTCCGAAGTCTGGCGAGACAGGTGCGCGATCCGAGGTGCGATCTGGCACTGCGGCGTTATTCGCTGCGCAAGTGCCTTGAGAGGTTCGCCCCGTACGGGCATCGGGCGACCTGGGATCATTTGTGCTCTCGGGCCGGGTTCGGTCCCGAGGACCGTTCCCCGGATCCAGCGCGGCTCGTGGCCGCACTGGAGGAGCTGGAGGAGGCCCGCTCCGTCTGGCTCGTCTACGAGAGGGAGTTCGCGCAGCGCCGCAAGAAGGAGAAACACGACGGGCTGCGCAGGCCGGGCAGCATGGACGACTGGCACCGGCTGACCTGGGGGGGCTTCGGCGTCGCATGGTGCGACGACCCGCGGCTCCACCCCCATGAACCACTGGCCGAGGTGCTGCGTCGGCTGATCTCCGCACTGGAGCGCGAGCCGGGCACGGTCTGCCCGGTGTGCGAGGGCGAGCACCTCCTCTGGAAGTACGACCTGGCCCACGAACCGTCCTCGGGCCCGGTGTGCACGGAGTGCGGCATCGTGGTGCCGCGCCCCGTCCTGACACCCGAGGCCCTGGCGGACGCCAGGCGCGCACGGGCCAGGCCGCTCGTGTCGGCATAACCGCAGCGCATCACCGCGGCGGGGGTGCGCCGGGATGCCGCACCCCCGTGCGACGAGTGGATGAGCCGCAGCATGCGGCTACGCCGCGGGGCGCTGCCCCGGGGCACCGGCCTCCCGTTTGGCCCCCACCATCCGGAGCACGAGGTCGGCGTACAGGGCGCCGATCTCGTCCGGCGTCCGCGGTCCGTCGACGTTGAACCAGCGGGCCACGTCGATGCACAGCGACAGGACGGCGATGGTGGTGCTCCTGACATCGGGGACGTCGAAGTCGCCCGCCGCCACGCCGTCCTCGATGATGCCGCGCACGGCGGCGTCGTTCTGTCGGCGCAGCGTCGACGATCTCGGCGCGCGCGTCCGGGCCGAGGGCGTCCAGCTCGTACTGCACGACCCGGGCGATGGTGTGCTGCACGGCGTGCCAGCGTACGAAGGACCGTACGGCCTCGGCGAGCCGCTCGGCCGGACCGCCCTCGCTTTCGGCGGCCGTCCGCAGCACGTCGAGCGCCTTCTCGTGCCCGATCCGGCTGATCCGGTGGAGCAGCTCTTCCTTGGTCTTGTAGTGGATGTAGAGCGCGGCCGGGCTCATGCCCGCGCGGCCCGCGATGTCACGGGTCGTCGTCGCGTGGTACCCGCGCTCGGCGAAGGCCTCCACCGCGGCGACGAGCAGCCGCCGGGCCGCATCCGGGGTGACCTCGCCCCATGGCCGCGCCTCGCCGCCGACCGTCTCCTCCGCCGTACTCATCGCTCGCTCACCCTTTCCCACGGCAGAGCCAACACCCTACCCCTGAGGGGTGAGCGCCCGCTTAGAGTGCCCGCTCAGGGCCGTAGGGACACGAGGTCAGAGCTTCTGGAAGGGGTCGTGCTCGGCGAGCAGCTTCTCCAGCCGGGCCTGGTCGACGCGGCTGACGATCTGCCCGGCCTCCTGCCGGTCCCGGATCACCTTGGCGAGGGTGAAGGCCGAGGTGACCAGGTAGAGGACGGCGATGGCCAGGAAGGCCGCGGACCCAGGCGTCGGCCTCCAGGTTGAAGATGCCGAGGGCGGTGGCCACCATGGCGACGCCGAAGGAGGCGACCGCCTGGCCGTAGAAGGCCGCGGTGGACTGCTGTTTGACCGAGTGTCTCACTCATACGCACCAGAATCGGCGGACGTGGCCGGAACCACATCCGCCGGAATACTCACCGGAATACTCACCCGCGTACTCAGAGCCTCCGGCTCACCTGCTCGCACGGACTGCCTCACGCGATGTCCGTCGGCCTCTTGACCGCCGTCAGATGGGCGAAGACGACGATGTTGCTCGCGTAGCCGGCCTTCCTGTCGTACCGGCCGCCGCAGGTGATCAGGCGCAGTTCGGGGCGGTTCCGGGTGCCGTAGACCTCCTTGCTGGGGAAGCGCGTTTTCGCGTACGTCTTCACGGTATCCACGGTGTAGACGGCGGTGCGGCCGTCCACGCGGCGGGCCTCGACGGTACGGCCGGGCCGGAGCTTGTGGAGTGAGATGAAGACAGCGGCCCCGCTCCTCGTGTCGCGGTGGCCGACGGCGACCGCCGTGCCGGACTCGCCGGGCGAGGCTCCGCCCTCGTACCAGCCGATCAGTTCGGGGTCGTCCACCGGAGGTGTGGTCAGCCGGCGTTTGCGGTCGAGGTCGAGGCCGATGACGGGTGCCTCGATGCCGAGGGACGGGACGGCGAGGAGCGTCGCGCGGGATCGCGGCAGAGGCTGGGGCGGCGGCGTGTTCACCGCCGCGCCGCCGGTGGGGACCGGCTCGGTGGGGGTGGCCCGCCGGGGGCCCGGCGCGCTCGGTGCCCCGGCACCGCGCGCGTCGGGCCGGGCCCCGGCGGGGTCGGTGGGCCCGTGGTGCTGAACCCACCAGGCGCCGCCCACCACCAGCGAGACGGTCACTACGATCGTCCGTGTCAGGCGGTAGGCGCGAGTCCGGTACCAGGGCCTCGGGGCGCGACTACGCCGCGCCATCGGGACGACGGCGGCGCAGCCCGAAGTACGCGGCTGTGCCGACCGCGGTGAGGCCGGCGGCCACCGCGCCCGCGACCGGCGTGTAGTCCTGCGTCTGCGGCGCGAGGCCGCCGCCGCCCGCGGGAGGCCCGCCGTTCGGCAGTCCGCTGGGCTCGCTGTGGTTGTCCGACGACTCGTTGAGCTCCTCCGGGCTGTTCTGCTCGCTGAGCTCGTCCTGGCCGTTCTGCTCGCTGAGCTCGTCCGGGCTGGTCTGCTCGCTGAGCTCGTCTTGGCCGTTCTGCTCGCTGAACTCGTCCGGACTGGTCTGCTCGTTGAGCTCCTTCTGGCCGTTCTTCTCGCCGAACTCGTCCGGACTGCTCTGCTCGTTGAGCTCGTCCGGGCTGTGCCGCTCGCCGGGCTCAGCCGGGCTGCCGCTCAGCGGTCGGTCCGGTTGGTCCGGTCGGTTCGGGCAGTCGACCTTGAAGACCTTCTGCTTGCCCGTTCCCAGGCCGTTCATGACCCTCCAGGTGAGCTTGTACTGGCCCTCGGGCAGCGTGTAGTCCTCGGTCCGTCCCGCTCCCCCGGAGAGAGCGAGCTGACCGGAGAGGATGGTGCTGCCCGCCCGCATGGGCTGCGGTTCGATGGTCCATGTGAGGCCCTGGGCCACGTCGAAGCTGTAGGCCTCCATCTGGAAGTCGCAGTAGTTCGGCTGGTTGATGGCCCGGTTGACGTCCGTGTCCGCCTTCATATGGAACTTGACGTCGCCGTAGTCGCCAGGAGCCGCAGCGGTGGCCGAGGGGGCGAGGAGGGCGGTGCCCGCGGCGGTGAGCGCCGCAAGGGCGAGGCCGCGCGGGCGAGCGCCCGCGCGGCGTGGGAGGGACGGCGAAGTGGACATGCGAGACCTCCGAGTCAGGTGATAGTCACACAAATCGCGCTTTCGTCTGACTCTTTGTCATATAGGGCTCCTCGGTAGGGACGCCACGCCTCACGGACCGTCAGGTTTCGCTCTTGCGGCTCAAGGAGGCCCGGCCCCTTCGGCCCCGCCGTCCTCCTCCCCGCCCCCCGTCCCCGTCCCCCCCGTCCTCCCCGTCCCCGTCCTCCTCGGATCCGCTTCTGCTCACCGTGGAGCCCGCTTTGTCGTGCGGGTGCCCTCTTGCGCACCACCCCACTGAATCCTACGGTGATGCAGAGGAATCAAGAACGTGAGGGAGCCGTCATGGGCGAGGACGCGCGGAAGACCGCCGGGCAACTGACCTGTCTCTCCGGTTTCGGCAACGAGCACAGCTCGGAGGCGGTCCCGGGCGCGCTGCCACTCGGCCGCAACGCACCCCAGCGCGCCCCCCTGGGGCTGTACGCGGAGCAGCTCAGCGGCACGGCGTTCACCGAGCCGCGGGCGTACAACCGGCGCTCCTGGCTGTACCGGATCCGCCCGTCGGCCGCGCACCCCGCGTTCACGCGCACGGACAACGGCACGGTCCGCACGGCCCCCTTCACCGAGACGGTGCCCGACCCGAACCGCCTGCGCTGGAACCCCCTGCCCAAGCCGCCCGAGGGCACGGACTTCCTCGGCGGCCTGTGGACCCTCGGCGGCAACGGCGACGCGACGCAGCGCACCGGCATGGCGGTGCACCTGTATCACGCCAACGCGTCCATGGAGCGCGTCTTCAGCGACGCCGACGGCGAGCTGCTGATCGTCCCCGAGCGTGGCGGCCTGCTGCTGCACACCGAGTTCGGGCGCCTGCGCGTGGAGCCCGGCGCACATCGCCCTCGTCCCCCGTGGGGTGCGCTTCCGTGTGGAGCTGCTGGACGCCTGTGCCCGCGGCTATGTGTGCGAGAACTACGGGGCCCCCTTCCGTCTCCCGGAGCTCGGCCCCATCGGCGCCAACGGCCTTGCGAACGCCCGTGACTTCGAGGCGCCGGTCGCCGCGTACGAGGACGTCGAGGGCCCGGTGGAGGTGGTGAACAAGTTCTGCGGGAACCTCTGGACCGCGACGTACGACCACTCGCCGCTCGACGTGGTCGCCTGGCACGGCAACTATGTGCCGTACGTCTACGACCTGCGCCGTTTCAACGTCATCGGCACGATCTCCTACGACCACCCGGACCCGTCGATCTTCACGGTGCTGACCTCGCCGAGCGACACCCCGGGCCTCGCCGGCGTCGACTTCGTCGTCTTCGCGCCGCGCTGGCTGGTGGGCGAGGACACGTTCCGGCCGCCGTACTTCCACCGGAACGTGATGAGCGAGTACATGGGGCTGATCGAGGGCGCGTACGACGCGAAAACGGCCGGGAAGGGGGCTTCGTGCCGGGCGGGGGCTCGCTGCACACCATGATGTCGGCGCACGGGCCGGACCGGGAGACGTATCGACCGGGCGAGCGCCGCCGAGCTGCGGCCGCAGAAGCTCGACGACGGGCTTGCGTTCATGTTCGAGACCCGGTGGCCGGTGACGCTCACGGCGCAGGCGGCGCGGGCGGAGCACCTGCAACAGCGCTACGACGACGTCTGGCAGGGCCTTGAGCGCCACTTCCGCCCGCTTCACTGATCGTTCACCTGCGGGGCGCGCCAGCCGGTGTCGGCCCAGCCGGTGCCGGCCCTCTGGCTCATTTGTTGCACTGAGCATTCCCGACGGGTACGGATAGCTCGTGACCTCATTCGCCCCGGACTCGATCGTCCTGAACCGCAAACTGCCGCTCTGGTATCAGGTATCGCAGTCCCTGCGCGCCTCGATCCTCGGCCGGTCGCCCCAGGACCCGCTGCGCCTGCCGACCGAGGAGCAGCTGGCCGGGCACTACGGAGTGAGTGTGCTGACCATGCGGCAGGCGCTGAAGGAACTGGAGGACGAGGGACTGATCACCCGGCACCGCAGGCGCGGTACGTTCATCGAGCCGCCTGCCAGGCGCGGCGCCCCCGTGCGGCTGCTCGGCTCGGTGGACGCGATCGTGGCCCAGCAGTCGGGCATGACGACCGAGCTGCTGGAGCACGGCAGGTCACCCGTCCCGGGCGAACTGTCCGCGTACTTCCCGGACCTGGAGGAGGTGGTGACGTACCACCGGCTGCGCGGCGACGAGAAGACGGGCGAACCGACCAACCACGCCCGCAACTACGTCCGTCCCGAACTCGCCGAGCGCATCGACCGCGACGACCTGGTCCGCTGGCCCATGACGAAGGTGCTGCGGGACGTCGTGGGCGCGGATATCACCCGCATCACCGACACGGTGGAAGCGCGGCTGGCCGACCCCGAGGCGGCGCGCCTGCTGCATGTGCCGCTGCTCAGCCCGATCCTGCACTACACGGGTGTGACGTACGACGGGGACGGCCGGGTGCTGGACGTGGCGGTGATCCACTACCGCGGTGACCGCTTCTCCTTCACGGTCACCCTCGACGCCACCTGACCTCACTGCGCCGGCTCCGCCCGCGGCCGGAAGGTCGTACGATGCCCAGCGTGACGCATGACGACGCTCCGCTGCTGGCGGACCTCATGCCGTGGTCCGTCGCACCGCCGCGGCTGGGCCGGAGGTGGCCGGTGGCCCCCGACGCGGCCTGTCTGAAGGCCCGCTGGGACGCCCTCATGAAGGCCGAAGGGCCGGACCGTGAGGCCCTGTTCGTCCCCACCCGCTCCCGCACCCCGCACTCGGCCGTGGCTCAGCTCCCGGGCCAGTCCAGCGGCACCGGGCGACTGGCCCGGGAGTCGGGACCGTGCCCGCAGCCCGTACGGGTCCTCGGCGCCCCCTTCGACGAGCAGTGGCTCCTCCCCGATCACCGGCTGATCGACTCCGCGCGGCCGGAGTTGTGGCGCGTGGCGGACGAGGAGCAGTCGTTCGTCGTCGAGCAGACACAGACGCAGACGGTGACGCCCGGGTCCTGCGGTCCGGTCCTGCTGGTCTCGTCCGCGCTGCCGCTGAGCCCTCCGCACGGCCCGCGTACCGGCCGCGTCCGCCCGCTGTACCGACGGCCGGGCGGCCTCGAGCCCAACCTGGCGCCGGGCCTGCGCGACCACCTCGCCGCACACCTCGGTCACTTCCCCGGGCCCGTCGACGTCCTCGCCTGGATCCTGGCCGCCGCGCGTCCAGGCACTCACGGTATCGGGGTCCCGCTCACGGCCGACCCCGAAGTGTGGTCGCGGGGCGTGGAGTTGGGCCGCCGGATGCTGTGGCTGATGCGCCGTGACGGCGAGCGTCCCAAGCTCCCGGGCGGCTGCCGCCCGTACGTCCGTGCCCCGCTCCCGGCCCTCCCCGCGGAGCTCCTCTACGACCGCGAGGAAGAGGCCCTGCTGCTCGGCGACGGCCGTATCGCTCCCGTGCCCGCCGACGCCTGGGACTTCCACGCCGGCGGTGTCCGGGTCCTTCAGGCCTGGTTCATCCAGCGCACGGAACCGGCCGAGCCGGGCACCCTGGAGGCCGTACGCCCCACGTCGTGGCCGCAGACGTGGACATCCGAACTGCTGGAGCTGATCACGGTACTGGCGCTACTGGCGGAACTGCGGCGGAGTCAGGCGGAGTTGAGGGCAAAGACACCCGTCACGGCGGCCGGGCTGCGGAAGGCCGGAGTGCTCCCGGTACCGGACGCGGCACGCAGGCCCGCGTCGGTGCTGGACCACCACGAGGAGGGCCCGGAGGGCCAGTTCGCCCTCATCTGAGGGCGAGACCTCTCCGGTGAGGGACAGGGAAGGCGCCGCTGCCTCGGTTCCCCCTGCCGGGCGGGGAGGAGGCACGGAGACGGAGGGGGCTGTGCCCGCGCTCGGGGAACACGCCGGGGCGGCGCTGCGTGCCGTGGGAATGACGGACGACGAGATCGCAGCACCGCGCCGGACCGGCGTGGCCGCCTGAGCGCGGGTGTGGTGAGCCCGCGGCGAGCGGGCTCAACACACTGCTCGCGGTGAGCCCGCTCGGGCTCTCGCGGTGAGCCGGTGGTGCTCAGCGGCCGCCGAACAGCGAGCGGCGCAGCCGACGCAGCGGTGCGAAGAGCCGGACCCGGCCCATACGCGAACCCTTGCCGCTGCGCTCATGCGGTTGGCGTGCGGTGATCTCGCGCATCAGCGACATCGCCTCGGCCATCTCACGCTGCGGCACGGCGGGGCCGCTCAGCACCGAGAGATGGCGGTCGAGGCGCGAACTGGTCGCGCTGCTCCCGCAGGTGATGGCAGGGACTCGTGCCCTGCGCGCTGTTATCTGTTCCATGTCACTCCCCACCCGTACGAGTCCACCCGGCCCGGGCAGGGTAACTCTATCGCTCCCGCAGGGCATTCGCGTCTCGCGGTTACAGGATTCACCTTCCCTGCAAGGAGGTTGACGATTACTCTCCGAATTCAACACGTTCCAGGGCGAGTTGAATAATTGGCTGGTCGGTGGGGTGCGGCGACCCGTTGTGCCAGGTTCGACCGTTACGGCAAGTGACGTCGTGTCGTCGTTCATTCCGCTCGTGGCCAAGGGCGTGTCGCCTTCCCCGGCCCTGTGCGTCCCGTTCGCCGCTCGCGCGGGCGTCGGGCGTCGGGCGTCGGGCGTCGGGCATAGCGAGGAGGGTGGCAAGGGCGCCCGCGATGCTTCCCCCATCGCCTGGCGGGCGCCCTCGTACCGACCGGAGCGCTCAGGCGGCGCTGCTGAACACCGGCAGATAACCACTCGACTGGCCGACAGCCTTCGGGTGGTACGACTCGCCGTTGTTCACCCAGTTGACGCCGTACAGCCAGGAGCTGCCGGAGCAGAGCTCGTGGCCGGTGAAGGCGGGGCGGACGTCACCGAAGGTGAAGCCGTGGTCGGCGGCTCGCTTGGCGATCGCGCTGTTCAGGTGGTCGGAGGCGTTGTTGATCGCGGACCGTTTGATCTCGGAGAGGCCGAGGCACATCCGGCTCGGTTTGTAGAACCGCGGGTAGCCGAGCACGACCACGCGGGCGGCGGGTGCCTTGGCGCGGATCGCCGCGTACACGCTGTCGAGCCGCCCGGGCAGCGTCGGAGTCGACGTACGTCTTCGCCGTGTTGATGCGTGACACACAGGCGCTGTCGGACCGGGTGACACAGGTCGCCATGACGTCGGCGAAGCCCGCGTCGTTGCCGCCGACGGTGATCGAGACGAGGCCCGTGGTGGAGTTCAGCGGGCCCAGCTGGTTCGCCACAACATCACTCGTTCGGGCGCCCGAGCAAGCCGTGAAACTGAACGACGAGGGTGAGTTGGCGGCGGACCAGAGGTACGGGTACGCCTTCGGGGAGCGCTTGCAGTCGCCGCTGGAGACGAGGTAGCCGCCCGCGCCGACACCCGAGGAGTAGGAGTCGCCGAGGGCGACATAGCCGGTGGCTGCGGCCTGTTCTGGGGCCTGTTCTGCGGCCTTTTCCGTGGTCTGTGTGGCCTTTTCCGTGGCCTGGGAGGATGCCTGCGCCGTCGCGGCCCCGGGGAGGGCGGTGCCGGCGGCGAGGAGGAGCGAGGTCATGTATGCCGTACTTCGGGAACGTCTCATGGATCTCCGTTTAGCAGGATCACCGCCATAACTGTGGCAGCGGTCACACGTGTTGACTGGAGGTGTCCATGCCAAGATTTTCCGGCCCTTGTCGCGTTTCGCCTCTTGACTCCCCCGCGCCGCTGAGCGACATTGAAGCCCGGCATCCGGCGCGTCGGGGGGCAAAGTCGCCAATGCAGACCATGCGTGTCAATCCATCTTCATCTGGGCCGTCGTCACCGGGGGGTGCGGGGCAGCCGCGGCGGGGTCCGGGGAAGGACCTGGCGCCGCTGCTCGCGGGCATGGCCGTCGCCGTCGCGGGAGCCGGTGCGCTGCTCGCACTCACCGACGCGGACTCGCCGTTGCGCGGGCCGTTCACTCTGTTCTTCCTGCTTCTCGCGCCGGGGGCCGCCCTCGGGGCCGCGCTGCGCGGGCTTGAGCCGTTCGGCCGCGTCGTGGTCTCCCTCGCGGGGGCGGTCGCGATCGACTTCCTTGTCGCGCAGGCCATGCTGGCGACCCACTCGTGGTCGGTCCGCGGCGGGATCACGGCCGTGACCGTCGATCAGCTCGCTCATCCTCCTGCTGGTTCTGCTACGGCGCCTGCGCGGCCGTACAGGCCGTACGAGAGAAGAGGGACCCTCTGACGTGGACATCAGCGTGTACCGCCCCGGCGAACTGACCGCCGCGGACCGGGCGGCCTGGACGGCCCTGCAGTCGAAGGCCCATCTCCACGGCGCGCCCGAGCTGGCGAACCCGTTCCTGTCCCCGGAGTTCACCCTGGCGGTGGGCCGTTGCCGGCGCGGGGTGCGGATCGCGGTCGTACGGGAGGACGGCGAGCCCGCGGCGTTCTTCCCGTTCCAGCGAACGGCCGTCGGCGTCGGGCCGGGCCATCGGGCTCGGCCTCTCGGACTGCCAGGGCCTGGTGCACCGGCCGGGGTTCGCGTGGGACGCCCGGGAGCTGCTGCGGGCCTGCGGGCTCGCGGTGTGGGAGTTCGACCATCTGGCGGGGGGCCAGGCGCCGTTCGAGGCCGACGCCACCGGCACCTTCCCGTCCCCGGTCATGGACGTCGACCAGGCGGTACGAGGCGTATCTGGCCAACTGCGCGCCGCGGTCACCGAAGTTCGCGCAGGTCGACGCTCGCCAAGGAGCGCAGGCTCGGCCGGGACGGCGAGCGAGGTGCGGTACGTGCACGACGAGCGCGATCCGGCGGTCCTGCGCACGCTGATGGCGTGGAAGTCCGCGCAGTACCGCAGGACCGGCCGCAGCGACCGCTTCGCGCACCCCTGGATCACCCGGCTGGTACGCCGCAGCTCTTCCACACCCGCTCCGAGTCGTTCGCGGGGAACCTGTCCGTGCTGTACGCGGACGGCAAGCCGGTCGCCGCGCACTTCGGGCTGCGCTCCGAGCGGGTGCTGGCCTGCTGGTTCCCGGCGTACGACCCGGCGTTCGCGAGGTTCTCCCCGGGCCTGATCCTGCATCTGCGCATGGCCGAGGCGGCCGCCGCCGACGGCATCGCGTACCTGGATCTGGGCCGGGGCCAGAAGCAGTACAAGGATTCCCTGAAGACACGGGAACTCGCCGTGTCCGAGGGGTGGGTGACCCGCCGTCACCCCGTGGCGTTCGCACACCGGGCTCGCCGAGCTCCGGTCCGGGCGCTGCGGAACACGGTGGTGGCGCGGCCGGAACTGTTCGAGCCGGCCGACAGGTTCCTCAAACGGATGGGCAAAATCCGCTCAGGTAGTCAGGTAACAGACACAACAACAAAAACGTGAGGCTTACTTCAGGTCTTGCCATAAGGGCTCAATCATCAATACCGTCGTACATCCACCCGCATCGGTCCATCATCAGGCGGCTCCAGGGGAGGGCTCAAGGTCCGCGATGGTCCCGGCGCGGGGCGCGGTAGGGGGGTGCCGTGCTCGGTGACCGCACTGTTCACCGAGACGTGCCGCGCGACCGGCTGCCCCGTCATGGCAGTCGGCCAGCTTCGCCAGCTCACCTGGCATGCACGCAGAGATCATTTCGTCATGCCGTAAGTGAGAGACCCCCCTTTCGAACCGGACAAAGAGCCGGACCGCCCAGGGGCGGGCGGTCCACCGGACGAGAGGGATCCAGACTCATGAGCTCAGTTCTGCGCCCGGCGAGTAACAGGCACAGGTATCCGATCGACAAGCCGGTCGAAGTACCGGCCCATCTCCACCCACCTGGCGATCGCGCCTCCGGTGAGCGTGGTGATCCCCGCCATGAACGAGGCGGAGAACCTTCCGTACGTCTTCAAGACGCTGCCCGTCGTGGATCCACGAAGTGGTCCTCGTCGACGGCAACTCCACCGACAACACCGTCGAAGTGGCCCGTGAGCTGTGGCCGGACGTGAAGGTCGTCCCAGCAGCGCGGGAAGGGCAAGGGAGACGCCCTGATCACCGGGTTCGCGGCGTGCACCGGCGACATCATCGTGATGGTCGACGCGGACGGCTCGGCCGACGGCCACGAGATCGTGTCGTATGTCTCCGCGCTGGTCTCGGGGGCCGACTTCGCGAAGGGTTCGCGGTTCGCCAACGGCGGCGGCACGGACGACATGACGCCGATCCGCAAGCTCGGCAACTGGGCGCTGTGCGCGGTCGTCAACCGCAAGTTCGGCGCCCGCTACACCGACCTCTGCTACGGCTACAACGCGTTCTGGCGGCACTGCCTCGACAAGATCGACCTCGACTGCACCGGCTTCGAGGTGGAGACCCTGATGAACATCCGGGTGGTCAAGGCCGGGCTGAAGGTGCAGGAGATTCCCAGCCACGAGTACCTGCGCATCCACGGCGCGAGCAATCTGCGCGCCGTACGGGACGGGCTGCGGGTGCTCAGGGTGATCCTCAAGGAGCGCTCCAACCGGCGTGCGCTGCGCCGTCGTTCGCACGCGACGCAGCTCACCGGCGGGCAGGGAGTGACGTCTTGAGCGAACCGGCCCTCTCGGTCGTCATCTGCGTGTACACCGAGGACCGCTGGGAGGACATCCTCGCGGCGGTCGTCTCGGTGCGCGCGCAGTCCCGGCCCGCGCTGGAGACCCTGCTGGTCGTCGACCACAACGAGACGCTCCTGGACCGGCTGACCAAGGAGTACGAGGAGACCGACGAGGTGCGGGTGCTCGCCAACGCGGGCCCCCGCGGCCTGTCCGCCGGCCGCAACACCGGCATCGCCGCCTCGTCCGGCGAGATCATCGCGTTCCTCGACGACGACGCCGTGGCCGAGCGCGACTGGCTGCGCTACTTCGCCGAAGGGTACGCGGACCCCCAGGTCATGGCTGTCGGCGGCCGTACGGTGCCCGCTCTGGGCGTCGGGCCGCCGCCCGGCCTGGTTCCCGGAGGAGTTCGACTGGGTGGTGGGCTGCACGTACAAGGGCCTGCCCAAGGGCCGGGCCCGGGTGCGCAACGTACTCGGCGGCAACGCCTCGTTCCGCCGCACCGCGTTCGACGCGGTCGGCGGCTTCGCGACCGGCATCGGCCGTGACGGCGACAAACGGCCGCTGGGCTGCGAGGAGACGGAGCTGTGCATCCGGCTCAGCCGCGCGCGGCCGGACGCGGTCCTGCTGCTCGACGACCGCGCGGTGATCCACCACCGGGTGCCCGAGGTGCGCGAGCGCTTCCGGTACTTCCGCACGCGTACCTACGCCGAGGGCCTGTCGAAGGCGCTGGTGGCTCGGAGTGTCGGCGCGGACAAGGGCCTGGAGTCGGAGCGCCGGTACACCACCCGTGTGCTGCCCGCCGGGGTGGCGCGCGGACTGCGCGACGCGCTGCTGGCCCGCCCCGGGGGCGCGGGGCGGGCCGGCGCGATCGTCGCCGGAGTGCTGACGGCGGCGGGCGGGTATGTGGTCGGGAGCGTCCGGGCGCGCCGGGGCGGGGCGGCGTTCTCGGTGGTCGAGTCCGGCAGTTCCGGCGCGCGGTGGCAGTCGGCATGGGCTCGGGCAGCGGCTTCGGCGGGGGAGACCGGGGACCGGACTTCGAGGGGCCAGGACCGGTACTTCGGGAGGCAGCGGCATGACTGACGTAGCGGTGCCGATCCTGATGTACCACGCGGTCGTGACCACGCCGGGCGAGGTGACCCGTGCCCTGTCCGTCGCCCCCGAGGCGTTCGCCGAGCAGATGGCGCTGCTCGGCGAACGGGGGTTCACGCCACTCACCACGGCCGAACTGGCGGCGCGTTGGCGCTCAGGCCGCGCCGCTGCCGGCGCGTCCCGTCCTCGTCACGTTCGACGACGGCTACGAGGGCGTGCACCGCCACGCGCTGCCCGTGCTCGCCCAGCACGGCTTCGCGGCCTCGCTGTTCGTGTCCACGGGCTGGCTGCGAAGGTGAGTACGGCACCGGGGGCGCCCTCGACACCATGCTCGACTGGGACCAGGTGCGCGAACTCGCCGGCGCGGGCGTCGAGATCGGCGGGCACAGCCACACGCACCCGCAGCTCGACCATGCTCGGCGACGCCGGGCTCCGCTGCGAGCTGATCCGCTGCCGGGACATCATCGCCGACGAACTGGGCACCGTACCCGTCTCGTTCGCCTACCCGTACGGCTACTCCAGCCGCCGGGTGCGGCGGGCGGTACGCGAGAGCGGGTTTCGCGCAGGCGCTCGCCGTCGGCAACGACCTCGCACGGCGCGCCCAGGGGCCGTACGCCCTGCGCCGCGTCACCGTGCGGCACAGCACAGGCATCGAGGAGTTCGAGCGGCTCGTCGAGGGCCGCGCGATCGCCCGCGACTTCGCCAGGGACCGTGCCCTCACCAAGGGGTACGCCATGGTCCGCAGAGCACGACAGGTCCGGAAGGCCGTCCGCTGCCGTGTCTGACACGACCACCACAGCCCATGCCGACACCGCGACCGCGACCGGAGCGCCCGGGCAGAGCCCCGGCCGGCGGTCGCGGCTGCCCCCCACGGGCGGAGGGCCGGGAGGCGACCAGCTGTTCCGGAACGCTTATGCCCTGATGCTCAACACCGGGATCTCCGCCGTCCTGGGGCTCGGCTTCTGGCTGGCCGCCGCCCGTTACTACTCCGAGTCGGCGGTCGGCCAGGGCTCCGCCGCGATCGCCGCGATGAAGTTCCTCGCCGGGCTCGCCGCGCTGACGCTGACGGGCGCCCTGGCCCGCTTCCTCCCGATCGCGGGAAGGGCCACTGGACGGCTCGTCTTCCGTACCTACGCGGGGAGTTCGGTGGCCGTCGCGCTCGCCGCGGTGGTGTTCCTGCTGACGCTGGACCTGTGGGGTCCCTCCTACCGCTTCCTGCACGGGCCCCTCAACGCTGTGGGCTTCGTTCTCGCGGTGGTGGCCTGGTCGCTGCTCACGCTGCAGGACGGGGTGCTGACCGGGCTGCGCGGCGCTCTCTGGGTTCCGGTGGGCAACACCGCGTTCTCGGCGGTCAAGCTGGTGCTGCTGGTCGCCTTCGCCGCCGCGATCCCCGCCACGGGCGTGTTCGTGTCATGGGTCGCGGCCATCGCGATGTCCGTACTGCCGCTGGGCTGGCTGGTGTTCCGGCGTCTGGTGCCCCAGCACGTCAAGGCGACGGAGGGCCAGGTGAGTCCGCCGTCCCTGAAGGAGATCGGCCGCTTCCTGGCGGGCGACTACACCGGCTCGCTGTTCTCGCTGGCGGTTGTCCATCTCGTCCCGGTGATCGTCGCCGCGCAGGTCGGCTCCGCCGACAACGCGTACTTCTACCTCACCGCCACGATCGGCGGCACGGTCAACCTGCTCGCCATCAACATGGGCGCCTCGCTGACGGTGGAGGGCTCGCACGATCCGGCGCGGCTCGCCGCGAACACCCGGGCCGCTCTGCGGCGGATGACGCGGCTCATGCTGCCGGTGTGCGGGGTGCTGTTCTTCGGGGCGCCCTGGATCCTGGGGGTCTTCGGCCCGGGCTACGCGGACGCGGCGACGCCGCTGCTGCGCTGGTTCGCTGTCGGGGCGCTGCTGCGGGTTGCCATGGAGACGTACTTCGCGGTGCTGCGCGCCCAGAGTCGTACCGCCGGACTCGCCTGGTCACAGGGCCTGTTGTGCGTCCTGGTGCTCGGGCTGACGCTGCTGCTCCTGCCGCGCATGGGCCTGGTCGGCGCGGGCGTCGCGGAGATCTCCAGCCTCGCGGTGATCGTGCTGATCGCCGCGCCCAAGCTGTACCGGATCGTCCGCACCGCGCCGGCCGACGCCGTGCCCGTGGGGCTGCCGCGCCCCACCAGGTCCGGTGTCGTACGGGGCTGTCTGCTGCTCTTCGCGCTGCTGCTGTACTGGGTGCCCGTCCTCGGGCGGGGCGAGGCGGCGCTGGACCGGATGGGCGGGCTCGGTCTGGTCTCCGTGCTGCCGATGCCGACGCTGATCGGAGCAGGACTGCTGGCGGTCGTCTTCGGTTCGCTGTTGTGGGCGGGCCGGGAGCACAAGGGGCTGCTGCTCGTCACGCTGCTCGCCACCGTGGTGTCGCTGCACGCGCTGCCCGCGGTGATCGAGACCGAGCCGCGGTTCGCGACGGCCTGGCAGCATCTCGGGTTCATCGAGTACATCGACCGGACCGCGACGGCCGCGGTGGATCTGGACGCGCGCTGGAGCTGGCCGGGCTTCTTCGCCGCGGCCGCGTTCGTCGCGCAGGCCTGCGGGATCACCGATTTCACCGAGGTGATCCGCTGGTGGCCGACCGTCATGCAACTGCTCTGTCTGGTACCGATGTTCCTGCTGGCCCGCTCCCTGCGGGCGGGCTGGCGCGCCAGGTGGACCGGCGTGTGGATCTTCGTACTCAGCGGCTGGGTCGGCCAGGACTACTTCTCCCCGCAGGGTTTCACCTACCTCCTCTATCTGGTCTTCGTGGCGATCCTGCTGGTGTGGTTCCGGGCGCCGCGCATGCTGTGGGGCACGGTGCGCCCCGGTGAGGCGGAGGTCGAGCCGACCGGCCGCCGGCCGCGGGCCGTGCTGCTGATGGTCCTGATCACGCTGTACGCGGCGACGGTCCCTGCCCACCAGCTCACCCCGTTCATGATGCTGGGTGTGCTCGCGGTCCTCGTCCTGATCGGCCGCTCGGAACTGCGCGGCCTGCCGGTCCTGTGCGCCGTGATGGTCACGGTGTGGGTGGGCTTCCTGGCGGAACCGTACTGGTCCGGGCACTTCGATGAACTCTTCGGCGGGGTCGGCGGAGTCGGCGGGAATGTCACGTCCTCCGTGTCCGGGCGGATCGGCGAGGGCAGTTCGGCCCACACACTCGTGCTGTACGCGCGCGTGGCGCTCGCCGGTTCGGTGATGGCGCTGGCCTGCTGGGGCTTCTTGCGCCGCCGCGGCCACAAGTACCGCGAGCGTTCGCTGCTCGTGCTGACCTTCGTCCCGTTCCTCGGCTTCGGCATGCAGTCGTACGGCGGCGAAATGGCCCTGCGCGTCTTCATGTTCGCCCTGCCGGGCGCGGCCCTGCTCGCCGGACTCGCCCTCTTCCCGCGCACCGGCGTCACGGCCGAGGAGCGCGACAAGGAGCGCGACAAGGACAAGGTGAGCCTCGCCCCGCCGGCCGCGCTGCTGGCCGGGCTCGTCCTCATCGGCGGCTTCCTGGTGGCCCGTTGGGGCAACGAGCCCTTCGAGCGGATCCGTCCGGGCGAGGTCGCGGCCATGGAGTACGTGTACGCGCACGACGACCCGACCTGCGGCTGCTGTGGCTGAGCACCGACCCGGTCAACGACGTGACACCCGCGATGCCGTGGGGCGCCCGGGACATGGAGAAGGTCGCGTACGTGCCGACGCGCGCGCCGTCCGACCCCGTGCTGGTGTCGGGCCTGGTCACGTCACTGAAGGACGCCGGCCCGAACTCGTACCTGATGATCAACCGCAGCCAGGTGACCTACCTCCAGCTGGACGCCGGCTACTCGGCCGACCTGGGAACCCCGCCTGATCCGGAACCTCGACGCCCGCAAGGACCTGGAGAAGGTCTTCACCCACGCGGACGTCACGATGTACGCGCTCAGCCCGCAGCCGGACGGCAGGGCCGCGAAGGCCGACCCCGGCCCGATCGGCCCGCAGGTGACGTGGACGCCCTGGTCGGTCGTGGGCGGCCTCGTGGCGATCGCGCTGATCGTGCTGCTGACCGCCCGGGAGGTCGTACGGGTCGCGATGCGGCCGGGCGTACGGAAGGTGCGGTGGCTGCGGAGCAGCTTCTGGTTCTCGCTGCCACTGCTGGCGGTGCTGCTGGCCTCGCTGGTGCAGCGGTTCCTGACGATGGGCGGGGGCTGACGCCGGAGTGAAGTGGCTTACGAGGAAGTGACTTACGAGGAAGCGGCTTACGAGGAAGTGGCTTACGAGGAAGTGGCTTACGAGGAAGTGGCTTACGACCTGGGGAGCCACTTCACCTCGTACGCCTCCATCTCGAACCGCTTGCCGTCGACCTTCGCGTCTGATCGGCCGGTCCAGGACGTTGACCACGAGCACGGCCTTGTCATCGGCGAGAACCCGCACGTTGGGCTTGTCGTCCCCGGCGACGGAGACCGTCTCGTACCTCGTGCCCGGCGGGAACTCCTCGCCGAAGCGGGAGAGCAGGTCGAGCATGGGCAGGGCCCGGCCGCCGTCGGCGCGCGTCGGTGGGCGTCCACAGACAGCCGGCGCAGCCGGAGCCCTTCTCCTTCTCGGGGTTCCAGTAGAAGCCCGAGGTGGCGCCGCCGCGGGCCATGGCGATCAGCCCGGAGGCCTGGACGGCGACGCGGCGGGGCTCGGACCAGTCGTCGCGCTCGTCGTCGGCGTCGGCCGGCTCGACGTAGTACTCGGCCCACCACAGCGGCAGATCCCCGGTGCGCTCGCGCACCCAGCGGCTGACGGCCGTGAACTTGTCGGTGGCCGCGAACTCGTCGGGCAGCAGCTCGTCGTCCTTGGTGTAGCTGGAGCCGTCCACGACGACGAAGTCCGCGCCCGCCTTGTTCTTGTTCCAGTAGTCGAAGGCGTCGAGGACCCGCTGGTCCATGGCGCCCCACGGGCCCTTCACCGTCGTCGACGCGTCCTGCGTCTGGCGCGGGTCGAGGCTGTCCATGCACCAGGTACGGGCCGCCGACCATGATGTCCTTGTCGACCTTCTTCAGCGCCTTGTAGACGAGGTTGTACAGCTCGGTGTAGCCCTCGTAGTCCCAGCGGGCCTCGGCGTCGTTCCAGAAGCCCTTGAACTCGTTCCAGACGATGAAGTGGCGTACGTCCGGGTAGCGCTTGGCGACGGTCGCGGCGAGCGCGGCGTAGTCGTCGAAGTGCTCGGGCTCCGGGGCGGTCTCCAGGGCGGCCTGGCTCCAGTCGGTGTTGTCGGCGCCGGGCTTGCCGCCCTTCATCCAGTCCGGGGCGCAGCACAGGGTGACGACCGGGGTGCCGCCGGAGGCACGGATGAAGTCGATGCGCCGGTCCATGTCCTCGAAGTCGTACCGCCCCTTGACGGGCTCGGGGTTGCCCGCGCCCCAGCCCATGATGTGCTGGATCTGCGGCAGCCGGCTGCTTCGCCGAGCAGCCCCTCGACCCGCTGCGGTGGCCGCGCCGCTGCCCTCGTCGGCGCTGAACTGGGTGTGGGTGAAGCCCCAGCCGACGTCCGGTCCCGGCGTCCTCGGGCGGGACGGCCGGCGTGCCGTGCACCTTGTCGCCGTCGCGCGAGGTACCGGCGGTGCTGCCGCCGTCTCCGGGCAGTGCGTTGAGCAGGGTCACGCACCAGGGCCAGTGCGGCCGCGCCCACGCCGAGCAGCGCGGTGAGCCGCCACCGCCGTGCCCCCGAATTCCACCCATGACGTCCCATCAAGGACAACAGTAACGGCGGGGGTCGGCAGGGGGACAGATCCCGTAACGCGACAGCCAGGTAACAGGACGGGCCGTACCCACCGAAACGGCGGCTCGGGGCAGAGCCGGCACCACCGGCGGCTGGAGCAGGGCACCCGCGCGCGGCTCTGCTGTCGCGCCCCCAGGAGCCCTTCCGTCCGGGCCCTCCAGGACCCCTCAGTCCCGGCCCGACAGGCGAGACCCCTCAGTCCCGGCCCGACAGGCGAGACTCCTCAGTCCCGATAGGCCGCCCGCAGGGCATCCCGCACCGCGGCAAGCGCCTCGGACTCGGTCAACCCCAGCCGCCGCATCCGCTCCGCGTACCCCTGGGCAGCGGCGGCCCCCTCCCGCTCCGCGGCCGAGCCCGCGGCGGCGACAAACGTTCCGTTGCGCCCCCGAGTCTCGATCACCCCGTCCGTCTCCAGGGCCCGGTAGGCCTTGGCCACGGTGTTGGCAGCCAGCCCGAGCTGCTCGGCCAGCCCCCGCACGGTGGGCAGCCGGTAGCCGACCGGCAGCGTCCCGGAGCGGGCCTGCTCGGAGATCTGGGCGCGTACCTGTTCGTAGGGCGCGGTCCCCTCGGTGATGCGGATCTTCAAGGTCACGAACCAATTGTCCCGTACCTGACGGAGACAAGGGCCCCTCTCCCGTGGGCAGCTTCCTGTCACTGTTCGTAGTCATGCCGGAAGAGTGACACACGCCACTGACAGAGCCCGATCGATGGGGAACACTCCCGGGAACGCTCTACCTCCGTACGAACGACGAACACGGAACCAGGTGGGCACAAGGAGGCAGCCATGCGCCGTATCGCCGTGCGAAAGCCCCTGAAGAAGACCGACTCCCGCCGGGTGCGGGACGAGGCCAACGAGCGCCCGGCGGAGCGCCCGGAGGTACGGAAAGACATCGCCCGCACATGGTGGCCGGACAGCTGACAGATAGTGGCCGGACAGCTGACAGACTGACAGCACGCGCGTGTGTTTCCCCGCGTGGTCCGTCGGCGCCGACGCCGGTCGTAGGTGTCAGCCGACCACCGACAGGCAGGTCGTCGGTGTGGCGCAGGCCGGATCGAGGGCGTTGACAACCCCATGGGTCCGGTGATCACGGCGACCGCCTCGGTGATCCCGGCCGTTCAGCAGTCGCAGTCTCCCCCCTTTGTGGCAGTCTCCCACCTTTGTGGCAGGGCCTCCTTCGGCCGGGCTGTTCCCTCGTACGCCCCGCCCGTCACCCGTCCGCCGTGAGAAGTAATATTTCACTCATAGTCAGCAGCCGTATACAGCAGGGCCCTTGGGGCGCCCGGCCTCTCGACGGATTCGTTCTGCACCAGTACCGTCACGAAACCCCCGCGCGGCGTCTATCTACTTGGCGCGCCATCCGCATCATGGACGACCATGGGGATGCGGAAAGCAAGAATGACCGCTGTGAGAGGAGGCGTCCATGGGATCGGTGCGCAAGGCGAGTGCCTGGCTTGGCCTCGTCGACGACAACAATGACGAGCGTTACTACGACGATGACTACGCCGAAGGGCAGGAGTCCGGCGATGCCTGGGTCACCGACCCGCGCGTGAAGGTCGCGTCCGAAGCCGCGCAGGAGAAGGGCCGCCGGATCGGCACGGTCACCCCGAACACCTTCCGGGACGCCCGCAGCATCGGCGAGCTCTTCCGGGACGGCGTCCCGGTCATCATGAACCTCACGAGCATGGAGCCCGCCGACGCCAAGCGCGTCGTCGACTTCGCGGCCGGCCTGATCTTCGGTCTGCGCGGTTCTATCGAGCGGGTCTCCAACCGGGTGTTCCTGCTGACTCCGGCCGATACGGAGATCGTCAGCGGCGAGGTCGCGGGCCGTCACACGGACGGTTTCTTCAATCAGAGCTGAGGCAGGCGGAGCTGAGGCAGGAAGAGCTGAGGCAGGGCTGCTCACCCCTTTTTTGAGCTCGGTTCGCCTCCGGGGCGCCCCTTCGGCTCACTCGCTTTCGGCTCACTCGCTTTCGGTAGAGAGGATCACCGGAACGCGTCGAGGCCGGTTGAGTGTTTTGCCCGGCACCAGCTGGTGCGTCTCGGCGGGGCGCTCGTGGTGTGGTGCCCGGGCTCAGCTGACGGACTCGGCCCGCGTCTTCGTGCTCGCCTCCCGGGGCGCGGGTACCTCGGCGACCTCGGCTGGGCCCGCCGCAGGGGCCTCGCACTCCATGGCCCGTGGCAGCCGCAGCGCCATCACCGCGCCCAGCAGCAACAGCGCCGCGCTGACCAGCAACGTCACATGCAGCCCGTGCACGAACGAGTCCCGCGCGGCATGCCGCAGCGCCTCGCCCGGCGAACCGCCCAGCCGCGCGGCCACCTCGTACGCCTCACCCAGCGAGTGCCCGGCCGCCGCCGCGACCGGCTGCCGGGACGCCGGGCACCGCCGGACAGCCCGGGCGCGTACGCCGCGTTCATCACGCTGCCGAGCAGGGCGATGCCGATGCCCGCGCCGAGCTGGTACGACGTCTCCCCGATCGCCGCCGCCCCGCCCGCCTGGGCCTGCGGGCGCCTCGCTGAGCATCGACTCGTACGCCCCGAAGAGCGTCGTCTCCAGGCCGAACCCGAGCAGGACGAAGCCGATCAGCAGCAGCGGCGGGGTTGTCGTGGCTCGCCCATCGCCGTCAGCAGGCCGACCGCGCCGGCGGTGAGGCAGAAGCCCAGCGGACACCATGCGGCCGCGGCCCGAAGCGGCTGCAGCATGCTTCGCCCCGACACAGTCCCGCCGCCATCGCCGCGAAGGTGAGCGGCAGCAGCCGCAGCCCGGTCTCCAGCGGGGACAGGCCCAGCACCAGCTGCAGGTACTGCGCCGCGATCAGCTCCAGACCGACCAGCGCGAGCATCGCGAGCACGATGCAGCCGACGGACGTACTGAACGCGGGCCGGGCGAACATCCGCAGGTCGACCAGCGGGTGCGTACGCCGCCGCTGCCGCCGTACGAAGGCGACCAGCAGCGCCGGCACCGGCCGACCAGGGGCAGCAGTGTGTGCGGCGTCGAGCGGGCGGCTCGCCGCTGCCGAGCCGCTTCACGCCGAGGACGACGCCGAAGAGGCCGGCCGGCGGCCATCAGCGCGCCGACCACGTCCCAGGGCCCGTCGCCGCTCCCCGGTCGACTCGGGCAGCAGCCAGCGGCCGACCGGGCAGGCTGACGAGCATCAGCGGGATGTTGACGAGGAAGACCGAGCCCCACCAGAAGTGCTCCAGCAGGAAGCCGCCGAGCAGCGGGTCCGACGGCGGCGCCGACCGCGGCGACGGCGCTCCAGATGCCGATCGCCAGGGCCCGCTCGCGCCGGTCGGGGAAGACCTGCCGCAGGATCGACAGCGTCGCGGGCATGATCATCGCGCCGCCGACGCCGAGCAGGGCGCGGGCCGCGATCAGGACCTGCGCGTTGTCGGCGAAGGCGGCCAGCGCCGGAGGCGACGCCGAAGAGGGCGTAGCCGAGGAGAAGGACCCGTCTGCGGCCGACCCGGTCGCCCAGCGTGCCGAAGAGGATCAGCAGCGAGGCGCAGACCAGCGGGTAGACGTCGACGATCCAGAGCAGCTCGATCGCGCCGGGCTTGAGGTCCTCGGTGACGGCGGGTACCGCGACGTGCAGCACGGTGGCGTCGACGGCGACGAGCAGCAGGCTGACGCAGAGGACGACGAGGACGACCCAGCGGTTGGCACCGGCCCCGGCCGCCCGACGGCAACCGCGCGGCGGCCGTGGTCGTCCCGGACATGTACGTACCTCCCAGATGATCCCTCGCGTTCGGCGGGACCGCGGGGTGGGGACTCCCCGACGGCTCGGCCCGGGAGGAGCCCCGGGAGGAGCGGTGGTCCCGGACCCGCGCAACAAAGGCGAGTGAGCCGTCAGCGTACGTGAGATCCCGCCGGTGGCGGCGTGGTGGAGCTCTCATGGAACGGCCCTGCCGGGTGTGGCGTGCGCCACGCTTTCCTCGCCTGTCACCGGCCCTCACGTCCGAGAGGCCTCCCGGTTCCGGGCGCCACCGATAATCGATCGCGTGACCGATCTTGTAACGCGCCTGGCGCCGCCTCTCCTCCGTGCGAGCCGCCCCCGCGCTCTTCGGGTATGCCGCCGTGCGCGCTCTGGGCGTTGTCGTGCTCGCCCTGTGGAGCGCGGCGCGTGACAAGAGCGCGCACGCGTCTGCTGACGGCCCGCTGGGACTCGCTGTGGTACTCAGGGTCGCGGATCTCGGGTACGGCTACGAGGTCCGCCTCCCGAACGGCGACGTCCACTCGAACCTGGCGTTCTTCCCGCTGCTGCCCTGGCTGGAGCGCGCCGGTGTCGGCGGTGACCCCGCTGTCGTCCGCGGACGCGGGTCTCCTGGTCGAGCATGCTCGCCTCGCTCGCCGCGGCCTGGGGGATCTTCGCCGTCGCGGATCATGTGTACGTCAGAAAAAAAGGCGCGAAGCGCGGCCTTGGAAGGGTGGTGGCGGGAGACGGGTGGGCGGGCTGGGTCTGCGCCGTACTGCTGTGGGCCGTGCTGCCGGTCGGGATCGTGCAGTCGATGGCGTACAGCGGAGTCCCTGTTCACGGCGCTCGCCGCCTGGGCGCTGTACGCGGTCCTGACCGGCCGCTGGCTGACGGCGGGCGCTTCTCGCCTCGCTCGCCGGGCTGACCCGGCCGGTGGGCGCTCGCGGTGGTCGCGGCGGTGTGGGTGGCGGCGACTCGCTCCCTCGCTCGGGCGGGCCCTGTCTGCGCAAGCCCCGTCGCGCAAGCCCCGTCTGCGCAAGCCCCGTACGCGTACGACAGCCTCGTACGCACAGCCCCGTACGACGGACTCATCCGTACGAGACCGGAGCGCGCCGGAACCGTACAGCGCGCCCGTGTGGCGGCGTGTCCTCGGCATGCTGCTCGCGCCCCTGGGCGCCGCCGGCTACGTCCTGTGGGTCGGGCACCACACGGGCAAGGGCCCGCTGGGCTATCTCGACGTCCAGGCGGGCTGGCGCAACGGCTTCGACGGCGGCTACGCCTTCGCCCGGTTCGTCGCCGACAAGTTCACCTCGTTCCCGTCGGCCCTCGTCGGGCTCGGGCTGGTCGTCGGGGTCGCTCTGGTCATCTGGCTGTACGTCGATGTGGGTCCGGCAGGGGCAGCCGCTGCCGCTGCTGGTGTACACGGGGGTCGTGGTCGCGCTCGCCCTGTGCGCGTCGAGCTACTTCGGCTCGAAACCGCGCCTTCTGGTGCCCGCTTTCCCCCTGCTGCTGCCCCTCGCCCTGGCCCTGGCCGGGCTGCGTACGTCCAGGTCGGCGTGGTTGTCTGGGGGACGGCGGTGGTGTCGGCGCTGTACGGGGCGTTCTGGCTGAATGGCTCCGGTCCGCCGTGACCGGCAGGACCGCCCGTGACGGACGGCTCGCACCATGGGAGCGTCCCCGCACCATCGGTGAGCGAATCGGCGGGATGAATCCACGTCGGCTTTCGGTGAACGAATTCATGAGGCCATAAACCCGGGACGACCACCGACCGGTGGAATTGAAGGCAGCGGGTTCCCGCGCTTACGGATTCCATGGAAATAAACGTCCACATGAGAGCAATCCCACATCACATCGTCATCACAAAGAGAGCGATTGAGGTGGTAACAGAGCTCACTCGCTGTAACGTCGATTGGGTGCGTACCGAACGAAAGCCGACCCGTCTGGAGCGGGTCTTCGTCCGGCTGGACCGCGAGCCGGAACGACCGACCCACATCGGTGTGCCGGTGATGAGCCGGCACAGGGTGGTGCTCTTCGCCTCCACCCTGGCCTTCTACGCGGCCATCGTGTGGGCCGTGCTGATCAACTCGTGGCTGGTCCGCCTCGACTGGCAGGTCATGTTCTTCCGGCCGTACCAGCAGTGGCCGGAGATCCACGCGTTCCTGGACTACTACGTGGTGCTGGGCCAGCGCGGCCCCACCGCCGTGATGGTCGCTGCCTGGCTGGGCTGGCGTTCCTGGCGGCAGCACACCCTGCGCCCGCTGCTCACGCTCGGCGTGTCGCTGCTGCTGCTGAACGTCACCGTGGGTGCCGCCAAGCTCGGCATGGGCCGCCTCGGACCGCACTACGCGACCGAGATCGGCTCGAACGAGATGTGGCTGGGCGGCGACATATTCCCTTCGGGCCACACCGCGAACGCCGTGGTGACCTGGGGCATCCTGGCCTATCTGGCGTCGACTCCCCGGGCCCGGCGCTGGCTGTCCGCCCTGTCCGCCGTGATCTCGCTCGGCGTCGGCCTCACCACGGTCTACCTCGGCACGCACTGGCTGAGCGACATCCTGCTGGGCTGGGCCGCCGGTCTGCTGATCCTGCTGGCGCTGCCCTGGTTCGAGCCGCTGATCGCCCGCTGCCGAGGGCTGGATCTTCTCGTGGCGGGACGCCCGGAGGGCATCTGCAGCGGCGCTCCTGCCGCCGTACCGGCCGCCGCCCCTGCCGTGGGCGTCTCCCCGCTGCGTACGCCCGTCCAGGAGCCCGCCACGGCCCGCGACACGTCCATCGCGGCCCGGTCCGCCCGGGCACCGGCGCACCACACGCCCCTGCCCCACTCCCACTCACGGCTGCGCCCGGGCGGAGGCGCCCCTGTGACGCCGCCGCTCGGCAGCCGTCGGCCGCCGCACTCGGACCGTATGCCGCGAGGGACGACGTCGGCGCGTCCGGTCACGGGCGCCTGACACAAGACAGCGGGGCCGGTACGCACAACCACCCCCCGCACAGCGAAAGCCCGGCCCTCAACTCAAGGGGGCTGGGCCTTCGCCCGTGTCATCCGGTGTCTCAGCCCTTCCAGCAGCGTGCCACCCGGCCGTCCCTGACCTCGAAGTTCAGCCGCCCCCGGCGGTACTCCATGGTGATGATCGCGCCCGGCGGCAGCGATCTGACCGTGGACCAGCCGTGTTCCCGGGCGCGGCGCTCGGCGCTGCTCGCCTCGAGGCCGACGTAGGTGTCCGGACTGTCCTGGGGCTCCGGGGGCGGAGGGGGAAGGGGTGCCATGACGGCCACGTTAGGCGGCGCCCCGGGGACGGGGAAGTCCGGGCCGTGGTGGGAGGGTCTGTCAGTACGGCCCGGCCCGGGCGTGGCAGAGAGTCACTGTTCGTCGGTGGTCGCAGCAGAGGCCACTGTTCCCTTGCGGTCACACTTGTGTCACAGAATCGCGACACGCGGTTCGGCCCAACCGCGTCACACGTACGAGCGGTTCTGTCCGTGTCCCGACCGCTGTCGTACGGAATTCCCGACTGTTTTGTCGCCGTCTCGAATAGCTCTTCGGAAAGCGTGTCGCCGATCGCGCGGGCGCCGTATTCCCTTCCGATTCACCTGCATTCCCGGAAAGCCCGCGCCGCACAGGAAATACACGGTTCCAGCATGGACACCCCGTACGCCCCCGTCGGTCCGTGGGCGAGGCAAGCATCATGGGGTGAGCTTCGGAGCATGCCCGGGACACGACTGACGGGTTCACGATCACTTGACCGTCGCGGCCTTCACCGCGAGGTCACTGTCCCCCGTGCCGCTGTCCCCCGCGCCGCTGTCTCCCGTGCCGCTGTCTCCCGTGCCGCTGTCTCCCGTGCCGCTGTCTCCCGCGTCATGGTCCCCCTGTCACTGTTCGTCATTGTTCGTACGACAACTGCGGTACGTCGAAACAGTTGTTGTTCATGTCGCCCTGGCTCACCCAGCCCTTCCCGTCCTCCCAGCGGGCCACCGAGATGCAGGTCGTGCGGGTCTTCGGGGGCTCGCTGAGGTGTTCGTAGGTGACGGGGACGAGCAGGCCGTCGGCGGTGTACGGCTCGTCGCGGTTCATGAAGCGGTCGACACACGCGCGCGTGACGCCCTCCTGTGCGCAGGATCTCGCGGCGTCCGTGAACCACATCGCGGCTGCCCAGCCCTCCAACTGCCACTGGGAGTGCGTTTTCAGACCTTCCGTCGCGTCGCGGAACTCCCGTACGGCCTCGTGGCCGGTGTCGTCGTAGTTGCGGCTGGAGCCGGTCACCCACAGGGAGTTGCGGCAGCGCGGGGCGTCCTTGTAGTCCTCGGGGACTGTGGAGGCCCAGTTCTGCGGGTTGGTGACCTTGGCGGTCACGTCGGCGCCGGCCTCGTCCATGGCCTGGCACAGCCGGGCGTTGCCCTGTGTGTCGAGGGCGTCGAACACCAGGTCCACGCCCTGCTCCCGCAGATCGGCCGCCACCGCGCGGAAGTTGGGCAGCGCGAAGTCGACCTGTTCGGTGACCACCTTGTAGCCCTCGGCTTTGAGACCGCGCGTGACGAGCCGGGCGTACGCGGCCGACGCGGCCTGGTTGTACGACACGACCGCGGCCGTACGGGCGCCGTGCTCACGCTTGAAGTAGCGGTAGACCTCGGTGCCGCCGTACTGCTTCCCGTCCCAGCCGGTCGTGCCGTTCCGGGGTGTGAGGCTGCCGTAGATGCTGTACAGGTGCGGGTACGTGTCGTACGCCGGGCCGAGGGGCTGGCCACCGATGTCGGGCACGCGCGCGCGGGAGACACGGGGGGCGCCCGCGTAGTCAAGGGCGGTGGTGGCGACCAGGGCGACCACCTCGTCCACGTCGATCAGCTGGTGTACGCACGCGTTGTTGCCGACGCCGCTGCCGCCGTCGTCGCACTCGCGGACCTCGACTCTGCGGCCGTCGATGCCCCCGCGCGCGTTGAGGCGGTCGAAGTAGGCCTTGGCGCCGTCGCGCGGACCGGTGAAGGCGTCGCCGACGGGGCTGGTGGCGCTGGTGATGATGCCGACACGGATCGGCTCGCCGCTCTGTTCCCGGGGTTCCCGGGGTCCCCGGGTCGGTGCCGTCGCCGTGTTCGGTTCTCGTTCCGGTTCTCGAAGTCGCTCTCCGGGAGGCGGCTGCCGCAGGCCGCGCTCAGCAGGAGGAGCAGGCCCGCGGCGACGCTCTCAACAGCCCGGGACGCTCTCAACAGCCCGGAAGGGGCGCCGCATCGTCGCTCAGCCCGACCAGCCCGCACAGCGTCTTGACGGACACCTTCCAGGTGCCGTCCTCCTCGACGGCGGTGCCCTTCGCGTCCTGGCAGGGCCGTGGCGCCTTTGAGGAGCAGCGTGTACGTCACGTTCGCCTCGGTCGCCGAGGTGAACGCGACCTTGCTGACCTTCGCCTCGACCTGCTGTCCGCGCTCGTCACCGCTGAAGGCCTCCAGGACCGGTCCCATCAGCTCGCCGTTCTCCAGGAGAGCCCGCTTGTCCTTCATGGGGGTGTCCGGGTCGAAGAACTTCTCCCAGTTCTGCCGGATCTCCTTCTCCGCGGCCTCGGGATCCGCCGGGCGGGCCCCCTCGGTCCCGTTCTGCGCGGGGCTGGGTGCCGACGTGGGGCTCGCGGTCGTCTCCGCCGTACGAGGGGGGGCCGTACTGTCGTCGCCGCACGCGGTGAGGGGGAGGGCGAGGACCGCTGAGGCGGTCAGTGCCGCCAGCCGGGCGGCCCGTGTCCTCGGCCGTGCGTTGCCCCGACTGAGTTCGCTCCCTGGAACCATCTGGCTCACCACCGGGTGTCGGTCCGGGCGGTGCGCGCCCGGTGTTTTCAGGGTCAGCTTCCAGAAGGCATAGTGCAAGTCTGTCGGCAGGCCTCGAAAGACAGCGGCGAGAGCCGGACACACGATGTGTGGGAGCCCCGGATGCGGACAGCCCGACTGCGGACCGTGCACCCCGTCCTCTGGGCCGGCTGGGCCGCGCTCGCCGCCGGAGCGGTGCTGTGCGTCGTCGGCTGGTACGGCATCTCGGGCGAGCGGTTCGCGGAGCGGCAGCTGCCGTATCTCGCGTCCTGCACGATCCCCGGAGCCGCGCTGATCATCGCGGGTGCCGTGCTGCTCGCCCAGGGCCGAAACGTGCTGGCGGCGGCCCGTGTGGAGGAGCTGTACGGCCTGCTGGTCGCCGCCGAGCCCGCCGACGCCGATGCGTCCGGGCAGGCCACCGCGCCCCTCGCCACGAGCGGGGACCTCCTGAGGGTGCCCGGCGGCACCCTGTGGCACCGCGCGGACTGCCCCCTGGTGGCGGGCAGGCGCGAGGCCGTACCGGTGGACTCCCGGGTGAGGACGAGCGGGGACCTCAGCCCGTGCCCGGTCTGTGCACCGCGGTCGGCGCGCACGTCCTTTGAGCCGCCTGAGCCGCCTGAGCCGCCCCCGGAGCGCTGATGGCCTCCCTGACGTACGAGCTCACCCTCGCCGGGCTGTCGGTCGGCAGTGCGGCCGCGCTGACCGGGACCGGGCTGCTCGTGACGTACCGGGTGACCGGGGTGATGAACTTCGCGCACGGGGCGATCGCGATGGTGTGCGCGTATCTGCTGCGGCAGTTGACGGTGGAGTGGAACTGGCCTCTCGTGCCGGCCGCCGCCGTCACGCTGCTGGTGGTGGCCCCGGCCATCGGGATGGTGCTGGAACGGTTCGTCTTCCGTCCGCTGTCCGTGCTGGGCGGTGATCCCGCGCGGAGTCTGGTGGCCTCCCTCGGAGTCTTCGTGCTCCTGGTCGGCGGGGCGGCGCTGGTGTGGGGCCCGGGGGCACGGACGGACGCGCCGACGCTGCTCCCGGCGGAACCGTGGGGTCAGCTGGCGGTGGCGGTCGCGCTGGCCCTGGCCGTGGGTGCGGTACTGCGTCCTTCCGGGGGATCTCCCCGGGCCTCCCGGTTCTGGGCGCGCTTCGGGCGGGAGCTGCGCGCCGTGGTGGACGACCGCTCGCTCGCCGTCCTCGGGGGCATCGACGCGGACCGGGTGGCGGCGGCCGGCTGGGCGTTCGGCTCGTTCACGGCGGGCTTGACGGGCGTACTGCTGGCGCCGTACGTACGGCTCGACCCGTACGGCATGCCGCTCCTCGTCATGGAGGTCGTGGCCGTCGTGGTCGCCGCCCGGATGCGGAGCCTGCCGGTGGCCGTCGTCGTGGCCCTCGGCATCGGGGTCGCCCAGAGCCAGCTGACCCGGGTGCACCCCTCGGGCTGGGCGGAGCCCCTGCTCCAGGCGGTCGGCGCGAACCTCTTCGTGGTGGCTCTCCTGGTAGCGGCCCTCGTCCTGCCGGGGATCGGCGCCCGGGACGCCCTGCCGCGCGCGGCGACCGCGCGCGGGGCGACGCCTGCGGGGGCGTGGCTCGTGGCCGTGGTCCTCTTCCTGCTCCCGCTCGGCTTCGCGGGCCGGGACCTGCACACCTCGGTCCAGGTACCGGCGCTGGCCGTGGTGCTGCTCTCCCTGGTGGTGGTCACCGGCCGCGGCGGCCAGATCTCCCTGGGGCAGGCGGCGTACGCGGGTCTGGGCGCCCTCTTCACGGCGCTGCTGACGACGGGACGCTTCCCGTTCCTGCCCGCGCTGCCCGAGCTGCCCGCCCTGGCCGTGGCCGTACTCCTTGTCGCTCCCCTGGGTCTGCTGACCGGCTGGCCCGCGATCAGCCGCCGTGGTCTGGCGCTGGCCCTGGCGACGTTCGCGGTGGGCGTGGGGGTCAGCCGCTTCGTGTTCGCCCAGCCGTACGCGACGTCCGGCCTGACGCTCGGGCGCCCTGCGGGCTTCGAGGGCGACCGCGCGTACTACGTCCTGGAACTGGCGCTGCTGGGGATCGCCCTGCTCGCGGTGCACGCCCTGCGGCGGGGCCGCACCGGGAGGGCCCTGGCGGCGCTGCGCGACCACGAAGCGGGGGCGTCGGCGGCGGGTGTACGCGTCCCGGCCCTGAAGCTGTCGGCCTTCGTGGCAGGCGCCGCCCTGGCGGCCCTCGGTGGCGGCATGCTCGGCATGGGGCTGCGGGCCTTCGACGCGGCCGCGTACGACCCGGTCCGCGGCCTGTTGTGGTTCGCGGCGGTCGTCGTCCTCGGCGCGGACAGCATGCTGGGGGCCCTCGCCGCCGCGGCGCTCCTCGTGGGCCTCGACGCGGGGACCCGCGGCGGGGTGGCCGCGGCGCTGATCGGCGTGCTCGCGGTGTTCACCGGCCGCTTCCCGGGGGGCCCGTACGAGGCTCTGCGCGACGCGGCCGCCCGCCTGCGGTCGCGCCACCGGGCCGCACTGACGCCACTGGGGGCAAAGGTGCGGCGCAGGGTGCGGGCCGCTGCGGCGGGGGGCCGGGAGCGACGCGGCAGGGGCATGGACCAGGAACCCGAAACGGGCCCGGTGAAACCCGGGACCGGCCGAACGGAACGCGGAACCGGCCGAGCGGAAGCCGGGACCAGCCGAACGGAACGCGGAACCGGCCGAGCGGAAGCCGGGACCAGCCGACCGGAACGCGGAACCGGCCGAGCGGAACGGGGCGCTGAACCGCCGGATGCGCAGCCACCGGCTCGCCTCTCGCACTCCCGCCAGTCCCCCAGGCGTGCGGTCGCCCCCCATGTCCCGCACGCCCCCCATGTCCTGCGCGCCCGTCGGCTCCGCGTCGCCTACGGCGAGTTCACCGCCCTGGACGGTGTCGGCATCGAGGTCCTCCCGGCCCGTGTCACCGCTGTCGTGGGTCCGAACGGAGCCGGGAAGAGTACGCTCTTCCACTGCCTCGCCGGGACCGTACGGCCCGCGCGCGGGAAGGTGCTCCTCGGGGAGCGGGACATCACCCGGCTGGCGGCGCACGCCCGTACGCGGCTCGGGATCGCACGGACGTTCCAGCAACTGGCCGTGTTCCCTTCGTTGACCGTGACCGAGAACATCCGGGTGGGCGCCGAGCAGGGGCGTGTCGCCGATCCGGGGGCCGCGGGGCGGGTGGCGCGGCTGCTGGGGCTCGACGGGCCGGTGGCGGCGCTGCCTGCCGCGGGGCTGCCCACCGGCACCCTGCGGCGCGTCGAACTGGCGCGGGCCCTCGCCGGGGGCCCCCGGATACTGCTGCTCGACGAACCGGCCGCCGGGCTCGACACCGGCGAAGTGGCCGCTCTCGCGCGCGTGTTGCGTGCCCTTGCCGCGGACGGCATGGCCCTGCTGGTCGTCGAGCACGACCTGGACCTCGTCGCGGACCTCGCCGATGTCGTCCACATCATGACGGCGGGCCGGATCGTCGCCTCCGGTCCACCCGACCGCGTACTCGACATGCTGGACGACACAGCGGCGGACCCATGACGGCCAACCACGCGACGGAGCGACGACGCAACGGCAGCGGACCCATGACGGCCTACGACGCAACGGACCGACGACGAAACGGCAGCGGACCAGAGACAGCCAACGACGCGACGGCGGCGGACCGATGACGGTCATCTCCCTCCGGCACGCGCGCGTGCGCTACGGCCCCCTGGAGGCCCTGCACGACGTGACCCTCGCCGCGCCCGGCCCCGGACTGACCGTGCTGCTCGGCCGCAACGGCTCCGGCCGTACGACCGTACTGCGTGCCCTCGCCGGAACGGTCCCGCTGTCCGGGGGCGCCGTCGTCTGGGACGGGGCCGACATCACCCGGGTACCCGCGTACGAGCGGGCCCGGCGGGGGCTGTGTCTGGTCCCGGAGCGGCGGGCCGTCTTCGGCTCGCTCACCGTCCGGGAGAACCTCGAACTGACGGCACCGGACTTCGCGTACGCCCTCGACGCCTACCCCCGGCTCGGGCCGCTCCTTCCCCGCCGCGCGGACACCCTCTCCGGCGGCGAGCAGCGCATGCTCGCGCTCTCCCGTGCCCTGCTGGCACGCGCGCGCGTGGTGCTCGTCGACGAGCCCGCGCAGGGTATGTCCCCGGGGGTCGCGGCCCGCACGTACGAGCTGCTGAGCGGGCTGGACGCCTGTGTGGTGGTCGCCGAGCAGCGTCTGCCGCCCGGCCTGCGCTCAGTGGCGGCACTCGTGTACGAACTGCGCCGTGGTGCCCTCGTGTTCAGTGGTGAAGCGGCCGAACTGGCCTGATCCCAGAGGGCCCCACCCGGTCGGCGCCGGGCGGGACCCCGTACCCGGTACCGGAGGAGCGCGGCTCAGACGTCGAGCTGCTGCCCGGGCACGATCATGCCGGGATCACCGCCGATGACGGCCTTGTTGGCGGAGTGGATCCGCTGCCAGGTGGTCCCGTACCGGGCCGCGATGCCGCTCAGCGTGTCACCGCTGCGCACGGTGTGGTCGCCGCGGGAGGTGCCGCGGGACGTGTGGCCCGAGGAGCGGGCAGATGCCTTTGCCGCAGATGCCTTTGCCTTCGACGGCCGCACGGCCGGGGCCGCGTTACCGGCCCGGCCGGATGCCGGGCCCGGGGACGACGCGGCGGGCGCGCTGCCGGACGCTCCGGCGCGGACCGAGCAGGTGGGCCAGGCGTTCCACCCCTGGGCGCGCTGGACCTTCGTGGCGACCGCGATCTGCTGGGCCTTCGAGGCCTTGTCGGCCGTGGCCGCGTAGGCCGTGCCGCCGTACGCGCGCCAGGTGGAGGCGGCGAACTGGAGCCCGCCGTGGTAGCCGTTGCCGGTGTTGATGCGCCAGTTCCCGCCGCTCTCACACCGGGCGATGCGGTCCCACACTCCGCTGTCGGCCGCCGCGGCGTTGCCGGTGGCGGCCAGGAGTCCCAGCGGGGCGAGCAGGGCCGCCCCGGCGAGGACCGCCGCCGTACGCGTCTTACGAGTGTTCCCGTGGATGTTGCCGGCACATGCGGACATGTCTTCCCCCCTCGCAGGACCCGGGTCCCCCAAAGCGGCGCGTGACTCCCGTCGTACGGACGCGGTCGTCGCGCTCCACCCCGTCCGCCGGCGGTGGTGGTGCTGAAAGTGGCTGTGGTGCGGCCGGCGGACGTTCCCGAGCGGTGCTCGTTGCACTCGGCCAAGGAATCTAGGGAGCGCTGCGGTCAGTAATCAACCAATCCCCTGTCATTCCAGGCCAGTTCGCCGTTACCCGGAGTACTCCACCATTTCAGCCACCCACTACATTCCCCGATTTCAGGATTTGTCGACCAGGAGCCCTGACGAGCTGTGACTCACTTCACCACCTCAACTTCCTTGGAAATAAAAGAACTTGGCATGGAGTAACGGATTCCGCACACGGTTTCACACTGTGCTCAGGATGGTTCGATTCCGCTATCCGTCAGGCGTGACTCCGGCCACAGATCACCCGTTGTCTTTTTCATGAGCCGGGACCCCCGCGCTCATGGGCCGGGAGCTGCCCGGCTCCGCCCCGCACCGCATCCCGAGGAGCCACCCGTGCCACCCGTGCCGCGCATGCTCGACGTCAGCGACGCCGTACGCGCCGAGATCGGCAAGGAAGAAGCCGACCGGCTGCTCGCCGGAGAGAGCGCCCCCGGCAGTTACGACTGCGCGTCCTGCCGCACGCCGGGCGACTCCGAGCAGGAGCACACCAGCACCGTCCTGTTCCTCGGCGACGAGACCGCCGTCCTCGCCTTCGCCCACGCCACCTGCCTGCCCTCGCAGGTCGTCCAGGTCACCGAGGAGCAACTCCAGGGTGCCGCCCGGTCCATCACCGCCGACGGCAGCCCCGTCCAGGCCGCTCCCGAGCAGCCCGCACCCGAGCAGGCCGTGCTCGGCGTCACCAGCGGACTCGTCCTGATCTGCGGCGAGTTGTACCCGGCGCTCGTCGTCGAACCGACCGCTCCCATCGCCCGTCCCGGCGCGACCACCGCAGGCGACGACTTCCTGCCGCTGCTCATCGAGCAGGGCTTCCTGCCGCTCACCGAGCTCGGTTCGGTCCCACCGGCGCCGCACGGCTGGTCCGTACTGCTCGCCATGGGCCAGCTGCACGCGATCCTCCAGCCGGGTACCGGTGGCGGTCGGCCGGTCGCGTGGTGGCAGGCCCACCAGGCGCTCCAGGTCGCCGACAGCTGGCGCGCGGCGGCCAACAAGCACCAGCAGGTGCTGCTGTTCGCGGCCCCGGTCGGCTCGATCGGTCTCCAGCCCCGGGAAGACCTGCTGCGTGAGGCGCTCGACAAGGCCGCGGCGAACGGCAAGTTGGTGGCGGCGAGGCTGCCACTCGCCGGCACGTGAGCGCTCCGCTGGGTGCGCCGTACAGGGAGTTCAGTTCGGTCACCGGATCGGTCACCGGAACGCCCCGGCCCGCCCACGGCCGCTCACCCCCACACCGAAGCCACATCTCCAACAGCCCCACGCCCCTCAAGAACACCCACCCCCTACCGCAACCACCAATTGAGCAACCCCCACGGCGAGCAACCACCTCCGCGAAAGCGGCGCCGGTTTAGGCGCAAAGGGGGGCGAGCAACCACCTCCGCGAAAGCGGCGCCGGTTTAGGCGCAAAGGCCGCATCTGTTGGGCGGTGGGGTCGTTGGCACAGACGTGCACGCATATGACGTCCCTCGCCGCCGCCATGCCTACCAGCCGATCCGGTCCGTGTGGTCGGCTCAGGTTCCCTCGGTCAGCTCCTCGGTCACGCCGATCTACGATGCGCTCTATGCCGAGTGGGTCAGGTCTTTCCGGACGTTGCCCGGTGATCGCTATGGCGAGGAGGAACTGGCCTTCAAGGCCTTCGCCCACATTCCGTACGCGGTCCCCACTCCGTGCGCGACCAGCACCCCGTACGCGGCCAGCGCCCCGTGCGCGACTGGTCAGCTCGCCGCCCCGCAGGGCACCCGGTGCGAACAGCCGCAGGGCCCTGCTGCTGTGGGTGCGTCGGTCTGGCAGCCGGTAGGGCGGGTGTCTGCCGGGCACACCGGCACGCACCGTTTTCCCGCCGCGCTGCCACCGGCCCCGCGCCGCGGGCTCTGAAGCCCAAGGACATGAGCAGCCCAAGGACATGAGCAGGAGGAGGGCGGCTTCTCCATGAACTCCCGGATTTTCCGGGTCTCTTGGGGAGGCCGCCCTCTTCACTGCCGGTTCTCCTGCTGGTCCTACTTCTTCTGCTGGTCCTACTTCTCCTGCTGGTCCTACTTCTTCTTGCCGCGCTTCTCGCGTACCCGCACCGAGATATGGATCGGTGTCCCTTCGAAGCCGAACTCTTCGCGGAGCCGCCGCTCGATGAAGCGCCGGTAGCCGGCTTCGATGAAGCCCGAGGCGAAGAGCACGAACCGCGGTGGCTTGGTGCCTGCCTGCGTGCCGAACAGGATGCGCGGCTGCTTGCCGCCCCGGATGGGGTGCGGGTGGGCGGCGACCAGTTCACCCAGGAACGCGTTCAGCCGGCCTGTCGGGACGCGGGTCTCCCAGCCCGCCAGCGCCGTCTCGATCGCCGGGACCAGTTTCTCCATGTGCCGTCCGGTGCGCGCCGAGACGTTGACCCGGGGTGCCCAGGCGACCTGAGCGAGCTCGGTCTCGATTTCCCGTTCCAGGTAGTAGCGGCGTTCCTCGTCGAGGGTGTCCCACTTGTTGTATGCGACGACTATGGCCCGCCCGGCTTCCACGGCCATCGTGACGATGCGCTGGTCCTGTACGGAGATGGACTCGGAGGCGTCGATCAGCACCACCGCGACCTCCGCTTTCTCCACGGCGGCGGCTGTGCGCAGCGAGGCGTAGTAGTCGGCGCCCTGCTGGAGGTGGACGCGCTTGCGGATACCTGCCGTGTCGACGAACTTCCAGGTGACGCCGCCGAGTTCGATGAGCTCGTCGACGGGGTCACGGGTGGTGCCCGCCACCTCGTTGACGACGACGCGCTCCTCGCCCGCCACCTTGTTCAGCAGTGACGACTTGCCGACGTTGGGGCGGCCGATGAGCGCGATACGGCGCGGGCCGCCCACGCCGGTGCCGAATGTCTGCGCCGGTGCTTCGGGCAGTGCTTCCAGGACGGCGTCCAGCATGTCGCCGGTACCGCGGCCGTGCAGTGCGGACACGGGGTGCGGCTCGCCGAGGCCGAGGGACCACAGGTACGCCGCGTCGGCCTCGCCGCTCGGGCCGTCGACCTTGTTGGCGCACAGGACAACCGGTTTGCCGGCCTTGCGCAGCAGCCGTACGACCGCCTCGTCGGTGTCCGTGGGGCCGACCTTGGCGTCGACGACGAACACGACCGCGTCGGCCGCCTCGATCGCGAACTCGGCCTGGGCGGCCACGGAGGCGTCGATGCCCATGACGTCCTGCTCCCAGCCGCCGGTGTCGACGACCTTGAAGCGGCGGCCGGCCCACTCTGCCTCGTACGTCACGCGGTCGCGGGTGACGCCGGGTTTGTCCTCGACGACGGCCTCGCGGCGGCCGATGATGCGGTTCACCAGAGTCGACTTGCCGACGTTCGGGCGGCCGACGACGGCGAGGACGGGCAGCGGCCCGTGTCCGGCGGCCTCGATCGCGCCCTCGATGTCCGCGAGGTCGAAGCCCTCTTCCGCGGCGAGCTCCATGAACTCCGCGTACTCGGCGTCGCCAAGCTCTCCGTGCTCGTGCTCGCCCGAGCTCTCGGAGGAGATGTGGTCGTTCATGAAGTGTGTACCTCGTCGTTCTTCGTGGTGATCGGTGGAGCATCCCGTGCGGACTGATCCACTACTCAAGTCTCGCCTGGCGGCCGGTGAGCCGTCTGGCGTTTTCCAGGTGGGCGCTGAGCTGTTTCTGGATGTGCTCGGTCGCCTCGTCGAGCGTCTTGCGCGTACACCGCCTGCCACCACCCGTGGAGGAGCTTCGCGCCCCTTCGATGGCCTCGAACGGGTCACCGAAGACGACGTCGACGCGGTGGCGCAGCGGAGGCAGCCCTCGCATCAACCGCCCCCGTTTCTCGGAGCTTCCCAGTACCGCGACCGGCACGATCGGCGCCCCGCCGCGTACCGCGAAGTAGGCGAGCCCGGCGCGCAGCGAGGCGAAGTCGCCTTCGCCGCGGGTGCCTTCGGGGAAGATGCCGAGGACGCCACCGGTTTTCAGGACGCCCAGGGCCTGGGTGATCGCTGTGCGGTCGGCGGTCGAACGGTCCACCTTCAGCTGGCCGATGCCGAGCAGGAAGGGGTCGAGAGGGCCGACGAAGGCCTCCTTTTTGATCAGGAAGTGCGTGGCCCGGGGTGCCACGCCCATGACCATCGGGCCGTCGAGGTTGTGCGAGTGGTTCACGGCCAGGATCACCGGGCCGGTCGCGGGCACCTTCCAGGCGCCGAGCACACGCGGCCGCCACAGGCCGTACATCAGGCCGACGCCGATACGGCGTCCGGCCTCGGCACCGCGCGCCGAAGGTGCTTCAGTCACTTCCCGGCCCGCTTCTCCTCGACGAGGGTGACCACGCACTCTATGACCTGCTGGAGTGTGAGATCCGAGGTGTCCACCTCGACCGCGTCGTCCGCTTTCGCCAGTGGCGAGGTCGTGCGGCTGGAGTCGGCGGCGTCGCGCTTGAGCAGGGCCTCGCGGGTGGTGTGGAGGTCGGTGTCCTTCAGCTCACCGCTGCGGCGGGCAGCGCGGGCCTCCGGGGAAGCGGTGAGGAAGATCTTCAGGTCGGCGTCCGGCAGCACGGTGGTCCCGATGTCCCGGCCCTCGACGACGATGCCTTTCTCGGCGCCGGCCGCGATCGACCGCTGGAGCTCGGTGATGCGGGCACGCACCTCGGGCACCGCGCTGACCGCGCTGACCTTGGAGGTGACCTCCTGTGTACGGATCGCTCCGGCCACGTCCGTCCCGTCCACGGTGATGGCCGGTGCGGACGGGTCGGTCCCGGAGACGATCTCCGGTTTCCCGGCCGCGGCGGCGATCGCCGAGGGGTCCTGGACGTCGATGCCGTTGTTCACCATCCACCAGGTGATCGCCCGGTACTGGGCGCCGGTGTCCAGGTAGCTCAGAGCGAGCTGCGCGGCGACGGCCTTCGAGGTGCTCGACTTGCCCGTGCCGGAGGGGCCGTCGATGGCGACAATGACTGCCGGGGCGGTCCGGGCGGCGCCATTTTCCACGGTCTGGGGACCTTCCTGGTGAAGGGTGGGTGAAGGGTGGTGGATGCGTGGGGGCGCACCAGCGCCCCGCCCAAGGTTACTGGCTCGCCGGAACCCCTCTTTACCGGCGGATCGGCTTTACAGGCGGATCGGCCGAAGGGTCCCGGTGGGATCCGCCGAAGCGGCAGCAGGTGAGTCGTCCAGCGGGGACATCCCACGGGATCGTCCCCCGGGGCCGTCCCCCGGCGGCGTCCAGCGGGTCACTGGCGGATCGCCCAGCCCCGGTCCCGCAGCGCCGCCGTCAGTACGGGTGCCGCCCTGGGCTCGACCATCAGCTGCACCAGGCCGGCCTGCTGACCGGTCGCGTGCTCGATCCGTACGTCCTCGATGTTGACCCCGGCCATGCCCGCGTCCGCGAAGATGCGGGCCAGCTGGCCGGGCTGGTCGTTGATGAGGACCGCCACCGTCTCGTAGTCCCGCGGAGCGGAGCCGTGTTTGCCGGGGACGCGGACCTGGCCGGCGTTGCCGCGGCGCAGGACGTCCTCGATGCCGGTGCCGCCCTCGCGGCGCTTGGCCTCGTCGGAGGACTGCAGGGCGCGCAGGGCCCGGACGGTCTCGTCGAGGTCGGCGGCGAACTCCGTGAGCAGGTCGGCGACAGGGCCGGGGTTCGCGGACAGGATGTCGATCCACATACGGGGGTCGGAGGCCGCGATGCGGGTCACGTCACGGATGCCCCCGCCGGAGAGCCGTACGGCCGACTCCTCGGCGTGCTCGAGGCGCGCGGCGACCATGCTGGACACCAGGTGCGGCATGTGGGAGACCAGGGCGACCGCGTGGTCGTGGGCGTCGGCGTCCATCACGACCGGTACGGCACGGCAGTGCGACACCAGCTCCAGGGCGAGGTTGAGGACCTCAGTGTCCGAGTCCCGGGTGGGCGTGAGCACCCAGGGGCGGCCCTCGAAGAGGTCCCCGGTCGCCGCGAGGGGGCCCGACTTCTCGCGGCCCGACATGGGGTGTGTGCCGATGTACGAGGTGAGGTCCAGGCCGAGGGTCTCCAGCTCGCGGCGCGGGGCGCCCTTGACGGAGGCCACGTCGAGGTAGCCGCGCGCGAGACCGGCCCGCATGGCGTCGGCGAGGGCGGGGGCCACGTGTGCGGGCGGCGCGGCCACGATCGCGAGGTCCACCGGCCCGTCGGGCGCCTCCTGCGTACCGGCGCCGAGCGCGGCCGCCGTACGGGCCTGCTCCGGGTCGTGGTCGCGGAGGTGGACTCTCACGCCGCGCTGGGCCAGCGCCAGGGCCGCCGAAGTGCCGATCAGGCCGGTGCCGATGACGAGTGCGGTTCTCACGGGGCGAGGTCCTCGCGGAGTGCGGCCGCGGCCCCGGGGTGGACGTGCGCGGTCCTGGTGCGGGGCGTGGTGCGCTGCGGGATCCCGGTGAGCTGCTCACCGAGCTGCTCGTCCCTGTGTACGGCCTCGTCCCGCTCCCGGGGGATGGCGCCCCGGACCGCTCGTACCGGCACGGCTGTGCTCCTCGCTGGTGTACGTACATGACTCGTCCCACCAGCGTAGTCAGCCGGGAACGCCCCGGTGCGCGGCGCCCGCCTGCCGAGACGGCCCGGGCCGGGCCGGGACGGGCCCGATCGGGGGCCTACGCCGACTGCTGCCTGAGGGCGTCCTCCAGAGAACCGGAGGGGAGCCGGCCGTCCGGGGTCAGCCGGTCGACTGTGTGAGGCAGCGCCTGGGCGATCTCGGTCGCTGCCCGGTCCGGGGTGACGCCGGTCTGCTGGGCGACCTGTTTGAGTGTGTCCTCGGGCAGTGCCTGGAGGATCTGCGCGCCGGTCACGGGCAGGTTCTCGCCGGGGCCGATCCAGGATTCCTTCTCCTCGGTGAGGCCCGCCTCCGTGAGCATGTCCAGGAGGACGTTCAACGGGCTGCCGCCGCCGTACGAGCCGTCGTTCAGGGCCGTGAGCAGGGCACCCAGGAGGGTGCCCCTGCTGGGGCCGTCGCTCTCGCCGCCCTGGCCGAGGAGGCCGTCGAGCAGGCTGCCGAGATCGTTGCTCACCATGGTCACGCCTTTCCGGAGTGCGGGCGGCCCGATCCACGAGGGACCGGCCTCACGGGTGCGGCCGGGCCGGGCCGGGGGGCACGGCCCGGCCCGGTCCCGGACCCTGCCAATGTCACGCGAACGTCGCTCTCCCGCCACTGGGGAGGAAACCGGCTCGTCGACGACACCGACGACACCGACGACATCGACGGGATGTCGTCGCACTCGGCCGGGTGGCAGAGTGCGACGCCGAGGGCGAGTCCGCGCGGAGATCCGGTGGCGGCGCACCTGGCGAGCGGGGTCACGGTCATCTCAGAGGTCGACCTCCCGCATCAGCATGCCGACCTCGGTGTTGGACAGCCGTCGCAGCCAGCCCGACTTCTGGTCGCCGAGGGTGATCGGCCCGAAGGCGGTGCGCACGAGCTTGTCGACCGGGAAGCCGGCCTCGGCGAGCATGCGGCGCACGATGTGCTTGCGGCCCTCGTGCAGGGTGACCTCCACGAGGTAGTTCTTGCCGGTCTGCTCGACGACCCGGAAGTGGTCCGCGCGCGCGTACCCGTCCTCCAGCTGGATGCCGTCCTTCAGGCGCTTGCCCAGGTCCCGCGGGATCGGGCCGACGAGGTGCGCGAGGTAGGTCTTCTTCACGCCGTACCTGGGGTGCGTCAGCCGGTTCGCCAGCTCGCCGTGGTTGGTGAGCAGGATGACGCCCTCGGTCTCGGTGTCGAGCCGGCCCGACGTGGAAGAGCCGGGTCTCGCGGTTGGTGACGTAGTCCCCGAGGCACTGCCGGCCCTCGGGGTCCTCCATGGTCGACACGACACCGGCGGGCTTGTTCAGCGAGAAGAACTGGTACGCCTGCGTGGCGACGGTCAGCCCGTCGACCTTGATCTCGTCCTTCTCCGGGTCGACCCGCCGCCCCTGCTCGATGACGATCTCGCCGTTGACCTCGACGCGGGCCTGCTCGATCAGCTCCTCGCAGGCACGCCGCGAACCGTATCCGGCGCGCGCGAGTACCTTCTGCAGCCGCTCGCCCTCCTGCTCGGCGCCGGGGAAGGTCTTGGGCGGCTTGATCGGCTGCTTGCCCGCGTACCGCTCGCGGTTGCGCTCCTCGGTCCGTGTCTCGTACTCGCGGGAGCGCGCGGGGGCCGTACGACCGCGCCCGCCCTGCCGCTGGTCCTGCTGTGCCTTCTTCGGACCGCCCTTGGCGCCACCGCGCGCGGAGCTGCCGCGCCCCGACTTGGGGCCCTCCTGGGTGGCGCCGGGGCCGACGTCGTAGCGGCGCTCCTCGGGGCGGGGATCGCGGGGACGGCCCTGCCCCTGCTTCTGGTCCCTGTTGTGGCCGGCACCGCGGTGGTTACCGCGCCTGCCGCTCTTACCGCTGCCGCTGCTTCGCATCAAAGTTCCGTCGTTGTCGTGTTCGGCATGTTCGTCGTGGACTCGTTCGTCGTGGACTCGCGTCCGCGTCCGGTGCGTCCGGATCGAACGACGGTACGCCTTCCTGCGTCTCGGCCTCGATCGCCTCCGCCTCCGGGAGGAAGGGCGCGAGCTCCGGGAGCTCGTCCAGGCCGCGCAGGCCCATCCGCTCCAGGAAGTAGTTCGTCGTCCTGTACAGGATCGCACCTGTTTCGGGTTCCGTGCCCGCCTCCTCGACCAGACCGCGCTGAAGGAGGGTGCGCATGACACCGTCGCAGTTCACTCCGCGTACGGCGGAGACCCGGGAACGGCTGACCGGCTGCCGGTACGCGACCACCGCCAGGGTCTCCAGGGCGGCCTGGGTGAGCCGGGCCTGCTGCCCGTCGAGCACGAACCGCTCGACGGCGACGGCGTACTCGGCCCGGGTGTAGAACCGCCAGCCGCCCGGCGACGAGCCGCAGCTCGAAGCCACGCCCCTGCACGGCGTACTCGTCGGCCAGCTCCCGCAGCGCCGTCCGCGATCTGCCGCCGGGGCCGCTCCAGGATCTTCGCCAGGTGCTCCTCGGTGGCGGGCTCGTCCACGACCATGAGGACGGCCTCCAGGGCGGGCTTGAGCTCGAGCGCGGCGACGGCCCGCAGACCGCTCGGCACCTCGGTGAACTCCTCGCTCACGTCTTCTCCTTCCCCCTCTCCTTCGGTTGCCCGGGCGGCCGGTCGAACTCGTCCGTGACCCTCGGCGGCTCCTGCGCCGTCCCCGCCGGTCCAGCGCACGAGCAGTTCCCCGAGGGCGTCCTCCTGGTCCAGCGCGACGGCCTTCTCCCGGTACAGCTCCAGCAGGGCGAGGAACCGCGCGACGACGGTGAGGGTGTCGTCGGTGTCCTCGACGAGCGCCCGGAAGGTCGCCTCCCCGAGCTCCCTGCAGCCGCGCCACCACGATCCCGGCCTGCTCCCGCACGCTCACCAGCGGCGCGTGGATGTGGTCGACGTACACCTGCGGCTTCGGCTTCGGCTGCATCGCCTTCACGGCGAGCTTGGCGAACCCTTCCGCCCCGATGCTGATGACGACCTCGGGCAGCAGCTCGGCGTGGTGCGGCTCCAGCCCGACGGTACGGGGATAGCGCCGGGCCTCGTCATCGAGGCGCCGATGGAAGATCTCGGCGATCTGTTTGTACGCGCGGTACTGCAACAGCCGCGCGAACAGCAGATCCCGGGCCTCCAGCAGCGCGAGGTCCGCCTCGTCCTCGACCTCGGCGGACGGCAGCAGCCGCGCTGCCTTCAGATCGAGCAGCGTGGCGGCGACGACGAGGAACTCGGTCGTCTGGTCGAGATCCCAGTCGGGCCCCATGGCCCGGATGTGCGCCATGAACTCGTCGGTGACCTTGCGACAGCGCGACCTCGGTGACGTCCAGCTTGTGCTTCGAGATCAGCTGCAGCAGAAGATCAAAGGGCCCTTCGAAGTTGGCGAGCCGCACCTTGAAGACACCGTCGTCGCCGGATTCGCCGGTGTCTGCGGCCTCCGCCGCAGGCGGAACGTCCCCCGCCGGAGGCGAAGAAGGGGGCCCGGCTCCGGGCCCCCGGCCCAGCTCACGCCGACGACCGCCCGAACCGCTGGAGGCTGACGGAGGATACGCTGACGGAGGGGACGAGGTCATGGCCGTCGCAGGCTACCGCGTACCGTCCCGAAGCCGACAACGGCGCCGGCTACCGCCCGCGCAGCCGACGGACGAGGATGCTCGCGTCGCCCCGGGCCTCAAGATCGGCCAGCACCACGGCGACCGCCTCGCGCACGATCCGCCCCCGGTCGACCGCCAGCCCGTGCTCACCACGCAGCACCAGCCGCGCGTGCTCGAGGTCCATGAGCTCCTCGGCGGACACGTACACGGTGATCTTCTCGTCGTGCCGCTCGCGCCCGCTGGGCCGCCGCGCGGCGGCCCGTCCCCGGCGGCGGGGCGCGCCCGCGGCTGAACCTTCCTGCGCGGACTGTGCGGACTGTGCGGACTGCCGCCGCGTCGAGCGTGCCGTCCCCGGGGCGGGCGCGGCACCCTTGTCCGCCCCCACCCCTGTCTCCGCCGCCGAGGCCCGGCTGCGGGACTCCCCCGCGCCGGCCGACTCCGCGTCCGCGGCCACGTGTTCGGCCCCCTCGTCGTCCCCGCCCTGCGCGGGCACCGACGGCGGCGCGTCCTGCCCGGCGGCGGACTCGCTCTCCCCCGTCGGCTGCGGCGCCCTGGCCTCACCGCCCGCCTGGCGCCGGGGAGCGGACGACTGGAGCGCCATCCCCCCTGTCGTACGGAACAGTTCGTCGGCCCCCGGCAGACTCACTCGGCGTGACACCGGGCGAGCACCTCCCTGGCGAGCTGGCGATAGGCGGCGGCACCGACGGAGTTGGAGGCGTACGTGGTGATCGGCTCACCGGCGACCGTGGTCTCCGGGAAGCGGACCGTGCGCCCGATGACCGTGTGGTAGACATGATCGTCGAACGCCTCGACGACCCGTGCGAGCACCTCACGGCTGTGCACGGTGCGCGAGTCGTACATCGTGGCGAGGATCCCGTCGAGCTCCAGCTCCGGGTTGAGCCGCTCCTGGACCTTCTCGATGGTCTCGGTGAGCAGCGCGACACCACGCAGCGCGAAGAACTCGCATTCCAGCGGCACGATCACCTTGTGTGCGGCCGTCAGCGCGTTCACCGTGAGCAGACCGAGCGAGGGCTGACAGTCGATCACGATGAAGTCGTAGTCGGCGAGGAGCGGCTTCAGGGAGCGCTGCAGTGTCGACTCGCGCGCGACTTCGGAGACCAGCTGGACCTCGGCGGCGGACAGGTCGATGTTGCTGGGCAGCAGGTCCATGTTGGGGACCGCGGTCTTCAGGAGGACCTCGTCGGCCGCCATGCCCCGCTCCATGAGCAGGTTGTAGACGGTGAGGTCGAGCTCCATCGGGTTCACGCCGAGGCCGACCGAGAGCGCGCCCTGCGGGTCGAAGTCGACCAGCAGGACGCGCCGTCCGTACTCCGCGAGCGCGGCGCCCAGGTTGATGGTCGACGTCGTCTTGCCGACGCCGCCCTTCTGGTTGCACATCGCGATGATCTTCGCGGGGCCGTGGTCGGTCAGCGGGCCCGGGATCGGGAAGTACGGCAGCGGGCGCCCGGTCGGGCCGATGCGCTCACGGCGCTGCCGGGCCGCGTCGGGCGCGAGCGTGGCCGCGTACTCCGGATCGGGCTCGTACTCGGCGTCGGGGTCGTAGAAGCGCCCCTCGGGCAGTTCTTCGTAGTCGGCGAAGTGACTGCGGGTCTCGCTGCTTGCGTCGCCGGCCATGGCGTTCACGTGATGGCCATCCATACTCATGTGTGCTGTCTGAGCCATCCCTGAAGTCGGGTGACTCTGCTTGGCTGCGAAGGTGCGCACAGCTACGGAGCCGACAGCCTCGAAGCCCCGCGGGCCGTTGACCCTGCGCAGGGATTCCTGGTTGACCACCCCCGGGAGCAAATGTCGACTCATTCACAAGTCGTCTTACCTCCTTGGTGACCAGGAAATTTCTAGATAGGTCAGCGTGACACCATGCCGACGGTTGGCGACTCTATGGCGTGTCGGCGGTCCGCAGCAACACAATCCGCCGGACCCGGCCCGATGTGTCGGCAATGAAACATCCCGCTGTCAAGAGCGTACGGCCGTCGCGCGGCAGGATTCACCGGTGCGCGAATCGGTCGAAGGGCTACGTTCGAGGCGAGTTGACCACATGTCGCGAGGTGAACATACACGCATCCGGCCAGGACCTCATGGTCAAGGTCCGGCCGGATGTGTGTCGTTGACGACACGTGTTGACGTATCGCCTTTTATCCTTGGGAAGTCGGCCGAGCGGCCCCGACGGCCTAGCCGAGCAGGGACGACGGCTCGACGTACTCCAAGCCGTGCGCCTCGGCCACCTCGCGGTAAGTCACCTTGCCGTCATGGGTGTTGAGGCCCCGGGTCAGCGCGGGGTCACGGCGCAGCGCCTCGGCCCAGCCGTGATCGGCGAGCTCCACGACGTACGGCAGCGTGGCGTTGGTGAGCGCGTACGTCGACGTGTGGGGCACCGCGCCGGGCATGTTGGCGACGCAGTAGAAGACCGACTCGTGGACCGTGAAGGCCGGTTCGGCGTGGGTGGTGGGACGCGAGTCCTCGAAGCAGCCGCCCTGGTCGATCGCGATGTCGACAAGGACACTTCCCGGCTTCATCCGCGACACCAGCTCGTTGGTGACCAGCTTCGGGGCCCTGGCGCCCGGGATGAGGACGGCGCCGATGACGAGGTCGGCCTCCAGGCAGGCCTTCTCCAGCTCGAAGGCGTTGGAGACGACGGTCTGGATCCTCGTGCCGAAGACTTTGTCGGCTTCCCTGAGCTTGTTGATGTCCTTGTCGAGCAGGGTCACATGGAAGCCCATGCCGATGGCGATCTGCGCCGCGTTCCAGCCGGACACGCCACCGCCGATGACGACGGCCCGGCCGGCGGCCACGCCCGGGACTCCGCCGGGCAGCACACCGCGGCCGCCGCCGGCGCGCATCAGATGGTAGGCGCCGACCTGCGGAGCGAGCCGGCCCGCGACCTCGGACATGGGGGCGAGCAGCGGCAGTGCGCGGTTCGGCAGCTCCACGGTCTCGTAGGCGATCGCGGTCGTCCCCGACTCCAGGAGGGCGTCCGTGCACTGCCGGGAGGCGGCCAGGTGCAGATAGGTGAAGAGCGTCTGGTCCTTGCGGAGGCGGTGGTACTCCTCGGCGATGGGCTCCTTGACCTTCAGCAGCAGGTCGGCGGTGGCCCACACCTCGTCGGCCGTCCCAAGGACGCGGGCGCCGGCGGCGACGTACTCGTCGTCCGTGATCGAGGAGCCCACACCGGCGTTCCGCTCGATGACGACCCGGTGGCCGTGGCGCACCAGCTCATGTACGCCTGCGGGGGTGAGGGCCACCCGGAACTCGTTGTTCTTGACCTCGCGGGGGATACCGACCAACACGATCGATCACGGTCCTTGGCTCAGAGGAGGAGGGGGAGGCACTGCAAGACGCCCCCGGACGCACGAGTGCGCACCAGGAGACACCGCAGGAGAAGGTGCGGTAGAGCCAGTGTAATGAAGGTATTCTCGCTGTCTAGCCTTTCAATGCATCTACCTTCAGGGGATGTACTACGGATTTCGCAGGCGTTAGCGTCTTGCTCCGGGGCAGGAGGGGCGAGAAGGGGGAAGGGCAGGAAGGGCAGGAAGGGCAGGAAGGGCAGGAAGAGTCTGCTGGAGCTCGAGTGGTCTACTGGAGCTCTTCGGGCAGCAGTTGCCCGGCAGCGGCCCGGTGCAGGCGGGCCGCTGCCGGATCGCACAGCCGCTCCAGCGTGTCGGCGAGCCGGAGGTGCAGCGCGGCCCGCAGGCGCGTGTCCTCGGCGCGCCGCGCCCATGCGAGCGCCTCCTCGCAGGTGCGCAGCGACTCCTCATGCAGCCCCGCGTACTCCTGGACCCGCCCCGTCTCGCTCAACGCCCTTGCCTGGCCGCCCGCGTCTTTGAGCCTGCGGTAGCCGGTGAGCGCCGAGCTCCAGTGGAGCAGCGCCTCGCCGTAGCGGCCCGCGTAGGTGTGCGCGCCGGCGATGCGGCCGTGGAGCCGGGCCGCGTCGGCGCGCTCGTCGCGGGCGAGCCGTTCGGCGAGCGCCCGCCCGTACCAGTCGGCGGCCCGCTCGTAGTCCCCGAGCTCCTGGTGGGCGCCGCCCACGGATTCCATCGCGCGGCCGGTCGCATACGGGTCGTTCGCCTCCCGTCCGGCGTCCAGCGCGGCCCGGTAGCGGGCGAGTGCCGCACTCGTACGGCCCGACTGGGCGTCCAGGTCACCGAGGTTCAGCAGGGCGGCGGCCTTCTCGCGGGGCAGGTTCCGGCGCTCGGCGACATCGAGGACGAGCCGGTGGATGCCGTACAGGTCGGGGGCAGCGGCCAGGGTCCCGAAATGGGCGACCATCGTGCGGACCAGCTGGGACATCAGGCGCCGGGCGAGCGTGTCCAGTTCCCCGTCGGCGACCGCGAGCCGGGCTGCGGCGAACAGTGCGGGACGGCGGACGCGCAGCCAGTCCTCGGCGGCCCGGGGGGTGGAAAAGCGCAGGGGGCGGGGCGTGCCCTGGAGCTTCTCGCGGGCCAGGGCACTGTCGGTCTCGGTGACGACGCGGCAGGACTGCAGGAGCCGTACGGTCCGCTCCAGCATCCGGGCGCGGGCCAGCTGGAGATCGGCCGGGCGCTCCTGGCGCTCGGCGAGGGCGCGCAGCAGGGGCTGCAGACAGCCGGGGACCTCGTACTGCGGCAGCGGCGAGTCGACCGCGTGGAGGAAGCCGAGGGCCACGAAGTCGTCCAGCGCGGTGCGGGCGGCGCCGACCGAGCAGCCGGCCAGCGCGGACGCGGTGTGCGGCTCGACAAGGCCCGCCGGGGCGAGCGAGAGCAGTCGCAGTATCCGGGCGGCGGGGCTCAGCAGGGAGCTGTATGCGAACGTGAAGACGCGGGCCAGCGGTGTGCCCTCGTCGACGGCGGTGTGCAGATGCCTGGCCAGGTCGGCGACCGCCGCCTTGGGACGGGCGGCGAGCCAGCCCCCGGCGAGCATCAGCGCGGCGGGCTGGGCGGCGCACTCCACGACCAGTTCCTCGGCGGCGCGCGGGTCGACGGTGATGCGTACGGAGCCGGTGAACCGGGCGAGCAGCTCCACCCCGGCCTTGGTGTCCAGACCGCCCAGCGTGCACGGACGGACATCGCGGATCCCGGTCAGCGGCCCGCCGGAGACCGCGACGACCAGGCACTCGGGGCTGTCCGGCAGCAGCGCGTCGACCTGCTCGGCGTCGGCCGCGTCGTCCAGCAGGAGCAGCACCCGGCGGTCGGCGAGGGCTTCGCGCAGCGCCGCGCCGAGGTCGTCCCCGGCGGCTCCCGGCGGTGTGGGCAGGCCGAGCCCACAGAGCAGGTCGCGGGCGGTGCGCTCGGTGGGTACGCGGGTGCCGTCGGGCTCGGTGAGGCGCGCCCGCAGAGCGCCGCCCTTGTACCTCCCGGCGAGCTGCCGTACGAGCTTCTCGGCGAGCGCGGTGCGGCCGGAGCCGGGGCGGCCCGCGATGAGGAGCACGCGCGCGCGTGGCGCCTTGCGGCCGGAGAGGGTGTCGAGCCCGGTGGCCTCGATGTCGGCGCGGAGTTCCTTCAACTCTCGTTCGCGGCCGAGGAACTGACTCTCCGTGGGGGTGTCCCCGGCTTCCGGGGGCCGCTCGGTTCCGGACACCTCGGTGCTCTCCGTCTCGGTGCTCTCCGTGTCGACCGCCTGATCCGTCACGGGTCACGCTCCCGTCCCACCGCACACGCGAAGCCCGCCGGGGCTCCGGTACGGGCGTTGCACCTGCATGCTCTTTGGCTCGCTCGCCTCCGGGGCGCTCTTCGCCGGTGTCGAGACCGCGATCGTGCTCAGCCCTTCGGGCCTGAAGCGCGTTCGCGCTGCTCGACGCCAGCGTCCCTTCGGCTCACTCGCGAAGAGCCTAGTTCACGCTCTGCGACGATCCTGGCAGCGCACAGCGAGCACGTCCCTCGATCGGATCAGGCGATCGTAGGACCGGAGCTGTCATGAGGGCCGGAGCTGCCGACAGGACCGGAGCTGTCATGAGGAGCCGGAGCTGCCGACAGGACCGGAGCTGTCATGAGGAGCCGGAGCTGCCGACAGGACCGGAGCTGTCATGAGGAGCCGGAGCTGTCGCAGGACCGGAGCTGTCGGGCTGCTGTGAGGTCCCTGTCAGGACGCGAAGGGGCGGGCCGGCCAGGGTGCCTCCGCCGGCCGCAGCGCGTCGAGCCCGTCGCCGTTTTGGGCCGCGACCAGGGAAAGAACGCCCACGACCAGGCAGTTGTTGTGCAGTTCGCCGGCGAGGGCACCGCGTACGAGCTCCTCGACGGGCACCCGGGCCAGCTCCATGTCGGCTTCCTCGTTCTCGACCTCGAAGCGCTGCCCCTCGGCCGCGGACAGGTCGCGGGCGAGGAAGATACGGACGGCCTCGTCGCAGCCGCCGGGCGTGGTGTACACGTCGGTCAGGACGCGCCAGTCCTCGGCCTTGACGTGCGCTTCCTCGTACAGCTCGCGCTGGGCGGCGTGCAGCGGGTTCTCACCGGGGACGTCGAGGAGCCCGGCGGGGATCTCCCACAGCTTCTGGCGCACGGGGTGGCGGTACTGGCGAAGGACAAGGACCCTGCCCTGGCCGTCGAGGGCGAGGACGGCGACGGAGCCCGGGTGGACCTGGTAGTCGCGGCAGACAACGGAACCGTCGGGCATGACCACTTCGTCGGTGCGCACGGAGGTCTTGTTGCCGGTGAACGGGGTGTCGCTCGCCCGGATCTCCCACTCCTCGGCGGTGTCCTTGATGGTCATGTCGACTTGCCCTCCCACAGTGTGAAAAAACCGGGGCACACGTCCCGGAAGACGTGCACCCCGGCCACCGTACAGCCCCCGTGTGACGTGCTCTTACTTACCCTTTTCGCGCACTGTTTCCTGCCGCTTCCTGCCGCGAGACGGCCGCCTTCACCAGCCCCGCGAACAGCGGGTGCGGCCTGGTCGGGCGCGAGCGCAGCTCGGGGTGGGCCTGGGTCGCGACCAGGTACGGGTGGACCTCGCGCGGGTACTCGACGTACTCGACGAGCTTGCCGTCCGGCGAGGTGCCCGAGAACAGCAGGCCCGCCTTCTTCTCCAGCTCGGCGCGGTAGGAGTTGTTGACCTCGTAGCGGTGGCGGTGCCGCTCCTCGACGTACTCCTTGCCGTCGTACACCTCCCGCACGAGCGACCCCTCGGCGAGCTTGGCCGGATACATGCCCAGGCGCATCGTGCCGCCCATGTCGCCCTCGCCGGCGACGATGTCGAGCTGCTCGGCCATGGTGGAGATGACCGGGTGGGTGGTGGCGGCGTCGAACTCGGTGGAGTTGGCGTCCGGGACGCCGGCGAGGTTGCGGGCGGCCTCGATCACGATGCACTGCAGTCCGAGGCAGAGTCCGAGCAGCGGGATCCGGTTCTCGCGGGCGTACCGGATGGCGCCGACCTTGCCGGAAACCCCGCGGTCACCGAAGCCGCCGGGGATGCAGATCGCGTCCACGTCGGCGAGCTGCGCCGCGGCGCCCGAGGGGGTCTTGCAGTCGTCCGAGGCGACCCACTTGATCTTCACGCGTGCCTTGTTGGCGAAGCCGCCCGCGCGCAGGGCCTCGGTGACCGACAGATAGGCGTCGGGCAGGTCGATGTACTTGCCGACGAGCGCCAGGTTGATCTCGTGGAGCGGCTTGTGGACGCGGTCGAGCAGGTCGTCCCAGGTCGTCCAGTCCACATCACGGAAGGCCAGGTCGAGTTTGCGGACCACGTACGCGTCGAGGCCCTCGCTGTGCACGGTCTTCGGGATGTCGTAGATCGAGCGGGCGTCGGGGCAGGCGACCACGGCTGCCTCGTCGACGTCGCACATCAGCGAGATCTTGCGCTTGATCGCGGTGGGGACCTCGCGGTCGCAGCGCAGCACGATCGCGTCCGGCTGGATACCGATGTTGCGCAGGGCCGCGACCGAATGCTGGGTCGGCTTCGTCTTCAGCTCTCCCGAGGGGCCGATGTACGGCAGGAGCGAGATATGCACCACAAACACGTTGTCACGGCCGACCTCGTGCCGGACCTGGCGGACGGTCTCCAGGAACGGCAGCGACTCGATGTCGCCGACCGTGCCGCCGACCTCGGTGATCACGACGTCCACCTCGTCGGAGGCCATGCGCCGGATGCGGTGCTTGATCTCGTTGGTGATGTGCGGGATGACCTGCACGGTGTCGCCCAGGTACTCGCCGCGCCGCTCCTTGGCGATCACTGTGGAGTACACCTGGCCGGTGGTGACGTTGGCGGAGCCGTCCAGGTCGCGGTCCAGGAAGCGCTCGTAGTGGCCGATGTCCAGATCGGTCTCGGCGCCGTCGTTCGTGACGAACACCTCACCGTGCTGGAACGGGTTCATGGTGCCCGGGTCGACGTTCAGGTAGGGGTCGAGTTTCTGCATCACGACGCGCAGGCCCCGGGCCTTGAGCAGCATGCCGAGACTGGAGGCGGTGAGGCCCTTGCCGAGCGAGGAGGCGACACCCCCGGTGACGAAGATGTGCTTGGTCGTCGTGGCTGTGTTGGTGCGGAAAACAGCGGGCGGCATGGCCAAGAGGGGGCTCCCGTGGTCGCGGTTCGGAGTGCGGGGCGGCTGTCGGCCCGGAGATTTCCGGGGTGCCGTCGCTAGCGGTTCGGGGGACCCTGTCGTCACTCTGTGAAGTGCGGGCGCCCACCGGTCCACGGGCTACCAGCTTATCAGCGACGGCACGCCCCGACTTCCGGTCACGCTCCGCGCACGGACCGCCACACGGACCGCACGAGGTCACCCTTGACCCACCCGTTCGACTCACTTTGGTTGCCTGGAGGGGCACGCGCGGAGCAGGGCTCCGTCGTATCCTCTTCGGACACTCGCTGCTGAGGCAGTCCGGCGAACGGCATCACCCACGCCCGTATCCGGAAACAACACCAGAGCTCGTCAGTCTGTTGAGCAACGAACGCCTTCCATCCGTGAGCATCGTTGTACGACGACTCATGTACAGAACCCTGGGATCACGTTTGACACTGGTCCTATGGGTCCCTTGACCGCACAGCGACCGCCCCTGGGGCGACGTGGCCGTTCGACTGGAGTTGCATTGGCCGGGCGCATCGAAGACTACGCACTCATCGGAGACATGCAGACCGCCGCGCTGGTCTGCCGGGACGGCACGGTGGACTGGCTGTGCCTGCCCCGCTTCGACTCCCACGCCGTCTTCGCGGGGCTCCTCGGCACCGAGGAGCACGGTTTCTGGCGTCTGGGTCCTGCCCACGCGCTCGACGCCGAGCCTCCGACGGCCTCCCGGCGGACGTACCGCGGGGACTCGCTGATCCTCGAATCCGAGTGGGACACCCCGCGCGGCACGGTCCGTGTGACCGATTTCATGCCGCCGCGTGACGGCGCCCCTCAGTTGATCCGGATCGTCGAGGGCGTCAGCGGCCGGGTGCCCATGCGCTCGGCGCTGCGGATGCGGTTCAGTTACGGCCGTGTCGTGCCGTGGGTGCACAAGCACGAGGGCCGGACGGTGGCTGTCGCGGGCCCCGACTCTGTGTGGTTCGACACACCGGCCGAGACCTACGGCAAATCGCTGACCACATACGCCGACTTCACGGTGGCACCGGGCGAGAAGATCACGTTCACGCTCTCGTGGCAGCCCTCGCACAAGGAGCCGCCGGCGCTGCCGGAGCCGGAGCAGTCGCTGGAGGCCACGGAGGGCTTCTGGCGCGAGTGGGTGGAGCACTGCACGTACCACGGCCCCTACCGTGAGGCCGTGATCCGCTCCCTGATCACGCTGAAGGCCCTGACGTACGCCCCCACGGGCGGCATCGTGGCGGCCCCCACGACCTCGCTCCCGGAGCACATCGGCGGCGTCCGCAACTGGGACTACCGCTACACCTGGCTGCGTGACGCGGCGATCACCCTGTCCTCGCTGCTGCGCACCGGCTACCGCGAGGAGGCGCGCGCCTGGCGCGAGTGGCTGCTGCGTGCCGTGGCCGGCGACCCGGAGAACCTGCAGATCATGTACGGCATCGCGGGTGAGCGGGAGCTGGGCGAGGCCGAGCTGGACTGGCTGCCCGGGTACGAGGACTCGGCGCCGGTCCGGGTGGGCAACGGCGCGGCGCACCAGCTCCAGCTGGACGTGTACGGCGAGGTCACCGAGGCCCTGCACCTGGCCCATATGACGGGCCTGGCCCGCAACGACTACGCCTCTCTGCTCCAGCTGAAGCTGATCCGCTACCTGGAGGACCACTGGGACGAGCCGGACGAGGGCATCTGGGAGGTGCGCGGCCCCCGCCGCCACTTCGTGCACTCCAAGGTCATGGCCTGGGTGGCGGTGGACCGCACGATCAAGCTGATCGAGTCGGGCGACGCGGACGGCCCGCTGGAGAAGTGGCGCGAACTGCGCGACGACATCCACCGGGACGTATGCGAGCGGGGCTACGACAAGGAGCGCAACACCTTCACGCAGTCGTACGGCTCGAAGGAGCTGGACGCGTCCCTGCTCCTCATTCCGCAAGTGGGCTTCCTGCCGCCGGACGACAAGCGGGTGATCGGCACGATCGAGGCGATCCAGCGTGAGCTGTCGACCCCGGACGGCTTCATCCTGCGTTACCCGACCTCGGGCAAGGACGAGGGCGTGGACGGGCTGCCGGGTGACGAGGGCGCGTTCCTGGCCTGCTCGTTCTGGATGGCGGACGACCTGGCGATGATCGGCCGTGTCGACGAGGCCCGCAAGCTCTTCGAGAAGCTGCTGTCCCTGCGCAACGACCTGGGCCTGCTCGCCGAGGAGTGGGACCCGTGCCTGAAGCGTCAAGTGGGCAACTTCCCGCAGGCGTTCAGCCATGTGCCCCTGATCGACACGGCGCTGCGGCTGACGGCTTCGGGGGCGTACGGGGGCTGAGGCCGTCGCGTACGGGGCTGATTCCGTGGTGCTCTCCAGGTCGGTAGCCTGGAAGGAGTCCTGTCCCCGGCTGGAAGGGGGCGGCTGTCATGGCGCCCTTTTCAAAAGCCCGCACAGCGCTCGCCGAGCTCCGCGAGGACCTGACCGGTGTGGTCCTGGCGCCGGGGGATCCCGGCTACGACGACGCCCGGACCGTCTTCAACGCGATGATCGACCGGCGGCCCGCCGTGATCGCCCAGTGCGAGACGGAGGCCGATGTCGTCCGCTCGGTGCGCTTCGGGCGGGACCTGGACCTGAACATCGCGGTGCGCGGAGGCGGCCACAGCGTGGCGGGCATGGCGCTCAACGACAACGGTCTGGTGATCGACCTGCGCCGGATGCACGCCGTCACGGTCCGCCCTCAGTCCCTGAGTGTGCGGATCGAGGGCGGCGCCACCATGAGCCACCTCGACCGCGCCACCGAGCCGTACGGGCTCGCGACCACCGGCGGCCGGGTCTCCACCACCGGCGTCGGCGGGTTCGTCCTCGGCGGCGGGCAGGGCTGGCTGGACCGCCTCTTCGGACTTGCCGCCGACAACCTGCTCGGCGCCGAGCTGGTGACCGCCGACGGCCGTACGGTACGGGCGAGTGCCCAGGAGAACCCCGAGCTGTTCTGGGCCCTGCACGGCGGCGGCGGGAACTTCGGTATCGCCACCGCGCTGACCCTCCGGCTCCACGAGCTGCCCGCGTTCGCCCTCGCCATGGTGCTGTACCTGCCGAAACACGGCCCCGAGGTGATACGCGTCTTCCGCGAGATCATTGAGAGCGGCCCGCCGGAGGCGGGCGGGGGCGTCATCTACCTCACCGGCCAGCCCGAGGAGTTCGTCCCCGGGCACCTGGTGGGGAAACTCGCGTGTCTCGCCCTCCTGACGTACGCGGGCAGCGAGGACGACATGCGCGAGGTCGCCCGGCCGCTGCTGGCGCTGCCGCACGAGACGGAGATCGTCGGGGCCATGCCGTACGCGGATGTGCAGTGCCTGCTCGACGACCCGCCGGGGATGCGGAACTACTGGTCGGCGGAGTACGTGGCGGGCCTGCCGGACGAGCTGGTGGACGTCTTCTGCGCCCGCGCCGACTCGATGCCCGTACCCACCGGAACCCAGCATGTGCTGTTCCCCCAGGGCGGTGCGATCACCGAGGGGCCCGCCGGCTTCCCGGTGCCGTACCGGGACACGGCCTGGGCCGTACACCCGTTCGGGATCTGGGAGGAGCCGGTGGACGACGAGCGCTGCATCCAGTGGGTACGGGACGTGCGCGCCGACGTCCGGCCGTGGAGCACCGGCGCCACGTACCTCAACTTCATCGGCGCGGAGGGCGCCGACCGGGTCGTGGCCGGTCTGGGGGCCGGGAACATCCGGCGGCTGGCCAGGGTGAAGGCCGCGTACGACCCGGACAACGTCTTCCGGTTCAACCACAACATCGCCCCGGACCCCCGGTGAGCCCCTCGACGTCGTGGGCCGGTCGCGTGCCGGTCGCGTGCCGGTAGTGGGCCGGTAGTGGGCCGGTAGTGGGCCGGTAGTGGGCCGGAAGAAAAGGGGGACGATGGCCTATGCGGAGGGCCTTGGCTGGGTCAACTCGTCGTAGATGCTGAGCACTTGGGCCACCGTTTCGTCTTCGGTCGGCCAGGTGGCGGCCTGGTGGGCGCCCTTTTCCTTGAGGAGTTCCCGCCGTTCGGGATCGGCGAGGAGGCGTACGACGGCCTCCGCGAAGGCTTCCGCGTCGCCGTACGGGACGAGTTCGGCGGCATCGCCGACCAGTTCGGGAATGCCGGGGAGGGTCGCCGCGACGAGTGGCACGCGCGCGTGGAGGGCTTCCTGGGCGAGGAGCGAGCGCGCCTCCCAACTGTTCGCCAGCAGTGCGAGATCCGCGGCGGCGATCAGCTCCGTGGCATTGTCGCACAGTCCCATCAGCCGCACCGGCAGTTCCTCGTCCTCGATCCGCCGCTGCAGGACGGGCCGTAGCGGCCCTTCCCCCGCGACCAGGAGCAACGGCACGGGATCGAGCCGGCGCCAGGCCCGCGCGGCGTCCAGCAGCGTCTCGTACCCCCGGTACTGGTCGAGGGCGCCGACGGCGATGAGCAACGGACGGTCGGTGGCGCCAAGTTCGGCCCGCGTCTTGGACCGCGGCCGGTCAGGGTCGTGGTCGTCCTCGGCGAGGCGCGGTGTGGGCAGCGCGATGGCGGCGAGGCGCGCGTCCCGGGCGCCCCGGCCGCGTGCCCGGTCGACGAGCTCGGAGGTCGTCCCGAGCACCACGGACGCGGCTTTGGCGACCCGTCGCTCCAGCAGCCGCAGCAGATGCCCGCGGGCCCCGTCGGCATGCGCACGCGAATGCCAGGTCACCACGAACGGCACCCGCCGCCCGCTGAGCGCGAGCGAGGCCCGGAACGCGGCGTGCAGCCCGTGCGCGTGCACGAGGTCGGCGTCCGCGCAGGCCATCCGCAGCGCGGTCACGGAGGCGGGGTCGCTGCTGCGGGGTACGGGGACGTGCTGGGCACCGGCGCCCGTGAAATCGTACGTACGGTCGGCCTCGTCGGGGGCGCACACGGTGACCCGTACGCCCCGGGCGACGAGACCCGAGGCCAGTGACCACACGTGTGTGCTGCTGGCCGCGCTGCCGCCGCCGAGCACATGCACGGTGCGCAGCGGCGGCCGGCCGTGCGGTGAGTGACTGCTCGGGTGGCTCACGTGGCCGGGGCTCCTGGTTCGGCTCGGTCGGTCACGAAGAAACGTACAGAAGGGTCGTGCGGACGGGTCACGCGGAGGGGGTGTACCGCACGAAATCGCTTCCGCGTGCTACCTCAAGAATGCCAGGCCGTACGCACGTTCCGGCACCGCCGGGCCTTCACCACCGCATCACCATGGGCAACTCACCCGCACCGAGCCACTCACACGAGTGAACCCCGTCCCGCTGTTGCCCACCTGGCCCCCCACGTCAGAGCCCAGAGCCCCCGTCACCTCGCGACCCCCGCCCCGTCAAGAACCGCACCCCGTCACTGTCCAGCTCCCGAAAGCGGCGGCGACGAGCGCCCCCGCCGCGGAGCGGCGCCGTCTACCCGTCCCCCCGGGCCGTCGCCAGCAACTCCTCCGCATGGGCCCGTGCCGTCTCGGAGTCCTCCTGGCCCGCCAGCATCCGGGACAGCTCGCGGATCCGGTCCTCGCCCTCCAGCACCTTCACACCCGACCGCGTCACGGACCCGTCGTCGGTCTTCTCCACCAGCAACTGCCGGTCGGCGAACGCGGCCACCTGCGGCAGATGCGTCACCACCACGACCTGTGCGGTCCTGGCGAGACGGGCGAGCCGCCGCCCGATCTCGACCGCGGCCTTGCCGCCGACGCCCGCGTCGACCTCGTCGAAGAGATACGTCGGCACGGGATCGGTCCCGGCGAAGACCACCTCCACCGCGAGCATCACCCGCGAAAGCTCCCCGCCGGACGCGCCCTTGGCGATCGGCCGAGGCGGCGCACCCGGGTGCGGGGCGAGCAGCAACTCGACCTCGTCGACACCCGACGGCCCGTACGCGACCGTACGCCCGTCGGCCTCGACGCCCTCCGGGTCGTCGGTCTGCCGGATCGCGAAGGACACGCGCGCGTGCGGCATGGCGAGCGAGGCCAGCTCCGCGGTCACGGCCGCCGCGAAACGCTCCGCGGCCTCCGTGCGCGCATCCGTCAACGCCTGTGCCAGACCGCCCAGTTCGGCCCGCAGCGCGTCCCACTCGGCGGTCAGCTCCTCGATCCGCTCGTCGTCACCGTCCAGTTCGGTGAGCCGCGCGGCGCCCTGCTCGGCCCACACGAGCACGGAGGCCACGTCCTGCCCGTACTTCCGCGTGAGTGCGCCAAGCGCGGCCCGCCGCTCCTCGACCGCCGCGAGGCGCAGGGGATCGGCGTCCAGATCGTCGGCGTACCCGGCCAGTTCCCCGGCCACGTCGCCCAGCAGGATCCCGATCTCCCCGATCCGGTCCGCGAGCGCGGCCAGCGCCGGATCGTGCGACCGCGCCGCTTCCAGTGCCCGGTGCGCGCCCCCGACGAGCGTCGAGGCGTCGACGCCCTCCGGGTCCTCGGGGTTGCCCGCGAGAGCGGCGTGCGCGGCCGTGGCGGCGGACGCCAGCGCCTCCGCGTGCCCCAGCCGCTCGGCTTCCTCGGCCAGCTCGGCGTCCTCGCCGGCCCGTGGTGCGACGGCCGCGATCTCGTCGAGCCCGTAGCGCAGCAGGTCGGCTTCCTGGGCCCGTTCCCGCGCGCGTGTGGTGATCTCGTCCAGTTCGGCGGAGACGGCGCGCAGCCGGCGGTACGCCTCCCCGTACTTGGCGAGCGGCACGGCCACCGCGTCTCCCGCGTACCGGTCGAGGGCCTGCCGCTGCCGGGACAGCTTGAGCAGCCCCTGCTGGGCGGTCTGCCCGTGCACCGCCACGAGTTCATCGGCAAGCTCGGCGAGCACGCCCACCGGCACGGAACGCCCCCCGAGGTGTGCCCGCGAGCGCCCCTCAGCGGAAACGGTACGGCTGATCAGCAGCGCCCCGTCGTCGAGTTCGGCCCCGGCCTCCTCGGCGCGTACGACCGCCGAGGCGCCTGTGGGCACGGTGAGCCGCCCCTCCACGACCGCGTTCTTGGCCCCGAGCCGTACGAGTGCCGCATCCGCACGCCCGCCGAGCAGCAGGCCGAGGCTGGTGACCACCATGGTCTTGCCCGCACCCGTCTCACCGGTGACGGCGGTGAAGCCCGGCGACAACGCGACGACGGCATCGTCGATGACTCCGAGCGACCGTATCCGCATCTCCTCCAACACGTCCCCGACCATACGAGGTTTTCCTCGCCCCATGCGACGCCGCCCCCGTGACAAGCCGCGACACGCACCGGGTGTTACCTTCCCGGGGTATTTCTCGTGGGCCTGGCAGCTCCCTGTCCACGCCGGGCACGTTCCAAGCCGGGCACGTTCCAAGCCGCGCACGTTCAGCCGGGCACGTTCCAAGCCGGGCGCGTTCTAACGCGGCGCCCCCCGCCATCCCGAAACCGGCAAGGCGAACTTCGCCACCAACCGGTCGGTGAACGACGCATGGTGCAACCGGGCCAGCCGCACCGGCACCGCCCCCCGCCGCACCTCGACCCTCGCTCCCGGCGGCAACTCCACAGTCCGCCGCCCGTCGCACCACAGGACCCCCGGAGGGATGTGCGGCAGCACCTCCACCACGAGCACCGAGTCCGGCGAGGTCACAAGCGGCTTGGCGAACAGCGCATGCGCACTGATCGGCACCATCAGCAGCGCCTCCACCTCCGGCCAGACCACAGGGCCGCCGGCCGAGAACGCATACGCTGTCGACCCTGTCGGCGTCGACAGCACGATCCCGTCGCAGCCGAATCCCGTCACCGGCCGCCCGTCGATCTCCAGCACGACCTCGAGGAGTTTCTCGGCGCCCGCCTTCTGCACGGCGGCCTCGTTGAGCGCCCAGTCGGTGTGCACGATGTCGCCGTTACGGTGCACGACGACGTCGACGGTCATGCGCTCCTCGACCTCGTACGCCTTCGTCACCACCCGGTCGACCACCTTGTCGAGGTCGTCCCGCTCGGCCTCCGCGAGGAAGCCGACTCTCCCGAGGTTGACGCCGAGCATCGGCACCCCGGAGGCGCGGGCGAACTCGGCGCCGCGCAGCAGCGTGCCGTCACCGCCGAGGACGATGAGCAGTTCGCACCCGTCGAGGCACTGCGGTGTGGCTTCCTTGACCAGCTCCACCCTGTCCGGCAGCGGCAGATGGGCCGCCGCCGCCTCCGCCTCCAGGACACGCACACCGAGTCCGGAGCGCAGCAGCCCCTTGACCACGAGTTCGGCGCTGCGCAGAGCAGCGGGGCGCCCGGTGTGGGCGAGCAGGAAAACAGTACGCGTCCGGTTCTGTGTCAACGCGGTCCCTCCGCCACTGCACGGTCGACATCGGCCGGATCCAGCGCGGGTGCCCCGGCTCGCAGCCACAGAAAGTACTCGACATTGCCCGAGGGGCCGGGCAGCGGACTGGCCGTCACGCCCCGCACTCCGAGCCCCGACTCCCCCGCCCTCTCGGCCACTGAACGCACCGCCTCGGCGCGCAGTTCCGGGCTGCGTACGACTCCGCCGCTCCCCAGCCGTTCCT
>CAVQGD010000037.1:0-104906 GCA_963711935.1 uncultured Actinomycetota bacterium
GAAATCCCCGTGCCATTCGGCACGGGGATTTCTGCATTTAGGGTCGAGTTATGCGTTACGACCTTGTGATCGGTAAGCCAGCGCCCGATCTGTTTGGGTACCATGGAGGATCCCGCGTTCGCCGGTATGCACGAGGTGTCCACGTTGATCGCGCGGTTGTTGGAGCTGGGAGCCGAGCGGGTCGCGTACGTGGATGTGGACGTGCACCACGGGGACGGGGTGCCGGCCGCGTTCTGGGAGGACCCGCGGGTGCTGACGATTGCGGGGAATGGTGTCGTAGCGCGGAGGCGGGTGCGTAGGAGTGCGCCCAAGCGCTGCCCCTGGGCCCGCCCGCGTCGATGTGGAGCGGACTTCGGCGGCCCTGGACGCCTTCGCGGAACGGCTCGCGGGGGTCGCGGGGCGTAGGCACCGGTGCTTTTCGGGACCGGTCATCCGCATCGGCTGCTCGGCTTCTACGGCGATCTGGCAGACGCGTTGTCGGCGGCGGGATGTGCCGTCCTCACCCCCGCGCATGGGTAGACTGTGTCGACATAACGACCCGGTTCGGTCTACGCACGCACAACCTCGACTACGTACGAGGAGTCGCGCTGGTACGCGAACCCGGCGCCCGGAGCCGCGGTGCGTGAGACCGGCGCACACACGCATTCACCGCTCCCGGTTCGTACCGCTCTGGCGGCCGCCGCGGAGGCCGGCGGGCCGCTTCCCGGAGCTCGTCATCGGGGACCACGGCTGGGTCTGCGGGGCAGGTCAGCTGGGGTTCGAGGCCATCGGGCTCGGCGGATACGGACGATCCCGCGCTGTTCGTCGGGGCAGGCGGAGGGGCGGGTGTCCGTCGTCGTTCCGCTTGATGACGCTGTGCGGTCTGATTACTACCGGCCGCTTACTCGCTATGTACTCAATCGAGCGTGTCTGTCACAGTAGGCCGCCGATGCGCATCTCCTCTTCCCCACTCGCATCACCCGCCCCTACATCTGGGGAGTGAGCGCGCAACGACGAAGAGTCACCGGAAGGGGAAGCCGGTGGCCGTCGAGTGCGGAAGGTTCAGGTGTGTCATGGCTGCGCTGGCGAGAGGCCTCTGAACGAGGTTCAGTTCCTGACCGTGGCGGAAGTCGCCTCGGTGATGCGAGTGTCGAAGATGACCGTGTACCGGCTGGTGCACAGCGGTCATCTGCCGGCGATCCGGGTGGGGAGGTCATTCCGGGTCCCGGAGCAAGCGGTTCACGAGTACCTCCGCGAGAGTCCTATGTGGGGGTGGAGACAGCCTGACGGCGTCCGGGGGCTGAGGGGTCGTCGGATGTCCCCCGGGACTTCCAGGCCCCTCGGTTCCCCTCGATTACAAGCTCGGCGCTCGGCGGGTAGGCTGGCCCCTCGTAGGTCGTGTGGGCCCATGGCGCCCCAGCACCGAGTGATGAGAAGTGAGCGAGGGTAGTCGTGGGCTCTGTTATCAAGAAGCGGCGCAAGCGGATGGCGAAGAAGAAGCACCGCAAGCTGCTCAAGCGCACGCGCGTTCAGCGTCGCAACAAGAAGTAAGGCAGCCCGAGCGCAGCTCGCGAGCGCTGCGACGTGCGCTCGTGGCCCCCCACCAGCCCGGTGGGGGGCCACAGCCATGCCCTATCCGGGCGGTGCAGCTCGGTGGACGACGCGTGGCGCCCCCGCGCGTGATCGTCTGGTGCGGTCGCGGTGGCCTGGTTCGGTCGTACGACGGCGGAACTCGTCACTTCGTGCATCAGACGGTCATCACAGCGCAACATCGACCCGCTAACGTGGCCGCACACGGGGACGCGGAGTACGAGCAGCACGCACAGGCAGGTGCCGAGGTCGGAAGGAAGGCGCTGATCTTGGGCAAGGTCGTGCTCGTGACCGGGGTGGCCCGTCAGCTGGGGGGCCGGTTCGTACGACGGATCCAGCGTGACCCGGAGGTCGACCGGGTGGTCGCCGTGGACGCGGTGCAGCCCGAGCACCATCTGGGCGGCGCCGACTTCGTGCAGGCCGACATCCGGCAGCCGACGATCGCGCGCGTGCTCGCCGAGCACGGCGTGGACACCGTCGTGCACATGGACGTCACGGGCACCCCGCTTGGGCAGCGGCAGCCGGGCCGCGCGTCAAGGAGACCAACGTCATCGGCACCATGCAGCTGCTCGGCGCCTGCCAGAAGTCGCCGGCGGTGCAAGCGGCTCGTGGTGAAGTCCAGCACGAACGTGTACGGGTCCGCGCCGCGCGATCCGGCCGTCTTCACCGAGACGACCCCGCCCAAGTCCCTGCCCAGCGGCGGCTTCGCGAAGGACGCGGTCGAGGTCGAGGGGTACGTACGCGGGCTTCGCGCGGCGGCGGCCGGACGTCGCCGTGTGCGTGCTGCGCTTCGCGAACATCCTGGGGCCGAGCGCGGACTCGCCGCTCGCCGCGTACTTCTCGCTGCCGGTGCTGCCGACCGTGCTCGGCTACGACCCGCGGCTGCAGTTCGTGCACGAGGACGACGTGATCGAGGTGCTGCGGATCGCCTCGCACGAGCCGGCGCGCGGCACGCTCAACAGCGGCACGTTCAACATCGCCGGCGACGGCGTGCTGCTGCTGTCGCAGTGCGCGCGGCGGCTCGGCCGGCCCACGGTGCCGCTGCTGCTGCCCGCGGTCAGCTGGGTGGGCTCGGTGCTGCGTACGGTGGGCGTGACGGACTTCTCGCCGGAGCAGATCCGGCTGCTGACCCACGGCCGGGTCGTGGCGACGGACCAGATGCGCGAGACGCTGGGCTTCGAGCCGAAGTACACGACCGCGGAGACGTTCGCGGACTTCGCGCGCAGCCGGGGGCCGGGACTGCTGCCGCCGGAGGCCCTCGCGCGGGCCGTCGACCGGCTCGCCGCACTGCCCGCCGCTGGGCGGTGGCCACCCCCCGACGCAGAGCGCCAACTGAGGAGCGCATCAACGATGGCGGATGCCAAGGTCATTCCGTTCGACGACGACCGGTCGCGCGCAGGCGCCGTGCAACGCCAGCCGCGCCGTCGGAGTGCCGCAGGGAGCCGGCGCAAGAGCCGATCCCGCGGTAGTCCGCGAGGTCCAGCGCTCTGCCGGGACGGCCGCTCAGACAGGATGATGTTCCTGTGACGCGTGAGCAGCCGGAGCGCCCCGGAAGGCCGCCAGGAGTCCGAGGACGGCGGTCTGGGAGCGGCGGATCGCGCGGCGGCCTGGCGTTCCTGCGGCGGCGGCTCACCGGCGACTACGAGGTCGACGACTTCGGCTACGACGCCGAGCTCACCGACCAGGTCCTGATGTCGCTGCTGCGGCCGCTGTACGAGAAGTACTTCCGGGTCGAGGTGAAGGGCATCGAGAACATCCCGTCCGAGGGCGGCGCGCTGATCGTCGCCAACCACTCGGGCACGCTGCCGCTGGACGGCCTGATGATGCAGGTCGCCGTGCACGACAACCACCCGGCGGGCCGCCATCTGCGGCTGCTCGCGGCCGACCTGGTCTTCATGCTGCCGGTGGTCAACGAGCTGGCCCGCAAGGCCGGTCACACCCTGGCGTGCGCGGAGGACGCCGAGCGGCTGCTGGCAGCGCGGCGAGCTGGTCGGGGTGATGCCGGAGGGCTTCAAGGGCATCGGCAAGCCGTTCGGCGACCGCTACAAGCTGCAGCGCTTCGGCCGCGGCGGCTTCGTCTCGACGGCGCTGCGCGCCGGGCGCGCCGATCGTGCCGTGCTCGATCGTCGGGCGCGGAGGAGATCTACCCGATGATCGGCAACGCGAAGACGCTGGCGCGGCTGCTGGGCTTCCCGTACTTCCCGATCACGCCGACGTTCCCGTGGCTGGGCCCGCTGGGCGCGGTCCCGCTGCCGACGAAGTGGACGATCCAGTTCGGCGAGCCGATCCCGACGGACGGCTATCCGCCGGAGGCGGCCGAGGACCCGATGCTGATGTTCAACCTGACGGACCAGGTCAGGGAGCAGATCCAGCACACGCTGTACAAGCTGCTGGTGCAGCGGCGGTCGGTGTTCTTCTGAAGGACGGTCTTCCGGCGTGGTCAGCTCTCGAGTACGGCGGTGGGGGCGCCCTTGGTTCGTGGAAAGGGCGCACCCCACCGCCGTACCGGCACGCAGCAGCCTAGTCGGGTTCCTCGCTGTCGATGCCCAGGCCCGGGCAGCAGGCCGGGAAGAGCGGCGGGAGGGTGACGTCCGGGCCGCTCGGCCGGGGTGCTCCTGCCGGGTGACGGGGACGAGCTGGTGGTGTCGTCCTCGGGCGGGTCGAGCAGGCCGCCCGTGTTGCCGCCGAGCAGGCCGTCGCCGCCGCTGTCGGAGGCGGACGGCTTCGGGTTGCCGCTGCGGTGGCTGCTGCCGCCGGCGGAGCCGCCGCCGGGGGCGCCGGGGGCCGGGCGGCCGGTGTCCGGCGGAGCCGGTGGAGCCGGGGTCCGTGCCGTGCTGCTTGCTGCCGCTGCTCCGTGCCGGGGGCTGCGGCAGCAGCGACTGGAGCGGGGCGACCTCTTCGTCTATGGCGTCGAAGACCGAGCTGACCTCGCTCGCCCACGTCGCCGAGCTGGACGGGCAGCCGGTCGCGCAGCTGCGCCCCAGGCGTCGCGGTGGGACTGGGAGAAGGAGGAGAGGGCCTGGATGGGGCCGAGGGAGCCGGGTCGCGCTCGTACGCCTCGTGCAGCAGGCGGTGGCCCTCCGAGGCGTCGTGCCGCATGCCGGTGAGGGCGCGGCGGATCTCGCCGAGGGACTCGTGGTCGAGGTCGCCGCGCCCGGCCGCGCTCCATCAGCCGGCGGGCCTCGCTCAGCCGGGTGGAGGCCTGGTCGAGGTAGAGCTCGCCGCGGTCGGCGTCGTCGTCGGCCATGCCGAGCTTGAGGTCCTCCATGCCGCGCTTGAGGCCGTACAGCGAGTCACCGGGCAGGGCGTCGGAACTGGCAGCGGCGACGCCGCCGAAGGCGCCCGCGGCCACACCGACGCTGAGCCCGCCGGCGGCGAGCCCCTTGGCCAGCCGGGACCGGGGCCGCAACTTTCCCGAGCGGGCTCGCCCGGTGCGCGCCCCGCGCCGTGCGTCCGCTGCTCGGGCACCGAAGGGTCCGCGCTCGCCTCCCGCGGCCGTGCCCTCCAGCGAGCATGGCCTCCATGGCGGCCATCAGCTGGGCTCGCTGGACGACCTTGACCTCGGGGTCCAGCTCCGGCTTGGGCAGCTCGCCGAGACCGGTCGCCAGGGCCAACAGCCGGCTCCTGCTCGGTCTGGTCCGCAGCGGCCGGGGCCGGCGTCGGCCTTCGGGCTGCTCGGCCGCCGTGCCCTGGTCGGACAGCTCCTCCAGGGCCTGGGCGAAGGCGTTCGCCCGCCGGTGCGCCGATACGTTCGCGATCACTGGCGGCACCTCCTCTCGTCATGACGGTCGACTCCCCAGGGGGTCCTGAGGGTTGCACGCCCTGACCGCATCCACACGATCGAGTGATCGGTGTCGGCCAGGGCGTGACCACAGGGAGTCTGCATCCCGCACAACGAGCGGCGCGGCACTTGGGTTACGGACGGCGGATGATCGGACCGCGAAGTCAACGGACGTCACGGAGGGTGAGTTGAGCGTCGCGGAGGTGTCGACGGCTCGTCGGGGTGCGGTCGAGGGTGCGGTCACGGGGTCTCAGCGGGCGTCGTCCGGGAGGAGCCGGGCCAGGGTGCGGACGGCGCGGTACTGGAGGGTCTTGATCGCGCCCTCGTTCTTGCCCATCACGCGGGCGGTCTCGGCGACCGAGAGGCCCTGGAGGAAGCGGAGGGTGACGCACTCCTGCTGCTGGGGGTTGAGGCGTGCGTACGGCGTCGAGCAGCGCGGCGTTGGAGAGGGACTCCAGGACGGAGTCCTCGGGGCTGCGCTCGACCTCGTTGGCGTCGAGCATCTCGCCGGTGGTCACTTCCAGCCGGAAGCGGCTGGACTTGAAGTGGTCGGCGACCAGGTTGCGGGCGATGGTGACCAGCCAGGCGCCGAAGTCGCGGCCCTGCCAGGTGAAGGTGCCGATGCGGCGCAGGGCGCGCAGGAAGGTCTCGCTGGTGAGGTCCTCGGCGGTCGCCTTGCCGCCGACGCGGTAGTAGATGTAGCGGTACACGGTGTCGCTGTACTGGTCGTAGAGGCGGCCGAAGGCCTCGGCCTCGCCGGCCTGGGCGCGCTCGACGAGGTCCATCATGCGGGCGCTGTCGCTGTCCGCGGCGGGGCGGCGGGCGGTGGCGGTCGAGGCGCTCGTGCGGCCGCGTCTGCTCGCGCCCGTCTGCCGACTCGCTCTCGGCGACGCGCCGTCGGCCAGGGCTGTAGCGGGGACAGCGGGGACGCTGGCGGGGACGGCGGGAGCGGCGAGGGCGGGGACGGCGTACGCGGTGGGGACGAAGCCGCGCAGACTGGTCGAGGACCGTTGCGCGCAGCGTAGCCAGGCCCGAGGCGTCAACCCCGACGTGTGGGTACACGGGACTCCCAGAGGCAGAGCTTCCATCACGTGCAGTGCGGGACCGTTCACCCGTCGTAGCGACGGTGGGGTACCGGTATTGCGTCTGAGGAGAATAACGCTTCGTACAGGCAGCTGCTACACCCAGTTGCTCAAATCATCGATTCGTCGCTTCTGTTACCGATTGATGCCTGATCAAGTGCCGACTGTGATCGGTTGTTTGATCGCTTGGTGGCTCACATTGTCGGCTCTGCCCGGGGCGTGTTGTGGCCGGGCGCCGGGAGCGTGACTGGCCGGGAGCGGCGGTGCGGGTAAGACGTGCTAGGATTGCCACGCGCAGCTGTGCGCGCGCGGGCGCCGGCTACGCGCGCGTGCCCGTCGACGGCGGTGCTGCGATGCGCGTCAGCGGCGGCGGCGGTGCAGGGCGATCGCGGCTGCCGTGCCGCCCGCCACCGCGCCGACGCCGGCCGCCGCCGGGATGCCGACCTTGGCCGCCTTGCGGCCGGTGCGGTAGTCGCGCAGCCGCCAGTCCAGTTCGCGGGCGTGCTTGCGGAGCTTGGCTGTCGGGGTTGATCGCGTACGGGTGGCCGACCAGCGAGAGCATCGGGATGTCGTTGTGCCGAGTCGCTGTACGCGGCGCAGCGGGCCAGGTCCAGGCCCTCCGCCGCGGCCAGCGCGCGTACCGCCTCGGCCTTCGCGGGGCCGTGCAGCGGTTCGCCGACCAGCTTGCCCGTGTAGACGCCGTCGACCGACTCGGCGACCGTGCCCAGCGCGCCGGTCAGGCCCAGGCGGCGGGCGATGATCGTGGCGGTCTCCACGGGGGCGGCCGTGACCAGCCAGACCTTCTGGCCCGCGTCGAGGTGGGCCTGGGCCAGGGCGCGGGTGCCGGGCCAGATGCGCTCGGCCATGTACTCGTCGTAGATCTCCTCGCCGATGGCCATCAGCTCGGCGACGCGGTGGCCCTTGACGATGGACAGCGCGCTGGTCGCGCGCGTCCTGCATGTGCTCGGGGTCCTCGACGCCGGCCAGCCGGAACCACGCCTGCTGCCAGGCGAACCGGGCGAGTTCGCGCGTCTCGAAGAACTTCCGCTTGTACAGGCCGCGGCCGAAGTGGAAGAGCGCGGCGCCCTGCATGACGGTGTTGTCGAGGTCGAAGAAGGCGGCGGCCTTGTCGTCGCCGAGCGACCGGGAACTCCGGTTCCTCGGCGTCTCGGGCGCGGCCGTGCGCAGTTCCTCCAGCTCCTGCGAGGACTTGCGCGCTGCCTCCGCCGAGGCCTCGCCTGCCAGCACGCTCCGCGCCGTGGCGGAGCGCCTACGGGGAGTGAGCCATCCGAGAGCGGCCATGGCGTGAGCATAGCCAGTCTGTTCGGTGCTTCCGGAGTCGGGAGGTTCGAGCGGTGTGAACTCTCCGCGACCGTGTCGTTAGAGCCGCGGTGCGCGTGCTCGGCTGGTCGCGCGGGCCGTGATGGCGTCGGGGCGGGGAGCCGTGCGCCGGGCGGGGTCGGCGTGCGCGAGAATGGCTGGCATGAGTCCCGTCTTCGGCGTGCGGCCGCCGTACGGAGAATGAAGGCCCGCATGAGCGGCTGGTCACGCTGATCGGGAAGCCCGGCTGCCATCTGTGCGACGACGCGCAGGACGTGGTCGTGAAGGTCTGCGCCGAGACTGGGCGTGCCCTGGGAGGAGAAGGACATCACCAGGACGAGGAGCTGTACCGGCAGTACTGGGAGCAGATCCCGGTCGTGCTGGTCGACGGCGCGCAGCACACCTTCTGGCGGGTGGACGCGGAGCGGCTGCGCAAAGCCCTCGCGCAGAGCGTGTGCACTGAGGCCTGACCGAGCAGTCCAAGTGGTCCGGAACGTCGCTTAGGATCGATGGGCGGTCTGGTCTCGGGGGCGGGGATTCGTGAGGAGTGTGTGCGGTTTTGCCCCCATCGAGTGAGCGAACGACGGTGCGTGTGCGCCGGTTCCGTACGCATGTGCCGGGGTGCGTGACCCCGGTCACGTTGGCCGGGCAAATCGGACACCATCTTTGTGCACGCGTTCACAAAGACATAGCCTGCATTCGACGGGGCGGTCCGGGGACGTATGACCGCCTGCAGCCCCGCTCTACCCGCAGGAGCACCGTGGCAACTGGCCGAACTCACCGACCGGCGACCCGCAGCCGAGGGATTCCCGAGGCCACCGTCGCCCGGCTTCCGCTGTACCTGCGTGCCCTGACCGCGCTGTCCGAGCGCTCGGTACCCACGGTCTCCTCCGAGGAGCTGGCGGCCGCCGCGGGGGTCAACTCCGCGAAGCTGCGCAAGGACTTCTCGTACCTCGGCTCCTACGGCACCCGCGGTGTCGGCTACGACGTCGAGTACCTCGTCTACCAGATCTCCCGCGAGCTGGGCCTGACCCAGGACTGGCCGGTCGTCATCGTCGGTATCGGTAACCTCGGCGCCGCGCTCGCCAACTACGGCGGGTTCGCCTCCCGCGGCTTCCGGGTCGCCGCGCTGATCGACGCCGACCCGGCGATGGCCGGGCAAGCCCGTCGCCGGGCATCCCCGTGCAGCACACCGACGAGCTGGAGAAGATCATCGACGGACAACGGCGTCTCCATCGGCGTCATCGCCACCCCCGCCGGCGCCGCCCAGCAGGTCTGCGACCGGCTCGTCGCCGCCGGGGTCACCTCCATCCTGAACTTCGCGCCCACCGTGCTGTCCGTGCCCGACGGCGTCGACGTACGCAAGGTCGACCTCTCCATCGAGCTGCAGATCCTCGCCTTCCACGAGCAGCGCAAGGCCGGCGAGGAGGCCGCGAGGCGGACCGCGCCGCCGGCGGCCGCCGCCCGCCGCGGCCGTGCCAAGCGAGTCCGAGACAGGGACCCGACGGGGACGTCCCCGCCGTGATGCCGGCATGAGTCTCCTCGTCGTCGGGCTGAGCCACCGCAGCGCTCCGGTCAGCGTGCTGGAGCGGGCCGCGCTGTCCCGCGGACGCGCAGATCAAGCTGCTGCAGGACACGGTCGCCGCCGAGCCCGCCGCCGAGGCCGCGGTGCTCGCCACCTGCAACCGCATCGAGCTGTACGCCGACGTGGACAAGTTCCACGCGGGTGTCGCCGAGCTGTCCACGCTGCTCGCCCAGCACAGCGGGGTCGGGCCTGGACGAGCTCACGCCCTATCTGTACGTGCACTACGAGGACCGGGCCGTCCACCACCTGTTCTCGGTGGCCTGCGGGCTGGACTCGATGGTCGTCGGCGAGGGCCAGATCCTCGGCCAGATCAAGGACGCGCTCGCCCGTCGCGCAGGAGCTGCACACCGCGGGGCGGCTGCTGAACGACCTGTTCCAGCAGGCGCTGCGGGTCGGCAAGCGCGCCCACACCGAGACCGGCATCGACCGGGCCGGGCAGTCCCTGGTGACCTTCGGTCTGGAGCAGCTGGCCGCCGGCGCGCGACGTCGCGGACCTGGGCCGCGGGCAAGCGGGCCCTGGTCATCGGCGCGGGCTCCATGTCCTCGCTCGCCGCGGCGACCCTCGCGCGCGCCGGTGTCGCCGAATGGTGATCGCCAACCGGACGCTCGAGCGGGCCGAGCGCCTCGCCCAGATCTGAACGCAGATCTGAACGAACGGATCCCGAACGAACAGATCCGAACGAACAGATCCTGAACGAACAGATCTGGACGACGGCGAAGCGGACGTGGTGGCCCGTGCGATCCCGATGCGCGCGGTGCCGTCCGAGCTGACACGTGCCGAGCTCGTCGTGTCCTGCACGGGCGCGACGGGCCTGGTCCTGACGGCCGAGGCGGTCGTGGCGGCGGTTGAGGGACGGGCCAGGACGGTTGAGGGACGGGCCGGGGTGCCGGTGGGGCCTGCGGTGGGGCCTGCTGGGTCGGGCGCCGAGTCCGGTCGTGCGAAGGGCGCCGCGTCCGGTCGTGCGAGGGGCGCGGTGTCCGCTCGTACGACTCCCGCGGGCGCCGTCCGACCCGTACGCGAGGACACCCCGCTGCCCCCCACTTCCGTCACCTCCGTCGGCACCGAAGATGACTGTCTGCTCGACCCGCTCGACCTGTCGGCCATGCAGGGTGGTGGTTTCTCCGTGCTGGGGGAGGCCGCGGTGGCCGGGATGGACGCGGCCACCCTGGAACAGCACGGCGCCTGGGTGGACAACGCGACCGTCGACCGCCGTGAGCGCCGTCGTACGCCCGCCGACGACGCCGAGCTGATCAGCGCGCTCGCCGCGACCGTGGCCGTCACCGGCCGGGTGCCCGAGCGCCGCAGGCCCGAGTCCGTCGTCGGGGTGCCCCGGCCCGAGCCCGTGCTCTCGCTGCTGGATCTGGCGATGCCGCGGGATATCGACGCGGCCGTGCACCGGCTGACCGGGGTGCGGCTGGTCGACATCGAGTCGCTGGCCGAGGCGTCCGCGGGCGCACCGATGGCGGCCGACGTGGACAAGGTGCGGCGGATCGTCTCCGACGAGGTGGCCGCCTTCGGTGCGGCTCAGCGGGCCGCTCACATCACACCTACCGTCGTCGCCCTGCGCACCATGGCCGCCGATGTCGTCGCGGGCGAGATCGCACGGCTCGACGGGCGGCTGCCCGGCCTCGACGACAAGCAGCGCGGCGAGATCACACAGACCGTGCGGCGCGTCGTGGACAAGCTGCTGCACGTGCCGACCGTACGGGTCAAGCAGCTCGCGGCCGAGCCCGGCGGCACCGGATACGCGGACGCGCTGCGGACCCTGTTCGACCTGGACCCGGAGACGGTCGCCGCCGTCTCCCGGGCCGACAACGAGACCAACGGCACCACCGAGGGCGCCGAGAACCGAGGGCACGTATGAGTGACCAACCACGTGAGCCTCTGGGGCGCGCCAGTGCCGAGAGCACATGCGCCGCGGACAACGCAGCGCTCGACAACGCAGCGCTCGACAACGCAGTGCGCGTTAACGCAGCGCTCGACAACGCAGTGCGCGTTAACGCAGCGCTCGACAACGCAGTGCGCGTTAACGCAGCGCTCGACAACGCAGTGCGCGTTAACGCAGCGCTCGACAACGCAGTGCGCGTTAACGCAGCGCTCGACAACGCAGTGCGCGTTAACGCAGCGCTCGTCGACGCGCTCGCCGAGCTCGACGACCCGTACCCTCGGGCCGCCGTGACCGCCGAGCGGTCCCTGCTCGCCGCCCTGGAGGCCGGATGCAGTGCACCCGTGGGCGCGCTCGCCGACCTTCTGGCCGACGGGCAGATTGTCAAGGAAATGCGCCTGCGCGGCGTCGTCGGTACCACCGACGGCCCGACGCTGGTGCAGCTGTCCACCACCGGTCCCGTGCCCGAGACGTACGACCAAGCAATGGTGCTCGGCCGTGAACTCGCCGCCGAGATGCTTGCCAAGGGCGCGGCCGGTCTGATGGGGGAGCGAGCACATTGAGCCCCACCACCCTTCCCGCCGGTCCGGACCACGGGCACGTCACCTTCCTCGGTGCCGGACCCGGAGATCCGGGACTGCTGACACTGCGCGCCGTGGAGGCGCTGGCGAACGCGGACGTGCTGATCGCCGAGCCCGAGGTGCTCGACGTGGTCCGCACGCATGCCAGGCAGGGCGTCGGACACGCCGCTCGCGACGCCGACGGATACGTCGGTTCCGGGCACGGGCACGCCTCAGCTAGCGGTTGTTGACGGTGTGTCAACAGCCGTTGGTGTACCCGCTGTAGGGGATACGGCACATCTTGTCATGGAGGCCGCGCGGGGCGGCAAGCGGGTCGTCCGTGCGGTGTCCGGGGACCCAGGGCTCGACACGTGCGCGGCCGAGGAGATGCTGGCGTGCGCCGCCGAGGGCGTTCCCTTCGAGGTCGTGCCCGGTGTGGCGGCCGCCGTGGGTGTGCCCGCGTACGCGGGTGTGCCGCTGCGGGACGCACAGGGCGCGGACGTGCGGTTCGTGGACGCGCGCACGGCGTCCGACCGGTGCTGGACGGAGAGTCGGAGCGTCGGACGGGACCGTCGTCGTCTCGGCGACCCTGGAGACGGTGGCCGCGGCCGCCGGTGAGCTGGTGGCGGGCGGACGCAAGCCGGACACCCCGATGACGGTGACGGTCGCGGGTACGACGACGCGCCAGCGCACCTGGACCGCGACGCTCGGCACGATCGCGCAGACGCTGAAGCAGGCCAAGGTGCTGCCCTCGCCGGAGGGCGGGCGGCCGGTGATAGCCGTGGTCGGTGAGCGTTCCGCCGCCGCCCAGCGCGACCGGCTGTCGTGGTTCGAGTCCAAGCCGCTGTTCGGCTGGAAGGTGCTCGTACCGCGGACGAAGGAGCAGGCGGCGTCGCTCTCCGACCAGCTGCGGTCGTACGGGGCCGTGCCGCACGAGGTGCCGACGATCGCCGTCGAGCCGCCGCGGACGCCGCAGCAGATGGAACGGGCCGTGAAGGGTCTGGTGACCGGGCCGGTACGAGTGGATCGCCTTCACCTCGGTGAACGCGGTCAAGGCCGTACGGGAGAAGTTCGAGGAGTACGGGCTCGACGCCCGGGCCTTCGCCGGGATCAAGGTCGCGGCGGTGGGCGAGCAGACGGCCAAGGCGCTGGTCGCCTTCGGTGTGAAGCCGGACCTGGTGCCGAGCGGGGAGCAGTCGGCGGCCGGGCTGCTGGAGGACTGGCCGCCCTACGACCCGGTCTTCGACCCGATCGACCGTGTCTTCCTGCCGCGGGCCGACATCGCCACCGAGACGCTGGTGGCCGGGCTCATCGAGCTGGGCTGGGAGGTCGACGACGTCACGGCGTACCGGACCGTGCGGGCCTCGCCGCCGCCGGCCGAGACCCGGGAGGCGATCAAGGGCGGCGGGTTCGACGCGGTGCTCTTCACCTCGTCGAGCACGGTGCGGAACCTGGTGGGTATCGCGGGCAAGCCGCACAACGTGACGGTGATCGCCTGTATCGGTCCGGCCACGGCCAAGACGGCCGAGGAGCACGGGCTGCGGGTGGATGTGCATGTCGCCGGAGCCGTCCGTGCACAAGCTGGCGGAGGCGCTGGCGGACTTCGGGCGCGAGCGGCGGGCTGCCGCCGTGGAGGCCGGGGACCCGGTGACGCGGCCGAGCGAGCGGCGCCCGGGGACACGGAGACGGCGGTCGACGCCCTGACCATGGCGACGCCCTGACCATGGCGACGACCTGACCATGGCGACGACCTGACCAAGGCGACGACCTGATCGTGGCGACGACCTGATCGTGGGGGCGATCTGGCCGTGGCGACGACCTGATCGTGGCGACGAGCTGACCATCAGGCGCTGGTGGAAGGGGAGTCCGGTGCTCTTGCGGACCCCGACGCCGCGTCGGCAAAGGTGCCTTGGGCCAGGCGTAGCGTAGGCGGCATGACCAAGTACGGATCCTTCCCCGGTACGCGGCCCCGGCGGCTGCGTACCACGCCCGTCATGCGCCGCATGGTCGCCGAGACCCGGCTGCACCCGGCCGACTTCATCCTCCCCGCCTTCGTACGGGAGGGCGTCAGCGAGCCGGTGCCGATCGCGGCGATGCCCGGGGTCGTGCAGCACACGCGGGACAGCCTGAAGAAGGCGGCCGCTGGAGGCGGTGGAGGCCGGGGTCGTCCGGGATCATGCTCTTCGGGGTGCCGGAGGAGAGCAAGAAGGACGCCCTCGGGACGCCCGGGACCGACCCGGACGGGATCCTGCAGGTCGCCCTGCGTGACGTGCGGGCCGAGGTCGGGGACGAGCTGCTCGTCATGTCCGATCTCTGTCTCGACGAGACCACCGATCACGGGCACTGCGGCGTGCTCGACGAGCAGGGGCGCGTCGACAACGACGCCACGCTTGGAGCGGTACGCCGAGATGGCTCAGGTGCAGGCCGACGCGGGCGCCCATGTGGTCGGGCCCAGCGGGATGATGGACGGGCAGATCGGGGTCGTCCGCGATGCGCTGGACCAGATCGGGCGGGAGGACGTCGCCGTCCTCGCCTACACCGCCAAGTACTCCTCCGCCTTCTACGGGCCCTTCCGCGAGGCCGTCGCCTCCTCGCTGCAGGGTGACCGGAAGACGTACCAGCAGGACCCCGCGAACGTCCGGGAGTCCCTGCGCGAGTTGGCCCTGGACCTGGAGGAGGGCGCCGACATGGTGATGGTCAAGCCGGCCGGTCCGTACCTCGATGTCCTCGCCCGGGTCGCGGACGCGGTGGACGTGCCGGTCGTCGCGTACCAGATCTCCGGCGAGTACTCGATGATCGAGGCCGCCGCCGAGAAGGGGTGGATCGACCGGGACCGGGCGATCCTGGAGACCCTGACCGGCATCAAGCGGGCCGGGGCGCAGAACATCCTGACGTACTGGGCGGTCGAGGCGGCGCGGATGGTGCGTTGACGGCGTTGACGGCGCGAGTGGTGCGTTGGCGGCGCGGAGGGTGCGTTGGCGGCGCGGAGGGTGCGTTGGCGGCGGCGCGGAGGGTGGGTTGACAGCGGCGCGGAGGGTGCGTTGGCGGCGGCGCGGAGGGTGGGTTGACAGCGGCGCGGAGGGTGCGCTGGCGGCTCAGGTCAGGCGTCTGGCCTCAGGTGGCCCTCCCCAGCTGTAGGTGTCCGTCCCGAACCACGCCTCCGCCAGGTCGTCGAGGCATGGCCGGGGCGGGGCGGGCAGCTCGCGCAGGTTCCAGGGCAGGTCGCTGTAGACGTGCAGCAGTGCGTGCGCGAGGAGCTCACGCGGGGGGTGCGGGGCACGGCCGTACGCCGCGTAGAAGCGCCTGAGCTGCCGGGGGTCGGCGCGCGTCACGAACAGGGCGACGCCCGCGAAGTCGTACGCCGGATCGCCGACCATGACCGGTTCGAAGTCGAAGAGTCCCGTGAGGCGCCAGCCGTCGCGCTGTTCGACCATCAGGTGCTCGCGCATGAACTCGGTGTGCAGGAGCACCCGTTGGGAGGGCGGGGGGAGCGGTACCGAGCGCAGGAAGTCCGGGATCTGCTCCAGCCAGGGGTCCTTGAGGCCGGTGCGGCGGTGGTGCTGGAGCGCCTTCGCCTGACGTACGGCCAGGAACCGGTTCCAGTCCGCCGGTCCGACCACGTCGGCCAGTGGCCGCGGGTCCAGGGCGTGCAGCGCGGCCAGCGTCTCGGCCGCCTCGACGATGATCCGGTCCTGCTCGGCCGCCGGGATGCGGTACCAGGTCTCGGTGAGGCTCACGCCGGGCAGCCGGGACATCAGTGCGTACCGCCAGCCGCTCTTGTACAGGTCGGCCGCGTGCAAGCGCGGTGTGTCAACCGGGAGTCGACCACAAAGGTGGGTCAACACCCGCGCCTCCCTTACGGCTTGGGCGGCTTCGAGACCGGGAAACAGCTTCAGCACGAGCGATTCGCCGACCGAGTACACCGGCAGTGTCCCGTCCTCGAACCGAAGCACCCGGACTCCGGGGAACCCCAGGTGCGCACAGAGGTCCTGGACCGCGGGTCGCAGCAGCGCCTCGTCCCGAACCATCGCGTTCAATTCATCGAGCGTGTCCACGCTGGGCAACATGCGCGCAGCCTAGGGGGTGCCGGGACCTGTTCGCATCGCGGAAGGGAGGGAGGTAAGGGGGAGTACCTCTTTAGGGTGAGGGGAGTGGACATGGGGGTGCGGTCACCTGTATAGCGCGGGCGGTGATCAGCGGCTCGCGTAGCCCGTGCTCGCGTAGCCCGTGAAGGCCGTCCAGGCCTCCGGGGAGGCGGTGAAGGTGGGGCCCGTGGGGTTCTTGGAGTCGCGGATGTGGATGGTGTGGGGGCAGGCGGCCACCTCTACGCAGGCGCCGCCGTGTTGGTCGCTGTGACTGGACTTCCGCCAGGCGTAGGCGACTTCGAGGCAGGCGCCGCCCTCGCTGGCGCTGTAGCTCGACTTGAACCACTCAAGTGCGGTGCTCATTTGTCTCCTAGCAGACGGTCAAGCAGGCCTTTCGACTCCTGCGGAGTCAGGGCCTGTGACCGCAGCATCGCATACTTGCGCGTCAGGACGGACACCTCGTCGAGGTCCGCAACCCACTGGCTGCCGCGCTGGCCCTCGGTGTAGGCCAGGTGCTGGTGATCGGGCGTCTCCAGGAGGATGAAGGGGCCGTCCAGGCCTGCGTGCGCGGAGGTGCGCATCGGCAGGAACTGGAGGGACAGACCCGGGAGATCGGCGCTCCCGCGCAGGTGACGGAGCTGGTCGCGGCGGACCTTCGGGCCACCGACTTCGAGGTACAGCACCGGCTCCCACACGAGGAAGCTCAGCGTCGGCGGGCACTTGCGGTGCAAGATCTCCTGGCGGTCGACGCGGCCCGCCGTCTTGGTCTCCAACTCGTCCTCGTCGTACGCCGGTACGCGCTCGCACAGTACGGCGCGGGCGTACTCCCGGGTCTGGAGCAGGCCGGGCAGGACGGCGTTGTCGTACCAGCACAGCGCGATGGCCTCCCGCTCATGCACCATGTACTGCTCCGCGTACAGCGGGAACTGGTCGATCTCCGGCAGGTTCTCTACCCCTGCGGCCAACATGCCCTTCGTGTCGAGGAGTTCGTCCAGTGACCTCGCGAGGTCGATCAGCAGTGATCTTCTGCCCTGCTCGATCGACGCGATGGTCTCCTCGTCCACGAGGGCCGCGTCCGCGAGCGAACGCTGGGTGTAACCCGCCGCCTTGCGCGCTGTCTGCATCTGGAAACCCAGCATGCGCATGGACGAGTGGTTCTTCTTCCGTGGCTGTTTCCTGGAGGTCATAACCGCCTAACTCCCCACACCTGCTTGTAGCGACCATGTCCGGACCCGTACAAATTCCGAGTACGGGTTCACGCACTGATCCACGCTAGTGACTCTGCGCAACTCTCGTCCCGTGAACGAGACGATCCAACTTCTGCCCCTGTGCAAGAAGTTCTTCCGCCGCGAACGCCGATCCGTGCCCGCCGCCAGGCAGTTCGTGTACGAGACCCTGACCGGCTGGGGCCTTGCCGAAGCCGAGCGCAGCGACGACATCCTGCTGTGCGTGAGCGAGTTGGCCACGAACGCGTTGGTGCATGGAGTGCCGCCGGGGCGTCAGTTCCTGGTGTTCCTGCGGTACGACGGTGACGTGGTGCGGGTGGAGGTGCATGACAGTGGGCCCGGGACGCCGCGGATCGCGGAGATCGCGGAGATCGCGGAGGAGGACGTCGACGAAGACGAAGACGAAGGCGGGCGCGGGCTGCTGCTCGTGGCTGCGCTCAGTGACAAGTGGGGCGTGGGGGAGCGGGAGATCGGCAAGGTGGTGTGGTGCGACTTCGGTTGCGGCGCCTGATCTGGCGGAGGCGGGCCGGAGACGGCGACGTACCTGTAGGCGTATCTGTACTCGTACTCGTACTCGTACTCGTACTCGTGCGGGTTTCCGTTGCGCGCCCGCTCCACTCCGACTCCGCGATCTCCCACAGTGCCAGGCACCGTCCGTCCGGTTCGCGGGCGAGGCGGCACAGGTCCTGCACCGCTTGGCACGGCGGCAGCGCCTTGCCACTCAGATAGCGATCCCAGGACGACTTGCTGTACGCGGTCCGCTCCGCCAGGCCCGCCAGGCTCAGGCCTGTGCGGGCCTTCAACTCCCGTAACGCGGCGGCCAGACGTGTGCGCTCCGGCGATGGCGATGGCGATGACGATGGCGATGGTGTCGTCCCAGTCATCCCAGTTATCGCGGTGTCATCCCGTGGTCCGGCCGCTTCGGCCGCTTCGGCCGCTTCGGTCAGTTCGGCTGCTTCGGTCAGTTCGGTTGCTTTGGGTGCTTTCGGTGCGGGCGTGCCTCCCCGCCTGTTTCTCCAGGTCTCCCCGGCTACCTCGTGCAGCGCGAGCAGCCTGGTCGGATCGTTGCCGCCGATCCGGGCCATCGCCTCGACGGCCTCCCCGGGCGGCAGTGACCTGCCGCCCAGATACCGTTCCCACGACTTCGCGCTGTACCCCGTCTTCACGGCCAGTTGCCGCATGCTCAGCCCGCTGTGGTCCTTCAGCCGCCGAAGGCGCACCACCAACTGGCGCACGCGCGGATCCAGTTCGGCAGGCAGCTCTTTCCAACGCGACATGTTCCCCCCCACTCGCGTTCGTGGTCCCTGGTCAGGGTCCCCGTTCCCCGTCGCATTCTGCACCAGCAACCACGGCCCGCACCGGACAGCGGTTCCCGCCCCTGTACGGAATTGGCCACCTGGCCACCTCAGCCGTCCCGCCGTACCGACTCGACGGACGGCGTCCTAGCAGGTCAGCGCGTGGGACGTCCCGCGAGTACGTCACTTCTGCGACAACTGTGGCGACTCCTGCCCCCGGCCCCGCAGGCTCGGTGCCGGGTCGGCCGGTGCGGTCGGCCTCACATATCGAAGCAGTCGCAAGCATTCAGGAAGCTTCACCGGAAGCATCAGGAAGCTTCGCCGGAAGCATCAAAGGGGAAGAGAAATGCGCGCTCTGACGAAGACACTCGTCACTGTCACCACCGCCGTCGGGATCGCCGTCGGGAGTCTGGCGGGTGCGAGCACCAGCTTCGCGGCGCCCGCGCCGGCCACGAAGCCGGCGGTGAGCCCTGAGGCCGTCGCCCCGCTCACCGTGAACAACCTCGGCCTGAACAAGGAGCAGGCCAAGAAGGTCCAGCGCTGGCTGAAGCGGTACTGGAACTACAACGGCTCGATCGACGGGCTGCTCGGCACCAACAGCTGGAAGGCGTTCCAGCGCAACCTCAAGAGGCACTGGGGCTACACCGGCCCGATCGACGGAAAGGTCGGAAAGGGCACGGTAAAAGCGCTGCAGCGCCTGCTGAAGGGCTACGGCTACAACGGCGCGATCGACGGAATAGCCGGGCCGAAGACCAAGGCGGCCTTCAAGAAGTTCGCCAACTCGCGCTAGTCGGCGCACTCGCCGTCAGTCGGCGCACTCGCCATTAGCGGGCGCACTCGCCATTAGTTGGCGCACTCACGCCGCGGCCGTCCTCCTTGCGGGAGCAGAGGACGGCCGCGGCCTTCGCGTCGGAGCTCTCAGAGTCGCTCGGAGCTCTCAGGGTCCGCTCGGAGTTCTCAGAGCCGCTCGGGTGTCCTGATGCCCAGCAGGGCCATGCCCTGGTGCAGTGTGCGGGCCGTGATGTCGCACAGGAACAGGCGGTTCTCGACCTGGGCCGGGGTGTCCGCCTTCAGGACCGGGCACTTGTCGTAGAACGTCGTGTAGAGCGACGCCAGCTGGTACAGGTACGCCGTCAGCTTGTGCGGGGCGTACTCCGTCGCCGCCTCCGCGACCGTCTCCGCGAAGCCGTCGATGTGCAGGCCCAACGCCCGCTCCGCCCCCGTCAGTTCGAGCTCCGGGTGCGCGGACGGACGTACCTCCCCCGCCTTGCGCAGGATCGACCGGATACGGGCGTACGCGTACTGCAGGTACACGGACGTGTCGCCGTTCAGCGAGACCATCTGGTCCAGGTCGAACTTGTAGTCCCGGCTCGCCGACGTCGACAGGTCCGCGTACTTCACCGCGCCGATGCCCACCTGAGCGCCGCGTTCGGCGATGTCCGCGTCCGTCAACTGACCCTGGGTGTCCTTCTCCCGTACGACCGCCGTCGCCCGGTCGATCGCCTCGTCCAGCAGGTCGACCAGCCGGACCGTCTCGCCCTCACGGGTCTTGAACGGCTTGCCGTCCTTGCCGAGGACCGTGCCGAAGGCGAGCTGGAGGGCCTTGACGTCCTCGTTCAGCCAGCCAGCCCGCCGCGCCGTCTCGAAGACCATCTTGAAGTGGAGCGACTGGCGGGCGTCCACCACGTACAGGAGCATGTTCGCCTTCAGGTTGAAGGCCCTGTCCCTGATCGCGGAGAGGTCCGTCGCCGCGTAGCCGTAGCCGCCGTCGGACTTGCGGACGATCAGCGGGACCGGGTTGCCGTCCGGGCCCTTGATGTCGTCGAAGAACACGCACAGGGCGCCCTCCGAACGGACCGCCACGCCCGACTCCTCGAGCAGGCGGCACGTCTCGTCCAGCATGTCGTTGTAACCCGACTCGCCGACGATGTCCGGGTCGCGGATCTCCATGTCCAGCTTCTCGAAGACCGAGTAGAAGTAGATCTTCGACTCGTCCACGAACTTCTGCCACATGGCGAGCGTCTTCGGATCCCCGGCCTGGAGATCGACCACCCTGCGCCGCGCCCGCGTCTTGAACTCCTCGTCGGAGTCGAAGAGTTCGCGGGCCGCTTTGTAGAGGCGGTTGAGGTTGGACATGGCCTCTTCGCCGGAGACCGCGGTGTTCTCCGTGTCCGCGTTCTCCGTGGCCGTGGCCGTGTTCTCTGTGGCCGCCTTGTGGTCCAGGTCCGCTTTGTGGTCCAACTCGTGCGGGTGCTCCTCCAGGTACTGGATCAGCATGCCGAACTGGGTTCCCCAGTCGCCGATGTGGTGGCGCCGGATCACGTGCTCCCCGGTGAACTCCAGGATCTGGACCACCGAGTCACCGATCACCGCGGAGCGGAGGTGGCCGACGTGCATCTCCTTCGCCACGTTCGGCTGGGCGTAGTCGATGACCGTCGTGCCCGGGTTCGCGACGTACGGGACGCCGAGGCGGCCGTCCGTGTCCGCGTACCGCGCCGCCAGGTTCTCCGTGATCGCCCTGTCGGTGATCGTGATGTTCAGGAAGCCGGGGCCCGAGACCTCGATGTCCTTGATCACGCGGCTGGTCGCATCGCCGGTCGCATCGCCGGTCGTAGTGCCCGTCGCGCCACCGGTCGCCTCACCGGACTCGACGTGGGTGACCACCTGCGCCGCCAGGTCGCGCGGGTTCGCCTTCGCCTTCTTCGCGAGGGCCAGGATGCCGTTGGCCTGGAAGTCCGCCCTGTCGCTGCGCCGCAGCAGCGGGTCCGCGGAGCCTGCCTCCGGCAGGGCAGCCGAGAGGGCGTCCGCGAGGCGCTGATGGACGGAAGTGGTGAGGGAGGTGACCGAGGCCATGGGAAGGGGAGCCGTTCTCCTCGTGGGTACAGGGGGATACGGCCAGTATCCCATGGGGGGTAAAACGAATTTTCCGGCCGTGTCAGGCACCGGCCCACGGCTGGGCGGCCTCGTGGAAAAGCCGTTTTCGTGGTTCCCGGGGGGAGCTGGGAGAATGGTGCGGTCAGCCGTGCGACCGTACCGGCTGCTGATGAGGAACTTCCAGCAAAAGAGGACGTGCCGATCGTGGCTCAGAGCACCGAGACCACCGACTGGGTCTCCCGTTTCGCGGATGAGGTCATCGAGGAGTCGGAGCGCCGGGTCCCGGGCGCGGTGACATCAGTCGCTACGACAGCGGTGACATCAGTCGCTACGACATCAGTCGCTACCGCCCCGGTCATCGTCGTCGCGTCCGGCCTGTCCCCCTCCGGTCCCATCCACCTGGGGAACCTCCGCGAGGTCATGACGCCGCACCTCGTCGCCGACGAGCTCCGGCGGCGGGGGTATCAGGTGCGGCATCTGATCTCCTGGGACGACTACGACCGGTACCGGAAGGTTCCGGCCGGCATCGCCGGGATCGACGACACCTGGGCCGAGCACATCGGCAAGCCGCTCACCTCCGTGCCCGCCCCCAAGGGCTCCGCCCACCCCAACTGGGCCGAGCACTTCAAGGCCGCGATGACCGAGTCGCTCGCCGAGCTGGGAGTCGAGTTCGACGGGATCAGCCAGACCGCCCGGTACACCTCCGGGGCCTACCGCGAGCAGATCCTGCACGCGATGAGGCACCGGGCCGAGATCGACGCCGTACTCGCCCAGTACCGCACCAAGCTCAAGGCGAGCGTGGCGACTGCGGCAACCGCGGCGACTGCGGCGAGCGCGGCGAGCGTGGTGACCGCCAAGAAGTCCCAGAAGCCCCAGAAGTCCCAGAAGCCCCTCGACGAGGCCGAACTCGAGGCCGCAGAGGGGTCCGGAGCCGCCGCCGAGGACGACGGGAGCAGCGGCTCCGCCGGGTACTTCCCGTACAAGCCCTACTGCGGACAGTGCGAGAAGGACTTCACCACCGTCACCTCGTACGACGACGAGACGACCGAACTGGCGTACACCTGCACCGCCTGCGGCTTCGCCGAGACCGTACGACTGCGCGAGTTCAACCGCGGCAAGCTGGTCTGGAAGGTCGACTGGCCCATGCGGTGGGCCTACGAGGGCGTGGTCTTCGAACCGAGCGGCGTCGACCACTCCTCGCCCGGGTCCAGCTTCCAGGTCGGCGGACAACTCGTCGGCATCTTCGGCGGCAAGCAGCCCATCGGGCCCATGTACGCCTTCGTGGGCATCAGCGGAATGGCCAAGATGTCCTCCTCCCGCGGCGGAGTCCCGACTCCCGCCGACGCACTGAAGATCATGGAGCCGCAGCTCCTGCGCTGGCTCTACGCCCGCCGCAGGCCCAACCAGTCCTTCAAGATCGCCTTCGACCAGGAGATCCAGCGCCTCTACGACGAGTGGGACAAGCTCGACGCCAAGGTCACCGGGGGCACCTCCCAGGCTTCCGGCACGAGGGGAGATGCCGCCTTGTCGGCCTCGGGAGGAGGTGCCGCCCTGCTGGTCAGTGGGGGAGGCGCCGCCCTGTCGGCCTCGGGAGGAGGTACGGCCCTGCCGTCGCCGGGAGGAGGTACCGCCTCGCCAGCCACAGAAGGAGGCACCGCCCTGCCGGCCGACATCGCCGCGCACTCACGCGCGGTGCGGACGGCGGCCGGTGAGCTGCCGCGTACGCCCCGCCCGATGCCGTACCGCACCCTCGCCTCCATCGCCGACATCACCGCCGGCCACCAGGACCAGGCCCTGCGCATCCTGTCCGACCTCGATCCCGACAACCCGCTCACCTCACTCGACGAGGTCCGGCCGCGGTACGACAAGGCCGAGGCGTGGATCAACACCCACGTACCCGCCGACCAGCGCACCATCGTCCGCGACGAGCCGGACGCCGACCTGCTGAAGTCACTCGACGAGCGGGGACGGGACTCGCTCCGGCTGCTGCTCGACGGGCTCGACGCGAACTGGTCCCTCGACGGCCTCACCCACCTCGTCTACGGCGTGCCCAAGATCCAGGCCGGGTTCCCCGCCGATGCGACACCGAAGGAACTGCCGCCGGAGATCAAGACCGCCCAGCGGTCGTTCTTCGCGCTGCTGTACCACCTGCTCGTCGGCCGCGACACCGGCCCCCGCCTGCCCACCCTGCTGCTCGCCGTCGGCCAGGACCGGGTGCGCAAGCTGCTCGGGGAGTAACGCGGCTGTCCTTCTTCCCTTCTTCCCTTCTTCGCAAAGACCTGGGGGCGGAGCGCCTCCCGCCGGGCGCGGGGAGACCAGCGCCCGGCGGTCGCCCGGCGGTGGGACGGGGCTACTCGCTGAGCAGCTGGTGGAGGAAGGCGGCGTTGGCCGCCAGGTCGTGGCCGAGGACCACGGTGTGCCGGGGCAGCTTGTCGAGGTGGTCGGCGACGCTCTGCCGGGCGTCGCTGCTGCCGCTGCCGCCGGCCGGGGCGAGGCCGAGGATGTCCGGGTAGCGGTCCTCGGTCGCGCCATGCATGAAGTCGGCGTCACCGAGCGTGCGGCGGCAGCCTTCGACGGCCGGGGCGGCGTCGCGCTGGATCCGCGGGAACAGCACGGCCTGGGCGAGGCCGCCGGTGGCCAGCTTCAGGCCGAACCAGTCGGCGAACTGGTCGGGGTAGACCTGCACCTTGCGCTCGCGCTTACCACCGGTACCACCGGGTTCCCACAGCGGTGCGCGCCGCCCGGCGAGAAGCGCGTCGGTGACGTCCGGGTGCTGGGTGGGGTGGAGGGCCTCGCCGGCTTCAAGGCGCTTGCGGGCGACGTCGTACCAGCCCAGCGCATCCAGCAGGCCGAGGCCGATGGCGGCAGCCGATGGCCAGGGCAGGACCCGCAACTGGCCCTTGTCGTCCGGCCGGACGAAGACGCGGTCGTTGGCCAGCAGCTGCCAGCCCAGATTCGCCAGGGCGAGCGCGGTGGTGGTCTTGCCCGCGCCCTTGTCGCCGAAGGTGAGCACGGTGCGGCAGTTGTCGGTCACGGCCGAGGCGTGCAGCAGCGTCCAGCCGCCTTGCAACAGCAGGCCGCGCACGGCGTCCCGGGCGATCCGCGCGGCGGCCAGCGCCACGGATTCGCTTTCGGCGCCGATCACGGACAGGTGGCCTGTGGCGGGCTCGTGCCGGTAGGCCAGCTGTTGGGTGGGGCTGACCGCGGTGATGGTGCCCTCGCTGTCGTGGGCCACGAGCGTGGTCGCCTTGGCGTAGGTGGTCTGCTCGTGCGGGCAGCTCTCCACCAGGGCCTGGAGCGTGGCGTACTGGTCGGCGTCGACATCGGCGAAGACCACCGGGGCGGCGCACACACTGCTGGGCGGAACCTCGAACGCATTCCACCACGGGCCGAAGTAGCGGCGCGCGTAGGCGGTGACCGCAGGGGTGTTGCTGACCATCGTGGTGTTGACGTCGGCGGCGTGCAGCCGGGTTGCGGTGAGGGTGTTCATGAAGCCCTTTCACTGTCGGGAGATTCGAGTTCGGGCAGGGACCGCAGGGCCTGGTAGGCGGTGCGGAGCTTGGTGTCGGCCGCGGTGAACTGCCGCTGCTCGGCCGCATTGAGGGAGGGCAGGCACGCTACGGGCCGACCCTGGGTGAAACGCAACGGAATTCCCAGCCAGCCGTTCCCATACGGGGCGGACAGCTCCTCGACCCCGTCGTCCACCGCGAGCGTCTTGCGCAGCGCGGAGAGCACGGCGCCTGCGGGCCCGGAACGGGTGCGGCCGATGCCCGCGCTGATCCGCCCGGCCCTGGTGGCGAGTTCGTCACGGAGCTGCTGCAGCGGCAGCGGAACCCGCTGGTCGTTGACGGTGGTAGCCGAGGCGCACACCACGGCGGCGTCCCCGTGCTCGCCGATCACGTGCCCGGCCACTGCGGCGGCTGGGACGTGCAGGTGGCGGGCGAGGGCGGCCCGGTAGCGGGCGCTGTCCAGGTTCGAGCCGATGCCGAAAACCCGCTCACAGCCGGAGAGTTCGGCGACCAGCCGGGTCATCATGTCAACCGGGTTGGTCACCACCAGCACCGTGCCCGTATAGCCGCGCAGCGCGGCGGCCAGCGGGCCGATGGCGTGCGCGTTCGCGACCGCGCCGCCCATGCGGACGTCGGTGCGGCGGGTGTTGGTGAAGGGCGCCCGCACGGCGATGACTACCGCCTGGCAGTCGGCCAGATCGGCCACCCGGCCGACGCGGGCGTGCAGGGGTGAGGCGGTGGCTTGCCGCATGTCGTCGATGTCCGCGGCCAGCGCGGCGGCCTGCTCCGGGGTACGGCTGGTGATCAGCAGGCGGCGGCAGAAGCCGGCCGTGCACAGCGTGGTGGCCACGACCTGGCCGACCGCCCCGGCCCCGACGATGCCGATCACGTCCACAGTGGGTGTCCGGGTCATCCGGCCACCGCCTTGGCCCGGGCCAGCGCGATGTCCCACACGCGGGGCGTGTCCAGACCGCTGCCCAGAGCGGTGCTGATGCGGTCGGCCATGGTGCACACCGCCACGGCCCGCTGAACCAGCGAGCGCCCGCGCGGTGGCAGCGGCAGCGCGGCCGGAGCAGACAGGAAAGTGGTGAGGATATTGACGGTGTCCATCAGCCACACGATCAGCACCTCGCGCAGCCACGAACGCGCCGCCTTGGGTGCCATCGGCCGCATCCGCTGCTCGGCGAATGCCCCCAGCCTCTCCACCACTTGTTCGATGGCATGGTCGGCGGGGCGAGCGGAGGCGAGCAGGAGCACAGTGCGGCTGGTCAGTTTGGCGGCGTCCACCGAAGCCCGGGCTCGCAACAGGCCCGGATCGATCAGGACCGGCCGCCCGCCGGGCCCCTCGGGAAACACCAGATGCTCGGGCTTGAGATCGCCGTACGTCAGCACGGCCCGCCCCGGCGCAAGGGCCGTGGGGCGGATCCGGTGCAGCCGGGCGACCACCGCCCGCAGCAGGGCTGCCACTTCGGCCCGGTCGGCCTCGGTGCCCCGCAGGATCGACACCAGCGACATCCCCAGGAAGGAGTGCTTGGCGTACAGCTCCCGGCTCGCCACACGCAGGCGGTGCACGTAGCCGGTGACGCCCGGGATGTGGTCGGACAACTCGATACGGGCGCCGGGCCACAGCTCGGCGGCAGCCGAGCGGATCTCCTCGCGGGCGAAGGCGAAGACCTCGGCCACTTCCGGTACCGGCCCGGGGAACGTGTGTGCTGCGGCTGTGCTCACGGATGTCTCCCTACGCACTCGGCAGGCCGCGTCAGCGGCGTGCGGACAGATCGGGGTTCTGTGAGGCCGCGAAGGCCGCCCGCAGCGCGGCGGGTTGGGCCCACTCCAGGCACACGGCGGGCAGCACGAACGACGCCCACACCGTCTTCCCGCCCTGCTCGCGGGGGCTCCAGCCCCAGTCGGCGGCCAGGGCCCGCACCAGTAGCAGGCCGCGGCCCTCCTCGGCCCCGGTGTCGACTCGGCGCGGTACCGGTCGCCGTGCGGAGCCGTCGTCGACCTCCAGCAGTGCCCGTCCCTCCGCCAGCCGCAGCCGCACGGTGGCCTCACCGTCGGCGTGTTTGAGCGCGTTGCTGGTCAGCTCGGACGCCACCACCGTCATGTCGTCGGCGATCTCGCCCGCGCCCCAGTCCACCAGCGCCGCCCGCACCGAGTACCGCACCTCGGCGACCAGCGCCTTGTCCGCGGCGACGCTTATGTCCAGGGCCCGGACGGAGGCGGAGAGGAGACCGGCCTGTGTCAGGCCGGGATCAGATTGGGTAGTCAGGCGCATGACGCTGCATCACCCCGAGGTAGGTCGGCAGGAACGGGCGACACCACACGAACCAGCAGAGCCGGGTTCGCCGGTGAAGCGGGACCCCACTGTTGCGCTGTCGCGGTGAGCCGGGCCATCCCGCCCGGCCGCCAGGTTGCGGCCATGACCTCCCGGTTCAACCGGTAAAGAACACAGGTGTGTTGACACATCCCACCGCGCGCTACTGTGCTGAAAGGAGCTGTGCTGAAAGAAGCGCGATCCCGCGTATGGCCGACGCGTATGGCCGAGAGGGGACCAGGTGGCAGCAAAACCCCGTAGCCGCAGACAGGAACAGGTGCGGTTCGCCACCGAACTGCGGGCGGCGGGCAAGACCTGGCCCGAGGTGGCCGCCGCCGTACGGCACCGCTACCGGGTCAACGCCCGCGTGGCGCCCCGGCTGGCCCGCGGCCTGAGCCAACGCGAAGTCGCCGAGCTGTGGAACCAGCGCTGGCCGGACGACCCCAAGACCTTCAAGAAAATCTCCACTTGGGAGCTCTGGCCCGCCAGCACCGGACACGCCCCCTCACTCGACACCCTCGACCGGCTCGCCCAGCTCTACGAATGCGCCGTCCCCGCCCTGCTCGCCGACCTCCCCGACCACGGCCACCCGCCGCCACAACAGTCACTGCCCCCAGCAAGTCCCGCCCCTGCCGTGGCGGTTGGCGCCGACCTCCTGGACGCTCTGGCCACCGAATCGCTCATGCTCACCCCGCAGCTCGCCGGCACCCTGGCCCACCGGCTGCACGACGTACGCTTCGACGAACTGGCACAGGCACTCATCATGTGGGTACAGCAGGCCAACCCCGGCCTCAACCGCCGCGAACTGCTCCTGAAGATCAGCACCGCGCTCACCGTGGCCGCCGCAGCGCCCCTGCTGGACATCGCCGACGCCGACGAACGCGACCGAGTCGCCGCAGTCCTCGACGACCCCAGCCGTCTGGACCTGGCTACCATCACCCACGCCGAACGCGTCCTGCAGCACTACCGCCGCCAGGGCGATGTCCTCGGCCCGCAGATCGCCCTGCAGACAGCCCTCGCCCAACGCCAAGTCATCGCGGACCTCGTCGCCGGCGCCCCCGAAGCCCTCCGTCCCCGGGTGCTGACCGTGTACGCCGAGCTCAGCCAGATGGTCGGCTGGCAGCTGTACGACCTCGGCGACTACCGGGCCGCCCAGTACTACTACGACGACGCCCGCACCGCCGCCCACGACGCGGAGAACACCGAGCTCGTCACCTACATCCTGTGCACCATGAGCCAGCTGGCCACCTGGCAGAACAAGCCCCGTGTCGGCATCGACCACGCCATCGCCGCCCAGGCCTGGGCCGCCCAGACCGGCAGCCCGGCCGCCCTCGGCTACGCCGCCGACGTCGCTGCCCGAGCCTTCGCCGCCGCCCAGCAGCACGACAAGGCCGAGCGCGCCCTTGAACAGGAACACGCCGCCGTGCGCGACATGGCCACTGCCAGCGCCCCGATCGCCTCTTGGTGGTACTTCTACGATGAGTCGTTCTACTGGGGCACCACAGCCGAATGCGCCCTCGTCCTCGGCGCTCCCGAGAAGGCCCTGGTCGCAGCGCACACCTCACTACCCATGATCGACCCGACCAACCTGCACGACTACGCGCACACCCTCGCCCTGCAGAGCCAGGCTCACCTCCAGCAGGGCGACATCGCCGAGGCCAGCGTCATCGTCGGTGACATCGCCCGCATCTCCGCCGTCAACCGCTCCCCGCGCATCACCCAACGCATCGCCGACCTCCGCACCACCCTCACCCCCTGGCAGCGCAGCCGGGCCGTCCGCAAGCTCGATGACCTCCTGGCCCACTACCGGCTGACCGGCAGCTCCCGCACGAACAAGTCGTAGGCCGAGTAGTAGTCCCCCTCATCTCCGGGAATCAGGCCCACCCGCCGCCACCCCCAGGACTCATACACCGGCTGTGCCGGAGCGTCCGGGCTCGTCGCCAGCGTCGCCCGCTCCTCGCCCCGCGTACCCAACACGGCATCATGCAGCGCCCGTCCCACCCCTTTGCCCTGCCAGGCCCGCCGCACCTCGATCTCCGACAGCACCCACGTCCGTGAGCCCGTCTCCTCCAGGAACTCCGGCGTCGGCTCCGGCTGCACCCCGCCCCACCAGTGCGTATCCCCGGCTGGGAGCGCGTGGCCGAAGACGAACCCAACCAGCCGGTCCTCATCCCGCGCCGCCACCAGGGCGAAGCCGGGCCGCGTGAACTGCTTCTCCGTTCGGCGACGAAACGCTGCCGTCTTCTCCTCACCCGGCTCCACGCCGTACGCGTCCGCGTACGCGTCACACAACTCCTCCAGCAGCGCAGTGGCTTCCGCGCCGTCGTGGTGCGTCAGGGACACGTCGTTGATCGTCATGGCGGCCAGGCTAGGAGCTTCCGTCTGAAGTGGACAGAGCTTGTTTCCCGCCGAGCCACTGTGAAGCTCGGAGGACTCGTCGGACCCACGCGCCAGGGACGGCTGCCGGTCTTGGTTCATCCAGAAAAAATGAGGACCAGATAGGAACGAAACGACGAACTTGCTTTGTCCCCATAAGGGCTGAAGTTGGCGAGCCGGATCCTGGGGATGGCCGGTTTCACTTCATGACTGTCCGCTTCTCTCCTGGCTGGAACTGGTGAAACGCCAGTCGGTGAAGAGCCTGGGCCGGGATCAACGACGAGAGGAAAGTGATGTATCCCTCCAGCCGGTCCAGGGTGGTGGGTTCCTCCAGACAAACCGCGATCCGGTGACCGTCGGCGCTGGCCTTCATCGCTCCACCGGCGAGCGTCTTGCCCCAGTTCTTCCACATTGGATGGCCCGTCATCTGCTGCATGTCCGCGTACGACATGCCCAGGTCGTGCCATCCGCTGAACATCTCCGGCGTCAGCTCACCGGTATGCCGCAAGTACGCGATGCGCGCGGACTGCACGGCGATGAACTGAACTCGCCGTGCCTGCGGAACTAGGCGGCACGCCCGGATAAGCAGGTCAGCCGGAGCCGACTGGATCAGCTCACACTGGGCCCGGAACGTTGGGGCAGCGAGCAGCAGTCTGCGGATCTCGGCTCGTAGCTCCCCGGCCATGCCGGGGAGCAGGGAGGTGAGCGAAACCCCGTTTCCTAGGCCAGGTCCGGACACCTTCAGCATCCTCATGACCACATCGACGGCCGCCTCCAAGTCACCTGCGCTGATCTCCTCGTCACTGTCCCGGTTCAGCAGAGCCACTAGCTCGGCCAGAGGGAGCATTGACCCCTCTCTGACCGGGCCCTCCGTGAAGTCCCGCAGGTCCCACGTACGGCCCTCACGCCGCGCCTTGCGCTCGGCGGCACCCAGCCGGAACATTGCGGCCTCTTGGGGAGACGCAGCGGTGATGTCCATGCCGAGGCGCCGGTGTGCTGCTGTCATGTCCTCGATGACCGCTTCCCGTAGGAAGACGACATCTGGCTCGGACAGCGTGGCGATCAGCGAGATCGGACTGAGGTCCAACGCACCCTGCCGTGCGTGATCAACCAGCAGATGAGCCCGCTCAATGATCTCTTCGGTGAGCACCGATCTGCTGCCTCCGCCCCCGACGTACGAGCGCGGGAACCTCGGCAAGAATCCTCGCTTCTGCCATCGCTCTACCTGCGCCTGGGACGCCCCAGAAAGCTCCATCAGCTCACGCATCGTTGCGCTCGTCGTCCTCGCCATACAGTCGAGCGTAGAACCTCGCGAAGTTTCGGGATCGCTCCGCTCGTAGCCCTGTTGGTGACATGACGGCGTGCCGCTAGGCGCAGACGAGCCGCCGGTTCGGGCGGAGACAGCTAGGAGGACTTCGTGACCATCCAGATCGCGCCGCTGGCGGCCATGCTCATCTTTGTGGCGATCGCTGTCGGCTTCACGGTGTTCAAGTACACCGCGAGTACCCGTGCGGCGCTCGGCCGCGGCGACCTGGGGACGTCGATCGCTTCCGGTGTGGCCGTGGCGACGCTCCTCACGCTGCTGCTCGCCCCCGGATTTGGACAACCCCCTGTGGGCCCCGCAGCGCCGCCGGCCATCAGGGATGGGGACACTTCGGCCCGGTAGGCGGCAGATCCTCTATCGGGGTACCCATTGGCACCAAACAACGATCTCGAGCACTCTGCGCATCAGACGCACGATCGGGGGGTCTTCCGTTGAATCCAGGTGGCGGGCTGCCAGGGGCGGCTAGGGTCGCCGGGCCCGCTGCTGTCCATCGAAGGGGGAGGGGATCGGCCGTGCCAAAACAGGTGCCGATGACTGCTGACGAGATCGGCGAACTGCTGGGGCCCGTCGCGGCTGGCTGGCCGGCGCTCGGGCTGACTGTCTATCGGGGCGGCTGCTATGTGCCCAACGGGGACGACCCGCAGCAACAAGTGAGGGTGTTCCGTGGCCACGTGATGATCGGCTGGACCCAGGAACCGCACCGGTGCCCCGGTGAACGGGAATACCGCAGTGTGGAGTACACGGACCGGGAAGGCCTGGTGTACGGCGCGCCGTACACAGGCGGCCTGCCCTCCGACCCGATCGCCGCTCAGCGGGAGTCTCAGGTAGGGACGAGGTCGTGAACGCGGACTCCGAGGGGTGGTCGGCAGACCACCTTGGCCGCGGCAGCGAGCAACGAAGCCATCGACTCCCTACGCGATGTGGTCTTCCAGCAGATCACTGTTGAGACGGGCCGTGAACTGGTCTATGTACTGGTTCAGCTCGCGAGCCTGGAGGCGCAGCCCGTACGCGGCCTCGACATTGGCGGCGAAGGTGCCGGGGGTCGGCATGCCCTCGCCCTCTATCGAGTACCGGAACACTTGGTACAGATTCTCGTCCGACGGCGCGGCCCGCGGCACGCCCTCGCCCAGCGGTCGCGTACCGCCCGCTCCGTTCGGCACCTGGAACTGCGGCTCCGGTGCCTCAATCTGGAGGAGCTCAGGCTCAGGAGTGGGCTCCGCCGCGCGCGGCTGCGGCTCCGGGACCGATGGCTGCGAGGGCAGCGGTTGCGGCTCGATCCCGGCCGCTGCGAGGCCGGCCGGAGCGGTCTCCGCCAGCGGCACGCCGTACCGTGCGAGGCGCAGCGGCATCAGGGACTCGACCGGGGCCTTGCGCCGCCAGGCTCGGCCGAAGCGGGAGCGGAGCCTCGCCTGGTAGACGAGACGTTCCTGCTCCAGCTTGATGACCTGCTCGTACGAGCGCAGCTCCCACAGCTTCATACGACGCCAGAGGAGGAAGGTGGGGAGCGGGGAGAGCAGCCAGCGCGTCAGCCGCACACCCTCCATGTGTTTGTCCGCCGTGATGTCCGCGATCCGGCCGATCGCATGCCGGGCCGCCTCCACCGACACCACGAACAGCACCGGAATCACCGCGTGCATCCCCACACCCAGCGGATCCGGCCAGGCCGCCGCACCGTTGAACGCGATCGTCGCCACCGTCAGCAGCCACGCAGTCTGGCGAAGCAGCGGGAACGGGATACGGATCCAGGTCAGGAGGAGATCGAGGGCGAGCAGGACGCAGATGCCCGCGTCGATGCCGATCGGGAAGAGAGAGCTGAAGCTCCCGAAGCCCTTCTGGACGGCGAGTTCCCGGACAGCCGCGTACGACCCCGCGAAACCGATCGCGGCGATGATCACGGCGCCGGTCACGACCACGCCTATGAGAATGCGGTGCGTCCGTGTCAGCTGCAGTGGCGCGGCCACCCGTACTCCCTGGTTGTTTAGGTGTTGGTGCGCGCAACAGGGTCGCACATGTGTGCGTCACGTGCGTGGCGCGGTAGTGGGGATAGCGGAGGAGCCCGGTCCGCAGTGCGGCCGGGCTCCCTCAGAATGCCTGCTGACGCTATGAGTTCGGCGAGTTCGGCGAGTTCGGCAGTTCCGCGAGCTCAGCGAGTTGAGTGAGTTCAGCAGTTCAGGCGCCGCCGGGGACTCAGCGCTTCCTGGATGTCTTGCTGCCCTCCGAGTCCGGCCCCGAGTCCGAGTCCGGCTTCGAGTCCGAGTCCGAGTCCGGCTTCGCGGTCGACTTCGACGGTGACGGGCTCGAACCTGCGCTGGTACCGGCACCAGTGCCCGCGCCCTCGCCCTCATCGTTCGCCGTGCTCACCGCCGCTACGACCTCCTTCGCGGCCGCCGTAGCACCCTTCACCAGATCATCCGCGTCCGGAGCCTCCTCACCCGCCAGACCCGCACCGTTGAAGTCGAGCGTGAGCACCACGTTCTCGACCCGCGCCACGAGCGTCTGCTGCTTGGAGGTGCCCTCCTTCTTCTTCACCTCGTACCGCACCACGGTCGCCTCGTCACCCGTACCCGACACCGGCTCCGACTTCAGGCGCTTCGCACCCTCGACTGTCTGCGCCTCCGCGACCTTCTTCTTGTACTGCTCATGCGCCCGCTTCTCACCCGCGCCACGCGACGCGTCCGACTCCAGAAGCAGCAGCGACACACTCAGCCAGCGGTACTGCGAACCCTTCACACCGTTGTTGTCGAGGCTGGTCCAACGGCAGTCGCCACTCACGTCCGGCTCACCGTCATTGATCGGCTTGCCCGACTTCACACCCTTCGGGACCAAGTCCTCCAGGGTCTTCTTCGACAACACCGCGCACGCCTCCGGCAGCTTCCCGTACGCCGCCGCCTTCACCGTGCTCGCCGAAGCCGACGCCTTCGCCTTCGCCGCCGGGCGCGGCTTCTTCGCCGCGTCGTCACCACCGGAGCCGAAGCCCGAGGAACAGCCGGCCACGACGAGCATCACCGGAAGGGCAACGGCACCCACAAGGAACCGCCGCACGCCCCTGTCTCCGCTGCCTCGCCCGTCCCGGTGATGACGCTGGTCTCGCTCTGCTGATCGGTGCATGGTTCCTTCACTCATGACGCTCAAGACGTTCGTGGTTCCTGCATGACACTTGTGGTACCGCTGTCGGACCAGGTCCGGGGGGCCACGGTACGCGTTGAGGAACCAGAGCCGCTGCCGTTCAACACGTTTCCGGAATCGAGCCGAAACGGTCACCCGACGATCACTCGTCGAACGACTCCGCCAACCGCCCGGCCACATTCCGCGCCCTGTCCTGCAATTTCTTGCTGTCCGGCACAACCGCCGCAGACGCCGGCTGCTCCGCGTACTCCACCGTCACCATCACGTTCGACGTGCGGAACACCACAGTCACCGTCCGCTGCCGCGCCGTACTCAACACGTCGTCAAGGAACGCCTCGTTACCGAGCTCGCCGAGCGTACGGGGCTGAAGGGCGGCCGGAGTCCCGGTCGCGCCGGGAGAGCCGGAGGAACCGGGAGAGCCGGAGGAACCGGAAGAGCCGGAGGAACCGGAAGAGTCGCCGGAATCGGAATCGGAATCGGAATCGGAATCGGAATCGGAATCGGAATCGGGACCGGAACCGGAAGCGGACTCAGTGGGCGACTCAGAGGGCGACCCGGACGAGTTGGCGCCATCGGAGGACCCCGCCTCCGCGCCCTCGCTCTCCGCGCCCTCGCCCTCCTCGCCCTCCTCACCCTCCTCGCTCGCCGTGGCCGACAGCTCCGGCAGATCCGCGGCCAACTCCTTGGACGCGTAGACCTCCTCCGCCTTGCTGTCATCGCTGACGGCGTTGTCGTACGACACGACACGCTCGAAGTCGACGGACAGATGGTGCGTGGCGTCAGCGGACTCCACCTTCCACCGGCACCCCACACGCCGATCCGTGTCGAACGTCAGCGCCGCCTCACCCTCGTACGCCGTCTCACGCTGCTCCGCGTCCGTGAGCTGCCTGATGCCCGGCAGGAGCACGTCGAGCGAGCCCCGGGGGACCGCGCCGCACGGTTCCGGGAGTGTGCGGTAACGGCCCGGCTCGGCGGGGGCCGCGGCGGTGCCGGTGTCGCCGGGACGGTCGTCGGTCTCGTCGCCCGTGTCGTCCGGGCCGGTACAGCCGGCCAGTAGCGCCGCCAGAAGCACGGCGATGCCGGAGGCGATGCCGGATACGTATGCCTTCGGCCGCACGGGTGGCTCCTCTCGACGGACTGCCGGGGCCGGGTGTCCCGGTGGTCGGTGGTCGTTGTGCGCGGTTATTCGCTTGCCGCGCCAGGATGGTCGCTGCACACAATGTGTATCGCACGCACTGCCAGGACGCCGGTCCGGTATCCCTTTCATGGACCTTGGCGCCGGTTTTGCGTTTTCGGACTTTTGTTGTTGTTGCAGGGGATTACGGGGGATTGAGGGCGAGATGTCGTACGTAGAGGTGCCAGGCGCGCAGGTTCCCATCCGCATGTGGACCGACCCCGCGTCGGTCGAGGACGTCGCGATGCGGCAGCTCCGCAATGTGACGACGCTGCCGTGGATCAAGGGCCTGGCCGTGATGCCGGACGTGCATTACGGGAAGGGTGCGACGGTCGGGTCGGTCATCGCCATGCAGGGGGCGGTGTGTCCTGCGGCGGTGGGGGTGGACATCGGGTGCGGAATGTCGGCGGTGAAGACATCGCTGACGGCGGATGACCTGACGGGGGATCTTTCGCGGCTTCGGTCGAAGATCGAGCAGGCTGTTCCGGTGGGGCGGGGGATGCATGACAGCCCTGTTGAGCCGGGGCGGTTCCATGGGTTGGCCACTGCTGGGTGGGATGACTTCTGGGGGCGGTTCGAGGGGGTTGCTGAGGCGGTCAAGTTCCGGCGGGAGCGGGCTGCTCTGCAGATGGGGACACTCGGAGCCGGCAATCACTTTGTGGAAGTAAATGTTTGCGATTCTGGGTCGGTATGGCTGCTGCTGCATTCCGGTTCGCGCAACATCGGCAAGGAGCTGGCCGAGCATCACATCGGCGTGGCCCAGAAACTCCCTCACAACCAGGGCCTGGTCGACCGTGACCTCGCCGTCTTCGTGGCGGACACTCCACAGATGGCGGCGTACCGGAACGACCTGTTCTGGGCCCAGGAGTACGCGAAGTACAACCGCACGATCATGATGGCGCTCCTCAAGGACGTGATCCGCAAGGAGTTCAAGAAGGCGAAGCCCACCTTCGAGCCGGAGATCTCCTGCCACCACAACTACGTGGCGGAGGAGCGGTACGAGGGCATGGACCTGCTGGTGACCCGCAAGGGTGCGATCCGCGCGGGTTCCGGTCAATACGGGATCATCCCGGGCTCCATGGGCACGGGGTCGTACATCGTGAAGGGCCTCGGGAACCCGCTGTCCTTCAACTCCGCCTCGCACGGCGCGGGTCGGCGCATGAGCCGCAACGCGGCGAAGCGCCGCTTCTCGACGAAGGATCTGGAGGAGCAGACGCGGGGTGTGGAGTGCCGCAAAGACTCTGGTGTGGTCGATGAGATTCCGGGCGCCTACAAGAACATCGACCAGGTGATGGAGCAGCAGCACGATCTCGTCGAGGTCGTGGCGAAGCTGAAGCAGTTCATCTGTGTGAAGGGCTGATGGTAGCGGTGACAGCGTGGGGCGCGGCAATCGTGTGCCGCGCCCCACGGTGAGCTGCTCAGTCCGGCTGCGGCATCATGCCGTGCGATAGCCCACCGAACCATCGGCGTCGGTGTGCGCCGGAAGCCCCGTCGGGTGGCGTGCCAAGGTGGGCGCATGCTGATCGCCCGTTCCGCTGCTCTCTTCGTCCTCGCCGCGCTGTTCGAGATCGGTGGTGCGTGGCTGGTCTGGCAGGGGGTGCGGGAGCAGCGGGGGTGGGTGTGGGTCGGGGCGGGGGTTGTCGCGCTCGGTATGTACGGGTTTGTGGCGACTTGTCAGCCCGATGCGAACTTCGGGCGCGTCCTCGCGGCGTATGGCGGGGTGTTCGTCGCCGGTTCGCTGGCCTGGGGGATGGTTGCGGACGGGTACCGGCCGGACCGGTGGGATGTGATCGGAGCGCTGGTCTGTCTGGGCGGGATGGCGGTGATCATGTATGCGCCGCGTGGGGGGAGTTGAGGAGTGGGCGGTCGAGGTGAGCGCTCATGGGTCGGACGGCCGAGGCGTCCGCGTGTGCCTCGCACCTATCCTTGCGAGGCAGAGGCCCCGACGGGATCTGTACGGAATCGACATTCCTACGGCATTGAGGAGTTACGTCCCATGACCGCCCCCGCCTCCCCGTCCGCCGCCTCCCGTATCGCTGTCGTTACCGGTGCGAGCAGTGGTATCGGTGCCGCGACGGCCCGGCGGCTGGCCGCGGCCGGGTATCGCGTCGTGCTGACGGCTCGCCGTAAGGACCGTATCGAGGCGCTGGCGGAGGAGATCAGTGCGGCGGGCGGCCAGGCCACCTCGTACACCCTCGACGTCACGGATCGCGCGGCGGTGGAGGAGTTCGCCACGGCGTTCAGGACGATCGGCGTGCTGGTGAACAACGCGGGGGGTGCGCTGGGGGCCGATCCGGTCGCGACGGGTGACCCGGAGGACTGGCGCCGGATGTACGAGACGAATGTCCTCGGCACCCTGAACCTGACCCAGGCGCTGCTGCCGGCGCTCACGGCGAGCGGTGACGGCACGGTCGTCGTGGTGTCGTCGACAGCCGGGCACGCCACGTACGAGGGCGGTGCGGGTTATGTGGCTGCCAAGCATGGCGCGCACGTTCTCGCGGAGACGCTCCGGCTGGAGATCCTCGGTACGCCGGTGCGTGTCATCGAGATCGCACCCGGGATGGTCAGGACGGACGAGTTCGCGCTGACCCGTTACGGCGGCGACACGGAGAAGGCGGCGCAGGTGTACGAGGGAGTGGCCGAGCCCCTCACCGCCGACGACGTGGCGGACACCATCACGTGGGCGGTCACCCGGCCGAGCCACGTCAATATCGACCTGCTCGTCGTCCGGCCCCGCGCGCAGGCATCCAACACCAAGGTCCACCGGGAGCCGTGATGGCCGAGGAACTGCCCGAGGGTGCTTCCGAGAAGCAGCAGTACCAGGCATCTGATAGGTTTCGGGACGGCTCAAGCGATAGCCAAGCTGAGCCATCCGCCCGCGAAGCGGGCACACAGCTTTACCCCATGTCGCGGCAGGGCCTGCCGGAGGGACGACAGCGGCCAACGGTCGTTCGAGCGTCCGTGAACCTCAGCCCGCCAAGGGCTGGAATCCCCCTCGTTCACGAGGGGGAGGAGGTCAACTCGTGGCGTTCGTGATGATCTACGCGGTCACGCACGGGAAGTGACCGACCCGGTCGAGCAGAGGTGTGCGGGGCCGCCCCATGGCGAAGGCGGGGCCCGAAGGCCCCGCCCACACCTTGTGAAACCCCAGGTCAGGGCCACACCAGGCAGTACGGCTGATGCCCCGCCTCATGCAGCCGGTGGCTGAAGTCCTGCCACTCGTGCAGCAGTTGGTAGACGTTGAAGGCGTCCCGGGGGCCGCCGCGGTCCGGGACCGTGGACCAGATGAACGCCGCCGCGCCCACCGCTTCCTCGCCGATGCCGCGCAGCGGGTCGACGACCGTCATCGGGAGCTTCACCACCGCGTAGTCGGGGTGGAGGACGACCAGTTCGAGCGGGGGCACCTTGTGCAGGGGTATGCCCTCGATGCCGGTCAGCACCATCGCGGCCATCGTCTCCGGCTTGATCTTGGTGAACATGCCGTTCATGCCGAGCTCGTCGCCGCCGAGTTCCTCGGGGCGCATCGAGATCGGGACGCGGGCCGCCGTCGCGCCGTCGGGCGCGCCGAAGTATTTGTAGGTCACCCCCACCCGGCCACCATTCCTGCTCCCTGCCGTGAGCCGCCGCTCTGACGGACCGCCGGTCTGCGACCGCTCGCACCGGCTCGGGACCTTCGGGTCTGCCGTCCTGTGACGCGTGCTTCGCTCGTGTCCCGGTCGTCCTCCGCCTCGCGCCGGTGCCTTCCTCGCCGGGCACGCCGAGGACCGAGGTCATCGGTCCCCTCGCCCAGTCCGCCACCGCGATGCATATCTCCACCCGACTGCTGTTCCAGACGCGCGGCCCCCGCCGCGCAACCCGATCATCGTGTCAGTGACCTCCCCCGCGACCGCACGCCGAAACGTACGGGGAAACGTGCGTTGAAACACGTGTCCGCAGGTTCTTCGGAGTCTCTGACACCATGGCTTGTGTGAGCTATCCGTACGAAGCCCCAGTTTCGCAGACTCTTTTCGACCGCGCGGCCGCCGTGACGCCCGGCGGCGTGAACTCTCCCGTGCGTGCCTTCCGCGCCGTGGGTGGTACGCCCCGGTTCATGGTGTCCGGTACCGGTCCGTACCTCACCGACGCCGACGGTCGTGAGTACGTCGACCTCGTCTGCTCATGGGGGCCGATGATCCTCGGGCACTCCCATCCCGAGGTCATCGCGGCCGTCCAGGAGGCCGTCGCCCGCGGCACCTCCTTCGGTACGCCCGGTGAGGGCGAGGTCGCGCTCGCCGAGGAGATCGTCGCCCGCGATCGAGCCCGTGGAGCAGGTGCGGCTCGTCTCCAGCGGCACCGAGGCGACCATGTCCGCGATCCGGCTGGCCCGCGGGTTCACCGGCCGCGCCAAGGTCGATCAAGTTCGCGGGCTGCTACCACGGTCACGTGGACGCGCTGCTGGCCGCGGCCGGGCCGGGCGTCGCGACCTTCGCGCTGCCCGACACCCCGGGCGTCACCGGCGCGCAGGCCGGCGACACCATCGTGCTGCCGTACAACGACCTCGAGGCCGTGCGCGCCGCCTTCGCGCGCGCACCCCGGCGAGATCGCCTGCGTGATCACCGAGGCGTCGCCGGGCAACATGGGCGTCGTGCCGCCGCTGCCCGGCTTCAACCAGGGGCTGAAGGACGCTGTGCGCGGAGCAACGGCGCGCTCTACGTCTCCGACGAGGTCATGACCGGCTTCCGGACCAGCCGGGCCGGCTGGTACGGCATCGACGGCGTGCGGCCCGACCTGATGACCTTCGGCAAGGTCATGGGCGGCGGCTTCCCGGCCGCGGCCTTCGGCGGCCGCGCGGACGTCATGGCGCACCTCGCGCCCGGCCGGGCCCGTCTACCAGGCGGGCACCCTCTCCGGGAACCCGGTCGCCACCGCCGCCGGGCTCGCGCAGCTGCGGCTGCTCGACGACGCCGCGTACGACAAGGTCGACGCCGTGTCCGAGCAGATCCGGGCGCTGGTCACCGAGGCGCTCACCAAGGAGGGCGTCGCGCACCGGCTGCAGAACGCGGGCAACATGTTCTCCGTGTTCTTCACCGACCGCCCGGTGCGGAACTACGAGGACGCCAAGGCGCAGGAGTCGTTCCGCTTCACCGCCTTCTTCCACTCGATGCTGTCGCAGGGCGTCTATCTGCCGCCGTCGCCTTCGAGTCGTGGTTCGTCTCACCGCGCACGACGAGCGGGCCGTCGAGCGGATCGCCGACGCCCTGCCCGCCGCCGCCCGCGCCGCCGCGGAGGCGACGGCATGAGCGCCGGGGCATGAGCCGCGACGAGCGGGCATGGAGACGTGGGGCATGCAGGGCGAGCGCAGGACAGCGGACATCACCGTCGTCCACCTCATGCGGCACGGCGAGGTCGCCAACCCCGACGGCATCCTCTACGGCCGGCTGCCCGGCTACCACCTCTCCGAGCTCGGGCCGCCGGATGGCCGACCGGGTCGCCGAGCACCTCGCGCGCCCGGGACATCACGCACGTCGTGGCCTCCCCGCTGGAGCGCGCCCAGGAGACGGCGACGCCGATCGCCAAGGCGCACGGGCTGGACCTCGCCACCGACGAGCGGCTGATCGAGGCCGGCAACGTCTTCCAGGGCAAGACCTTCGGCGTCGGCGACGGCGCGCTGCGCAGGCCCGGGAACTGGAAGCACCTGTTCAACCCGTTCCGGCCGTCCTGGGGCGAGCCGTACATCGAGCAGGTCGTACGGATGATGGGGGCGCTCGACGCGGCGCAGGACGCGGCCCGCGGGCACGAGGCGGTGCTGCGTCAGCCATCAGCTGCCGATCTGGATCGTGCGCAGTCTTCGTCGAGCGGCGGCGGCTGTGGCACGACCCGCGCAAGCGGCAGTGCACGCTCGCCTCGCTGACGACCTTCACGTACCAGGGCGACAAGATCGTCTCCGTCGGCTACACCGAGCCGGCCCGGGATCTTGTGCCGGCGCATCTGCTGGCCGGGGCCAAGCCGGTCAAGGGCAAGGACAAGGCGTTCGGAGCGTAGGCGCTCCGCTGGGTTGGGCGGGTGTGAGTGCGGGTTGTTGGGTGAGTGCGGGTCGGTTGTGGCTGGTCGCGCAGTTCCCCGCGCCCCTATTCGGGCACGCCCCTTTCGGGGCGCGCCCTTTCGGGCCTTGAGGGGGGTGGGGGGTGGGGAAGGCCCTCGAAACGGGCATGCGAAACTTTTCACATGAGTGCCGCCAGCCGTGTCCGCGCCCTCCAGCGCTCGAACCGCACCCGCGCCCGCGCCCGCACCCGCACCGCCCTGCTCGCCGCCGGAGCCGCCGCGTCCGTGCTCGCCGTCTCCGCGTGCGGTTCCGGTGAGGCTTCGGGAGGTGGCGGCGGTACCAGCTTCGTCACCGGCTCCGACGGCATCGCCACGGTGACGAAGGGCGAACGGGCCGACGCCCCCGCCCTCTCCGGCAGGACCCTCGACGGCGAGCGGCTCGACGTCGCCTCCGCCTACAAGGGCAAGATCGTCGTCCTGAACGTCTGGGGCTCCTGGTGCGCGCCCTGCCGCGCCGAGGCAGCCGAACCTCGTCAAGGTCGCCGAGGACTCGCCGGCCAGGGCGTGCAGTTCGTCGGCATCAACACCCGCGACACCAGCACCGGACCAGCGCGGGCCTTCGAGGAGGAGTACAAGGTCGACCTACCCGAGCCTGTACGACCCGACCGGCAAGCTGATGCTCCGCTTCCCCAAGGGCACCCTCAACCCGCAGGCCATCCCCTCCACCCTCGTCCTCGACCGGGACGGGAAGATCGCCGCCCGCTCCCTGCAGGCGCTCAGCGAGGACGAAGCTGCGCAAGATGATCGAGCCGATCCTCGCGGAGACTCGCGGAGAAGTGACGTGCGCAGTGACGTGACCGAGCGACCGGCGCGTCCCTGCTGGCCGTGATCGGCGAACCGAACCAGACGGTGCTGAGCGGCGCCCTGCTGCTCGCCGCTGCCGCATCGCCCTGCTCGGCGGCCTCGTCTCCTTCTTCTCGCCCTGCGTACTGCCGCTGGTTCCCGGCTATCTGTCGTACGTCACCGGAGTCAGCGGCACCGACCTGGCCGAGGCCCGGCGCGGGCGGATGGTCGTCGGGCGCCTCCCTCTTCGTGCTCGGCTTCACCGCCGTGTTCGTCTCCGGCGGCGCGCTGTTCGGCTACTTCGGGTCGACGCTGCAGGAGCACCGGGCACGTCCTGTCCAGGGTGCTCGGCGGGCTCATGATCCTCCTGGGCGTCTTCTTCATGGGGCTGATGCCCTGGCTCACCCAGCGCGAGTTCCGCTTCCACGCGCGGCCCGCCGCCGGGCTCGTCGGTGCGCCCCGTGCTCGGCGCGCTCTTCGGCATCGGCTGGACGCCCTGCATCGGCCCGACCCTCGCCTCCGTCCTGGCGCTCTCCTCCCAGGAGGCGAGCGCCGGCGCGGGGCCGTCCTGACCGTCGCGTACTGTCTGGGCCTGGGTGTGCCGTTCGTCGTCGCCGCGGTCGCCTTCCGCAAGGCGCTCGGTGCTTTCGGCTGGGTCAAGCGGCACTACGTGTGGGTGATGCGCGATCGGCGGCGGCATGATGATCGCGACCGGCCTGCTCCTGCTGACCGGCGCCTGGGACCGCATCGTGCAGGAGATGCAGGTCTGGTCCGACGGCTTCACCGTGGGGATCTGATCCATGAGTACGACTGACACCGCTGACCCCGGTGACACCGCTGACACCGGCGAGAGCGGGACCTCCGCGACCGGCGAGGTGGCCGACGAGCGTGGCCGACGAGAACGACCTCGGCGCCGCCGGCTCCCAGCTGTCCACCGCCCCCCTGGACGACGCTCCCCGCGCGGACGCCCCCGGGGACGGCGCCCCCACCCTGCCCTCGCTGGGTGTCCTCGGCTGGGCCCGCTGGTTCTGGCGGCAGCTGACCTCCATGCGGGTCGCGCTGCTGCTGCTGTTCCTGCTGTCGCTCGCGGCGATCCCCGGCTCGCTGATCCCGCAGTCGGGCCAGGACGAGACCAAGGTCGCCGACTTCATGGACCGGCACGAGACGCTGGGGCCCCTCTACGAGAAGCTCGGGCTGTTCCACGTCTACAGCTCGGTGTGGTTCTCCGCGATCTACATCCTGCTCTTCGTCTCGCTCATCGGCTGCATCGTGCCCCGCACCTGGCAGTTCGTCGGGCCAGCTGCGCGGCCGTCCGCCGGCCGCCCCGAAGCGGCTGGACCGGCTGCCCGCGTACGCGACCTGGCGCACCGAGGCCGCGCCGGAGCAGGTCCACGAGGCCGCGCTGAAGGTGCTGAAGCAGCGCCGGTTCCGCGCGCACCTCACGGGTGACGCCGTCGCCACGGGTGACGCTGTCGCCGCCGAGAAGGGCTACCTGCGGGAGGCGGGCAACCTCGTCTTCCACCTCGCACTGATCGTGATGCTGCTCGCCTTCGCCTGGGGCCAGCTCTACCGGTCCGAGGGCAACAAGCTGATCGTCGAGGGCGACGGCTTCGCCAACACCCTCACCCAGTACGACGACTTCAAGTCCGGCAGCCTCTTCACCTCCGACGACCTCAACCCGTTCAGCTTCCGCCTGAAGAGCTTCACGGGGACGTACGAGCCCACCGGCCCGAACAAGGGCACCCCGCGCGACGTACGAGGCCGACCTCACCTACGCCGTGGGCGCCGACGGCAAGGAGAAGCCGACCACGGTCAAGGTCAACGAGCCGCTGGAGATCGGCGACTCCAAGGTCTACCTCGTCAGCCACGGTTACGCTCCCGTCGTCACCGTCCGGGACGGCAGGGGCAAGGTCGTCTTCAGCGGTGCCGTGCCGCTGCTGCCGCTGGACGCGAACGTCACCTCCTCCGGCGCGATCAAGGTCATGGACGGCTACCGCGACGCCAAGGGGGAACGGGAGCAGCTCGGCTTCCAGGCCTTCTTCCTGCCGACGTACGGCGGGGCGGGCACCGCGGTGGTCTCGCAGTTCCCGGAGCTGCTGAACCCGGTGCTGAACCTGGAGGCGTACCACGGCGACCTCGGCGTCGACGCGGGTCTGCCGCAGAGCGTGTACCGGCTCGACAAGAGCCACCTGAAGGAGTTCAAGGACTCCAAGGGCGCGCGACTGAGGGAGAACCTGAAGCCCGGCGAGACCATGAAGCTCCCGAACGGCGCCGGCTCGATCACCTTGGAAAAGGAGATCAAGGAGTGGGCCGGTTTCCAGGTCACCCAGCAGCCCGGCAGCGGCTGGGCACTGGCCGGTGCCCTCGCCGCCATCGGCGGCCTCGCCGCCTCCCTCTTCCTCCGGCGCCGCCGCGTATGGGTACGGGCCGTGCGCGGCGCCGACGGCGTCACGGTCGTGGAGATGGCGGGCCTCGGCCGCGGCGAGTCCACCGAAGCTCCCGGAGGAACTGGGCTACTTGGCGGAGCGGGTGCACGATGAGGCGCCCACCGTTCAAGCCCCGGGTGTTCAGGATCCCGGCACCGAGAACTCCACCCCCGAGAACTCCACCCCCGAGACACCGAGACTCCGGACCCCCGAGAACTCCACCCCCGGGAACCTCACACCCGAGAACCTCGCCCCCGACCCCCGAGCCGTACCTGCCGAAGGGGCTGAGAAGCCTTGACTCCCGCCGCCGTAACCGAGCTGGCCCTAACCGAGCTGGCCGTAACCGAGCTGGCCGCAGCGGCCAACGAGAACCTCGCGGAGATCAGCAACGTACTGGTCTACTCCTCGATGGCCGTCTACCTGCTGGCCTTCTTCGCGTACATCACCGAATGGCTCTTCGGCAGCCGCAGCAAGGTGGCCCGCACGGCCGCCGCGCTGACGCGGAAGACCGGCGAGGCGAAGGGCGAGGCGAAGGGCGAGGCGAAGGGCGAGGCGAAGCAGCGCCCCGCCGTGAGCGTGCGGAAAGCCAGGGGGACCGCCGTGCTGGAGCGGCCCAAGGTGGTCGTACGGGCCGCGGCCGGAGCACGTGACGTGCCGGACGGGCCCGGCGCCCACGGCGGTGACGAGCAGGGCGACCTCTACGGCCGTATCGCCGTGTCCCTCACCGCGCTCGCCTTCGCCATCGCGGCCGGCGGTGTGCTCGCCCGCGCTCTGTCGGTGCGGCGGGCGCCGTGGGGCAACATGTACGAGTTCAACATCACCTTCTCCACCGTCGCCGTCGGCGTGTACCTCGCGCTGCTCGCGCTGAAGAAGAACGTCCGCTGGCTCGGTCTCCCCCTGATCACGACGGTCCTCCTCGATCTCGGTGTCGCCGTCACCGTCCTGTACACCGCCAGTGACCAGTTGGTTCCCGCCCTTCACTCCTACTGGCTCTACATCCACGTCTCCACCGCGATCTTCTGCGGCGCCGTCTTCTACGTGGGCGCGGTCGGCACGATCCTGTACCTCTTCAAGGACGCGTACGAGAACAAGCTCGCCACCGGCGGCAGGCCCGGCCGTTTCGCCACCTCCGTCCTGGAGCGGCTGCCCGCCTCGGCCTCCCTCGACAAGTTCTCCTACCGCGTCAACGCCGCCGTCTTCCCGCTGTGGACGTTCACGATCATCGCGGGCGCCATCTGGGCGGGCGACGCCTGGGGCCGCTACTGGGGCTGGGACCCGAAGGAGACCTGGTCCTTCATCACCTGGGTCGCCTACGCCTGCTACCTGCACGCCCGCGCCACAGCGGGCTGGAAGGGCCGCAAGGCCGCGTACATCGCGCTCATCGCCTTCGCCTGCTGGCTGTTCAACTACTACGGCGTCAACCTCTTCGTCAGCGGCAAGCACTCGTACTCGGGCGTCTGAAACGGTCTGAAACGAGTGCGTCCCCTCGGGCGCGGGTCACGCTGGTGTCCTCACTGGTGTCATGGCTGCTGTCATGGACGGGTTCATCGAATTCATCGAACAGGGCACCAGGCGGATGAGGGCGGTATGGCAGCAGACGTACGCTTCCGGGCGAACTACCGTTAGTACGGTTGATTCGTTCGATTCTGCGGTCTGGCGGAATCGAGCCGGAAGCGTCGGCTCCAGTGGCGGGCCGACCCGAGGGCCCGCGGTGTGCTCCGCAGCGCGGTGGCCCGTCCCCGTCGGCGCCCCGGGCGCCGCGAGCAGACCGCGGAGCCGCGGAGCCGCAGGAGGAAGGCTGTCCGATGACCTGTCCCGATGCTCCTGATGCTCCCGATGCCCCGCGCGGCGGAGCGGCCCGGGTGTTCGCGGAGGGCGGCGCGTTCGGTGAGCTGCTGGCCGGCGTCGACTGGGCGGCCACCCCGCTGGGGCCTGCCGAGACCTGGCCGGCGCCACTGGTGGACACCCTGAGCTTCATGCTCGCCTCCGAGCAGGGGATGCTGCTGCTGTGGGGGCCGGAGGCCGCCGTGCTGTACAACGCGAGCCACATGCTGTACGTGGGCGGCAAGCACCCCTGGGCGCTCGGCAGGCCTAGTAGGGAGGTGTATGCCGAGATCTGGGAGCACCACGCCAGCCCCAACTTCCACCATGTGGTCAGCACCCGCAAGCCCCTGCTGATCCGGGATGAGCTGAGCATCCTGGATCGCCATGGCTTTTTGGAGCAGTGCTACTTCGATGTCGCTTTCCAGCCGGTGCCGCTGGAGGACGGCACCGTCGGCGGGGCGCTGGGTTTTATCACCGAGACGACCGGGCGGGTGCTGGGCGAGCGGCGGTTGCGGCTGCTGAGCGAGCTCGGTACGCGCACGGCCGGGCTGCCGACCCCGGGCGAGGTCGCCCGCGTGGTGGCCCAGGTGGCCGACGGCTACCGGGAGGAAGTCCCGTTCATGGGCCTGTACCTGGCCGGCGAGCCCGGGGTGCTGCGGCTGGCGGCCACCACCGGCCTACCCGATCAGCCCGAGCCGGCGTACGAGACCATCCCGCTGGAAGCGGCCGGCGGGGCGGACATCCCCGCCCTGCTGGCGCGGGCGGTCACCGAGGGCACCGCCGTCGTGCTGCCGGCCGTCCCGTTCGCCTGCGGCAGCACTCCCGGGCAGCACACCGGGAGCGGCCGGATCGCGGTCGAGCAGGCGTGGGCGCTGCCCCTGCGCGGCACGGGGGAGGTGGAGGGCGTGCTGGTGGTGGGCGTCAACCCCACCTTCCCCCCGGCGGGGGCCTACCACGCCTTCCTGGAGGTCTTCGCCGCCGCGGTGGCCGGGGCGCTGGCGGCCGCGCTCGCCCACGAGGAGCACCGGCGGCGAGCCGAGGAGCTGGCCGAGCTGGACCGGGCCAAGACCGCCTTCTTCTCCAACGTCAGCCACGAGTTCCGCACCCCCCTCACCCTGCTGCTGGGCCCGCTGCAGGAGGCCTTGGCGGAAGAGGACCGGCCCCAGCGGCGCGACCGGCTGGAGCTGGCCGAGCGGGCCGCGCTGCGGTTGCTGAAGCTGGTCAACACCTTGCTGGATGTCACCCGGGCGGATGCCGGGCGGCTGCACGCCGTGTTCGAGCCGGTCGACCTGGCCCACGCCACCGCCGAGCTGGCCAGTATCTTCCGCTCTGCCTTCGACGCGGCCCACCTGACCCTGGAGGTCGCCTGCCCACCGCTGCCGCAGCCGGTGTATGCCGACCGGGAGATGTGGGAGAAGATCATCCTCAATCTGCTCAGCAACGCGCTGAAGTTCACCTTCACCGGCGGCGTCCGGGTGGAGGTGGCCGCGGCCGGTAGCCGGGTGCGGCTGACCGTGGCCGACACCGGCGCCGGTATCCCCGAGCACGAGCTGCCTCACCTGTTCGAGCGCTTCCACCAGGTCCGCGGCGCCCGCTGCCCGCTCCCAAGAGGGCAGCGGCATCGGTCTGGCGCTGGTGAAGGACCTGGTGGAGCTGCACGGCGGCAGTATCGGGCTGGCCAGCAGGCCCGGTCAGGGCACCACCGTCACCGTGGAGCTCCCCTTCGGCACCGCCCACCTGCCCCGCCAGCACCGGCCCGCCCCCCAGGAAGCGCCCGCCGACCAGCCCCGTAGAGAGCCCGCCGACCAGCCCCGTAGGGAGGCCGCGGAGTACGAGGCAAGCGACCGCGTGCGGGCCTATGTCAACGAGGCACAGGCCTGGCCGACCGCCACCGCGGGCCCCGCCCACCAGGACGCCCCCCGCGGATCCGGCCAGGACGCCCCCCACAGACCCGACACGGAACCCCACACCGTCCCACGTGGCCCCGCGCCGCCCGCGTCCCCCGCCCCGCAGAGCGGTCGGCCGCACCGGGCCCGGGTGCTGGTGGTGGACGACAACGCCGACATGCGCTCCTATCTCAGCCAGTTGCTGCGGGACGAGTACGAGGTGCTGCTCGCCGCCGATGGCCAGGAGGCCCTGGAGATCGCCGTGGCGCAGCCCGTGGAGCTGGTGCTCACCGATGTGATGATGCCCCGCCTGGACGGCTTCGGCCTGGTCCGGGCGCTGCGCGCGGACCAGCGCACCGCCCGGCTGCCCATCGTCATGCTCACCGCCCGGGCCGGAGAGGAAGCCTCGGTGGAGGGCCTGCACGCCGGCGCCGACGACTACCTGGCCAAACCGTTTTCCGCACGGCAGCTGCGGGCCCGGGTCCGTACCGGGGTGGAGCTGCACACCCTGCGCGAGCAGGTCCTCACCCACACCCGCACCCAGCTGGCCCAGCTGGCCTCCCTGGCCGAGGCGGGCCTGCGGCTGTCCGCACCCTTGAACCCGGACGAGGTGCTGCACACCGCCGGCGAGGTGCTGCTGCCCCACCTGGCCGACCAGGTCGGACATCTACCTCGCCGAGCCCGGCCATGAGCCCGGACCGCCGCAGCCGCGCTCTGCGGCGTACAGCGCGGGGGTCCCTCTGCTCGACAGCGCGGCGGCGGCAGCGGCGGCCACCTCCGCGCTGCGCGACAATCCCCCGGCTGTGGTGAACGGCCCGGCCGACACCGTGCTGGCGCTGCCGCTGCGCGCCCGCGACAGCGTGCTCGGGGCCCTGGTGGTGGCCCGGCGCGCCGGCTACTCCGCGGTCGAGAGCAAATATGTGGAGAACCTCGCCCACCGGCTGGCCCTCGCCTACGACACCGCCAGCCGGTACCGCGCCGAGCGCCGACTGGCCCTGACCTTGCAGCAGGCGCTGCTGCCGCACCGCCTGCCCGACGTTCCCGGACTGCGGCTGGCCAGCCACTACCAGGCCAGTGACCGGGGCGCCGAGGTGGGCGGCGACTGGTACGACGTGCTCGCGCTGCCCGGCGGCAGCCATAGGGCTGGCCATCGGCGACGTGATGGGCCATGACGCGGACGCCGCCACGGTGATGGGCCGACTCCGCTCGGTGCTGCACGGCCTGGCGCTGGAGGGCGCCGACCCGGCCGAGGCCCTGGCCAAGCTGGACGCCTACCTGTGCGCCCTCGACGCCGACCGGTTCGCCACCTGCCTGTACGCCATCTACCACCCGGAGAGTCGGCGGCTGCGCTACGCCGCCAGTGGGCATCTGCCGCCGCTGTTGGTGAGGGGCGAGCACACCGGCTACCTGGAGGTGCCTCCGGCGCTGCCGCTGGGCCTGGGCAGCAGCCCGGTCGACCGTGAGGTGGCCGTCCCGCCCGGGGCCGGCCTGCTGCTGTACACCGACGGCCTGGTCGAACACCGCACCCAGCCCCTGGAGGATGGGCTGACCGCCCTGTACAAGGCCTGCGCCGCCCTGCCCACCTCCCGCCCACCCTCAGCAGCTCATCGACCAGGCCCTGACCCTGTTCGACACCCCCGACCAAGCCGACGACGACACCGCTCTGCTCGCCGCCGCCACCGAACCGTGTGCGTCGGCGTAGGTATGGGGTTCTTTGCTGGATCGCGCTGAAGTGGAGGGGGCTCAGTCCTGCTTGTCCTCGTCCGGCTTCCCCTCGTCCTTCCCCTCGTCCTTCTTGTCGTCGTCCTTGTCGTCGTCGAGGGACTTCAGGAACTCCGGGTTGTCGTCCGGTGCCACCCAGCCGCCTCCGGACCGTCCGGACTTCCGGGAGGAGGAGCCGCCGATGCGGCCGCCCGCCGCGCTGCCGCGGTCGCGGCCCACGATCAGCCAGGAGACCGAGCCGACGAGCGGGAAGAGAAGGATGAGGATGGCCCACAGGGGCTTGGGGATATGGCGGACATCCCGCTCCTGGGTGGTGATGCAGTCGATGAACGCATAGATGCTCAGTGCCAGCGGCACCAGGATCATCAGTACCCGGAGCATGGTGATCAGTCCCCTTGGGAGTCGCTGGAAGCCGCTGGAAGCCGCTGGGAGTCACTGAGCGTCAGAGCCGGTCGCCGAGCCGGGTGATGGCGTCCGGCCCCTGGCGACGGTTCAGGAGTCCGGCCCCTGGTGACGGCTCAAGAGTAGTGCGTACCGGATACTGGGACGCATGGCTTACGACGATCTTCGTTCGTTCCTCCGGGCCCTCGATCGGGAAGGCGACCTGAAGCGCGTCAAGGTGGAGGTCGATCCCCACCTTGAGGTCGGCGAGATCACCGACCGGGTCAACAAGGCAGGTGGCCCCGCGCTGCTCTTCGAGAACGTACGCGGGTCGCGTATGCCGCTCGCCATGAACGTCTTCGGGACGGACCGGCGCCTGCTGAAATCCCTTGGCCTGACGTCGTACGACGAGATCAGCGAGAAGATCGGCGGCCTGCTCAAGCCCGAACTGCCGCACGGGTTCGTCGGTGTGCGCGAGGCCTTCGGCAAGCTCGGCGCGATGACGCACGTACCGCCGAAGAAGGTGCAGTGGAAGCGCCCCGTGCAGGAGGTCGTCCTGCAGGGCGACGACGTGGACCTGGACACCCTCCCCGCCCTCTTCACCTGGCCCCAGGACGGCGGCTCCTTCTTCAACCTCGGCCTCACGCACACCAGGCACCCCGAGACCGGCGTCCGCAACCTCGGCCTGTACCGCCTCCAGCGCCACGACCGGCGCACCATCGGCATGCACTGGCAGATCCACAAGGACAGCCGGAACCACTACCAGGTCGCGGCCAGGAAGGGCGAGCGGCTGCCCGTCGCCATCGCCTTCGGGTGCCCGCCCGCCGTGACGTACGCCTCCACCGCACCGCTCCCCGGCGACATCGACGAGTACCTCTTCGCGGGCTTCGTCCAGGGCAAGCGGATCGAGATGGTCGACTGCAGGACGGTGCCGTTGCAGGTGCCCGCGAACGCCGAAGTCGTCCTGGAGGGGTGGCTGGAGCCGGGGGAGATGCTGCCGGAGGGCCCCTTCGGCGACCACACCGGTTTCTACACACCGCAGGAGCCCTTCCCGGCGCTGAAGATCGACTGCGTGACGATGCGGAAGCGGCCGCTGCTCCAGTCGATCGTGGTCGGGCGGCCCCCGACGGAGGACGGTCCGCTGGGCCGGGCGACGGAGCGTTTCTTCCTCCCCCTGCTGAAGATCATCGTGCCGGACATCGTGGACTACCACCTCCCCGAGGCCGGCGGCTTCCACAACTGCGCGATCGTCGCGATCGACAAGAAGTACCCCAAGCACGCCCAGAAGGTCATGCACGCCATCTGGGGCGCCCACATGATGTCCCTGACCAAGCTGATCGTGGTCGTCGACGCCGACTGCGACGTCCACGACCTGCACGAGGTCGCCTGGCGGGCGCTCGGCAACACGGACTACGCCCGCGACCTGACGGTGGTCGAGGGACCGGTGGATCATTTGGATCATGCCTCCTACCAGCAGTTCTGGGGCGGCAAGGCGGGTATCGACGCGACGCGGAAGTGGCCCGAGGAGGGCTACACGCGGGATGGGGGGTGGCCGGAGATGGTGCTGTCGGATCCGGATACCGCCGAACGGGTGACGCGGCGCTGGAAAAGCTACGGACTGTGAAGGGCATCGACATGGTGGTGTGTGGCAGCGCGGAGACGGGGTTTCCCCGCCGCCGCGGGGATGATCCGGAGTACGGGCTGTGAGTTCCGCCTCCGCCGCGCTGTCCCAGCCCGGGCGCACCAGGGCCTTCCTGCGCCTGGTGATGATCGAGCACTCCGTCTTCGCGCTGCCCTTCGCGTACATCGCGTCCCTGACCGCGATGTTCCAGCTCGACCGGAACATCCACTGGGGCCGGCTGCTGCTCGTGACGATCGCGATGGTCGGGATGCGTACCTTCGCGATGGCCGCCAACCGGATCATCGACCGCGAGATCGATGCCCGTAATCCCCGTACGGCCCACCGTGAGCTGGTCACCGGCGCGATGACGGTGCGGCACGCGTGGACGGGCGCGGTCATCGCGCTCGTCTTCTTCCTCGGCGCGGCGGCCCTGCTCAACCCGCTGTGCCTGGCGCTCGCCCCCCTCGCGGTGATCCCGATGGTGGTCTACCCGTACGGCAAGCGGTTCACGAACTTCCCGCAGGCCCTCCTCGGTCTCGCCCAGGCGGTGGGCCCGGTCGGCGGCTGGCTGGCGATCACGGGTGAGTGGTCCTGGGACGCGGTGATCCTGGGCTTCGCGGTCGGGATCTGGATCGGCGGGTTCGACCTGATCTACGCCTGCCAGGACGTCGAGAGCGACCGCGAGACCGGCGTCCTGTCGGTCCCGGCGCGCTTCGGGATCCCGGCGGCGATCTGGGGCGCGCGGGCGTGCCACGCGTTCACCACGGCGCTCTTCGTCTGGTACGCGCTGGTGACCGGTGCGGGGGTGTTTTTCTGGCTGGGGCTGGTGGTCGTGGCGGGGGCGTTCGGGTACGAGCACACGATCGTGCGGCCGCATGATCTGTCGCGTGTGAACAGGGCGTTTTTCACAACGAACGGGTTCATCGGCATCTCGCTTTTCCTCTGTGCGCTGCTGGACCTGCTGGTACGGGGGCTCACGGCGTAGCCTGTTCGCTCGTTCGGGTGAGGTCAGTGCGCTGGGTCGGGCAGGCCGCCGGATAGGCTCAACACCGTGAAGCCAGGAGAAACGCGGCGCACGCCTTGGATCGTGGGGATCTCGGGCGCGTCTGGTACGCCGTATGCCGCTGCTGTGCTGCGGGGGCTGCTGGATGCGGGGGAGAGCGTCGACCTGGTCGTCAGCCGGGCCGCGCGGCTCACGCTGCTCGACGAGACCCAGATCGCGTTCCGGGACGCGCACTGGCGGGACGACCTGGGGGAATGGCTGGCGCGGGGAGCCGAGGGGAAACCAGGGGTTCCGGGACCCGAGGGGGAACCAGGGGTTTTCGGGGGTGGGCGCCTCGATGACGTACGGCAGTGGGACGTACAGCACTGGGACGTACGCCACTGGGCCGCCGGCGATCTGGCGGCCGGGCCCTCGAGCGGGTCGTACCCGGCGAAGGGGATGCTGATCGTGCCCGCGTCCACCGCCTGTGTCGCCGGAGTGGCCCTCGGGCTGAGCAAGGACCTGTTGCAGCGCGCGGCGAGCGTAACCCTCAAGGAGCGGCGTCGGCTGGTGGTCGCCGTGCGGGAGACCCCGCTGAACGGGCAGACGCTGCGGCATCTGGTGACCCTGGACGACGCGGGCGCGACAGTGCTGCCGGCCTCACCGGCGTTCTACGCGGGCGCCACCCGTATCCAGGACCTGGTGGACTTCGTCGCCGGGCGGGTACTGGACGCGGCGGGCGTCGGGCACGAGTTGTACCGGCGGTGGCGGGGGGAGCTGGGCGGCGGGGCGCGGACGGCTTGAGCGACGAGGACCTGACTTTCCACACCAGTTCTTTCCACACCATTTCTTTCCAGATCAATTCACCACTCACCACTTCGAGAACCCGTGAGAACCCGTGAGAACCCGTGAGGACTCCTGAGGACTCGTGAGAACTCTCGAGGACTTCCGAGAACTTTTCAGGGGAAGGCAACCGATCGTATGGACGCGGTGGACAGGCAGCTCATCCAGGCCCTCAGGGAGAACGGCCGCGCCTCCTACGCGGAACTGGGCCGCCTCGTAGGCCTCTCCGGGCCCAGCGTCACCGACCGCATCAACCGGCTGGAGGCGGCCGGAGTCATCACCGGCTACCGCGCCACGGTCGACGCCGCCTCGCTCGGCCTCGGCGCGACCGCCCTCATCGGTATCTCGCTCTCCGACGCCGCCGACCACGAGGAGGTGGCGAACCGGCTGAAGGAGCTCAACGAGATCGAGGACTGCTGGTTCATCGCGGGCGACGACTCGTTCATGCTCAAGGTGCGGGTGACGGACGTGGACGGGCTGGAGAAGACCATCCGGCGGCTGTCGGGCACGAAGGGCGTCTCCCGGACCCGTACGACCGTCGTGCTCTCCACGAAGTGGGAGAACCGGGTGGGCGAACTGCCGGAAGAAGAGCAGTAGGCGCGGAGTACTGGGCGCGGAGTACTGGGCGCGGAGTACTGGGCGCGGAGCGCCGTAGGGGGCACCGCCCGCCCGAAGGCCCGAAGAGCGGGGAGTACGGTTGACGAGATCGTCGGAGAAAGGTGTGAGCATGGACGTCGGGCTCAAGCGCGAGCTGGAGGAGAAGGTCCGCTCCGGTGAGCGGCTGTCCCGCGAGGACGGCATCGCGCTGTACGAGTCGGACGACCTGGCCTGGCTGGGCGGCCTCGCGCACGAGGTACGCACCCGTAAGAACGGCGACCTCGTGCACTTCAACGTCAACCGCCACCTCAACATGACGAATGTGTGCACGGCCTCCTGCGCCTACTGCTCCTTCCAGCGCAAGCCGGGCGAGAAGGACGCGTACACGATGCGCATCGAGGAGGCGGTCAAGCTCGCCAGGACGATGGAGTCGGAGAACCTCACCGAGCTGCACATCGTCAACGGCCTGCACCCGAACCTGCCGTGGCGGTACTACCCGCGCTCCCTGCGGGAGTTGAAGGCGGCCCTCCCGGACGTGGGACTGAAGGCCTTCACGGCGACCGAGATCCACCACTTCGAGACGATCTCGGGGCTCAGCGCGTCGGACATCCTCGACGAGCTGATCGACGCGGGCCTGGAGTCGCTGACCGGCGGCGGCGCGGAGATCTTCGACTGGGAGATCCGCCGGCACATCGTCGACCACCGCACCCACTGGGAGGACTGGTCGCGTATCCACCGCCTGGCGCACTCCAAGGGCCTCAAAACCCCGTGCACCATGCTGTACGGCCACATCGAGGAGCCGCGCCACCGCGTGGACCACGTGCTGCGGCTGCGGGAACTGCAGGACGAGACCGGCGGCTTCCAGGTCTTCATCCCGCTGCGCTACCAGCACGACTTCGTGGACATGAAGGACGGCAAGGTACGGAACCGGTTGCAGGCCCGGACACAGATGGCGACGGGCGCCGAGGCCCTGAAGACCTTCGCGGTGTCCCGCCTCCTCTTCGACAACGTCCCGCACGTCAAGGTCTTCTGGGTCATGCACGGCCTCCAGACCGCCCAGCTGGCGTTGCAGCACGGCGCGGACGACATGGACGGTTCGGTCGTCGAGTACAAGATCACGCACGACGCCGACAACTACGGCACGCCGAACAAGCTGACCCGCGAGGACCTGCTGGACCTGATCCGGGACGCGGGGTTCCGTCCGGTGGAGCGGAACACGCGGTACGAGATCATCCGCGAGTACGAGGGCCCGGATCCGGCGCGGCGGGAGTCACCACAGCCGATGCGGGCCTGACGCTGAGGGGAGCCTGGCGTTGATGTGGGCCTGGCATTACGGTTCGGAATGGTTCGGAATGGCTTCGGAATAGTTCGGAATGGAACGGAACGGAAGAGTGGATTGAGATGCTCCGCTACACACTGATGCGCCTCGGTATCTTCGCGGGCTGCCTCGTGGTCGTCTGGGGCCTCGTCTACTCCGGTCTCGCACCGCGCGGGCTGGGCGCCTCCAACGGCATGTGGATCGTCCTGCTCGCCCTGGTGATCTCCGCACCGATCAGCTTCGTGGTCCTGCGCAAGGAGCGGGACAAGGCGTCGGCCCAGATCGCCCAGCGCGTCGACCGCGTGAAGGCCGGCCTGGACGCCAACCGCAACCAGGAAGACCTGGTGGACGACCAGGCACGCGCGCAGGGACAGACCTCGTAGCCCCCTGTACGCAGTCCTGGCCGCGGGAAGTCCTCCCCGTACGCCGCCCTGGCCGCACTGTGTACGGCGGAGGAAGGCGGTACGGCAGAGGAAGGCGCCCGGCAGCGCAACGCATGCGCCGCCGGGCGCCGTTGGGCCGGTTCCGTCAGGCGGTCTTCTCCGTCAGGCGGTCTTCTCCGTCAGGTCCGTCAGGCGGTCTTCTTGGCCGCGCCGGACGCGGAGCGGGCCCGGCTCTCCTTCTTTGCCGGTGTTTCGGCGCCTTCTTCCTCGCTTTCGGCCTTGGCTTCTTCCTTGCCTTCCGTCTTGCTTTCCGTCTTGCCTTCTTCCTTGCTCTCCCGGCTCTCCCGCACGCTCTCTGGCTTCGCTGGTGCTTCGGCGCCTGCTGCGCGGGTTTCCTCGCCCTTGCTGCGCAGGAGCCAGGCCGCTCCACCGACGGCGACGGCGATGGGCCATTCCAGAGCCCCTGCCACGGTCAGCGCGCCGAGTCCTCCGTAGAACACCAGGTCCTTGCCCGACGGCATGCCGGGCAGCAGTGACGTCGCCGACTGGGCGGTGCTCTTCACGTCTTCCAGGGTGACGTACGGGATCGGCACCGGTGGGTGCAGCGTGCGCGTGTGCAGGTGCAGACCGGCGGCTTCGTGCTCCTGTGCCTGAGAGGTCTGCGCCTCGGACTCCTTGTCCGTGCGTGTGGCTTCCGCTGTCCTGGCCATTCCCTGTTCTCCTCTCCGGAGTGGATGTGACGCTCTAGTTCAATTCTCGCGCTTTCCTCCCGTTTCTCCTCCTAAGATTGCGCGCGACGATCGTCCGGGGGAGGAACGGGATGGGGATGGGGACAGTGGACGAGAGGCGTACCGCACAGCGGGGAACGAGGGCGGGCAGGGCGGTGGCCGTGGATCCGGAACGTGGGCCGTCCAGCCGGTACGCGCGAGGGGTGGCCCGTATGAAGGAGGTCGCCGGGGAGGATGCCCTCGCCGTTGTGGAGGCACTGGAGGACATAGCCCCGGACCTGAGACGCTTCGTGTTCGAGTTCGCCTACGCGGAAGTGCACGCACGGCCCGGACTCGACCTCCGGCAGCGGCAGTTGGTGATCGTCGGCGCGCTTGCCGCCGCCGGGGACACCGCCCCACAGTTGCGGTTCCACATAGGCGCGGCCCTGCACGCCGGACTGGACGCGGCGCAGGTGGTGGAGGCGCTGATCCACCTGGTTCCCTTCGCGGGGTTCCCGCGGGTGCTCAACGCGCTGGCCGTCGCGCGCACCGTGTTCGAGGAGCGGGGGCTGCGGGTCGAGCCCATCGAGGTGGCGCCCGGCGGGGACCGCTATGCGCGGGGCGAGGACAAACTGCGGGAAGTCGACGGCGAGTACGGCATCGAGATGGCCAAGTCCCTGAACGAGGTGGCGCCGGATCTCGGCCGGTACCTCGTCGAGTTCTCCTTCGGGGACGTCTGCGCACGCCCGGGTCTTGACCTGCGGCAGCGCCAGCTCGTCACCCTGGGCGGACTGATCACCATAGGCGACACGGCACCCCAGCAGAAGGTGCACTTCAACGCCGCGCTCAGGGTGGGACTCTCACCATGGCAGCTGATCGAGATAGTCCTCCAGACCGTCCCGTACGCGGGGTTTCCCCGGACGATCAACGCCGTCAGCGTCGCACGCGAGCTCTTCGAGGAGCACGGCATCCACGCCCTCTGAGGAGAAGCCGTCTTCCGGTTCCCGTCTTCCGGTTCGCGTCTTCCGGTTCCCGTCTTCCGGTTCCGTGGACAGCTCGATGAAGAGGAAAAGGACAGCTCGCGGAAAAGGCAGGAGCCCCGTTGCCGGAAGGCGCGGGGCTCCTTGGGTACTGCTGATCGGTCCGGATCAGAGCACTGGGCTTACAGCACGAGGCTGGGGGACCCGAGGGCTCACATCGGGGTGACGTTCTCCGCCTGCGGGCCCTTCGGGCCCTGCGTGACGTCGAAGGTCACCGCCTGGTTCTCCTCGAGGGAGCGGAAGCCGGTCGCGTTGATCGCGGAGTAGTGGACGAAGACATCCGGGCCGCCGCCTTCCTGGGCGATGAAGCCAAAGCCCTTTTCGGCGTTGAACCACTTCACGGTTCCGGTAGCCATAAGCCCTCCTTGGGCCCAAAGGGTTGCCCTGCTCCAGAACCTGCAAGAAGTCTGAAAACGACGAGAGCCTGCGGTCACATGCTCCGCAGGCTCTGTACTGCAAGGGAAACCAAACTGCAACTTGCGGCGAGCCTAGCACGCGGGCAGCCGGAAGCAATAGGGGGCAAGATCACGTCACTCGGACGTTGGCACTGCCCGAGGACCCCCGACGATGCCACCCTGACAGGGTGTGACACGTACCCCATGAGGGCGTAGTCTCGCGATGTGGACCATCCGACTTCTCGCACCCGGCCGCGCGTCGGCCACATCCAGTTCCTGAACTGCCTGCCCCTGTACTGGGGGCTTGCCCGGACCGGCACGCTCCTCGACTTCGAGCTGACCAAGGACACCCCGGAGAAGCTCAGCGAGCAGCTGGTGCGGGGCGATCTCGACATCGGGCCCGATCACCGCTCGTCGAGTTCCTCAAGCAACGCCGACGAGCTGGTCGCCTTCCCCGACATCGCGGTCGGCTGCGACGGCCCGGTGATGTCCTGCGTGATCGTCTCCCAGGTGCCCCTGGACCAGCTGGACGGCGCCCGCGTCGCCCTCGGCTCGACCTCGCGCACGTCCGTACGGCTCGCCCAGCTGCTGCTCGCCGAGCAGGTCGGCGTCCAGCCCGACGTACTACACCTGCCCGCCCGACCTCGCCCTGATGATGCGGGAGGCCGAGGCCGCCGTGCTCATCGGCGACGCGGCGCTGCGCGCCAATCTGCACGACGGCCCGAAGCTCGGCCTCGACGTGCACGACCTGGGCGCGCATGTGGAAGGAGTGGACCGGGCCTGCCGTTCGTCTTCGCGGTCTGGGCGGCCCGCCGCGAGTACCTGGAGCGCGAGCCGGTCGTCACCCGCAAGGTGCACGAGGCGTTCCTCGCCTCCCGCGACCTCTCCCTGGAGGAGGTCGGCAAGGTCGCCGAGCAGGCGGCCCGCTGGGAGGCCTTCGACGAGAGGCTCCTGGAGCGGTACTTCACCACGCTCGACTTCCGCTTCGGTGGCCCACAACTGGAGGCGGTGACGCGAGTTCGCACGCCGGGTGGGGCCCGACGACGGGGTTCCCGGCGGATGTGCGGGTGGAACTGCTGGAGCCGTAACGGCATCCCGCGGTAACAGTGGCTCGATTGTTGGTTGTTGGGATTGTTGTTGGGCGTGCCACGGCCCCGGACACCGCGTGTCGGGTGTGTCCGGGGCCGTGGTGTGCGTGGCTGTTGAGGGGTGTTCAGCCTGCGGCGCGGTACGCCGGGGGTTCGGGGGGCTCGGGCGGGACCTGCCAGTTGGTGCGGTATCCGTGGCTCATCAGGTCTCCTCGCCTGTTGCGGGCTGCTCGGTCGTGGGGTGCGTGGCTGTTCGGCAGCGGGGGCAGCGGCAGGGTGGGTACGCCGATGTGAGCGGGGGTGGAGTGGTGTGGGTACCGGCCAGGACCTCCACCTTGCCGCGGTCCTCGGTCACTGCTCCCTGCGGGTTGATCTTGTAGACGCGGAGGGTGAGGCGGGAGCGGCGGTGGGTGGGTTCGTCCAGGAGTTCCAGGACGTCGGTCAGGGGTGGGTAGTGGTCGGCGCAGTCCCGGCACGCGTACACGTTGAAGCCGGGGCCGGTGGCGGCGTGGACCTCGTGGACCAGGACGGGGGCGCTCGTCGTGCGCTCGCAGCGGGCGCACATGCGGATGGGGTGGTGGGTGCGGTTCGTCATCGGGTGGCCGCCCCCACGCCTGCGCCTACACGTACGCCTGCGCCTACGCGGACGCCGTGGATGTAGTCCGGGCCGGTGTCGATGCCGAGGGTGGCCAGGTAGAGGGCGCGGCGGCGGGCTCGCTGGTGGTGGCGTTCGGCCGGGGCGGGCTGGCAGGGCATCTGAGAGGGGCGGAGGTACGGGTCCGGGGTGTAGGGACGGATCAGGCGGGACGCGTTGCCGTCGAGGATCTCCGTGAAGCGGGGCGGAGGGGCCGGGATGAACCGCCGGGGCGGTGGGGTGGGGGTGAACCGCAAGAGCGGTTCGGTGGAGTTGAGGCGGTGACGGCCCCGGGGGCGGGGCGTGCACAGGCTCAGCAACCAGGCGAGGAATCGGACGGTAATGTCCATGGTGTCGGCGCTCCTTTGAAGCGTTCGGCCATGCCCCGGGACGGCTTGCATCCGTCGCCGGGGTCTTTCCAGTCATGCACGCTACATTGCGTACGCATGCCAGTGTATAGCGGTGTCGCGGCATCCAAGGAGTGATGCAGCTCGGGCTGTTGTACGGTGTTCGATATGACAGCAGAAACGGGCGATTCGCCGATCGACCCGAACAAGATCGCGTACATCTATATGCAGGTGGCCGACCACATCGCTGCCCGCATCGCCCAGGGCGAATTTAGGCCCGGTGCGCGGCTGCTTGGCGAGCGGGATCTCGCGGCTGAGTACGGGGTGGCCAACCTGACCGCCCGCCGCGCCGTCCGTGAACTCCGCGAACGCGGTCTCGTCGTCACGCTTCCCGCGAAGGGCACCTTCGTCGCCTACCCAGAAGCCGACCCGCCCGCGCAGGACGGCGATGAGTAAGAAGCTGCGCAAGATGGGCAAGTCGATGGTGGTGTCGGGCCTTGCGACTTCGGCGTTGCCTGCGGGGTGCTGTCGTGAGCTGGGACTGTCTGCCCTACAAATTGTAGGATTTGGCTTATGGACGCCTCTTACACCCTCACGGACGCCCGCAACAATCTGGGCAAGGTCGTCAACGAGGTACGCCACGGCGGCAAGACCGTGGAGATCACCGACCATGGGACTCCTGTCGCGGCCATCATCCCCATGGAGCTGCTCGACTACTTCCAGCAGCTGGAGGAGCGAGGACCTCGTCACCGCCGAAGAGAGCGAGGCGCCGAGTGGGCTCCGGGTATCCACGCCGAGGTGGCGGCCCGGTTCGGCTGACCCTGCGGGACGCCGAAGCGGTGAGTCGACATCCGTCCGGGCGGACACCGCGATGACCAGCTGGCCGCCCTCAACGAACGGTACCAGAAGCCGCCATGCTCATTACGGCCGCGGTGTACGACATGGTCGACAACCCTCGGCCCAAGAACGTCACGCTGTCTCGGGACCAGAGACGTCTATCGACTGCTTCTCGGTTACTACCGCGTCATGTCCGAGGTCCAGGAGAAGACGGTCACTGTGGAGGTGCTCGGCGTCGGCCGCAGCGATCGGGCGCGTTGAGGCGTTGATGCGCTTTGTGATCCTCTGAGGCGACCCACTTGCTCGAATCCACTTGCTCGATCTGCCGTCTGCCTCTGGCGAGGGGGGGCCCTCCACTGCAAGTCGCACACCTGGTGGACACCTGGTGGCCGACGTGCCGTCACACCGCCTCAACGTGGACATCCGCCGGGTTCAGTACGGCGAGATACGCCTCGATGTCCTCCGGGTCGCTGGTGAAGACCACGGCGCTGCCGTGCCGTACGGCGGAGAGCGCGACCCAGGCGTCCACCGCGTCCGGCTGCTTCTTCGCGGGGAGTTTCGCTTCCCCCAGTGCCGCGCCGATCCGGCGCCAGTCGGTGACGTCGGGGCCGGTGGCGCAGGCGATGCACTCCGGTCGGCCTGCCTTCGTGTCCCGCATGGAGGGTGCGGACGTCCGGGCCTGCGGCACGGTGCAGTCCTTCAGGATGCCCGCCAAGGCGTGAACGACCGCCGGGCGCGGGCGCCACACCTGGGCCAGGACCGGACCGGGAACGAGTGCGCGGTGCGGGGCCGCCCTGAGGCCGTTGTGCAGGGCGATCGCCTTCGCCTTACGGTCCGCGAGGGCGATGAGCATTCCGGTGTCGTAGACGGGAACGCGGATGCTCACGCGGCCTGCCCGGGACAGCGGTTCGCGCGGTCCTCGCCGTAGACGAGGTTGAGGGCGGCTTCGACCTCCTGCCGCTCCTGCTCCGTCAGTTCCGGGGCGGCCGTCTCCGGCTCCGGCGGCAGGGTGGCCGCCGCCGCTTCCGCCGCCGCGATCAGCGCGTCGACGCTTGAGAACTGGTCCTCTACGGCGTCGGTCTCGGCCATTTGTCGTGTCGCCGCATGCACGAGGTAGGCCGAGACATCCATACCCGCCTGGTCCGCGTGCTCCCTGATGCGCTCGGCCTGCTCCTGCTCAAGGCTGATGCTGATCCTTGTCCTCGCCACAAGGTGAGTGTATGACGCGTATTACGCCCGTTCAAGGCCGTGCTCAGGTTCTCGGCGCTCGGCGCTCGGCGGGCGTAGGAGCGCTGGGACCTCTCGTTCACGGGCCACGGGGGTTTCAAGGGACCACAGCGTTGACTGGAGCCTTCAGCTCCGGCGAGGCAGGCTGGAGCCCATGCGGTCGCACCTCCGCTCCTCTCCTCGACCAGGAGTGGACGGTCACAGAGGGGTCCTGTTCGCGCTCGGGCAGTGTGTGCCCTTCGCGATCGCACTGGGCGTGCTGGGCATCGAGCTCTCGCCCGCACACTTTCTGGTCACCGGCCCTTTCCTGACCGCGACGCCGGCGCTGGCCGCGCTGACGATGGGCCCGAGGGGCACCCTCGCCACGGCGGGTCTCGCTCTGGCCGTCAACGTGACCACCGCCACCTACAACCAGGCGTGGGGCACCCAGCTGGTCCTGGGCAATTTCCTTGGTCTGTTCATGGTGTCCGCGGCCAGTGTCATGCTGAGCAACGCCGCGCGTACGCGCAGGCAGAGCGAGCTCGACCAGGTTCGCCGGATCGCTGTGGCGGCACAGGAGACCGTGGTGCGTCCCGTGCCCGCGCGGCTGGGACAGGTGCGGGCGGCCAGCCTGTACCTCGCCGCTGAGACAGGGGCACAGATCGGCGGTGATCTGTACGAGGCCGCGCAGACCCCGTACGGCGTACGGCTGATCGTGGGGGACGTCCGAGGCAAGGGACTGACGGCTGTGCGCGCAGCCGCCATCGCGATGGGGGCATTCCGGGAGGCCGCGCACTACGAGGACGAACTGGTGGAGGTCATGAACCACTGCGCCGCCGCCCTGCGGCGGGAGGCCACCCGGCCGGGTGCGTACGACGAGGAAGCTCTGATGGAGGGATTCACCACCGTGCTCATGGCCCAGGTACCGGACGAACCCGTGGTGCACCTGGTCAACCGGGGCCATCCGCCTCCGCTGGTGCTGCACCAGGGCAAGGTCCAAGCCCTGATGCCCACCCGCCCACTGCCGCCTTGCGGTCTGGACGACTTCCTCACCGGTCCGCCCACCAAGCCCGACAGTTATCCCTTCGAGTCCGGTGACCGCCTGCTGCTGTACACCGATGGCGTGGTCGAAGCCCGTAACCGCGACAACGACTTCTTCGCCCTGCCGGAGGCCATGGAGGGGATTCACGCCGACACTCCGCCGGAGTTTCTGGAAGAACTGCACGAGGCGTTGATCCGCCACACCGAGGGCCGCCTGACCGATGACGCCGCCATGATCCTCGTTGAACGGCTCGACACTGAACGGCTCGACGAGCTCGACGAGCTCGACGAGCTCGACGAGGAAGTCGGCGGACAGTCCGGGCGCCGCTGACGCATCGGCGCGTCACGAACGGCCTTGACCACCTCCCGCAACTCGATGACGGGCTCCCACCTCTGGCGGGCGGCCTGCTCGCTTGCATGGCAGGCGGCCTGCTCGCTTGCATCCGAAAGGTGGTCACGCTGATGTCCGAGCCGCACACCTCCGACTACGGCCGTATCACCGAGATCCCCTGTTGAGCAACCGCGGTGTCATCCGGGGTCCGGTGTGCTGTACTTGGGCGCAAGGAGGGCCCCCGCACCGGACCGGTTATCCGGGCGGAGGCCCAAGCTCAGTAGGAGCTTGTCGGATGTCCCCACCTTGTTTGGGGATATCCGGCTACCTGCTGAGCCACCAGAGCAGCCACCTCCTCACGTGCTTCGCCGTCCGCTCCGGCAGGTGCCGGATCAGCCGGATGACGAGAGTTGGTCTTTGCTCACGGTGACACCTCATCTGGAGGCGTCCTCCCTTCGACGTGAGGCGGCCATCACAAGGTCCCGGGGCCACTCTCGTCGGGCCGGGCCCCGAGGACGAGGGGGCCCGGAATGAAGGGAGGACGCACCCCTCAGGTGCGTCACGGGCGTAATATTACCGGCTGAACTCACCAGCTGTGACTGCTACTTCACATGCGGTACGCGGCGTCCGCCTCCGCCTGGAACCGGCGGCCTTGCATTGCGGGAGGCAACGATGAGTCCTGTGAGGTTCGCGATGCATAATGTGCCTTGAGGGGCTTATGAGCTGCTGATGCGGTGCGGTGGCTTGACACTTGTACCGGGGCCGGAGCGTCGGCCGGGGTGGGTGGTACACCGGATATCGGGGTCGTCGGGGTCGTATGTCCGGTGTGGTTCGCACTGGATGAAGTGTCCCGATCTGCAGAAATCTTCTTGGGCGTACGGGAGCGGTTGCGTGAAGATCCAGGAGCGTACGGGGGCGGGCAGCCACCGTTCTGCCGTGCCGGCTCAGCCTGCGGTCGGTGAGCGTCTTCCCTCGCCGCCTCGCGAGCGCAAACCCGCCCTTGCCGCTCTCGCGGTGCTCCTCATACTCGTTGGCGCGCTCGGTGTCACCATGCTTGTGCTGCGAGCCAAGGCTATCGAGGCACTGAACGCCGCCCTGAACTCGGCTCCCGCCGACGAGCGCCTGTGGAACGAACTCCTGCGGGCCACACACGCCATCGGTGATATCGCCCGGCTCCAACGGCTCGCCGCCGACCTGGTCGCGCGCAGCGGCGCGCGCGGACTGCCGCCCCGCACGGAGGCGCTGCTAGACGAGCTGCTACCGACGTGGCGCGGCGGCGCGGCCTCGGTCGGATGAGTGACCTTCTGCTGACCGGCCTTTCGTTGACCGGCCTTTCGTTGACCGGCCTTTCGTCGACCGGCTTCCCATCGACCGGCTTCCCATCGACCGGCCTCCCGTCGACCGCCCTTCTGCTCACCGCCGTCGCCGCCCTGTGGGGCGCGGCGGTGGGCGTGCTCGTGCCGCGGGCCGCGTACCGGTTCTCCGTCGAGCCCGAGGAGGAGTGGCGGGACGCGTGTCCCGCGGGGCATCCGCTCGAGGGCCTTGCGCGGGGGTGGCTCGGCCGGGCGCGGTGCGGTGTGTGCGACCGCGGCCGCGCGTACGGGCCGAGCACACCTCTCGTGGTGCTGGCGACCACCCTCGTGTGTGCCGCGCTCGCGTGGGCGACCGGCGCCCGTCCCGAGCTGGGGGTCTGGCTGCTGCTCGCGCCCGTCGGCGTACTGCTGGCGCTGATCGACTTCAGGGTGCGGCGGCTGCCGGACATGCTGACGCTGCCGCTCGCGGGCACGGCGCTCGTACTGCTGGGGGTGGCGGCGCTCGTTCCCGGGCATGCGGGGCACTGGCCGACCGCGCTGTGGGGCGCGCTGGCCCTCAGCGGCTGGTGTCTCGTGTCCTTCCTCATCAGCCCGGACATCATGGGGTTCGGGGACGTGAAGGCGGCCGTCGGGCTCGGGGCCGCGCTGGGCTGGTACGGGTGGGATGTGCTGCTGCTCGGGACCTTCGCCTGGTTCTTCCTCGGAGGGGTGTACGCGGGGTGGCTCGTCGTCGTGCGCCGGGTCGGGCGCAGGGCTTCGATGCCGTACGGGCCGTTCCTGATCGCGGGCGCGTTCGTGGGCGTACTGCTGGGGGCCCTCGCGGCCTGAGTGAGGCCCTCGCGGCCTGACGTGAGCGCGGCAGAACGGCTGGGTACGCTGGATCAGTCCGTTCCGCACCCTTGCGCATCAGTCCGTCCACACCCTGACGAAGCTTTACGAAAGGGACGCCCGGTGACCGAAAAGACCGAGAAGAGTGAGAAGACCGAGAAGGGCGAGGAGACCGAGAAGAGCGAGGAGACCGAGAAGGCCGACCTCACGTCTTCTGATGTCACCACGTCTTCTGGTGTCACCACGTCTTCTGATGTCACAGCAGTCCTCGACCGTGCCGCCGCGGGTGGGCGGATCACCCCCGAGGAGGCGCTCGACCTCTACCGTCACGCGCCGCTGCACGCGCTGGGCGCCGCCGCCGACGCCGTACGCAGGCAGAAGTACGCGGGCACCGAGCACATCGCCACGTACATCATCGAGCGGAACATCAACTACACGAACGTGTGCGTCACGGCGTGCAAGTTCTGCGCGTTCTACGCCCCGCCGAAGGACAAGGCCAAGGGCTGGACGCGGGAGCTGGACGACATCCTGCGCCGCTGCGCGGAGACCGTCGAGCTCGGCGGCACACAGATCATGTTCCAGGGCGGGCACCACCCGGACTACGGCGTGGAGTACTACGAGAAGCACTTCCGTGCCATCAAGGAGGCCTTCCCGCAGCTGGTCATCCACAGTCTGGGCGCGTCCGAGGTCGAGCACATGGCCCGGATCTCGAAGGTGAGCGCGGAAGAAGCCATCCAGCGGATCCACGCCGCCGGGCTCGACTCGTTCGCGGGCGCGGGCGCCGAGCTGCTGCCCGCCCGGCCGCGCAAGGCGATCGCCCCGCTCAAGGAGTCGGGCGAGCGGTGGCTGGAGATCATGGAGATCGCGCACAACCTGGGTGTGGAGTCCACGTCGACGATGCTGATGGGTACGGGCGAGACGAACGCCGAGCGCATCGAGCACCTGCGGATGATCCGTGACGTGCAGGACCGGACGGGCGGCTTCCGGGCCTTCATCCCGTACACCTACCAGCCCGAGAACAACCACCTCAAGGGCCGCACCCAGGCCACCCTCTTCGAGTACCTGCGGATGATCGCCCTCGCCCGCCTCTTCCTCGACAACGTGGCACACATCCAGGGCTCCTGGCTGACCACCGGCAAGGAGATCGGCCAGCTGTCGCTGCACTACGGCGCGGACGACCTCGGCTCGATCATGCTGGAGGAGAACGTGGTGTCGTCGGCCGGCGCCAGGCACCGCTCCAACCGGCTGGAGATCATCGACCTGATCAGGAAGGCGGGACGCGTCCCGGCCCAGCGCAGCACGACGTACGAGCACCTTGTCGTCCACGACGACCCGGCGGACGACCCCGTCGACGAGCGGGTGGTCTCGCACCTGTCGTCGACGGCCATCGAGGGCGGCACGGCCCACCCCGAGTTGAAGCTGCTCACCACCAACTGAGGTACGGGCAGGGCGGTTTCGTGCTGACGGTCCATGCCGCTTCATGCTGACGATCCATGCCGCGGACGAGGTGCGGTACATCTGGAGGTCACAACCTGCGGCTCCGCCGCGGGGTACGGCCTCGCGCCCCTCTCCCTCTCCCCCTTCTCCGGCGACGCCGTACCCCGGCTGCCACAATGGGCGTGTGACCCGCGCATCCCTGCACAAGAAGCCGCACGAAGTCGCCTCGATGTTCGACGACGTGGCGGAGCGGTACGACCTCACGAACGACGTGCTGTCCCTGGGCCAGGACCGGCGCTGGCGCAAGGAGGTCGCGAGGGCGGTGGACGCGCGGCCCGCGCAGAAGATCCTGGACCTCGCCGCCGGTACGGCCACCTCCTCACTGCCGTTCGCGCGGACGGGCGCGTACGTCGTGCCGTGCGACTTCTCCCTCGGGATGCTCCGCGTCGGCAAGCAGCGGCACTCCTGGCTGCCCTTCACGGCGGGCGACGCGACGAAACTCCCCTTCAAGGACGACACGTTCGACGCGGTGACGATCTCCTTCGGGCTGCGCAACGTCCAGGACACGGACGCCGCGCTGCGCGAGATGCTCCGGGTGACGCGGCCTGGCGGACGGGTCGTGATCTGCGAGTTCTCCCATCCGACGTGGGCGCCGTTTCGCACCGTCTACACCGAGTACCTGATGCGCGCGCTGCCGCCGGTGGCGCGGACGGTGTCGTCCCACCCCGACGCGTACGTGTATCTCGCCGAGTCGATCCGGGCATGGCCCGACCAGCCGGCGCTGGCGGAACGGCTCCGGAAGGCGGGCTGGGAGCGGGTGGCGTGGCGGAACCTGACGGGTGGCGTGGTGGCGCTGCACCGGGGCTTCGCCCCGTAGGGACACAGGGCGGTGACACCATGCGGCTCCGCCGAGTGAACAACCGCAGACGGCCCACAGCGTAGGTGGGGACACGGTCGGTGGGGACACGCAGCCGTACGTCGGGGAGGGCTCAGTTGCCAGGGCAGCCCTTCAGCCAGATGACCGGTACCGCTGAATAGACTGCCCCTGTTCCCTGTTCCCTGTTCCCTGTTCCCTGTCCCTGTCTCATGCCCGTCAGCACACTGATCCTGACTCTCAGTGGGCTGACTTCCGATTCCCCGTACCCAGTACGCTGATTTCGATTCTCTTGGGGAGAACCCGTCGTGACCGAGCCCCAGCCCCTTACCGAACACACCGCCGATGTGATCGTCGTCGGGGCCGGGCCAGCCGGTTCCACCACCGCGTACTACCTGGCCAAGGCAGGGCTGGACGTCCTGCTGCTGGAGAAGACCGCCTTCCCGCGCGAGAAGGTGTGCGGCGACGGCCTGACGCCGCGCGCCACGAAGCAGCTGGTCTCGATGGGCATCGACATCTCCGAGGAGGCTGGCTGGCTCCGCAACAAGGGGCTCCGGATCATCGGCGGCGGGGTCCGCCTCCAGCTCGACTGGCCCGATCTCGCCTCCTACCCGGACTACGGCCTGGTCCGCAAACGCGACGACTTCGACGAGCAACTCGCCCGGCAGGCACAGAAGGCGGGCGCACGGCTGTACGAGCGCTGCAACGTGGGCGCACCGGTCGTCGACGACCGCACCGGCCGCATCACGGGTGTGCGGGCGAAGCTCGGTGACGCCGAGTCGAGGGAGAAACGCGAAGTCGCCTTCCACGCGCCGCTGGTCGTGGCGGCCGACGGCAACTCCACCCGCCTCTCCCTGGCCATGGGCCTGCACCGGCGCGAGGACCGCCCGATGGGCGTCGCGGTCCGTACGTACTTCACGTCCCCGCGCCACGAGGACGACTACCTGGAGTCGTGGCTGGAACTGCGGGACCGCAGGGGCCCTGAAGACCGGTTGCTGCCGGGCTACGGCTGGATCTTCGGCATGGGCGACGGCACGTCGAACGTCGGCCTGGGCGTCCTGAACACCTCGGCCTCCTTCAAGGAGCTGGACTGGCGCGAGGTCCTGAAGACCTGGTGCGCGTCGATGCCGGAAGACTGGGGCTACACGCCGGACAACATGACCGGCCCGATCCGCGGCGCGGCCCTCCCCATGGCCTTCAACCGTCAGCCCCACTACACGAAGGGTCTGCTCCTGGTCGGCGACGCGGGCGGCCTGGTGAACCCCTTCAACGGCGAGGGCATCGCCTACGCCATGGAGTCCGGTCAGATCGCCGCGGACGTCATCGTCCAGGCCCACGCCCGGTCGACCCCCGCCCAGCGCGAACTCGCGCTCCAGAGCTACCCCCGCATCCTGAAGAACACCTACGGCGGCTACTACACGCTGGGCCGGGCCTTCGTGAAGCTCATCGGCCACCCGAAGGTCATGAAGCTGGCGACCGAGCGCGGCCTCACGCACCCGCTGCTGATGAAGTTCACCCTGAAGCTCCTCGCCAACCTGACCGACCCGACGGGCGGGGACGCGATGGACCGCGTCATCAATGGGCTGAGCAAGGCGGCTCCAAAGGCGTGACCGCCTGAGGCCGCTGCTCAAGGCCGTACCGCACGCTCAGTGAACCTGGCGGATCAGAGAACCTGGCGGATCAGTGAACCTGGCGGATCAGAGAACCCGCACCGCACCCGACGCCGGGTAGCCGGACAGGTCCTGGATCACGACGCCCTTGGCGGGGTTGGCCGCGTCGAGGTACTTGCCGTTCCCGAGGTAGACGCCCACGTGGTACGCGGAGCCCTTCGCACCCCAGTAGAGGATGTCGCCTTCCTGGAGGGCGGACAGCGACACCTCGGTGCCGGCCATCGACTGGTCCTGGGAGACCCGGGGGAGATCCACGCCGGCCTGCCTGAACGCGGCCTGGACGAGCGAGGAGCAGTCCCACGCGTCCAGGCCGCCGGCACCCATGATGTAGGCGTCGCCCACCTGGTCCTTGAGGAAGTCGATGACCTCCCCGAGGCTGCCGCCGGCCGATGTGGCGGGCACGTCGGCCGAGGTCGAGGCCGACGACATGGTGAGGGTGGTCCGCTCGGCGGAGCGCGCGGCGCGCTCCGCGCGCTCGGCGGCCGCCTTCCGCTTGGCCTCGGCCTTCCGCTTGGCCTCCGCCTTCTTCTTCGCTTCCTTGAGGTCCGCCCGGGCCTGCTGGGCGGCTTTGGCGGCGGCCGCGTCACGCTCGGCCCGCAGCTCGTAGCTCGCCGCGGTCTGCCGCATGGCCTCCGCGGACTCGGTGACCTGAGCGGCCAGATCTGCCGTGAGCGTGGGCAGTTCGAGCGTCTGGGTCACGGGCTCCGTGGCATGCGCCGACGCAGAGGCACCGGCCACAGCCACGGTGCTGAGGAGGCCACCGGCAACACCGACATGCATCGCCGTGATCGAGGCGCTGCGGCGGGGCTTGCGGTGGCTGGGTATGTGAGCGGTGTGGGACATGAGTACAACCGGTATCAGGGGCTCCTTCATACCTTCAAGAAACGTGGGGTGCGCCACAGTTGCCCCCTCCGCGCCCCGAACTCCGGGCGCGCCCTTCCTTATTGACGACATAAGGGACATCATGGACATCCTTGATCAAGGGCGTGATCATTGGCTTTCGCTGTTACGTCCCAATTGCTCTGCGCTTATCACTGGTCGCATCGAGCTGCCAAGTCCGGCCTCCCGGCCGCTCCCGGACATGTGGCACAGGTCACGGAACGGATGCCTCGGCGGATACGTCCCGTGTGCGATCCACGGCCGCCAGGGGCTTGTGAACGCGTGCACGCGTCCGCGCCCGCTCTTCGCCTTTCTCGGGGCGCGAATGTGCTCCCTTATCAAGCCTCGTCCCCCAGGGCCAATTTGTATGCAAGGGAAGCTTCTTGATATGGAGGCGCCCTTCGCGACCGGGCGTGACGATCGATATCGTCACGTCTGGTGATCACTCTGATGCTTCGAGTGTGAGGGTCGCCGCCCCTATGGCTTCATGATCCTTCATCAGGTGGTGGAGATCACAAAGTCCTTGCTGTACCCCGTGTCGCAGATCACAGACCGGCGGGCATAGGATGCGGGGCAGTTGGGCTTGTGACCTGCTTCACATGTTCGCGATCTTCGCCGGGAGGGGCGGGGCCCGTGGGGCAGATGGGGCCGGTGACGGGTCCGACGCAACCGCCAGCAGTCAGCGCCGACTGAGAGGAGCGAGGAGCGGTGAACGCGTATGCGCCCATCCTCGTACTGGGAGCCCTCGGGGCAGGCTTTGCGATCTTCTCCGTGGTCATGGCCACGCTGATCGGTCCGAAGCGTTACAACCGGGCCAAGCTCGAGGCCTATGAGTGCGGTATCGAGCCGACCCCCACGCCGGCCGGCGGCGGGCGTTTCCCCATCAAGTACTACCTGACGGCGATGCTCTTCATCATCTTCGATATCGAGATCGTCTTCCTCTACCCCTGGGCCGTCTCCTTCGACGCCCTGGGTGTTTTCGGGCTCGTGGAGATGCTGCTCTTCGTGCTCACCGTCTTCGTCGCCTACGCGTACGTATGGCGGCGCGGCGGCCTGGAATGGGACTAGGGGCCTTTCAATCATGGGACTCGAAGAAAAACTGCCGAGCGGATTCCTGCTGACCACCGTCGAGCAGGCCGCGGGCTGGGTACGCAAGGCGTCCGTCTTCCCCGCCACCTTCGGCCTCGCCTGCTGCGCCATCGAGATGATGACCACGGGCGCGGGCCGCTACGACCTGGCCCGCTTCGGCATGGAGGTCTTCCGCGGCTCACCCCGCCAGGCGGATCTCATGATCGTCGCCGGCCGGGTCAGCCAGAAGATGGCGCCGGTGCTGCGGCAGGTCTACGACCAGATGCCGCACCCCAAGTGGGTGATCTCCATGGGGGTCTGCGCCTCCTCGGGCGGCATGTTCAACAACTACGCCATCGTCCAGGGCGTCGACCACATCGTCCCGGTCGACATCTATCTCCCCGGCTGCCCGCCGAGGCCCGAGATGCTGATGGACGCGATCCTCAAGCTCCACCAGAAGATCCAGACTTCCAAGCTCGGTGTGAACGCCGAGGAGGCGGCCCGCGAGGCCGAGGAGGCCGCGCTCAAGGCGCTCCCCACCATCGAGATGAAGGGGCTGCTGCGATGAGCGACGCGAACGGCAACGGCACGAACAGCAACGGCACGAACGGAGCCAACCCCGAGAAGGACCTCAGCGCCTCCAACCTGCCCGGCCGGCGCGGCGAGAGCGGCGAGGAGATCCGCGTCCAGCGCGGCATGTTCGGTGCCACCAACGGCGGCGACACCTCCGGCTACGGCGGCCTGGTGCGCTCCCTCCGGCTCCCGGGCCCGGCCACCCGCCCCTACGGCGGCTGGTTCGACGAGGTCGCCGACGAACTCGAAGGTGCCCTGGAGGAACAGGGACTCCTCCCCGGGAACGCCATCGACAAGACGGTCGTCGACCGCGGCGAGCTCACGTTCCACATCGAGCGCGAGCACCTGCTCCGCGTCGCCCGGACCCTCCGCGACGACCCGGCCCTCCGCTTCGAGCTGTGCACCGGCGTCTGCGGTGTCCACTACCCGCACGACAAGGGCCGCGAGCTGCACGCCGTCTACCACCTGCGCTCGATCACCCACAACCGGCTGATCCGCCTCGAGGTCTGCGCCCCCGACGCCGACCCGCACATCCCGTCGCTCGTCTCCGTCTACCCGACGAACGACTGGCACGAGCGCGAGACGTACGACTTCTTCGGCATCGTCTTCGACGGTCACCCGGCACTGACGCGGATCATGATGCCGGACGACTGGCAGGGCTTCCCCCAGCGCAAGGACTATCCCCTCGGCGGCATCCCCGTCGAGTACAAGGGCGCCCGGATCCCGGCTCCGGACCAGCGGAGGTCGTACTCATGAGCACGTCACACGCATCGTCCCGCCCGTCGCCCGACCAGCACCCCGCAACGGATCCCTTCGAAACGCCCCTGTCGTCTGCCGCTTCGTCGTCTGCCGCTTCGGCGCGCGAGACCACCGAGGGCACCGTATACACGGTCACCGGCGGCGACTGGGACGAGGTCGTCGAGACCGCGGCCCGCGCCGACGACGAGCGCCTGATCGTCAACATGGGCCCCCAGCACCCCTCCACCCACGGCGTGCTCCGCCTCATCCTGGAGATCGAGGGGGAGACCGTCACCGAGGCCCGCTGCGGCATCGGCTACCTCCACACCGGCATCGAGAAGAACCTCGAGTACCGCACCTGGACCCAGGGCACGACCTTCGTGACCCGCATGGACTACCTCACGCCGTTCTTCAACGAGACGGCGTACTGCCTCGCCGTCGAAAAGCTCCTCGGCATCGAGGACCAGGTGCCGGACCGTGCCACGATCCTCCGCGTGCTCCTGATGGAGCTGAACCGGCTCTCCTCCCATCTGGTGTGCATCGCCACCGGCGGCATGGAGCTGGGCGCCACCACGATCATGATCTATGGCTTCCGTGATCGTGAACTCATTCTCGACATCTACGAGCTGATCACCGGCCTGCGGATGAACCATGCGTACATCCGGCCCGGAGGACTCGCCCAGGACCTGCCGCCGGGCGCGGTGGACCAGATCCGCGAGTTCGTGAAGAAGATGAAGAAGAACCTTCCCGAGTACGACAAGCTCGCCACCGGGAACCCCGTCTTCAAGGCCCGTATGCAGGACATCGGCTACCTCGACCTGGCCGGCTGCATGGCCCTCGGCGCCACCGGCCCGATCCTCCGCTCGGCGGGCCTGCCGCACGACCTGCGCAAAGCGCAGCCGTACTGCGGCTACGAGACGTACGAGTTCGACGTCCCGACCGCCGACACCTGCGACTCCTACGGGCGCTTCCTGATCCGCCTTGAGGAGATGCGCCAGTCGCTGCGCATCGTCGAACAGTGCCTCGACCGGCTCGCTCCCGGACCGGTCATGGTCGCCGACAAGAAAATCGCGTGGCCCGCCCAGCTCGCCCTGGGACCGGACGGGCTGGGCAACTCCCTGGACCACATCAAGAAGATCATGGGCACCTCCATGGAGGCCCTGATCCACCACTTCAAGCTGGTGACGGAGGGCTTCCGCGTCCCGCCGGGACAGGCGTACGCGGCGGTCGAGTCACCCAAGGGCGAACTCGGGGTGCACGTCGTGTCCGACGGCGGCACCCGCCCCTACCGGGTCCACTTCCGCGACCCGTCCTTCACCAATCTGCAGACCATGGCGGCGATGTGCGAGGGCGGCCAGGTCGCCGACGTCATCGTCGCCGTCGCGTCCATCGACCCCGTGATGGGAGGCGTCGACCGGTGACCACGACCCCCGAGGGCTCCCCCGAGATCCCGACTTCGCTCGCGCAGGGGGGATCTCCCTTCCTGGGCATGCCCCAGCTGCCCGCACCCGACTACCCGGACGCCGTCCGCGCCCGGCTGGAGCGGGACGCGCGCGAGGTGATCGCCCGCTACCCGGACTCCCGCTCGGCCCTGCTGCCGTTGCTGCACCTCGTGCAGTCGGAGGAGGGCCACGTCACCCGCACCGGCATGCGGTTCTGCGCCGACATGCTCAGCCTGACCACGGCCGAGGTCACCGCGGTCGCCACCTTCTACACCATGTACCGGCGCAAGCCGAGCGGGGACTACCAGGTGGGCGTCTGCACCAACACCCTGTGCGCGGTGATGGGCGGAGACGCGATCTTCGAGGCACTCCAGGACCACCTGGGCGTCGGCAACGGCGAGACCACCGACGACGGCAAGGTCACCCTGGAGCACATCGAGTGCAACGCGGCCTGTGACTACGCGCCGGTCGTGATGGTCAACTGGGAGTTCTTCGACAACCAGACCGTGGACAGCGCGAAGCGGCTCGTCGACGACCTGCGCGCGGGAGCACAGGTCGAACCCACCCGCGGCGCACCCCTGTGCACCTTCAAGGAGACCGCCCGGATCCTGGCCGGCTTCCCCGACGAGCGGGACGGGGCCGTCGAAGCGACCGGCAGCGCGGGACCCGCCTCGCTGATCGGCCTCCGCCTGGCCAGGGGAGAGGCCGCCCTCGCGCGCGTGGTGCATCCGCGGGACGGCGGACCCCATGACGAGCCCCAGGACACGTCGGCCTCCGGTCCTGCCCACCCGTCACCCACCACCCGTCAGGGAGGGGCCTCGCCCCGCCCCTCCCACACCGCGGGTCCTGTTGCCGAGGAGGAGGAGTGATGACCGTGGCAGCCGAGATCAAGGACACCAGCCCGGAGGAGCTGCTCGCACCCGTACTGTCGGCCTTCTGGGACGAGGACAGGTCCTGGACGCTGGACGTCTACCGAAAGCACGGGGGCTACGAGGGACTCAAGAGGGCCCTCACGATGTCCCCGGACGAGGTGATCGCCTACGTCAAGGACTCCGGGCTGCGAGGCCGGGGAGGAGCGGGCTTCCCCACGGGAATGAAATGGCAGTTCATTCCGCAAGGTGAGGGAAAACCACACTATCTAGTTGTCAACGCCGACGAATCGGAGCCCGGGACGTGCAAGGACATCCCGCTCCTCTTCGCGAACCCACATGCCCTCATCGAGGGGATCGCGATCGCGTGTCATGCCATCCGGTCGTCACATGCCTTCATCTATCTGCGGGGTGAAGTCGTCCCCGTTCTGCGGCGGTTGCACGAGGCCGTTCGTGAGGCCTACGCGGCGGGCTACCTCGGCGAGGCCGAACACCGTCACAAGCACGGCCTGGGCAGTGGAGCCGACCTCGAACTCACCGTGCACGCGGGCGCGGGCGCGTACATCTGCGGTGAGGAGACCGCACTGCTGGACTCGCTCGAAGGCCGCCGTGGTCAACCGCGGCTCCGTCCCCCCTTTCCTGCCGTCGCGGGCCTCTACGCGTGCCCGACTGTGGTGAACAACGTCGAGTCGATCGCGTCAGTTCCCGCGATCCTGAAAAACGGCAAGGACTGGTTCAAGTCGATGGGCAGCGAGAAGTCGCCGGGCTTCACGCTCTACTCGCTCAGCGGCCACGTCACCAACCCGGGCCAGTACGAGGCACCGCTCGGCATCACGCTCCGCCAGCTCCTCGACATGAGCGGCGGCATGCGGCCGGGCCACCGCCTGAAGTTCTGGACACCGGGCGGCTCCTCGACGCCGATGTTCACCGACAAACACCTCGACGTCCCCCTCGACTACGAGGGCGTCGCCGCCGCCGGGTCCATGCTCGGCACCAAGGCCCTGCAGTGCTTCGACGAGACCACCTGCGTCGTACGGGCCGTCACCCGCTGGACCGAGTTCTACGCCCACGAGTCCTGCGGCAAGTGCACGCCCTGCCGCGAAGGCACGTACTGGCTCGTGCAGTTGCTGCGCGACATCGAGGCCGGCAAGGGCGTCATGTCCGACCTCGACAAGCTGAACGACATCGCCGACAACATCAACGGCAAGTCCTTCTGCGCCCTCGGCGACGGCGCCGCCTCGCCGATCTTCTCCTCCCTCATGTACTTCCGCGAGGAGTACGAGGAGCACATCACGGGCCGGGGCTGCCCCTTCGACCCGGCCAAGTCGACGGCCTGGGCCGACCAGCGCATGGAGGTGAACGCATGACCGTACAGCAATCCGACAGCGGCTCCGCCGTGGGCGAGCGCACCTCCCACGGCGGGGAGGCGGCGATCCCGCCGGAAGACCTCGTCTCGCTGACCATCGACGGCGCCGGGATCAGCGTGCCCAAGGGCACCCTGGTCATCCGGGCCGCCGAACAGCTCGGCATCGAGATCCCCAGGTTCTGCGACCACCCGCTGCTCGACCCGGCCGGCGCCTGCCGCCAGTGCATCGTCGAGGTCGAGGGCCAGCGCAAGCCCATGGCCTCCTGCACGATCACCTGCACGGACGGGATGGTCGTCAAGACCCACCTCACCTCGCCCGTCGCCGAGAAGGCCCAGAAGGGTGTGATGGAGCTCCTGCTCATCAACCACCCGCTGGACTGCCCCGTCTGCGACAAGGGCGGTGAGTGCCCGCTGCAGAACCAGGCCATGTCGCACGGCAACGCAGAGTCCCGCTTCGAAGGCAGGAAGCGGACGTACGAGAAGCCCGTGCCGCTCTCCACCCAGGTGCTGCTCGACCGCGAACGGTGCGTATTGTGCGCCCGCTGCACCCGGTTCTCCCAGCAGATCGCGGGCGACCCGATGATCGAGCTGCTCGAGCGGGGCGCGCTCCAGCAGGTCGGCATCGGCGAGGGTGACCCCTTCGAGTCGTACTTCTCCGGGAACACCATCCAGATCTGCCCGGTGGGCGCGCTGACCTCGGCGGCGTATCGCTTCCGCGCCCGCCCCTTCGACCTCGTCTCGTCGCCTTCCGTGTGCGAGCACTGCTCCGGCGGCTGCGCCACGCGTACGGACCACCGGCGCGGCAAGGTCATGCGACGGCTCGCCGCCCCCGACCCCGAGGTCAACGAGGAGTGGGTGTGCGACAAGGGGCGGTTCGCGTTCCGGTACGCGCAGATGAGGGACCGGCTCCAGACGCCGCTGGTGCGCAACGCCGAAGGTGTGCTTGAGCCCGCTTCCTGGCCGGAGGCCCTGGAAGCTGCCGCCCAGGGGTTGCTGGCCGCGCGAGGCCGCGCCGGGGTCCTGACCGGAGGCCGCCTCACCGTCGAGGACGCCTACGCGTACAGCAAGTTCGCGCGCGTGGCCCTCGACACGAACGACATCGACTTCCGCGCGCGCGTGCACAGCGGCGAGGAGGCCGACTTCCTGGCCGCCCGGGTGGCGGGCCACGGACACGACCTCGACGGTACGGGTGTCACGTACGCCTCCCTGGAGAAGGCGCCCGCGGTGCTGCTGGTCGGGTTCGAGGCCGAGGAGGAGGCGCCCGGTGTCTTCCTGCGGCTGCGCAAGGCCTGGCGGGGACATGGGCAGAAGGTGTTCTCGCTGGCCACGCACGCGACCCGGGGCCTGGAGAAGGCCGGTGGCACGCTGCTGCCCGCAGCTCCCGGCACGGAGACCGAGTGGCTGGACGCCCTGGCGAGCCGGGTCGGCCTGGAGGAGGACGGGGTGAAGGCCGCGGAGGCACTGCGTGCCGAGGGCGCGGTGATCGTCGTCGGTGAGCGGCTGGCCGGAGTGGCGGGCGGCTTCACCGCCGCCGTACGGGCCGCGTCCGCGACCGGCGCCGGGCTGGTGTGGATCCCGCGCCGGGCCGGGGAACGCGGCGCGGTCGAGGTCGGCGCGGTGCCGTCACTGCTGCCGGGCGGACGCCCGGCCACCGACTCGCGCGCGCGGGTCGAGGTCGCCTCCGCCTGGGGCGTCGCCGAACTCCCGCTCCGCCACGGCCGCGACACCGGCCAGATCGTCGAGGCAGCCGCAAGCGGTGAGCTGGGGGCGCTGGTGGTCGCAGGGGTGGAGGTCGCCGACCTTCCCCACCCGGCACGCGCGCGTGAGGCACTCTCCGAAGTGGGCTTCCTGGTGTCGCTGGAACTGCGGCCCAGCGAGGTCACCGAGCACGCCGACGTCGTCCTCCCCGTGGCCGCCGTCGCTGAGAAGGCGGGCACCTTCGTCAACTGGGAAGGCCGGGTACGCCCCTTCGAGGCGGCGCTCAAGCCCGACCAGATGACGCGCCGCCTGGCACCCACCGATGGCCGCGTACTCCAGATGCTGGCCGATGCCATGGACGTCCACCTGGGGCTGCCCGATCTGCGCACCACGCGCGCGGAGATCGACCGCCTCGGGGCGTGGGAGGGGTCGCGGGCCACCGAATCCCTGGTGTCCGCCGGTCAGTTGCCGCGACCTGCCGCCGGAGAGGCCGTGCTGGCCGGGCACCGGCTCCTGCTCGACCAGGGCCGTCTCCAGGAGGGCGACGAGGCACTCGCCGGGACACGACACGCCGCACGCGCGCGCGTGTCGGCTGCCACGGCCGCCGAGGCGGGCGTCAAGGACGGCGACGTCCTGACGGTGAGCGGCCCCTCCGGGTCGGTCGAACTCCCGCTGCAGATCACCGAGATGCCCGACCGCGTGGTCTGGCTCCCGCTGAACTCCGCCGGGGCAGGCGTCGCCTCCGACACCGGGGCGCTGCCCGGCGCACTCGTCCGCATCGGTCCGGCGACTGTCGCCCCCGAGGACCCGAAGGAGGTGGAGGCGTGACGGCGTACCTCGCCGCTGAAGACCTCTCGATGTTCGGCCGCGACCCGTGGTGGCTGGTCGTCATCAAGGCGGTGTTCTGTTTCGCCTTCCTGATGGTGACCGTGCTCTTCTCCATCGTGTGGGAGCGCAAGGTCGTCGCCTGGATGCAGTTGCGCATCGGCCCCAACCGGCACGGCCCCTGGGGCATGCTCCAGTCGCTCGCCGACGGTGTGAAACTGATGCTCAAGGAAGACCTCATCGTCAAACGCGCGGACAAGGTGGTCTACGTCCTCGCGCCGATCGTCGCGGCCGTCCCGGCCTTCATGGCGATCGCGGTGATCCCCTTCGGGCCGGCCGGCAACGAGATCTCGGTCTTCGGCCACCGCACCACGATGCAGCTCACCGACCTGCCGATCGCGATGCTCTACATCCTCGCGGTCGCCTCGGTGGGCATCTACGGGATCGTGCTGGCGGGGTGGAGCTCCGGATCCACGTACCCGCTGCTCGGGGGCCTGCGCTCCTGCGCGCAGATGATCTCGTACGAGATCGCCATGGGTGTCGCCTTCGCCTCCGTGTTCCTGTACTCGGGGTCGATGTCGACGTCGGCGATCGTCGAGGCCCAGCAGGACCGCTGGTACATCGTGCTGCTGCCGGTCTCGTTCCTGATCTACATCGTGACCATGGTGGGCGAGACCAACCGTGCCCCCTTCGACATGCCGGAGTCCGAGGGCGACCTGGTCGGAGGCTTCAACACCGAGTACTCGTCCATCAAGTTCGCGATGTTCATGCTCGCCGAGTACGTGAACATGGTGACGGTCTCGGCCGTGTCGGTGACGCTGTTCCTGGGCGGCTGGCGGGCCCCGTGGCCGGTCAGCACCTTCTGGGAGGGCGCCAACCACGGCTGGTGGCCGATGCTCTGGTTCGTGGTGAAGGTGCAGTTGCTGCTGTTCTTCTTCATCTGGCTGCGTGGCACGCTCCCGCGCGTCCGCTACGACCAGCTGATGAAGCTCGGCTGGAAGGTCCTCATTCCGGTCTCCGTGGTCTGGCTGATGCTCGTCGCGACCCTGCGGGCCTTGCGTAACGAGAACTACGACTTCACCGAGATCGCGCTGTACGTCGGTGGAGCCGTCCTCGTCCTGCTGTTGCTCTCGTTCGTCGCGGACATGTTCCGCGAACGGCGTGGGACCCAGGAGAAGCCCGCCGAACCGCCTGCCTTCGACCCGATGGCCGGTGGATTCCCCGTGCCGCCGCTGCCGGGACAGACCCTGCCACCGGTGCCGCGGAGACGTCCGCACCGCGAGGGGGAGCTGATTGTCAGTGGTGGGTCCGATACTGAAAGTGACGGATCTTCGAGTGGAAGGGAGGCGTCCGATGGCTGATGAGCCGAAGGAGACCAAGCAGGGTTTCCAGAACCCCGTCGCCGGCTTCGGCGTGACCTTCAAGGCCATGTTCAAGAAGCGGCTGACCGAGCAGTATCCGGAGCAGCAGAAGACCACAGCCCCGCGGTTCCACGGCCGCCACCAGCTCAACCGCCATCCGGACGGCCTGGAGAAATGCGTCGGCTGCGAGCTGTGCGCCTGGGCCTGTCCCGCCGACGCCATCTACGTGGAAGGCGCGGACAACACGGACGAGGAGCGCTACTCGCCGGGCGAGCGGTACGGCCGCGTCTACCAGATCAACTACGCCCGCTGCATCCTGTGCGGCCTGTGCATCGAAGCGTGTCCCACGCGCGCGCTGACGATGACCAACGAGTTCGAGCTGGCCGACTCCAGCCGCGCCAACCTCATCTACACCAAGGAGCAGCTGCTCGCCGGCCTCGAAGAGGGCATGGTCGACACACCCCACGCGATCTATCCCGGCATGGACGAACAGGACTACTACCGGGGCCTCGTCACCGAGGCCGCGCCCGGGACGGAGCGTCAGACCGCCCTCTCCAAGGGAGAGCCGCATCCCGTGGCAGTCCCTCCGGGTGCGGCCGAGGACCAGGAGGTGGACGCATGAGCGCGCAGCTCGCCGCCTACACCACCTCCACCGGAGAGGCGTTCCAGTTCTGGGTGCTCGGCACGATCGCCGTGATCGGCGCCCTGTGCACCGTCTTTATGAAGAAGGCCGTGCACAGCGCGCTCTGCCTCGCCGGGACCATGATCGTCCTGGCGGTGTTCTACCTCGCCAACGGTGCCTACTTCCTGGGCATCGTGCAGATCGTCGTCTACACCGGCGCGATCATGATGCTGTTCCTGTTCGTGGTGATGCTGGTCGGTGTCACCGCGGCGGACTCCCTGAAGGAGACCATCAAAGGCCAGCGCTGGCTGGCCCTGCTGTGCGGCCTCGGCTTCGGCATCCTGCTGGTCGCGGGCATCGGCAATGCTTCGCTGCAGGAGTTCAACGGCCTGGGCGAGGCGAACGCGAACGGCAACGTGGAGGGTCTGGCGGCCTTCCTCTTCACGAAGTACGTGTACGCCTTCGAGCTCACCGGCGCACTGCTCATCACCGCCGCCGTCGGCGCCATGGTCCTCACCCACCGCGAGCGCACCGAGCGCGCGAAGACCCAGCGCGAGCTGGCCGAGCAGCGCGTCCGCGAGGGCAAGCACGTACCGCCGCTGCCCGCGCCCGGCGTGTACGCGCGGCACAACGCGGTGGACATCGCGGGCCTCCTCCCGGACGGCACCCCGTCCGAACTCACCGTCAGCAAGACACTGCGCGAGCGCGGCCAGGTCCGTGACGTGTCGACCGAGGCGCTCAACGACCTCAAAGCCCTGGAGCAGCGCGCCGAGGACCGCCTGGAGCGCTCGAACAGCGGGGAGACGTCGAAGTGAATCCCGTCAACTACCTTTATCTCGCCGCTCTGTTGTTCACGATCGGCGCCACCGGCGTGCTGATCAGACGGAACGCGATCGTGGTGTTCATGTGTGTCGAGCTGATGCTCAACGCCTGCAACCTCGCCTTCGTCGCTTTCTCCCGGATGCACGGCAATCTCGACGGCCAGATCATCGCCTTCTTCACGATGGTCGTCGCTGCCGCGGAGGTCGTGGTCGGACTCGCGATCATCGTGTCGGTGTTCCGTGCCCGCCACTCGGCCTCGGTCGACGACGCCAGCCTGATGAAGCTGTAAGGGGTCGGAAGAATCGTGGAGAACCTGATTGCGCTGCTGGTGGCGGCGCCCCTGCTCGGAGCGGCCGTCCTGCTGTGCGGTGGCCGGCGCCTCGACGCCGTCGGCCACTGGATCGGCACGGTCCTAGCGGCCGTCTCCTTCGTACTCGGTGTCGTCCTCTTCGCCGACCTGCTGGGCAAGGACGCCGAGCACCGGGAGCTGGGGCAGCACCTGTTCAGCTGGGTGCCGGTCGAAGGCTTCCAGGCGGACGTCGCCTTCCAGCTCGACCAGCTGTCGATGACGTTCGTCTTGCTGATCACCGGCGTCGGCTCGCTCATCCATGTGTACTCGATCGGGTACATGGAGCACGACGAGCGCAGGCGCCGCTTCTTCGGCTATCTGAACCTGTTCCTCGGGGCGATGCTGCTGCTCGTCCTCGCCGACAACTACCTGCTGCTGTACGTCGGCTGGGAAGGCGTCGGCCTCGCCTCGTACCTGCTGATCGGCTTCTGGCAGCACAAGCCCAGTGCCGCGACCGCCGCGAAGAAGGCCTTCCTGGTCAACCGCGTCGGTGACATGGGGCTGTCAATCGCCATCATGCTGATGTTCCTGTGGTTCGGGACCTTCGCCTTCGGGCCGGTCCTGGAGTCCACCGGTGACACCGGCGAGGGCAAGCTCACCGCCATCGCTCTGATGCTGCTGCTCGCCGCGTGCGGCAAATCCGCCCAGGTGCCGCTGCAGTCCTGGCTCGGGGACGCGATGGAGGGCCCGACCCCGGTCTCGGCCCTCATCCACGCTGCGACCATGGTGACCGCGGGCGTCTACCTGATCGTCCGCTCCGGAGCGATCTTCAACGCCGCCCCGGACGCGCAACTGGTCGTCACCGTGGTCGGCGCGGTCACGCTCCTCTTCGGTGCGCTCGTCGGTTGCGCGAAGGACGACATCAAGAAGGCCCTTGCCGGGTCGACCATGTCGCAGATCGGCTACATGGTGCTGGCCGCGGGCCTCGGCCCCCTCGGCTACGTCTTCGCGATCATGCACCTGGTGACGCACGGCTTCTTCAAGGCCGGGCTCTTCCTCGGCGCCGGTTCGGTCATGCACGGCATGAACGACGAGGTCGACATGCGCAAGTACGGCGGCCTGCGCACGTATATGCCGGTCACCTTCGTGACGTTCGGTCTCGGATACCTCGCGATCATCGGCTTTCCCGGCCTGTCCGGCTTCTTCTCCAAGGACAAGATCATCGAGGCGGCCTTCGCCAAGGGCGGCACCGAGGGCTGGATCCTGGGCGGTTGCGCGCTGCTGGGTGCGGCCATCACGGCGTACTACATGACGCGCGTGATGCTGATGACGTTCTTCGGAGAAGAACGCTGGCGCCACGCCCCGACACCGTCCCCGGACGAGCCCGGCGTGGAGCCCGCCGCCGAGACGCTCCCCCAGAGCCTCAAGGGCCTGGGGGCACCCCCGGAACACACGGAACCGCACCCGCACGAGTCGCCCAAGATCATGACCATCCCCATGATCGTGCTGGCTGTCGGGTCGGTCTTCGGGGGTGCGTTCTTCAGCCTCGGCGACCGGTTCATCCACTGGCTGGAGCCCGTCACCGGCCACGAGCACGGGCACCCGCCGGTCAGCGCGCTGACGGTCACCCTGGCCACGGTGGCCGTGATGGTCATCGGCGTCGGTCTCGCCTACGCCCAGTACGGGCGCCGTCCCGTGCCCGTCGTCGCCCCGCGCGGGTCGCTGCTCACCCGGGCCGCCCGGCGCGACCTCCTCCAGGACGACTTCAACCACGTGGTGCTGGTCCGCGGCGGCGAGCACCTCACGCGCTCCCTGGTGTACCTCGACCACACGCTGGTGGACGGCGTCGTCAACGGCACGGCGGCCACGTTCGGCGGCCTCTCCGGACGGATGCGCAAGCTGCAGAACGGCTTCGCGCGGTCCTACGCGGTCTCGATGTTCGGCGGTGCGGCGATCCTCATCGCTGTGACCCTGCTGATGAGGGCGGTCTGATACCGATGTCCTTTCCTCTGCTGACAGCCACGGCGGCGCTTCCGGCCCTCGGGGCGATCGCCACGGCCGCCGTACCGGCCGCCAAGCGCACCGCCGCCAAGTGGGTGGCGCTGCTCGTCTCGCTCGCCACGCTCGGACTGGCTGTTGCCGTGCTGGTGCGCTTCGACCCGGATTACGGCAATCCGGACGGCAACTTCTACCAGCTCACGGAAACCCACTCCTGGATCGCGGACTTCGGGGTGCGCTACGAACTGGGTGTGGACGGCATCGCGGTGGCGCTGATCACGCTCACCGCCCTGCTGATCCCGTTCATCATCCTCGCGGGCTGGCACGACGCAGACCCCCTGGAGACCGGGAGCAGGCGCTGGCGGCCGACGCAGGGCTTCTTCGCCCTGATCCTCGCCGTCGAGGCGATGGTGATCCTCTCCTTCGAGGCCACCGACGTCTTCCTCTTCTACGTCTTCTTCGAAGCCATGCTCATCCCGATGTACTTCCTCATCGGCGGCTTCGGGGACCGCGCCCACGAGCACGGCGAAGAGGTCGCCTCGACACAACGCTCGTACGCGGCCGTGAAGTTCCTCCTCTACAACCTGGCCGGCGGCCTCATCATGCTGGCCGCGGTGATCGGCTTCTACGTGGTGGCCGGGCACTTCTCGCTCCAGGCGATCGCCGAGGACGGTGTGCCGGACATGGCGACCAGCACCGAGCGCTGGCTTTTCCTCGGCTTCTTCTTCGCCTTCGCGGTGAAGGCGCCGCTGTGGCCGCTGCACACCTGGCTGCCGAACGCGATGGGGGAAGCCACCGCCCCGGTCGCCGTCCTGATCACGGCGGTCGTCGACAAGGTGGGCACCTTCGCGATGCTGCGCTTCTGCCTCCAACTGTTCCCGGAGGCGAGCAAGTGGGCGACGCCCGCCATCCTCGTACTCGCCCTCATCAGCATCCTCTACGGGGCGCTGCTCGCGGTCGGGCAGCGCGACATCAAGCGGCTGGTGGCGTACGCGTCGATCTCGCACTTCGGCTTCATCATCATGGGCATCTTCGCGATGACCAGCCAGGGCCAGTCGGGCGCCACGCTCTACATGGTCAACCACGGGATCTCCACCGCCGCGCTGATGCTGGTGGCGGGCTTCCTGATCTCGCGACGCGGGTCGCGGCTCATCGCCGACTACGGGGGCGTGCAGAAGGTCGCGCCGGTGCTCGCCGGCACGTTCCTGATCGGCGGCCTCGCGACCCTCTCCCTACCCGGCCTCGCGCCCTTCGTCAGTGAATTCCTGGTCCTGGTCGGCACGTTCACGCGCTACCCGGCGATCGGGATCATCGCCACCTTCGGCATCGTCCTCGCCGCGCTCTACACCCTCGTCCTCTACCAGAGGACGATGACGGGCCCGGTGAAGGCCGAGGTCGCGTCGATGCCCGACCTCAGAGTGCGCGAGCTCATGGTCGTGGCCCCGCTGATCGCGCTGCTGATCTTCCTGGGGGTTTACCCCAAGCCGGTCACCGACATCGTCAACCCGGCAGTGAAGCAGACCATGTCCCACGTCCAGAAGAAGGACCCCCAGCCCGATGTGGAGGCGGCCAAGTGAGCGCATCAGCGGTCCACGGCCTGTGGACAACAGTGGCGGTCGATCCCCTCAACAAGATCGACACGCCGGAGATTGAATACGGGCAGCTGTCGCCCACTCTGATCGTCATCGGGGCGGCGATCGTCGGGGTGCTGATCGAGGCCCTCGTGCCGCGCAAGTCCCGTTACCACTCCCAGGTGTTCGTGTCCGCGGTCGCCCTCGCAGCCGCGTTCGCCGCGGTCATCGGGCTCGCGGCGGGCGGATACGGCACCACGAAGGCGGGCATCGCGGCGATGGGCGCGATCGCCGTCGACGGACCGTCCCTGTTCCTGCAGGGCACGATCCTGCTGGCCGGACTGCTCGGCGTGTTCACGTTCGCCGAGCGACACCTGGATCCGGCGGCGCACGGCAACCGGGTCGACTCGTTCGCCGCGCAAGCCGCGTCCGTGCCCGGCAGCGACAGCGAGAAGGCGGCGGTGAAAGCAGGGTTCACCACCACCGAGGTGTTCCCGCTGCTGCTCTTCGCGGTCGGCGGCATGCTGATCTTTCCGTCGGCGAACGATCTGCTGACCCTGTTCATCGCCCTTGAAGTCTTCTCCCTGCCGCTGTACCTGCTGTGCGCCGTGGCCCGCCGCAAGCGGCTCATGTCGCAGGAGGCCGCGGTCAAGTATTTCCTCCTCGGCGCCTTCGCCTCCGCGTTCACTCTCTTCGGCATCGCGCTGCTGTACGGGTACGCGGGCTCCGTGTCGTACGCGACGATCGCGCAGGTCGTCGACGGCACCGTCCAGAGCGTCACCCCGGCGCTCGCCGACACCATGGGCAACGACGCGCTGCTGCTCGTCGGCACCGCGATGGTCGTCATGGGCCTGCTGTTCAAGGTGGGCGCGGTGCCGTTCCACATGTGGACGCCGGACGTCTACCAGGGTGCGCCGACCCCGGTCACGGGCTTCATGGCGGCGGCGACGAAAGTGGCGGCCTTCGGGGCGCTGCTCAGACTGCTGTACGTCGTCCTGCCCGGCCTGCGCTGGGACTGGCGGCCGGTCATGTGGGCCGTCGCGATCGTCACCATGCTGGGCGGTGCGATCCTCGCGATCACCCAGACCGACATCAAGCGGCTGCTGGCGTACTCGTCCATCGCGCACGCGGGATTCATCCTCGCCGGTGTCCTCGCGACCTCGCCCGCCGGCGTCTCATCGGTGCTGTTCTACCTGGGTGCGTACTCGTTCGTGACGATCGGCGCGTTCGCGGTGGTCACGCTCGTACGGGACGCCGGCGGCGAGGCGACCCACCTGTCCAAGTGGGCGGGGCTCGGACGCAGATCGCCGCTGGTGGCGGCCGTGTTCGCGGTGTTCCTGCTGGCTTTCGCGGGCATTCCGCTGACTTCTGGGTTCGCGGGGAAGTTCGCCGTGTTCAAGGCGGCGGCCGAGGGCGGTGCGGAGGCGATCGTCGTGGTCGGTGTGATCTCCTCGGCCATCGCGGCGTTCTTCTACATCCGCGTGATCGTGCTCATGTTCTTCAGCGAACCGCGCCCCGAGGGGCCGACGGTCGCCGTGCCCTCGCCGCTGACCATGACCGCGATCGGGGTGGGCGTGGCGGTCACGCTGGTGCTCGGTGTGGCGCCGCAGTACTTCCTGGATCTGGCGGGGCAAGCGGGAGTGTTCGTCCGCTGACGCTGCGCTGAATCGTACGGATGTGCAGGGACCCGGTCTCCTCAGGGGGCCGGGTCCCGGCGTATCGGCGGACCTGGCGGGGGCGGCCTGTGGATAACTCCGGGGCTGTCGGTGCGGGCCCCTATTGTGGCAAGAGCTGGAGAAAAGACGCACGACGCACGGGGGACAGGTGATGACCGGGATGGGCGGGACGAGTGTGATGGTGGAAGTGGACAGGCCGACGGGGCCGGCAGCCGAGGGGCTGCCGGGCCGGCGCCGGAGACCGACACGGGGTACCGGCGACAGATGGGCCAGTGGGGGAAGCCGGGGACGCGGGGCGCTCGGCCGGCAGTGAGGCGCTGGCCGTACTGCACCGGGTCTTCGGGTACGAGGCCTTCCGCGGCGAGCAGGAAGCGGTCATCGAGCATGTCGTGGCGGGCGGCGACACCGTCGTGCTCATGCCGACCGGTGGCGGCAAATCGCTCTGCTACCAGATTCCGGCGCTGGTCAGACCGGGTACAGGCGTGGTCGTCTCCCCGCTCATCGCGCTGATGCAGGACCAGGTGGACGCGCTCCGGGCGCTGGGCGTGCGCGCCGGGTTCATCAACTCCACGCAGGACTTCGGCGAGCGGCGCGTGGTGGAGGCGGAATTCCTGTCGGGCGAGCTGGACTTGCTGTATCTGGCGCCGGAGCGGCTGCGGCTGGACGCGACGCTGGATCTGCTCACGCGGGGCAAGATCTCCGTCTTCGCCATCGACGAGGCACACTGCGTGTCCCAGTGGGGCCACGACTTCCGGCCCGACTACCTGGCGCTGTCGCTGCTGGGCGACCGCTGGCCGGACGTCCCGCGGATCGCGCTGACCGCGACGGCCACGCGCGCCACACACCGGGAGATCACCGAGCGGCTGGTCATGCCGAGGGCCCGCCACTTCGAGGCGAGCTTCGACCGGCCCAATATCCAGTACCGGATCGTGCCCAAGTCCGATCCCAGGAAACAGTTGCTCTCCTTCCTGCGGGAGGAGCACGCGGGCGACGCGGGGATCGTGTACTGCCTGTCGCGGAAGTCGGTGGAGAAGACGGCGGAGTTCCTGACGCGGAACGGGATCGAGGCTGTGCCGTACCACGCAGGTCTGGACGCGGGGATGCGAGCGGCGCACCAGGCGCGGTTCCTGCGTGAGGAGGGACTGGTCGTCGTGGCGACCATCGCCTTCGGGATGGGCATCGACAAGCCGGACGTACGGTTCGTCGCGCACCTCGACCTGCCCAAGTCGGTCGAGGGGTACTACCAGGAGACGGGCCGTGCGGGTCGTGACGGGCTGCCGTCCACGGCGTGGATGGCCTACGGGCTCCAGGACGTGGTCCAGCAGCGGAAGCTGATCCAGGCCGGTGAGGGCGACGAGGTGTTTCGCCGCAGGGCCGCCGCCCACCTGGACGCGATGCTGGCGCTGTGCGAGACGGTCCAGTGCCGACGAGGACAGCTCCTGGTGTACTTCGGTCAGGAGCCGACGCCGGGGGGCTGCGGCAACTGCGACACGTGCCTGGACCCGCCGGAGACCTGGGACGGCACCATCGCCGCGCAGAAGCTGCTGTCCACCGTGGTGCGGTTGCGGCGGGAGCGGAGGCAGAAGTTCGGGGCGGGACAGATCATCGACATTCTGCTGGGGCGGCGCACCGGCAAGGTCATCCAGTTTGATCACGACCAGCTGTCCGTGTTCGGCATAGGTGAGGAGCTGAGTGAGGGTGAATGGCGGGGTGTCGTACGGCAGTTGCTCGCGCAGGGGCTGCTCGCGGTCGAGGGCGAGTACGGGACGCTGGTGCTGACTGAGGCGAGTGGGTCCGTGCTGCAGCGGGAGCGGGAGGTGCCGCTGCGGAAGGAGCCGAAGAAGGTGGTGGCCTCGCGGGCGGCTGCGTCGGGCTCATCGGGCTCGTCGGGCTCGCGGGTCCGGGCGGGGTGAGCGCAAGCCGAAGGCCGCGGTGGCCGAGCTGCCCGAGGAATTGCTCCCGGTCTTCGAGGCCCTGCGCGCCTGGCGTGCCGAGCAGGCCCGTGAGCAGGGCGTTCCGGCGTACGTCATCTTCCACGACGCGACCCTCCGGGAGATCGCGACGGTGCGGCCGACGTCGGTGGCCCAGCTGGGCGGTATCAGCGGGGTCGGGGAGAAGAAGCTGGCGACGTATGGGGAGGGGGTGTTGGGGGTGCTCGCTTCTCTGGGAGAGGCGACGGGAGAGGCGACCGACGGGGCTTCGGGCTCGGAGGATTCGGCGGGTCCGGTGAGAGACGAGAGCGACACCGTCGACTGGCCGGGTGCCGACTGGCCGGATACGGAGCCGGAACCCGAGCCGGACGACTGGGCGTAGGGGCGCGTGATGGGGCCGAGGGAGGAACGTGAGGGGATCGAGGGACGCATCAGAGCATCAGAGCAACGGGACGCAATCGTTGCCGTGTTGCGGCGAGGTGAGCGCGTGCTCGTGATTCGGCGCGGGCCGCAGGCCCGGCGTTCCGGCTACTGGGCGCCACTCAGCGGAAAGGTCGAGCCGGGTGAGAGCCAGGCGGAGGCCCTGGTCCGGGAGGTTCGTGAAGAGGTGGGACTGAAGGTGTCGCCGCTGGAGAAGGTATGGGAGTCGGAGACGGACGACCGGCGGTTCCGGTTGCACTGGTGGACCGCGGACGTGCACGAGGGGGAGGTGGTCATGCAGCCGGGCGAGGTGGGCAACGCGCGGTGGGTGACGGTGGGGGAGTTCCTGGCGCTGGAGCCCACCTTCGCCGAGGACCGGGAGTTCTTCGAGCGGGTGCTGCCCGAGATATAGCCTCTCGCCCGGTGGGCCTCCCAGGACGGCAGACCGCGATGTACCGGGACCGTGATGTACCGGGACCGGGACCGCGATGCACCGCTGACGGAGAAGGAGATGCCCGGCCCTCGGGGGTGAGCAGGTGTGGCTGTGGGGCGCCGGCAGTCATGTCCGTCGAGGGAGGGCGGACGCCTCCGCCTCACCCCTTCCACTCCTACCTTCCCTCTCTACGGGGCTGTTCCGCCGTGGGCTACCTGCTCGGTACGACCCTGCCGGTCACCTCGCCCAGGCCCACGCGGGTGCCCTGGGGGCCCGGGGCCCAGGCGGTGAAGGTGATCTCGTCGCCGTCCTCAAGGAAGGTGCGCTTGCCGGCGGGGAGGTCGAGGGGGTCACGGCCGTTCCAGGTGAGTTCCAGGAGGGAGCCGCGTTCGCGCTCCGACGGGCCGCTGACTGTTCCCGAGCCGTACAGGTCACCCGTGCGCAGGGAGGCGCCGTTCACCGTCATGTGGGCCAACTGCTGCGCGGCCGTCCAGTACATCGTGGAGAAGGGGGGCTCGGAGATGACGTGGCCGTTCAACGCCACGGAGATGCGCAGGTCGTAGCCGGTGGGACCCTCGGCGGAGTCGTCCAGGTAGGGGAGCAGGGGGTGCGTGCGGAGCGGTGGGGTCACGCGGGCCTCCTCCAAGGCGTCCAGAGGAGTGATCCAGGCCGAGACGGAGGTGGCGAAGGACTTGCCGAGGAAGGGGCCGAGGGGGACGTACTCCCAGGCCTGGATGTCGCGGGCCGACCAGTCGTTCAGGAGGCAGAGGCCGAAGACGTGGTCGCGGAAGGAGGAGAGTGGAACCGGTGTGCCCATGGAGGAGGGGACTCCGACCACGAAGCCGATCTCGGCCTCGATGTCCAGGCGCGTGGAGGGGCCGAAGGCGGGAGCGAGGTCCGCGGGCGACTTGCGTTGGCCTGCGGGGCGTACCACCTCGGTGCCGGAGACCACGACGGTGCCGGACCGGCCGTGATAGCCGATCGGGAGGTGCTTCCAGTTGGGGGTGAGGGAGTCTGCGGCGTCGGGGCGGAAGATCTGGCCGACGTTCCGGGCGTGGTTCTCGGAGGCGTAGAAGTCGACGTAGTCCGCCACCTCGAAGGGCAGGTGGAGGGTGACGGAGGAGAGGGGGTGGAGATGTGGGGCGATGTTCTCCTGGTGGGACGGGGTGGTGACCCAGGCGGTGAGGGCTCGGCGGACGTCCGACCAGGTGGGGCGGCCCGCGGAGAGGAGAGGGTTCAGGGTGGGGTGGGAGAGGAGGGGCGCGTAGGGGGAAGCCAGGGCCTGGGCCGTGGCGCCCGCGTCGAGGACGTGGTCGCCCAGGCGGACGCCGATGGCCCGGGCGTCGGAGCCGGGCCGGGAGAACACGCCGTACGGCAGGTTGTGTGGGCCGAAGGGATCGCCCTCGGGGACGACGAAGTGGGGCATCGGGGGGCGCCTCGCTTTCCGTGTGGTGTGGGCAGTGTGGCACGGAGCTGGCGTGGTTCGCGGGTGACGATCTGCGGCCTTTCTTCACGGTGCTCGTGCGTTTCGTGCAGCCGGGCGCGAAGCATCTGTATCAGCTGTGGCGGACCAAACGGCGGGGTAGGGGCTGGAGTTCGGCGGATTCGGTCAGATCTTTCAGTTCGACAAGTACAAGTGCAAGTGCAAATACAAACAGTCCGTCCAGTTCGACAAGTTAAAACTGTTCGACCACGAAGTAGGCACAGCGTGTCCTGGGGAGGGACTTCGTGATTCTTCCGTTTGCAGTGATCGGCGCTGGGCCGTTCGGTCTGTCTATCGCCGCGCATCTACGGGCGCGCGGTATTCCGGTATTCCGGTCCGTGTTTTCGGCGAACCCATGGTGAGCTGGCGGGATCACATGCCCGCCGGAATGCTGCTCAAGTCGACCCCCGCCGCCTCGAACATCGACAGCCCGTACGGCGTGAACCGTGACGGAGGGGAACCGTGACGAGGGGAACCGTGACGAGGGGAACCGTGACGGTTTCGGGATACCGTACGTCGTCCGGTTCACGCGGGACAGGGGAGCTCCGCCGATCCGTATTCTCTGATCATGAATCCGCACACCGCATATGCCCTGATCGCCACTGACCTGGACGGAACGCTGCTCCGCGGTGACGACACACTCTCCGACAGGTCGCGTACGGCGCTGGCGAGAGCCGTGGCCGGGGGCGCGCGGCACCTGGTGGTGACGGGACGGCCCGCGCCGCGCGTGCGCCCCCTGCTGGAGGAACTCGGGGGCGAGGGGCTCGCGGTGTGCGGGCAGGGCGCGCAGTTGTACGACGCAGGCGCGGACCGGCTGCTCTTCTCAGTCACCCTGGACAGGGAGCTGGCCGAGATCGCGCTCGGCAAGATCGAGGCCGAAGTCGGTCAGGTGTACGCGGCCGTCGACCAGGACGGCGTGGACGGGCTCACCCTCATCGAGCCGGGCTACCTGATGCCGCACCCGACCCTTCCCGCCATGCGGGTCCTGCGGCGCGACGACCTCTGGTGCGAGCCGATCAGCAAGGTGCTGCTCCGTCATCCGTACCTGTCTGACGACGAGTTGGCGGTGGCGGCGCGGGGAGTGGTCGGTCCCCTCGCGACGGTCACCATGTCGGGGCCCGGTACCGTCGAACTCCAGCCATGCGGCGTCACCAAGGCGACGGGACTCGCGCTCGCTGCCCGGCACCTCGGGGCCGGACCGGCCGACACCATCGCCTTCGGTGACATGCCGAACGACATCCCCATGTTCGGCTGGGCCGCGCACGGAGTCGCCATGGCCAACGCCCATCCCGAACTCAAGGCCGTCGCCGACGAGGTGACGTTGTCCAATGAGGAGGACGGGATCGCGGTGGTGCTGGAGCGGCTGTTTTCAGGAGCCAGGTCGGGAGCCGCCAGGTCGGGAGCCGCCGGGTCGGGGGTCGCCGGGTCGGGGGTCGGGTGGGGAGTCGCCGGACCGGGAACGGAACCGGCAGCGGGACTGAGGGCGGAATCAGGGGCGGCTTCCGTACCGGTGCCGGGCCGGCGGAGTCCATCGTCCACTCGGCCCGGCCGGCGGGCGCCCGGGGTCAGTACGCCCCGTTGACGTTGTCGATCGAGCCGTAGCGTGCGGCGGCGTAGTTGCACGCCGCCACGATGTTCGCGACCGGGTCGAAGGGGTCGTCTGCAGTGCCCTCCACGTGGTATGTGGCGAAGGTCGGGTCGATGACCTGGAGGAGGCCCTTGGAAGGGGTTCCCTTGGCGGCGTTGGAGTCCCAGTTGTTCATGGCCTGGGGATTCCCGGACGACTCGCGCATGATGTTTCGGTGGATGCCGTCGTACGTTCCCGGAATTCCGTTCTGCTCCATGATGTCCAGCGCTTCGCGGATCCAGCCGTCGAGGTTGTTCTCGTACGTCGTCGTGGCGGAGGCCGGGGTGGCGTCGGTGACGGACTGGGGGGACTGGGCGGCCTGAGTGGGCTTCTTGGCGGCTGTTGGTGCCTTGTTCGCTGTGTTCGCCTTGTCCGCCGTACTCGGCTTCGTCGCCTCCTTCGCCTTCGTCGCCTCCTTCGCCTTCTTCGCCTTGCTCGGCTTGGCAGCCTTGGTTGACTTGGTTGTCTTGACGGTCAGTTCGAGGCCCGGGTGGATCAGCCTCGGGTTCTCGCCGACGGCCTTGCGGTTGTCCTTGTAGAGCTGTCGCCAGCCGCCACGCATGTCGTATGTGGTCGCGATGCGGTAGAGCGTCTCTCCCTTGGCCACCGTGTGCGTGAGGGACTTGACTTGGGGTGCGGCCTGCGTGACGGCGGGGGCCTGGGTCGGTGCTGCGGCGCTCGCGGTGGTCGCGCTCAGGAGCGGGAGGGCGAGAGCGGCGGTGCCGGTGCCTGCGGCGACGGCGGCGCTTCGGGTGAACGGATTGGTTTTGGGGCGACGGTGCTTGCCTCGTGCGGCCATGGTGCTGTTCCTCTCCTCCGCCTGCGAGGTGAGCTGTCGGGTTCGGGCGGGGAGGTGCCCGGCCGTGTGCGGCAGCGCGTTGTGCGTGCCGTGCGCGGCTTCACCCCTAGCCGGTTCGTCGTTGGAGACCGGCGACTTGCCTGGGTCCCCCGCTCCTGCCCTGCGTAGGTGAGTTGGTCAGTGGGGATTCCGGGCGGCGGCAGGATTCGGCGGTCCGTCCGGATGAAACGCGAACGTATGCGAGAGCACATGCTGGGAACAAGGTTGAAAGGGTGGAAAAAATGCTATTGATCGTGATCTTTGCAGTTTCAGTGCTGTCGATTTGTCCGGAATGCAATCCTCAACTTGCCATCTGCAAAGGGTGAGTCGGGCGGATGGGTGTGGCGGGTGATGTCGGGCGGGCGTGACTCAACTCACGGAACGGACTGGAGGAAAGGGAGGGTTAGTAAGGTGGTAATTCGGGCAAGTCGGACGTCGATTAGTCTGCCGTCCCGACCCGACTCTCTTCGAGGCCTGGGCCCCGTTCTTCGCGGTGGCGTCGGGCGATGACGTCGGCCGGATCTCCCGTGGGGTGCGGTGTCGATGAGCCCTCGGGGGCGGATTTGCCAGAGTGTCCCAATTTCGCCTGCTGTGCGTCTTTTGATGTGGGCTCGGGGCTGGAACCTCGCGTGCGGCGTGTGGGGCATGCGTCGCGGTCGTGGTGGTCGTGGCGGTCGTGGTGGTCCGCAGTTGTCATGGCGGCCGTCAGTTGTCGTGGCGGTCGTCCAGTCCGTACCAGGGCTGGTGTCGGAGGCCGCAGGGGGCGGGGTGCGGTCGCGAGGCGACCGGGACGCGGAGGTCCTTGCGGAGGTCCTTGCGGAGGTCCTTGCGGAGGCCCTTGTGGGGGATGGTGCAGGGGAAGGGGGTGTGAGCGTGCGAGGCCTGTGGGTCTATCAGGGGGGTCCCGGTGGGTGGGGCGACAATGTCGTTGCCGCTCGACATATGTCAGCTTTTGTCGCCTGATCGAGAACATATCGGGCGTAAACCGATACAGACCGGGCTGGACGGGTGGGTGCCAGTGGGGATCGAAAGGTGACCGGATACGCTGACGCGAGTGATGGCAGCGACAGATCGACAACCTGTGTCATCGACGTCATCAGCGTCATCAGCGTCATCGACCTTGAGACCGACCTTGAGACCGACCGTGTGACCGTCAGCAGACGTCAGTAGACAGGAGACCTCTCGTGACCGTCGTCGAGCCGTTCGGGCTGAGCGCGCGGGGCCAGGCTCTGGAAGCCGATGTCCAGGCCGGATTGACGGCTGTCGAGGAGGGGCTGCTCGAAGCCACCAAGAGTGAGGTCCCCTTCATCCGGGAGGCCGCGCAGCATCTGCTGCGGGCGGGCGGGAAACGTTTCCGGCCACTCCTTGTGATGCTCGCCGCGCAGTTCGGAGACCCGTACGCGCCGGGGATCGTGCCGTCGGCCGTGGTGGTAGAGCTGACGCATCTGGCCACGTTGTACCACGACGACGTGATGGACGAGGCGGACGTACGGCGCGGCGTGCCCAGCGCGAACGCCCGCTGGGGGAACTCTGTCGCGGTCCTGACCGGGGACTTCCTCTTCGCGCGGGCCTCGCACATCCTGGCAGACCTCGGCCCCGGGGCGGTCCGTATCCAGGCCGAGGCCTTCGAGAGACTGGTCACCGGGCAGATCTTGGAGACCGCCGGGCCACGGGACGGGCGGGACCCGATCGAGCACTATCTCGAGGTGCTCTGCGGCAAAACCGGTTCGCTGGTGGCCGTGTCCGGGCGGTTCGGGGCGCTGATGTCAGGGGCCGACGAGACGGTCGTGGATGTGTTGACGAAGTACGGGGAGCGGCTCGGTGTCGCGTTCCAGCTGGCCGACGACGTGCTGGACATCGCGTCCGACTCCGCCGAGTCCGGGAAGACGCCGGGGACCGATCTGCGCGAGGGCGTTCCCACGATGCCGGTGCTGCGGCTGCGGGAGCGGGCCGAGCGACTGGGGCTCGCCGAGGACATCGCGCTGTGCGGGCTGCTGGACTCCGATCTGAGTGACGAAGCGCGGCACGCGGAGGCGCTGGCCCAGCTGCGGGTGCATCCCGCGCTGGAGACGGCGCGGCGGGACACTGTGCGGTATGCGGAGGAGGCGCGGGCCACGCTGGCTCCGCTGCCCGAGTGCGACGCGAAGGCCACGTTGGCCGAGCTGTGCGACGCGGTGGTGCACCGGGCTGGGTGACGGGTGGGGGACGGGTGGGGGACGGGTGGGGGACAGGGGGAGGCCAGGGGAGAGGGCGTCTGGGCGACGCAGGGCCGCGCGGTACGTCGTCCCGGTCACGGTGGGTGGTGGGGTGCCCGCCCGAGGGTGCGAAGGTCACCCCGAGGGTGCGAAGGTCACGCCGAGGGGACGAGGTCGAAACCGAAGGTCTGACCAGAACCTTCCACGGGCGTACGGGAAGTCCCGGAAAGGGGAGGGGAGTTCCTGGGACGAGGCTGTGACGCCGTGGTGACGCTGTCGGCAGGAGTGATGGGAGAGTCTTGCCCGACGGGCTACTTCTGACCCCGAGTGAGGAACGATGTTTCGACTCAGCCGCGCACAGAAGCGGGAACTCAAGCAGGCAAGGCGTGCGCAGGCGGAGTCCGGGGCGACCTCGGTGCCCGGAGCGCCCCCGGTCGACGTACGGGTGCCGACATCCGGTGGCACCGCGACTGACACCGTGACTGACACCGCGACGGTGGGCGGCATGCCGGTGGCGGCCCTCCTCGGTGGGCCCCTACAGACCCCTGGCCTCGGCCACCTGCACCGACTCGCCCTCGCCGCGGGCCACCCCGTCCTCTCTCCCCTCCGCGAGAAGCGCATCGGCTACGCGCTCCCGGATCCCGCCGCCCCTGCTTCCGCCCTCACTCCCCCCACTCCCGAAGGCGACGACTCCAGCCCCAGGCCCGTCCCTGTACGGGAGTTCGCGGTCGCCGAAGCGGTGATGGCGGACGCGGTGATGGCGGACACGGTGATGATGGACGCGGGGATGGCGGACACGGTGATGATGGACGCGGGGATGGCGGACACGGTGATGATGGACGTCGCGGACGGAGGCGAGGCGGTGCCCGCACCGCTCGCGGAGCCCATAACCCGGATCAACGAGGCCGTGAGGACGGGCCGGATCCTGGAGGCCACCGAACTCGCCGAGCACACCACGGCCCAGGCGACCGCGACCCTGGGCCCGGAGCACCCGGGGGTTGTACGGCTGCGCGAACTGACCGCCTACATAGCCTACTTGGCCGGAGACTCCCTCAGGTCCTTCCAGCTCTCCCTGGACCTCGCCCGGCTCCGCCGCCGCCTCGGCGACCCGCGCGCCGCATACGGCGACGTACAGAGCGCGGTCGCTGCCTGGCGTGCCGTCCGTGATCCGCTCCAGGGCCTGCACCTGGGTCATGAGTTGATCGGCGTGTGGACCGAACTCGCGGCCGAGACCGGCCCCGCCGCCGACGACATCGAGCAACTCGAGTCCGCACGCACCCGCCTGGGCCGCCTCGCCGAACGCGCCCGCCTCGCCGAACGCGCCCGTGTCCACGACCGCGCCCGCGCCCGCGCCCGTGTCCACGACGAGGACCCTCATGCTTGAATCCTCCCCCAGTTGAAGGCAAGGGGATTCCTGGCTCACGCTGCCTGCGGGTCAGCGACCCACAGGTCTTCCCCGATCAACACCAGCCGGGTGGAAACCAGCCGGGTGGAAACCAGCCCGGTTCGACAGGGCAAAGCTTGGAGGTGCGTGTACTGTCCTGGCTCTCGATCAGCACGGTGTACGCGATCAGCACGGTGTACGCGCTTGGCTCTCGCCACGCACAGCATGCGGCTCACCCGATCCGGTTTCCTCGCCAAGCGCCCGGGCCGCCCGGCGTACCGTGCGCAGCGCGTCCCAGACCAGCAGCGACAGCGCCAGCCAGACGAGTGCGAAGCCCGCCCAGCGCTCGGGCGGCATGGCCTCGTGGAAGTAGAGGACACCGAGCAGGAACTGGAAGACGGGCGCCATGTACTGCAGGAGCCCCAGCGTGGACAGCGGCACCCGGATCGCGGCCACACCGAAGCAGACCAGCGGCAGCGCGGTGACGAGGCCGGTCGAGGCGAGCAGTGCGATGTGCCCCGCGCCCTCCGTTCCGAAGGCGGAGTCGCCCTGTGCTCCCAGCCACAGCAGATAGGCGAGCGCGGGCAGGAACTGGAACACGGTCTCGGCGGCCAGCGACTCCGTACCGCCGAGGTTGACCTTCTTCTTCACCAGGCCGTACGTGGCGAAGGAGAAGGCGAGGCAGAGGGAGATCCACGGCAGACGCCCGTACCCGAGGGTGAGGACGAGGACGGCGGTGAAGCCGATGCCGACCGCGGCCCACTGCACCGGCCGCAGCCGCTCCTTCAGCAGAAGCACACCGAGGGCGATGGTCACCAGTGGGTTGATGAAGTACCCGAGGGAGGCCTCGACCACCTGCCCGGCGTTCACAGCCCAGATGTAGACGCCCCAGTTGACGGTGATGACCGTCGCCGCGATCGCGACCAGGCCCAGTCTGCGCGGCTGCCGCAGCAGTTCACCGGCCCAGGCCCAGCGCCGCAGCACCAGCAGCGCGACGCCGACGAGAGCGAGGGACCAGACCATCCGGTGGGCGAGTATCTCGACGGCCCCGGCGGGCTTCAGCAGAGGCCAGAAAAGGGGAACGAGACCCCACATGCCGTACGCGGCAAGGCCGTACAGCAGGCCTGTGCGGTGCTCGCGCTCGTCGGCTGCCCGGCTCAACGGCTCCTCCGTTCTCGCGAGCCGCAGTGGTGCGACCCTGACGAAGGTAACGCCGGGCACCCCCGCCTGTCATACCCGTATCGCTATACGGTCATGACGGACGGCGGGTGCGGCAGGGGCTGCGACGGGGGCTGCGACGGGGGTGACGGCAGACGGTCCGCCAAGAACGGTCCGCCGAGCGCAGCCTGATCCTCAGCACTCCCGGCCTCCCAGCCTCCCCAGCCTCGTCGAGCTCGTCAGCCGACGACGGTCCAGGTGTCCTTGCCCGCCAGCAGCGCGGCCAGGTCGCCCTTGCCGTTCTGCTCGACGGCGGTGTCCAGCTGGTCGGCCATCTGCGCGTCGTAGACCGGACGGTCGCACGTGACCGGAAGACGCCGATCGGGGTGTGGTGCAGCGTGTCCGGGTCGGCCAGCCGGGAGAGCGCGAAGGCGGTGGTCGGGGAGGCGGCGTGGGCGTCGTGGACCAGGACCTGTGCCTCGTTCTCCGGGGTGACCGTGACGACCTTGCAGGTCACCGGTCGCCGGGTCGCGGACGACGCCCTCGGCGAGCTCGTCGGCGTGCCGAAGCGGATCGGCTGCCCGTGCTCCAGCCGGATCACGGCTTCCTGCGGCCTGCTGTTTGTCCTTGAGGACCTCGAAGGCGCCGTCGTTGAAGATGTTGCAGTTCTGGTAGATCTCCACCAGCGCCGTGCCCGGGTGGGCGGCGGCCTGCCGCAGCACCTCGGTGAGGTGCTTGCGGTCGGAGTCGACCGTGCGGGCCACGAAGGACGCCTCGGCGCCGAGCGCCAGCGACACCGGGTTGAACGGCGCGTCCAGCGAGCCCATCGGCGTCGACTTGGTGATCTTCCCGACCTCCGACGTCGGCGAGTACTGGCCCTTGGTCAGGCCGTAGATCCGGTTGTTGAACAGCAGGATCTTCAGGTTCACATTGCGCCGCAGCGCGTGGATCAGGTGGTTGCCGCCGATGGACAGCGCGTCACCGTCACCGGTGACCACCCACACGCTCAGGTCGCGGCGCGAGGAGGCCAGGCCCGTCGCGATGGCGGGCGCCCGGCCGTGGATGGAGTGCATGCCGTACGTGTTCATGTAGTACGGGAAGCGGGACGAGCAGCCGATGCCCGAGACGAAGACGATGTTCTCCTTGGCGAGGCCCAGCTCGGGCATGAAGCCCTGGACGGCCGCGAGGATCGCGTAGTCACCGCAGCCGGGGCACCAGCGCACTTCCTGATCGGACTTGAAGTCCTTCATGGACTGCCTGGCCTCGGCCTTGGGCACGAGGGAAAGCGCCTCGATCGTGTCCGTGCCTTCCGTGGACGTCTCAGCCATCGATGGCCTCCTTGAGCGCCGTGGCGAGCTGTTCCGCCTTGAACGGCATGCCGTTGACCTGGCTGTACGAGTGGGCGTCCACCAGGTACTTCGCCCGGATCAGCGTGGCGAGCTGACCGAGGTTCATCTCGGGGATCACGACTTTGTCGTACTGCCGCAGCACCGTGCCGAGATTCCGCGGGAAGGGGTTGAGGTGCCGCAGATGCGCCTGCGCGATGGACTCTCCGGCCCTGCGCAGCCGCCGTACCGCCGCCGTGATGGGCCCGTACGTCGAGCCCCAGCCCAGCACCAGCGTCTCGGCGTCCCCGTGCGGGATCGTCGACCTCGATGTCGGGGACGTCGATGCCGTCGATCTTCGCCTGGCGGGTGCGCACCATGAAGTCGTGGTTGGCCGGGTCATAGGAGATGTTGCCCGTGCCGTCCTGCTTCTCGATGCCGCCGATACGGTGCTCCAGGCCCGGCGTGCCCGGGATCGCCCAGGGGCGGGCGAGGGTCTGCGGGTCGCGCTTGTAGGGCCAGAAGACCACGGTGCCGTCGTCGAGGGTGTGGTTCGGGCCCTGGGCGAACTGCACCTGCAGATCCGGCAGTTCCTCCAGGTCGGGGATGCGCCACGGCTCCGAGCCGTTGGCCAGGTAGCCATCGCTCAGCAGCATCACCGGCGTGCGGTACGTCAGCGCGATCCGGGCCGCCTCCAGGGCCGCGTCGAAACAGTCGGCGGGGGTGCGCGGCGCGATCACCGGGACCGGAGCCTCGCCGTTGCGCCCGAACATCGCCTGCAGCAGGTCCGCCTGCTCGGTCTTGGTCGGCAGACCGGTGGACGGCCCGCCGCGCTGGATGTCGATGACCAGCAGAGGCAGCTCCAGCGAGACCGCCAGCCCGATCGTCTCGCTCTTCAGCGCCACACCCGGCCCGGAGGTCGTGGTCACCCCCAGCGATCCGCCGAAAGCCGCTCCCAGCGCCGCGCCGATACCCGCGATCTCGTCCTCGGCCTGGAAGGTCCGTACGCCGAAGTTCTTGTGCTTGCTCAGCTCGTGCAGGATGTCCGAGGCCGGAGTGATCGGGTACGAGCCCAGATACAGCGGCAGGTCCGACTGGCGGGACGCGGCGATCAGCCCGTAGGACAGAGCCAGGTTCCCCGAGATGTTCCGGTACGTACCGGCCGGGAAGGCCGTGGCCGCCGGCGCCACCTCGTAGGAGACGGCGAAGTCCTCGGTCGTCTCCCCGAAGTTCCAGCCGGCGCGGAACGCGGCGATGTTCGCGGCCGCGATGGCCGGCTTCTTGGCGAACTTGGACTTCAGGAACTTCTCGGTGCCCTCGGTCGGCCTGTGGTACATCCATGACAGCAGGCCCAGCGCGAACATGTTCTTGCTGCGCTCGGCCTCCTTGCGCGAGAGGTCGAACTCCTTCAGCGCCTCCACGGTCAGCGTCGTCAGCGGCACCGGATGGACGCTGTAGCCGTCGAGCGACCCGTCCTCCAGCGGGCTGGCCGCGTATCCGACCTTCTGCATCGCCCGTTTGGTGAACTCGTCCGTGTTGAGGATGATCTCCGCGCCGCGCGGCAGATCCCCCACGTTCGCCTTCAGCGCGGCCGGATTCATCGCGACCAGCACGTTCGGCGCGTCACCCGGGGTGAGGATGTCATGGTCGGCGAAGTGCAGCTGGAAGGACGAGACACCCGGGAGGGTGCCAGCGGGGGCCCGGATCTCGGCGGGGAAGTTCGGCAGCGTGGACAGGTCATTGCCGAAGGACGCCGTTTCCGAGGTGAACCGGTCGCCGGTGAGCTGCATGCCGTCCCCGGAGTCCCCCGCGAAGCGGATGATCACCCGATCGAGCCGGCGGACGTCCTTCGTACCCGCGTCCTCTCCCGCGTCCTGTCCCCGCTCCTGTTCTCCCACAATGGCCTCGTCGGCCGACTCCGCTGGGCTGCTGACCTGGCTGGTCACTGAACTGGACCTCCCTTGAGGCGGCTGTCTGGGAGCGGCCGTCCCGACGACCTTCCCAAGGTCCACCCTACGTCGGTAAGGGTCACCTTCCCCTGACTGTTCGCATAACAGACGCAATTCTGAGACAGCCCGACGCCCTGACCTGTTATGACAGGGAAAATCCACACTCTTCCCGGCATCCCGGACGGCCTCCGCATGTCAAGCCGTGGCGAGTTACCGTTCAAGCGGTGACGGGCTGCTTACCGTTTCTTTAGCAGGGCCTAGACTCCCGTGCGTACAGATCGCATACGGATTCGCATACGGATTCACGTACAGCTTCACGTACAGATCGCCGAACCACGGCGATCGCGAAGACCACCAGGTCAAGGCCACTAGTTCAAGGGCACTAGTTCAAGGCCACCAGGTCGAGACCGCCAGGGGCGAACTCAGGGAGCGAGGGACGGACGTGTCGGAACCGACGGTTGTCGCGGCGGATTACTTCCAGTCCTACTCGGTCGTCGGACTGCTCGCGGTCATCGGCGTGCTGTTCGTCGCGGTCGCCTTCGGCGCGGGCCGCCTGCTGCGCCCCGTTGTCCCCACCCCCGAGAAGCTCCTCACGTACGAGTGCGGGGTCGACCCCGTCGGCGAGGGCTGGGCGCACACCCAGGTCCGCTACTACGTGTACGCCTTCCTGTACGTGATCTTCGCCGTCGACTCGATCTTCCTGTTCCCCTGGGCGACGGTGTTCGCCGCCCCCGGCTACGGTGCGACGACGCTCGTGGAGATGTTCCTCTTCCTGGGCTTCCTGGCCGTCGGCCTGCTGTACGCATACAAGAAGGGCGTCCTGACATGGATGTGAGGCCAGGAGCGCCAGGAGTCCCGAAGGCGCCGGGAGGCGAGGGGCCGCGAGTACGAGAGCGGCGGGAGCGGAGGAGGGGGGGGCGCCGGATGCCCCGTGCGACGCCCGGTTCTCCTGCCGGAACCGAAGCGCCTCGGTACCCTCGCGCGCCTTGCCCCCGAGCCGATGAAGGTGATCCTGAACTGGGGCCGCCGCTACTCGCTCTGGGTCTTCAACTTCGGCCTGGCCTGCTGCGCCATCGAGTTCATCGCCGCGTCGATGGCCCGCCACGACTTCATCCGCCTCGGCGTGATCCCGTTCGCGCCCGGTCCGCGTCAGGCCGACCTGATGATCGTCTCCGGTACGGTGACGGACAAGATGGCACCGGCCGTGAAGCGCCTGTACGAGCAGATGCCGGAGCCGAAGTACGTCATCTCGTTCGGCGCCTGCAGCAACTGCGGCGGCCCTACTGGGACTCGTACTCCGTGACAAAGGGCGTCGACCAGATCATCCCCGTCGATGTGTACGTCCCCGGCTGCCCGCCCCGTCCGGAGGCCCTCCTCCAGGGCATCCTGAAACTCCAGGAGAAGATCGCGCACGAGTCGCTGGGGGAGCGGTACGGCAGCGGGGGCGGTACTGGTAACGGGGTCGGTACTGGCTATGAGGGCGGTACCGGTAACGGGATCGTTGCGGATGCGGGAGCGCGCCCCTCGGCGGCCGCGCTGCGGAGCGGGCTCGTGCCGCAGCCGACGCCCACGGCAGGTGGCACCCATGGTGCGGTTGGTGGGGGCGGCGCTGGTGGAGCCGGCGGTGCGGCTGGTGGGGCTGGTGCGGCTGGTGGGGCTGTCGCAGGGAAGGGGGACCGGTGACCGGCTGGCTTCCTGCCCCCGTTGAGGAACTCTTCGGCGCCGGGGCCACGGCTGAGGAGTCGTACGGCGTCCTCACCGTGGATGTCCCCTCCGCATCCTGGACGGAAGCGCTCCGCACGGCCCGCTCCGTGCTGGGCTGCACCTACTTCGACTGGCTGAGCGCGGTCGACGAACCCGGCACGGGCTTCCGCGTCGCAGCCCACGTCGTCGCTCTCTCCCCCGTGCGCCGCCTGCTGGTCCGTACGACGGTCCCGCACGAGTCACCGGCCCTGCCGACCGTGACCGCCGTATACGCGGGCGCCGCGTGGCACGAGCGCGAGACCCACGAGATGTTCGGCGTCACCTTCGAGGGCCACCCTGGCCTCGATCCGCTCCTGCTGCCCGAGGGTTTCGAGGGGCACCCTCTGCGCAAGGACTTCGTCCTGGCCGCACGCGTGGCCAAGGCCTGGCCGGGCGCGAAGGAACCCGGCGAGTCCGAGCACGGCGGCCCCAAGCGCCGCCAGATGCTCCCCCCGGGCGTCCCCGACCCCAACGAGTGGGGTCCCCTGAAGGGCCAACTCCCCCCAGCCCCGTCCCGTTCCGCCCGCGACCGCCCGTCCCGCGCCGCCGGCGCCCGCACCCCCGGTGCCCGTACCACTGGCGCCCGCACCACCCCGGGCGAGCCCTCGGCCACGCCCCGCCCCGAGCGCCCCGGCCCGAAGGCGCCCACCACACCGCCCACCACCCCGCGCAGCACGGACGCCCCCTGGCACCACGCCCGTCCCGCCTTCGACGAACCCGGGCCGACACCGGCACCGGCACCGACACCGACACCGGCACCGGCACCGACACCGAACCCGGAAGACGCCTCCACGCCGACCTCACCCCCGCCCCCCGACCACGCAGGAGGCACGCCGTGAACGACGCGCTCGATGTCGCCCTGCGACTCTCGTCGCTTCGTCGTCTTCACACCTTCCCCTTGATCATCGGCCAGACCGAACACAAGGTGATGGCCCACAT
>CAVQGD010000038.1:0-2500 GCA_963711935.1 uncultured Actinomycetota bacterium
TCGTGGTTTCAGAACCAACACAGTGGACGCGAGCAACTGAGGACAAGCCCTCGGCCTATTAGTACCAGTCAACTCCACCCGTTACCGGGCTTCCATATCTGGCCTATCAACCCAGTCGTCTACTGGGAGCCTTAACCCCATCAAGGGGGTGGGAGTCCTCATCTCGAAGCAGGCTTCCCGCTTAGATGCTTTCAGCGGTTATCCCTCCCGAACGTAGCCAACCAGCCATGCCCTTGGCAGGACAACTGGCACACCAGAGGTTCGTCCGTCCCGGTCCTCTCGTACTAGGGACAGCCCTTCTCAAGACTCCTACGCGCACAGCGGATAGGGACCGAACTGTCTCACGACGTTCTAAACCCAGCTCGCGTACCGCTTTAATGGGCGAACAGCCCAACCCTTGGGACCGACTCCAGCCCCAGGATGCGACGAGCCGACATCGAGGTGCCAAACCATCCCGTCGATATGGACTCTTGGGGAAGATCAGCCTGTTATCCCCGGGGTACCTTTTATCCGTTGAGCGACGGCGCTTCCACAAGCCACCGCCGGATCACTAGTCCCGACTTTCGTCCCTGCTCGACCCGTCAGTCTCACAGTCAAGCTCCCTTGTGCACTTACACTCACCACCTGATTGCCAACCAGGCTGAGGGAACCTTTGGGCGCCTCCGTTACTCTTTAGGAGGCAACCGCCCCAGTTAAACTACCCACCAGACACTGTCCCTGATCCGGATCACGGACCCAGGTTAGACATCCAGCACGACCAGAGTGGTATTTCAACAACGACTCCACAACCGACTGGCGTGCCCGACTTCACAGTCTCCCACCTATCCTACACAAGCCGAACCGAACACCAATATCAAACTATAGTAAAGGTCCCGGGGTCTTTCCGTCCTGCTGCGCGAAACGAGCATCTTTACTCGTAGTGCAATTTCACCGGGCCTATGGTTGAGACAGTCGAGAAGTCGTTACGCCATTCGTGCAGGTCGGAACTTACCCGACAAGGAATTTCGCTACCTTAGGATGGTTATAGTTACCACCGCCGTTTACTGGCGCTTAAGTTCTCAGCTTCGCCACACCGAAATGTGACTAACCGGTCCCCTTAACGTTCCAGCACCGGGCAGGCGTCAGTCCGTATACATCGCCTTACGGCTTCGCACGGACCTGTGTTTTTAGTAAACAGTCGCTTCTCGCTGGTCTCTGCGGCCACCCCCAGCTCAAGGAGCAAGTCCCATCACCAGCGATGGCCCCCCTTCTCCCGAAGTTACGGGGGCATTTTGCCGAGTTCCTTAACCATAGTTCACCCGAACGCCTCGGTATTCTCTACCTGACCACCTGAGTCGGTTTAGGGTACGGGCCGCCATGAAACTCGCTAGAGGCTTTTCTCGACAGCATAGGATCATCCACTTCACCACAATCGGCTCGGCATCAGGTCTCAGCCTACATGTGTGACGGATTTACCTACACACGGCCTACACCCTTACCCCGGGACAACCACCGCCCGGGCTGGACTACCTTCCTGCGTCACCCCATCACTCACCTACTACCAGCTCTGGTCCGTCGGCTCCACCACTCCCCTTCACTCCGAAGAGATCCAGGGCGGCTTCACGGACTTAGCATCACCTGATTCAATGTTGGGCGCTTCAAAGCGGGTACCGGAATATCAACCGGTTATCCATCGACTACGCCTGTCGGCCTCGCCTTAGGTCCCGACTTACCCTGGGCAGATCAGCTTGACCCAGGAACCCTTAGTCAATCGGCGCACACGTTTCTCACGTGTGTATCGCTACTCATGCCTGCATTCTCACTCGTGAACCGTCCACAACTCGCTTCCGCGGCTGCTTCACCCGGCACACGACGCTCCCCTACCCATCACAGCAGCCGTTGGCCCTCATGCTGCAATGACACGACTTCGGCGGTACGCTTGAGCCCCGCTACATTGTCGGCGCGGAATCACTTGACCAGTGAGCTATTACGCACTCTTTCAAGGGTGGCTGCTTCTAAGCCAACCTCCTGGTTGTCTCTGCGACTCCACATCCTTTCCCACTTAGCGTACGCTTAGGGGCCTTAGTCGATGCTCTGGGCTGTTTCCCTCTCGACCATGGAGCTTATCCCCCACAGTCTCACTGCCGCGCTCTCACTTACCGGCATTCGGAGTTTGGCTAAGGTCAGTAACCCGGTAGGGCCCATCGCCTATCCAGTGCTCTACCTCCGGCAAGAAACACACGACGCTGCACCTAAATGCATTTCGGGGAGAACCAGCTATCACGGAGTTTGATTGGCCTTTCACCCCTAACCACAGGTCATCCCCCAGGTTTTCAACCCTGGTGGGTTCGGTCCTCCACGAAGTCTTACCTCCGCTTCAACCTGCCCATGGCTAGATCACTCCGCTTCGGGTCTTGAGCACGCTACTCAAACGCCCTATTCGGACTCGCTTTCGCTACGGCTTCCCCACACGGGTTAACCTCGCAACACACCGCAAACTCGCAGGCTCATTCTTCAAAAG
>CAVQGD010000038.1:5000-138459 GCA_963711935.1 uncultured Actinomycetota bacterium
CAAACTCTCCGTGAATGTTTACCGGTAATCCGGCGCATCACACCACGAGAGCGGAACAACCAGGAGGAATAATCCCGGCCGTTCACAGCGTCCTCGCTGTGTTTTACTTCAAAGGAACCTCACACCCACCGACAAAGTTCCGGACGGACGGGGTATCAACATATCTGGCGTTGACTTTTGGCACGCTGTTGAGTTCTCAAGGAACGGACGCTTCCTTCGTACCACCCTCTCACAGGCTTTCCTCCGGGCGCTTCCCTTCGGTCTTGCGTTTCCAACTTTACCAGATCTTTTCCGTTCCGTTTCCTCGGTTCGTTTCCAGTGGCCGCTTTCGCGTTTCCCTTTCGGCGACTCCGACTTTATCAGAGTTCTGAGTCGGAATTCCCGCCCGCTCGGGCTGCTCCAGCGCACAGTGCGCCGGGTTCCCGTTCGGCGGAGCCGTAAACGTACTGGAGCGGGGCGCCTCGATGCAAATCGAGGCGCCCCGCTCCAGGTCACGCGTCGACGTGGCGTCAGACCTCGACGACGACGGGGAGGATCATCGGGCGGCGGCGGTAGGTGTCGGAGACCCACTTGCCCACCGTGCGGCGGATCAGCTGCTGGAGCTGGTGGGGCTCCGACGACGCCGTCCTGGGCCGACTTGGCCAGGGCCTCGTCGATCTTCGGGACGACGCGGCGAAGGCCGCGTCCTCGATGCCGGAGCCGCGGGCCTGGATGTGCGGGCCGCCGACGATCTTGCCGGTGGTGCTGTCCACCACCACGAAGACCGAGATGATGCCCTCGTCGCCGAGGATGCGGCGGTCCTTGAGGGAGGGCTCGGTGACGTCGCCGACCGAGAGGCCGTCGACGTACACGTAGCCCGCCTGGACCTTGCCGACGATCTTGGCCTTGCCGTCGACGAGGTCGACGACGACGCCGTCCTCGGCGATGACGATGCGGTCGTGCGGGACGCCGGTCAGGGCGCCCAGCTCGGCGTTGGCGCGCAGGTGGCGCCATTCGCCGTGGACCGGCATCAGGTTCTTGCGGCTTGCAGATGTTGTAGAAGTACAGCAGCTCGCCGGCCGAGGCGTGGCCGGAGACATGGACCTTGGCGTTGCCCTTGTGGACGACGTTGGCGCCCCAGCGGGTCAGGCCGTTGATCACGCGGTAGACCGCGTTCTCGTTGCCCGGGATGAGGGACGACGCCAGGATCACCGTGTCGCCCTGGACGATGCGGATCTGGTGGTCGCGGTTGGCCATCCGGGACAGGGCGGCCATCGGCTCGCCCTGGGAGCCCGTGCAGACCAGCACGACCTCGTCGTCCGGCAGGTCGTCGAGCGTCTTGACGTCGACGACCAGGCCCGGCCGGGACCTTCAGGTAGCCCAGGTCGCGGGCGATGCCCATGTTGCGGACCATCGAGCGGCCGACGAAGGCGACCCGGCGGCCGTACTCGTGGGCGGCGTCGAGGATCTGCTGGATGCGGTGCACGTGGCTGGCGAAGCTGGCCACGATGATCCGCTTCTGGGCGCTCGCGAAGACCTGCCGCAGGACGTTGGAGATGTCGCGCTCGGGCGGGACGAAGCCCGGGACCTCGGCGTTCGTCGAGTCGGAGAGCAGCAGGTCGATGCCCTCCTCGCTCGAGCCGGGCGAAGGCGTGCAGGTCGGTGAGGCGGCCGTCCAGCGGGAGCTGGTCCATCTTGAAGTCGCCGGTGTGGACCACCATGCCCGCGGGGGTGCGGATGGCGACGGCGAGGGCGTCCGGGATGGAGTGGTTGACCGCGACGAACTCGCAGTCGAAGGGGCCGATGCGCTCGCGGTGGCCCTCCGTCGACCTCGAGGGTGTACGGGCGGATGCGGTGCTCCTGGAGCTTGGCCTCGATCAGGGCGAGGGTCAGCTTGGAGCCGATCAGCGGGATGTCCGGCTTCTCGCCGCAGCAGGAAGGGGACGCCGCCGATGTGGTCCTCGTGGCCGTGCGTGAGGACGATGCCGTCGATGTCGTCGAGGCGGTCCCTGATGGACGTGAAGTCCGGCAGGATCAGGTCGATTCCGGGCTGCTCCTCCTCGGGGAAGAGGACGCCGCAGTCGACGATCAGCAGGCGGCCGCCGTACTCGAAGACGGTCATGTTGCGGCCGATCTCGCCGAGGCCGCCGAGCGGGGTGACGCGCAGGCCGCCCTCGGGGAGCTTCGGCGGCGGGCCGAGTTCAGGATGCGGATGACTCAAAAGACTCTCCTCACCACGCGCGCCACGTACCCGGCAGGGCACGTGGCGCGCATGACGTTCGTGCAGTTGCAGTTGTCTGGTGGTGCGGCCGTTCGGCTCGGTGGTCCTGCGTATTCAGTTGTGAAGTCTGTGATCAGAGCTGTACCCCGCCGGCGGCAAGATCGATCTTGAGCTGCGCGGTCTCCTCGGGGGAGAGCTCGACCAGGGGCAGGCGCAGCGGCCCGGCGGGCAGGCCCTGGAGGGCGAGCGCGGCCTTGGTGGTGATGACGCCCTGGGTGCGGAACATGCCGGTGAAGACCGGGAGCAGCTTCTGGTGGATCTCGGTGGCCTTCTGGACGTCGCCGCTGAGGTGGGCGTCGAGCAGGGCGCGCAGCTCGGGGGTGACGACGTGGCCGACGACGGAGACGAAGCCGACCGCGCCGACGGAGAGCAGCGGGAGGTTGAGCATGTCGTCGCCGGAGTACCAGGCGAGGCCGGTGCGGGCGATGGCCCAGCTGGCGCGGCCGAGGTCGCCCTTGGCGTCCTTGTTGGCGACGATGCGCGGGTGCTCGGCGAGGCGGACGATCGTCTCGGTGTCGATCGGGACGCCGCTGCGGCCGGGGATGTCGTAGAGCATCACCGGCAGCTCGGTGGCGTCGGCGATGGCCGTGAAGTGCCGGTACAGGCCCTCCTGCGGGGGCTTGTTGTAGTACGGCGTGACGGCGAGGAGGCCGTGCGCGCCGGCGCTGCTCGGCGGCGCGGGCCAGCTCGATGCTGTGGCGGGTGTCGTTGGTGCCGACGCCGGCGACGACGTGGGCCCGGTCGCCGACCGCCTCCAGTACGGCTCGTACGAGCTGCGCTTTCTCCGCGTCGCTGGTGGTCGGGGACTCGCCGGTGGTGCCGTTGATGACCAGGCCGTCGTTGCCTGCGTCCACCAGGTGGGCGGCGAGCCGCTGCGCGCCGTCGAGGTCGAGTGCGCCGTCCGCCGTGAAGGGCGTGACCATGGCGGTGAGGACCCGCCCGAAGGGGGTCTGCGGAGTGGAGGTCGGAGCCATGGGTAACACGCTACTCGCTGCTCAGCGCGCGGTCTGCCCTCGGGGGCGGCGACAAGTCGTGACAAAGGTGGAGCCCGGCACTGCCTGCTCGGGGGTTCAAGCAGTGCCGGGTCCGTTTGATCAGCCTAGATGAACTTCTCGAAATGCCGCAATACGGACACTTCGCTCGGCTGACCCGTACATCTGTGCCGGGTGCCGCGCGGGGTGCGCTACGGCGCCACGCGGCCGTTGGCGTTGAAGGCGGCGTGGGTGAGCGGCATGAGCTTGGCCCACTCCGCCTCCATCTTCTCGCCGACCATCTCGATCTCCCGCTGCGGGAAGGACGGGACCTTGGCCAGCTCGTGCTGGGTGCGCAGGCCGAGGAAGTGCATCAGCGAGCGGGCGTTGCACGTGGCGTACATCGAGGAGTAGAGGCCGACCGGGAGGACCGCGCGGGCGACCTCGCGGGCGACGCCGGCGGCGAGCATCTCCTGGTACGCCTCGTACGCCTGCCGGTACGAGTCCTCCATGACGCGGCTCGACGAGCTCCTGCTGCTCCTGGGTGCCCTCGACGAAGACGTACTTGCCCGGGCGGCCCTCCTGGACCAGCTTGCGGGACTCGTCCGGGACGTAGAAGACCGGCTGGAGCTCCCGGTAGCGGCCGGACTCCTCGTTGTACGACCAGCCCACGCGGTGCCGCATGAACTCGCGGAAGACGAAGATCGGGGCGCTGATGAAGAACGTCATCGAGTTGTGCTCGAACGGGCTGCCGTGCCGGTCCCGCATCAGGTAGTTGATCAGGCCCTTGGAGCGCTCCGGGTCCTTCTGCAGCTCGTCCAGGGACTGCTCCCCGGCGGTGGAGACGCGGGCGGCGAACAGCACGTCGGAGTCGGCCGCGCTGTGCTTGACCAGCTCGACGGTGACATCGCTGCGGAAGCTGGGCTTGAGGTCGTCGGCGGGGGTGTCGGTCACGGCTTGCGGGGTCCTTCCCATCGCTGGCTCGGGCGGCGCCCACTCTACGGCCCGGCACTGACAACGGGGCGTTCGGTGCCGGCCGCGACATTCTTCGCCGAACTTCTGCGAATTCGGTGAAACGGGGCACCTTTTGGGGCGCTCGCTCGTCTGTCTTGGTGAGCACTGATCCGTTCGACCGTCCCCCGAGTCCCGAGGAGAAGCAGTCTCCATGTTCCGTCGGCGCGAGCCCGTTCCGTTCGCCTTCATCGCCGAAGCCGACAGGTTCCGCAGCAATGTCACTCCCCCGCCCCGTGAGCGTGCCTCCGCCTCGCGAGCTGGCCGGGCGCTGGCTCATAGGTCTCACCGTCGTCGCCGGGCTCGTCGGGCTCCCTGCTGTTCGGGATGCCCGCGCTGTCGACAGGACCAGTCGCCCGCGCAGACGCAGCAGTCCGAGGCGTCGAACAGCCGCTGAGCGCTGCCGTCGAGCTGGGTGCTCATCCGGACCCCCGAGGGTGGTGAGCAGGGACACGGCTCGGTAGCCTCACCGGGCACAGCCCGATGCGTGGATTGAGTGAGGATCAGTCGTGCCCCTGCCCTTCCTGACGGCCGACCGCGCGTTCGACGAGGCGGCGGACGATCGTCGCGCTGCCGTTCGACGACCGCGACCGCTGGCGGCGCCCCTACCGGCCCGGCCCGTGGCGGGTCGGCGCGGCGGCGCTGCTGCTGCTGCTCGCCTCGTACGTGCTGTTCGCGGCGGTGATCATCGCGTTGGCCGGCACGCTGTCCGGGCGGCGCGGTCTGCCTCGGCGTCGGCGCTGCTCGTCATCGCCGTCTGCGCTGCGGCTGCTGCGCGTGGGCGTCGTGGGTGAGCGCGCACGGAGCTGCGCCGGGTGGGCTTCTTCGCGACGCGTACGGCGCCCTGGGCGCAGGTCGTCGGCGGTGCGGACGGTGCAGCAGCCGGTGCGCTGGCTCGGGCTGCCGCGCACCGTGCAGGGGCAGGCGCTGCTCCTCGTCCGCGCGGGACCGGGCAGGCGATGAGCCGACTGCCGCTGCTGACCACGCACAACGCGGACTTCCTGGGGCGCCCCGAGGCCTTCGACCGGGCCGCGGACGCGCGTCGAGGCGTGGGCGGACGAGTACCGGCACGCGCTGAGTGCGACAGCGACGAAGGGGCCGGTCCGCGCGTGCGGCCGGCCCCTTCGTCGTACGACTCGTCGTGCCGCCCAAGCTCAGGCCCGTACGGGCTTGCCCGTCGTGCAGGGCGATGGCGCGCTGCATCGCCTTGCGGGCGCGCGGGGTGTCGCGGGCGTCGTGGTAGGCGACGGCGAGGCGGAACCAGCTGCGCCAGTCGTCCGGGGCGTCCTCGGTCTCGGCCTTGCGCCGGGCGAAGACCTCGTCGGCCGAGTCGCGGTCGATGCGGCCGCCCGGGGTGCGCTTCAGCTCGTCGACGGGCAGGCCGCCTTCGGCGTCGAGTTCGGCGGCGAGCCGGTTGGCCTTGCGGACGAACTGGGTGTTCTTCCAGAGGAACCACACGCCGATCACCGGCAGGATCAGGACCGCCACGCCGAAGGTGACGGTGAGCAGCGTGCCGGTCTGGATGAGCATGCACCCCGCGGCTGCCGACCAGGACGAAGTAGACGACCAGGACGGCGGCCGTGACGGCGTACGTGATCTTCGCGCGCATGGTGTCGTCCGCCGCTCAGTCCAGGTCGAGGAAGTGTTCCAGGCCGAAGGTGAGGCCGGGGGTGGTCCACCACGCGGCGGACGCCGAGCAGGATGCCCGGCATGAAGCTGCTGTGGTGCAGGGAGTCGTGGCGGATGGTGAGGGTCTCGCCCTCGCCGCCGAGCAGCACCTCCTGGTGGGCGAGCAGGCCGCGCAGCCGGACGGCGTGCACGGGGACGCCGTCGACGTCCGCGCCCGCGGGCGCCGTCCAGGGCCGTGACCGTGGCGTCGGGCTGCGGGGCGCTGCCCGCCTCGCGCGCGGGCCGCGGCGATGAGCTGGGCGGTGCGCGTGGCGGTGCCGCTCGGGGCGTCCACCTTGTTCGGGTGGTGCAGCTCGACGACCTCGACGGACTCGAAGTACGGCGCGGCCGATCTGCGCGAACTTCATGGTCAGCACGGCGCCGATGGAGAAGTTCGGCGCGATGAGCACGCCCGTCTCCGGGGAGCGCGGCCAGCGAGGTGTTCAGCTGCGCGAGGCGCTCGTCGGTCCAGCCGGTGGTGCCGACGACGGCGTGGATGCCGTGGCGTACGCAGAAGTCGAGGTTGCCCATGACCGAGGCGGGCGTGGTCAGTTCGACGACGACCTGGGCGCCGGTCTCCACCAGCGTCTCCAGCTTGTCGCCGCGGCCGAGGGCGGCGACCAGCTCCATGTCCTCGGCGGCCTCGACGGCCCGTACCGCCTCGGAGCCGATACGGCCCTTGGCGCCGAGGACCGCCACGCGCAGCTTGCTCATGTTCTTGCTTCCTTACGGTCGGATTCGGACGGTTAGGCGACCGCTTCGTGCAGGCGGGACGCCTGCTTGTCCTTGAGCGGGCCGATGACCGACAGCGAGGGCCGCTGTCCCAGGATGTCGCGGGCCACGTCGCGTACGTCGTCCGGGGTGACCGCGGCGATCCGGGCCAGCATGTCGTCGACCGACATCTGCTCGCCCCAGCACAGCTCGCTCTTGCCGATACGGTTCATCAGCGCGCCGGTGTCCTCCAGGCCGAGGACCGTGGAGCCGCTCGAGCTGGCCGATGGCGCGGCCGATCTCCTCGTCGGACAGACCGTGCTCGGCGACCTGGTCGAGCTCGTCGCGGCAGATCTTCAGCACGTCGTGGACCTGGCTCGGCCGGCAGCCCGCGTACACGCCGAAGAGGCCGCAGTCGGCGAAGCCCGAGGTGTACGAGTACACGCTGTAGGCCAGGCCGCGCTTCTCCCGGACCTCCTGGAAGAGGCGGGAGGACATGCCGCCGCCGAGCGCGGTGTTGAGGACGCCGAGGGCCCAGCGGCGCTCGTCGGTGCGGGCCAGGCCGGGCATGCCGAGGACGACATGGGCCTGCTCGGTCTTGCGGCCGAGCAGTTCGACGCGGCCGGCGGTGCGGATGGCGCGGCGAGCCGTCGCGCGGGGCGATCGGGCGTGGCGTCCGGCTGCTTGAGGGCGCCGGCCTTCTCGAAGGCGGCGCGGACCTGGCGTACGACCTTGTTGTGGTCGACGTTGCCCGCGGCGGCGACGACGAGGTGCGTCGGGTCGTAGTGCTTCTTGTAGAAGCGGCGGATGCGGTCCGCGGTGAGGGCGTTGACCGTGTCGACCGTGCCGAGGACCGGGCGGCCGAGGGGGGTGTCGCCGAGCATGGTGTGCGCGAACAGGTCGTGCACGCAGTCGCCCGGGTCGTCCTCGGTCATCGCGATCTCTTCGAGGATGGCGCCGCGCTCGACGTTGACGTCCTCTTCGAGGATCAGCGAGCCGGTGAGCATGTCGCAGACGACGTCGATGGCGAGCGGCAGGTCGGTGTCGAGCACGCGCGCGTAGTAGCACGTGTACTCCTTCGCCGTGAACGCGTTCATCTCGCCGCCGACCGCGTCGATGGCGGAGGAGATGTCCAGGGCGGACTGCGCCGTGCGTGCCCTTGAAGAGCAGGTGCTCCAGGTAGTGCGTGGCGCCGTTCAGGGCCGGCGTCTCGTCGCGGGAGCCGACGTGCGCCCAGATGCCGAAGGTGGCGGAGCGCACGGAGGGCAGGGTCTCGGTGACGATGCGCAGGCCGCCGGGGAGGGTGGTCTTGCGGACCGTACCGATGCCGTTCTTGCCCTTGATCAGGGTTTGGGTACGGGCGACGGCCCGCGCCTCCGAGGAGGTGCGGGCCGTCGCCGTGGAGCTACTCGACGTCACTTGTCGGCTGTCGTCCTTCTCTCGTCGTCCGTCGCTCGTCGCTTCGCCCTCGATCACGGGGATCAGGGAGAGCTTGCCGCGGGAGTCGATCTCGGCGATCTCGACCTGGACCTTGGAGCCCACGCCGACCACGTCCTCGACGTTCTCCACGCGCTTGCCACCGGCGAGCTTGCGGATCTGCGAGATGTGCAGCAGACCGTCCTTGCCGGGGAGCAGCGACACGAACGCACCGAAGGTCGTCGTCTTCACGACCGTGCCCAGGTAGCGCTCGCCGACCTCCGGCATGGTCGGGTTGGCGATGCCGTTGATCGTGGCGCGGGCGGCCTCGGCCTGCGGGCCGTCGACCGGCACCGATGTAGATCGTGCCGTCGTCCTCGATCGTGATGTCGGCGCCGGTGTCCTCCTGGATCTGGTTGATCATCTTGCCCTTGGGGCCGATGACCTCGCCGATCTTGTCCACGGGGATCTTGACGGTGATGATCCGCGGGGCGTTCGGGGACATCTCGTCCGGCGTGTCGATCGCTTCCATCATCACGTCGAGGATGTGGAGGCGGGCGTCACGGGCCTGCTTCAGCGCGGCGGCCAGGACGGAGGCCGGGATGCCGTCCAGCTTGGTGTCGAGCTGGAGGGCGGTCACGAACTCCTTCGTGCCGGCGACCTTGAAGTCCATGTCGCCGAAGGCGTCCTCCGCACCGAGGATGTCGGTGAGCGTCGACGTAGTGCGTCTCGCCGTCGATCTCCTGGGAGATCAGGCCCATGGCGATACCGGCGACGGGGGCCTTCAGCGGCACACCGGCGTTCAGCAGCGACATGGTGGAGGCGCAGACCGAGCCCATGGACGTCGAGCCGTTGGAGCCGAGGGCCTCGGACACCTGACGGATCGCGTACGGGAACTCCTCGCGCGTCGGCAGGACCGGCACGATGGCGCGCTCGGCGAGCGCGCCGTGGCCGATCTCGCGGCGCTTCGGGGAGCCGACGCGGCCGGTCTCGCCGGTGGAGTACGGCGGGAAGTTGTAGTTGTGCATGTAGCGCTTGCGGGTCACCGGGGAGAGGGTGTCCAGCTGCTGCTCCATGCGGAGCATGTTGAGGGTGGTGACGCCCAGGATCTGGGTCTCGCCACGCTCGAACAGCGCGCGAGCCGTGCACCCGCGGGATGGCCTCGACCTCGGCGGCGAGCGTACGGATGTCCGTGACGCCGCGGCCGTCGATGCGCATCTTCTCCTTGATGACGCGCTCGCGGACCAGCGGTCTTGGTCAGCGAGCGGTACGCGGCGGAGATCTCCTTCTCGCGGCCCTCGAACTCGCGGGAGCAGCTTCTCGGCGGCGAGGCCCTTGACGCGGTCCAGCTCGGCCTCGCGCTCCTGCTTGCCGGCGATGGTGAGCGCCTGGGCGAGCTCGGCGCTTGACGGCGGCGGTGAGCGCCTCGAGGACGTCGTCCTGGTAGTCGAGGAAGACCGGGAACTCGCCGGTCGGGCTTGGCGGCCTTCGCGGCGAGGTCGGCCTGGGCCTTGCACAGCACCTTGATGAAGGGCTTCGCGGCGTCCAGACCGGCGGCGACGATCTCCTCGGTCGGCGCCTCGGCGCCGCCCTTGACCAGCTTGATGGTCTTCTCGGTGGCCTCGGCCTCGACCATCATGATCGCGACGTCGCCGTCCTCCAGGGTGCGGCCCGCGACGACCATGTCGAAGACGGCGTCCTCGAGCTCGGTGTGCGTCGGGAAGGCCACCCACTGGCCGCTTGATCAGCGCGACGCGGACGCCGCCGATCGGGCCGGAGAAGGGCAGACCGGCCAGCTGCGTGGACGCGGACGCGGCGTTGATCGCGACGACGTCGTACAGGTGGTCGGGGTTGAGCGCCATGATCGTGGCGACGACCTGGATCTCGTTGCGCAGGCCCTTCTTGAAGGACGGGCGCAGCGGGCGGTCGATGAGGCGGCAGGTGAGGATCGCGTCCTCGGAGGGCCGGCCCTCACGGCGGAAGAAGGAGCCGGGGATCTTCCCGGCGGCGTACATCCGCTCCTCGACGTCCACCGTCAGGGGGAAGAAGTCGAGCTGGTCCTTGGGGTTCTTGGAGGCGGTGGTGGCCGACAGCACCATGGTGTCGTCGTCCAGGTACGCCACGGCGGAGCCGGCGGCCTGCCTGGCCAGGCGGCCCGTCTCGAAGCGGATGGTGCGGGTGCCGAAGGAGCCGTTGTCGATGACGGCCTCGGCGTAGTGGGTCTCGTTCTCCACTAGCGTTTTCTCCGATGCTTTTCGTCTTTCGTCCCGTCCCGCCCGTGTGGCAGGGGGACGGTGGCGGAGAAGCGCTCCGTCTGGTGCGGGCCGGTCTTCGATCGAAGCACCCGGGGTTCGCATTCCCCGGGGGCCACTACCGAGGACCGGCGGCGGCGAGGTGCGCTTCTCCTCGTTCGGTGTGGTGCCGTGCGTCGTGTGCGCTGTCGCATCACGTCGTGCGTACGTCTGCGTTGTGCTACCACACTACAAAGGGGCGGTGACACTCCGCACGTACAGCAAAGGGAGCGGCCCCCAGATGTCCGGGAACCGCTCCCTTCACGGCGTCTTACCTGGCGCCCGCCGCACCGCGGCGGATGCCGAGGCGGTCGACCAGCGCACGGAAGCGCTGGATGTCCTTCTTGGCCAGGTACTGCAGCAGGCGGCGGCGCTGACCGACCAGGATCAGCAGACCACGACGGGAGTGGTGGTCGTGCTTGTGGGTCTTGAGGTGCTCGGTCAGGTCCGAGATCCGACGCGAGAGCATGGCGACCTGGACCTCGGGGGAGCCGGTGTCGCCCTCCTTGGTACCGAACTCGGCCATGATCTGCTTCTTCGTAGCGGCGTCGAGCGACACGCGTACTCCTCATGAGTCTTCTTCATTGCCACCGAGTGCCCCTGGTCTTCTTCTCAGGGGAGCTTCCGTTGACTCGGGAGGCGGGGATCCGCTGGGCGCTGCCCCCGGGTGGATCCAGGGGCGCGTACACAAACGGCCGTCACCCAGAGTACCAGCACACGAGCACGCTCTTGACAGGCGGCCCTGCGTGGCCCCGCGCCGGTCAGACGCCGCCGCGGACCTTGCCGTAGACGTCGAGGACGGCCAGGCAGATCGGGACCAGGGACAGCAGCACCAGCGAGTCGGCGAGGTCCAGCATGCGGCCCCAGAAGGGAGAGAGCCCCTTCTGCGGCACGATCAGGGCGATCGCGATCAGCAGCAGCACGCCGGCCCCGACCGAGGCCCCGAGCCACAGGGTGCGGACGTTGACCGGGCCGGGGTTGTCCTGGAGCAGATCCATGATGATGTCGGCCGGTGGCGAGATCGCGAGGCCGAGGATCAGCAGGGCGAGCGTGACCACACCGGCCACGAACAGGCAGGTGACCTGCGCGGTGTAGCGGAACAGGCGCGCCCGCAGCATCGCGGCGAGGCCGGCGCACAGGGCCAGCAGCTGGGCCCAGCCGCTGTCGCTGAAGCCGAGCACCGCGCCGCCCGCGCCGATGATGACGGCAGCGCAACCGCCGACCAGACCGAGCAGCAGTTCGTGGCCCCGGCTGGTCTGGGCGACGATGCGCTGGACGTCGACGGCCTCGAGGTCGCCCTCACGGCCTTCACGGCGGGACCTGGCCAGGTCCTCGGGGTTGCGGAAACCGATCGGCAGCTTGGCGAAGCGTGCCGACCATCCGGGCAGGAAGCCGACGACCGCCAGCGCGACGACCACGGTGCCGGCGGCGATCTCCCGCGGCGCCGCCTCGGTGAGCACGCCGCAGAACACGGCGAGGGCGCCGATCGCGGACGCCAGCGCGGCGGCCACGAACGGGGCGTCTCCCTGCGGCAGCAGCATGATCAGCACGATGGAGAGCAGCAGGACGGCGACGCAGCCGACGAGGAACTGGATCCTTCCCGGACCCTCGCCCGCGTCCTGGGGAAAGGCACCGGAGCCCGCGATGAGCGCGTGCGGCAGCGCCGAGATACCGAGCGCGACCGCGGCACCCCGGTCGTCGTACACCCGGGCCCGTACGCCGGCGAGTGCCGTCAGGGCCAGTGCCGTCACACCGGCGAGGAGGCCCCGCAGGCCGTACATGTCGTGCCGTACCGGGTCCGCGAACCAGAAGACGAAGCCGAGCATGATCAGCAGCACCGTGCCGGAGACGAGTCCGGCCATCCGCATCAGGTTGTCGTTCCAGCTGCGGACGTCCTGCTTGACGGCGGCTGCGATCGCGTCCACCACGTCGTCGTGCACGGCCGGCGGCAGTGAGTCGGCGAAGGTGCGCAGCAGCAGCACCTCGCCGTCTCTGACCCGGTGCTCGATCAACGAACGGCTCGCGTCGAGCACTTGACCCTCGCGGGTCACAAGATGGTAGCCAGAGGGACTGGTGTCCGACTGGATCAGGCCCGAGAGCCTGATGATCTCAGGAAAGAGGTCCTGGATCGGCAGGTCCTCGGGCAGCGCGACATCGACACGACTGTCCGGTGCTGCGATGGTGATTCGGCAGAAACCTGTCGAAGTCCCCGTGCTCACCTGGTGTTCCCCCTGTTGGACAAGGCTTCCTCGCGCCGCTCGTACGACACGGAGCGCCACCATATCTGTTGTGGCACCCGGTGCAGGACCCGCCTCCCCCCTTCCTCCCAGGACCTGCTCCGCATCTCCATCCTCCTGTCTTCCTCGTGCACGCGACGCATCAGTAAGATCGACGCCTATACACGCGAACGACGCCTACGCGAACGAGAACACGTCGCGGTACACGGGGGCGTCGGTGCCAGGACGTATCAATCGCGAAGGATGAGTGCATCGGTGAGCGTCGTCATCATTAAACGACCACCGCGGACAGTGCCCCCGGCCGTCCCGGACGGCGAGGTCAAACTCGAGACGCCGCCCGAGATTCCGCGCGAGGGCGACGACAGCATGCTGATGAACATGCTGCCCATGATGGGCATGCTGGGTTCCGTCGCCTTCTTCTTCACAGCCGGCCAGGCCTATATGAAGGTGGTCGGCGGGCTCATGCTGGCCTCGACCCTGGCCATGATGATCGCCCAGTTCGCCAAGGCCCGGCAGGGCCCCGGCGGGGGGATGGCCCAGGACCGGCGTGACTACTTCCGCTATCTGGAGCAGGTGCGCAGGGACGTGCACAAGACCGCGGAACTGCAGCGGCGCAGCCAGCTGTTCCAGCATCCCGACCCGGAACAGCTGTGGGCGGTGGCGGCCGACGGCAAGCGCCTGTGGGAGCGGCGCCCGACCGACGCGGACTTCGCCTCCGTACGGATCGGCCGCGGCATCCAGCAGCTGAGCACTCCGCTCGTCGCCCCGGAGACGGCCCCCAAGGACGAACTCGAACCGCTGACCGCGGCGGCCATGAAGGCATTCCTCGACGCGCACGGCAGTCTGCACGGCCTGCCCGTCGCCATCTCGTTGCGCGCCTTCTACCACGTGACGGTCTGCGGCGACACCGACACGGTCTACGGCAGCGCCCGCGCGTCCCTGTCCCAGCTGGCGACGCTGCACTCGCCCGAGGACCTGATGATCGCCGTGGTGGCACACCCCTCCGCGGCGGCGGACTGGAACTGGATCAAGTGGCTGCCGCACAGCCAGCACCCGAAGGCCAAGGACGGAGCGGGCTCGGCCCGGCTCCTCTTCGACGACCTCGGCGAGCTGGAGGAGGCGCTCGCGGACCAGCTGGACGACAGGCCCCGCTGGAACCGTGAGGCGACCCCCGTCTACGACCAGCCGCACCTGATCGTGGTGCTCGACGGCGGCACGGTGCCGCCGGACTCCGAACTCGCCGGGAGCGAAGGCCTCCAGGGCGTCACGTTCGTGGAGATCGCCCCGGGCGAACTGGAGGAGGAGCTGCGCGCCGGTCTGACGGCCTATGTGAAGCCGGACCGGATGCGGCTGTTCGTCGGCCATGAATCCGCGTACACCGGCAAGCCCGATGTGCTGAACCCGGCGCAGGCCGAGTCCCTGGCGCGGCAGCTCGCCCCCTTCCGGGTCGGCTCCGCGGAGGAGGGCGAACCCCTCCTGTCCAACCTGGACTTCACGGACCTCATGGGCATCGGCGACGCGGGCACCGTCGACGTCTCCCGCACCTGGCGTCCGCGCACGCTGCACGAGCGGCTGCGTGTGCCGATCGGTGTCGGCGAGAACGGCGAGCCGGTCATGCTGGACCTCAAGGAGGCCTCTCAGGAGGGCATGGGCCCGCACGGCCTGTGCGTCGGCGCGACCGGCTCCGGCAAGTCCGAGGTACTGCGTACGCTGGTGCTCGGTCTCGCGGTGACGCACTCCTCGGAGACGCTGAACTTCATCCTCGCGGACTTCAAGGGCGGTGCGACCTTCGCCGGTATGGCGGACATGCCGCACACCGCAGCCGTGATCACCAACCTCGCCGACGACCTCACCCTCGTCGACCGTATGCGTGACTCGATCATGGGGGAGACGCAGCGCCGTCAGGAGCTGCTGCGCTCGGCCGGCAACTACGCCAACCTGCACGACTATGAGAAGGCCCGGGCGGCGGGCGCCGCGCTGGAACCGATGGCCTCGCTGGTGATCGTGCTCGACGAGTTCTCCGAACTCCTCACCGCCAAGCCCGACTTCATCGACATGTTCATCCAGATCGGCCGTATCGGCCGTTCGCTGGGCGTTCACCTGCTGCTGGCGTCGCAGCGCCTGGAAGAGGGCAAGCTGCGCGGCCTGGACACCTATCTGTCGTACCGGATCGGTCTGCGGACCTTCTCCGCCGCCGAGTCCCGTACGGCGATCGGTGTCCCGGACGCCTACCACCTGCCGTCGATCCCCGGCTCCGGCTATCTGCGGTACGACACCGACACCATGGTCCGCTTCAAGGCGGCGTACGTGTCGGGGCCGTACCACGGCGAGGGCCCGTCCCGGGTGCACCGCTCGACGCAGCTGCGGCCCGCGCTGTTCTCGGCGGAGCACGTGACGCTGCCCCCGCAGCCGGTGATCGAGGAGCCGGAGCCCGACCACAGGGTGGACGACGCGCTCGCCGACACTGTCCTGGACGTCCTCGTCGCCAGGATGGTCAGCCAGGGACCGCCCGCCCACCAGGTGTGGCTGCCCCCGCTCGACGAGGCACCCTCGCTGGACCAGGTTCTCCCCCGCTCGCTGTCGTCCCGGACCGCGGCCTGACAGCGCCCGAGTACACGGCGCTCGGCCGGCTCAACGTGCCGGTCGGTCTGGTGGACAAGCCGTTCGAGCAGCGGCGTGACGTGCTGTACCGGGACTTCTCGGGCGGTGCGGGCCACGGCCTGTTCGTCGGTGGTCCGCAGTCCGGCAAGTCGACGCTGCTGCGCTCGCTCATCTCGTCGTTCGCCCTCACTCACACCCCTGCCGAAGTGCAGTTCTACTGCCTGGACTTCGGCGGTGGCAGTCTGATCTCGATGGAGGATCTGCCGCACGTCGGCGGAGTCGCCAACCGTCTCGACGCCGAGAAGGTGCGTCGTACGGTCAGCGAGGTCGAGGGCATCCTCAACGCGCGCGAGGAATACTTCCGCGCGAACAACGTCGACTCGATCCAGACCTACCGTCAGCGCCGGAGCGCGAACCAGCTGCCGGACCAGCCCTGGGGGGATGTCTTCCTCGTCATCGACGGCTGGGCCACCTTCAAGACGGACTACGAGGCGCTCGAGGCCACGGTCACCGAGATCGCGACGCGGGGTCTCGGCTTCGGTGTGCACGTGATGCTGACGGCGAGCCGCTACACCGAAGTGCGGCCCGCGCTCAAGGACATGCTGCAGAACCGCATCGAACTGCGGCTCGGTGACCCGACGGAGTCGGAGATCGACCGCAAGGTCGCGCAGAACGTCCCCGCCACTGTGCCGGGCCGTGGTCTGACCCAGGACAAGCTGCACTTCATGGCGGCGCTGCCCCGTGTCGACGGCTCCTCGGAGACCGACGACCTGTCCGAGGCGACGTCGATCCTCCTCCGCGGCGTCAACGACAACTGGCAGGGCCCCCACGCTCCGGCCGTACGGCTGCTGCCCACCATGCTGCCCTCGGACCGGCTGCCCAAGGGCTTCGAGCACCCGGACCGCGGTGTCGCCATCGGTATCGACGAGTCGTCGCTCTCGCCGGTCTTCGTCGACTTCGAGACGGACCCGCACTTCATCGTGTTCGGCGAGAGCGAGTCCGGTAAGTCCGCGGTGCTGCGGCTGCTCATCAAGCAGATCACCGAGCGCTACACACCGGATCAGGCGAAGATCGTCATGGGTGACTACCGGCGTGCCCACCTGCAGGGCGTGCCCGAGACGCACCTGTCGCGGTACTGCGCGTCGGCTCCCGCCCTGTCGGAGACGCTGGAAGGCCTGGCCGGTTCGCTCGGCCGCCGTATGCCGGGCCCGGACGTCACGCCCGAGCAGCTGCGCAACCGCAGCTGGTACAGCAGCCCGGACGCGTTCGTCATCGTCGACGACTACGACCTGGTGGCGACGGGCATGAACCCGCTGTCCCCGCTCCTGGAGTACCTGCCGTTCGCCCGTGACGTCGGCTTGCGCGTCATCATCGCGCGTGCCTCGGGCGGTGCGAGCCGGTCCCTGTACGAGCCGGTGATGCAGCGGATGCGAGAGCTCGGTGCCCAGGGCATCGTGCTCTCCGGCGACCGGGCGGAGGGTGCGCTGCTCGGCAACCTCACGGCGACGCAACTGCCGCCCGGACGTGGGTACTTCCACACACGCCGTCGGGGTGGGCAGCTGATTCAGACGGGGTGGCTGCCGGCTCGGTTCTGAGGCTCGGTCGCTGCGACCGGAGGGGCGGTACCCGCGTGGGTGCCGCCCCTCTCCGTTGCCTGGGGGGCTGGTGCCTGTGGGGGGCTGGGACTCGTACGGGCGTCACCGCTAAGGTGGCGTTGCGACAGAGCAGAAGAGTAGAAATGACGAGCCACGGGGGGCAGTTGTGCCGTCGGACTTCATGAATTCCGATCCCGAGGTCCTCAAGACCGAGGGCTTCCACATGTTCAACGTCGGTGTGGACTTCACCAAGGCCGTGACCACGCTGCAGACCGGGCTGACGGCTCTGGAGAAGGGTGACACCCCGCCGTGGGGGGACGACGACATCGGCGAGAAGTTCGGCGTCGTCTACGAGGGCCTGCGCGACGGTATGTACGACTCGATGGCCAGCCTTGCGGAACGGATCGCCGGGATGGGGGTCGCCTGCACCAAGATGGGCGTGGCACACGAGCAGAACGAAGCCGAGCAGGATGCCATCTGGCAGAAGACGATGACCGAGTACGACGGCCAGGTGGAGGTCCCGCCCGGGGTCGCGCAGGGCACGATGCACACCCGGCCGACCACCTGATCCGCGCCTGATCCGCGGAGGTCATTCGCTAAGCTCACGCACCATGTTGCCTTCGCACACGCCCTCCCCCGCCCCGGACACCACGGTCATTCCTACCGGCCGCCGCGGCGCCATGACCGGGCTCTCCTGCTCTGTCCTGCTCATCGCGATGGGCGCTGTCGGCGTCTTCGGCGCTGTCGTCATTGCTACCGGGAACCAGAAGGGGGAGTCCAACCCGGCAGGGTTCGCGGGCCTCGGGTTCCTGTTGTTGCTCGGTGTGTTGGGCGTGTTCCTCTTCATCGCCCACTGGGCGAACCGCCGCACTCGGATCCTCCTCGACGCCACAGGCCTGTGGGTCGAGAACGGAAAGCTTCGCAACGTCATCCCCTGGCAGGCCCTCGCCGGAGTCGGCCTGTACTGGAGCAGGTTCGGCCGAAGGCAGAAGGTCTACTCCCTGGAGTTGCTCCCCACCGGTCCCCTCGATGTGGACGACCCGGTCCTGTGGACCCTGGTCCGCGACGAGGAACCGTTGCACCCCGGCCTTCCCCGTCTGCGCTACCGCCTCCCTTTCCCTGCCCCCTGCCGTCAGGAGATGGTTTCGGCGGTCCAGCAGTACGTCCCGCACCTCTGGCTCGGCGAGTGCGAGCGCGCTGAGGGCCATGTCGGCCGCCCCGACATCAAGGGACACCGACAGCGCATTCAGGGCCGTACCCAGCGTCGACGCATCCGGCAGCCCCCAGCCCGCCCCACCCGGCGGAGCCAAGATCGTGGTGTCGAAGGAGACCGGTGAAACCGTCACCGTCCCCAACTACCCGACCGAGCAGGCCATCGCCCTGTACCGGAAGCAACGCCAGTCATAACCCGTACGTCGTGCCGCGTGATCAGTACAGCGAGAACCCTCCGCTGTGCCGCCCTTGGTTCTTCTTCCCGGCCTGCGAGCCCTCGCTCTGCGACCGCCCCGGCTCGGACGGCCCGCTGGAGGAGGGGCCATCGCCGGCCAGCGGCTCGCCGTGCCTGACCTGATCGCGCTCGTCCTCCGACAGCGACTCCCACTGACCGCGCAAGGAAGCCATGCCTCCGCCCACGGCGCGGGACACGGCGGGGTCGTCCAGGGCGTCGCGCAGGGCGAGGCGGCCGGAGAGCAGCCTCTTGGCCGTCTCCTGCATCTCCTTGCCGGCGCCTTCGGTTGTGGACAGTTTGCGCAGGGCGGAGTTCAGGGAACGGATCTGCTCCGGTTCGAGTGCCTCGTCGAGCACACCGCGCTCCGGCGAAGAGCCGTGCGGGGTGGGTGAGTTCGGTGGGTTCTCGGGTTTCCTGGTCATCTGATTCCTCCGTGGATACCCCTCGCTGAAGCGAGGGGTGGGGGTACCCCCGCTTGCGGGGGAGAAACGGACTCCTGCGGAGCAGGGCAGGGAGCGGGGTTTCGCCCTCAGGGCGGAAGACCGTGCCCTGACCCACAGATGTTACGATCAGCTCGCCCGGTCGGCGAAAACCAAGCTGGCCAGGTCTACCGCCGGGCTGGCGGATGGAGCCTGTGGAGCTTGTGTAAGACCGATGGTTGGTACTCCAACCCTCGCCGTGAAAGCGGGTCGGCGACGGGCTGTGAAACAGGAAGCTCACTCCGTGAGGAGGTGAATCCCCCTGCTTCAGCTGGGGGAGAGGTCAACCGCTTCTCCTCAACTCTCGACCCCTGAAGTATCTCCCGTCCCCCAGGGGTGCCATGCGTTGTCACGGCAGCGGAGCTTAGTGGTCGAGTTCGTAAATCCTTCGGGGGTTGACGAACTCGACCACTAAGCCTTGTACCTTTCGCGAGGGCCCACCGACTCTGTGCGGTGGGCCCTCGCGAAAGGTACAAGGCTAGGATCGGCGTCGTACGCGTACGCGAAGGAGTCCGCGATGGCGGAGGACGGGCGGAGGACGGGCGGAGGACGGGGACCCATGACCGGCTCGACCGAGGACACCGGCACCACCGAGGACACCGACACCGAGGGCTACGCACCGCATCCGCACATAGGCGGCCGGACCGCCGCGTTGCGCGCGCTCGCCGCGTGGCACGGGGCAGCGCCCGGTGCGCCGCGCGTGGTCGTGCTCACCGGCGGCTCCGGCAGTGGGCGTTCGCGGCTGCTCACCGGATTTCTGATGCTGTGCGAGCCGGAGTACCGCAAGCAACTGCCGCTGGACGAGATGGATCCGTCCACGGTGCCGCCGGAGTTACCCGCCCCGGCCGTACCCACCGCTGACGGACTGACTGCCGCCCAGGTGCTGTGGCTGCTCGCCGACCACTTCGAACTGAACGCCACCAGCACCGCGGAGGTGTACGTGGAGCTGGCCGCGCTCGACGAGCCGGTGACTGCCGTCGTGCCGGACGTCGACCGTGCCGGGCCGGTACGGGCCGCGGGCGAGCCCGCACGGCTCGTACGGGAGGTGCTCACCCCCCTCGCCGCCACCGAGACCGTCCGGCTCCTGACCGAGGTGCCGCGTCCGCTGGCCGCCGAGTTGGTCTCGGGGCTGGTCGGCGTCCTGCCGCCCGGTACCGTGCAGGTCATCGATCTCGACGAACCGGAGTGGGCCGACCCCGTGGGCTTGGTGCTCCACGCCCAAGTGGCACTGAACCCCGACTTCGGGGCGCCTGAACTGCCGTTCACCGTCGATCCCGCTGCCCGGCTCGCCCTGGGAGCTGCCATCGGCCGCCGGGCCGGGACCAGTCCGCTGGTCGTCCAGCTCGCCGTCCGCTGCGTTCTCATGGCCCCGGAGGGCTTCGACCCGGCCGACGAGAGCCTGTTGCCGACCTCCGTCGGCGAAGCCCTCGACCTGCATGCCCGGCGACTCGGCGCCGACCCGCACACACTGCGGCTGATGCTGGCACCACTCGCACTCGCGGAAGCCGGCGGCATCCCCGTCCAGCTGTGGACCCGGCTGGCGAGCGCGGTCGCCGGACAGGACATGGGCCGGGCCTTCGCCGGAGGGATGCTTCTTGCCGCCCCCTTCGTCCAACCCGAGAAGGTGGCGGACACGGAGAACGGGCAGGAGGACAGCGGGCGTACGCTGCTCCGGCTGCCGCATCCTGCCCTCGGCGAGGAGATCCGCGCCGGCCTGCCGAACGTCCGCGCCGCCCAGACGCAGATCGCGAGGGCACTGCTGGAGGCCGTACCGGAGCAGGACTGGAGCAAGGCCGACCCCTACGTACGCGACCACATCGCGGGCCACACCCTGGAGGCAGGCCTGCTGCCCCAACTCCTCACGGACCCGGGGCTGTTCGTCCACGCCGACCCGGTACCGTTGCGCGCCGCCGTCGAGGCCGTCCCGAGCGAGGAGCTCGGCGCACCGGCCCGTACGTACCTGCGTATGGCGCCCCTGCTGACCCGCACGCAGGCACCCGCCACACTGCGCGCCGCGCTGCTGGAGACCGCGTTCGTCGAGGACGGCCTGCCCGAGTACGCCGAGGCCATACGCCACCGCCTCGGCCTCGAACTGCCCTGGCAGACCCTGTGGAGCCTGCCCCTTCCCGGGGTCGGCGCCGTGACCGTCGGCAGCCTGCCCTGTCCCGAAGGGCCGGCCCTCCCCGTCGCCGTTCTCGCCGTGCCCGCGAACACGCCTGGTGCCCACCCGGTCGGCGAAACGGGTGCCCACCCGGTCGGCGAAACCGGCGCCCACCCGGTCCGCGAAACGGGCGGCGAAACGGGCGAGGCGAACGAGGCGGGCCGTTCCGCGGTGCTCGTCCACGGCCTCGTACGACCGCTCGTACGACCGGAGGACCTCAGCGGCACCGAGCCCGCACCCGACCCTACGCAGATCCTGCGCCCCTCCGAGGAGGAGCGCGCCGCCGCCCCGTTCGGGCTGAGCCTCGGTGCCGATTACCTGCGTGTCTGGGACCGGGCGAGTCAGGAGGTCGTGGCCGCTTTGGTCTCCGACATCCCGTTCACCGCCGCCGACATCTCCCCCGACGGCATCCTCCTCATCGCCACCGAGCGCGGGGCCAAGGCCCTCCGCATCCGCCTGACTGCCCCAGCGATAGCCTTGTAGTCCCTGTAGTCCCTTGTAGTCGCAGGCCATACGTAATCTCACACGTCCCCTCCCCCCTCGATCAACCGCGATCTCCATCCCGCTCGAAATCCCGCTCGAAATCCCTCTCGATATCCCGCTCGAAATCCCTCTCGAAGGAGCCTCCCGCCGTGACCAGCCAGGAGCAGGCGCTCGCCGTCGCCGACCGTTGGCTCAACCCGGAAGGTTCGGCGGAGCCGCGCCGCGAGGTCAGGATGCGGGAGTTCGACCTGGGCTGGGTCGTGTGGGCCGCGCCCCCGGCGCCCGAGCGTGACCCGGCGACCGGGGAGCGCCGCCCGCCCGCCGAGATCGGCAACGCGTGCGGGGTCGTGGACCGCCGTACCGGCGAGCTGACGCTCTGGCCGTCGGTGCCGGTCGAGGAGGTCGTGCGGATGTACCGGCAGAAGCATGGCGGCGCGGCACAGGGCGCAGGCGGGGTCGTATCGGAAGGCACCCGTCCGGTCACCGGCCCCGGCAACACCGCCGTCTTCACCTACGTCGACCCGGCCAACGGCGAGGAAACCACCCTCTTTCGCACCTCCGGCCCCGGCCTGCCCCCCGCCGAGTACCAGGCATGGGCCGACCTTCGGCAGATGAACATCCCTGTCGACAACGTCCTCGCCGTCCACACCGATCTGCGCCCCAGCCTGCTCCCCGGCGGCTACACCGCCGAACTCCTGAGCGCCTTCCCCCACGCCCAGCTCTCCTGCTCGCAGAGCTACGGCGCCCGCCCCGAGGCGCGCGCGGAGGGCATCGCCGCGCTGGTGGAGCAGGTCGAGACGATGCACCGGATCGCGGGCCGGCAGCCGCCGCCCCGCCCGTACCGCGTCCCCGTTCCGGCCCAGGTGACGCCCGCGGAGCCGATGCGCGACGTGGCCCTCGGCCGCCACCTCGTCGACGTGTTCGGGGCGGAGAACGTACGTCGCTACGACGCCGACGACATCGCCGACAGCCCGCTGCCGGAGACCACGAAGGCCACGCTCACCTGGGCCGGGCTCCCCGCCGACCTCCCGCTCTTCTTCACCGCCGACCGGCCCGACGCCCCTCCGGCCGGGGGCCTGTTCACCGATGTCGCCACGAATCTGCGCGAGCGGCGCAGCCCGGCCGGTGAGGAGAAGATCGGCGCCCTGACGCATCTGTCCCGGATCGGCTTCGACGGGGTCGCGGTCATCGCGGTGCAGTGCCAGCCGGGTACGGGGCAGCCGGACGGCCTCGGCGCGCTCTGGGCCGTGGACCCGGTCACCGCCACCGCCCGCTACGTCAACGTCTCAGCCACCGCCTTCGCCCGTTCCCTGGCCCTGATCGCGGCGGTACGGCAGCGGATGCAGGGCCTGGACCCGGTCGCCTCCGGTGCGGAAGTGGCGGCGCTGCAGGAGCAGTTGGCGGCCGTCGATGCCTCCGCGCTGGGGAACGCGGACACGTGGTGGTCGCTGATCGTCGAGCAGATGTGGCACGGGTTGTTCTGATCACGCCGTGCCCTGACCGGCTCCTTCGGGGGTACTGGCCGTACGACTATGACCGTCAGGGCCTTTCACACCGCCTGCTACTGGCCCCAACGGGCTCTCCTGATCTCACTGGTAACTTTTGCTGCTTCTGCCAGTTCGCATTGGGGAATCCATGAGCCAGCCACCGCCACAGCCACCGCACCATCCCTACAACCCGTACAGTCAGCCTGCCCCGCCTCAGCAGCAACCGGGGGTCGGCCCGCCGTCTATGCCGGGGCAGCCACCGATGCAGCCCGGCCCGCCGTTCGTCCCGGGGCAGTCCCCGATGCAACCGATGCAGCCCGGGCCGCTGCCGTACCAGGCACCCCCCTTCGGGCAGCAGCCGAACGCGGGCAACACAGGCAGCGCGGTCGGCGCGGTCTTCCTCGGGTTCTTCGCCTCGGTTGTTATCTCGCTGATCTACAGCGTCATCACCCTGGCCACGGCCAAGGATCAGACGAACACCACCAGCAATATCTTCTACCTGCTCCATGCCCTTCTCAACGGAGTGGTCGTCGGCGCCCTGGCCGGCCTGGTGGGTCGCCGCAGCAACGGCGCCCGGATCGGTGCTGCCATCATCGCCGCGCTCGGCACCTTCTTCGGCTACACCAACTTCGTCGCGCTCATCTTTGTCGAAGGCGGGTCGCTTATGTCCCTCAAGTACATGCTGGAGAACGACCCTCTTTACCCGGCCATGACGTGGGGGACTCTCTACGGCGGAGGGATCGACTGGATCTCCCTGCTCGGCCTCCCGCTCGCCGCGGCCGCCGCCTGGGGCCTCGCCTACGCCATCGGCAACAGGGACCGCCGGGCGTGACTTCACGCATCAGCGACAAACAGCCGAAGGCCCGGCCGACGCGCGGATCGTGGCGTACGCGAATCGCGCACTCGCCGTCCACGCGGCACTCTCCGGAACACTGCCCTAACTCATCGATGAAGAGCCGTTGTTGGCTGCTCTTGCCGATCGCGTCTCGCTGCGACAAGCGATCAGGCTGGCATGGCCCGAAGGCCCGCCGGTGGGCGTCGTCGCCGACGACGCCCACTACCTGGGCTGCGACGGCGTCACCCCCGACTCACAGAGCGAGTGGCTGGCCTGGCTGCACTGGGCAGCCGTGAACCGTGGGCGCCGCGACTGGGCCGACGAGTTGGAGAACGCGAGCCCAGTACCGCTCGCCTGGCGCACCGCATGGTCGAAGTGGCGCCCCTACGGAGTCCTGGGCGAAGGAGATCGACCCCGAAGCCGCCGCATCGTCCAACTGGCAAGCAGCACTGGGCAGATACCTGGACGACCCGGAATCGCTGTGACACGGGCGCCGGAGCCGCACCGGAACCCCGGACCCCGGACCCCGGACCCCGGACCCCGGACCCCGGACCCCGGTCACAGGATCACCGAGAGGCATCGACATGTGCGGGACCACACCTGCTGAGAGCTGAAGCCCATGACCCACGCGACCGGGGCCCCCATCCCCGCCTGGCGGCCAGGTCACCGGCTTGCGCGCGCTCGCGTTCGCCGAGTTGCGTTGGACGCCTTTCCGGGTGTGGTCGGCATTGGCGCAGGCCGTCGTTGGCGAGAGTATCGATGAGGACGTCCTGGCCACCCTGGCCCAGGACCTGCCTGACATTGTCGAAGCCGTCGAGGGTCGGGTCCGATTTGTGGACGAGCGGATCGTCGATGCGCTACGGGAGGAGACGACCTCATCGGACAGGCGCCAAATTCATGCACGATTGACACGATTGATGAGTCAACTGCTTTCTGTGACAGAGCAGTTGTCCCCCTCGGAGGGCTGGGCCGCAACCGGGCCCGTTGGGCACTACATCGCTCACGCCCTGCCCGCGCATGCGCTTCAGGCCGACTGAGGTGCCACTCCAGCGCGGACTGTCACCTCCTCGCGAGGCACCCCTCGGGCGCCCGTACTCCTCACGCACCGTTCAACTTTGAAGACCCGGTCAGGGTTTGCCGATGTCGACGGCCCATACCCCCGTACCGTTGTAGGCCTCAGGCGTGGCGGTCAGTACCCGCCCCTCGACGGCACCGGCGATCGCGGCGTGGACAGCGTGGCCGTAGGCCCACTCCAGACCAGCTTCCACCGCCTGTTCGACTGTGGCGGTGCCAGCGAAGTCGAGCGGCAGGAACTCCAGACCGGGCAGCGCACTGACATGTGCTGCCGTGCCAGGGAGTTGAAGACTCGCGGCCACCAGACACAACGCTGGAATGTGCGCGCGCTGGTCGGGTTCGTCGACCTCGACGACGGCCAGACCGGACAGCAACCGGTGGCCACGACACAGGGCAAGCACCGCCGTGTGGTCCAGGATGATCACCTACGTTCCCCCAGTTGCCCAGAGGCGATAACGGCACGCCATTCCTGTGCCTCCCGCACATCAGCCTCCGTGAAGTCCTCGCGCAGGTTGGCCCGGACATAGGCGATGCCTCGCGCTGTGCGCTCCGCGCGCTCCGCCTCCGTAGGCGTTGCGGCAACCACACGTTCGACGTAGGCACGCGTACTCAGGCCGCGTTCCTCAGCGAGGGTGCGCAGACGGTCCCTTATCGACTCACTGATCTTGATCGTGGTGTCAGTCATACCCGCAGAATACAAGTGAATACCGAGAGGTGCGCAAGTCGGAGGGGCGCCGCACCGAGTGATGCGGTGCCCCTCGTCCGGAGAAGCCGCGCACTCTCTGTACAGCAAGGCCGTGCAGCACCCACAGAACAAGACCGACCGCACCCAAGGCCACCAACAATGCCCTCCAGCCCTGGGGTGACTCCGCCAGCAACGAGAAGTCCGGGACCGGGCAAACAGGCCCATCCCGCAACACAGTTGTGACAGCAACCCCCCGAAGGCACAGCCGCGGCAGTACGTAAGCTGTGGCCACGGCTGTACCCCTGTGTGGCTTCCCTCGACGGGCGAGGGAGCGGTACGGCCGTGCTGGCTGACGGGGGGTGCTTTCCGCTGTGGCGATGATGCTGCCGGACGAGCTCGAAGTGGATCCTCAAGATGCTCGGCTACAACTGGCCGACCGCGAACGAGGACAAACTCAGAGACTGCGCCGCCCTGTGGCGGCAGTTCGGCGAGCAGGTCACCGAGCTGCACACCACCGCGAACAACAGCGCCCGCACCGTCACCGCCCACAACGCCGGTGAATCGATCGACAAGTTCACCAAGACGTACGCCAAGTTCGACGGCGGTAGGCGGCAACGACGGCTACCTCGCCAGTGCCGCCCAGGCCGCCCACCTCCTCGCGAACGTGCTGGAGGCCTGCGCCTGCCTCGTCGAAGTAGCCAAATGGGCCGTCATCGCCCAGCTCATCGCCCTGGCCATCGAGATCATCGCCGCGCACGCCGCCGCCCCCTTCACCTTCGGCCTGTCCGAGGTCGCCGGCCTGGGCGCCATGCAGATCACCCGCCTGATCGTCCGCCGCCTCCTCGACGAGCTCAAACAAGCCCTGATCGACGCGATCGTGGAGACACTGAAGGAGCCCGCGATCTCGGCGATCGAGGCGATCGTCACCGACCTCATCCGGCAGACCGTCAACGTCGGCTTCGGCGCCCAGGAAGGCTACGACGTCGGCGCCACCCTCAAAGCCGGCGGCCAGGCAGGCCTCGACGCCCTCAGGCAGAGCCCGCAGACCTTCGCCGAAGGCCTGCGCGACAGCCTGGGCCAGAAAGCCGGCAGCCGGGCCCGGGACGCCATCGACAGCCGCATCGACGGATACGACGCAACACCGGGGCTGTCGGGGGGCGGCAGCGGCAGCGACTCCGGGCCGGTGAGTTCCCACTCGTCTTCCTCCGACTCCTCGTCGTCCAACTCCTCGCCCTCCGGGTCGAGTTCGGCGGGATCAGACTCCTCCACGTCGACGCGTACGAGCAACGGCAATATCCCCGGCGCGAACATAGGCAGCGGGATATCCGCCGCCACTGGCGGCAACGACATCGGCGCACCGAATGTGGGTGCGGGGCCCGACTCCGGCTCCGGGCCGGCATCCGACTCCGGGAATCCGTCTTCCCCGGAGAGCCCGTACGCGAGGCCGACACCGTCTTCGGGGCCGTCCCTGTCGGACTTCGACGACCCCTCGCCCGGCGGAACCTCGTCCAACAGCCCGGACTCCCACAGTTCATCCGGCACTCCGAACACGTCCAGCCCCTCGCCCTCCGGCGGCGGCTCCCCCGTATCCGGCCTGTCCTCCCCGAGCCCGCAGTCCACGCCCCCGCCCGCGCCGTCCAGCGGTACGTCGTCCTCGCCGGGCGGCGGCTCGATCGGCACCCAGATCGACAGCCTGGCCGCCAGCGCCCCCACCCCGTCCAACACCGCACCCACGCCAACGACGACCGACCCCTCCCCTGGCGGAACCAGTGGCCGTACGGACAGCGGCCCGGCCACACCGACCTCCCCCACCACGGCTCCGGCTACGGGCAGCGCATCCGGCACGCGCCCCGCCGCGCACACACCTGGCAGCACGCCCTCCGCGACCAGCCCCCCGAGCCCGACTCCCCACGCGGGCCCGGCGAGGAACCCTTCCGCAGGCGCACCCGGCACCCCCTCCTCCACGGGAACCGGCCCCGCATCCACCCCGAACCCCCTCTCCCCGACGACGCCCCGGACAACGCCAACTCCATCGCCGGACCCCCGCACACCCGGTACCGACAGCCGAACACCCGGTACGGCGGACAGCCGCACCCCGACCCAGAACACCCCCAGCACCACCCCAGGCGACCGCACCCCGCCGCGCAACACCGCGGACCCGACCAGCACCCGCACCCCGAGCCCGAACCCGACTACGACCCCGGCAAGGGACCAGAACCCGAGTACAACCCCGGCAAGGGACCAGAACCCGGCTACGACCGCCCCGAACCAGAACCCGGCCCAGCCGGCTCCCCCCAGGACCGCATCGCCGTCCATCAGCAACCCGACGACGCCCTCCACCTCAACCGGCGCCGGCCCTGACCGGACCCCGACACCGAGCAGCAGCACCCTGCACTCCCCGACACAGCCCGGACCGGCCCAACCCCCCAGCACCCCCGGCACCCAGCACCAGCCAGGCCCCGCCTCCACCCCCACCGGGCCGCCCCAGCAGCCCGCAGGCAGCACTCCCAACTCCCCTCAGCAGCCAGCCGCACAGCCTCACACACCCCAGAACACACCACCCAACCCGCAGCAGCAACAACAACAGGTGACGGCGGTCCCGATACACACCGTCATCACCACCCCGGCTTCCACGCCGCCACCGTCACACACGGCCCCCACCACACCCCAGCCCCCGGGCACCCCCCAGCCCCCGGACACCCCCCACCACCAACCGCCGCAACAAGACAGCCTGGACGACATCCGCGCCGACCTGGACCACCACCCCGGCGGCCTCTCCCCACCCGACCCCGCCGACCAGCAAGCCCTGACCGACGCCGTCCCCCACACCGAAGACGGCACCCCCCAACGCTTCCCCGACCCCTTTGGCCCCTGGACCCAACTCCAGAACGACGGCGGCCACACCATCCCCGGCCGCAGCAACAACTGCGCCGACTGCTCCCGCTCCTTCCTGGAAACCTGGTACGGAAACCCCCAAGTCTCCGCCCCCCGCACCCTCGACCCCGACGAGAACGGCAAACACAACCCCTTCACCCCCGAAGACAACGCCAACACCAACCAGATCCGCTGGACCGGCACCACCCACACCTACGCCGGCCCCGGCAACAACCCCATCGCCGCCACCACCATCGCCGCCACCCTCCAGCAAGCCGGACCCGGCTCAGCAGCCATCATCCAGGTCGACTGGCCCGGCGGAGGCGGCCACGCCTTCAACGCCGTCAACCACAACGGCACCATCATCTGGATCGACACCCAGACCGGCCAGGTCAGCACCCAGCCCCTCCACCTCCACAACGCCACACACGTCTGGCACATCCCACTGGACGCCAACCGCAACCCCATCAACACCAGCCAACCCAAGACGGAGAACTCAGAGAGCCACAACGACGAGTCGCAGAACCAGTCGCAGAACCAGAACAGCGACGACTCCCAGCCGGAGAACTCCCAGCACAACAGCCAACCGGAGAACAACCAGAACCCGCAGCACGACGCCTCCGGCGACACCCCGAAACAGGGCGGCAACACCGACACCGGAACCAACTCCCCCACATCGGTCTCCCCCAAATCGGCGGACCCGGCGCCCCCCGACGCATCGAACAACACGGACCCCGCACAGCCGCCGACGGCCGGCCCGAACACGACACCGGACCCGCGTACCGCCATTCCGCACCAGCGGACCACCGACCCGCGTACGTCCGATCCCCGCACCCCGACCCCCGTACCGCGGAACCCCGCGCCACGGATCCCCGCACGTCCTACACCCGCACCACGGACCCACGGTCGGAGAGCCCGGACCAGACACGGCCCGAGACCCCGGACCAGACACGGCCCGACGACCCGAATCAATCACCGGCCGACGAACACCGCGACCGCCCGAGCGCCATGACCAAGGACTCCGCGGTCCCCACCCGCGAGAGCCTCCCCAAGGGCAGGAACGCCGACGCGGCCAGCTACATCAAGGACTCCGTCAACGGGAAGAAGCCGCTGTACGGGCCCATCGCGGCCGAGAACCCGACGCAGACATCCCGGCCGACGAGCCCGGAGCGCCCCTCCGGTCCTGCGGAGCCCGCGGGCAGTACCCCGGACGCCAACGACCAGGCAAACCGTCGGCAGCGTGATCTGGACATGCTCGCGCGCGCCAATGCGAACGATCCGAAGGACAGGGCCTGGTTCGAGAAGCACTACCACCCGAAGAGCGGCTACCGCCGGAGTGTGACAGCCCCCGCCGAGGACGGCCGTCCCGTCCCCCAGCTGCACCCCACCGGCGATCCCGACACTCCCTGGATGCTGGCCAACGACGCGCCGGACGCCGATCCGGAGTCGTACATCGACGAGGGCGCGGCTACGGGTAAGCGGGGCATCGAGATCTCCAAGGAGAACCTGGAGCGGCTCGATGAGGCCGCCAAGGCCCGCCAGGACGCGATCGACGCGGACCGGCAGCCCCACAAGGACCGGCAGGCGGCCAAGGAAGCCTATGAAGCGAACAAGACCCCCGAGAACCTGAAGAAATTCGAGGAAGCCGACGCAAAGCACAGCCCCCTGCACGGAAAGATGACGCGGGCCAGTGAGGACTACGGCGAGGCCGTCGCCGAGTTCCATGTGATGCCCCGGCACTTCGCGAGCTACGACCGCGTCGACGACCGGGCCATGGGCAACAACCGGTTCGACCAGATCTGGAGGGATCCGGGCACCGACCCACCCCAGTTCGTCGTCGTGGAGGCCAAGGGCTCACCGGAAGCCGGGCTCGGCGAACGGCGAGGGCTCCCGCCGGAGCAAAACTCCAGCCAGACCGCCTCACCGAGCGACCCGAGCCAGGAGCAGGACGACGGTACGCAGAACGAGGACCAGGCCGGCCAGGATGCGCCGAGTCCTGGCGTGCCGAAGGTCCGGCAGGGCACTCGTGCGTACTTTGAGACGATCCTGCATGAGATGCAGAGTCGCGCCCGCCGGAATGAGTTCACAGCCAAGACGGACGACGAACTGGCAGCCGCCCAGGCAGAGCAGGCACTGGCAGATGCCCTTGATCAAGCCCTGAAGGCGAATCCGACGCGAGTCAAGTACATACTCGTCAAGGGAAACTCCTCCGGGGGCGAGCACCAGGGCTACGAGATGAAGCAGTTCGACCTCAGAACGCAAGAAGAGAAGGAAAACGATGCAGATTCCACGACATGAATTCCCGACGCGAAATGTTGCGTCGGTCCTGGAATCCGATGCCAAGCGTTTCTGGCGCAACGTTGAATCCCTGCGAGACGAACCCTCGTGGTTCTCAAACACTCTGGCTTCCGCTATCCAGACACTCGGCCTGCACTGTGCCGTGGATCCGGAGGCCGACAAGCTTGAAACGTGGGAAGCCTGCGTCACCGCCATGCAGGTCGGCTCCGCCCTCTTCGCTTCGGCCCAGGCCACGACCGGCAGCATCGAATGCCGCATCGGTCACGAGATGCACCCCATCCGTGCCGGCGCCCTGCCCCGCGCTCACGCCGGCAACTGGCTCAACGCCTTCTGGCTCGCCTGCATCTGCCGGGAGAAGAAGCGCATGACCGAACTGTGCCGATTCCCGGTCTCACAGCTTCGGCAAGCCGACGGAGTCTTCGACGAGTACATCTACGACTGGGTGGAAGCGCTGCAGGCGTACTGGCTCAAGCGCCCCGAATTCGGCGACAAACTGGTAGCCGCGGTGGACGGGACCGACCCCACCCGCCTGCGGCACGCCCCCCGCGACGGCGTCCTCCAGATCATGTATCCGCCCATGAACCTCCTGACCCAGCTCGCACGCGGCGACCAGGACAAATTCAACGCCGAACTGGCCAAAGCCGTGCAGTGGCACAAGGACTACTGGACCCGCGACGAAGACCGCGCCCTGGAAACCCAGGGCCTCGTCGCCTTGGGCCCGCTGGCCCTCACCTGTCTCGCCGTTCAGGCCGGTTTCACCCTCACCGTCGAGTCCGAATACCTCCCCAAGCACCTCATCGCCGGCGCGTGGATCAACGAATTCCCCACGTAGTCCCCAGCCAGACATCCCAGGCAGCAGAGAGGCAGCACATGGCTCCGGACACCCCCGCCCCAGCGCCGCAAGGTCCGCCGACCACCCCGGACCAGGCCCTCGACATCGTCCGCGCGCGTTACGCCCAGCCCAAACTCCCCGACGGCACTCCCGCCGAACTGAACGTCCACGAGTTCGACATCGGCTACCTGGTCTACGCGGTCTTCCCGCCCAGCGTCGACGCATCCGGCCGCCCGCAGCCCGCCCCACCCGGCGGAGCCAAGATCGTGGTGTCGAAGGAGACCGGCGAAACCGTCACCGTCCCCAACTACCCGACCGAGCAGGCCATCGCCCTGTACCGGAAGAACCTCACACGCAACCCGTGACGGCCGGGCCCGCCCACCCGGGCCCGCCCCCACAGTGCTCCCTCATCGAGCTCATCGAGCTCATCGAGCTCATCGAGCTCATCGAAGGATCGTGCCCGACCGCCCACACCGGGCTGACCGCCCACACCAGGCTGAGGGTCGGCCCTTGCAAAGGAACACCTACTGGCCCTGGAACGGAGGTTGTTGGGCGTGGGGATGGGGCTGCTGCGGGGACTGCGCAGGAGGAGCGGGGTAGCCGTACCCCTGGTGGGGAGCTGAGGCGGGGTAGGGCTGTGGGGCGGTCGGGGGCATCGGCTGCTGGGGCGGGTAGCCCATGTTCTGCGGGTAAGTTCCGCTGGCAGGGCCCCCGTTCCCCGAATTGCGGCGACTACGGGTTACGGCGAAGACGGTGACGGCGGCAATCACGGCTCCGAGGCCAATGATGCCGACAATGAGGACGATGGCGCCCATTGAGGAGAGTCCCTTCTCGTTTCTCGTTCTCAGACTGATTCGTTGCGGTGTCGTTGTTTCCGGGTGCCTCGGCAGCCGGCTGGATACCGGCCTCCGACCGCCGACCTCCGAACAGTCCGCCGCCATGCAGAATGCCCTGCGGTATTTCTCCCACCAGGTACCGAGCCACCTGGCTACCCTACGGACGCTGGACGATCACCAGTACCTGGCCACCGGGCCTGGCGACGACACCCACGCGGTCCGGGTCGCCCGCAAACCAGGCACCGTCCTCCAGCTGCCCCGCCCTCGGCCGGCGCAGGCGCCAGGTCCGGGCAGCCATGGTCGCCGACCAGTACTCGGACCAGTACTCGTCGCCCACATCGGTACCAAGCCCCACCCGCACCGCAGTTCCGCTGCTCACCCGCGCGCCCTGCTCACGAGCCACGACACAGTGCTGCCAGGGGCGCGACCGCAGCACAGTTTCGACGGCCCGCAACCAGTGCCACTTCCTGGCCGGCCCCACCAGCAGAAAAGCAGCGGGCATCAGAAAGAACGAAGCAGCCCCCTCGACGTGTTGCCCATCGGTCTCGACCGTACGGGCCACGACCAGCAAGGCCAGACAGACCCCGGCCCGGACCAGGAGGTTGATGAGGGCTCTTCGGCGAGCGCGCTCGCATATGCGCCGGGTCCCCGGGTCATCGAACGCACACTTGGCCATGGGAACGGGGACATCCGTCTTCACGCGCACTGCTCCTGGTCGTCGGTTGCGCATACGAGGGTAACGGTCCCGAGGAGGAGGCCCCTCGGGACTCGGTGCCCTTCAGCAGAGCTGCTCATCAGGCGGCCACCCCCGCCTCGTCGCGCTCCCTGGACAGACCCATCGCTCGCGGGTGTCGCCGGACCGGGCGCCGACACCCGCGACCACGCGAACGAGGCGCCCGCCTCGTCTCACGGGTCGGGCGCCTCGTTCCTGTGTTGTTCTGTTGTTCGCAAGCCCTAGCCCTCCTAGCCCTCCGAGGCGGGGGCGGCCGGGCGGAGGGTGGAGAGGAAGGCCTGGAAGTCCTCGAGTACGTCCTGGAGCTGGCCCGTCTTCGCCGTCAGCGCGACCTCGATCTCGGCGCGTTCACTGCGCCGCTGCTCGTTCTCCAGCACCAGGATGAACTGGCTCTGCGCGAGCTCCATCGGCTGCCCGTTGACGGTGGCCTGAATGCGCAGGTTCTGCACGATCCCCGGGGCGTCGATGAGGCCCGGCGCCGGCGAGGTGCCCACCTCGGTGCGCTTGACGATGTCGACGGCGCCGACGTTCTCGCGCAGCCGCCGCACCGACTCCTCGGCGAGGCTACGCAGGCTCGACGAGCCCTCGAGGGTGCGGCCGGTGACCGTGATGTTCGGCATGAAGCCCTGGCCCCGAGAGGCCAGGTGCAGTGCGACGAAGGCGGCGTGCGGGGCGCCGACCTCGTCCGGGGGTGCCGACTGCCAGCCCTGCGGGAGCTCGACATTGAGCGGCACCGGAAGTGTGCCCGGCATGGTGGATCAACTCCTTGCGGTACGGCTTCCGACGGTACGGGAAGCGACGGGGAAGGGGCGACGGCGGGGAGCCCCGGGCAGGGCCGCCCCACGGCGGGTCAGTCGAACCAGTCCCCGACCGCGTCGACCGCGTCGCCGGCCGCGTCGGTGACCTTGCCCGGGTCGATCTCGATCTGGCCGCCGAGCTTGCCGCCGACGCCGACGGCGACACCCACGTCGCCGCCGATGACGAACTTGCCGTCCTTCATGCCGGCGTCGAAGTGGGCCTCGGCGCCGGCACCGGCCCATGCCTCCGCCGTGCCACCGACGCCGACACCGGCGACGGAGGCATGTCCCTCCGCGGCGGCCTTGGCACCGGCGAAGGCCTCGCCGCCGACGTGGACACCGTCCGTGCCGATGGAGCCCTTGACGCCGGCCTCGGCGCCCACGTACGCCTCGCCCTTGCCGGAGGCCTCGAACACACCGACCCCGTACTTGCCTTCGGCCGTGGCCTGGGCGAGATAGGCCTTGCCGGATGCCTGTGCGGTGGCGTTCCCGTCGACGAGTCCCACCCCGGCGGAGCCCTCGACTCCGAGGAGGTTGACGCCGGCCTTGCCGGAGACCTCGCCGCCCGCGAACTCACCGCGGCCCTTGGCCTCGGCACCCCACACCTTGGCGTCGGCCGAGACGGAAGGGCCGGCCACGGTGGCGCCCGGCCCCTTGCCCTCGCGCAGCGCTTCCCTCTCCTGCAGCGTCATGTTCTTGTGGTCGCCCCAGGTCCTGATGGTCCGTGGGTCGCGTGCCCGTTCCAGCTCGAAGAGTTGCCTGGACGTCACGCCTGTGTCGTCCTGCGCAGCTTCGGAGGCCCAGAAGAGCCAGTCGGGCGCGTTGTCGCCCTCGCCGCCCTGCGCCTTGAACTTCTTGGCCGCCGCGTCGCCCTCCGCCTCGACATGGGCGCGCGCCGACTCCAGCAGCTGCTCGCCGCCGCTCTCGTCGCCCCCGTCGTACAGCCGGATGGCCTCTTCCGCCTGCTCCTGAGCCCACTGGAGGACCCTGGCATAGTCCCGCAGCGCCCCGGCGGCCGCGCCCAGCGCGTCCGAGCCGCGGTACCACTTCTGCTTCTGGCCCGAGAAATCCTCCCAGAAGGCATCGCTGGCCTGTCCGTGCCAGCTGGAAATACGGACGGAGCCGAGCTCGTCCCCGATGCCGTCGAGGGTCTTCGCATGTCCGTCGAGCTTGTCCGCGTCGCCTGTGAGCTTCGACGGGTTGCCCGGGACGAGTGCGCGTGGGTCCCGAGTGAAGCCGAGTTGTGCCGCCATTGCTTCCCCGTCAGTAGCTCGGGCCGGCGAGCGCGGGCCCGGTGAAGTGGTTCTGGGACTCCTGCTCGGCGCGCTCGTAGGACGCGGCGTTCTCGTCCAGCTTGGCCGCCGAGTTCTCCCCGTCCTCCTTCATCGGGCTCTTGATGGCCTCCCTCCAGGTGGCCATCAGCCGGCCGAACTCCTCAGCCGCGTCGCCGTGGCCGAAGTCGCCGCTTGAGTCCCCGAGCTCGTCGAGCTTCACCTTGTCGCTCCGGCCCACGGAGTCCTTGGTCTTCTTGGAAGCCGACCGCAGCTCGGACAGCTCGACATCGAACTGGCCCATCCGCTCCCCCCTCTACGTCCGAGCGGGTGCGAACACACGGCCACACCCCCGATTGTTGAAACCCTCAAAAAGATCTCACAAGGCACGGACACAACGACATCGGCCCTGGACATCACCATGATCCCTACCGGGAAGCTTCCGGGAAGCTTCATAGTGCGACCAAATCGTGCGCCTCAGGAGGGCAGCGAGTGGCAGCGGCTGTACTACGGCGCCAGCGCTGTACTACGGCGCCTGCGGAGGCCGGGTGGGCGACATGATTCCCAAGTGGCCGACGGCATCGACGAGATACTCGAGGGGCTCGTCGAACGTCTCACTCCCCAGGGCGGTCCCCTCACGCCAGGTGATCAGCTGACCGTCGTGGAGACGGAGCGGCAGCTCACGGGCGCGGGGGTCGGACGTGAGGAACTCCGCCAGACCGCCGAGCACAAGGGGCCGGGCGCGCTCCTCATCGCGGGAGACGATGTGGAAGTCCTCGTCGAGCTGCGGGATTCCCACCTTCATGGCCCTTCCCCGCTGGACGGTGTCGAGCCAGCCGTCTCGGTAGATGCGCAGGTCCGGAACCTCTACGCCCAGGTTCAGGGCCCACACGGAGTGGACGACGACGTTCGTCGTGGTCGTGTCGATGTCCCTGTTGTAAGAGCGGTACTCGAAGGCGCGGAAGCCGTATCCGCGGTGAGTGCCACTGACGACGTTGTCCCCCGGGATGCCGCTGGCCTTGATCGGGAGCGGCTCTGACCCCTGGTACGCGTCGACGAGGCTCGGCGCCAACTCCTCGTAAGTCCACCCGCGGCTCTCGGCGAACGACTGCAGCCGTACGTACGCCTCTTGCTCCTCGCGCTTCTTGCGGGCCTTGCGCCGGTTCACCCACACGACGAGCGCCGCGATGGCGCCGCACCACAGCAGGAACAGGACTGCTTCGATTCCACTCATCCACTCATGGTCTCAGCATCCCCCGGGGCCCCTCTCCGGGCCCACCCCCCTGGCGCTCCGCCACAATCCGCACCTCGCGATCACACGTTTCCCCCGCGCCCGCCCAGGCAGCCCATCCCCCCTCGTCCCCTCTCGTCGCGCCGGTTCCCCGCTTCCCTAGGCTGAACCGAGCCGAAGTCCCCGGCCCACAGGTAGCCGTGCGGGCGATATGCGGGTGATATGCGGGTGATAGGTGTCATATCGCCGAAGAGGAGATGTGAAGGGGAGATGTTTTGACAGAGAAGTGGACAGGCGGGCGCAGCATCGCCGAACACGGGCTGAGTGACAAGAAGTTCACGCTGGTCGTCGGCGACAAGGAGTACCCGCGGCGGGTGGCGGCGCTCGTCATGGGCGGGGTGCTGCTGGTGATGGGCGGGTTCTTCGCCGGCGTGCTCTGGCTCATCCACGGGGGGTGAAAACTGCTACAGATTTTCTATTCATATATAGTCACCTCTAGGCGTGTATCTTGGGTGCGTGAAGCTTTCGGAGTGGGCGCGTCAGCAGGGCGTGAGCTACCAGACCGCTTGGCGGTGGGTGAAGGACGGCAAGATGCCCGTCCCTGTCCGCCAGGCGCCGTCCGGGACGTGGCTGATCGATGAGCCCGCCGCGCAGGCCTCTGGGCGTGTGGTGGCGTACTGCCGTGTGTCGTCCGTTGACCAGAAGCCTGATCTGGAACGGCAGGCGGCCCGGGTCGTGGCCGGCGCGAACCGGCAGGGCCTGGCCGTGGCCGAGGTCGTGACAGAGGTCGGCTCCGGGCTGAACGGGCGGCGCCGTAAGCTGCACCGGCTGCTCGCGGATCCCCATGCCGTGGTGATCGTGGTCGAGCACCGTGACCGGCTGGCCCGGTTCGGTGTCGAGCACCTCGAGGCGGCCCTGTCGGCATCCGGGCGGCGTCTGGTCGTCCTCGACCCGCAGGAGACCGCCGACGACCTCGTACGGGACATCACCGAGGTGCTGACGTCGATGTGTGCGCGCCTGTACGGGCGGCGGGCAGCGAAGAGGCGCGCCGAACGCGCCGCCGCCCTCATGACCGGCGAGGCCGCCGAATGAGCAGGAAGTTCCAGCAGCGCCCCGGCTTCCACCTCGTCGCACACAAGCTGGCCCTGGACCCGGGCGCCGAAGCGTCCCGCCGCCTGATGTCGCACACCGGAGCTTCCCGCGCCGCGTACAACTGGGCCGTCGGCTGGGTCACCGCCACGTGGTGGCAGCGCAAGGCCGAGCAGTCGTACGGCATCGCCGAGGACGAGCTGACGCCTTGGCGGGACTTCTCCCTGTACGCGCTGCGGAAGGCGTTCAACGAGGAGAAGAAGACCGACCCGCGCTTCGCCGACTGGTGGGAGGACAACTCCAAGGAGGCGTACAACACCGGACTCGCAGGCGCCTCGGCCGCCTTCACGAACTACGCGAAGTCGAAGTCCGGGAAACGCAAGGGCCGCAAGATGGGCATCCCCCGCTTCAAGACGAAGCACCGTGCCCGCCGCACCTGCCGCTTCACCACCGGTGTCATCCGGATCGAGCCCGACGGCCGGCACCTCACCCTGCCCCGCCTCGGCACGATCCGCCTGCACGAGCACCGCCCCGACCTGGTCGCGCTCATCGAGACGGGCGAGCTGCGGATCCTGTCCGCGACCGTCCGCCTGGAGCACGAGCGCTGGTTCGTCTCCTTCCAGGCCGAACAGCGCCTTCGGACCAAGCCCGCCCGCCGCCCGGACGCCGCCGTCGGCATCGACCTGGGCATGAAGACCCTCGCCGTGTACGCGGACAGCGACGGCACCCTCGACGAGGAGCCCAACCCACGCCACCTCGACACCGCACTCAAGCAGCTCCGCCGGACCAGCCGGACCGTATCCCGCCGCCAGGGCCCCGACCGCAAGACCGGACAGCAGGCGTCGAAGCGGTGGGAGAAGGCCAACGCCGCCCGCAACCGGATCCACCACCGGGTGGCGAACCTCCGCGCGGACACGATCCACAAGCTGACGACCCGCCTCGCCGCCGAGTACGGCACCGTGGTCGTCGAAGACCTCAACGTCGCCGGAATGGGCCGCAACCGCCGCCTGTCCCGCCGCGTCCACAACGCCGCGTTCGGAGAGATCCGACGCCAACTCACCTACAAGACCAGCCAGCGCGGCAGCCGCCTCATCACGGCCGACCGCTGGTACCCGTCGTCGAAGACATGCTCCGGCTGTGGAGTGGCGAAAGCCAAGCTGCCCCTCAGCGTCCGCGTCTTCGCATGCGACCACTGCGGCCTCGTCCTCGACCGGGACGCCAACGCCGCGCTCAACCTGGCCGCACTCGCGGCTCTCAACACAGGTACCGGAGTGGCCGGAGACCTGGGCCCCGCCAAGGCGGAGCCGAAGCCTCGTGGAGCCGACCAGAAGACCCGCACCACCCGCCGCAGCCGCAAGGCCACGGCGAGGCGGGCAGGTGGCGCGACCCTGCCGCACCAGCGGCGGGAGGAAGCGAGAGACCGTACTCAAGCCGAAGCCCTCACGCTCTGGTGACGAGACGGACCTTCCGGGAAGAAATGTCCGGGATGCTGAGACCTGACTACGGTCTCAGCAACGGGAAGCAGGAGGACGCACGGAGTGCGGGCGAGGAGGCCGGGCTGACGGAGCTGGCCCGCGAGCACGGCTGGTCGCACGAGCCGAGCAGGTCGGGGGTCGTGGACCGGCTGGAGGGCGTGGAGCCGTTCCCCGATGTGAGCACCGGACTGTGGGTGTCGGACTACACGCACGGCCGGTACAAGGGGCGGGAGTTCCGGTACTTCGAGTACGAGGACGAATCGACGGGAACACGGGTCAACGGCAAGGAGAAGGCGGAGTACTACGCGGTGTTCGCCGTCTCGACACCAGGGGAGGTGCCGCGGACCGTCATCCGTGAAAAGGGCTTCCTGGACTCGGTGTTCAGCGGCGGGGAGATCGTCGAGTCCGGGGACGCGGAGTTCGACGCCGACTACCGCGTGATCGCCGAGGACCCGGCGGCGGCGAAGCGGCTCGCGGCGCCCGGGCTGACCCGCCACCTCGCACGCGAGGCCGCGCTGGAGGACCGGCCGCTGCGGTTCGAGAACGGCGAGGTCCTCACCTGGTACGAGGAGCGGCTGCGTCCGCAGGACGTGCTGCGTGAACTCGACTACCTGTCCCGAGTGGTCGAGCACGCACCGGCGCGCGCCTGGCGGTAGCCGGGTCCCCCGCCTCCGGGGGACGGTCTGGCGAGCGGGGCCCTGGTCTGGCGAGCGGGGCCCTGGTCTGGCTCAGGAGGCCGCCTCGTCGACCTTGATGCCGTAGTTGCGGTGACGGCCCAGAAGGCGGCGGCGAACGCGGCGATGCCGCCGCAGATCCAGAGGATCACCCGGGTCACGAGGCCCCGGGTGCGGGAATCGGTGCGGGAGTCGGTCGTACGGAGCTAGATGATCCTTGGTGTGAGGTCGGCGTCCTGGGCCCGGGTTCATCCGCATCAGTGGTGACTCCTGGCCCTCGGCAGTGTGCAGCGTGAGCGTCATGTTCTTCATGTTCTTCGGGCGACCCTTGGTCGCCTCGGCGCCGTCCATGGACGGGCGTTTGCACCCACCGGCTGCAAGGGTCTACAAAGCTGAGCCGCGAAGAGCACTCAACTTCTGCTGAGCCGGGCTACCGGGCCGCGTCAGTCGGCGACGCGCGCACCGATGGCCCGGGCACGACGGCGGGCTTCGGGGCTGATGCCTTTGCGGCGGGGGGAGGTGCGGGGGTTGTAGGCGGTGGGCTGAGCAGCGTAAGTCAGCGCCTTCAGGCCGGGTTTGGCGAGGACGCAAGCGAAGCGAGGGTCGCCCGCGTACCACAGGTCACCGTCAAAGCCCTTGCGTGCGATGCGGTCCCAGGGCCGGAAGAAGAATCCCGAGATTTTCGGCGACACCGTCTTCTCCGGCCGGTCGGGGTCGGGCAGGACGAAAGAAACCTTGCGCCCCCGTGCTTCGTACCGAACGCCACCGGGCTGCTGACACCAGGGGTAGACCGTCAGGATCCGGCGCATCCGCCCGAATCTGCACAGCTTGATGAGCGACATGACGGCGTTGTACATGAGCACGGCCAGCACGACCGTCATGGGCACCACTGCCCCCACGGGCAGCAGCCCGACCGTGACGAACACCGCACCCCACCACAGCGCCACCCAGCCGAGGAACCTGGCCAGCTGCCCTGCGGCCCAGCGGGAGAGGGCACTGGCGGTGCCGGGACCCTCCCAGGCCACCGGGCCGTCGAAGCCGCCCTTGTTGCCGCCCTTGTTGTTCAGGTTCATGCTCACTCGTCGCTCACCTCGGTCAGCCGAAGTCGGCCGTGATGCTGTCCTTGACGCTGTCGGAGCTTCCGTCGTGCTCGTTCCCGCGTACGGTCCGCTCAATGTCCGGCAGCGGATTATGGAAAGCCACGGTGTGCGCGATGCCCTTCATCAGGTCGCGGTAGTCCCCACGGGCGGAGACGGCCGTGGTGCTCAGCGTGAGGACCGCCAGCTGCGCCCCGGACGGCGCGGGAATGTAGGCATCGCACTGGTAGAGATCCTGCGCGGACATGCCCGCCACGGCGGGCACGGTCACGAGGGTCTCGCAGAACGACCCGGGACGGCCTCCGGGCAACGTCAGGAGCTCCACGTTCGTCGCGTTCTCCCGCAGGGAGACCGCGCGTATCGCAGTGAGCTTCGGAGGCGCCCACTCGATGTCCCGCAGCGCCGCCGTGACCACGGAGACTGCCGATGAGCCGTCGTCCGCGAAGTGCATGCCGAGGGAGCAGCCGATGACTCCCTCGCTGCGCATCTGCGCGACCATGAACCGCATGTCCCGCAGCGCGCCCACATAGCGGTCGCGCTGCTCCTCGGGCACGCAGCCCAGGATCAGCGACATGACGTTCGTGAACTGCTCTTCGTACGCCGTGCCCGGATCCGGGTCGAGCGCTTCGAGCGGTACGTCGAGATAGCCGTCGGGCAGCGCGTACCAGAGCTTGGCGCTCGTGTCCCGGGCCGAGTCGTCGATCATCAAGCGCAGCGGCTTCTCCACGGTATTCTCCGACATCTGCGCGTTCTCCGTGTTCGCCGTCATCGCAGCACCGCCCGCAGCGTGGACTGGATCGGGCCGATCGCCCCGGGGCCGTCGAAGATGCCGGCACGACCGCCGTCGACAGCCGTGGCTCCGTCCTTGCCGGGCTTGAGCGCGTCGATCTGGTCGGCGGCGAGCCCGAACCCGGCCGTGCCCACGCCAGCGACCGGTGAGGCGTAGGCCAGTGCCTTGGTGAGGCCTTCGCCGCCGCCCACACCGCGGACGATGAGGTTTCCGAGGGGACCGGCGTCCGTCGTGCTGGGCATCAGCCGTCCGGCGGCCGTGACGGTGTCATCGCCGAACCGGCCGAGGAACTGGCCCACGCTCACCGACTCGCTTGCGAAGCGGGTCGACTGAATCGCACCGTTGAGGCCGCGCGTCACGGCGCCCACAGCCGGCACCGCACCCAGTGCGTCGCCGACGAGCCCGATGGAGTTCTCCCAGAAGTCGGAGTCGAACTCACCCTTGGTGAAGCCGTCCACGAGCGAGGCGCGCACCTGGGGGTTGGAGAGCCGGGACGCCATGGTGGCCAGGCTGAGGGCGCCTGCGGCGAGCAGGAACGCGATCCCGACCGGCCCGGTGCACAACAACGCCAGCAACCCCGCCACCGCCGCCAGCACACTGAGGATGTTGGTGAGGTTGTCCCCGATCCAGCTGAGCGCCTTGCTCAGCCACCCCGGTTCCTCGGGCGCCAGATCCTTCGTGGAGTCCTTCAGCTTCTTCGCGAGTTCCCGCGCCTCCGCCCCGTGCGTCCCCTCCAGCTCCCGCGCCTTCCGTATCACCTCGTCGAGAGCGCCCTGCGCGTTGTTGACGGCGGTGACGGCGTCGTTGAGCCGGGCGTTGGCCGCGTTCAGGCGGGTCTGGGCGGCCTGGAGCTCGGGGCCTTCGGTGAACGTCTGCCCCGCGAGCTTCAGGTCAGGGTTCTGCTTGGCCGTCTCATGCTGGGAGTTGGCCGTCTTCAGGTCGCCCTTGTGGTCGCCCGCTTCGACGTCGTACTTGTGCGCCAGCTCCCTGCGGCTGGTCAGGCCGCCGTGCCACGTGCCGAGGTGACCGGCGGCCAGGGTCAGGGACTGGTGGGCGTCCTTCATGTACTTCGGCAGGTCGCCGTCGAGGGCCTCACGGAAGCCCACGGCGGCGTCGCCCTCCCAGAAGCTGGATTCGCCGAGCAGTTTGTCGATTTTCTGATACGCGGTCTGCAGCGCGCTCGCCGATTTGGTGAGCTGGGTGCGGAGGTTCTCCACTTCGCCCGGCTGTCCCGGCACGGGATTCCACCCAAGGTGCACATACGGATTCTGTGCCACCGTCGTCACTTCCCCGCAGCCGCGGCGCGTTTGAAGCTCTCCTCCAGGGAGGTCTCCACTTCGCGGTAATTGTCCGTGTTCTTCTGGAGGCCTTCGGTGAGCTTGCCGATGCGTTCCTTGATCTGCTCGTTGCCGTACTTCCAGCGCTCCTGGAACGCGTCGCACGCCTCGTCCAGCTCCGGCGTCCCGATCTGGTCGGCCCGCACATGCTGCAGGGCGGTCCGCACCTGCTCAAGGCTGTCATGGGCGCTGCTGAGGTCCCTGGTGAACGCAGCGAGTTGATCGATATCGGTCTTGAAGTGGTCCCCCACGCAGATCCTCCCCGTTCGCGCTTCGCGCTCGCATCGGCAAACGACAGCCGACAGCCGAATGGCCAGATCATGCCATGGAACGGCAAACACACCGTACCGGGGTCGCGGAATCCACTGGGAGCCGATCTCGGCCTGTCGACCGGTACTCGTCGCCCGCGCAACGGACACGCCAAAGGAGGAGATCCACCTTCCGCTCCAGCCGAGCGGTTCTCCGGTCGATACGACGGACTCCGGCCTCGGTGACGCCCCAAATCGCGACAGCGGAAACGAGGAGAAACAAGAGCACGGTCATGTCCATGGGCCGCAACCCTAGCCCGCTTGCCCTGCACCGGAGACCGCCGGGCCCGGGCCGGTAACCGTCGCATACGGTCGGTCACCGCAGGTGGTTGAAGAAGGCGCTCCACGCGTGGTGACTGAAGGCGAGCACGGGGCCGGTGGGGCGCTTGCTGTCGCGTACGGGACTATGCCGGGGAAGTCGTCGGCGACCTCGATGACTGATTGCAGTGACTTGGTGCCGGCCGAGCGAACGGACACCAGATCCGTCGTGCTGGAACCGAGGGCAAAGCGTGCGCCTTTGTGAAGATATGCAGCAGGAACCTCCGACGTGCAGAGCCGCATCCGCCGCCTGGCACACTCGAAGATTCCGCTTAGCGTTCGCGTGGCGTAAGGCGCAGAGCCGCAGGATTGGCTGCGTGTCGCGCGGCAACACCCAGAGGGAGGACTTTGTGTCGGACGGGTTCTACATCGGCCACTCCGCGCTCGAAAGACTGAGCAGCGCTTTCAAGAAAGAGGCCGATGACGTCGGTGAGCAATTGGCCAAATTCAAGCCGAAGACGGATGCCGAGGCCATCCACGACGGGTTCGGCTTTCTGACGGAGTCAGAGGAAGTGACCACCGCCTACATCGACTTGGCCGATCACATGACCGAGGCGATCCAGGGGTTGCAGGAACACCTCTATGACATGGCCGACAACCTCTCCGACAACTCGCACAACACTGCCGTCGCCGAGCATGCCCTGGAAGATCTGTTCAAGGGGCAGAGCGCGTGAGTGACGAGTCGGCCGCGGAGACCGTTTACGAAGCCGGACTCGAGCTCTGGAACCCCGGTGGTGAGCCGGATGTGCTGAGGGACGCGGCCGAGGCATGGGGCGCGATGGGGGATGCCCTCGACAAGTTCGTCGTCCGCATGGACAAGGTCGTCCGTGAGGTCTGCGGCGACGAATGGCGGGGACCGGCCGCCGATGCCTTCGTCAAGCACTGGGAAGAGGTCAAGAAGTCCGTCGAGGACGCTCAACCGAGCTTCGACGAGGCGAAGAAGGGCCTGAACGAGGCAGCGGACAAGATCGAAGAGATCAACAGCGAGATCCATCAGATCTACCTGGAGATCGGTGTCACGATCGGTGTCTCCCTCGCCACCTCCTTCATCACCCTCGGTTTCTCCGCAGCCGCCGGCGCCGCGAACGCGGCCCGGCTCGCCGGGCAGGCGGCGGCAGCCGCCGCGAGACTCGGCAGGATCCTGGCCACGATCGCCCGGTGGTTCGAGAGGCTGCGGACGTTTGAGCGCTCGGGCAGCGGGCTTGCGCGGTTTGGTGCCTTCGTGGTCCGCCATGGCAGTACGTTCGCCGGCCGGACCGCGATCGAGTTCGGCAACGGAGTGGCCACCAGCATGATCAGTGGCAAGGGCCCCGAATGGGAGAACAACCTGGTCGGCGGGATAGCTGGGGCAGGGATGGGAAAGGCCGCCGATGCCGCGCTCGGCGGGAGGCTCGGGGGAGGCATCGGCGAGTCGACCGGCACAGGTGCCATCGGTGGAGCGACGGGCAGCCTGGTCGGGGATGCCGCCAACTCCTACGGCTGGTGGGCGGACAAGGATGACGAGTTCGACTGGTCGCAGTCGCTGATCGGGGCCGGAACCGGAGCGGCCGGTGGCAGCGTCGGAGGTGCCCTGACGCATACTTCCGGAGCCGGGGAGGCGAACGGCACCGGAGAAGGCGCTTCCAGCGGGACAACCGACGCGAGCAGCACAGCAAACGGTACTTCCAGCGGGACAACCGACGCGAGCAGCACAGCAGACGGCGCTTCCGGCGGGACAGCCGACGCGAGCGGAACGAGCGGGGCCGCTGGGGCGAGTGAGGGCAGCGGCGACCAGGCGACGCCCAACACCGGAGCCGATGCCGAAGGCCTGACACAGGAGCAGCGGAACGCAATGCGCGACGAGGCCACCAGCAGCCGAGTGGGCACGTTGACAGGCGCGGCCGGAAACCGGCTCAAAGAGGCGGACAGCATCGAGGACGACGTGGCCGAAGGGCAGCAGAAGACGGCCGAGCGGCTTCGCGAGCACGCAAACAACACGAGTCTGGTGGATGACTTCGGATGAACGGTTCGGACGGAACGAGAACAGGTGCGATGAAGGACGGCGAGATTCGCATGCTCGGCCCGGCTATCCTCCTGGACAAGGTGGTGACCTGGCTGGCATGCCTCCTGGTGACGGTGCTCCTCGGGTGCTGGCTCTACATGGTGAAGTCCCCACTGCGTGACGCGCTGGTGCTGGGCTGCGCGGCCGTACTCGCTGTCCTTGCTCTCTCGGCATGGGCGTTGCGACGTTCATCGGGCAACCCGGACCCCGCGTTGGTCTATCGCGCTCTGGCCGACCGCGCATCGGCCGTGGGAGAGCACGGCCCCAGGGCGCTTCCCGTGAGGTTGCGAGGCGCCTCCGCTCAGTTGGGCAGAGGCTTCCTGATGGTCTACGGCGTGGCTATGATGCCGGTCCTCCTGATTGCCCTTGGGGTGGGTACTCCCACGCCCACGGGCAAGGCGGCAGAGATCGCCTCTGCGGGCGCTGTTGCGCGGGTGTTGCCCATCGAGTCGGTGCGGGATGTCGTCAGAGACCGGCACAAGAACGGCAGCACGTACTTCTGCACTGTGACGGTGACGTTGCCTGCGGCCGACGGAGCCGGGAGCGGAAGGCGCGTCGGCTTCCGCTCGGAATGGCCAGACCCCGCAGTGGTTGGTGGGAAGGTCTATGTCGCCTACGCCCCCGACCGACCCGAACTGGGAGCCGTGGGCGACAACCACAGGGCCGAAGTCGACCGTGAACTCTCCGGTCGCACCATGAGCAACGGGTGGACCGGGATCCTGAGTTTGGTATCGCTGCTCCTCATCGGGGCACTCCTCTTCATGTGTCTCAAGTTCCATAGGGACGAGCGATTTCCGCGGCGGCTGCGCGGTGACGAACGTGTGCTGCGGGCGAGCATTTCCGGATACGACGGTTATGGGACGGACAAACAACGCATCTGCCTGGACACGTCCACGGGCCCCGTGCAGCTGCATGTCCATGACGACAATGCCAGGTACGTGGACACGGTGGGGCGCGCGGAAGGCCATCTGGTGTGGGCACCGGGCAGCAACCGGCAGGGAGGCCGGAAGGGGCCGCATCGTACGGGCGCGGTCTTCATCAGCGACGTCGGCTGGTTCATCCCTGGCGGGCTCGCTCCGGAGGACGAGGAGTCCGCGAAGGCGGGGGCCGACCACCAGGCTTCTGTCGACTCAACGGGCGAGAGCCGGCTGCTCCACTTCAACGGCGGCTGGATCCTCAGCATCCCGAACCGGCTGATGAACGTCCTCCTGCTGTGGACGCCCGGCATCATGGCGCTCGCGCTTCCTGTTCCCGGGACGGCTTGGCGCCTGGTCATCGGAATCGCCGGCACGGTCGGTCTTCTGGCGTACGGCATGTACCTGGTCGTGAGCCAGGACCCAGCGGCGCAGAGGCAGTCGGGCAGCAGCCAGGGTGCCGTCGGGTCTACTCCGTGACGTCGCCCACCGGCTCGGCTTGAGAGCTTGCTCCGCTCAAGCCGAGCCGGTGGGCCCGGCATGCGTCAGCACCGCCCAGATGTGCCCAGATGTGCGGAGTGTCTGTGCGGGAACCGGGGCTTCTTCGGCCGACGAGTACGCCTGCCCCCTCGCGGCGGCTCACTGACGCCAGCTCACAGCTGGCTGCTCATCGCAGGTTCGGAATCGGGTCGAGGTGGCTCAGCCGTGACCCCTGCATGCATGCACGAGGTTGGCGATCAGGCCGTACGATCCAGCCGACCGCGCCTGACCCCGTGGAGGAAAGCGGCAAACGCCTCGTCGGTGACGGCCAGGAGCGGCCCCGGGACCACCTTCGAGTCACGCACGCCGACCACCCTCTCACCTCCGAAGGCCACCTCGACGCAGTCGCTGCCGGCCCCACCGCTGTACGAGGACTTGAACCAGAGACTGTCGCCTATGCCCCTGCTGGGTGCGGCCATCATGACTCCCTGCCTGCGCGCTCCGTGAATTCCTTGACCAGAGTTCCGAGTAGCCGCGCGGTGTCGCTGGTGCTCAGCGCCTGCGATCGCAGGTACTCGAACACCACCTTATGCCGCTCCAACTCGGCTTCTTTTTCCAGGTACAGGGCACCGCTGAGGTTGCTCATGTGCACCACATCGAGCGACGGTTCCGGCCCGCGGATGATGATGAAGCCCGTGCTCTCCGCCGCATGCGCCCCAGCGTCGAACGGAAGTACCTGCAAGGTCACACACGGGGATCGGCTGCTTGTGCGCAGGTGTTGGAGCTGCTCGGCCATCACGGCGGGTCCGCCGACGCAACGGCGCACCACCGCCTCATCGACGATCGCCCAGACATGCGGTGGCGTCTCCCGCTTCAGCACCTCCTGCCGTTTCATCCGTACGTCGACCATCCGCTGAATGGTGTCCTCGTCAGCCCTGGCCTCCACGGCTCTGATGACGGCCGTGGCGTATGCGCGGGTCTGGAGGAGACCGGGTACGTACGCATTGGCCCAGTGGCACTCCTCGACGGCCTCGTCCTCAAGGGTCAGGAAGGGCGTGAGCCAGTCATGGATCGCGTCGCTGTACCCCTTCCACCAGCCTTGCACCTTGGCCGACTTGGCCAGAGCGACGATCGCTTCACGCTCGTCGTCCGTCGCGTCGTAGGCACGGCACAGCCCTTCCACCACGATCCACTTCACGGGCCCTTGGTTGGACTCGTAGCGATTCACCGTGGCACGTGAGACGCCGACGGCCTGCCCGGCGGCCTCCAGCGTCATCCCCTTGCGATCGCGCAGCCTGCGAAGCTCAGCTCCCAGTTGGCGGCGGCGAGTTGTAGGCCCCACTGTCATGCCCTTCCCTCTGTGCAGGTCGCGCCATTGTCCCGGTCGCGACGAAGACCTTCAACGTCAGCAGAGCGCAGTACAAGCACTCAGAGAAGTTCGCCATGAGATTCACACGGCGAGATGAACAGTGCCATACTCGATGGGCGTGCTACTCACAGCAATCGCATGACGACGCTGCGCGCCTTCATTCGCCCCTGCCCGGGAACTCTCGGAGCCGAGCATGACGACCCGAGAACCCTCCGACCTCCGCACCGGCACCCACGCCCCCCTCCACCTCCCCCGCGAGTCCCGGCGCCGCCTCCACGGCCCGACCCGCGTCCACCACGGCACAGGACAAGCATCCCGACCCGGCGGACACGCCTCCCTCCGGCACCCCGACGGAGCCCGGCCCGGCCGGGCCGTACAGATCTCCGCCGACCGCGAGAACCACCCCAAGGCCACTGCCAGCAAAGGAAGTTGACGAAATGACCAACCTGATCCTCCGTGCCTTCGACACCCTCACCGTCCTCTTCGCCCCACGAGGCCGCCACCGCGCCGGACATACCCCGCCCACCCCCGCACGCCCCCAAGAACCGAACCCCACCCCCCACCGCCGGACACCCGGCCCCTACGCCACCGACACACCCCTCGACGGCAACGCCACCCCACCCGTCCGCCCCTACCTCCTCACCACCGAACAACGCGCCCGACGCCGCGCCCTCCGCCTGGCCACCTACCGCACCGGCCTCGGCCCCCGCCACCTCCACGGCGTGAAGGCCGGCTGATGAACCCGACCCAACCGGCAGAAACAACAGGCACAGACAACCTCCCCGAGCCGGACGAACACCCCACCCGCCCCCTCCCCCGGACCGGCTCCCCCACCGGCGCCGCCACCTCCTCGAGGACGACACCGGCAACGGCACCCTCTCCCCGATCACCGACCGCGCCGAGACCCCACCACCCGGCCACGCCGAACAACTCCACAACCAGGACCGGCACATACTCGCCATACCCACCACCCCTCACACCCCGATCCGCCACCTCGCCGGACAACTAATCCAGGCCACAAGGAATCCCCGCCGCGCCAAGGGCAACTCGTACCAGCCACGAACTCCGGAGGTCGCTTTGGTTACACAACCCCAACCGTCAGACGCTCGCGAGATCACGTGCCGCCTCCCCCGCCGCCGCAGCACGGTCCCCCGAGCACGCGCCCTGCTGCACGCCGTGCTCACCGGCTGGGGCGCCGATCAAGACGTCCTGGACACAGCGGAACTGGTGCTGTCCGAACTGGTCACCAACGCCCTGCGGGCACGGGCCCCACGCGACCGCCAGGTCGGCGTACGTCTCGCCCACTCACCGCAGGACGGGCTGCTGCGGCTGGAGGTGAGCGACGCCGGGGAAGGCCGGCCCGAGGTACGAAACCCCAGCGAGGACGAGACCGGCGGACGCGGCCTGCTGCTCGTGGACGCCCTGGCCCACCGCTGGGGCGTCCGGGAACGCGAGGGCGGCATCGGGAAGACGACCTGGGCCGAGCTGAAAGCCCCAGGCATCGCGGCCGTCCCGGCCGGGAGACAGAGCGCGGCGGTCACCCTCCAGTCCGGGGACCAGATCAAGCTGCGGGAGGCGTGGCGGACGGTCCGCAGCATCCGGGGCGAACGGTCCGCCTCAGGCGGGTTCGTCATGGTCGTGGGCCTGGACGACGGCCCCGCACTGCGGGTGGACGCCGCAGAACCGCTGACCGTACGGAAGGCGGGGCGCCATGGTCGGTGCGGCACCGCGAGAGACGGGGACACGTGAGGTGGCTGAGCTGCTCCGCTACTTCGACACTTACGTTCGACACTCTGCTGGTCCCGCTGGTCCATGACTGGACTCACACTCGACCTACCACCCTCGACCTATCACCCTCGCCCTACCACCGCCGTGACCTCAAAGCACCGAAGTCAGTACTGCCCTTGATGCGGAGGCTGATGTGCGTAGGGGTTGGGGTGCGGCGGGGACTGGCCCGGAGGCGCGGGGTAGCCCGAGTTGGGAGCCGTGTGGGGAGCCGTGTTGGGGTACGGCTGGTAGCCCGTCGGGGGTTGGGGCGGGGAGCCCGTGCCGTGAGGGGGAGTTCCGCCGCCGGAACCGGGGCCGCCGCTGCCTCCGTTGCCGCGGCTGCGGATTACCGCGATGGCGATGCCGATGACGACCACGGCGGCTGCGATGCCGGCGATGAGAAGGATGCTGCCCGAGGAGGACTTCTTCTTTTTCTTGGCCTGGCTCGAAGAGTCCGTTCCCTTGGATGGCTGGCTGAAGGTCGGGGTGGACGACGAGAGTTGGCCGAGAGGGTTCTTCTTGGGGCCGGCGGGGATGTCCCTCGTGAGCGCCGAGTAGGGGCGGACGATCCCGTAGCCGTACTCCTCGTCGGGCGCTTTCAAACCCTTGTGGTGCGCGAAAGTGGCCGACTTGATCAGGCGGTTGATGATTTGACCTGCGGTGAGGTCTGGGTACTTGGCACGAACCAGAGCGGCAGCGGCGGATACGTAGGCCGTGGCATCCGAAGTGCCGGTTGACAAACTGTACTGTTGCGACCGAGTCATATCCGCGGAGAGAACCTCAACACCGGGAGCCATGAGGGCAAGCCCTTTTCCAGTATTTGAGCCGTCCCAACGATTTGCCTTCTCGTCAATGGCACCAACGGCAACAACGCCAGGCAGTGCTGCTGGTTCGTCGACGGCAATGGACCCGTCATTACCTGACCCCGCAACAACAACAACATCGTGAGCTTGCGCATACGCGATTGCCGCACGACCGTCGCTCAGAGTCTTTCCGCCATCATTGGAGAAAGAAAGATTGATGACCTTCGCGCCCTGGTCCACCGCATATCGAACCGCCGCGGCCCAGGTCTCATCATGATTGGGGTCCTTCTCCGTCTGGAGGGTACGCAGCGGCAGGATCTTCGCCTTCGGCGCCAAGCCCATCATGCCCGAAGAATTTCCCGCGCCATGGCCGTGTCCAGCGATAATGCTGGCCATGGACGTCCCGTGTCCCATCTTGTCTTCCTGCGCGTTACCTCCGCCAGTGAAGTCTTTCCCCTCAAGGACCTGACCAGTTAGATCTGGGTGACTGGCGTCGACTCCAGAGTCGACAACCGCAACGGTAACGCCCTGTCCTTGCGATTCAGCCCAAACGTCTTTCGCCGCGAATGCGTTCAAGGCCCACTGTTGATCTCTGACGTAGTCCGCCGATGCGGTGGGGGCGGTAGTGAGGAGCAAAGCTCCTGTCAGTGTCACGACTCCCGTCGTAGCCCAGACTCGCTTGAAACCCAACTTCCCTGCTCCTCACTCAACCGCGGCTGATTCCGCCAGACTTCATACGCCAGTCTTCATACGAGCGAGCCGCACGCTCTCCGTGCGGCTCGCCCTGTGTGCCTACTCGATGGTCCGCGGTACGTTGCGGTTGCGGTCCTCTTCCGAAATCCAGGTCTCTTCGTCCTCGACCAGGTAGTCGGGACGCTCGCCCCGGCTGTTCTCGTCGTTGGGCCGTCGACCGTTGCGACCCCCCATACCACCGGCCATACCACCAGCCATGGCGCCGTGCTGGGTTCCGCCGCGGCTGCCGTGCAGGCCCGCTCCGCCACCGGCTCCCTTGCCGGTAATCCCCTTGGCCGCGCCGACCACACCGCCACGGGACTTCGCGAGGGCGCCACGTCCACCACCAGCGCCGGCACCGCCTCGGCCGGCCGCGCCGGCTCCGGCGCTCCCCATGCCACCCATGCCGGGTCGGCCTCCGGTGCCACGACCTGCTGCCGCACCGGCACCAGCCGCACCACCACGACCGCCCGCGATACCGATGCCGCCTCGTCCGGCCGCACCGCGTCCGACGCCGGTTCCTCCGCCAGGAGCCACGATGCCCGGGCCTTGGGCCCCGCCGGTCCCCACACCGCCTCCACCGGGGTGGGAGCCGCCAGTATGGGTACGGGGACCGGGTCCGGTCAGACCGGGGGAGATGCTGTCCACCTTTGTCTTGGCTGTCGGGAGCTGTGCGCCTCCCGTGATGCCTTTGTCCCGGGGCACCGTTGGGGCCGGCTTGACGTTCATGGTCGGACCGGCGCTCCACGGCTTACTGCCTGATCCCGAGACACCTGGTCGGGACGCACCGACGCCACCCGGGGTCACAGGCGGCGGGTACACCACCTCGCCGTTGGGCTCCTTGATATTGCCCTTGTCGTCGATAATCATGCGATTCCTATCCAGGTTTCCCTTGACCCGGATGTACTGCGCCGCAAGGCTCTCCATGACGGCGACACCGTTGAGTTGGGCCTCCCGGCTCGCCCCGATCTTGCCCTCGTTGATTTCCGCTACTTCCTTGGCGGTCAGCTTACGATCCTGAAGATCGCTGGCTACTGCTTCACCGTTGTCCCATTTCCAGTCACTGAGAGCATCACCGAGCTTGGCCCAGCCGCTGGGCTCTTCAATCTCGTCCAGCTGCGCCTTGAATCTGCGCAGCTGCGAACCAGCGTCAGTCATCTGAGAGCTGTTGAGATCTGCATGCCAAGCGGCGTTCCTGATGCTTTGAGAGATTTCCCGGGCCTTCTTCTCAAAACTCCGGGCCGCCTCTCCCTCCCAGTGCTCCAGGACATTGTCGACGGCCTTGTCGAGCAGGCCGGCGATGCCGCCACCTTCACCACTGGAAAGAAGCCCGTTGACTTTGCCCCAGTGACGGCCAGCTTCCTCGATCGCCCCAGGGTTGGTGCCCTCAAGCATCTGCTTGAGTTCTTTCAACGAGTAATCGATGAACTGAGTCTTGGTCTGAGGACGACCAGGGTCGGCAACGCAGGTGTCATGCACAATCTCGTGCTTGGGCAGGTCCTTTTCACCGGCCATTTTGAACTACTCCCTCTCATAGGTGATTCTCGATCGGACTACTTTGCAATCGGACTACTTTGCATACGAGCCGCTCGAGCCTCCCGTGTCACCACCCATTTGGTGCTTGTTCGCGTACTCCTGCTCGGCGTACTTGTCCTTGACCTTGGAGGTGCTCGTGCCGAACTTGTCCATCAACCCATGCAGACTCTTGATCGCAGCCTCAAGGTCGGCCTTCATGGTCCCGTGGGCCGCCTGCAAATCACCGGCCTCCTTGAAGAGGCACGAGCTCCCGAACGCATCCATCGGGATCTCCGTGTTGTACCGCGACGTCTCCCCCGCCTTGTCCATGTCGTCCAGCAACGTCCACAGCCTGCGGATAACCTCGTCCAGCGCGCTCAGATCGACGCGCATTCCGTTGCTCATACCCCGTGGTCCTCTCCCCTGTAGTTCTTTGTGCTCTTCGGTTGTCGGCACCTGACCGGTGCCCAAGTCATCGCCCCACCCGGCTAATCCGACTGTCCAGCGCCTCCAACACGTCCGGCCCGTCCAGCCCGTCCCACGGTAGCTGTTCAGCAAGACTGACGGAACTTCAGGCTGCCGTCGCCCTCATGGACGGCCCTCATGAACGCTGTGCAGGTCACGCACAGGTCACGCAAGAGAGGGGCTCCGCACCAAGCGTGCGTGAGGTGATCAAGGTGGGTGCAGCTGCTGAGGGCGACAGCAGGCTGAAAACGGAGAACTCGGAGCCTCCCGAGCGTGGGCCCATGTCACACGCAGGCGACGATTCCGCGGCGCTCCTATGACGGTTTTTCCGCAGAGCCGCGGGGCCACCGGGACTCGGTACGGAACGCCTGGCCGGCGCATGTATGGTGCCGACGAGGCCCGGGCGGTCAGTTCCATCGCCCGGGCCCGACGCATACAGAGACGCATACAGAGCCGAGCGGGAGAAACCGGCCCATGGGGGACCACTTCAAGACGGACATCGGACAACTCGAGCAGTTCCTGACGAATCTGGAGAGATGCGTCGACGGACTGAACGAGGCCCGGTCCGCCCTCGACCACGTGCGTGCCGACCAGATCGGCACCGCCCGGCTCGACGAGGCCTGTGACAAGTTCCAGGACGAGTGGAAGTACGGGTCCGAAAAGACCAAGGAACTGATCGACAAAATCAAAGAGGGCGTGAAAGCCAACAAGAAGGGCTACGAAGAGGTCGAGGAAGCCTTGGAGAAGGCCCTCAAGCAGATCGCGGACAAGAGCACCTCGGGCAGCAACGGGGGCGGCAGGTAATGGCCGCGAACCCCTACCTCCACATCGGCTTCAACCCCGTACCGGGCATACCCGCCGAGGTCACGAAACTGCGGCAGAAAGTGGCCGCGGCCGCGACGGCGCTGGAGAACACGCACCAGCAGCTGACCAAACTCACCGACGAGAGCAGCTACTGGCAGGGCGAAGCGGCGGACGAGTTCCGCAAGAACCTCGAGGGCGACCTGCCGAAGTACCTCAAGAAGGCCGCCTCGGCGCTGCGTTCCGCCGCGACCCACCTGCACAAGTGGGACGGCCAGTTGACCTCCAACCGGGAGCTGGCGAAGAAGTACGACGACGAGGCCGCCGAGAAGAAGGCCGCGTCCGGCAAGGCCAAGAACGGGTACGAGCAGGCCGCCCGGCACCCCAACCTCAAGCTCGCGGGCCAGAACTTCCCCTCGCAGGAGGAGGCCGACGACGCGACCGCGCGGCTGCGCTCCGCCGAGCGGGAGCTGAACGAGGCGAGCACGGCCCTCACCAAAGCCAACCACGAGTACGAGTCGCTCAACCGCAAGATCAAGGAGCTGGAGGCCGAGCACTCCCACGAGGCCGAGATCGTCGCCAAGGCGCTGGAAGGCACGGCGGAGAAGGCTCCCGACAAGGGCTTCTGGGAGAGCGTCGGCAAGATCATCTCAGGTACCTGGGAGTTCTTGAAGAAGCATGCGGGAACAATCGGCGCCATCGCCGGGCTCCTCGCCCTGCTGCCCACCCCGTTGGCTCCCCTATTCGCCGGTATCGCCATCGGCGCGAGCGCCCTCTCCATGTACAAAAACCTCACTGACAAAGACTTCCTCGGGGATCTGATCGGCCAGGACGGCGGAATGGACATGTTCTCCGCCTGGGCATCCGTGGGAGGTGACATCCTCGGCATGGTGCCGGGCGCGCGCGTGGTCGGCTTGGCAGCCAAGGAGCTCGGAGATGGTCTGCAGATAGCGAGCGAGATGGGCGTGCAGGTGAGCCGCTGGGAGAAGACCGTCGAGTTCGGCAGGGAGTTCGGCGGGATCTACAAGGCCGCGGCACGCGAAGGTTCCTACGGCATGTGGGAGGCCGCCGGCGAGAGCTTTAAGGGTTCTGCCCAACTTATGGGCGACCTTTCGGCCAACGGCCTTAACGTCGCTGCGAACTTGGTGACCTCGATGGAAGAAGAGGGCAAGCTGCCGGAGGAAGGCGCAGCGCACAACGCCTCGGAAGACACCAAGGCCGCTGTCGGTGCCTACGGTCTCGCGTGTTTGCGGGGGCTGTTGTGACGGCCAACCCCGTGAACTCGCCGGTGGACACCACTGGCACAAGCGAGCCCAAGCCCGACTACTGGTACCTGATCCCCCACGGCTACATCCCGCTGGACCTGGACCCTCCCGTCGAGCAGATTGAAGCCCTGGTCGCGCAGGTTCTTACGTTGCCAGAGGATCAGCGCGATCAGGCCGAGCGGGTGCTGAGGTTCTACGCCGGCATCGTCGCCTCGATGAACGCCGAGGGAGTGTTGGCTTGCTTGTTCGGCATGCATCCGGACGAAGAGGGCGGCTCCGCCTTCTCTGTGCTCACGTTCTCCACGGTCACGACTCCCGGAAGCGCAAAACTGGCTGTGGCAGGCCTGGCCGGGGGCACAGAAGGCGCTGCTGACTCGGGTGTACTCCCGCTCGAGTTGCCCAGCGGACTCGGCTACCTGTCCGAGGAAAAACGGAAGATGGCCGCACCGGGCCGACGAGCGGGTGCCGACGGCGGTGATCCGCCGATGGAAGCGGTCTGGCAGGGCACAGTCGGTATTGCCGGTCCTGGATCGGAAGTCATCATGATCCAAATGGTGACGCCCGCCGTGGAGCTCGCAGATGCCTACCGGAACATCCTGCTCGGCGTCGCCCGCACCTTCTCCTTCACCGATCCGAACGAGCCGGATGGGAACAGCGGCCCGGACGAGATGCCCGAACCCGGTTCTGCCGCAGGAGCGATGAGGAGTGACTTCGGATGACTCAGCCACCCCTGCCACCGGATGTGGACCAGGTTCTCCGGCATAACAGGAGCACCATGGCCAAACATGTTGCGGGTCGACTCGCCCTTGGCGTCGGCCTCGTCGCCGTCCCGTTCGTGTGGCAGTTTGCGGGGGTCTCCGTCTCCACCCTCACCGTGCTGCCAGTTGTTCCCGGTCTGTTCCTCCTGCTGTTCCTTTACCTCCGGGTAGGCCTCGGGCGACGGTTCAAAGTATGTGAAAAGGTGTTGAGCACCTATCCGCTGGAGTACCGCACCCGCGTAGCCAAGAAGCAGTCGCAGTGGTTGCTGCTCGGCGATGTACACACCGTCAAGCTCTCGGTTCGCGGTCAGCACGGTGCACCCTCTATGCGGGCCGTCAACGCGTCGACCGTCCGCCGCTGGCCCAAGGGCGCAGAGAACAACGGCGCTTGGTTCGCCGGTGATCCCGCGTTCGGCGGAGTCATGATCGTGCCCGATACCGGCGACATGCTCTTCCTGCAGCCCTCGGAGTGGGAGAAGTTCGCTTCGGAACGCGCCCAGGCCGACCCGGAACGCCGGGCGAAGGCTGAACAAGCCGGGATTTTCCAGCTGTTGGAGAAGGAGCCGAGCCCGATGGCCGGACTGGGCAACTGACGTAATGGCATCGCGCGCATCTCGAAACACCCGCCGACGGAGCCCTCTCATCCGTGCAGTGCGATGGCTCTTTGGCAGCCTCCTCGCGTTTGTCGCCGCATTCTGGGCCGTGACCGCCACTGCGGATCTCGCGCTGTCAGCAGGGATCTACGGCACCCCTGGCACGTACAAGGTGGACCTCTGCGTCGACACCAACCACACCCGGAAGAACTCCGACTACCACTGCTACGGGGACTTCACGCCGGACGGCGGCACCGCCGACGACGCCGTGTCCGTGCACCTCAAGGACACCGGGCATGACTACCCGAACGGCACCGGGTTCGGTGCGCGACAGGGGATCGAGCCGGAGACGATTCAGCGGGTCGGGTTCTGGGGCGTCGTGGGCGAGCTCTGGCAGGTCGCGGTCTGCGTGGCCATCCTCGCGGGTCTCGGGTACCAAGCGATCAAGCCGCGACGGGAGCCCCACAGTCGGGAGTCCCACAGCCGGGAGCCCTCGCGACGCCAGAAGGTGGCCGACCGGGTGGGCTACGCCGTCGTGGTCGCCATCCCCGTGGGCATCCTGAGCCTGATCGCCATGGCCGCAGAGCCGATCCCCTAGTCCTGTGACCGCGTAGGTTCGCCGAGTTGGCCTGGGGAGCGGTTGGATGGGCGGTGACGTCCGTTTTGTTGCTGTCGTGGTGGGTCATCACGCATTGAACTGGCGGAGTACCGGAGTGGCTCGGCCACCTCACGTTTCCCCGTCTCCTGCGGCACCGCACTGACCATGGCGCCCCGCGCTCCGTACGGTCAACGGCTCGGCGGCGTCCACCCGCACCGCGGGGCCGTACGGAATGCAGGGCGACGCGGACCACTGAACGTCGCCCGGGACCGACCGAGCCGGTCCCGGGCGGATTCACTGACACCAGCTCACAACTGACTGGTCATCTCAGGTTCGGAATCCGGTCGAGGTGGCTCAACCGGAACGGGAACGCGTCCGACATCCGGCGCCACCCATCACCCCAGAAATAGACCGTGCACCACGAACCATCGACGAAGCCGATCTCGTGGTCGCCGCCCACCACGTCGCTGCGATCCCGGATCCAGGTCACATTACGCATATCCGTGGCCCACCCCGCTTCCACCAGACCGGGTTCGCCGGTGAAGGAACGCACGCGGGACACGTACACAATTTGCAGGCGGCGGTCGGTCACCTGCATGATCACGGCTGCTGGGTTCTTCTTCCGAGGCACTAGGCCGCGGGCCAGATGGCCGGCCATGCTGTTCCAGCCGCCGTGAAACGGCTTGCCCGGCTTCTTCTTCTCACGCTCCGTGAACACTTCCACCAGCAGCTCGACCGGATTCCAGGTGGCCTCAAAGAGTCTCAAGAACCAAAGTACCGGGATCATCAACCAGCTACCGAGCGTACGGCGCTCGGATCGCAGAACGCGCGGGCGGCGAAAATAGCCGGGCGACGGTGCCCGTTCGGCCAAATGGACCCCGTGATCAGCACGCAGCACCTCGCCTGCCGGCACCAACGCCCTCGCCCGCTCGACCGTCTCACGGACGAAGTCCGCCTTATCCGTTCTTCTCACCCGAAATCGTCCCTCACTGTCCTTGCCGCACGCGAAGGAGTCACGTCCGTACGCTCGTCGAAACGCTGCGGGTCGGGACGCTGGTGGTACTCGTACCGCTCCTCCGCCACCCCCGGCCCGTCCTCCAACAGACTTCCCTGGACCGCGCCAGCCGGGTCGGCGCCGATGACGTCCTTGACGACGCCCTTCACACCGCTCTTGACGACCTTGTAACCCGCATACATGGCCAGATCGTTGGGATTACGAACCGTGATTTCATTGCCGAACTCGTCGCGCTTCTTCGTGCCACGAATAAAACGCCCGAGGCCGCCCTTGAAGTGCTTGGGACCCTTACGCAGCGCATTCCGAAGCTTCATCATCTTGCGCAGCAGTTGCATACGCTTGGCGATATCTGCCAGGGCGTCCGCCAGTTTCGCGGTGATCTTCACAGCCTTTGCGGCCTTGTGAGCGATGCCCGCTGCCGCGATGAGCGGGCCGATGGCTGCCGCGGCGCCCGCCGTCAGGAGGGAGAGGATCGCCGAGGTCGCGGCGGTCGCGAGCGCGATCTCTACGATCTCGACGATGAGATCGAGCATCAACTGCTCGGCGGCCGCGCACTCCTGGGCCGCCATTTCGAGGAGCTCCGCCGTGGTGTCCATGTCCGCGGCTTCGCCCCTGAGGGCATCCTCGAACTCGGTCATCATGGTGTCGAAGTTGCCGAACGCCTCGCCCTGCCACTGGGCGGCCAGCGTGCGGCGTTCGGCAACCAGGTCCTCCACCACACCGCGTACGTCATTGGCGGCCTTACGCCACTCGATCGCGGTCTCGGTGAGGAGCTCGTTGTCTCCGCTGACCTGCTCGAGGAGGTCGTCCAGGTTGAACTGCTTCATGATGCCCCGGACGATTTCGTCCAGAACACCGGCGAGCGGGTTGCTCCAGTCCAGGACGAAGTTGATCCGGCTCAGGGCATCGCCCGCTGCCTGTCCCGCGCCCATCAGTTGCCCCCGCCCATCATGCCCCTGTTGTCCATCTCCGTGCCGTCGTAGGCAGCCGCAGAGTCCTTGAGCGCGTCGGCTATCGAGTACAGCGTCTCGACGGCGCCAGTGAGGTCGTCGCCGGACTCCTTGCGCTGAGTGTCGTAGTCGGTCTTCAGATCGTCCGACTGGGGCAGTTTCCCGAACGTCTGCTGCGTGAGCTCCAGTTGCTGCGTGCGAGCCCGGATGCCGTCGATTCGGCCGGCTGCGGCTTCCACAGCCTTCGCGTACTTGCGCAGGGCGTCGCCCTCGACATCGAATCCCCCGCTCATAAGTCCCCTCGTTAGTACGGTACTTGAATGGTGGCGGCCGATCCGCCAGCCACTACGAGATCAATTTCATCATGGAGTCGCGGCCGCTGGCTCAAGGGGCTCGAAACCCAGAACGCCTGGCGCATGAGCAACCTGAGCAACCTGAGCGCGGATCAACCCCGTTGGACGCTTACCGCCGGGCCAAGACCTCCTCATAGTCCTCGTCGGCGAACAGCGCCATCGCCATCGCGAAGTACCCCATCACCTACGGCGGCAGCGTCTCCCGCGGCGCCCCACTGACAATGCCGCTCTGCCTTCCGTACGGTCAGCGGTTCTGCGGCGTCCACCCGCAGCGCGGGGCCGTCGTCCAGGCCCACGACCATGACGAACCCGCCTGAGGCGGACCGTTCGCCCCGGATACCGCGGACCGTCCGCCACACCTCCCGCAGCTTGACCTGGTCCCCGGGCTGGAGGGTGACCGCCGTGCTCTGTCTCCCGGCCGGGACGGCCGGGAGGTCCGGGGCCTTCAGCTCGGCCCAGGTCGTCTTCCCGATGCCACCCTCGCGTTCCCGGACGCCCCAGCGGTAGGCCAGCGCGTCCACCAGCAGCAGGCCGCGTCCGCCGGTCTCGTCCTCGCTGGGGTTTCGTACCTCGGGCCGGCCTTCCCCGGCGTCGCTCACCTCCAGCCGCAGCAGCCCGTCCTGCGGTGAGTGTGCGAGGCGTACGCCGACCTGGCGGTCACGCGGGGCCCGTGCCCGCAGGGCGTTGGTGACCAGCTCGGACAGCACCAGCTCCGCTGTGTCCAGGACGTCTTGATCAACGCCCCAGCCGGTGAGCACGGCGTGCAGCAGGGCCCGTGCTCGGGGGACCGTGCTGCGGCGGCGAGGGAGGCGGCACGTGATCTCGTGCGTGGCTGACGGTTGGGGTTGCGTGGCCGAAGCGGCCTCTGGAGTGCGGGGCTGATGCGAGTTGCTCTTGGCGCGATGGGGATCCCTCGGTTGCGTCGGGTTCATCAGCTGACCTTCACTCCGTGGAGGTGGCGGGGGCCGATGCCGGTGGCGTAGGTGGCCGACCACAAGGCGCGGCGTCGGGCGTGTTGTTCGGTGGTGAGGAGGTAGGGGCGGACGGGTGGGGTGGCGTTGCCGTCGAGGGGTGTGTCGGTGGCGTAGGGGCCGGGTGTCCGGCGGTGGGGGGTGGGCTTCGGGTCTTGGGGGCGTGCGGGGGTGAGTGGGGTGTGTCCGGCGCGGTGGCGGCCTCGTGGGGCGAAGAGGACGGTGAGGGTGTCGAGGGCGCGGAGGATCAGGCTGGTCATGGCATCAACTTCCTTTTTTGGTAGTGGACTTGGGGTGGTGCTCATGGTCGGCGCAGATCTGTACGGCCCCGCCGGGGCGGCCTCCGTCGGGTGCCGGATGGAGGCGTGTCCGCCGGGCCGGGGTGCTTGTCCTGCGCCGCGGCGGACGCAGGCCGGGCCGTGAAGGCGGCGCCAGGACTCATGGGGGAGGTGAAGGTGGAGGGGACGTGGGTGCTGGTGCGGAGGTCGGTGTGGGGTGCTGTCATGGCTGCTCCCAGCGAGGGAGGAAGGAAGGCTTGGAGTAGTCGACTCGCTTCGAAGAGTGACTAGCTAGAGCATGGAGCCGAGAAAGGTTTCTTGGCAAGTTGGTTGGTGATTTTTCTGCTCAACTTGCTGAACTGGCATATGCCGAGCTGCTCGGACTGTGTAGAGTCCACGTCGGAGAGGGGTGATCGACGCATGGCCGATGCTCGGCCCAACCTGATGCGGCGTCGACTCGGTCTGGCGCTCCGTACCCTGCGACAGCGTGCGGGCCTCAACCTGCCCGACGCGGTGGAGAAGCTGGGACTCTCCGGCCCCTCTGCGCTGAGTAAGATCGAGAATGGCAAGCAGCGCGTGCCCTCGTCAGCCCTGGACAAGTACTTTCAGGCGTACGGCATGACGGACGAGCAGCGTATGCAGGACATCAGGCGCCTCGCGGCCATGGCGTCCTCGTCCCGTAGCACCAACCTGTTCAACCAGTACCGTGACGCGGTCCGCGATCCCTTCGCCGACTACCTCGAACTCGAAGAGCTGGCTGTGCACGCCGACTGGTATGCCGTCCAGCTCGTTCCCGGGCTCCTGCAGACGCCCGCATACGCGCACGCTGTCGTTGAAGGAAGCGGCAAGTGGCGGACGGCCAGGGAAGTGCGTACCTTCGTCGAGCTGCGGATGAAGCGCCAGTACGTGCTGCGCCGCGAGAACCCCATGTCCATGTGGTGTGTGCTGGACGAGGCGGCTCTGCGTCGTGAGATGGGCGGACCCCAGGTCATGGCCGGGCAGTTGCGTCATCTGCTGGCGATGTCGGAGGAACTGCCCGGAGTGGAGTTGCAGGTACTCCCCTTCAAGACCGGAGTGCACGCTGGCATCGACGGGGCCTTCACCGTCTTCCGCTTCGATGCCGGTGACCCTCTGGCGGTGGTCGAGCCACTGACAACCTCCCTGTATCTGGAGGAAGATGTGCATGTGGGCCGCTACGACGTCGCCTTCAACCACCTGCGTGCGAGGGCGCTGGACATCCCGGCTTCACGCAAGTTCCTGCAGGACCTCATCAAGGAGGAAGAGTGACTGGCCAGGCTGACCTGAGCGCCGCCAACTGGGCCAAGAGCAGCTTCAGTTCAGGTGGCGACAACTGCGTCGAGGTGGCCTTCGGAGATGAAGGGGTGGTCGGCGTGCGTGACTCGAAGGTGATCCCGGGGCCGCTCCTGGCCGTCACCGGCGAGGCGTTTGCCGCCTTCCTCGACGGAGTCAGGCGCGGTCGGCTGGATCGTACGGCCTGATCGCCAACCTCGTGCATGCATGCAGGAGTCACGCTCGAAAACACCCGGGCCTAACGGCGATCCGGCGCCACCTCGTGGGCGGGACCAACAGACCGGGAACCAGGTCAAGCTGCGGGAAGCCTGGCGGACGGTCCGCAGCATCCGGGGCGAACGGTCCGCCTCAGGCGGGTTCGTCATGCTGCTGGCAGGCGCCGCCTTGATGGGGGCGGCGCCTCCGTAGAGCTCTCGCCCCGCAGGTTCAGCGATCAGGCTCCACGGATCGTGTGGATCATGTCAGTGCTCAGGTCGCTGTCGGACGCAAGACCTGCCAGGTGCCGCTTCACCTGACGTCCCGCACGCCTCCGCCCCCTCAAGACTGCCAGTACAGACGCAGCGGCAAGAGCAACCGTCGCGACGTAAACATTCACTGGGTAATCGGAGCGTGACGAGCAAGTCGCCGGTCTGACGGTGCGTGATCGTGCTGCTGTCGCGCCGTGCTGCGGGTGCGGTTGGATCATCGGGTGCCCGAGCTGGAGTCGTTGTCGCGAGACGAGCTGCTTGTGCTCGCCCGCGAGCAGGCAGTGGTGATCGCCCGTCAGGATGCGCAGATCACTGCGATGGCGGGGCAATTGGACGAGCTGATGGCGCGGTTCGAGGAGACGGCGGAGAAGCTGGCGAAGCTCGAACACCTGCTTTCGCGCAACAGCTCCAACTCCTCCTGGCCGTCTTCGAGGGACGGCAGTCCGGGCGGGACGCCGCCCTCGCGCAAGGAGCGTCGCGCGAAGCCGGGCGGGCGGGCCAAGGGCAAGCAGCCCGGTGCCGGCGGCAGCGCGTTGCGCTGGAGCGAGGAGCCCACCGCGCGTGAGGACCGCTTCCCGCAGGGCCCATGCGGGTGCGGGGCGGATCTGGCCGACGCGGTCGACCTGGGTGCGGTGGACCGCTACCAGCAGTGGGAGATCCCGCTGGTCACCGTGAAGGTGACGCAGTACGACCAGCACGCGGTCGCCTGCACCTGCGGGAAGGTCCACACCGCTCCCCGCCCCGAGGGGGCCGGGACCGGCCGGGTGGGGTACGGGCCGCAACTGCGCGCGTTCGCCGTGTATTTGATGGAGGTGCACTTCGTGCCGGTGGCCCGCTGCCGCGACATCCTCGCTAGTTTGACCGGGGCCGAGCCCTCGCTCGGGTTCGTCCACGGCCTGCTGGCCCGGGCCGCCACGCTGCTGAGCGAGACCGACAAGGTCATCCACACGCTGATCACCCTCGCGGTGGTGGTGTGCTGCGACGAGACCCCGCTGAAGGTCGGCCCGGCCACACCGGCCCAGGGCAAGGTGGAGGCCAAGGGCTACCTGCTGGTCGCGTGCACCGAGCTGTACACCCACTTCCTGCTCGGCGACCGCTCGCTGGAGACCTTCAAGAAGTTCGTCTTCACCCAGCTTCAGCAAGGCGCGGTCATCGTCCACGACCGCTACCAGAACTACGACAGCGCCGTCCTGGGCGAGCTGAACCACCAGCTGTGCCTGGCCCACGTCCTGCGTGATCTCGCCTCGTCCGCCGAGCTCTACACCGATGAGCCCTGGCCGGCCCAACTCGCCGACGAGATCCGCCACCTGATCCACTTCGCCAGCACGGCGAGAGCCCGCGGCGAGAGCGAACTGCCCGCCAGGACGCGGGAGGTGGGCCTGCGTAGCCTGCGTTCGGCCCGGGCCCTCAGCCTGGCCCACACCGCCAGGGGAGATGACACGCGGCCCGGCGCCCGTAAGACCCGGCTCCTGCTGGAGGCCCTGCGCGAGCGCGAGGAGGACTTCCTGCGCTTCACCACCGACCTGCGCATTCCGCCCACCTCAAACCAGGCGGAACGCGACCTGCGACCCTCCAAGATCCAGGAGAAGATCTCCGGCCGGCTCACCGGCCTCGCCCGCGCAGCCGACCGCTACCTGATCCGCGGTGTCCTCTCCACCGCCACGAAACACGACGTCAACCCCCTCGCCGTCCTGTGCGACGCCTTCACCGGCATCACCTGGCTCCCACCCGCAGCCGCCGCACTCACCTGACTGCCCGGCCCCGCACAGCCGTTGACCAATAGTCACCGGCCGTCACCGCGTGCTCGAAATCATCACGCAGCGTGCAGTAGGTGAACGTTTACTTGGGTCCTTCTCCGTCTGGAGGGTACGCAGCGGCAGGATCTTCGCCTTCGGCGCCAGGCCCATCATGCCGGACGAATTTCCCGTGCCATGGCCGCGTCCAGCGATAATGCTGGCCATGGAGGTCCCGTGACCCATCTTGTCTTCCTGTGCGTTACCTCCGCCGGTGAAGTCTTTTGTGGTCTTTGATTGTTCTGTAGTTGTCAGCACCTGCCCGGTGCCCAAGTCATCGCCCAGCCCGACCAACCCGACTGTCCGGCGCGCCCAACACGCCCACCCCGCCTGCTCCTCCAGTCCCGCACAGCCACCCCGCTGCCCGCGACCACCAGGACCAGCGCCATGCCCACGCCCAACACGTAGATAGCTACCCGGCGTTCGCGTTCTGCCTCACTCTCGCCCATGATTACTACCATGGGCGATGACGCTGCCGGTGGAGAGGAGCAAGCCGGACAGGGCGTCCATCGCCTCGGCCAGGCGCTTGGCCGACAGGTGCTGGCAGGACGACAGGCAGCGGATCACCGCGCGTACCCCCGCCCCGTACACGGTCGCTGCCCAGTACGCGGTCGCTGCCGATACCTCGCCGGGTGCCTCGGTAGGGGTGGTGCCCCAACCCACCAGCCAGGTCAGGTTGGGGAAGACCCCGGAGGTGGTGCCATGACCGTCGCGCCGGCACCGGCCCTGCGGCGGCCCAGCAGCGCCAGGAGCAGCCCGCCGACCACCATCAGCAACCCCATGCCGGCAGCGACCAGGCCCGTCAGCCACAACTCCGGCTCCATCTCCGGATGCGTGGCCTTCGGTGTGCCGTCCGGGGTCGCGAAGTGCTTCTTGCCCTTGTACGTCACCGGAGCCGTCTCGTCCTCGGGAGGGGAGGCGGCCGCCTTTACCGCCGCGGCCGCGTTGATCCGGCCGTAGCCGAGCAGGGCGCTGCCGCCGCCCGCCGGGCGATGGGTGGTGGCGATGAGGACGTCGTTCACCTGGGCGGGGGTCAGCTTCGGGTTCTTCGCCTTCATGAGCGCCACCACGCCGGCGGCCAGCGCGCAGGCAGGTGAAGTGCCGTTGCCTGGCTCGTAGCCGCCGGTGTTCGTCGCGCTGATGATGTCGACACCGGGTGCGGCCACGTCGTTGTAGGTGTGCACGGTGGAGAAATCGGCGCGCGTGCCGTTCTGCTGTGTGGCGGCGACGGCGATCACACCCGCGTAACCAGCCGGGTACGAGGCCCCGTTGAGCACGTCGCCCGCGTTGCCGGCCGAGGCGAGCACCGTCACGCCTCGGCGTGCGGCATAGGCCAGGGCGGCGGCCTCGTCCTCGTCGTAAGAGCTGAACAGGTCGTCGCTGCCGAGCGACATGGAGATCACGTCGGCGCCGTGCTTGACCGCGTAGTTGATGCCGTCCGCGATCGGGTTGTTGCCTTTCCTGAAGGACTCCTCCAGATCCTCCTCGGTGCGTTCCTCATCGTCCTTGTCATCGATGACACGAACCGAGAGGATCTTGGCCTTCGGGGACACCTTGAGGATATCCGAAGCCATGGCCGTCCCGTGCTGTCCCCACTCCGAGTCGCCCGCCTTCAGCCCGTCCTTGAAGTAGTCGGGCCCGGTAGTGACCTTGCCCTTGAGGGCGGGATGGTCGGCGTATACACCGCTGTCGAGGACCGCGACCGTAACTCCCTCGCCCTGGCTCTGCTGCTGCGCCGCAGACAGGCTGAGTGCCCTGCCCTCCCATCCGACCGGCGTGGCCGCCTGCGCCGGCGCGGTGGCCAGCGTGCACAGCAGACCGGTGAGGACGACCGCGGTCGAGGTCGCGCGTATGGTCCGGAACTTCACTGCGGGGCTCACCTGTCCAGGTAGTTGAGATGGTTGGAGAACGTCTGGCTGAGGACGTGGGCAGCGTCCATCCAGGGGATCTTGTCGTCATCATCCGCGCCGTAGCTGCCGAAGTCGCCGGGCAGGTTGCCCGACGTACGGCCGTCGACCGCGCCGGTCGTGACGGCGATGGCGTAGGGGAACGTGGCGCCTCCCGTGAAGCGTGCTCCACCCATGCCGTTGCGCCGGTTCTCCTGCCACTTCGCTGCGAGCGTGCCCGGGACCGCGTACGGCACCACGGCGGCGTCGGGGACGTCCTCGCTCTCCTGGCCGTAGAGATACTCATTCATCTCCTCGGCCCCGGTTCCGCCCTTCGGTAGCACGATGATCGCGACGGTGGCGACCATCTCCCCAGTGAGATCGACGTACGTGGCACGCAACACGGCCTCGCACCCGAGCTTCTGCGCGGTCTCCTTGGTCTTGCCGCTGAGGCCTTTGGCGCACGAGGTGTCCTGGGATATGCCCATCCGGCTCCACTGCGCGGTCTTCTTGTCCGCCTCGTACGTTGACGTCGGGCCGCCGATGGTCGCCGGGAAGAGCCGGTCCGTGGTCTCGTTGCGCCACAGCGTCGGCCCATAGGCGTCGTTGGGTATCGACTGCTGGCTGTTGCTGTACGCATGAGCCACCAACGCTCCGCCGCCGAGCATGCCCAGCACGCCGAACACGGTGAGCAGACCGCCGAAGACCTTTCGGGCAGCGCCGCCCCTACCCGCGGGGGGCACTGGTGCCCCGGGCATGGGGTTCCCGGGGACAGGGCTCCCGGACGGGGCATACGCACCGTACTGAGACGGCCCCGGTTGGGCCGGAACGGCAGCCGGAGGCGGCCCCGGGGGTGCCGTCGGCATGGGCGGCGACACAGGGCCGCCCGAGCCCTGCCATTGCGGTTGCCAATCACTCTGCGAGGGCGGCGGCTGCCCATATGGGTTACCGCTTCCCGGCGGCGTGGGATAAGACATCGGTTCTTCCCTCTCACAGCTCTCTCTGCGAGGGAGCACGATGGATGGTCCGGCCTCCCATGACGGAGCCCGCATCTCAACTGACCCTCAACCAAGGTTGCTGCGAAGCCCCACTACAGCCACTCGCGCACCTTTCGGCGCCCCCGCGAATCTCACGACAGTTTATGACCTTCGCAGACGCAAGGCGTATTCCACCCCCGCAAAGCTCGTATAACGATCTCATTGAAGGATCCTGCCGCGATGCTGCGGTGCCTGCTCGGCATGAACGCCGGTCCTACCCGCTTCGTAGCCCTTCTTGTTGGAGCTCACGCCTTCTTTGATCTCGTCGATCAGTTCTTTGGTCTTGTCGGAGCCGTACGTCCACTCGTCCTGGAACGTGTCACAGGCCTCGTCGAGCCGGGCGGTGCCAATCTGGTCGGCACGCACGTGGTCGAGGGCGGACCGCGCCTCGTTCAGCTCGTCGACGCATCTCTCCAGATTCGTCAGGAACTGTCCGAGTTACCCGATATCCGTCTTGAAGTGCTCCCCCACGGGCCGGTTTCTCCCGTTCGAATCTGCATGCATCGGGCCCGGGCGACTCAACTGACCACCCAGGCCTCCTTGGCACCATACATGCAGGGGCCAGGCGTTCCGTACCGAGTCCCCGTGGCCCCGTGGCCCTGCGGCCCTGCGGAAAAACCGCCACAGGAGCGCCACGGGATCGTCGCCTGCGACGGGCACTCTGCTCTTACTGGCCCTGGTACGGCGGTTGCTGGGTGTAGGGGTGGGGAATCTGCTGGCGCCTCCCCCGCCGCCGCAGCACAGTTCCCAGAGCACGAGCCCTGCTCCACGCCGTACTCGGCACCTGGCACACCGACCAAGACCTCCTCGACACAGCGGAACTGGTGCTGTCAGAACTGGTCACCAACGCCCTGCGGGCACGGGCCCCGCGTGACCGCCAGGTCGGCGTACGCATCGCACACTCACAGGAAGACGGGCTGCTGCGGCTGGAGGTGAGCGACGCCGGACAAGGCTGGCCCGAAGTACAAAACCCCGGCGAGGACGAGACCGGCGGACGCGGCCTGCTGCTCGTGGACGCACTGACCCACCGCTGGGGCGTCCAGGAACGCGAGGGCGGCATCGGGAAAACGACCTGGGCCGAACTAAAGGCCCCGGACCTCGCAGCCGTCCCGGCCGAGAGACAGAGCGCAGCGGTCACCCTCCGATCCGGAGACCAGATCAAGCTACGGGAGACCTGGCGGACGGTCCGCAGCATCCGGGGCGAGCGGTCACCCTCAGGGGGGTTCGTCATGGTGCTGGCACTGGACGACGGCCCCGCACTTCGGCTGGACGCCGCCGAGCCACTGACCGTACGGAGCGCGGGGCGACATGGTCAGTGCGGCGCCGCGGGAGACGGGGAAACGTGAGGTGGCCGAGATGAGCACTGGCACCCCGCAGGCCCCCATGTCCCCTACAGGCATGTCCCTACGAGTCCCAGCGTCGCCTCTACGGCCTGACCTACGCCTGCCTGCGGGCGGGAGTAATAGTCAAGACCTGGGGATCGGTTGAGGCTGCTCAGGCTGCGTGGCCCTCGGGGCGTTCGACGAACTGGCCGCGTTCGAAGCGGGCTCCAGCATGGACGAGGGCCACGAGGTGGGGTGAAGTTCCCGGCTCGCCACCGTTACCGGGCGGACTCGTCGCGCTTGAACACCATCGTGAGGGTATCGGACGCGCTGTCGGCATCCTTGGTGACCTTGGTTCGCAGCCGGACAGCGCCATACCGGGGCCTGGCGGAGCATCTTGGCTCGCCGGCTACGGAACTCAGCCAAGGGGCTTGACGTGGGACTTGCCCGCGAGAAGACCTGGCCTGGCGGGCGCCTGCCCGCCGGGCCATCGGGTGCTTGACCGGGGATTACTCCTACGGCGCCTCCTCGACCGAACCGGACGGCGCCTGCGCGCCCACCGGCTTGCCGAAGTCGGAGAACACGACGTCCGCCATGTCGTCACGGGTGCTGTCCTGCTTGAGGTAGTACGACTTGCCCGTGGTCGCCACGTACCACGTAACCGACTCCCCCTTCGCCGCCATGACGACCGGCACCGCCTGCTGGCCGTCCACCGTGGTGACCTTCCCCTTGGTCACCTTGGTGTCGGCGTCGAGCGTGTCGGGGTCGGTGAACTGCTCGTGGTGGCACCAGCTGGCGAAGCCCTTCATAAGGGGGTTACTCGGGGTCCCATGGATCCATGTGTTGGCAGAGAGCGGGGGACTGAGCTCCGAGTTGAGCCTCTTGACGAGCGTCGAGTCGGGCTTGACCCAGATGTCGTTGCCCTTGCGGATGATCTCGAAGTTACCCTCCGGCATTTCGACGGTGCCGACGCATTCCGTTGCGGAGAGCAGCAGATCGCTCTTGGCATCCCCACGCGTCATCTTCTCGTGGAAGGAGCCGACATCGGCGTTGGCCTTCCTGCCCGCGTTGTAGATCTCCCTGGCGGAGAGCTTCTCTATGCCGTTCGGCTCGGCAGCAGGACTGGCCTCTGCACTCTTCGACGGCGTGGAGTCACTTGCTGACTCCACGCCGTTGGTGTCGTTTTCGCAGGCCGTGAGCGACACCAGCGCGGCAGCACAAGCAAGCGCGGTGGCGGCGTGCCGGACAGACAGGACATGCATCCGCATGAGTACCCCCGTGAATATTCGATTGCGTACGAACGTGCGTGATCATTTAAGCAGAGTCCCGCCCAGCGACTCCAACTGGTGCCCATTCACGGGGTGGTCACCAGGCTGTCCGTGACCTTTTCGTGCGTTGCTCAGGTTGAACTTGTAGAGCCCGGCTGGCTCAGCGGGGTTCGAGGACCAGCCCGGTCTCGGCCAGGCAGCCGTCGGTGCCGCCTTGATTGGGGGCGGCGCATCCGTAGAGCTCTCGCCCCGCAGGTGCAGCAATCAGGCTCCACGGATCGTGCCAGTGCTCAGGTCGCCGCCGGGCGCAAGACCTGCCAGGTACCGCTTCACCTGATGTCCCGCGCGCGCCCGCCCCATCAGAACTGCCAGTACGGACGCGATGGCGAGAGCAACCGTCCCGACGTCACCAACGCCAAAGGTGATCAGGGCGAGGGTCACGACGCCGAGTAGGAGCCCCTGCAGGACGGTGGAATTGGCTCTTGCCTCTACGGGGAGACGGGATGAACCGCCCGTGCTTCACCCACTGCTGGGAGTTCCCGGTCCGCTGGGACAAGTGCGCTCACCGGCAGGTCGACTGAAGCGTCAGCAGACTCAAGCCATCCGGCGACGTAACGCTGTCCGTCCAGAACCACTACGGCGTAGCCGACCGAATTCGCGTACGGGAGCTGCCGAGTGGGTCGTCGCCAGTAGACGTGGCCACAGACGCCCATGAGCGATTGCGCCAGGGGCACGGGGTCGACGATGTCATCCAGATAGAGATAAAGCTCACCGAACTCCGCGCTCATCATGCGAATGCGAGGCTTCAGGTGTTTGGTCCCCGATGTAGACGCCGGGCGCTCATCGAGGGCTACTCCCACTCCCAACGTCGCTTCCTTGCCGGGTGGTCGTTTAGGATCCGGGACTTGTGGCTTGTGATCATGTGGTGGGGGATAGCTTCCCGGAGCGGATACGGATCGGCGCGTTGACGCGGACGTTCACGCCGGAACTGGTGGACTTCGCGATCGAGGAGGCCGGTGCGCGGGAACGCGCGGTGAAGTCGTTGCCCGCGCGGCTGGTGCTCTACTTCACCCTCGCCATGTGGCTGTTCACCTCGGTCGGGTACGGCGGAGTGCTGCGGGAGCTGGTGGAGCACTGGCCGCTCAAGCGGGGCGAGAAGTGGCGTCCGGCATCGACAGGGTCGCTGGCCAAGGCCCGCTCCCGGCTGGGGGCGGGGGCACTTCGGGTACTGTTCGACCGGGTGCGCGGAGCGCAGGGCACGCCGGCCACGCCGGGGGTGCTCCGGCTGGTACTCCGGTTGAACCGCTTCGCGGCCTCCATTTAGTTCAGCACACTGAACAGTGACGTGCAGACGATCAAACACCCTATCGAGCTGGCCAGCGCCACATACATGCGACGCGTCTGATTCCGTCGCCAGGAGCGAACGATGACATAGAACCCCGCATACATACCGACCAAATTCAGTACCGATAGCCAGAGAAGACCGAGATTTCTCGTCGAAACGTAGACGAAGATCCAAGGAGATACCACGCCAAAGAAGATCAACGCGTTCCTGTGGAAGATGTACTTGCTTTCCATTGGATCCTTTCGTGGGTTTGGATCTCCCACGTCAGGAAGTTCTGGCATGGCCACGCCTTTCCTCCATTTCTTGCAATGCCGACGACAAGGGCAATGGCGCTCCATAAGGAGGATCGCTTCTCCTTTTTGACATCTAGGTCACCGCAAAATTTCGGCTACGACCAGAAAGAGCAGCATGGTCGTAGCGTGAATCCCCGCCCCCCATCTTTTCGAAGCTCGATTGTCATCGTGGTACCCGCGCAGCATGACCAAGAGACCCACATGCGTGCCGATCAAATTGAGCGCTGTCAGCCACCAAAGCGAGCCAGACATGATCGACATAACGAAGAGCAGCCAAGGAACGAGGATTCCAAGCCCGAGCAAGATGGTGGTGAAGTGGCTCGCCGTGCGCGACGTCATCTCATCGACAGCGGTTGGGGGATCCAGGTCAGGTAGTTCCGGGCTCATGACCTCTCCAATCTACTAATCTCGTTTTACAGTCCGTAAGGAAGATTGCGATATCGTTGCATCCTGGCCATAGTCAGTATGCGCTCCAGCCATTAGCACTGTGTCGGCTCCGCTGGCTGGAGTTCAGTGGCTGTTCTTTCCTTTCCCGGAGTTCCTGATCGATCTCGTCCTGCTGTTGCCGCAACAGCTTCGTGCCTTCTGCTTCCGCTTGCGACTTCTCCAGCGCTGACATCTCGTCCCACTTGCGTTCGAAGTTCTCGGCAGTGGTGAGTAGTTCCTGTTGATAGGCACCAACCTGTACGGCCTCCCGGAGACCGATCCGACCGGAGAGAACCTCTTTGGCCATTTCAGAGAGGACAGCTCCTGCTCTCCCGTCGGCGAGGGACTCCAGTTGCTTGCGGAGCAGGCGAGCCATGGCGGGATCGCGCGCGATGCTGATGAACTCCTCATCCCCTACGCGAGGCTCATCATTCCGTGTGCTGCCGCGTTCAGTCATCTTCTACCTTCGCTGTTCAGCTGTGATCAGCCGGCCTGTCAGCCTGCTCACGCACCAGGGTGGTCGTATCCCTTACCAGGAAGGGGAAACTTGATCATGCTGGCCTGAGAAAAGTGGGCTGTCTGCTCAACCATTGCTATCGCGCCGCTGACGAGCGTTCCGACTTCCATGATCAAGGTGGTCAGCCTGGTCCACAGGTTAATCATCGCCACGACTTCGCCTGCAACGGCACCTGCCGAGATAACAGGGCCAACGAGCGTCCAACTCGTACTTGCACCCGCAGCCATAGTGATGCCGATGACGATTGCAAGGTCGAGCATGCCACTGAGTAGATCGCCACATGCTTCGGCGGCATTCCATACACCATCAGTTACGATCTCATACTGCTCTTTGAGTTGCTCGAAGGAATCCTTCATGGCTGCGATGTCCTTGGCGAGCGTGTCCACATAGACGAACCCAGCATCCGCGGCATTCCCCGACCACGTAACGTCCAAGGATCTGTTGCCCGACTCAAGGTTCTTTGCGAGGTCGTCGCAGAACGACCCCAGCGCTTCCCACGCCTTGGCGCACTGGGCGTACTCCTCCCAGTTTCCTCCCAGCGCCTTCTTCGCTTCGTCCACCGGATTAACTCCGAGGAATTTTTCGAATATCCAACTGGCAACCGCTGACGGACTGAGTACGTCGCCGTATGAAGTGAGATCCCGGTAAAGCATGCTGGGTTCGTCCTGGGCACCGTCTACTTGAGGCTTCTTCAGGCGCTCCGCCGGATCCGCCACATCCTCAAAACTCACACCGCCTCCTAGGTAAATCGGTGGTCAGCGTTTGGATTCCGGGTATTGAGAATCCAACCGCGACGCTTCGCCTTTGTCGATTTGCTCGTAGAAGTCGGCGCTCCGCGACATCTCATTCTTCGAAGCATCCAAAATGCGATGCATCTGTTCCAAAACAGATCGGATGTTTTCCATCACGCCATCGTGGCCACTGCCGAAGATGCCGCAGATGCTACTTATTGCCGAAATGGGGCCCGTACCAAAAGTGCCGACTGAGCATTCCCGCTCGAAATACTCCTTTGCCGCCGACACGTCATCTGCTGCCCGACCAAGTTGCTTCGAGAACGAAGCCAAGTCGTTCGGGTCGACCTTAAAATTCACGCCAACTCCGCTGAGTCCTCGTTCAGTTCGTCGACGCATCTCTCCAGATTCGTCAGGAACTGTTCGAGTTGTCCGATGTCCGTCTTGAAGTGGTCCCCCATGGGCCGGTTTCTCCCGCTCGTCTCTGTATGCGTCTCTGTATACGTCTCTGTATGCGTCGGGCCCGGGCGCATGGAACTGACCGCCCAGGCCTCGTCGGCACCATACATGCGCTGGCCAAACGTTCCGTACCGAGTCCCCGTGGCCTTGCGGGTCTGCGGAAAAACCGTCACAGGAGCGCCGCGGAATCGTCGCCTGCGTGTGACATGGGCCCACACCGGGAGGCTCCGGGTTCTCCGTTTTCAGCGAATTTCAGCGAATGAGCAGGGTCGGGGTCCGGGAACGGAGCCTTCGCACTCACCTTTCCCCGTCTCCCGCGGCGCCCCACTGACCATGTCGCCCCGCGCTCCGTACGGTCAGCGGCTCGGCGGCGTCCACCCGCAGCGCGGGGCCGTCGTCCAGGCCCACGACCATGACGAACCCGCCTGAGGCGGACCGTTCGCCCCGGATACCGCGGACCGTTCGCCAGGCCTCCCGCAGCTTGACCTGGTCCCCGGGCTGGAGGGTGACCGCCGCGCTCTGTCTCCCGGCCGGGGCGGCCACGATGTCCGGGGCTTTCAGCGCGGCGGCCTTCAGCTCGGCCCGGGTCGTCTTCCCGATGCCAACCTGGCGGTCACGCGGGGCCCGTGCCCGCAAGGCGTTGGTGACCAGCTCGGACAGCACCAGTTCCACTGTGTCGAGCACGTCTTGATCAACGCCCCAGTCGGCGACCACGGCGTGCAAGCGAACACCAATTGCCCTACTGCTGACATTCACATCAAGAGCTCCACTGGCACGATCGCGGCCCCTTTGACCCATTAGCCCTGGACCTACTGCCCTTGGTGCGGGGGGTATTGGACGTAGGGGTTGGGGTGCTGCGGGGGCTGGCCCGGAGGAGTGGGGTAGCCCTGGTTGGGAGGTGTGTTGGGGTACGGCTGGTAGCCCGTCGGGGGCTGGGGCGGGTAGCCCGTACCGTGAGGGGGCGTTCCGCCGCCGGAGCCGGGGCCGCCGCTGCCTCCGTTGCGGCGGTTGCGGAGTACCGCGAAGAGGACGCCGATGACGACCACGGCGGCTGCGATGCCAGCGACGAGAGGGATGTTGCCCGAGGAGGACTTCTTCTTCTTTTTCTTGGCCTGGCTCGTACTGTCGCTGTCGCTGTCGTCGGAGGCGGTGCCGGAATTCGGGGACGTGGCCGGCGAAGCCTGGGCGAGGGGGCCCTGCTTGGGGCCCTTGGGGATGTCCATCGTCAGCGCTGTGCCGGGGCGGGCGATGCCATAGCCAAGCTGTTTGTCCGGAGCCTTCTTGTCCTTGTAGTAGATGAAGGACGCTGACTTGATCAGGCGGTTGATGATCTGGCCAGCAGTTAGGTCGGGGTACTTGGAGCGGAGGAGCGCGACGATGGCAGAGGCGTAGGCGGCGGAACCAGAAGTTCCATCGGCCACCACATAACCACTGCGGCTAGTTGGGTCAGCCTGAGGAGTTTCCACGCCAGGTGCCGCGACGATGACTTTTCCAGAATTAGACTTAGACCAGAATTTCAGACCCTTGTCCACAGCAGAGACCGCCACCACACCTGGGAGAGCGCCTGGATAATTGACTGTCCCCGTGTCGTTGCCTGTACCTGCCACAACGACAACATCGTGTGCTTGCGCATATTCGATTGCCTTAGCGCCCTTTGAACCAGGATAAGCGGCAGAATCACTGAGCGACAGGTTGATTACCGATGCACCCTGATCTACCGCGTATCGGACCCCAGCAGCCCAAACACCTGTATCTATCGTGTCCTTGGTGGACCAGACTCGCACCGGCAGAATTTTAGCCTTCGGTGCGAGACCCATGACTCCAGATGAATTGTTGGCCCCATGGCCATGGCCAGCGATGAGGCTAGCCATGCCCGTACCATGTCCGTCAACGTCTTTATGAGGCCTACCTGCGCCAGTGAAGTCTTTACCTGGCAGAACCTGTCCGGCGAGGTCTGGGTGGCTGGCATCCACACCCGAGTCGACTACAGCGACGGTGACCCCTGCTCCATCAGAGGTCTTCCAAACCTTTTCTGTGCCGTACACCGTTAGCGGCCACTGCGCATCTCTGACCTGATCTGCTGACGCCACTGGGGCTGAAGTGAGGAGCAAAGCTCCTGTCAATGCCACGACTCCTGTCGTGGACCAGACTCGCTTGACGCCCAATTCCTTGCTCCTCACTCAACTAAGGCCGGACACAGCAGCCTTCATAGCGGACCGGAGGCAACTTTGCCCGGTTCGCTTGCCTGCCTACTCGATGGTTCGCGGTACGTTCCGGTTGCGGTCCTCTTCCGAGATCCAGGTCTCTTCGTCCTCGACCAGGTAGTCGGGACGTTCGCCTCGGCTGTTCTCGTCCTCGGGCCGTCGGCCATTACGGTCCGCCATGGCACCGTGCTGCGTTCCGCCACGGCTGCCGTGCAGGCCCGCACCGCCACCGGCACCCTTGCCAGTGACCCTCTTGGCCGCGCCGACCACACCACCACGGGATTTCGCGAGAGCTCCACGACCGCCCGCACCAGCACCACCTCGGCCAGCCGCGCCAGCTCCGGCGCCACCCATGCCGCCGATGCCAGCTCGACCTCCGGCGCCGCGGTCTGCTGTCGCGCCACCACCAGCCAGACCACCACGAACACCTGCGGCTCCGACGCCGCCGCGTGCAGCAGCGCCCCCTCCGAGACCGGACACTCCGCCAGGGGCCACAACGCCTGGCCCCTGGGTTCCGCCAGTATCAAGGCCCCCACCACCACTGACACTGACGGGGCCAATGCTGGGGCCGGTCCCCGTCAAGCCTGGAGAGATGCTGTCTACCTTCGTCTGGGCTGCCGGGAGCTGAGCACCTCCCGTGATACCGGCATCGCGGGGCACCGCAGGAGCCGGCTTGATGCCGGTGGTGGGACCGGCGCTCCACGGCTTGTTACCCGAACGAGCTGTACCCGGCCCTCCCGCGGAAGCACTTGGCATTGCGATCGGGGGAGGAATCGTCACGTCATTACTCGGAGGAGTGATGCTCTCCTTCTCGTTAAAGCGGCCGCCGGTATTGAGGTTCTTCGTATAGACTTTGTAGTTGGTCGTCTTGTTCAGAACAGCCAAGAAATTAGACCAGTCGATGCAAACAGCCATACACCAGAGAGCAGAGTGAGCCACGCGTTACTCTTGCGCCAGCCTAGAATAGCCAATGCCGTACACCCCCCAACGGGGATCAGGGCGGGAAGCGCTCTCACACTCACGTCAGGCCCCTTAATAACACTCGTAACCACGATAAGTGCAAGCAGGCCGACGCATAGGGCACTTGCACTCAGAGCAACGCGTTTCTGTAAGGTCATCCATACTCCCCTGACGTCCTTTCTCTAAGGTCACACCGCATGGTTGTCGTAATCTCCACCTCCTGGTTTCGGGAAAGCCTTCACGTCACTAACACCGGTTGCAATCATGAACAATCCCAGGGATATCGTTTGAACTCCGGTGACAGTAAGGTCGAGCATGGCGAGGAGTTCCCCGTACCTCTTCAACGCCGCCATGAAGCGCACCATGGCCAACGCCTCCAGAACCGCTGCCTCTGGAGCTCCCGCAATTGATGCGAGGGCTGCAGCCGCTGCGATATTGAAAAGAATGACCTGCACAGCGAGGTCGCACAATCCGACGATGAAACCCTTCACAGTTTCAGCGGCGTTATATACGGAAGCAGCCAGAAGTCGGTAATGCTCCTGCAATGATTTTAGAGCTTCCGAGGCTTTCCGAAATTTTTGGGCAAGCTCATGAAAATAATCCCAGGCAACATCAGCAGAATTTCCGTGCCAAGTCTCGTCTAGGGCTCGATTTCCCCACTCGATATTTATGGCTACTGCCGTGCAGAATTCCCCCAGGCACCCCCATGCCTCGGCAGACTTCAGATAACCCTCCCAGTCACCGCCTAGCCACTGTACGGGCTTGTCGAAGATATCGGCAATGCCGCAAAAATTCAAGCCCTCCGCTACAAGCCCGACTGGACTCCCAAAGTCCATAACCGTGCCCCCCGCCTTAGTGAAGGGGTTGAGCATGAACTCGCCTCCCCACTCCTGGAAATAGTTCTCGTCTCCGCCGGTCTTCAACTCGTCGGTGGGTGAAGTCTTATCGCGGAAATCGGTGGGATCTACTTCGACCAGAATGCCGCCGTCTGAAGCCTCATCCCACTCTCTAGTTTTGGGCCGGGGGTAAGTTGCGTCAAGATTAGCCGCGGTCTCCGAATCTGTGGCTCGATAGTACGCGGCGGATTTCATAAGCTCTTCTTTTGACGCATCTAGGACATCAGCGAAGGCTTGAAGCCCGCCTTTCACCTCACTGACTACCTTGTCGTGATCTCCGCCCACAATATCCCAGAGGAAACTTGAAGCAGAGGCGCCGACCTCAGTGTTCTTACGCAGATAATCGATAGCCGCTTGCACATCATCAGAGGCTCTGCCTATGCGACTCGCAAATCTCTCTATATTTGCTGGCTCTACCCTAAAATTCACGGAAAATCCCCCAGAGCTAACTTAGTACAATGACCAGGAACCGGCATCGTGGCGTCCACGCGACTTGCCGATCGGCTGGTTCTTCTCGCGTTGTTCCTCGTCTACAAGACTCTGATGCTCTGCAAGGCGTCGCTCACCTTCAGCGGCCAAGATTTCACGTTCGTTGTCCGAAAGTTCGGCCCAGCGTTCCCTAATCGGTTGCAACTGCGCCGCCGCAGGTTCAACGTAGGCAGAGACGGTCATTGCCTCCCGTAGCCCTTGCCGTCCTGCGAGAATATCCTTGGCCATCTCCTTCAGAGTCCCGTCAACCTCATTCCCTGCCTTCGAGATGTTCTCAAGGGCCCTCCGCAAGGCATGTGCTCCAGCAGGATCTTTGGTGACATCCAGGAGTTCTGAATCATCCAATCGAGCAGGAGAGTCGGCATCGCCGCGCATCGGTCCTCCTTACAGCATGTTTGTGAAGTAGTCCGCAGTACGTGACGTCATCTCATCGACCGCAGATTGGGGATTAAGGTCCGGTAGTTCCGAATTCACAGCCACTCCGAGGGGGAAGCACCCCTACTGCCCTTGGTGCGGGGGGTATTGGGCGTAGGGGTTGGGGTGCTGCGGGGGCTGGCCCGGAGGAGTGGGGTAGCCCTGGTGGGGAGGTGTGTTGGGGTACGGCTGGTAGCCCGTCGGGGGCTGGGGCGGGTAGCCCGTGCCGTGAGGAGGGGTTCCGCCGCCGGAACCGGGGCCGCCGCCACTTCCTCCGTTGCGGCGGTTACGGAGTGCCGCGAAGAGGATGGCAAGGATGACCACGGCGCCTGCGATGCCAGCGATGAGAAGAATGCTGCCCGAGGAGGACTTCTTCTTTTTCTTGGCCTGGCTCGTACTGTCGCTGTCGTCGGAGGCGGTGCCGGAATTCGGGGACGTGGACGGCGAAGGCTGGGCTAGGGGGCCCTGCTTGGGGCCAGCTGGGATGTCCATCCGCAAGGCCTTGTTGGGGCGGATGATGCCGTAGCCGTACTTCTCGTCAGGGACCTTCGTGACCTTGTGGTCCAGGAATGTTGCCGACTTGATCAGACGGTTGTTTACTTGGCCGGCGGTCAGGTCGGGGAATTTGGAACGAACCAGGGCTGCGGTTGCTGAAACAAATGCCGTTGCATCTGATGTGCCCGAAGCATTTGAGTAGCCGCTCGGCTCGGTCGGGTCAGCCGCAGCGATGTTGGTTCCTGGAGCAGTTAGCGTGATTCCTGCGCCAAAGTTTGAATCTTCCCATAGGTTCATGGACTCGTCGACGGCACCAACGGCCACGACCCCCGGCAACCTTGCTGGGAGACCTACACGTCCTACCGCGTCATTCCCCGCACCCGCGACGACCACTACATCGCGCTTCTGCGCGTATGCAATTGCTTTGGCAGTATCCGATTGCGGCGAACTCAGGGCATCGACAAAGGACAGATTAATAACGCTGGCCCCATGATCGACCGCGAAACGGATCCCTTCCGCCACTCCTTCGATATCTGCATCGCCCGTGCGTGAAACACGTACCGGAAGGATCTTCGCTTTGGGGGCCAACCCCTTCACTCCTGCATTGTTGCCTTCTCCATGGCCGTGCCCAGCGATGACGCTGGCCATGCGGGTGCCGTGACCGTCAGTATCCGAGTGCCCATTACCACCGCCATCCTTCACGTCCATTCCAGCCAAGACCCGTCCGGTCAAGTCAGGATGACTAGCGTTTACACCGGTATCGACCACTGCGACTATCACGCCCTGCCCTTGCGACTGAGCCCAGATCGCCTCGGCATCGGCGGCATCCAAAACCCACTGCTTGTCGCGGATGTAATCCGCCGACGCAATGGGGGCTGATGTGAGGAGCAAGGCTCCTGTCAAGGTCACGACTCCCGTCGTGGACCAGAATCGCTTGAAACCCAATTCCTTGCTCCTCACTCAACAACTAAGACTGGTTCCGCCAGTCTTTATGCAGCGAGCCGCACGTATTCTCCGTGCGGCTCGCTCATAGGGGCCTATTCGATGGTTCGCGGTACGTTCCGGTTGCGGTCTTCTTCCGAGATCCAGGTCTCTTCGTCCTCGACTAGGTAGTCCGGACGGTCACCCTGGCTGTCCTCCTCAGACCGTCGACCGTTGCGACCACCCATGCCACCGGCCATTCCGCCTGCCATGGCGCCGCGCTGAGTTCCACCCCGGCTGCCGTGCAAGCCCGCGCCGCCTCCGGCCCCCTTGCCCGTGACCCCCTTGGCTGCGCCGACCACACCGCCACGCGACTTCGCGAGGGCTCCACGACCACCTGCGCCGGCACCACCTCGGCCAGCCGCGCCAGCCCCGGCGCCGCCACCCATACCGCCGATGCCTGCTCGGCCTCCGGCGCCGCCACCGGCCAGACCGCCGCGACCACCCGCAGCTCCTATGCCGCCCCGCGCAGAAGCACCGCGCCCGAGGCCGGAGGCGCCGCCAGCAGCCACGATGCCGGGGCCCTGAGCTCCGCCCGTGCCGACGCCACCGCCACCGCCACTAACACCAACAGAGCCCGCGCCCGGGCCTGTCCCCGTCAGACCGGGAGTGATGCTGTCCACCTTCGTCTTAGAGGACGGAAGCTGCGAGCCGCCGGTGATACCTGGGGCACGGGCACCCGTGGGAGCCGGCTTAATGTTGGTCGTCGGGCCCGCGCTCCAGGGCTTATTGGTGGCACGCGCTGAACCCAGTCCTCCAGTTGCAGAGCCGGGGACAGTGATGGGGACGCCAGGCTCTACATTCCCGTCTGGCTTACTGATTCCCTCCTTATCGTCCACCATTCCGGTGCTGTTTCTGCGCAAATTCCGCGAATAAGTCATGTAATTAGCCGCCAACTGCTCCATCAAAGCGGCAGCCTGCAGCTTCTTTTCCATCCCAGCAGACAGCGAGCCCTCATTTGCCGTCGCCACGACATCTGCCCGAACCCCGTTCCTAAGGTCCTCCATGGCCTGGTCGTCGTTCTGCGTGAAACCGTCGGAGACAAGGTCCGCTGCCGAACCGGCCTTGCTGGGTGGCTCAATCTCCGAAATCTTCTGCTGAACTTCGACCAAGTCCGAGTGCGCCAGCTTGAGTTGATCAGCAGTGAGCTTGGCGTACTGAGACGCGTTGCCGATGCTCGCCGTGACCTCCGCCGCCTTCAGCCTGAAGGCGTTCGCAGCCAGCCCTTCCCAGTGCTCACAAACGTTGTCAACTGCTTTCTGGAGCATGGCGGCGATGCTGTCCTCCTTGTGGACATCTTGGACGCCGTTCTCTGCGCCGCCTTCGCCGCCCGACAGCCACTCGTAGACCTGGAGCCAGTGGAGTCTTGCGTCCTCGATCTGCCAGGGCTTTGCGTTGAGGACCAGCTTCTTCAGGCCGTTGACGGAGTACTCGAAAAAATTGGTAGGGGCGACCTTGCTGTCCGTGACCCCCTGGCTTCGGTCCGGTCGACGGTTGTTATTCCCGCCGGTACCAGTCTTGAGAACCGGGTCGTGGTTCTTGTTGACCTCGAGGCTGTGTTCCCCCTTGTCCGTGCCGCCCCAAAAGACCGTCGGTTCGGCATATCCGTGCCGACCAGTACCTTCCCCTTGGGGGTCGAGGGGACCGGCCTTCTCCTGTGCCCCAGGGTTAGGACCACCGTTGTAAGCAACCTTCTGCTGATTGCCGTCGCCCTGCCAGACTTGCTTGTCGTCACCGCTCATTTGGTTCATCCCCTCCGTGAGTGACTCTTACGTCGAATGCCGCTTAAGCGATGACGCCCTTGTTGCTGCCGGGGCTGGCGTTCTGACCATCGCCGCCCATGGTCGTCTTGGTGGCGTGCTCCTGGTCCGAGTACTTGTCCCTGACCTTGCTGGTGTCCGTTCCGAACTTGTCGATCATGCCGTTGAGCTTCTTGATGATGCGCTCAAGGTTGATCTTCATCTCGCCATGGGCCGCATGCAGCTCGCCGGCTTCCCGGAAGTCAAGTGTGTGACCAGTCTCCGCGTCCGTATCACCGGCGGCACCGAAGGCGCCCGCCGGGATTGCAGTGCTGTACTTGGCTTTGGTCTCGAGGGAGCCCATCTCATCGACGAGCCACCTCAATTTGCTGACCACTTCATCCAGCGCGCTCAGATCGACGCGCATTCCGTTGCTCATGCCCCGTGGTCCTCTCCCCTGTAGTTCTTTGTGCTCTTCGGTTGTTGGCACCTGACCGGTGCCCAAGTCATCGCCCAGTCCGGCTAACCCGACTGTCCAGCCCGACTAATCCGGCTGTCCAGCACGTCCAGCCTGTCCAGTCCGTCCAAGGCGTCCAACGCGCCCGCCCCGTCTGCTTCTCCAGTCCCGCACGGCCACCCCGCTGCCCGCAGCCACCAGTACCAGAGCCAGGCCCACGCTCAACACGTAGATAGCTACCCGGCGTTCGCGCTCTGCCTCGCTCTCGCCCATGGTTACCGCCATGGGGATGACCTCGCTCGTGCGGGTCTCCACCGGTGGGTCCGGCTTCGGGGAGGTGCCCGGGGTGGACTCCTCCGACAGGGCGGCGAGCGGGTCGACGACGCCCCAGCCGATGAAGGGGTTGGGGTCACGGCCCGGGCGCTGGGCGGTTTCCTGGATGCGGCTGGCGATCTGGGCCGCCGTCCACTTCGGGTACTTGTCCTTCAGCAGGGCCGCTACGCCCGCGACATACGGGGCCGAGAAGCTCGTGCCGTCGGCGGTGCACTGGCCGCTCCCGGGGACGGTGGAGACCATACCGACGCCCGGGGCCGCCACGTCCACGAAGTCGCCTGACTGGGAGAAGAAGGCGCGTTCGTCGTTGCGGTCGGAGGCCGCTACCGCCAGGACGCCGTCGTACGAAGCGGGGTACGTCTTTGCGAGCTTGCGGTCGGCTCCGTCGTTGCCGGCGGCCGCCACGATCAGGACGCCCTTCCGTACCGCGTCCTCTACGGCGTTCCGCAGATCCAGGCTGTCCCTCTTCTCCGCGGTGTCCGAGGAGATGTTGATGATCTTCGCGCCCTTGGCGACCGCGGCCTTGATCGCCTGGGACATGGTCCTCGAGTTGCCCTGCTTCTCCTCGCCGCCCGTGTAGCGGAACGAGAGGATCTTGGCCTCGGGGGCCAGGCCCACAAAGCCCGTGCCCTTCATCGGGCGGGCGGCGATGATGCCCGCTACCCGCGTGCCGTGGCCTTCGATGTCCTCGGTGCCGTTCGACTTGCCGACGTAGTCGGCGCCGCCGGAGGCCATGGCGCCGCGTAGCTGAGGGTTGGAGTCGTCGACGCCGGTGTCGATCACCGCGACCGTGACGTCCTTGCCCGTCGCCTGTGCGCGCAGCTGGTCCAGGAGGATCCGCTGGAGCGACCAGGGCGTGGATGCCATGACGTCGCCGCCGAAGACGCATTCCGTGCTGGCCGACAGGCCGAACTCAGGATTGTCGGGACTGCCGGGACTGCCGGAGCCATCGGAGTCCGCCAGCGCCGGCGGAGTCGATGCCAGGCAGATCCCCGTGGCCGCGAGTACGCCAAAGGCCCGCTGCAGTGCGCGGGTTCCACTCGTGCGGCTGCGCGAACGGGCTGTCAGGCCCCCCATTTCAGGCCCCCAGGGCTTGATTGCTTCTTTCGAAGCTCAGTCATATGTGTGTGGGAAGATGTACCGGAAGATGTACCGGACGTGCTGGATGTATCAGACGTGCCGGATGTAGATGTGCTGGACGTGCTGGACGTGCCGGTTTTGTGGTGTACGGCCCTGACAAGGGGGCGGCCCAGCGGACGCCTTGGCGTCAGCCGGGCCGAACCTCCTCATGCCAGGTGCCTCAGGCCGCTGCAGGGCTCAGCTGCAGGGCTCAGCACCAGGTGTTGGCGTTGCTCTTCTCGGTGGACTGGTAGTTGTCGGCCGCGCTCTGCAGCGCTGTGGAGATCTTCATCAGGGTGGCGTGCAGGTCCGCGGCGGTCTTGTCCCATTCGCACTGCTTGCGCTGGTAGCCCTCCTGCGCCTCGCCTTCCCAGGTGCTGGCGACGCGCTTGACCGCGGCCTCGAGGTCGTCGAGCTGCTGCTTGATGCGACCGGCGGTTGCCTTCACGTCCGTGGAGGCGTTGGTGATGGTTGCGTAATTGACGAAGATCGACATCGTCGTTCCCTTTCAGGAAGAGTCGAAGGAAGTCGGTGGAACCGGTACAACCAGTGGAAATCGGTGGAACTGGCGCAACCGGTGAAGCCGTTGGAACCGTGGGAAATCGGTGGGAATCGCGAAGACTTGGAGTCCGGAGCGGCTGTATCAGCCGAAGTCGGACAGGATCTTGCCGATCTCCGAGTTCTGCTGCTCTTCCGACGCGGAGTAGTTGCTCCGCGTGGAGTCCACGGCTTCCTTGATGTCGTTGAGGATGTCGCTCATCTTCTTCGCGTCCGTGTTCCAACGCTCCTGCAGCTGACGGTAGGACGTGGCCGCCTGGCCCTTCCAGCCGCCTGCGATCTGGTCGATCACACCGTTGAGACGGCGGATCTCTCCCTGAATCTGCCCGTTCGCGGTGTTGATGTCACCGGAGAGCTTGATCAGTTCGTCTTCTGTTACCCGGAACTGGCCGGCCATGATGAACCTTCCCCCATGTCGTCGTTGATCCGGGAACCTTGCACCGGCCCCGGAGGAGCGCCCAACCCATGGGCGCTCCGAGCACTCTATCTTCTGCCTGTCACACATCCACAGGCAAGTCCGTTCAGTTACAGATTTCACACAGTTGAGCGATGGTTCTGTGATCCATTGCCGTCAAGTCCGCTCTTCAGTAAGCCCGTTGAGCGGCGACAAGTCAGTCAAGTCAAGCCAGTTGAGCGCCCGGCCGACAGACCCGCGGGCCACCCGGCCGACAGACCCGTCGCCCCGGCAACAAGCCCATCGGCCGACCACAGTTGACCCACCGGCCCACCGGCCCACCGGCCCACCGGCCCACCGGCCCCTCGGCTCACCGGCCCCTCGGCCCACCGGCTCACCGGCCCACCGGCCCACCGGCCCACCGGCTCACCGGACTCACTGGCTCTGCGGCTGTGCCGCGCTGCCCGTGTCCAGTGTGGGCCCCTTCGGGATGAACTGTGCCCAGGTCTGCGGCACGATCGCGATCGCGGAGTTCGGGATGTCCTCGTACCCCAGCCGCGTACGCGCCTTGTCCGTCTCGCTCGCCTCGCCTCGCTCTCGCCCGCCGCACCCCCCGAGCCCGAGGAAGAACCGCTGCCGCTCTCCCCCGCCTTCGCCCCCGCCGCACTGTCGTTGTTCGCCGGGAGCGAGTAACGCAGGCCCGTGTCGGTCAGCAGGTACGTCGCGCCGCCGCCTTTCGCCGCGCCGACGACCTCCCTGAAGAGGAGCCCCGAGCCGGACGAGACATAGGCGCTCAGCGAATCGGCGATGACCTTCTTGGGGTACGTCTTCCCGGCCCAGGCGGCGAGCTGCGGCTTCTTGTCCTTGCCGATGGTGCCGCCGTAGACGCTGCACGAGGTGGTACGGGCCTCCGCGGTCGCCGTCGCCGCGGGGTTGGCCTGCTGCGGAACGGTCTGCGGCCAGTCCTTGCCCACGTAGAAGTCGTCCGCCTTGCCGTGGTTGGCGTCGATGATCTGCTGGGGGTTGACTTCGACGTCGTCGATCTTGTCGTTCCCGTAGGCCTGGTGGGCGGAGGGCGACTTCTTGAGCAGGTCGGCCACGAAGGGCGTGATGGCAGCGACCTTGTCCTTGAGGACGACGTAGTACTGCTCGCCCTGCGCGTCCTCCGCCTTGAGCACCCGGCCCACCGTCCCCGCGTCCTCGGGGAGCCCCTCGGCCAAAGTCGGCTCACCGATGCCCGGAACCGTCGGGAAAGTGATGATGCCGCCCTCGTTGAAGGTGCGCAGCCACTCCAGGCTCACCGGCTGCGGCTCGGCCTTGGTGCCGATGACGGCGGCGCGCAGCTGCTCCGTGGTGGTCCTGTCGTGGCCCTCGCGGCTGCCCAGCAAGAAGAGACTGCCCTTGCCGTCAACCAGGAACTCCCGTTTGCTCCTGGGGTCGACGACGTACAGGGCCTCACGGTGGCTGACCTTCCCCGCGTTCTCGAGCGACTTGGCGTCTTCGCCGTCGAGGACGAAGACGGCGCGGTCGATGGCGGTGGCGTCCGATCCGTCGGCCGGGCGCTCGCACACCGCCCAGGTCTTCGCCTTCTCCGCGTCCTCCCTGGCGGGCAGCCGGTCGGGGGCGTACGGGATGCCGAGGGTCGCGCCGTGCGGGATTCCGCTCTTGTCTATCTCCTTGCCGGGGACCTCGATGACGCTGCCCTTGCCCTTGTCGAGGAGGAGCTTGGCGGAGGCGTAGTTGAGGACCGGGTGCAGCGTCTCGGTCTTCCTGCCGTTCACCTCCTCGCCGTCCTTGAGGACGACGTAGCGCGTCGTGGAGTCGCTGTCGACGATGATGTACTCGCCGGCTGTGTCCCAGTCCTTGGGCGCCGTCGGCTTGATCACACCCCAGGCGAGGAAGCCGATCACCAGCACAATTCCCACCGCCAGGCTGGGCATTACCGTACGAATGGGACGCGGCGCGCCCTCTTCGGAGCCCCCCGGCGACGGCGCCAGGAACGCCGCGACGGTGCGCTTGCGAGCGAACGTGTAGGCGGCGAGCTCATCCCGACGCTGGTTTGCCATGGTCCCCGTGTCTCCCGTTTCCTGTTGCTCAGTTGCTCAGTTGCTCAGTTGCTCGATCGTGTGCGAAAGATCATGCTCGAAAAGCCGCTCAGGCACAGCAGGCAGCTACGCAGACGCGCACGCAGGCACCTACTATGCACTGCGCCGCAGGGCAACGATCCCTCAGGTTCCGGCTGCCCCCGCATCCTGGCCCCGCATCTTCACAGAGCTTCACCACAGAGCTCCCCTACGCGGGGCCCCTCCATGAAAGGCTGGCCACCTGGGGTTTCGGTGTCCCCAGTGTCGCCCAGTATGCGGCAGCGGGTACCGTAAACCACTCGCACAGAGATGTGGGCCATCGGCCCCCCTGGCCCGTCGCTGGAATCCTGGGATCTCCAACAGGACCTCGGACAGAGGGACTTGGCGAGGATCTTGACAGAGATACTTGGATACTTGGCAGAGATGCTCGGCAGAGGATCTTGACCAGGGATGGCCAGGGATCTCGGCCAGGGATACAGGGATACAGGGATACTCAACAGAGGATCTCCAGCCGACACACGGCCACTTACTTCGCGAAAGGGATGTCCCGGGGGATGACCAGCGCTACGAGCACTCGGCGCGGACGCCGCGCACAGCAGCAACAGGGCGGTCGGGGCCGCAGACGCGCGTCGGCTCCGGCTCCCGCCGCCGCGCCGTCGCCGCGCTCCGCCGCGTCGCCGCGCACACTGCCCCGGCCCGGCGGTCTGGGCCCGGTGCGGCTGCAGCAGCTCATCCTGGTGGAGCTCGCGGCGGCCGTCATGCTGACCGCCTGGGTCACCGGCGTTTCCTGGCTGCTGGCCCCGGCCGGCGCCGTGGCGGTGCTGCTGCTGCTTCTGGCGGTCCTGCGCAAGGGCCGGCGGCCGCTGGCCGAGTGGTACGAGATGTCGCGCATCCTGAGGGAGCGCCAGCGCGAGGCCAAGCTGCCCGTGCCGCCCGGGACGGAAGCGATGCTGGCCCCCGTCGTGGAGAGCGACCCGGCCCTGCGGACGTACAGCTTCGTGTCCCGTGACGACCGCTCGATCGGCATGATCGGCGACGGGACCTTCCTGACCGCCGTGCTCTTCGTACAGCCGGCGGACCAGCCGCTGCGTCCTGAGTTCAGCACGCGGCAACTGCCGCTCCGGCTGGTCCAGGACGCCCTGGAGGTCGACGGGATCCGTCTCGCGTCCGCACAGGTCGTACAGCACACCCAGCCGGCGCCCGCGCCGCATCTGCCCCAGCAGTCGATCGCCGCGCGGTCGTACGGCCCTCTCCAGTCGCAGGCCGGTTCTCCCGCGCTCCGGCTCACCTGGGTCGCCCTCAAGCTCGACCCGGAGCTGTGCCCGGAGGCGGTCAAGGCGCGCGGGGACGGAGTTCCCGGGGCGCAGCGTGCGCTGCTGCGCGTGGCGGACCAGCTGTCGAGCCGGCTGGCCGGGGCCGGTTTCAAGGCGACCATCCTGGACGAGAACGAGCTGGTGCAGGCGCTCGCGACCTCCAGCTGCCTGAACCCGCGGGCCAACGCGCAGCGCGCTCAGGACGGGCGGACTCAGCGTCGTACGGTCGAGTCGGTACGGAGCTGGCGGGTCGACGACCGGTGGCACACCACGTACTGGGTGTCCCGCTGGCCGCAGTTGGGGGACGGCGGTGTGGCACTGCCCGCGCTGATCACACGGCTCACCTCGCTGCCGGTGCTCGCCACGACGTTCAGCATGACGCTGAGCAAGGCCGGCAGCCGCGGCGTCTCCCTCGCCGGGCACATCCGCGTCACCGCCCGGGGCGACAGCGAACTCGGCCAGGTGGGACGCGAGTTGGAGCGGGCCGCGAGTAGCGCGAAGGTCGGTCTGGTACGCCTCGACCGGGAACAGGTCCCCGGAGCCCTCGCCACTCTGCCGCTCGGAGGTACGTGCTGATGTCCCACCCCGCCTCGACCATGCCCCCGATGCCCCCGGGACAGCAAGGGCAGCAAGGACAGCGGGGCCGGGCCGCCGCCCCCGGACGCGCGCCGGCGCATATGGCCTCGCCCACCGACACCGGCATGATGCCGATCATGGGGCAGCCGCAGGCGCCGCAGCAGCAGCGACGGCGCATCTTCAGCCCGGGGTTCGGGCTGCGTGGGCCGCGCCGGAACCGTCATGTCGTCACCGCCGACGAGCTCGCGGCGATCAGCATGCCGATCGGCGACGACGGCGTGATCATCGGCACCGACCCGGACGCACAGCCCGCTGTGCTGGGCCTGTCCCGCCCGACCGCCTTCGACGTCGTACTGGTGGGTGGTCTGTGGCTCGCCCAGGTGCTGGCGCTGCGCGCCGCGGCGACGGGTGCGCGCGTGGGTGTGGAGACCGGCCGTCCGCAGGTCTGGCAGCAGCTCGCCCAGGCGGCGGGCGGCGGCCAGCAATGCATGACGGTCTATCCGGTGGGGCGCGTGCCCGCGCAGGGCCCCTCCGTCTCGAGCCCGGTCGTGCTGATCCGCGACTGTGGCGTACGCCCCCCGCGCGGGCGGGTGACCTCGCTGCCCTGGCAGGCCGTGGTGACCGTACTGCCGTACGTCAGCGAGCACGCGCCGCGCTGGCTGGCACAGGCCCATCTGGTCGGGATCCAGCGCGTCTCGCCGCAGGAGATCGAGGTCGTACGGGACACTCTGGGCGTTCCGGACGAGCATCTGCGGCTGCTGCCGACTCTGCACGACGGCGTGGGCCTGTGGTGCACGCGCAAGCACCACAAGTTCGTGATGACCGAGCCCACGGATGCGGAGACGGGGCTGCTGGGCGTGGCCCGGCGTATGGACTGAGGCGGGTCTTCGTCGTAGGGGCTGAGGCGTGTCCTCGTCATAGGGGCTGACGCGGGTCTTCGTCGTATGGGTCGCATGAGTCGTATGGGTCGTATGGGTCGTATGGGCTGAGGCGTGTCGTCGCCGGGAGCGCGGTCCGACCTGCTATGCCCATGGCGCTTTCCCGTACCGCGATCGGAGTGATTAGGCTTCTGGTAATGCGGTGTCGATCGCAGCCGCGTGGGGCTCGCCACCCGGTCCGCCCGGCCGCGACGACGACCAGCTCAGCAACGGTGGCTGACCAGGAGGCAAGTAGTGAACAGGGATCGGTCCGAGTACAACGGCGGCAGCCCGTCCTCGGACGGGGACGATCACGAGGTGGACCTCACGGGGGAGTTCGAGATCGTCTATACGTCTCCCGCCTGGTACGCCCAAGGCACACAGGGTGGCTCCGCGACCGGCGGACAGGGGCAAGGGCAGGGACAGCAAGGACAGCTGGGGCAAGGGCAGGGGCAGGGGGACGCCGGGAAGACTTCGTCGCCACCGCCGCCCTCGGCCGGACCGCCCGTCGGGCCGCCAGGCGGTCCCGGGCCGCAGGCCCCCGCACAGCCCTCTCCCGCATCGCAGGCTCCCGTGCAGGGTGCGTATTCCGCTCCTCCCGCACCGCAGACTCCCGCGCAGGGTGCGCCCGGCGCGCACGCGCATCAGTACGGCACGGGCGGCACGGCTGGGTACGGGGTTCCGCAGCAGCAGGCCGCGCCGGGTGCCACCCCTGCGGCCGGTATCCCGGCGGCGGCCCCCGGTGGGTACGGCTACCCCCAGCAGACGGGAGCGGGCGCGCCCCAGTCGAGCCAGTACACGTCGGGCGGTTACGGACAGCACGGACAGCCTGGACAGCCTCAGCAGCAGGCGTCGGCTCAGCCGCCCGCCGCGCCCGCCACGCCCGCCACGCCTGTCGCGCCCGGCTTCCCCGTGCTGCGGCCGGTCGACGAGGACGCCCAGGGCAACCCGCCCCAGGCCGCTGCCCCGGCGGCGGGGGCCCCGGGAGGGGCCCTTCCCGGACAGGCCTCTCCCGGACAGCAGGCCCATGGACAGCAGGCACCTGGGCAGCCAACGCCCGAGTGGCCGGTGCCCGACCTCAACCATGCCGCCGCCGATGCCGAGGCGGCGATGCTGTTCGGCGGCGACGACGCGGAGCCGGAGGAGCAGAGCGGTCAAGGTGGTCAAGCGGAGTCGGGGTACTCCGCCGGGTCTGTGGCCGGTGCGCCCGAGTCCGGTACTGAGGGCGACGGGACTGCGGACGCCCCGTCCGAAGGGGGCTCCCGCACACAGACTGACAGCGAGAACGCCTCAGCGACGGCGGCAGCAGAGCCGGAGACGGAGACGAAAGCGGCGGCAGCGCCCGCGCCCGCCGCTCCCGACCCCCACCAGCCTGCGGCGCAGCCGCAGCAACCACAGCAACCACAGACGCAGCAGCCGCAGGCCCCGCCCACTGCGCAGGCCCCCGAGGCGCCCCAGGCCCCCGGGCTTCCCCCGCTGCCGCAGGGCTACGCGCCCGCACATCCCGCCCAGGGAGCGCCACAGCAGCCCGGCCAGCCCGACCAGCAGGCCGCTGCCGCCGCGCAGCCCTCTGGATACGGTTACCCTCAGCATCCCGACCAGCAGTACCCCGGCCAGCAGTACCCCGGCCAGCCACAGCCCGGCCAGCCCGCGCACCAGCCCCCTCCACAGGGTGCGTTCGGCCCGGCCCAACCGCAGGTCGGGTACCCGGCACAGGGAGCGCCGCAGCAAGCCGCACAGCCCCAGCCCGCACAGCCGCCGCACCCCGGGCAGCCGCACGCCCCCGCATACGGCTACGGCTACCCGCAGCAGGCCCCCCAGCCCGCACAGCCGCAACCAGGCCAGCCCCAGCAACCCCCGGCTCAACCCCAGCCCGCCGGATACGGCTACCCCCAGCAACTCCCGGACCAGCCGCAGCCCGCCGGATACGGCTACCCGCAACAAGTCCTCCAGCCCGCACAGCCGCAGCCGGGCCAGCCCCAGCAACCCCCGGCTCAACCCCAGCCCGCCGGATACGGCTACCCGCAACAAGTCCTCCAGCCCGCACAGCCGCAGCCGGCTCAACCCCAGCCCGCCGGATACGGCTACCCCCAGCAGGCTCCCCAGCCCGCACAGCCGCAGCCGCAGCAGCCCGGGCAAGCCGGTTACGGCTACCCGCCCCAGCAGCCCGGTTACGGCTACCCGCAGCCCGGCCAGCCCCAGCAGCCCCCGGTCCAGCCCCAGGCACCGCAGCATCAGGATCAGGCACCCCAGCAGCCCCCCGCTGCCCCTGCCCAACCCACCGCCTACGGCAACCAGAGCACTTACGGCAACCAGAACGCTTACGGCAACCAGGGCCAGGGCTGGACCGCCCCGCCCGGCTCCCAAGCCGGACCCGGCGCCCCCCACCAGCAAGCCGCCCCCGGCACCCCGCTCGGCTACAACGCCGCCGTGGAGTTGTCCTCCGACCGGCTGCTGCGCAACCAACCCAAGGCGCGCAAGAACAACCAGGTGCCGTCCCGCTTCAAGTTCGGTGCCAAGAAGGAGGAAGCGGAGCGGCAACGGAAGCTGGAGCTGATCCGTACGCCGGTGATGTCCTGCTACCGGATCGCGGTGATCAGCCTCAAGGGCGGCGTCGGCAAGACCACGACGACCATGTCGCTCGGCGCCACGCTCGCCAGCGAGCGCCAGGACAAGATCCTGGCGATCGACGCCAACCCCGACGCCGGAACCCTCGGCCGACGGGTACGGCGCGAGACGGGCGCCACCATCCGCGACCTGGTGCAGGCGATCCCGCAGCTGAACAGCTACATGGACATCCGCCGCTTCACCTCGCAGGCGCCCTCGGGCCTCGAGATCATCGCCAACGACGTGGACCCGGCGGTCTCCACCACCTTCAACGACCAGGACTACCGCAGCGCGCTCGAGGTGCTGGGCAAGCAGTACCCGATCATCCTCACCGACTCAGGTACCGGTCTGCTCTACAGCGCGATGCGCGGAGTCCTGGACCTCGCCGACCAGTTGCTCATCATCTCCACACCCTCGGTGGACGGTGCGAGCAGCGCCTCGACCACGCTCGACTGGCTGTCTGCGAACGGTTTCGCCGATCTCGTCCAGCGGTCGGTCACCGTGATCTCCGGTGTCCGCGAGACGGGCAAGATGATCAAGGTGGAGGACATCGTCGCGCACTTCGAGACCCGTTGCCGCGGTGTCCTCGTGATCCCCTTCGACGAACACCTCGCGGCGGGCGCCGAGGTCGACCTCGACATGATGCGTCCCAAGACACGCGAGGCCTACTTCGATCTCGCCGCCCTCATCACCGAGGACATCACCCGTACCCAACAGGGCTTCGGCAACCAGGGCATGCAGCAGCCGCAGACGCATTACCAGCAGCCGCATTACCAGCAGACGCAGCAGCCCCAGCAGGGATACGCGCCCCCACAGCAGCCCCAACAGCCCTACGCCCAGCCCGGCGGCGCCCCCCAGGCAGGGCAGGAGTGGCAGCAACAGCAGCCCGGACCAGGCCAGGGCTGGCAGCAGCAGCCCGCACCAGGCCAGGATCCCCAGCAGGGCGCCGTACCGCCCGGCTGGACACAGCAATAACGGATCGGTCAGCAACGTCAGAGGGCCGGCACCACGAAACGGTGCCGGCCCTCTGACGTCCGCGCTGCATCGTTGCCGCATCACTGCCGCTTCACTGCCGCTTCACTGCTGCGTCACTGCTGCAGATCGAGATCGAACTCCCCATCGCGCGCCCCGAGTACGAACGCCCGCCACTCCCCCTCGGTGTAGCGCAGCACCGTGTCGGGGTCTGCGGAGTTACGCATCGCGACGGCGCCGCCCTCCAGGTAGGCGATCTCCACCCGCTCGTCCTGAGGCCCCTCAGGGGAACCGACCCACTCGACGCCGCTGATGTCCATGGCGTACAGCGCTTCCTTTTCCTGCTCGGTCGCCACCGGGTTCACTCTCCGTTCCACTGGCCTTACGGACGAAAGAGATTCTACAACTGGGCACGAGGGCAACGACTTTCTGATTGAACCAGACAAATCCACATTCAGGCAGACAAGTCAGGGCCCAAGCAGGCCCACAGACCCACAGACCCACAGGCCCATGGGAGCCCGGCTTCAGGCGGCGGGGCCTTCGGCTGCCTCGACCAGTTCCCGGCAGCGCTTCACGTCCCCCGTCATCGCCTCCAGCAGCTCCTCGATCGAGTCGAACCTGGCCTGTTCGCGTACGAAGGCCAGGAAGTCGACGGCGACGTGCAGGCCGTACAGGTCGAGACCCACCCGGTCGATGGCGTACGCCTCCACGGTCCGCTCGGTGCCGTCGAACTGGGGGTTCGTGCCGACGGAGAGGGCGGCGGGCATGGCCTCGCCCTCGACGTGCAGCCACCCGGCGTAGACGCCGTCGGCGGGGATCGCGGTGTGCGGGAGCGTCTCCACGTTCGCCGTGGGGAAGCCCAGTTCGCGGCCTCGCTGCGCGCCCCGTACGACGACGCCCTCCACCCGGTGCGGGCGGCCGAGGATCTCGCGGGCGCCCCCGACGTCCCCCTCGGCGATCAACCGCCGAGTCAGAGTGGAGGAGAAGGGCTGGCCGCCGCCTGCCTCGCCGGTCAGGTGCAGGTCGACCACCTCGAGCGCGAAGTCGTAGATCTTGCCCTGTTCGGAGAGGAACTCCACGTTCCCGGCCGCCTTGTGGCCGAAGCGGAAGTTCGGGCCCTCGACGACGGCCTTGGCGTGCAGCTTGTCGACCAGGACCTTGACCACGAATTCGGCGGGCGAGAGCTTCGAGAACTCCGTCGTGAAGGGAAGGATGAGCACCGCGTCCACGCCCAGCTCCGCCATCAGTTCGGCGCGGCGGTGGTGCGGGGCGAGCAGCGGGGGGTGACTGCCGGGTCGGACGACCTCGCTGGGGTGCGGGTCGAAGGTGACGACGACGGACGGAACGCCCAGCTCGCGGGCGCGATCCACGGCATGCCGGATGATCAGCTGGTGCCCGCGGTGGACCCCGTCGTAGGAACCGATGGTGACGACGCTGCGCCCCCAGTTCTGGGGGATGTCCTCCAAACCACGCCAGCGCTGCACTGTGACCGCTCCTTGTCGAACCCGTGTCCGGCTTACCTCTTACGCAGGTCCAAGGGTGCCATGCCGGGCGCCCCGGGCCCGCATCGGCAGTCGAGTACGGATCCGCCGGCCGCACCGCCCCCGCCCTGAGCGCGTCCCGTCCAGCCGCACCGATCGCCAACTCCACTGACCTGTCCTGAAGTTGACACCCGAGTCGACACTCGAGTTGACACCCGTCCGTCGCCGTGTATGTCACAGCGGAACAGCTCCCCTTCCGAACGCGCCCTCTTTCACTCCCTCCGTTCACTCTGAGCGCCTGCTCTTTTGGGTGAATAGCCGGGAGCGGATGGATACACCTTTGGGTGGGGGAACCGAGGGGGGACCTGGGTGGGGGAACCGAGGGGGGGATCGTGGAGCGGCGGGACCGGGTTCCCCGGGGCCGCCGCTCCACGAGAAAAGACACCGCCACGGAAGGGCACGACGCTCCGCGGGGATCCAGCCCCAGCTTCCCGTCCCCACCAGCCCCAGGCCCCAAGCCTTCAGACCCCACGCCCCCACCCTCAGCCCTCAGCATTCAGGCCCCAGGCCCCAGCCCAGGCCTCAGTCTCCGGCCTCAGGCCCCAGGCCAGGCCTCAGCACACTCAGCCCCCGGCCCTCGGCCCCCGGCCTCAGACGAACACCGTCAGGCTCTTCGCCCTGCCCTTCAGCTCCTCCACCAGCGCCAGAAACCGGCCCTCGGGATCGAAGACCGCCACCGCTCCGGTACCCGCGTACTCCTCGGGCATCTCCAGCCGTACGCCGTTCACCAGCAGCCGGGCGCGCCTGGCATCCACGTCCCAGCGGGGGAACGCGGCCGAGGCTGCCTCGGCGACGGGCATGACCGTGAGCTCCTCCTGGAGCTGGTCCAGCGTCTTCGCGGAGTCCAGTTTGTACGGCCCCACACGCGTCCGGCGCAAGGCGGTGAGGTGGCCGCCCACGCCGAGGTCCGCGCCCAGGTCCCGGGCCAGCGCGCGGATGTACGTGCCGGACGAGCAGACCACGGAGACGATCAGGTCCAGCACGGAGGTGCCGTCGTCCGCCACCGCCTCCCGGACGTCGTACACGGTGAAGGAGGAGACGGTCACCGGGCGGGCCGGAATGTCGAAGTCCTCGCCCTCGCGCGCCCTCTTGTACGACCGTACGCCGTCGATCTTGATCGCGCTGACCTTGGACGGCACCTGCATGATGGCGCCGGTCAGTTTGGCGATCCCGGCGTCGATGGTCTCCCGGGTCACCTTGGAGGCGTCCGTGGAGGAGGTGATCTCCCCTTCGGCGTCCTCCGTGAGAGTGTTCTGCCCGAGGCGGACCGTCCCCAGGTACTCCTTCTCGGTCAGCGCGAGGTGGCCGAGGAGCTTGGTCGCCTTCTCCACGCCGAGGACGAGTACGCCGGTCGCCATCGGGTCGAGAGTGCCGGCGTGGCCGACGCGACGAGTCTTCGCGATGCCGCGCATCTTGGCGACAACGTCGTGTGAAGTGAAACCCGACGGCTTGTCGACGATGACAAGGCCGTCGGGCGTGGTGGACCTCCCGGTCTTCCCCGTCTTCCCCGCCGTCCGGCTCTTCCCCCCCGTCGGGGCCTTTCCCGCCGTCGGGGTCTTCTGGGCCTTCTGGGTCATTTGAGTCACTCTGCGATGTCGTCCTCGTCGGCGTCCGGCTTCTTGTACGGGTCCGCTTCACCGGCGTACCGCGCGCCGGACGCGGCCTCGCGCACCTTGGCATCGGAGGCATGTGCCTTGTCCAGGAGGTGCTCGATGGTCCGGGCGGTATCCGGGAGGGCGTCCGCCACGAAGGCGAGGGTCGGCGTGAACTTCACGCCCGCGGCCCTGCCGACCTCGGAGCGGAGGATGCCCTTGGCGCTCTCCAGTCCGGCGGCTGCGGCCTTCCGCTCCTCGTCGTCCCCGTACACGGTGTAGAAGACGGTCGCCTCCCGCAGATCGCCCGTCACCCGGGTGTCCGTGATGGTGACGTGCGAGCCGAGCCGCGGGTCCTTGATCCCGCGCAGCAGCTTCTGGGCCACCACCTCTCGGATGAGGTCCGCCAGCCTTTTCGCCCGCGCGTTGTCGGCCACTGGTCCGTCTCCTCGTTCTTCCTGCTGTTCTGTGTTGCTGGGGTTCTATGGGTTCTGGTTCTGGGGGTTCTATGGGTTCTGGGGGTTCTGTGAGCTCCTGTTGTGTCTGCGGTTCCGCGGATCCGCCCTGCTTTCCGTGCCGCTTTCCGTGCCGCTTTCCGTGCCGCTCGTGCTGGCCGGCAGCCCGCTCGTGCCGCGGTCGGTCAGTCGTCCTCACCGTGGAAGCGGCGCCGCGCTGAGAGCAGTTCCACCTCCGGGCGGCCGGCGACCAGCCGCTCGCATCGGTCCAGTACGTCGGTCAGGTGCCCCGCATCGCCGGAGACCACAGCGAGGCCGATGACAGTCCGGCGGTGCAGGTCCATGTGCTCGACCTCCGCCGCGCTGACCGCGAATCTACGCTGGAGCTCGGCCACGATCGGGCGGACGACGGAGCGCTTCTCCTTCAGCGACCGGACGTCGCCGAGCAGGAGGTCGAAGGACAGAGTCCCCACATACATGTGTGTCCGGATGACCCGCCGGTACGGGATCGGTGGCCCCGCCATCGGTGTGGGGCGGGACATCAGAACCGTACAACGAACGAGCGTGTAGCTCGACGGGATTGTTGCACCCCCGCTGCCCCTGCCTTGTCTTCCCCCTGCTCGGAGCTGCCTCGGAGCCGCTCGGAGCCGAGAGCTTGGAGGAGGGCAGGAGCTCCACGTACCGCAAGCCGGCCGGAGGGGAACAGTCCCCTCCGGCCGGCTCAAGCAGCGGCCTTACGCCCGCGGCTTCTCCCGCATCTCGTACGTCGCGATGACGTCGTCCACCTTGATGTCGTTGAAGTTTCCGAGGTTGATACCGCCCTCGAACCCTTCGCGGATCTCGGTGACGTCGTCCTTGAAGCGACGCAGGCCCTCGATGTTGAGGCTCTCCGCGACCACCTTGCCGTCGCGCAGCAGGCGGGCCTTGGTGTTCCGCCTGACCTCGCCGGAGCGGATGAGAACACCCGCGATGTTGCCCAGCTTGGACGACTTGAAGACCTCGCGGATCTCCGCCGTACCGAGCTCGATCTCCTCGAACTCCGGCTTGAGCATGCCCTTGAGGGCCGCTTCGATCTCCTCGATCGCCTGGTAGATGACCGAGTAGTAGCGGACGTCCACGCCCTCGCGCTCGGCCATCTGCTGCGCACGCCCGGCGGCGCGCACGTTGAAGCCGATCACGATGGCGTCCGAGCCCATCGCCAGGTCGATGTCGGACTCCGTGACCGCACCGACGCCGCGGTGCAGCACCCGGATGTCGACCTCTTCGCCGACGTCCAGCTGGAGCAGGGAGGACTCCAGCGCCTCGACCGAACCAGAAGCGTCGCCCTTGATGATCAGGTTCAGCTGCTGGACCTCGCCGGCCTTCAGCACCTTGTCCAGGTCCTCCAGCGACACGCGGCGCGTGCGCTTGGCGAACGCGGCGTTGCGCTCACGAGCGGCGCGCTTCTCGGCGATCTGACGGGCCGTACGGTCCTCGTCGACCACGATGAAGTTGTCGCCCGCACCCGGGACGTTGGTCAGGCCGAGAACCTGGACCGGCGTCGACGGGCCAGCCTCGGCCACGTTGTTGCCGTTGTCGTCGAGCATCGCCCGGACGCGGCCGTACGCGTCGCCGACCACCATCGTGTCGCCGACCCGCAGCGTGCCTCGCTGGACGAGGACCGTCGCCACGGCACCGCGGCCGCGGTCGAGGCGGGACTCGATGGAAATACCCTGCGCGTCCTGCTTCGGGTTGGCCCGCAGGTCGAGCGAGGCGTCGGCGGTCAGGATGACCGCTTCCAGCAGGGAGTCGATGTGCAGCCCCTGCTTGGCGGAGATGTCGACGAACATCGTCTCGCCGCCGTACTCCTCGGCCACCAGGCCGTACTCGGTCAGCTGACCGCGCACCTTGGTCGGGTCGGCGCCCTCGACATCGATCTTGTTGACCGCGACGACGATCGGGACGTCGGCCGCCTTGGCGTGGTTGAGCGCCTCGACCGTCTGCGGCATGACGCCGTCGTTGGCCGCGACGACCAGGATCGCGATGTCGGTCGACTTCGCACCACGGGCACGCATGGCGGTGAACGCCTCGTGACCCGGGGTGTCGATGAAGGTGATCTTGCGATCCTCTTCGTTGACCTCGGTCGTGACCTGGTAGGCACCGATGTGCTGGGTGATGCCGCCGGCCTCGCCCGCGATGACGTTCGTCTTGCGGATGGCGTCGAGGAGGCGGGTCTTTCCGTGGTCGACGTGGCCCATGACGGTGACGACCGGCGGGCGGACCACCAGGTCTTCCTCGTCGCCCTCGTCCTCACCGAACTCGAGGTCGAAGGACTCGAGCAGCTCGCGGTCCTCCTCCTCGGGGCTGACGATCTGAACCGTGTAGTTCATCTCGCCGGCGAGGAGCTGCAGCGTCTCGTCGGAGACGGACTGCGTGGCCGTGACCATCTCGCCGAGGTTCATCATGACCGCGACGAGCGACGCCGGGTTGGCGTTGATCTTCTCCGCGAAGTCGGTGAGCGAGGCACCACGCGACAGGCGAATGCTCTCGCCGTGGCCGCGAGGCAGCATCACGCCGCCGACCGACGGGGCCTGCATGGCCTCGTACTCCTGACGGCGCTGCCGCTTCGACTTGCGGCCACGGCGCGCCGGACCACCGGGACGGCCGAAGGCGCCCTGTGTGCCACCGCGACCGCCCGGACCACCGGGACGACCGCCGAAGCCGGGACGGCCACCGCCGCCACCGCCGAAGCCACCACCGGGGGCGCCGCCACCGGGACGACCGGCGAAACCGCCACCGCCACCAGGACGACCGCCGCCGCCACCGCCACCGGGACGACCGGCGAAACCGCCGCCGCCACCAGGACGACCGGCGCCGCCACCGCCACCGGGACGACCCGCACCGCCGGGACCGCGACCGCCGCCACCGCCACCGCCACCGGGGCCGGGACGCGGACCGGCAGCGGGACGCTGCGGCATCATGCCGGGGTTCGGACGCGGACCGCCGGGGCCACCACCGGGGCCACCGCCGGGACGCGGACCGCCCTGCGGACGGGGCATACCGCCCGGCGTCGGACGGGAGCCGCCCGGAGCCTGCGGACGCGGACCGCCACCGGCCGCACCCTGCGGACGGGAACCGCCCTGGCCCGCACCTTGCGGACGCGGACTGCCGCCCGGGCCGCCGTGGCCACCAGGCCGGGGCGCGCCGCCCGGACGGGGCGCCTGGGGGCGCGCCATACCGGTGGAACCGCTGGAGGTGAAGGGGTTGTTACCCGGACGCGGACCGGCCGGACGCGCGCCGGGACGCGGACTGCCCTGGCCGCCCGGACGTGAACCACCGTGGCCCCCGGCCGGTCGGGGCGCCTGACCCCGGCCGTCGGACGGACGGCCAGCGGGCTTCGGGGCGCCGGGCCCGGGACGGGCACCCGAACGCGGACCCGATGCCGGAGCCGGACCCGATGCCGGGGCCGGTGCCGGGGACGGCGGTGCCGTGAACTCGGGCTTGGCCGGAGCCGGAGCCGCCGGAGCGGGCTTCGGCGCGGGCTTCGGACCGGGAGTGGGACGCGGACCCGGGGTCGGGGCCGCGGGCTTCTCAGCCACCGGCTTCTCGGCCGCGGACTTCTCGGCCGCAGGCGGCTTGGGTGCCACCGGACCCGGACGCGGGGCAGCCGGACGGGCTGCCTGCGTGGGAGAGGGCGCCGCCGGCTTTGCCGGGGCAGCCTTGCGGGGGGCCGATTTGGCGCCCCCGTTGCCCTGCTGGAGGGCGTCAGTCAGTTTGCGTACTACGGGCGCCTCAATGGTGGAAGACGCCGAACGGACGAATTCACCGAGTTCCTGGAGCTTGGCCATGACGACCTTGCTCTCCACACCGAACTCCTTGGCGAGTTCGTATACCCGGACCTTAGCCACTTCGCTCCTTTTAGGTCCGGGTTGCGGCCGGACCGTCGCTACTTCATGGGCGTACTCATCGCGTACTCATCGAGTGCTCATCGCAATCTCGACCTGCTTTCGACTCGCGAGGTACCTGGCCGCACGGGGTTTCGTACGACACGTCTTACGGTGTTGCATGCCCAGCGCAATCGCTGCTCAGCAACTCTCTGTCTGCTCGACATACCGGCGCAACGCCTTTGTGTCGAGCGGCCCCGGGACGCGCAACGCCCGGGGGAACACCCGGCGGCGTACCGCCTGGTCGAGACAGACCGGGGCCGGATGTACATAAGCACCCCGGCCGGGCAGCGTACCGCGAAGATCGGGAACACACTGTTCCTCAATCGCCACGATCCGCAACAGATCGTCCTTGGCCGCTCGCTCCCGGCACCCCACACAGGTGCGTTCAGGACATGCACGGGCATGCGTCCGGCCAGACACTCCTAAGTCTACCTCCCCGCGTCGACCTCACCCCTTTGGGGTAAAAATCGAACGGTTGCTGTCGTGATCCAACCAGCCTGCGGCTGGAATCTATTCCCCGCTCTCCGGGAAACACCCGGAAAACCCTGACCGGACCCGGTCGGCCCGACCCGGTCAGCCCGACCTGGTCGAACTTGGTCAGCCAGACCCGGTCAGCCGGGCCTGACCGGAGCCGGTCGGATCTGGTCTGAACCTAGTCGGCCCTGGCCGGACCTCGTCGGGCCTCCTCGGCCCTGGCAGGCCCTGACCGGGCCTCCTCGGACGCCTGCTCGGTGTCCGGCCGGATATCGATCCGCCAGCCGGTCAGCCGGGCCGCGAGGCGGGCGTTCTGCCCCTCCTTGCCGATCGCCAGTGACAGCTGGTAGTCGGGCACGATCACGCGCGCGGAACGGGCCGCCATGTCGACGACCTCGACCTTGGAGACCCGGGCCGGGGACAGCGCGTTCGCCACCATCTCGGCCGGGTCGTCCGACCAGTCGACGATGTCGATCTTCTCGCCGTTCAGCTCGCCCATGACATTGCGCACACGGCTGCCCATAGGCCCGATGCAGGCCCCCTTGGCGTTCAGCCCGGAGCGCGTGGACCGGACCGCGATCTTCGTACGGTGACCGGCCTCACGTGCGATGGCCGCGATCTCCACCGAACCGTCGGCGATCTCCGGCACCTCGAGGGCGAAGAGCTTCTTCACCAGATTGGGGTGCGTACGGGACAGGGTCACCGACAGACCGCGGACACCCTTCGCCACCCGGACGACGTACGACCGAAGCCGCGTCCCGTGCTGGTACGCCTCCCCGGGGACCTGCTCCTGCACCGGCAGGATGGCCTCCAGCTTGCCGATGTCGACGAGGACGTTCTTGGGGTCGCGGCCCTGCTGGACGACACCGGTGACGATGTCGCCCTCGCGGCCCGCGTACTCGCCGAGCGTCGCGTCGTCCTCCGCGTCCCGCAGGCGCTGCAGGATGACCTGCTTGGCCGTCGTGGCGGCGATACGGCCGAAGCCCGAGGGTGTGTCGTCGAACTCGCGCGGCTCCTGCCCCTCCTCCAGGTCCTCGGGGTCCTCCTTCGCCCACACGGTCACATGGCCGGTCTCCCGGTTGAGCTCCACGCGCGCGTGGCGGCGGCTTCCCTCGGTGCGGTGGTAGGCGATGAGGAGGGCCGACTCGATCGCCTCGACCAGCAGGTCGAAGGAGATCTCCTTCTCCCGTACCAAACCCCGCAGGGCACTCATATCGATATCCACGGCTACGCCTCCTCCTCTTCCGTCATGTCTTTCTCGTCCTTCTTGTCCTTGCGGTTGAACTCGACCTGGACGCGCGCCTTGGCGATGTCGGCGAAGGCGAGCCGGCGGGTGGTGGCCTTGCGGCCCTTGACTCCCGGGGCTTCGAGGTCGAGGCCGTCGTCGTCCACGCCGAGGATCCTGGCGACGAGCTCGCCGCCCTCGTGCAGCTGGAACCTCACCAGACGGTCCTTGGCACGTACGTAGTGCCGGTGTTCGGTGAGGGCGCGCTCGGCGCCCGGGGTGCCGACCTCCAGGTCGTACGCCTCCTGGCCCATCGCGTCGGACTCGTCGAGCTTCACCGAGAGCGCGCGGCTCACCTCGGCGACGGCGTCCAGATCGGCGCCCGTGTCGGAGTCCACGACGACACGCAGCACACGCTTGCGTCCGACGGAGTCCACCACGATCTCTTCGAGCTCCAGGCCCTGGGAGCGTACGAGCGGTTCCAGCAGTTCTCGCAGCCTCTCGCTCTGGGTGGTGCTCATCCGGGTGACTCCTCGGCCGCGTGTGCTGTTGTGGGAAGGTCGCGTGTCAGGTCAAAGCGTATCGGGTCCCGGAGTGTGTTGCCGTCCACCCGGCGTGCACAGGGGCGCCACCTGCTGGACGGCGGCGCCGGTGAGGGGGAGTGCGCCGGTGCGCGGGTACCGTGATCCCGGGCCAACCGCTCTTCCCATCTCCTCTTCTCACCTCCTCTTCTCTTCGTACGACCCCTGCCAAGGACGTCTGCCGTGCCGTTCTCCCTGCCCTCGCGCACTCCGTCGGGGCTGCCCCTTCTGCCGTCGCGCACTCCGTCGGGGCCCCGCAGAAGGAGCCTGTTCGCCGGGGCCGCGGGTGCGGTCCTGCTCGTGGGCTGCTCGTCCGCTTCCGAGTCGGGCACCACGGGGGGCGGCTCCTTGGCCGCCGACCGGGCACGCGCGCGCGTGGCGCGTGACAGCGAGGCGCTCGCCGGGCGGTACGCCGCCGTGATCGCCGCACACCCGGCGCTGGCGGGGCTGCTGGAGCCGCTGCGGGACGAGGCCGTGCGGCACGCGGAGGCCTTCGGGGGCGGCGCGTCGGCCATCCCGTCGGCCACTTCCCGTCCGCGCCGGGCTCGGGCTCGTCGAGCGCCTCTCCCGTGCCCGGCGACGAGAAGTCCGCGCTCGCCGAGCTGGCGGCGGCCGAGAGGGAGCTCGTGGAGCGCCGTACGAAGGCGCTGCTGGAGGTGCCGGGTGAGCTGGCGCGGCTGATGGCGTCCGTGGCCGCGGCCGGGGCAGGGCATGTGTTTCTGCTGACGGAGGGGACGAAGTGAGCGGGACGGCCGGGGCCGGTGAGCTGAAGGCGCTGCAGGCCGCGCTCGCGGCCGCGCTCGCGGCCGAGCACGCCGCCGTGTACGGATACGGGATGGTCGGCGGGAAGATCGGAAAGGAGCGGCGGGACGAGGCGCAGGCCGGGTATGACGCGCACCGGGTCCGGCGTGACGCACTCGTACGGGCCGTACGGGACCTGGGCGGGAAGCCCAAGGCCGCGGCCGCCGCGTACGCGCTGCCCTTCCCGGTGACGGACACCGCCTCCGCCGTACAGCTCGCCGCCGAACTGGAGGAGCGGGTGGCCGGGGTGTACTCGGATCTCGTACGGGCCTGCGAAGGCGACCGGAGGCGTGCGGCGGCGGAGGCGCTGCGGGAGGCAGCGGTGCGGGCGGTCCGGTGGCGGGGCGGCAGCGTAGCCTTTCCTGGTCTCGCCGAGCGGGCGGCCGTACCGGCCCCGCACCTGTGAACGCGACCTGGAAGGGAACAACTCGCGCATGGCTCGCATGGCTTTCGAACCGCCGCAGCGCCTTGTGCGGGCACTCACCGAGGCACGGCTGGACGGGGTCGACGGAGTCGGCGAGTGGCTGGAGGCGCTGCCCGGGCTGGTCCAAGAGGCAGTCGCACAGCGCGAGTTGACCGTCGAGCGGGTGCAGGCACCCGGGGGGCGCAGCAGCCTCGTGCTGCTGGTGCGGCAGTTCGACGGAGCGCCCGCCGTGCTGAAGCTGGCTCCGCCCCGCGCCCGGCCGAAGAGCGAGCGGGCCGCCCTCGGGCACTGGGACGGGCGGGGTGCGGTGCGGCTCCTCAACCCGGGCGACACTCCGGGCGTGCTGCTGCTTGAGCGGTTGCACCCCGACCTGTCCGTACGGTCCTTGCCGGAGGCGAAGGCGCTGCTGGAGGCGGCGGAGGTGCTGCGGCGGCTGTGGGTCGAGCCGCCGGACGGTGACGGGCATCTCTTCGAGACCGTGGCGGAGCGGACCGGACGGCAGGCCGAGGCGATGCGGGCCAGTGCGGACACGGAGGTCGGGCCGCTGGTCGACGCCGCGCTCGGCGCACGCGAGGCCCTTCTCGCCTCCCCGCCCGAGGAGCGGTTGCTCCATGGAACCCTCCGGCAGAGCAAGGTGCTCGCCGGGGAGCGGATGCCGTGGCTGGCCGTCGGGCCTGATCCGGTGGTCGGCGAGTGCGCCTTCGATCTGGCCCGGCTGGTACGGGACCGGGTCGAGGACCTGATCGCCTCGCCCTCGGGGGCGGCGACCACCCGGCGGCGGGTGAGGCGGCTCGCCGAGTCCTTGGAGGTGGACCAGGAGCGGCTGCGGGGATGGACGCTGTTCCGGGCCGTGGAGTCGGGTCTGCGGGCACGCCGGGTGGGGCGGCCACAGGACGCGGAGCTGCTGCTGGAGTTCGCGGGGTGGCTGTGAGGACGCGAGTACGGCTCTGACCGCCTGCACCGCCTGCACCGCCTGCACCGCCTGATCCGCCTGCACCGCCTGATCCGCCTGCACCGCCTGCACCGCCTGCACCGCCTGCACCGAGCCCAGCCGGGGGCCGCGGTTGACTGGGCTCGGCGGCGAAATGCCGTTACTGAAATGCCGTTACGCCGTCAGGCGGGCGATCGCCTCGTCGACCGTCAGCTCCTCGCGCTCACCGGTCCTGCGGTCCTTGAGCTCCAGCACGCCCTCGGCGGAGCGGCGGCCGGCCACCAGGATCTGCGGTACGCCGATGAGTTCGGCGTCGGTGAACTTCACGCCCGGCGAGACCCCGGCCCGGTCGTCCACGAGGACCCGTACGCCCGCCGCGCGCAGCTTCTCGGAGACGTCGAGGGCCAGCTCGGTCTGCGGGGCCTTGCCCGCGGCGACCACATGGACATCGGCCGGGGCGACCTCCTTCGGCCAGCACAGGCCCTGCTCGTCGGCCGACTGCTCGGCGAGGGCCGCGACCGCGCGGGAGACGCCGATGCCGTATGAGCCCATGGTCACGCGGACCGGTTTGCCGTTCTGGCCGAGGACGTCGAGTTTGAGGGCGTCGGCGTACTTGCGGCCGAGCTGGAAGATGTGGCCGATCTCGATGGCACGGTCGAGCCCCAGTCCGGTACCGCAGTCCGGGCAGGGGTCGCCCTCCCGGACAACCACGACGTCGACGTACTCGTCGACCTGGAAGTCACGGCCCGCGACCACGTTCTTCGCGTGGGTGTGCTCCTTGTTCGCGCCCGTGATCCACGCCGTACCCGGCGCTACGCGCGGGTCGGCGAGGTAGCGGACCTTCTCCAGTGTCTGCGGGCCCACGTACCCCCGGACCAGGTCCTCGCGGCCCGTGAAGTCCTCGGCGGTGACCAGTTCGACCACGGCCGGGGCGAAGTGCGCCTCCACCTTGCCCATGTCGACCTCGCGGTCGCCGGGGACGCCGACGGCGACGATCTCGCCGTCGACCTTGACGAGGAGGTTCTTCAGGGTGGCGGAGGCCGGGACGCCGAGGGAGGCGGCGAGGGTCTCGATGGTCGGGGTGTCGGGGGTCGGGATGTCCTCGGCCACCGGCACGTCCGCCGCGTCCACGGGCTTCAACTCGTAGGTGATGGCCTCGGTGTTGGCCGCGAAGTCGCAGTTCGGACAGTCCGCGAAGGTGTCCTCACCAGCGTCGGCGGGGGCGAGGAACTCCTCCGACTTGGAGCCGCCCATCGCACCGGCGGTCGCGGCACAGACGCGGTAGTCGAGGCCGAGGCGGTCGAAGATCTTCTGGTAGGCCTGGCGGTGCAGGGCGTAGGACGCGGCGAGGCCCTCGTCGGCGAGGTCGAAGGAGTACGAGTCCTTCATCAGGAACTCACGGCCGCGCAGGATGCCCGCGCGGGGCCTGGCCTCGTCCCGGAACTTGGTCTGGATCTGGTAGAGGATGACCGGCAGGTCCTTGTACGAGGACGCCTGGTCTTTCACGAGGAGGGTGAAGATCTCCTCGTGGGTCGGGCCGAGGAGGTAGTCACCGCCCTTGCGGTCCTTGAGGCGGAAGAGCTCCGGGCCGTACTCGTCCCAGCGGCCGGTCGCCTCGTACGGCTCGCGCGGCAGCAGGGCGGGCAGCAGCACCTCCTGGGCGCCGATCGCGTCCATCTCCTCACGGACGATCCGCTCCACATTGGCGAGGACCTTCTTGCCGAGCGGCAGCCAGCTCCACACACCGGCGGCGGTGCGGCGGACATAGCCCGCGCGGACCAGCAGCTTGTGGCTGAGGACCTCGGCGTCCGCCGGGTCGTCACGCAGCGTCTTCGCCATCAACTGGGACATGCGCTGGACCGGTGCGTTCGCCATGGTTCTCGACTCCTGCTGCGTAAGGGTGATGGCAGGAGGTTAGCCGGGCGGTACGGGGCGGCGGTAATCGGTTTGCGGGCCGTAGGGCCGTACGGGCCTGGCAGCGCCTCCCCCGGGCTACTTGCGGCGCAGCGGCAGAGAGGCGCCCATCACGGCGTACGGCTTCGAGGCGCTGGGGAAGATCACCTGCCGGGCCAGGTCCACGTAGCCGAGGGAGTGGTAGAGGCCGCGGGCCGGGCTGTCGGTGTCGATCGCGGAGAGGATCGAACGGGATTCGGCGGCGCCGTCCGTGAGGGTGGTGATCAGGGAGCGGCCGATGCCGCGGTTCTGGTAGTGGGGGTGGACGTGCAGTTCGGTGATCACGAAGGAGTCGGAGAGCCAGTCCTGGTGGCCCTGGGCGCGCAGGTACGGTTCGACGACGGTGGACCACCAGTGCGTACGGTCGTTGGGCATGCCGTAGACGAAGCCGACGAGCCGGCCGTGGGGGGTGGTGGCGCCGAGTGCGCGGGCGCCGGGGTGGGTGAGGTGCCTCAGGACGATCTGCCGTCGGACGGCGACCTCGTCGGCACCGAGCCCGAAGGCCACGGCCTGCACGGCGAGCGCCTCGTCGACACGCGCGGCGAGATCCAGCGGGCCGATGACCACGTCGTCGGGGTTGCGGGGGCCCTGACTGGGAAAGCGCAGCATGTCGGCGAGACTACCCGGGCGCTCCGCTGGGTTGGGCCGGGGGACTGCGGGTTGTCTTGTGGGGTGCGGGTGGTTCGTGGCTGGTCGCTCCCCCAAGTTCTCGACTTCGCTCGAACAGGGGGGACCCCCATCGCGGCGGAGCCGCATGTCGATACAGCCCCGCGCCCCTAACGGGGGCGCGGCCCCCCGTCTCAGAACAGCACGCTCATGAACGCGCCGACCTCCCGGAAGCCGATCCTCTGGTAGGTGCGTCTCGCCGCCGTGTTGAAGTCGTTGACGTACAGGCTGGCCACCGGGGCCACCTCGGTGAGGGCGGAGCGGAGTACGGCTGTCATGGCGGGGGCCGCGAGGCCCTGGCCCCGGTACTCGGGGGCGACCCAGACGCCCTGGATCTGGCAGGCCCGGGGGGTGGCCGCGCCGATCTCCGCCTTGAAGACGACCTTGCCGTGTCCGTCGAGGCGGGCGAACGAGCGGCCGGAGCCGACGAGTTCGGCGACCCTGGCCTGGTAGAGGAGGCCGCCGTCACCGACGAGCGGGGAGACACCGACCTCCTCGGTGAACATCGCCACGCACGCCGGCATGATCGTCTCCATCTCGTTCTTGCGGATGCGGCGGACGTACGGATCGGGGGCGATACCGACGGGGAGCCGGTCGGTGATCATGAGGGGCTGGTGGGCGCGGACGTCACGGGCGGGGCCCCAGCTGGGTTCCAGGAGGCGCCAGAGCCCGCCAGTGGGTTCGGCGGGGCCGACGATGGAGGAGCAGCGGCGGCCGGCACGGCGGGCGCGGTCGGCGAAGGCGCGGACGGCGCGGGGGGTGGCGCAGAGGGGGACGAGGTTGGCGCCCGCGTAGCAGAGGCTGGTGAGCATGCCGTCCTCGTACCAGCCCCACATCTCGCCGCCCAGGCGCCACGGGTCCAGACCTACGAGCTGTACCCGCGACGTCACGAAAGCGTTCGCGACCGGCTCACGGTCGAGGACGGCGAGCGCGGCGTCCAGGTCACTCGGTTCGAGGACCCTGGTGGTCGTCTGCGTCAACACGTGCGGGGGCCTTCACCCTTGAATCTGCTGGTCTTCGCACTGTACCTGGCGGATTTGTGGGCCGCCGCCCGGCGTTCTCGCCCTCCGGGCAGGAGGGGCGAGGAGCGCGCCAGGTGTGAGGTCGGTGACTCATGTGACGCCTGGAGGAGATAAGGGATTCCGCCCCGGCGGCCCCGGCCAGGCGGCCCCGGGCGAGCGGCCCCGGCCAGGCCGCACCGGGCGAGCGGCCCCGGCCAGGCCGCACCGGCCGGGCGGCACCGGCGTCAGCCCGCCACCGACACCGACGGCTCGCCCGACTCCACGCCGTCGTTCTCCATCTGCTCGGCGATCTTCATCGCCTCCTCGATCAAGGTCTCTACGATCTTCGACTCGGGCACCGTCTTGATGACCTCGCCCTTGACGAAGATCTGCCCCTTGCCGTTGCCGGAGGCGACGCCCAGGTCGGCCTCACGGGCCTCGCCGGGGCCGTTCACGACGCAGCCCATGACGGCGACGCGCAGCGGGACCTCCATGCCGGTCAGACCGGCCGTGACCTCCTCTGCCAGCTTGTAGACGTCGACCTGGGCGCGGCCGCAGGACGGGCAGGAGACGATCTCCAGGCCGCGCTGGCGGAGGTTGAGGGATTCGAGGATCTGCGTGCCGACCTTGACTTCCTCGACGGGGGGCGCGCTCAGCGAGACGCGGATCGTGTCGCCGATGCCCTCGCCGAGCAGTGCCCCGAAGGCGACCGCCGACTTGATGGTGCCCTGGAAGGCCGGACCGGCCTCCGTCACGCCCAGGTGGAGCGGGTAGTCGCACTGGGCCGCCAGCTGGCGGTAGGCGTTGACCATCACCACCGGGTCGTTGTGCTTGACGGAGATCTTGATGTCCCGGAAGTCGTGCTCCTCGAAGAGGGACGCCTCCCACAGGGCCGACTCGACCAGGGCCTCCGGGGTCGCCTTGCCGTACTTCTTCAGCAGCCGCTGGTCGAGCGAGCCCGCGTTGACGCCGATACGGATCGGGGTGCCGTGGTCCTTGGCGGCCCGCGCGATCTCCTTGACCTTGTCGTCGAACTGCTTGATGTTCCCGGGGTTCACCCGCACCGCCGCGCAGCCCGCCTCGATCGCCGCGAACACGTACTTCGGCTGGAAGTGGATGTCCGCGATCACCGGGAGCTGCGACTTGCGGGCGATGGTCGCGAGGGCGTCCGCATCGTCCTGCGTGGGGCAGGCCACTCGTACGATCTGGCAACCCGACGCCGTCAGTTCGGCGATCTGCTGGAGCGTCGCCCCGATGTCCGACGTACGCGTCGTCGTCATCGACTGGACCGACACCGGCGCGTCCCCGCCGACCGCCACGGACCCGACCTGGATCTGCCGGCTCTTCCGGCGCTCGGCGAGCTTGGTCGGAACGGACGGCATGCCGAGAGAAATCGCAGTCATCTGCTGTGCAACCCCAAGTCGTGGATCAAGGTCGGGTCCCGGTCAGCGGCGGGCTCCAGGCTTCGAGATTACGGCACGGGCCCAAGCTTCCCCCCTTCCCGCTCGGCCCGCCTGCCCGTTGAGGGCACCCACTGCCCCGTTGAGGGCACCCGCTGCCGTTGAGGGCACCCGCTCCGTGCACCCGCCGCGGCACGGAAGAGCGGCCGGGCTCCCAGCCTGCCCGGCCGCCGTGCACTCCATGTGACGTACGGCTACAAAATGCTCACTGGGTTGACGATGTCCGCCGACGAGCACCAGCAAGGTGAAGCAGATGAAGATCCCGGCCACCACATAAGCCACCGGCATCAGCTTCGCCACATCGAACGGGCCCGGGTCGGGACGGCGCAGCACCTTGGCCACGTTCCGCCGCAGCGACTCCCACAGGGCGCCCGCGATGTGTCCGCCGTCGAGCGGGAGCAGCGGGAGCATGTTGAACAGGAAGAGGGAGAGGTTGAAGCCGGCGACCAGCATCAGGAACGTGGCGAGGCGCTGGGTGGCCGGGATGTCCATGGTGGCGATCTCGCCGCCGATGCGGGCCGCGCCGACCACGCCCACCGGTGAGTCGTCCTCGCGCGGGCCGTCGCCGAACGCGGCGTCCCACAGGGCGGGGACCTTGGCGGGGAGGGAGATCAGCGATTCGACGCCGTTCTCCATCATGTCGCCCATGCGGTCCACGGACTGGGAGAAGGACTGCTGGACGACACCGGTGGCGGGGGTGAAGCCGAGGAAGCCGGCGTACACGTACTCGCCCTGGACATAGCCGCCGTCGCCGTCGGTCTTGCTGAGCTGGTTCTTGATGAGGGTGGTGGTGAGGTCGAGCTGTCCGCCGTCGCGCTCGACGGTGAGGGTGACCTCCTTGCCGGGGTTGGCGCGGATGTCGGCCTGGAGGGAGGACCAGTCCTTCACGGGTTCGCCGTTGAACGCGACGATCCGGTCCTCGGGCTTGAGGCCTGCTTCCTTGGCGGGGGCGGCTGTGTCGCCCTTCTCGCACGTCGACGCGGTTCTCCTTGGCTGAGATGACGCAGTCCGAGACCTTGCTGACCGTGGTGGTCTGGGTGTTCGTGCCGAACGTCATCATCACGCCGATGAAGATCGCGACGGCGAGGACCAGATTCATGAAGGGGCCCGCGAACATCACGATGACGCGCTTCCAGGGCTTGCGCGTGTAGAAGAGGCGGGCCTCGTCTCCGGGCTTGAGCTCCTCGAAGGCCGCTGCCCGGGCGTCCTCGATCATGCCGCGGAACGGGGAGGTCGAGCGGGCCTCGATGCGGCCGTCCTTGCCCGGCGGGAACATGCCGATCATGCGGATGAAGCCGCCGAGCGGGATCGCCTTGATGCCGTACTCCGTCTCGCCCTTTGTGCGCGACCAGAGGGTCGGGCCGAAGCCCACCATGTACTGCGGCACGCGGATGCCGAAGAGCTTGGCGGTCGACAGGTGGCCGAGCTCGTGCCAGGCGATCGAGAACCCAGGCCGATCACGAAGACGACTATGCCGAGGATGGTCATCAGGGTCGTCATGCACGGGCCTCCGCGGTGGTCCGCCCGGTGGGTTCGCTGTCGGTGGCCAGTTCCCGGGCCCGGGCGCGTGCCCAGGTCTCCGCTTCGAGGACGTCCGCCACGGTCAGGGAAGTTCCCGTTCCGGTGGTGCCGTGTCCTTGGGGTGTGCCGTGTTCCTCGACGACCCGGGTGACAGTCTCCATGATCGCGTTGAACGGCAGCCTGCCGTTCAGGAAGGCGTCCACGCACTCCTCGTTGGCGGCATTGAACACCGCCGGGGCCGTGCCCGCGAGCTGCCCCACGTGGCGGGCCAGCCCGACCGACGGGAAGGCGTCGTTGTCCAGCGGGAAGAACTCCCAGCTGGACGCCTTGGTCCAGTCGAAGGCGGGGGCGGCGTCGGGAACGCGCTCCGGCCAGCCGAGGCCGAGGGCGATGGGCCCGCGCATGTCGGGGGGCGTCGCCTGGGCCAGTGTCGATCCGTCCGTGAACTCAACCATCGAGTGGACATACGACTGGGGATGCACGACCACCTCGATCCGGTCGAAGGGAATGTCGTACAGCAGGTGCGCCTCGATGACTTCGAGCCCCTTGTTGACGAGGGTCGCCGAGTTGACGGTGATGACCGGGCCCATGGCCCAGGTGGGGTGGGCCAGGGCGTCGGCAGGGGTGACGTGCGCCAGTTCCTCCTGCGTACGGCCGCGGAACGGGCCCCCGGAGGCGGTGACGACCAGCTTGCGTACATCGGCCCGGGTGCCGGAGGCGAGGGCCTGGAAGAGGGCGGCGTGCTCGGAGTCGACCGGGATGATCTGGCCCGGCTTGGCCAGTGCCTTGACCAGCGGGCCGCCGACGATGAGCGACTCCTTGTTGGCGAGCGCGAGGGTGCGGCCCGCCTCAAGGGCGGCCAGGGTGGGCGCGAGGCCGATGGAGCCGGTGATGCCGTTGAGCACGGTGTGGCATGCGGAGGCGGCGAGCTGGGGGGCGGCGTCGGGGCCCGCGAGGATCTCGGGGAGCGGCTCCCCGGTCCCGTACTGGGCGCTCAGGGCCTCCCGCAGCGCGGGCACGACGTCCTCGCGGGCGACGGCGACCGTCCGTACGCGCAGCCGGTACGCCTGCTCGGCCAGCAGCCCCACTCTCCCTCCCGCCGCGGAGAGCCCGGTGACCTGGAACCGGTCCGGGTTGCGCAGCACGAGGTCGATGGCCTGGGTGCCGATCGAGCCGGTCGATCCGAGGATCACGACCTCCCGGATCCCGGTGACGGGATCGAAGACGAGATGCGGATCGGCGAGGGGGGCTGGGGTGTCGGTCATCTCTCCATTGTGGCCGTACGCAGGGGGCGGCAGGGGAGCGGCTGGTGTTTCAAGTGGGACGGCTGGTGTTTCAGCGGATGGGGCGGTGGACGTTCTCCCGTTCACTCGGTCCGGGTGTCGCGTCGGCGATCCACGGGCCCTCGCCGGACGGGTCGACCACGCCCTGCTCCAGCCACGCGTACGTGCCCGACAGGACGCCCTTGACGACCTTGCGGTCGAGGTCGTCGGTGTTGCTCCACAGGCGGGCGAAGAGTTCGTCGACGCGGATGCGGGCCTGGTGGCAGAAAGCGTCGGCGAGCTGGTAGGCCTCGCGGCCGTGGTCCCCGGTGCGGCGCAGGAGTTCGGCGCGCACACAGGCCGCGCTCATCGCGAACAGTTCGGCGCCGATGTCGACGATCCGGCCGAGGAAGCCCTGCTTGGTCTCCATACGGCCCTGCCAGCGCGACATGGCGTAGAAGGTGGAGCGGGCGAGCTTGCGGGAGCCGCGCTCGACGTAGCGCAGGTGACCGGACAGGTCGACGTGGCCCTCTGGGTTGAACTCACCGTAGGAACCCGGGAGTTGACCGGCTCCCGTGACCAGTTTGGGCAGCCACCTGGCGTAGAACACGCCGGCGTTCGCGCCCGCCTTCGCCTTGTCGGTCAGGGACTTCTCCGGGTCGATGAGGTCACCGGCCACGGACAGGTGGGCGTCGACGGCCTCGCGCGCGATCAGCAGGTGCATGATCTCGGTGGAGCCCTCGAAGATGCGGTTGATGCGCAGGTCGCGCAGGATCTGTTCGGCGGGGACCCCGCGCTCGCCGCGGGCGGTCAGGGACTCCGCTGTCTCGTAGCCGCGGCCGCCGCGGATCTGGAGCAGTTCGTCGGCCATCAGCCAGGCCATCTCGGAGCCGTACAGCTTGGCGAGGGCGGCCTCGATACGGATGTCGTTGCGGTCCTCGTCGGCCATCTGCGAGGACAGGTCGAGTACGGCCTCCAGCGCGAAGGTCGTCGCGGCGATGAAAGCGATCTTCGAGCCGACCGCCTCGTGCAGCGCGACCGGCTTGCCCCACTGCTCACGTGCCCCCGACCACTCGCGGGCGATCTTCAGGCACCACTTGCCCGCGCCGGCGCACATCGCGGGCAGGGAGAGGCGGCCGGTGTTCAGGGTGGTCAGGGCGATCTTCAGGCCCGCGCCCTCGGGGCCGATGCGGTTCGCGGCGGGGACGCGGACGCGGTGGAAGCGGGTCACGCCGTTCTCGAGGCCCCGCAGGCCCATGAAGGCGTTGCGGTTCTCGACGGTGATGCCCTCGGACGTGGCCTCGACGACGAACGCGGTGATACCGCCCTTGTGGCCCTGCGACTTCGGCACCCGGGCCATGACGACGAGGAGATCGGCGACCACGCCGTTCGTGGTCCACAGCTTCACCCCGTCGAGGACGTACGTCGTCCCCGTCCGGGACGGCCGTGGTGGCGAGCCGGGCCGGGTCGGAGCCCACGTCGGGCTCGGTCAGCAGGAAGGCGGAGATGTCGGTGCGGGCGCAGCGCGGCAGGAACTTCTCTTTCTGCTCCTGGGTGCCGAAGAGCTTCAGCGGCTGCGGTACGCCGATCGACTGATGCGCGGAGAGCAGGGCGCCGATCGCGGGGCTCGCGGAGCCGACGAGAGCGAGCGCCTTGTTGTAGTACACCTGGGTGAGGCCGAGGCCGCCGTACTTCGTGTCGATCTTCATGCCGAAGGCGCCGAGCTCCTTGAGCCCGCCCACGACCGCGTCGGGGATCTGGGCCTCGCGCTCGATGAGGGCCGAGTCGATCTCGGTTTCGCAGAAGTCGCGCAGTTTGGCGAGGAACTCCTCGCCGCGCTGCGCGTCCTCGTCGGCGGGCATCGGGTGCGGGTGGATCAGGTCGAGCCGGAAGCGGCCGAGGAACAGCTCCTTGGCGAAGCTCGGCTTGCGCCAGTCCTGCTCCCGGGCGGCCTCGGCGACCTGGCGGGCCTCTCGCTCGGTGACAGCGGGAGGGGAAGAAGGACTTGAGGAAGAGGGTCGGGTGCTGCGGACATGAGGGCCACCTCGCCGCGAATCGGGGATCCATGGGTCGGCCGGGACGTGGTCGCTTACCGACCGGTTCTACTGGATCCGTATGTACCCGATTCAGGACACTCCCGCCAGTCCTCGCGCGGCGATCGGCCCGCCTCCCGGCACCCACCTCATCCCGGGACACACCGGCTCCGCCTGCAGCCTTCGCCTGCGAACGTCTGCCTGGAAACGATTGTCACGAACCAGGGTCTGCTCCCGCGTTCACAGCTGCGAGGCCCGTGAGCACCATGACCCGCTCGTACGTGTAGTCCTCCATCGCGAACCGCACGCCCTCGCGGCCCGACACCGGACTGCTTGACGCCGCCGTACGGCATCTGGTCGGCGCGGTAGGACGGCACGTCGCCGATGACGACGCCGCCCACCTCCAGGGCCCGGTGCGCGCGGAAGGCGGCCTGCACGTCGTGCGTGAACACGCCTGCCTGCAGGCCGTACTTGGAGTCGTTGACGGCCGCGAAGGCGGCCTGCCTCGCCGTCCGCCTTCCTCACCGTGAGGACGGGCCCGAAGACCTCCTCGCACGAGAGCGTGACGTCGGCCGGGACGTCGGCGAGCACGGTCGGCGCGTACGAGGCGCCGTCGCGCTTGCCGCCCGTCGAGCAGCCTGGCGCCGGCCTCCACGGCCTCCTCGAACCCAGGACTCGACGCGCTGGGCGGCGTCCTCGCTGACCAGCGGGCCGACATCGGTCGCGTCGTCGGACGGGTCGCCGGTCACCTGGGCCTCCACGGCCGCGACGATCCTCGGCACCAGCCGCTCGTACACCGACGCGTCCGCGATCACGCGCTGCACGGAGATGCAGGACTGCCCGCCCTGGTAGTTGGAGAAGGTGGCGATACGGGACGCGGCCCAGTCCAGGTCGGCGTCACTCGGCGTAGTCGGCGAGGACGACAGCCGCGCCGTTGCCGCCCAGCTCCAGGGTGCAGTGCTTGCGCGGCACCGAGTCCATGATCGCGTAGCCGACCTTGTCGGAGCCGGTGAAGGAGATGACGGGCAGCCGCTCGTCCTGCACGAGTGGCGGGCATCCGGTCGTTCGGCACGGGCAGGACGGTCCACGACCCGGCGGGCAACTCCTCGGTCTCGGCGAGCAGTTCGCCGATGAGGAGCGCCGGACAGCGGTGTCGCGGGCGCGGGCTTCAGGATGATCGGCGTACCGACGGCGAGGGCCGGGGCGACCTTGTGGGCGCACAGGTTCAGCGGGAAGTTGAAGGGCGCGATACCCAGGACGACGCCCCTCGGGAAGCGCCGGGTGAGGGCGAGCCGCCCCTGCCCGGCGAGGTCGGTGTCCAGCCGCTGGGCCTCGCCGCCGTTGAACCGGCGGGCCTCCTCGGCCGCGACCCGGAACACCGAGACGGCCCGGCCGACCTCAGCCGCGGGCCCACTTGAGGGGCTTGCCGTTCTCGGCGGAGATCAGCCGCGCGATCTCCTCGGTCCGCTCGAGCAGCCGCTTGCTCACATGGTCGAGGGCGGCGGCGCGTACGTGGGCCGGGGTGGCGGCGAACTCGTCCCGCACGGCGTGCGCGGCGGCCACGGCCTCCTCGACCTGGGCGTCGGTCGGCACACTGACCCTGCCGACGAGCCGTCCGTCCCAGGGGGAGGTGACATCGAGGGTGGCCTCACCGGTGGCCTGGCGGCCGGCGAGCCAGAAAGCGTGAGTGGCAGTCATGAGGCGGCCTTTCCGCGTTCGGTACGTGGTTCGGTACGTTGACGTGGTTTCCTGACCCACGGTAGGCCTGTCCTCACCGTGCTGTCGCCGTGCGCCCGTACTGTTTCTGCCTCACCGTGCTGTCGCCGTGCGCGCGTATGCCGGGACCGGCGTGTTGCCGGGACCGGCGCGTATGCCGGGACCGGCGCGTATGCACGGGACCGGCGCGTATGCACGGGACCGGCGCCTCACCGGTTCCCCGCGCCCCGTCAGCCCCGCAGATCCACCAGGAGCGGTGGCGCGTGCTCGCCGTCCACGCGCGTCAGCGACAGCACCGCGTGCCCGGGCGGCACCTCGTGGGCCAGCTGCGACGCCGACCACCGCTCCCGCTCGACCTGCCGCACGGTCACCGCGTCCGTGGTCACCTCCTTGCCCGTCACCAGCTTGCGCAGGGCGTGCAGGGCCCGGGTCATGGGCTGGTCGGCGAAGACCGTGTGTTTGGCGACCTCCGTCGTCTCCACCCACTCGGTGCCCCAGGCCTGCGCGAACCGGCTGCCGTCCCAGGTGGTGACTCCGGAGAACGCCATACGGCAGCCGACGGCACCGCAGAGCGGACCGTGCAGCGCCTCGGGAACGTCCCCGACGCTCCGCAGGGCCAGCACCACGCCCGCGTTCCGCGACCGCAGCCGCTGGATACGGCGCACCGACTCGGGCGTGACCGTCCCCGTCGCGTCGTCCAGGACCAGGCAGACGAAGTGGCCGCGCCTGCCGTGCCGTACGACCGCGTGGAACTGCGCGAGCACCAGCCGGGTGATCAGCCGGGCGGCCTCCTCGTGGCCCCGCTCGGGGAGGTCGATGCGGACGCGGAGGGGGTGGTCGGCGACAGCGCGCAGGGAGAAGGCGCGGTGGGCGCTGCCGCCGCCGAAGAACTCCGCGAACACCGGCCGGTTCAGCAGCGCCAGCCGGTCCGCGAGGGCGCGGCCCGCGTCACCCGGCGCGCCCGTCTGCCGGATGCGCGCGTCCAGTTCACGGCGCATGACCTCGTCCCCGGCGAGCGCGTCCCGCAGCGCGGACAGCGCATCCGGCTCCCCCTCCAGGAGTGCGCGCAGCTCCGGCAGGGTGGGGAAGCGGCCGTGCACGGCCCGGTAGGGGCCGAGCAGTTGGGCGAGCGCGGTGACGGCGCTCTGCCCGCCTCCCCCGTCGAGGTCGCCGACCAGCGCCTCCGCGAGGATCGCGGCCGCCCCGTCGGGATCGTCGCACTCCGCGTACAGGTCCAGGTCGTGGACCGACGCCGGATCCCCGATCCGTACGATCACATCGAACGCGGAGTCGGAACCGAGCGAGCTCCCGGCGGCAGACACCACGACGACCGCACACCGCCCGGTGAGCGCCTGCAAGGTCAGCGCCTCGGTCACCGGCTCGATCAGGGCCCGGGTCTTGCCCGAGCCGGACGGGCCGACCGCGAGCAGCGAGGTGCCGAGCACGTCCGGGCCGAGGGCGGCGCCCGCGTCGTGGAAGGCGAGCGGCGCGCGCTCCGCGGCCACCCAGCGGCCGATGCGCACCTGGCCCGCGAGCAGGTCGTGCCGCGCGGTACGGCGGGGCAGGTCGCGGGCGCCGGAGGGGTGCGTCCAGGCGGCGCCCGCCTGACGCAGGACGGTGTCCCGGAAAGCCGCCTGCTTGCCGTCGCGCCGGGCCGTGGCCCACGCGCGCGTGACGCGCGCGCAGTCGACGTCGTTCATACGACCGGCCGCGACCTCGGCGGTCAGCAGCTCGGCCGCCTCCTCCTGGCCGGCGTCCCGCAGTTCGGGCCACTGGGCACGGGGGCGCCGCACGGCCTGGGGGGTGGCGGTGTGCGCACGGGCGCGGCGGGCGCCGAGTCGTTCCTTCGCGTACGGCCACCAGCCGCCGACGCGGGCGAAGGGCCAGAGGACCAGGATCGTGATGACCGCGTTGAGCGAGTGAACGAAGAGAGCGGAGGCCGTCAGGTCGTAGCTGTTGGTGATCAACACGACCAGGGACTGCGACGAGCCGACGACCGGCAGCGGATCCCAGCCGACGCCCGGGAAGGCGTCAGGGAAGACGAGGCTGAGTGCGGCGAGGGCGAAGAAGGCGGAGAGCAGGGCACGTCGGGGCTGGGGCTTGCGGCCGATGACGTGGCGGACGATGGCGGGCCAGCTGCCCAGTCGGCCCACGGCATAGGCGAGGAGAGCGAAGAAGACACCGTCGTAGACCGCCAGGGCGTACGCTCCCGGCTTCCCCACTTCCTCATCAGGAAACTCCTTGGGCCACATCGAGCCGGCCCACCACCAGTCGGCCGGCGTGACCAGCCGCAGGACGGCGTGCTGGTACGGGAGGGCACCGCGTTGCCAGAAGGACCACACCACCAGCGCCACGAGGAACGGGATCAGCATGCCGACGACGGTCACCGGAGCCAGTTGCTCCGGTCCCTGCGCGTCCTTCGGGGGGCGGTGGCCGTACCGCCAGATGCCGGGCCGGGCGGTAGGCCGTGCCGCGTTGAGCCAGTCGGCGGTGGGAGAGGAGGACGGTGGAACCTGCTCCGGCACGGGCGGCACCCCTGGCACCCCCGGAACTCCTGGTGCCCCCGGAACTCCTGGTGCCCCCGGAACCGCTGGCCCCCCCGGAGCCCCTGGCACCCCTGGCGCCTGAGGCGGCCGCGGCGGCATCGCGGGCACCTGAGGCGGCCCTGCCGGGCGCGGCACAGGGTTCGTATGCGCACCCCGCGTGTCCTGCGTCCCGTCGCTGTCCATCGCCCTGCCCCCTGACCAACCGCTCCGTCCACCAACAGCGAGTCAATCTAACGCCCCCGCAAGCAATGCCGCGTAGGGAGGGCTTACAGATCATCAACCGTCGGCGTTGTGGTACGCCCTCACGTGGCGCCCTGTGGCCGCCGGTCAGTCCGCGGTGGGCCGCCAGTCCCGGGCCGACCGGACCGATGCCCGGGTTCCCCAGGCTGTGAGCACGATCGCGCCGCCCAGCGCGGCCAGGGCCGTCGGTGCGAGAGAGATCAGGGATATCACCGTAGGCCGGTCGATCTGGATGGGTGTGGCAAGCCAGATCGAGGTGAGGACGCCGATCCCCACCGCCAGCAGCGAGGGGAGCAGGAGCGACCACAGGGCCGTGGTCCTGTACACCGTGCGCCGTCCGGTCAGCACGCTGAGGGGGGCCAGTTCACGCCCGTACCGGACGAACTCTCCCATCGCTCCCAGCCCTGCCGCCAGGACGACTACGAACATGCCGGTGGACGCCAGCAGCCGGATCCAGCGTGTGGCTGCCTCCAGGCCGCCGACGGCACTGAGGTGGAAGCCGCCGACCGACGTGACGTTCGCTGCCGCGCCCAGGTGCCGGTACGCCAGCTGCTTCAGCTGCCCGATCGGCAGATCCCGGTGCCCCGCGGCGTTGACGAGCACCAGAGTCACGGAGGTGTCATCAGTGGTCCGCCAGCCCTCCGTCGCACCCCGTTGCGCGGAGACCGACGCGGTGTCATACGTGCTCCATGACACCAGCTCCTGCAGCCGCGGATCGGGTCCCCCACCCGGAAGGGGCACCGGGGTGGAACTGCAGGGCGTGTCCAGCGCCTTGAGCGCCTCGCATGAGCCGATCAGCCGGGCCGTGCTCTGCACGGTCTCGTCATTGGTCGCCACACGCAGCACCGCGCTCTCCACCCCGTCGGGGAGCGACTGCTCGAAGGCGGCCAGCCGCCTGGAGGAGTGCGGATACTCCACGGTGAGCACGCTGCTGCCGACCCTGTCCAGGGTGGTCAGGGCACGGGCGGCGTTCTCCCCGAAGACCCCACCCCACAACTGGGCCTGCGCCGCCAGTCCGATGGCCAGCGTCAGTGAGGCCACAAGGCGGACCGTGGCCTGCGGATGGGCGGCGAGGCGGCGGCCCGCGATGAGACTCCCGCTCGATCCGATACGGCGTCCCAGCCCGGCCAGCTGTGCCCCGAACCCCACACAGACCATGCCCACTGCGGCCGGGAGGGTCGCGAAGACCAGGACAGTGCCGAGAACGTAGAACGGCAGCTTCATGTCGTCGGCCATGAGCTCGGTGCCGCGCACGGTCACCAGCAGGCTGGGCGCGAACGCGATCCCGCTGATCCGGTACAGCCTGCCGCGGCGTACGGCCGGCTGGGACCCGCTTCGCTGTGCGCCGTCGGCTCTCGGCTGCAGCAGCACCACCGCCACGAGCAGGGCGACAGGAGCGGCCAGCAGAGCGCCGATCAGCCCTGGTACGGCGGCAGTCGTGTCCGGGCGATAGAGCAGGAAGTCGACGAGGGGGAGCGGCAGGTCGGTCAGCAGTGCGGGGATGAGGGCAAGCGCGGCGAAGAGGGTGCCGGCGAGCACCGGCACGGCCGCTTCACCGACGGCGAAACACGCGCGCGCACGCGCACCGGCCCCCAGCACGGCGAGCAGCCGCGACCGCCGGTCCCGCGCCACCGCACCGACGCGTGCCGCAACGGTGACCAGGAGGGCCACAGGCAGGAACACCAGACCCGCCAGGGCACCGTAGAACTGTTCCGAGGGCGGCAGATTGGCGTCCTCGCCGAAAGGGGACGCGTTGACCCCGCCGAAACCCACCGCCCTGAACGATTCGGCGTCGAGGTCGTCCGCGCCCCCGGCGGGGCGGGCATACGCCAGCAGCTCTGCCGGGGCCTGCAGGCCCTCTGCGCCGATGCGACCGACGGACTTCCCATACCGATCGGCGAGGCGCTCCACGCTACCGGCACCCGCTTCCGCGAGTGCGGGCGAGAGAACGGCTTCTCCCGGCTCCGGCCAGCGGTCCAGGCCCGGCGGCAGCGGCGCGTCCGCACGCAGGGGCACCAGCCACACCACCTGGAAGGCGGTTGTTCCCACCATGTCCGTCACAGGCTGCGCTATCAGGTTCGCCTCGCGGGTTCCCGTCACCCAGTCAATGGCACGGTCCTGGCTCCGTTGCGCACGACCGTCGAACGAACCCTGCGCAAGTACGAGAACACCGAGACTCGCGGCGAGCAGAAAGGCGGCGACAGTCAACAGCCAGGTCCGGATCCTGCCCGCCTCGGCCGCCGCAGCCGCTCCCCGGCCGATCCGCAGCATGTGCGTCATGGCCCTCATGCCACGACCTCGGCAAACCGTCCGTCCACAAGGCGCACGATCCGGTCCGCGCGTTCGGCCACCGCGGCGTCGTGCGTGACGACCAGCAGTCCACAGCCGGTCTCCTTCGGAAGACCGAAGAGCAGATCCGAAACCGACTCCCGGTTCCGCTCGTCCAGAGCGCCGGTGGGTTCGTCGGCAAGCAGCAACGACGGCTTGTTGATCAACGCCCGTGCTACGGCGGTCCGTTGGCGTTCACCGCCGGACAGCTGGGAGGTGGCGACCGTATCGGCAAAAACCCCGAGCCGCGCGAGCAACGACGCCGCCTGCTCGAACGCCGCGGACCGGCGGGCACCGGACAACAGCGCGGCTACCGCGACGTTCTCCACCGGAGTCAGTTCCGGCAGCAGTTCGCCGAACTGGAAGATCGTGCCGATGTGAGCGCGCCGGTGCCTGGCAAGCTTGCGCGGCCGCATTCGGGTGATGTCGGCGCCCGCCAGCCTCACTTGCCCGGCCGTGGGTCGGCTGAGTCCCAGTACACACATCAGCAGCGTGCTCTTGCCGCTGCCGCTCGGACCTGTCACCGCGACGGACTCTCCGCCGCGCACCGTCAGTTCCGCATCGTCGAGAAGTAATCTCCCTGGCACTTCCACACGAAGCCCCTGCACTTCGAGCATGAGTTCCTCGGGGGGTAAGGCCCCCGTCGACGCGGTGAATCCTTCGGTCAAAGGGTGTGGGGAGTCAGTCATCGATCCTCAAGAGTGCATCTGCGCGCCAGGGTGGAGGCACACAGGCGGCCACCCCCACCCTGGACACCGGACGGTCAGCCGGAAAGGCTACGCGCAATCAACGCACGGCGCCCGGCCCGGTCCGCGTTACCGCGACACCCAACCGCTGCAGTCATCCGGCCAGTTGTTCTTGTACTCGCAGGCCTTGACCGAGTAGATACGCGCTCCGGAGCCGCTCTTCACGGTGCTGGCATAGCCGTTCTTGTTCCAGAGGGTACGGACCGAGCCTCCTTCGCCCGTCCGCTTGTACTGGCCCTTGACCTTGGCGTCGTTGTCGTGGATCTTGGTGACCGCGACGCGCTTGCGGCTGCTGATGGTCTTGACAGTGACTTCGTCGACCGAGGCCGTAAGGGCGAAGGCCGGGGCGGCCGCGGTCAGCGCCATGACGGCAGCACCCGACAGAGCGATCTTCCTTATCCTTCTCATGGAACCCCTCGTTTCTTCCGGAACGTTGAGGATCGCGGCTCCATGGCGCGCACCGTCACGGAGCCCTTCACGTCGGCACATCGCGTCCCGCTCGGGGCGCGGGTGCCTTGGGCCGTACACCATCCTCGGTGCGCCCCGGACACCAAGGGCATCCACTCTTGGGCGACAGACCCTCAATGCCCCCTGCCAACTGAGTGGTTGACATCCTTCTCGTGTTGTGCAAGGGCGCCGACGCAGCTCGACCGGGTCGGTCGACGGCGCCTTCACCGCCGGCATGCAGGCGTGACGAAGGCCGCATCTGCTCCGCTCTGGATACACACGGCAACAACATCACCCGATCACATGCGCGGAAGGTGACCGGATATCCCTCATCAGCCCGGTACGTCATGACACGGTGCGCAACGACAGGCACGAGCACCGTACCGGCAGGGACCCAACCCAGGCGATGGACTCGGCTTCACGCGTACCATACGATCCGTGAATCACCGTGGGGGACTGACCTCTCTCGCCGACAGTGAAGACTACAACTCACGGGGGATGAAATCTTGTTACGTGTCGGAATAGTGGCTCCGGAGGATTTGGTTCGGGTCGGCATTCGTAACGCCCTCGAAGTCAACGCCCAATTGAGCGTCGTCGCCGACGGACACACCAACCAAGCGCTGGACATGACGGATCGCGTGCCGCTTACCGTCTTGGTGGCCAGCCCTGCCACCGAAGGCGAAGCACTGCGCTTACTCCGCGCCGTCAATCAACGGCCGGCACCGCCCCGTACTGTGGTGCTCGCCGACCGGGTCAGCAAGGAGGGGGTCCGTGCGCTGCTGGACGAGCGCGCGGCCGGGATACTCCGCCGCAGTACCGCACGGCTTCACCTGCCCTGGGCGGTGCGTGCCGCGGCACAGGGCTCCCTCGCGCTGGAGCCCTCACTGGCGTCTCTGCTGGTCGACAGCTATCTGGCACCCCTGAAATGGGCCCAGACGCAGTCGGAGGCGCAAGCATTGCTCAGCAGGCTCACCGCTCGTGAACGGGAAGTTCTCACCCTGCTCGCCGACGGTCACCCCGCTCCCGTAATCGCGGCAATGCTCTCCCTCGCCCCCGGCACCGTGAAGAGCTATGTGCGCATCGTCTACGACAAGCTCGGTGTCAGCAACCGCATTCAGGCCGCCCGAGTGCTCTGGTCAGCCAGCACCGTTCCTCCTCCGGCTCCCGTGCCGAGCCGCGCCGCAATTCCAACCGTATAGCGAACCGCCTAGCGAACAAGGGTTTTCACACTCCGCATAACAACCCGGCCGTCTTGGCGGGTAATTGACGACAAAACCACGGATCGGCCCATCAGCCGCATCACGGGGACTTAGGGGACACTTCTCGTGCGCATAGCCTTCCTGCTGCACAACGCCTACGCGACAGGTGGTACCACACGGACGACCATGACGCTCGCCGAGACGCTCAGCAAGAACCACCACGTGGAGCTCGTGTCGGTCTTCCGGCACCGCGAGAAACCGCGGTTCGGGCAGCCCCCAGGGGTTTCGCTGCGGGCTCTGGTGGACCGGCGCAAGAAATCCCCGGACGCGTCACACCCCCTCGCTTCGCAGGCGGGGGAGGTCTTCCCCCAAGGGGACAGCCGCGCGCACCAGTACCACCGGCTCGCCGAGCAACGGATCATCGACTGGCTGCGGGACACGAATGCCGACGTCGTCGTGAGCACCAGGGCGGGACTCAACGTACTCCTGGCCCGCTTCGGTCCCCCGGACTCCCTCCTTGTCGGCCAGGAGCACCTCACCCACAACAGCCACCCCCATCGACTGCGCAGGGAAATCCAGCGCTGGTGCGGCGGCCTCGACGCCCTCGTCACCATGACCGAGGCGGACGCGCGCGACCACCGGCACGGCCTGCGGTTACCGCACCTCCGTGTGCTGGCCATCCCCAACAGCGTCCCCGAACCCTCCGTGCCACCGGCTGCTGGAGACGCCAAGGTTGTGGTCGCGGCCGGCCGACTGGCCCGCGTCAAACGGTACGAGATGCTGGTCGACGCCTTCGCCATGGCGGCTGCGGCCTGCCCCGACTGGTCTCTGCGTATCTACGGGGACGGCACGGAGCATGACCGGATCGCCGAGCGGATAGCCCATCACGGCCTGGGGGAGCGGGCATACATGATGGGGATGGCCACTCCGATCGAGAACGAGTGGGTCAAGGGATCCATCGCCGCGGTGACCTCGGCCCATGAGTCGTTCGGAATGACGATCGTAGAGGCCATGCGTTGCGGGCTGCCCGTGGTGAGCACCGACTGTCCGCACGGCCCCGGCGAGATCATCCGTCACGGGGTGGACGGTCTGCTCGTCCCGCGTGACAGCACCCGGGGCATGGCCGACATGCTGCGGACGCTGATGCTGGACGCGGAACGGCGTAAGGAGATGGGCAGGGCGGCGAGGACCGGTGCGGCGGAGCGCTTCGCACCGGAGGACATCGCCGACCGCTACGAGGGGTTGTTCCGCACCCTGGCCGAGGAGCGGTCCGGCAGGCCCGCTCCTTCACAGCCGGGCTCAGTAGAATGGCGCGGCCGGGCCGCCGTACTCGCTGCCACGGTCCGGATCCTCGTACGCGGTGCGGTCCGCCGCGGACGCCGCGCGGTGCGCCAAGCAGGGTGAGGGCAGCGTGAGGGCAATACGCGTAACGGCTCCGGCCCACAGGATGTTGTGGATCGTGTGCGGGGCGTTCTGTCTGGTTTCGGCCGCTCTGGTGCCGCTCACCCTTCCCCTCGGCTGGGACGAAATCGTGTACGCCAGCCGTTTCGCACCCTATGGTCCCGCAACCCCGTTCAGCGCGCCGCGTACCCGCGGAGTCCCCCTGCTGCTGGCTCCTGTGGCCTCCTGGAGTGACTCGACAGTGCTGCTCAGGGCATGGCTGGTCGTACTGGCCGGTGGTGCGCTCTGGCTGGGTTTCCGGCCCTGGCTGCGGGTCCTGCACCGGCCGACGGCGGTCTGGGTGGCGGCCGGGATGTACGGCAGCCTGTGGATCACCCTGTTCTACGCCGGTTCCGCGATGCCGAACCACTACACCGCGATGGGCGCCACCGCCGCGACGGGCTGCCTCCTCGCACCACGGCCCCGGTACGTCGGTGTCGCGGTGAGCCTCGCCGTCGTGTGCCTGATGCGGCCCAACGACGGTGCGGCCATTGCCCTACCACTGCTCCTGGCCACCGTGCTGATGCCTGCGCTACGCCGCCAGGGCCACCTGTGGGGGCGCCTGTCGGCGGTGGCGGCCGGGGTCGCGGGAGGTGTCCTGCCCTGGATCGTCGAGGCCCAGCTGCGATTCGGCGGAGTGCGGCACCGGCTTGCGGAGGCCGGTGAAATCCAGGGTGGCTTGCGGCCCGTCTTCTCACTGGGCGCCCATCTCACCGCACTGGACGGGCCGTTGCTGTGCCGCCCCTGTGCGGGGGACAGCGTGCAGTCGCCGGTGGTGGTGTGGTGGGTGTTGCTTCCGCTGCTGGCCGGTTTGGGGCTCTGGGAGGTGCGCCGGGCGCATCGTTCCCCTGCGTCGCTGTGGCTGGCCGTGGCAGTGGCGGTGGCCGCGTCGGGGCCCTATCTCTTCCTCGTCCCTTACGCCGCGGCCCGGTTCCTGCTACCGGTATACGCGCTGCTGTCGCTGCCTGCCGCTTTGGGGGTTCTCGCCGTTCTCCGCCGGGTCCGTACGAACGGTTCCCGGCCGGCGGCTGCCACGCTCGCATTGATCATGCTCGGCCACTGGGGAATACAGGTCGCGGTCGCTCACACCCATGCGGGTATCCAGCAGGATGCTCGTGGAGACTGGGACCGCATCACCTCTGTGCTGCGCGATCACGGGGTGCGCCCGCCCTGCCTCATCAAGGGAAATGCCTCGACTGTCCCCATCGCCCATACGGCGGGCTGCTCCTCCTCGGACATGACCGGTCCGGAACGCCCCAGCGCGCTGGTCCTTCGCGAACGGAAACCGCCGCGCTGGGCGCACGACTGGCCGCGTTTCCCGGTACCGGACACGTACAACCCAGGCTGGACCGTCCTCGTCCGTCCATGACCGTCAGACCGTTAGCGGTGCCGGAATCCCAGCCGGATTCCGGTGCGGGGCGACGAACGGCAGAGGGGGTGAAGAAGGTGTGCAGGTGGCTGTCGGGACCCGGTTCTGTCTGTCGGAGGCGTTTCTCCTGCCGTAGGTTTTCAGCCAGATGAGAGAGACACCACGCCCCCAGGGAACTGTGGGTGACGGCGGGTCGGGGTTTCCCCGGCTTCGCCCTGGTCGTGCCCTCGCGCACGCACCCGGAGCTTGCCGGTTCTGGATCTCCTCACCGATCGGATGGCCGCTCGCCCCAACCCCCCCCCGGGGCGCGTGGCGCACCGATCCGTTCGGCCGCTCCGGAACACCCCCCCTGTTCCGGAGCGGTCGGCCTCCTTCCGCTGGTGGGTACCTTCTGCGGCGGCGGCCGTCCTGGGTGTTGAGCAACTGAGCAACTGCGGATGACAGGCGGGTGGCTTCAGCTGTTCGCCGGTACGGACGCCGCCACGGAGTGTGCGGAGCCGTAGTAACCGTCCGACTCCTCGTTGATGGCGGCCGTGATCCCGATGGCGATCAGGAGGAGCACGGCGGCGCCGAGGGCGATGCCGACGACGCCCATGATCAGACCGGCCTGCGCCTGGCCATGGTTGCTGGCCTCGCCGCACTCTGCCTTCCGGCGTCCCTTGATCCCGAAAACAACGGCGAGGATGCCCAGCACCACCGAGACCACGCCGTACATGCAGAACAGACAGCAGGCCAGGATGCCCAGCACCATCGCCGCGGTGCCCATGCCGTTCTGCGGGGCCATCGGCATATCGGACCAGCCGTTGCCCTGGGAGGCGCCGGGGTAGCCGGGGTAGCCGGGATAAGCGGGGTAGCCGTATCCGCCGGGGCTGGTGGGCGCGGTGGGCGGGGGCGGCACCGCGGACCCGACGGCGCCGAAAGGAGCGGCTCCGCCCGCGGGAGCGGCTCCGCCGGGCGGAGCGTACCCGGGTGTGCCGAAACCGGCGCTCGGTATGGAGGCGACTGTGGCCTGATCGTGCGGGGAGGGCGAATGCGGCGCGGACGGCGAATGCGGCGCGGACGGCGAATGCGGCGCGGACTGCCCCCCGGCGGCAGGCGGCTGGTCCTCCGGTTCCCGCGACGGCTGCCCGGCGGCAGGTGTCTCACCCTTCTCCAGCGACGTTCCGCGCTTGGGGGGTGCCCAAGGGTCGTGGCTGTCCGCGGTGTCCCCGCCCTGCTGCGTTGCGTCCGTCATGTCGCGCCCCCTAGATCGATTGTGCCGCCATGCTACGACCTCGCCGTTCCTGCGCCACCACTTGGTCCCCGCTCCCGCATCTCCCCTGCGCCACCACTTGGTCCCCGCCCCGCATCTCCCCTGCGCCACCGCCAGATCCCCTACGCCACCGTCAGTTCCCCCGCCCCGCACCTCTCCACCGCTCTCCCCCGCCCACGGCCTGCCCGGCCGTCCCTCGCCCAGAGGCTGCGAATTCCTCGCATCGCCCCCACCTACGATGTCCCCGCACACGATCAGCCGATCATCCGCGCCGCGCCGGACCCGTACACGGCCGCCCGGCGCCCTGCCTGGGGAGGCATCCTTGACCGACCACCTCGTCGACGCACACGCCCCGCGCGACCTGTACACCTTCATCGCCGGACTGCCCAAGGCCGAACTGCACGTGCACCACGTCGGCTCCGCCTCCCCCCGCATCGTCTCCGAACTGGCCGCCCGCCACCCCGACTCCAAGGTGCCCGACCGACCCCGAGGCGCTCGCCGACTACTTCACGTTCACGGACTTCGCGCACTTCATCGAGGTGTACCTGTCCGTCGTCGACCTCATCCGCACCCCGGAGGACGTCCGGCTGCTGACGTACGAGGTCGCCCGGGACATGGCCCGCCAGCAGGTCCGCTACGCCGAGCTGACCGTCACCCCGTACTCCTCCACCCGCCGCGGCATCGACGAGCGCGCCTTCATGGAGGCGATCGAGGACGCCCGCAAGGCGGCCGAGGCCGACTTCGGGACCGTACTGCGCTGGTGCTTCGACATCCCCGGCGAGGCGGGGCTCGGCGTCCGCCGAGGAGACGGCCCGGCTCGCCACTGACGACGCTCTGCGCCCGGAGGGCCTGGTCTCGTTCGGGCTCGGCGGACCCGAGATCGGCGTGCCGCGGCCGCAGTTCAAGCCGTACTTCGACCGGGCGATCGCCGCCGGCCTGCACTCCGTGCCGCACGCCGGCGAGACCACCGGCCCGGAGACGGTCTGGGACGCGCTGACCGAGCTGCGCGCCGAGCGCATCGGGCACGGCACCAGCTCCGCGCAGGACCCGAAGCTGCTCGCCCACCTCGCCGAGCACCGCATCGCGCTGGAGGTCTGCCCGACCTCCAACATCGCCACCCGCGCGGTCCGCACGCTCGACGAGCACCCCCTCAGGGAGTTCGTGCGGGCCGGGGTGCTGGTCACCATCAACTCCGACGACCCGCCGATGTTCGGCACGGACCTCAACAACGAGTACGCCGTCGCCGCCCGCCTCCTGGACCTCGACGCAGCAGGGGCTGGCCGCACTCGCCAAGAACGCCGTGGAGGCCTCCTTCCTGGACAAGGCGGGCAAGGCACGGCTCGCGGACGAGATCGACACATACACCGCGGCCTGGCTCGCGCCCTGAGCCGGCAGGCGGCCGGTATCCCCAGGTAACCGGGACCCGTCGCGCGCGGAAACGGCTACACACGGGAGCGTTGAGGGACCGTCGCCGGGTCGGCCGGAGTCTTCCGTGTGACGTACTGGGGGACCGGTGCCGTGTCCTTGCCGTTGTCGCGGACGAGGCCGTAGCGGATCGCGCCCTGGTCGGGGCCGGTCGTGAGGTCCTTGGTCACCGCGTCCCGGTTCGTCGGGAAGACGGCCAGGCCGTAGCTGGCGCCGCGCTCGTTCTGGTGGAGCGTGACGCTGCCGTCGACGTAGAAGTACTCGTTCTGCCACATCTGCTGGGTGCCGTCGGGCAGGACCGTGTAGCCGGTGTCCGGGCTGCCCATGCCGGTGACACGGCCGCGGTCGGAGCCGTCCCCGGTGGCGTCGTCCATGCGGCGGCCGCCACCGGAGGCGACGTGGAAGATCTTGCCCTTCAGACCGGTCCAGGTCGGCATGGCCAGGCCGCCGGGCCGGTCGTGTGGTGCGATCTGCCAGCGCACCAGGACGTAACCCTGCCCGCTGAGCGTCACACTTTCGCCGCGGTGCTCCATCACGGCCCTCGCGCCCCCGGTGCTGGTGATGCCGGACTCGGGGCGGCGCGGCAGGTCGGCGGGGAGCGCGTTCGGGTCGGGGGCCTGGTCGACGGCGTCGACGACCGTGCCGTACAGGTCGGCGTTCCTCGTCCTCGTCGGTGAAGTCGGTGAAGGGGAGGGCGAGACAGTGGAGGTGGAGGTGGGTGGGGGTGACGGTGTGCGCGACGGCGGGCGGGAGGTGCTCGACACCGTGGGGGCTGCCGCGCGCGGGGGCGGGGCGTCCGGGGGCTGCGTCACGACGTACGCGCCGCCCGCGGCGATCGTCGCGCCCGCCGTCACCGCCAAGGCGGGCTGGGTGAGGGCGCCCAGGATCTTGGCGGACCAGCCGACGGTGGTGGCCGTGGCGGCGGTGGCGGCCACCGCGGTCTTGCCGCCGAAGACCAGCGACAGCGTGAACCCGGCCGGGACCGGAACGAGCGCGAGACCGACGAGGAGCCGCTCGGCCGGTACGACCGCCCGGCCCGGTTCGGTGCAGTACGCGCAGCCCCTGAGGTGCCGGGCGAAACGCTTGCGCCACACCGAGTCGGGCCGGCCGCTCCAGGAGGCGGTCAGCTCACGCAGTCCGGGGCAGCTGCCGTCGAGGGCCCGGACGATGCCGCGCGCGGTCTCCAGGCGGGCCTTCATCCGCTGGACGCGTACGGCGGCGTGCTGCCGGTTGACCCCGACCGCGGCGGCGAGCTCGCGCCGGGTCAGCTCGCCGACGACCTCCAGCCACCACAGGGACAGCAGTTGCCGGTCCTCGTCGTCGAGCCAGCGCACGGCCTCGGCGACCTCGCGCCGCTGCCCCTCCAACTGCAGCCGCAGCACAGTGAGTTCGGCGAAGTCGGCGGCGTCGTGGGCCACGGCTTCGGTCAGCCGGTCAGGGGACTTGCGGCGTGCCCGGTCCCGTATCTGCCGCATCGCGATCGCGACGAGCCATGACCGGAAACTGTCCGGATCGCGCAGCGTGCCGAGGTTGTCGACGGCACGCAGCATCGTCTCCTGCACCACGTCGTCGACGTCCGCGTGGCCGTTGAGGGCGCGGCCGACGATGTTGTAGACCAGCGGCAACCAGCCCTCGACCAGCTCGTTCAGAGCAGGCCGGTCACCGGCCTGCGCGGCCGCGATGGTGGTACGCCACTGCCGCCCGTCCACGTGCGTCCTCTCCGCCGTCACTCTCCCCCGGAGGTACTTTCTCAGCCAACTTCGTGACGGACGGGGCGAGGAGTTCTCGATGACAGCCACAACACCGCCACAGGACCCCCCAATCCAGGCGAAACCGATCGCGACTCGCGACGGAAATCACAGCCTCGCTCCTGATACGTGGGGAACAAGTGACGCGTGTGGAGACGGAGCGAAGGCGACGCGGATAACAGTTTTTCGCACTCCGGAACCCCGGAACTCCGAAAGCCCCGAAACGTAGGGAAATTACGGAAAGTACGGAATTCTCCCTCCCCTCCCTCGGCCCCCAGGAGCAGTCCGGTGATGTCAGTCCAGTGACGTCATCACGTGCTTGATCCGCGTGTAGTCGTCGAACCCGTACGCCGACAGGTCCTTGCCGTAGCCGGACTTCTTGAAGCCGCCGTGGGGCATCTCCGCGACCAGCGGGATGTGCGTGTTGATCCACACGCAGCCGAACTCGAGGGCCTTGGACATCCGCATCGCGCGCCCGTGGTCCTTGGTCCACACCGAGGAGGCGAGGGCGTACTCGACACCGTTCGCCCACTCGATCGCCTGGGCCTCGTCCGAGAAGGACTGGACGGTGATGACCGGCCCGAAGACCTCCCTCTGGATGATCTCGTCGTCCTGCTTCAGGCCCGAGACGACGGTCGGGGCGTAGAAGTAGCCCTTCTCACCGACCCGGTGGCCGCCGGCCTCGACCTTGGCGTGGGCGGGCAGCCGCTCGATGAAGCCGGAGACCTGCTTGAGCTGGTTCGGGTTGTTGAGCGGGCCGTAGAGGACATCCTCGTCGTCCGGCTGCCCGGTCTTGGTCTCGGCGGCGGCCTTCGCGAGCGCGGCCACGAACTCGTCGTGGATGGACTCCTGGACGAGGACGCGGGTGGCCGCCGTACAGTCCTGCCCGGCGTTGAAGAAACCCGCGACCGAGATGTCCTCGACGGCCTTGGGGATGTCGGTGTCCTCGAAGACGACGACCGGGGCCTTGCCGCCCAGCTCCAGGTGCACGCGCTTGAGGTCCTTGGACGCGGACTCGGCGACCTGCATGCCGGCGCGGACGGAGCCGGTGATGGATGCCATGGCCGGGATCGGGTGCTCGACCATCAGGCGGCCGGTGTCACGGTCGCCGGTGATGACGTTGAAGACGCCCTTGGGCACGAGCGAGCCGATGATCTCGGCGATCAGGAGCGTGGAGGCAGGGGTGGTGTCCGACGGCTTGAGGACGACGGTGTTGCCCGCGGCGAGTGCCGGGGCGAACTTCCACACGGCCATCATCATCGGGTAGTTCCAGGGGGTGACCTGCGCACAGACGCCGATGGGCTCGCGGCGGACGAGGGAGGTCATGCCATCCATGTACTCGCCGGCCGCGCGGCCCTCGAGCATCCGGGCGGCGCCCGCGAAGAAGCGGATCTGGTCGACCATGGGCGGGATCTCTTCGGAGCGGGTCAGCCCGATCGGTTTGCCGGTGTTCTCCACCTCGGCCGCGATGAGTTCCTCCGCGCGCTCCTCGAAGGCGTCCGCGATCTTCAGCAGGGCCTTCTGGCGCTCGGCGGGGGTCGTGTCGCGCCAGCCCGGGAAGGCCCGGGCCGCGGCCTCCATCGCGGCGTCGACGTCCGCCTGCCCGGACAGCGGCGCCGTCGCGTAGGCCTCACCGGTCGCGGGATTGACGACCTCGGTGGTCCGTCCGTCGGCGGCATCGCGGAATGCGCCGTTGATGTAGTTACGCAGCTGACGCAGCTCGGTGCTCACTGCCGGCCCTCCAAGTTCTGGTG
>CAVQGD010000039.1:0-85000 GCA_963711935.1 uncultured Actinomycetota bacterium
CCCGGCCGGTGCGGTCGCCGCACCCTCGCTGCCCACTGATGTCACCGTTGCCCGAGGCCCCGGCTGCTTCGCTGTGATTCGTCATGCCGTGACCCTCTCGCGGATTTGAAGACTCCGCTTTGCCCTGTGGATAAGTCCGACCATGACCACGTCAGATGTTGTCCACAGCCCGACCGGCTCGTTCTCCCGATCTCCGAGACATCGGGTTACATGAGGCCATGCCCCAAGACGACCTGCCCCTCGCTGACCGCCCACACCTGCGGACCACCACCGATGCCGTACTGACCAGCCTCGCCGGCGCTCCGGCCGGTACCGCCCGGCTGCGTTCGGTGAGGTCACCGCCCCTGAGCAGCGACTTTGACCGCACCCACAGAACAGGGAAGCTCAGCCTGCCGCCGCAAGGACCAGCGGAAGAACCTGTTCGCTGCCCGCCCGGCGGAGCAGACGGGCAGCGACTGCGAGGGTCCAGCCCGAGTCGGTGTAGTCGTCCACGAGCAGGACGGGGCCGGGAGAGCGGGCCAAGGTGCCGGCCAGTTCCTCAGAGACGGTGAAGGTGCCGGACAGCGCCCTGAGGCGTTGGGCGGAATTGCTGCGACGTGCCGCGTGCGCGCCGCTCGGCTCGGTGTACGTCAGGGTGCCCAGGAAGGGGAGGCGACCGATGGCCGCGATTCCCTCGGCGAGGGAACCGACCAGTTGTGGGCGGGTCAGGGACGGTACAGCGACAACTCCTACCGGCCTGGCAGAGGCGTCCGGTGCGTTCGGCGCCCAGCCGCCCGGGGAGCGCGCCCAGTTGGCGAGGACCGCTACCGCGGCCTTCAGGACGTCGTCGGGCACCGGACCGTCGGGGGCGTTCTCAGCCAGCAGCGGGCGCAGCCGGTTGCCCCAGCCGATATCCGAGAGCCGCCCCAGGGCACGCCCGGTGGAGCACTGCTCCTTGGCCGGGATACGGCCCTTGAGGTCGATGCCCAGTGCGGGCATCCCCGTCGGCCACATCCGACGCGGCTCAACTTCCACCCCTGGGCGATCCAGTTCTTTCGCCGCCCCCGTCAACGCCTCCGCGGAAACAGAGGAATCGGCCCAGACTCCCGCGCAGTTGTCGCAACGGCCGCACGGGCTCGCCCCCTCGTCGTCCAGCTGCTGGCGCAGGAACTCCATCCGGCACTGGGAGGTGCTCACGTAATCGCGCATGGCCTGCTGTTCGGCCGCCCGCTGCCGCGCCACCCGTGCGTAGCGCTCAGCCTCATACACCCACTCGGCTCCCGTGGCCGTCCAGCCGCCCTTCACCCGCTTGACCGCGCCGTCGACATCCAGCACCTTCAGCATCGTCTCCAGCCGGCTGCGCCGAAGATCCACCGCTGCTTCCAAGGCCGGCACGGACAACGGCCGTCCCGCACCGGCGAGAGCCGAGAGGGTCTGGCGAACCTGCGCCTCGGGCGGGAAAGCGGTATCGGCGAAGTAGCGCCAGATGGCCTCGTCCTCCTTGCCCGGCAACAGCAGCACATCGGCATGAGCCACGCCGCGGCCCGCACGCCCCACCTGCTGGTAGTAGGCGATCGGCGAGGACGGCGAGCCGAGATGGACCACGAAGCCCAGGTCCGGCTTGTCGAAGCCCATGCCCAGCGCCGAAGTCGCGATCAGCGCCTTGACCCGGTTCTCCAGCAGGTCGGCCTCGGCCTGCAGCCGGTCAGCGTTCTCCGTGCGTCCCGTGTAGGAGGCCACCTGGAAGCCGCGCCGCCGCAGAAAGGCGGTGGCCTCCTCGGCCGCGGCCACCGTCAGCGTATAGATGATCCCGGAGCCCGACAGCTCGTCCAGGTGCTCGGCAAGCCAGGCCAGGCGGTGTGCGGCGTCCGGCAACCGGACCACACCCAGCCGCAGGCTCTCCCTCTCCAGCGGGCCGCGCAACACCAGGGCCTCGCCGGCACCGGTACCCAGCTGCTCGGCTACATCAGCAGTAACCCGCGCATTGGCGGTCGCGGTGGTGGCCAGCACCGGCACACCGGGGGCAAGCTCAGCGAGCATCGCCCGCAAACGGCGGTAGTCCGGCCGGAAGTCGTGGCCCCAGTCGGAGATGCAGTGCGCCTCATCGACCACCAGCAGACCGGTCGTGGCCGCAAGCTTGGGCAGCATCTGGTCACGAAAATCAACAGAATTGAGGCGTTCCGGACTTACGAGGAGAACGTCGGTCCCGCCACGCTCGACCTCCTCATGGATGGCGTCCCACTCCTCCGGATTGGCCGAGTTGATAGTGCGCGCCCGGATACCGGCCCGAGCTGCCGACTCGACCTGGTTACGCATCAGCGCCAGCAGCGGCGAGACGATCACCGTCGGGCCGGAGCCGCGCCGACGCAGCAGAGCGGTGGCAACGAAGTACACCGCCGACTTGCCCCAGCCGGTGCGCTGAACCACCAGGGCACGCCGACGCTCCTCCACCAGAGCCGCCACCGCCCGCCACTGGTCCTCCCGCAGCCGCGCCGAACCGCCAGGGTCACCGACCAGCTCAGCGAGGAGGGCGTCGGCTTCGGTGCGGAGCTCCAGATCGTTCATGCCCCCATGCAACCCGATGGCAAAGGCAATCGGCCACCTCACCCAGCATGGCAACCCACTCGCGAATCGGGTCAGACCTCACGGCTGCCGCCGACCAACCCGTACGGGCCCCTGCGTCACCCCTGTGGCCGCCTGGCCACCACGGTCCGGTTCGTCACACTGGAACCCGCAGGACGGGGATATATAGGGCGGGGAGATAGGCGACGGTTCGCCAGAAAACGGTCAGTAGGCCCAATTTACTCGTTGCCGCAACCAAGTTCGACAGGAAGAATTGAAGCCCGCTCCCCGTACGGCTCCCCCGTGGTCCGGTAGGGCTCTGCTGCGGTGTGCGCTCCCCCAAGTCCGAACCTCGCCCGCAGTGTGGGCGCGTAGCAGAAGGGAGGACCGTGGCCTTCGGATTCGCACCGTCCTCGGCGGCGGACATGTCGATGTCCGCCGACCTGTCCACCGCTTCCACCAACCCCCTGGCCCGCATGCTCGAACCCGCGGAGTGGGCCGCCGCCGGTATTCCACTGCTGCGCAATCCCCGGGAGGTCGTCAGTGGGCTGCATGCGCGGCACCAGCCCCGGCCAGCGACGGCGGTCGTGGCCGTCCTCGATCCGGACGAGCGGCTGCGGGCGAGCGCGTCGTTCACCCGGCGACCGGCCCCGGCTGACGGCTGGATGTTCCGCAACGCGCTGCTCGCCCAGCTGCGCCAGGTCATCCCGCACGACCTGCGGCGTCGCGCTCCCGTACGTACGGCCGTGCTGCTCTACTGCCGCGAGGGCGACGCACGGTGGACGGAGGAGGACGGGGCGTGGATGTGGGGGCTGCGGGACGCGTGCACGCTGCATGGTCTGCGCTGCGGGGCCTACATCACGTTGACACGTGATGGCTGGCAGGTTCTCGGCGAGGGCCGGGGCGGACGACGCCCCGACTCGGACTCACCCGCCGGCTCCTTCGCCGCGTCCGAGGCACCGCCCCTGCTGCCGCGCACCGGAGGCGCCGCGTCGGAGGTGCTGCGCCGGGTAGCGGCCCGCTGAGCCCGGCGGCATCGACGGCGGGACAGCGCGCACACTACGGACAGGTACACGCCTCAGGCAGTTACCCTCCTGAGGGCCGACCAGGCACCAGGCACAGGCCTGTGCCGCATGAGAGGCCTCCCGGGATGCGCGCCCCGGAGAACCCGCGCCTCCCGGATGCCCCCACACCCCTGGCCGATCCTCCGGCCGCCCCCAGGCCCAAGCGCAACACCCGGACGGCAGCCGGAACCGCTCAGCCCCCCACGGACGCGGGCTCAGCCCCGCACGGACGCGGAACTCCTCAAACTCCCGCGCCCAGCACCGAGTTGATCCGCTGCGGATCGCCACAGACGATCAGCAACGTTCCGGCGCGAGCGAGAGCCAAGGGGAGCACCTGCGCGGCGGCCGTGTCAGGACCGCCGTTGGCGGCGACCACGACCACGGGACGGGCCTTGACCCGCTGGGCGACAGCGGCGGACGCGTAGAACACGTCGTCGCCCGCGTCGTGCTGCGCCCAGTAGGAGGCCTCACCGAAGGACAGCTCATGGGCGGCCCACGGATGTGGCTCGCCGGTGGTGATCACCAGCACCTCACTGGGGGCACGGCCCGACTCCAGCAGCAGGTCGACGGCTTCCTCGGCGGCGTCCAACGCGCCGTCCAGCGAAGCCGGGATCAACTGGATCCGAGGGGTAGCAGGGGTGGCAGGGGTGGCGGCAGCGGCCGGAGCGGACGGCCCCGGCTTGGCCGCGGCAGCGTCGCGCGGCGCGCGTTGGGCCGGCACCGGCCTGATAGGGCTCGGCCGACCGGAACGCGAGCGGAGCCGCGGGACGGGGACCGGGTACGGGACGTGGGGTCGGCGCGACGCGGCCGCTGGCCGGAGTGGCGCGCGGACTCTGGGCACTCTCGTGAATCTGAGGCTCCTCGGGAAAGAGAGGCATGAGTGGATATTTATCAAACGCTGGTGCGACTCGTATCGGCGGGTGGCACTTAAGCGCGAACGGAACTGTCAGAAATCGAAGCCAAGCTGACCCTCGATCTTCCGGAACGCTTCCGTCCGCCCGGCTGCGGACCTTCTTGAGGTGCCGCCACCGGGGCAACGCATCAAGATACGCCCACGACAGCCGGTGGTACGGGGTGGGCCCCCGCTCCTCCAGCGCGGCCTTGTGCACGGGTGCCGGATACCCGGCGTTGGCCGCAAAACCGAAGTCTGCATGGTCGATACCCAGTTCGGCCATCATTTTGTCACGCTGCACCTTGGCGATCACCGAGGCAGCCGCGACAGCCACGCACGACTGGTCGCCCTTGATCACCGTACGCACCCGCCAGGGCGCTCCCAGGTAGTCATGCTTCCCGTCGAGGATGACCGCGTCGGGCCGGACCGGCAGGGCCTCCAGGGCACGGACGGCGGCGAGCCGGAGGGCGGCCGTCATACCCATGTCGTCGATCTCCTCGGGGGAGGCATGACCGAGGGCGTAGGACGTCACCCACTTCCGCAGTTCCTCAGCGAGTTCCGTGCGCCTCTTGACCGTGAGGAGCTTGGAGTCGGTGAGGCCCTCGGGCGGTCGGCGCAGCCCCGTGACCGCCGCGCAGACGGTGACGGGGCCGGCCCACGCACCGCGGCCCACCTCGTCGACACCAGCGATGACCTTCGCCCCGGTCGTGGCGCGGAGGGAGCGCTCGACGGTATGAGTAGGAGGTTCGTACGGCATGGCGCTCTTAGCGTACGCCGCCGGGAACCCCACGCGACACTCCGGTTCCCCCTGGCAACTTCAGCACCCGGGCAAGCGGGCATGTGATGTCGTCCGGACCGCGGCCCACGCGCGCGGGCCGCAGCAGCGGAACCTCAACTGGTCGGTCGTCTCAGCGACCGCCGCTCTCTCACAGGCACCCAGTCCGGCAGCGCTTCCGTCTGCCGCGCCCATTCCTCGGGAGGCGCCCCCGCCTTGCCGCAGGCAACCACTCCCCCGACGATGGCGCAGGTCGTGTCCACGTCGCCGCCCGCCTGGGCCGTCGCCCAGAAGGCCTGTTCGTAGTCACCGAGGGCCCGCGCGGCCGACCAGAGCGCGAACGGCACGGTGTCGTGCGCCGACGTACGCCTGCCACAGCCCAGTACGGCGGCGACGGTGCTCGCGTCCCCGTGGTCGAGCATGTCGCGGGCGCGCCGCAGTCCCGCGCCGACGGCGCTCTTCGGCACAAGTGCGAGGACACCGTCGAGCAGAGCCCCGGCGCTCGGCGATCCCGTCGGGCCGGCGGCGAGGGCGGCGGCCGCGGCGACAGCCCTGGCACCGGCGACGGCCTCGCGATGCTGGTGCGTGGGATACGCCGAGATCTCCGCCTGGTGCGCCGCCTGCTCGGGGTCGTCCGCGTACCAGGCCCCCAGGGGGGCGATCCGCATCGCCGCGCCGTTGCCCCAGGACCCCTGTCCGTTGAAGAGCGTGGAAGCCGGCTCCCGCCAGTCGCCGCCCTCCCTGATCAGCCGCAGCAGCCTGTTGACGGCCGGCCCGTAGCCGCGGTCGAAGTCGTGGTGCTCGGCGAAGGAGCGTGCCAGTTCATCCTGGTCGATCCGGTGGTGGGCGGCGAGGACCGCCACCACGGAGCAGGCCATCTCCGTGTCGTCCGTCCACTGCCAGGGGCCGGGCGGCGTCTCGCGGCGCTTGAGCAGCGGACCGTTCGCGGGGACGAAGAACTGCGAACCCAGCGCGTCCCCCACCGAGAGTCCACGCAGGCTGGTCAGGGCACGCTCCAGGCGCCCGTCGGGAGAGGAGTCAGTGCTCATCGTCCTGCCCCTCTCACCGGTGACTCCCTACGGCTCCGGGTCACGCCAACGTTCACAAGGCCGGTCAAGCGTGTACGTGCCGTCGCCTCCGAGAACGAGCATCCGCCGTCGGCCAGGCTCGGTGAGCGCCAGGGCGTGGTCGGGCTCGCGTTCGTACACGGTGTCGTCGGCGTTGCCCATTGACTCGCCGTGCCGGACAAGGACGATGCGCCGTGGTCGTCCCATGCCGAAACCCTAGTTCGAGTGAGGGTCGATCGAGCACCCGTGCGAACTCCCTACGGTAGAGGTCACGCAGCTCCTGTACATCGCGGGGCATGTTGTGTGCCTTGAAGCTCGTTTTCGACGCGTACGGATCTCAGACCTGCACCGTCCGGTCATCACACCGTCCAGCCCGGCTCCAGTTCCACGATGTCACCGGCGAGCGCCGCCACGTCCGCCTCGACCTGGGCCCGCAGGGCGAGCCGCTCCACGCGCTCAGTGCGGTACTTTCCGTGCTCGGCGGCCGACTGCCACATGGAGAGGATCACGAACTCGTGGCCCGGTGCCTCGCCGAAGAGGCCTCGCACCATGCCGGGAGAGCCTGCCATCGCGGGATTCCAGACCTTTTCCTGCATCAGCGCGAAGTGCTCGGCGCGCTCCTCGTGGACGCGGCAGTGCGCCACACGTACCAGATCGGCGTCCGTGAAGCGCGGTTCGAAGCCGGTCTTCACGTCGAAGCGGTAGTCGAACAGTTTGGCCTGCGCCTCCTTGAAGGTGCCCGACTGCGAGGCGGCGAGCCGGTCGTGGGAGCGCGCCATGAAGGAGTCGTAGAAGGCACGGCTCTCCCAGAAGGAGAAGATGTGGGCGACACCGGGCCGCCCACGGCTCCAGCCGCCTCCTTGCCCTCGGAAACCCGGCTCCCCCGGAAGCCCCGCCCACTTTCGCTGTCCCCGTTCGAAACCGCGGCGGTCCACCACGGTGCAGCGAATCCACTTGACCAACACCGCGCCATGGTAAGGCCACAGAGCGTGGCGCCGGTCACACTCCAGCGGAGTACATCCGAGCGAGCCAGGGCCCCGCGCGCGTGGGAGAATGGACAACTAACCTGGACTGCGAGGAAGTTCGGGCGGCAGGACCGGTCAACGGGGAGGGAGATCTGGTGAACGGCCTCAACAAGGGCATCCGCAAGGTCGAGGTGGCGGTGAAGTGGGATCCCAGTCCCTCGGGGGAGGTGTCTACGGATCTCGATCTCGTCGCGGCGACCTATTTGGCCACCGAGACGCACTCAAACCCCGCCTATGTGGTGCACTTCGACAGCCGCTCCCCCGACGGCACCATCACCCTCGGCCGCGACAGCAAGACCGGTCAGGGCTTCGGCTGGGACGAGGTCATGACGGTGGAGCTCAACCGTCTCGACAGCCGCTACGCGCGCGTGGTGGTCGGTGTGGCCATACAGCAGCGCACCGGCCGGAAGAGCTTTGTGAGCGTCCACAACCCCGCGCTGCGCATCCGTGAGGGCTACACCGTCCTGGCCGAGGACGATTTCGGCGGCGTCCTGGGGGCCACGGCGGCGACAGTCGCGGAGTTCGTGCGTGACGGCTCCGGGGAGTGGTCCTTCCACCCGGGCGTCCACGGCTATGAGGAGGACCCGGCGTCCTTCGCCCGCGTCATGGGCGGCCCGCGCGAGCCCTGACCCCGCGCGAGACGCCCGTCACCACCCTGAAGGGCGGCACGGTCATTGGCCGTGCCGCCCTTCAGGGGATCATCAGGGGATCAGTTTCAGCTGCACCCGCTGGTCGTGCCGCAGCCCTCGCAGATGTAGCAGGAACCCGCGCGCTGCATCTTCGTGCCGCAGGAGAAGCAGAGCGGAGCGTCCGCCTGGATACCCAGCTGCATCTCCACGAGTTCGGCGCTGGTGTGGGCCTGCCGCGGGAGGGGCGTGGCCGCCTCGACGCCCGCCATGGGGGCGGCGACGGCCTTCAACTCCTGTTCCCGGGGCGCGGACTGGGCCAGGCCCTCGACGTCGACCTCCTCCTCGTTCGGCTCGTAGGAACCGGTCTCCAGGTGACGCTGGCGCTCTTCGGCGGAGTGGATGCCGAGCGCGGAACGCGTCTCGAACGGCAGGAAGTCGAGCGCCAGGCGGCGGAAGATGTAGTCGACGATCGACTGCGCCATCCGCACGTCCGGGTCGTCCGTCATACCAGCCGGCTCGAAGCGCATGTTGGTGAACTTGGAGACGTACGTCTCCAAGGGAACGCCGTACTGGAGACCGACGGAGACGGCGATCGAGAAGGCGTCCATCATGCCCGCGAGGGTCGAACCCTGCTTGGACATCTTCAGGAAGACCTCGCCCAGGCCGTCGTCCGGGTAGGAGTTGGCCGTCATGTAACCCTCGGCGCCACCGACCGTGAAGGAGGTGGTGATGCCGGGACGGCCCTTGGGCAGGCGCTTGCGGACCGGGCGGTACTCGACGACCTTCTCGACCGTCTCACGGATGGCGGCCTCGGCCTTCTCCGTGATCCCGGCCTTCTCCTTCTCCTTGGTCTTGGCGGAGAGCGGCTGGCCGACCTTGCAGTTGTCCCGGTAGATCGCGAGCGCCTTGACGCCCATCTTCCAGGCCTCGAAGTAGATCTCCTCGACCTCCTCGACGGTCGCCGACTCCGGCATGTTGACCGTCTTGGAGAGGGCGCCGGAGATCCACGGCTGGATCGCGGCCATCATGCGGACGTGGCCCATCGGGGAGATGGAGCGCTCGCCCATGGCGCAGTCGAACACCTCGTAGTGCTCATGCTTGAGACCCGGGGCGTCGATCACATTGCCGTGCTCGGCGATGTGGGCGACGATCGCCTCGATCTGCTCCTCCTGGTAGCCCAGGCGGCGCAGGGCCTGCGGGACGGTGCCGTTGACGATCTGCATCGAGCCGCCGCCGACCAGCTTCTTGAACTTGACCAGCGCGAGGTCGGGCTCGAGGCCCGTGGTGTCGCAGGACATCGCGAGGCCGATGGTGCCGGTCGGGGCGATGACGGACGCCTGGGAGTTGCGGAAGCCGTTCTTCTCACCGAGCCGGATGACGTCCTGCCAGGCCTCCGTGGCGGCGGCCCAGACCGGCGTGTCCAGGTCGTCCATGCGGACGGCCTCGGCGTTGGCGTCGGCGTGCTGCTTCATGACCCGCAGGTGCGGCTGCGCGTTGCGGGCGTAGCCGTCGTACGGGCCGACGACCGCGGCGAGTTCGGCGGAGCGGCGGTAGGAGGTGCCGGTCATCAGCGAGGTGATGGCACCGGCCAGGGCACGGCCGCCGTCGGAGTCGTACGCGTGACCGGTCGCCATCAGGAGGGCGCCGAGGTTGGCGTAGCCGATGCCGAGCTGGCGGAACGCGCGCGTGTTCTCGCCGATCTTCTGGGTCGGGAAGTCCGCGAAGCAGATGGAGATGTCCATCGCGGTGATGACGAGCTCGACGACCTTGGCGAAGCGCTCGACGTCGAAGGACTGGTTGCCCAGGCCGTCGTCGTTCAGGAACTTCATCAGGTTCAGCGAGGCGAGGTTGCAGGACGTGTTGTCCAGGTGCATGTACTCGCTGCACGGGTTCGAGCCGTTGATGCGGCCGGACTCCGGGCAGGTGTGCCAGTGGTTGATGGTGTCGTCGTACTGGATGCCGGGGTCGGCGCAGGCCCACGCGGCCTCGGCCATCTTGCGGAACAGCGCCTTGGCGTCGACCTCTTCGATGACCTCGCCGGTCATCCGCGCGCGCAGGCCGAACTTTCCGCCGGACTCGACCGCCTTCATGAACGCGTCGTTCACACGGACCGAGTTGTTGGCGTTCTGGTACTGGACGGAGGTGATGTCGTCGCCGCCCAGGTCCATGTCGAAGCCCGCGTCGCGCAGGGCGCGGATCTTCTCCTCCTCCTTGACCTTGGTCTCGATGAAGCCCTCGATGTCGGGGTGGTCGACGTCGAGGATGACCATCTTGGCGGCGCGGCGGGTGGCGCCACCGGACTTGATCGTTCCGGCGGAGGCGTCGGCACCGCGCATGAAGGAGACGGGACCGGAGGCGTTGCCGCCGGAGGAGAGCAGTTCCTTGGAGGAGCGGATCCGGGAGAGGTTCAGGCCGGCGCCGGAGCCGCCCTTGAAGATCATGCCCTCTTCCTTGTACCAGTCGAGGATCGACTCCATGGAGTCGTCGACGGCGAGGATGAAGCAGGCGGAGACCTGCTGGGGCTGGGGCGTGCCGACGTTGAACCAGACCGGGGCAGTTGAAGCTGAAGATCTGGTGCAGAAGGGCGTACGCCAGCTCGTGCTCGAAGATCTCGGCGTCGGCGGGCGAGGCGAAGTACTTGTGCTCCTCGCCGGCCTTCCGGTACGTCTTCACGATGCGGTCGATGAGCTGCTTGAGGCTCACCTCGCGCTGCGGGGTGCCGACGGCACCGCGGAAGTACTTGCTGGTGACGATGTTGACCGCGTTCACCGACCAGAAGTCGGGGAACTCGACGCCACGCTGCTCGAAGTTGACCGAGCCGTCGCGCCAGTTGGTCATGACGACGTCACGGCGCTCCCACTCCACCTCGTCGTACGGGTGCACGCCGGGGGTGGTGTGGATGCGCTCGATCCGCAGCCCCTTGCTCGCCTTGGTGCCCTTGGCGCGGGAACCCCGTGCCGGACCGCTCGCCGTCTCTGTCATGCCGCCTCCCTGATATCGGGCAAAAACGCCCTGAAGTGCCACGTTCTTCCCGTGGCACGGTGTTCTGTCTTGTGTCGCGACGCCGCTCGCGCGGCCGTCCGCGACAGATCCCGGTCGCCGCTGATCGCCCGGTCCGGATGGTCCGTCCGGGCGGCCCGCCGGTCAGTCGGCGGCGGGGGCGGGCACGGGGACCTGTCCGGTCCCTCCGGGCCCGCGCTCGGTTCCCGGCGCTCCTCGACCGCGTCCTCGCAGTCCTCGCCGTCCGCGGCGGAGCGCTCCGCCTGCTCTTCCCTGAGTTCCGCGATGGCGGCCTCGAAGTCCTCCAGCGAGTCGAACGCCCGGTAGACGGAGGCGAATCGCAGATAGGCGACGAGATCGAGCTCCTGCAGCGGGCCGAGTATGGCCAGCCCCACATCGTGGGTGGTCAGCTCGGCGCTTCCGGTGGCCCGCACCGCCTCCTCGACCCGCTGGCCGAGCTGGGCGAGCGCGTCCTCGGTGACAGGCCGGCCCTGGCATGCCTTGCGCACGCCGGTGATGACCTTGGTGCGGCTGAAGGGCTCGGTGACGCCGGACCGCTTGATCACCATCAGTGAGCACGTCTCCACCGTCGTGAAGCGACGGGAGCAGTCGGGACACTGGCGGCGCCTGCGGATCGACGTGCCGTCGTCGGTCGTACGGCTGTCGACGACGCGGCTGTCGGGGTGCCTGCAGAAGGGGCAGTGCATGGAACTCCCTCCCTCCTTCACCACAGACTCAAGAGCCCCGCAAGACCTCTTGAGCCCCGCGAAGCAGCCACAAGCATAGGCGATGCCCGGGAGCCCGAAGACCCAGGGGACCACAACCTCTGGGCCATTGCGGCAATCCCACCACTAGATGTAGGGCTTGGCGCATAAATGCACACACGACGCGCGTGCCGCACACATCAGCATGCCCCGCGAGACCACTCCATGAGGGGACGGACGGGGATGCGGTGACACCGCACGAGAGGGCGATACACGGCTGACGGGGCAGCAGATGACAGACTGGCCGCGCGGCGGCATCGGCCCACAAGGCCGTCGCCTCGACAGTGAAGAGTACGGCAAGAGGCGCTCTCACCCGCTCGAAGCGATGTTTCCTATACACCCGGACAATCGACCGCGTCAGGCAATCCATAATTTTTCACTCGAACGTGTGTTTGGCGCAACCTTTCGAAAGCAACTACCGTTGTCCAGCACGGGAGACCATCGAGAGGGGCCGACGTGACCACCACCGCAGACAGTGCCGCCATCACTGCCCAGGACCGATTCGAGCCGGTGCCTGCGATGAGCGACACCACGAACCATGAGGGACCCAAGCGGTCCCTGCCTGGCCGACCTCCAGGCATCCGGGCGGACAGCTCCGGACTCACAGACCGGCAGCGCCGGGTCATCGAGGTCATCAGGGACTCCGTGCAGCGGCGTGGCTATCCGCCGTCGATGCGGGAGATCGGCCAGGCGGTCGGCCTGTCCAGCACCTCCTCGGTGGCGCACCAGCTGATGGCCCTGGAGCGCAAGGGTTTCCTCCGCCGCGACCCGCACCGTCCCCGCGCGTACGAGGTCCGGGGCTCCGACCAGGCCACGACGCAGCCCACGGACACAGCGGGCAAGCCGGCCGCGTCGTACGTCCCGCTCGTCGGCCGTATCGCCGCCGGCGGCCCGATCCTCGCCGAGGAGTCGGTGGAGGACGTGTTCCCGCTCCCGAGACAGCTGGTGGGTGACGGTGAGCTGTTCGTCCTGAAGGTCATCGGCGACTCAATGATCGAGGCCGCCATCTGTGACGGGGACTGGGTGACGGTCCGCCGCCAGCCGGTGGCCGAGAACGGCGACATTGTGGCGGCGATGCTGGACGGCGAAGCCACGGTCAAGCGCTTCAAGCGCGAGGACGGCCATGTCTGGCTCCTCCCGCACAACGCGGCGTACAAGCCGATCCCCGGCGATGACGCGACCCTCCTCGGCAAGGTCGTGGCGGTGCTGCGGCGAGTGTGACCCCGCGACGGTCGGTACGCCGCCCCTGATCCGGGCCCCGGAACCCCCTGCGCCGGTTCCGGGGCCCTGCGCTGTCCGCGTCCGTTCCGGCGCCCCGCTCCGGCGTCCGGGCGCCCGTTGGTGTGCCCCGGCCGGGGCACACCAACGGGCGCCTTCATGTCCCTTCCGTCTCATGTGCTGCCTGGTCGATCGCGGTCAGCGACTTGCGTACCTGATGACGGTCCGTGGTGTACCAGAAGTCGGGCAGTGACGCCTTCAGGTAGCTGCCGTAACGGGCCGTGGCCAGGCGCTGATCCAGTACGGCGACCACGCCTCGATCTCCGGAGGCCCGCACGAGGCGCCCTGCGCCCTGCGCCATGAGGAGGGCCGCGTGGGTGGCGGCGACGGCCATGAAGCCGTTGCCGCCCGCGTCCTCGACGGTCTTCTGGCGGGCGCTCATCAAAGGGTCGTCGGGGCGGGGGAAGGGAATCTTGTCCATGACGACGAGCTGGCAGCTGGGGCCCGGTACGTCGACGCCCTGCCAGAGGGAGAGGGTGCCGAAAAGACAGGTCTTCGGGTCAGCCGCGAAGTTCTTGATCAGCTCACCGAGTGTCTCCTCCCCTTGCAGCAGGATCGGGAACTCGGGAATGCGCCCGCGCAGTTCCTCGGCGGCCAGTTGGGCTGCCCGCATCGACGAGAACAGGCCCAGAGTCCGTCCGCCCGCGGCCTGGATCAGCTCGGTCAGCTCGTCCAGCATGTCGGCGCGGTCGCCGTCTCGCGCGGGGCGCGACAGGTGCTTGGCGACGTACAGGATGCCCTGCTTCGGGTAGTCGAACGGTGAGCCGACGTCGACGCCCTTCCACTGTGGCAGGTCCTCGCCCTCCGTGCCCTCGGCTGCCAGGCCCAGCGACGCCCCCACGCCGTTGAAGTCACCGCCGAGCCTCAGGGTGGCGGACGTGAGGATGACGGAACGGTCCGAGAAGAGCTTCTCCCTGAGGAGGCCCGAAACGGACAGGGGGGCGACACACAGAGAGGCGCCGCTGTGTCGATATGCGGCTTTGCCGCGGGGGTCGTGGCGCTTGTACCAGACGACATCCCACTCGGAGCCGTTACTGATCCGCTCCGCCACGTCGTGCACGGTCTCCACGGAGGCGAGTGCCTGCTTGCGGACCGCGTCCTCGTCCTGGACCGACTTGTCCCGTGTGCTGCCGAGGACCGAGATCACCGTACGGGCGGCGTCGCGCAGCGCCATCAAGGCGTACCCGAGGTCCTCCGGGATCTCCTCCAGGCGGCCCGGCAGAGCCAGCTCCATCAGCCGCTCGAAACCCTCGGCAGCGGTCTGGAGTTGGTCGGCGGCCTTCTCGTCGACGAGCTTGGCGGCGCGGCGCACCGCGCGGTTGACCTGGCCCGGCGTGAGCTCGCCGGTGGCCACACCGGTCACGCGGGAGACCAGCTCATGCGCCTCGTCGACGATCAGCACCTCGTGCGGCGGGAGCACCGGCGCCCCCTCGATGGCATCGATCGCGAGCAGTGCGTGGTTGGTGACGACGACCTCGGAGAGCTTGGCGCGTTCGCGCGCCATCTCAGCGAAACACTCGGCGCCGTACGCGCACTTGGAGGCACCGAGGCACTCCCGGGACGACACCGACACCTGGGCCCAGGCCCGGTCGGAGACACCAGGAGTGAGGTCGTCCCGGTCACCCGTCTCGGTCTCCTGTGACCAGTCCCGCAGCCGCAGCAGGTCCTGGCCCAGCTTGCTGGTGGGCGCTGCCGCCTCGAACTGGTCGAAGAGGCCCTCCTCCTCGTCCTGCGGCATGCCCTCGTGCAGGCGATGCAGGCACATGTAGTTCGACCGGCCCTTGAGCATGGCGAACTCTGGGCGACGGCGCAGCAACGGGTGCAGCGCCTCGACGGTACGCGGCAGGTCACGCTCCACGAGCTGGCGCTGCAGCGCGAGGGTGGCCGTCGCCACGACAACCCTCCCCTGGCCCTCGGCCGGGGGGACCCCCGCCCCATGTGCGAGCGCGGGCACCAGGTAGCCCAGCGACTTTCCGGTGCCGGTGCCTGCCTGGACCAGCAGGTGTGAGCCGTCGTCGATGGCCTCCGCGACGGCTTCGGCCATGGTCACCTGGCCGGGGCGCTCCGTGCCGCCGACGGCGGTGACGGCAGCATGCAGGAGTTCGGGAAGTGAGGGCTTCGTCATAGCGCGACCACCCTACGGCCCGCCACTGACATCCAGGTGATCAAGCCGGGGAGGAGAGGCGTGATCAGGCCGGGAGCAAGGGGTGGGGCGGAGGTAGGTGGGGCGGTGGATGAGGTGGTGGATAAGGCGGTGGATGAGGTGACCGGCAGATGCGTCATGGAATTCTGCGAAGTTCTTCTGAGGTGGGGACCGGATCGAGGTGAGCGGCGTACCAAAAGTGACAGCGCGCTACAGCAGATCGCGCAAGGCCCGGTCTCGGACCATGAGGGCGGCTCGTTTGTCGGGCAGGTCGACCTCCGCGGAGAACCGGAAGCCGCCGCTCAGAAAAGCGGAAAGGGAGGGGCTGTTGCGGAGGTCGGGTTCCGCGATGACACGTGCGCACGAGGACCGCTTGTCCAGGACGAGGTCGGCGACGGCTCGGAGCAGGGCAGAGCCGAGGCCCCGCCCACGGTCGGCGACACCGCCGATGAGGAGGTGGACGCCGGTGTCGTGCGGGCGGGCAGGGTAGTGGCGGGCCAGGGGGTCGAGATCCGCGCGGTAGACCTCCCAGTAGCTCATCGGTCTGCCGTCCAGCAGCCCGAGGCAGGGAACGCTGCGTCCGTCTCCGCCCAGCTGGCGACGCAGGTGCCCCTCGGCCACGGACTGCGGCCCGCCGAGCTTCCAGAAGGCTGCCACAGCGGGGTCGTTCATCCAACGGCTGATCAGCGGGAGATCCCGCTCCATGCGTACGGGAAGGAGGTGCAGGACGCCTACCGGGGTGAGAGTCGGCCCCCAGTCGGCGAGGCTGTCGAGCAGGTCCCCGTCCGTCCGGTACGTCTCCGTTCCCTCCCGCTCGCCCAGTCCCCCACCGGGCTTCGCGATCTCCTCGGCCAGGAGCGCGAGGAGGTCGTCGGGCAAACGCAGGTCCAGCGTGTCCTCGATGTCCTGCGCCGGAGCAGACGCCTTGCCCGAACCGATGTCGGTGTGGGGAACAGCACCAGCGAAGGTGGTGGCGTCCTCGACGGTGGTGGCCTCCCCGGCGGGGATCGGGCTGACCCCGCTGCCGGTGCCAACGTCGCTGCCGGTGGCGGCGCCGGCACCATCGGGGGCGCCCGTGCCCTCCGCGATGTCGGCCTCGCTGTTCGTGACAACGGTGCTGCCGGTGCCGAAGACGGGGAAGGCGGCGGTCCGGTCGGCGGAGTTGTCAGTGCGGGCGGTGATGCCGATGTGGGCGGTATTCGGGGCGGGTACGGTCTCGGCGTCGGTGCTCGCATCGGTGGGAGGCACGGCGACGCTCCTCTCAGGAGACGGGGCGGGGCATGTTCCTCAGGGGTGCAGGGAGACGGGGATGCCAGGGACGAGGGCAGGAAGTGAGGGGCCGGTGTACCGGACCCGTCAGGACCATCAGGTCCATCAGGTCCATCAGGACCCTCAGGAATGGAGAGGGTTGGCGATGGTGACGTAAACGGACTGGGTGTCGACCGGGCCTACGAGTTCGTCGAGGCCGTGCAGCCGGGTCAGCAGGTTGGCCTTGCAGCGCAGTACAGGTGAGTCGAGGAGGCAGGCGGGCAGGGGGGTGCGCAGCCGGGCGGGGCCACTGGCAGCCCCGGTCAGGAAGCGGCGGAAGGCGGCGAGCAACAAGCCTTCGTCGACGAGGTGTTGGGAGCCGAAGGCACCGATGAGCCCGAACACGTTGTTGACGGCTAGGTAATACGCGAAGCGTTCGTCGGTCACCTCGTCGGAGACGAACGTGTCGCTCTGCTCACCGATGCCGGGCAGCCTGGCTTCGAGTTCCGCGCGACGGGACTCACGGAAGTAGTAGCCCTGGTTGTCGCGGTAACGGCCGCCGCGGGGCCAGCCCTCGGGGTCCAGCAGGAGCAGGGTGTTCTGCTGGTGGGCCTCAAGGGCGATCCCGGCCTCGCCGTCGAGCCACAGCACGGGGCGCACGACCTGCTCCAGGTAGCGCAGGAACCACTCGACGGCCACGGCTTCACGAGGGCGGCCGGTGCGGCCGGCGAGGCGGGTGACGAGGTCCGTGAGCCGGGACCTCATGCCGCGAGTGGCCGGATCGCCGGGGCGGCCATGCCGCTGTGGACCGGTCACGGGCGGAGGGGCGATCAGGTGCGGTTGGCCAGGCAGGTGGGGCTGGCCGGCCACATGCCACTGACCGGCCGGGAGTTGGTCGGCCGCATGCCACTGACCGGCCGGGAGTTGGTCGGCCGCATGCCACTGACCGGCCGGGAGTTGGTCGGCCGCATGCCATTGACCGGCCGCACAGGGCCGAGGGGAGACGAGTCCGGCGATGCAGGACACGTCGTCCGCAGGAGCGAACGGGTTGTGCCGGATCATCACGTCCAGGCCGGGGACGGGGTGACCGTCCAGTCCGTTGACCGCGAGCCAGGCCGGGTCACGGACGATGTCGAAGCCCGGGTGGGCGGCCTGCCACTCCTTGGCCAGGCCAGTGCGGAGGAGACGGTGGACCTCGACTCCGCGGTGGAGTTCCTTGCGGAGGTTCTCACGGCGGGAGTTGGTGATGCGCAGGCCCAGCGACAGCTTCAACATCGCGGCAGCGCCGGAACGGTAGACGGTACGAAGGGAGGAGGTGGGGTACCAAGGAGGCCCGAGTCGGCCGAGGTGCTGAAGCAGCCCAGCGTCCAGCAGGGCCGCGGTGTCCGGGCGGTGCAGGACCTCACGGAGCTGCCAGGGGTGCAGGGGCAGAGCGGCATGGCCGTCGGGCAGCGTCGGCCCGGCGTCGGCCAGCCGTGCGGTCAACTGCTCGGCGGGAACGATTCGGCCGCGTTCCGTCCACGCCGAGTCAGTCGCCAGGACGGAGGGGGCGACCGCCACCCAGTGCAACGGGAAGGAGCCGCGCGACTCCGGTGAGTACAGCCGGGCTTCCGCTTCGGAGAGTCCTTCGCGGCTTTTCGGGGTGGGGTGCAGGGAGTGACCGAGTACGAGTGCCTGTTCCGCCGCGAGGAAGAGGTCGGGTGTATCGGCGGGGCTGTGTCGTCGGTCGCTGATGAACACCACGGTGCGCTGGAGCGAGTCAGCGACTCGTCCGACGAACTCGGCGTTTCCTGGAGCAGCACCGCCGGACGCCCCGAGCTCCGCTCGGTGCTCGGTACTCCGCTGCTCGGTGCTGTCGGCGACGGCTTCTCTGGCCAGCAGGGCGGCCACGGTTACCGCGTCCGCCGGAGGTGCTGTCTCGGGGGCGTCGGCCAGGTGGGGGAGGCCGAAGCGGTGCCAGCCCGTGGAGGACCAGTAGTGGACCGGGGTGAGGAGCGCTGTGCCGGTGGCGGGCAGGGGGATGCGGAGAGTGCCGTCGGCGGGGGCGGGGAGGTTGTTCTCCCGTACCCAGCAGCGCAGTAGGTTCTCGACGGCCGCCGATTGGGCCGCGGTGTACGGGTCGGGGTGGTGCAGCGGGTCCTTGTGCTTCAGCGGGTCCTTGTGCTTCAGCGAGTCCTTCGTAGGGGTGGGCAGTCGTTCGGCCCGCTGGGGCCCGGCCGTCTGCCGGGGGACCGATTCGGTGCCCCATTGGAGCACGGTCTGCGGGGTGGGGGCTCCTCGCTCATGGCCTCCTCGCTCATGGGTGCCGGGGCGGCTGTCGGAGCGGCTGTCGGATGTCGGAGTCGCGTTCACAGGGGCCTCATGAGGTCATTCAGGTGTGTGCGGATGCGTTGACGGGGGTGGCCAGGTCGAGGACGTGCAGCGGTGCCCCCGAGTCGAGCACCTTGCGGATTGCCTCCAGCACGACCGGGTGGTTGTGGCCGAGGGCGAGTGCGCCGAGGCCGGACAGGCAGTCGAGGCAGCGGCGCCCGGAGGCGAGTTGGCCGAGGGCTCTGACCACCGGCAGGCCCCCGCATGTACCAACGACGCGACCCACGCGGGGAAGCGGGTGCGGCCAAGATCCGTGCCGGTGACGATCCCCGCCGTCGCAGATCCGTACCGTTGAAGATCATGTTGTGAGGGAACCTTTGCCGTTCCCTCGGATGTCCCCCACAGCGACCGCATAGTGTGTGATGCCGTCCAGCAACACCGTGACGATCACGGCCGGTAAGGCGTCGACGGTTCCGTACCAAGAAGACGCACATCGGCGGATCCGCACCAAGCTGCTGCGCGGTTACGTACGAAGAGTACGTACGAGGAGAAGGACGTACGTGACCGTACGCGAATGTACGCGACCACTCCGGCGGTACCGAATTGCCATACGCCCAGGGGGAATTCAGACCATGCGACCCATACGCCCGTTCCTCGCCGCTCGCCAAGTCGGAGGCGGACGCCGCAGAGCGTCTCGCGCGTCGGCCGCGGTCGGCCTCGCCGCGGCGCTCGCGCTGACCGCGACGGCCTGCGAGTCGGGCGCCCCCGCGGCGAACGCCGACCCGTCCGTGTCCCAGGACGCCTCGAACGGCGAGGGCAGGATCCAGATCCCGGAGGGCGTCAAGGACAAGCTCAAAGAGCATGGGATCGACATCGACAAGTGGAAGAACGGCGCCTGGAAGAACTGGGACAAAGACGACTGGCTGCGCGAGGCCGAGGACTTTGCCAACCCGATCATCGAGGATCTGTGGGACGCGGACCGGATGCGTGAGGCCGAGGAGCCGGAACAGGAGGTCGACGAGGGAGACCTCTCCGGTGACCAGGGTGTCACCGACCCGGTTCCGGCGCCGGTGAAGGCGCGGGCCGTGCCGACCGGTTACCACGAGAACGCGCCCGAGGCGGGCAAGGTGGTCTTCGACTCGCCCGAGGGCACGGGTGTCTGCTCGGCCACGGTGGTCGAGGACCCGGCCCATCCCGGCAAGTCGAACCTCGTGTGGACGGCGGCCCACTGCGTGCACGCGGGCAAGTCGGGCGGCTGGTACCGCAACCTCGCCTTCGTGCCCTCCTACAACGACAGCGGAATGACGGCGGCAGAGCTCGAGAGCGCCACCACGGAGGAGCTCGCTCCGTACGGCATCTGGTGGGGTGACGGGGCGCGGACCTCGGACCAGTGGATCGAGCAGGGCGGTCGGACAGGCGAGGACGGAGCGCCGTACGACTTCGCGGTCATCCATGTGACGCCCAAGGCGGGCGGCGACGGCAAGTCACTGGAGGAGACGGTCGGTTCGGCGCTCCCGGTGGACTTCGACACGCCTGCGGTCCCGCAGATGAAGAGCATCATGGCGACCGGCTACCCGGCGGCGGCCCCGTTCGACGGCGAGACGATGTACCAGTGCACGGACACGCCCGGGCGGCTGTCGCTCGTGGAGTCCGACCCGACGATGTACCGCATCGGCTGCAGCATGACCGGCGGTTCGTCCGGCGGCGGCTGGATGGCGACCGGCTCGGACGGCAAGCCCGCGCTGGTCTCCAACACCTCGATCGGGCCGGTGAACGGGGGCTGGCTGGCAGGTCCACGGCTGGGCAAGGAAGCCAAGGACGTGTACGACGAGGTGAGCGAGAAGTTCGCCGGACAGTGACGACGCGACGGGTGAGCACGCGGTACGGCGGCCAGTAGCCGTCGGCCCCACCCACATGACGCAGGTTGAAGGCCCGCCCCTGAGGGGGCGGGCCTTCAGCCGTTATGCGTCCGTACCGTTATGCGTCCGTACGGTGGATCAGGCCAGTGATGCCGGGACGTACGGCGCCAGTTCCGCGGCCAGTTCCTCGTGGACCCGCGCCTTGAGCAGCGTGCCCTCCGGGGTGTGCTTCTCGGAGATCACCTCGCCCTCGGTGTGGGCGCGGGCGATGAACTTGCCGTGCGTGTACGGCACGAGGGCTTCGATCTCGACCGAGGGACGGGGCAGCTCACTGTCGATCAGCGCGAGCAGCTCGTCGATGCCCTGGCCGGTGCGGGCCGAGACCGCGAGGGCGCGCTTCTCGATCCGCAGCAGCCGCTGGAGCAGCAGCGGATCCGCCGCGTCCGCCTTGTTGATCACGACGATCTCGGGTACGCCGGTGGCACCGACATCCTTGATCACCTCGCGCACGGCAGCCAGCTGCTCCTCGGGAGCCGGGTGGGCGCCGTCGACCACGTGCAGGATCAGGTCACAGGCGCCGACCTCCTCCATCGTGGAGCGGAACGCCTCGACCAGGTGGTGCGGCAGGTGGCGGACAAAGCCGACGGTGTCCGCCAGTGTGTACAGCCGTCCGCCCGGGGTCTCGGCCCGGCGCACGGTCGGGTCGAGAGTCGCGAACAGCGCGTTCTCGACCAGGACGCCCGCGCCGGTGAGGCGGTTGAGCAGCGAGGACTTGCCCGCGTTGGTGTAGCCCGCGATGGCGACCGACGGCACCTTGTGGCGTCGGCGCTCCCTGCGCTTGATCTCGCGGCCGGTCTTCATCTCCGCGATCTCCCGGCGCATCTTCGCCATCTTCTCGCGGATCCGCCGCCGGTCCGTCTCGATCTTGGTCTCACCGGGACCGCGGGTGGCGAGGCCGCCGCCCTTGCCGCCGCCCATCTGCCGGGACAGCGACTGACCCCAGCCTCGCAGCCTCGGCAGCATGTACTGCATCTGCGCGAGCGCGACCTGTGCCTTGCCCTCACGGGACTTGGCGTGCTGGGCGAAGATGTCGAGGATCAGGGCCGTACGGTCGATGACCTTGACCTTGACGACGTCTTCGAGGTGGATGAGCTGGCCGGGGCTGAGCTCACCGTCACAGATGACGGTGTCGGCGCCCGATTCGAGGACGAGGTCTCGCAGCTCGGAGGCCTTGCCGGAGCCGATGTACGTGGCCGCGTCGGGCTTGTCGCGGCGCTGGATCACGCCGTCGAGCACGAGCGCGCCCGCGGTCTTTGCGAGGGCGGCCAGTTCGGCCAGCGAGTTCTCCGTGTCCTGCACCGTTCCCGAGGTCCAGACGCCGACGAGGACGACGCGCTCCAGGCGGAGCTGGCGGTACTCGACTTCGGTGACGTCCTCGAGCTCGGTGGAGAGGCCCGCGACACGGCGCAGGGCCGCGCGCTCGGAGCGGTCGAACTGATCGCCGTCCCGCTCTTCGTCGATCTCGTGGCTCCAGGCGACGTCCTCTTCCCTCAGGGCATCGGCCCGAAGACCGTCGGTGTGGTTCTGCGCGAAGGCGTGCTGTGCGGCCTGGGAAGGGGAAGAAGAGGAGGTCATTGGATCCTTACGTCGATGGGAAGCGGAGGTGGCGACGGGCTTTCCCGTCACCGGCGACGGATCTCGGCCGCCACTGTGGACAACGCCCGAGTGCCACGGAAGATTCCCGGGTCCGGAGCCGTCCCCGGGGCCCGCCCGTCAGGGGCCGGGCCGCGCTGCCGACGGGATGATGGTCGCACGGCCCGGCCCGTCTCGTCACCCGGGTTATTCCCGTCTCGTCACCGGGACCGTGCCGTCTCGTCACCGGGACCGTGCCGTCTCGTCACAGGGGCCGTGCCGGTCTCGTCACCGGGGCCGTGCCGTTCCGTGTATGCCGCCTGGTCGAGCCTCTGCGCGCCACCGGGTCATTGCGCGCGGGTGCGGGCTTCCACTCCGGGTGGCCCGGCATCGGCGGGGTTTTCACCTCGTACAGCCAGGCATGGAAGAACCCGCTCAGATCGCGTCCGGCGACGAGGGACGCGAGTTCCTGGAAGTCCTCCGTGCCGGCGACCCCGTCGCGGTGGATACTCACCCAGGCGCGTTCCAGGCGTTCGAAGGCGGGGCGGCCGATCTTCTGGCGGAGGGCGTAGAGGAAGAGCGCTGCGCCGTCGTAGACGTTCGGGCGGAAGATGCCGATCTTCTGGCCCGGCTCGGACGCCTTGGGTACCGCTGGCGGGCCCCCGGCGGCCCGCCAGCGGTCGGAGGCGCCATACGCCGCCTTCATACGAGCCTCCACGGAGCGATCGGCCTTCTCCTCCGCGTACAGGGCCTCGTACCAGCTGGCGTGCCCCTCGTTGAGCCACAGGTCGGACCAGGTGCGCGGGCTGACGCTGTTGCCGAACCACTGGTGGGCGAGTTCGTGCACCATGATCGACTCGACGTACCACTTCGGGTAATCGGGCCGGGTGAAGAGCTCTCTCTCGAAGAGAGAGAGGGTTTGTGTCTCCAGTTCGTAGCCGGTCCGTGTGTCGGCTACCAGCACGCCGTACGTCTCGAAGGGGTACGCGCCGATCTTGCGCTCCATCCAGGCGATCTGGGAAGGGGTCTTCCTGAGCCACGGTTCCAGCGTGTCGCGGTCTTTCGTGGGGATCACGTCGCGGATGGGCAGGTCGTCCGGTCCGGTGCGGTGGGGGACGGTGGAGCGGCCGATGGAGACCTGGGTGAGTTCGGTGGCCATGGGATGCTTTGTGTGGTACGTCCAGGTGGTGGCCCGGGGTGCGCGGTCCACGGCGACGGGCAGACCGTTGGCCACGGCCGTGTAGCCCTGAGGGGCGGTGATCCGGAAGGTGAACAGCGCCTTGTCGGAGGGGTGGTCGTTGCACGGGAACACCAGGTGCGCGGCGTCGGCCTGGTTGGCCATCGCGAGACCGTCTTCGGTGCGTACCCAGCCGCCCTCCTGGCCCTGGGGGTACACCGGGTCGCTGGTGTGACGCACGGTGATCCGCATCGGGCTGCCCTTGGGGAGCGGCGTCCGGGGGGTGACGACAAGGTCCTCCTCCGCACTGGCAACGGCGGCGGGCACGCCGTTGAGCTCGACGGACCGTACCGTGCCGTGCGCGAAGTCGAGGTTGACGTGCTCCAGGGGTGCGGTTGTCCGGGCGTCGATCGTGGTGACGGCCGTGAGCGGCTCACGGTTGCTGCCGGGGTAGGTGAACGCGAGGTCGTACGACTTGACGTCGTACCCGGGGTTACCGAGGTGCGGGTAGAGGCGGTCGCCGACGCCGAGGGGCAGCGTCGGCGCCGGGACGCTCGCGGCGGTCAGACAGACGGAGACGGCGGAGGTGAGCAGCGCCGTCTTGACACGACGGACCCTGGGCCAGGGGATGAGCAGCATGCCCCACGGCTACCAGCGCGCCTTCCCCCGACTGGCGACGACGCGCGACGGGCCCACTCGAACGGCCGAACGGCGCCGTACGGCTTGCCGCCAAGAGCATGCATGAAGGCGTCGCCGACGCCAGGCTCTTCAGCCAACAGGCCCCCCAGGCCGCCCAGGCCGCCCAGGCCGCCCAGGCCGCCAGTCTCTCTCGGCCGACAGGCCCCCTCGGTCCCCGCCTGCCGGAGGCTATTGCGTGGCCGTCGCCTGGTGCTGGGCGCGGCCCACGTCGTAGACCCCTGCCACGTTCCGCATCGCGCGCATCAGGCCGGGGAGGTGGGCGGCGTCCGGGAGTTGGAAGGTGTAGGTGTGGCGGACACGCTGCTGGGTCGGGGGTTCGACGGTGGCGGAGACGATCGCGACGCCCTCCAGGGCGATGGCCTCGGTGAGGTCGGCCAAGAGGTGGGGGCGTTGGAAAGACTCGGCGACCAGTGTGACCCGGCACTCGGTGGTGTCACCCCAGCGCACGCCCACCTCCGCGCGCCCTGCGCTCTTCATCTGCTCCGCTCCGGCGCACTCCACGCGGTGAACAGTGACCGCTCCCCCACGTACGGCGAACCCGGTGACCTCGTCGGGCGGTACGGGCGTACAACAGCCCGCGAGCCGGACGCTCGCTCCGGGCTGGTCCACGACGACGCTGGACGAGGCCGGGCGGGCTGTTGCGGGTGGGTCGGGCTCCGGACGTGCGGCGGGTCCGTCGGGGGCGTGCGCCTCAGGAACGGGCGCGTCGGGAACGGGCGCGAAGCCTTCGGCGGTCGCGCTGAAAGCCACACCTGCCGACGCCGACGCTCCGGCGCCGGGCGATTCGCCGTCCAGTGACTCGCCGTCCAGTGACTCGCCGTCGGGCGACTCGCCGTCGGCTGACGGGTGGGTCGCCAGCCAGCGCTGGATGGCGATGCGTGCGGCGGGAGTGTGGGCATGCTCCAGCCACTCACGGGAAGGCTCGGAGGCCGGATCCTGGCCCATGAGGAGCTGGACCGTGTCGCCGTCCTTCAGGACCGTACTCAGCGTCGCCAAGCGGCCGTTGACGCGGGCGCCGATGCAGGCGTGCGCGTCCTCGCCGTACTGGGCGTACGCGGCGTCCACGCAACTCGCGCCCTCGGGAAGCCCCAATGCGCCTCCGTCGGGCCGGAAGACGGTGATCTCGCGGTCCTGGGCGAGATCCTCGCGCAGCGTGGACCAGAAGATGTCGGTGTCCGGGGCAGCCTTCTGCCAGTCGAGGAGGCGGGAGAGCCAGCCGGGGCGTGTGGGGTCGGCACGCTCGCCGTCACCGCCGGACTGCCCACTATCGGACTGCCCACCGCCGGACTGCTCCTCCGAGGGAGGAGCGTACGGATTGCCGAGCGCGATGACACCGGCCTCGGCGACCTTGTGCATCTGGTGTGTGCGGATGAGGACTTCGGCCACCTCGCCGTCCGCGCGCGCGATGGCCGTGTGCAGCGACTGGTAGAGGTTGAACTTCGGTACGGCGATGAAGTCCTTGAACTCCGAGACCACGGGCGTGAGGCAGGTGTGCAGCTCGCCGAGGACCGCATAGCAGTCGGCGTCCTCGCTGACGAGTACGAGGAGGCGTCCGAAGTCGGCGCCACGCAGCTGTCCGCGCTTGCGGGAGACGCGGTGGACGGAGACGAAGTGCCGTGACCGGACAAGGACTTCGGCTTGGATGTCGGCCTCGCGCAGCACTCCGCGCACCTCTTCGGCGATCTCGCCGAGGGTGTCACCGCTGTGGGCCGCGTTATCGACGATCAGCTCGCGGGTGTGCTCGTACTCCTCGGGGTGGAGGATCGCGAAGACCAGGTCCTCCAGTTCGGTCTTGAGTGCCTGGACGCCGAGCCGTTCGGCGAGCGGGATCAGTACGTCCCTGGTCACCTCGGCGATGCGCTCCTGTTTCTCGGGGCGCATCACGCCCAGGGTGCGCATGTTGTGCAGCCTGTCCGCGAGTTTGATCGACATCACGCGGACGTCGTTGCCGGTGGCGACGAGCATCTTGCGGAAGGTCTCGGGTTCGGCGGCGGCGCCGTAGTCGACCTTCTCCAGCTTCGTGACGCCATCGACGAGATAGCGGACCTCCTCTCCGAACTCCGTGCCGACCTGATCGAGTGTCACGTCCGTGTCCTCGACGGTGTCGTGGAGCAGTGCAGCCGTCAGGGTCGTGGTCTCCGCGCCCAGTTCGGCGAGGATCAGGGTCACGGCGAGCGGGTGCGTGATGTACGGCTCGCCGCTCTTGCGCATCTGGCCGCGGTGCGAGGACTCCGCCAGCACGTAGGCCCGCCGTAGGGGTTCAAGGCCGGCGTCGGGGTGGTGGGCGCGGTGGGCCTCGACGACGTGGCTGATCGCGTCGGGCAGCCGGCCCCGGGTCGTGGAGCCGAGCAGCGCGGCGCGGCCCAGGCGGCGCAGGTCGATGCGGGGGCGGCTCTTCCTGCGGTGTACGGGTGGCTCCGCCTGCTCGGGGGCGCCCTCCCGCTCGTACGAAGCAGGGGGCTTCGGAGAAGGCGTCATAGGGGCAGGCGTGAGAGGGTTCGTGGCCTCCGCACTCATGGGCACCTCCGGCTGCGTGGACCGGCGGACGGACGCCCCATGGCATACGACGGCTCAGGGCATGGTGTGTTCTCCCTGTCCGTGCCGGTGCTTGATGCTACCGAGCCCACCACGCGCGACTGACCGCCTCTCGCCGAGCGTGAAACGGATCACCCATTCGAGCGAAGGTTCAGAGGTTTACGGTTTTGAGCCACTCGGAACACGGTCGATCATGGAATCGAACTCATACTCATTCCCGTGGGGTGACATCACAGCCCCGCAAGCCTGAGGCCTGCGATGTCGAACTTGACCGTATGTCAACTAGCAGCGGTTTTCAGCCAGTCAGCGTCGAGCTCGCCTTCGGCGACGATCATCGCAGGGCCGGTCCTCTCGATCTCGCCGTCCGGGCGTTCGGTGATGATGAGCGTTCCGCCGGGTACGTCGACGGTGTACGTCGCCGGGGCTCCCGTCACCCCCGGGTCGGCGCGCCTGTCGCACAGGGCGGCCACGGCCGCCAGGACAGGTCGATGGCGTTCTCGGGGTCCGGGATGATCACGAAGTCGTTCTCGGTCCCGTGGCCCTTGAGGAAGGCGATCCGCGTGCTCATTCCTCGATCGTAGGGGGTGGGTACGACACTCCGTCCCGGTGCGCCCCTCCGTACCTGCGCATCGCCCCTGCGCGGGGCGTCAGCGCAGTCGGGCGACGCGCCACACGGCCAGGGCCACCACCGCGAGCACGACCACCGCGTATCCGAGGACCACCCGCCAGTCCGGGCGGCGTCCGGAGCCGCGCTGCGGCAGTCCGGGCCAGGTGGAGCCGACGCGGCGGGCGGCCATCATGCCCCAGCCGGCCGCGCAGGAGCAGATCAGCAGGCCGAGCATGGCGACCACGGGGCCGCCGTCGCCGAACTCGAAGGCGAGCGGGAAAGCGAACATCAGGGAGCCCACCCCGGCCAGGGCGACGATGGGCGCGAGCTGCCAGATCCGTAGTCGGCGCTGGGGCCGCAGCTCGACCTCGACCTCCGGGCCGGCGGACATCTCCTCCGGTTCCGGTCCGTCGGCACTCACGCCGTCCGGCGGCTGCTCGTCCAGGGCGTCCGGACTCAGGGAATCCGCGTCCGGGTGCAAGCGGTACCCCTCCGGGGCCTGCTGTTCCCCGCTCTCCGCGGTCTCGTACTGCGCGCCTTGTGCAGTGTCGCGAGGGCCGGCCTCCATCGCCACGCGCCCTCCCCACTAGGACTCCACTTGGTCGATCGCAGCTTGATGATGGCACGCTCCTGGGGGCCCTGACGGCGGCCGGTGCGTCCCGATGCCATGACGTGATCAGGCTGTGACCGGTCGTTCGACGAACGACAGGGCGAGCTCCGGAAGGTCCGCGAGATCGGCCACACCCCCTTTGAGCCAATACACACGGGGATCCCGCCTGAACCATGAATCCTGACGGCGCGCGAAGCGTTTGGTGGCCCGCACCGTCTCGGCGCGCGCCTCGTCCTCGGTGCACTCCCCGGTGAGCGCCGCGAGGATCTGCTGGTAGCCGAGTGCGCGCGACGCCGTACGCCCCTCACGCAGCCCCTGCGCCGTAAGGGAGCGCACCTCGTCGACGAGCCCGGCGTCCCACATGCGGTCGACGCGGCGGGTGATGCGCTCATCGAGTTCGGCGCGGGAGACGTCGACGCCGATCTGGATCGTGTCGTAGACGGAGTCGTGGCCGGGGAGGTTGGCGGTAAAGGGCTTGCCGGTGATCTCGATGACCTCGAGGGCGCGGACGATGCGGCGGCCGTTGCCGGGCAGGATCGCATGGGCCGCCTCGGGGTCGGCGGCGGCCAGGCGGGTGTGCAGCGCGCCGGGGCCGCGCAGCGTGAGCTCCTCCTCCAGACGGGCGCGGACCTCAGGGTCGGTACCGGGGAACTCCAGGTTGTCGACGGCGCCGCGGACGTACAGTCCGGAGCCACCCACCAGGATGGGCCAGCGGCCCTCGGCGAGCAGGGCGTCGATGCGCGCACGGGCACGCCGTTGGTACTCGGCGACGCTGGCCGCGACCGTCACGTCCCAGATGTCCAGGAGGTGGTGCGGGATACCTCCGCGCTCTTCGGGCGTCAGCTTGGCGGTGCCGATGTCCATCCCCCGGTAGAGCTGCATCGAGTCGGCGTTGACGACCTCGCCGCCGAGACGCTGGGCGAGGAAGACTCCCAGATCGGACTTTCCTGCCGCGGTGGGTCCGACGACGGCGATGACACGGGGGGCGGTGGATGCGGTGCTCACCGACCCAGTTTCGCAAACCTCGGGACCCCGTCTCGAACGGGTTACGTGACGCCACGGGTTGGGGGCCGTTGCGTGTGGCGAGGTTCGGTCCGCCGGTTTCGAGCTCCGGTGACCCGGGCGACGCAATCGGACACACCGGGCGACGCGGGATTTCGCCCGCACGAGTAATGTTGGAGTGGATATGGTCGTTTTTGCACGGATTCTTCGAGGTCGAAGGCTCACCAGTCGGATCAGCCAAAAAGAAAGCGAAGGTGAACCATGGGTCTCCTGGAGAACGTGAAGTCCAAACTCGCCCCGGCCAAGGACAAGGTCTCGCACCTCGCGCAGAAGCATGAGGACAAGATCGAGCGCGGTATCGACAAGGCCGCGAACGTGGTCGACAAGAGGACCAAGGGCAAGTACAGCGGCAGGATCCACTCGGGCACGGACAAGGCGAAGGGCGCCGTGGACCGGCTCGCACACAAGGACAGCGGCGGCACCCCGCCCCCACCGGACGCGCCACCACCGCCTCCGGCTCCCTGAGCGGGGCCACCGCACACGGCGGACGGTCACGGAGCCGGGCAACGCCTCCCGGCCGTCCGCCGTGTTCGTGGGGCGTCGCCGTCCGCCGTGTTCGTGGGGCGTCGTGGGAGGTGTCGCGTGGGATGCCTCTTGGGAGGCTGGGGAGGGATGCGGGCGTGGGGCGGCTACGACCAGGTCGCCACCAAGTAGCCCACTCCGTACGGTGCCTCGTCGTACAGGAGTGAACCCTTCAGATGCGTATCCTCGGCCGCGCCCGCGAGGACCTGCCAGGGGGCACGGCCCGAGGCCTTGAGCTCGTGCGCCAGTTCCGTGTCCAGGGCCTTGAGAGCCGTGACGTCCGCCGAGCCCAGTGCGCGGGCGACCCCGGCGTCGAAGCCGACCGCGCGCTCGTCGAGGTAGCCCGGCGCCTTGAGCGTGCGGCACGCGCTGGCGTCGCCCATCACCAGCAGAGCCACCCTCTCGGGCGGCGCCACGAGTTCCCGTCCGGCTTGGATGCACCGCTCGGTCTCGAGAGGTTCCCCCACGCTGAGGCCCTCGACGGGCGCGTCGGCCCAGTCTGTGTGCTCCAGCAGCCAGGCGGCCACGGCCAGGGAAGGCGGAAGCTCCCGCTCCGGGCTTATGGCCTCCGGAGTCATGCGATCCGGAACCGTGAGGCCCGAAGGCATGAGGCCCGGAGCCGCGAAGCCCGGAGCCGTGCGGCCCGGAGCCATGAGGCCCAGAGCCGCGAAGCCCGGCTTTCCGCAGCCCAGGTGTACGTCGACGTCGACACCGAAGCCGCGAAACGAGCCCGGCGTCCCCTCCGGGTGCGGTCCGTGTCCGCTCGCCTCCGCCGGTCCCACGACCACCGTCCGGTCCGGGCGCGCCGCGGCGAGCACCCTGAGCGCGTCCGCGCACACCGCCCGCACGGCGTCCAGTTCGGGCGCGGCGCCCGCGGCGACCTCGGGCACGAGCAGGGGCGGACAAGGGCAGACGGCGGCGGCTACAAGCATGATCGGCAGGGTAGCCCCGCCGGAGAGCCAAGCCGGGCGTCACTCCTCGAGGAACACGTTCGTCAGATCGACAACAGTGAGATCGACAACAGTGAGCACGAGTACCCACTGACGCTTCTTCCCGTTACGCGGTGTGCCAGGCCCTCAGTCGCAGCCACAGCCACTCGTCGCCACCGGCAGCGGCTCCGGAACGCCGACTTTCGGCAGCCCGAGCAGCACACCCGCCGCCTTCGCCGCTTCCGCTGCCTTCTCGACGGTTCGCTTCTCCCAGGCATCCCCCGCGCGCGTGCGGCGCACGTCCCGGACGGGGCCCTCGGCGAGCAGGTGGTGCGGGGCCGCGTACGTGATCTCGACGGTCACTACATCGCCGGGGCGGACCTCTCGGTCCGGCTTGGTGAAGTGAACGAGGCGGTTGTCGGGGGCGCGGCCGGACAGGCGCTGGGTGGCGCCGTCCTTGCGCCCCTCTCCCTCGGCGACCATCAGCTCCAGGGTGCGGCCCACCTGCTTCTTGTTCTCCTCCCAGGAGATCTCCTCCTGGAGGACGACGAGCCGCTCGTAGCGCGCCTGGACGACCTCCTTGGGGATCTGGTTCTCCATGGTGGCCGCGGGGGTGCCGGGCCGCTTGGAGTACTGGAAGGTGAACGCCTGCGCGAAGCGCGCCTCGCGTACCACGTGCAGGGTCTGCTCGAAGTCCTCCTCGGTCTCCCCGGGGAACCCGACGATGATGTCGGTGGTGATCGCCGCGTGCGGGATCGCCTCGCGCACCTTGCGGATGATCCCCAGGTAGCGCTCCTGGCGGTACGAGCGGCGCATCGCCTTCAGGACCGTGTCCGAGCCCGACTGCAGCGGCATGTGCAGCTGGGGCATCACGTTCGGCGTCTCGGCCATGGCGGCGATCACGTCGTCGGTGAAGTCGCGGGGGTGGGGAGAAGTGAAGCGGACGCGCTCCAGGTTCTCGATCTCGCCGCACGCCCGCAGCAGCTTGCTGAAGGCCTCACGGTCGCCGATGTCGGAGCCGTACGCGTTGACGTTCTGCCCGAGCAGCGTGATCTCGCAGACGCCCTCGCCGACCAGCGCCCCGATCTCGGCGAGGATGTCGCCGGTGCGGCGGTCCGTCTCCTTGCCCCGCAGGGCCGGGACGATGCAGAAGGTGCAGGTGTTGTTGCAGCCCACGGAGATGGACACCCAGGCCGCGTACGCGCTCTCGCGGCGGGTCGGCAGCGTCGACGGGAAGGCCTCCAGTGACTCCGCGATCTCGACCTGCGCCTCTTCCTGGACGCGGGCGCGCTCCAGGAGGACGGGCAGCTTGCCGATGTTGTGCGTGCCGAAGACGACGTCCACCCAGGGCGCCTTCTTCACGATGGTGTCACGGTCTTTCTGCGCCAGGCAGCCGCCGACGGCGATTTGCATGCCGGGGCGCTGGGCCTTCTGGGGGGCGAGGCGGCCGAGGTTGCCGTACAGCCGGTTGTCGGCGTTCTCGCGGACGGCGCAGGTGTTGAAGACGATGACGTCGGCCTCGCCCTCACCCGTGCCCTCGGGCACGCGCACGTACCCGGCCTCCTCCAGGAGACCGGACAGGCGCTCGGAGTCGTGGACGTTCATCTGACACCCATAAGTACGGATTTCATAGGTCTTGGATGATCGAACGTCCACTGCCGGGCTCCGGTCGCTGCTGCTGCTCATTCCTCAAGGGTAGGCGCTCCCCCAGAGAGCTCCTGCCCCCCTCGCTTGTGACAGCGGGCACCGGGCACTGCTCGGGGAGTAGGCCGGAGTTCACTTCCCCAGGGTGCTGAGCAGTCCGCCGACGTAGTACTTCTGCAGCAGCACGTAGATGATCACGCAGGGGATGATGGTCACCGTGACGCCGGCCTGGAGGACTCCCCAGTTGATGCTGCCGAGCGCCCCAGCGGCGATCACGCTCAAGGTCACCGGGAGGGTGAATCGCTCCTGCTCGTTGACGAAGATCAGCGCGGCGAAGAACTCGTTCCAGGCGGTGAAGTACGCGAGCAGGCCGGTGGCGATCATTCCCGGTACGGTCACCGGCAGCATCACCCGGACCAGCGTCCGAAGGTTGCCACAGCCATCGATCCGTGCGGCTTCCTCCAGACTGCGGGGGACCGCCGCGAAGGAGTTGCGCATCAGGAACAGCCCGAAGGGGAGCTGGAACGTGGTGTAGACGAGGGTGAGTCCCAGCAGCGAGTTCAGCAGCCCGAAGTCGTCGAGGAGCAGGTAGAGAGGGGTGACGAGGGCCTGGAACGGGACCATGAAGGTGACGAGGGTGGCGAAGAAGAGGAGGTTGCTGCCGGGGAAGCGCAGCCGTGCGAAGCCGTAGCCCGCGAGGATGCTGAGGACCAGCGTCGCCAGTGTGGTGCCCAGTGAGACCACCACGCTGTTGCGGACGTTGTCCAGGACGTCGATCCCCCCGTTACCGGCGAGTGCCCGGTAGTGCTCCAGGGACGGATCGTGCGGGTAGAGGGTGGGAGGGGCGGCGGCCGCCTCGCTCGGGGACTTGAAGCTGTACGTGATCATCACGTACAGCGGGTACAGGAACAGTACGGCCATACTGGCGCAGACCGCCCACCAGGCCGCCCGTGGCAGCGACCGCCGAATGGCGGTGGGCAGCCGCTCTGGACCCGCTTTCGGATGTGACCGCAGGGCTGTATCCGGCAGGCTCTCCTCGTGCTCCGCATGCTCCGGCGGGTTCTGCTCATGCCTATGGCCGCTCACACTGCCTCACTGCGCATGTTCGCTCGCATCGACTCAGGTCGCCTCGGGGTTCGGTCAAAGTTCGGTCAGGGTTCGGATCCGGCTTCGGACGAGCGGAGCAGATACAACTGCAGTGCGCTGACCACCATGAGAACGATCATGATCAGGGCGGAGAAGGTGGCGCCGAGTCCCAGCTTGAAGTGGATGAAGGACGTGCGGTAGATCTCGTACACCACCGTGATGGTCGAGTTGGTGGGGCCGCCGCGGGTCATGATGAAGAACTGGTCGAAGGCGAGCAGCGAGCCGGCCACGGAAAAGACCAGGACCAGGGCCAGTGTGGGGCGCAGCAGCGGCAGCGTGATGTGGCGGAGGGTCTGCCATTGGTTCGCACCATCGACCCGGGCGGCCTCCTCCACTTCGGCCGGGATCGCCTGCAGCCCGGCCAGCAGCAGAAGCATCTGCAGTCCGACGACCTTCCAGGTCACCATGGCGATGACCACGAGCAGAGCGGAGGTCTTTCTGGCGAACCAGTCGGTGTTGCGGCTCGCGAGGCCCAGTCGGTCGGCGAGGTCGCCGACGGGTCCGACGTCGGACTGGAACAGGAACAGCCAGAGAAAGGATCCCGATGCGAGACCGATCACCACCGGCATGAAGTACACGCCCTGGAAGAAGCGGGCTGCGCGGCCCCTCCTCCTGACCAGCAGGGCGAGTCCGAGCGCCGACACAAACAGCACCGGCGTGCTGATCAGCGTGTACTCGAAGGTGAAGAGCACGGCTTTGCGGAACGCGACATCGCCCAGGGCGTCGCGGTAGTTCCGCAGTCCGACGAAGCGGCGCTCTCCCAGCAGCGGCCAGTCGTGCAGTGTCATCCACAACATCATCACGAGCGGGACGTAGAAGAAGACGGCGATCATCGCCAGAGCCGGGGCCGTGAGGGCGGCTCCGGCCAGACGGACGCCGGCCCGGGGCGGTGTCCGTCTCGGTGCGGCATCACTGCCGAGGCCGGTAGGGGACGTCATCCGTTGCCCCGGACGTTCGTGCCCTGCGGCGCTCTGTCGAGGAGGGCCTGGGCGGCCTCCTGTCCCTCCTTCTGGGCCGCGTCGATGTCACCGCCGAAGACGGCTTTGTTGATCATCTGGCTCCAGGGTCCGTTGGCGTCGTTGAACACTTGGTGTTCGACGGTGCTGTACGGCGTATGCCCCTTCTCCAGGGCCTCGGCGAACAGCTTGTTGCGGGGATCGAGCGGGACGTAGATCTCGTCGGTCAGATCATTGCGCACGGGCGTGATGCTGTTGTCGGCGAGTACCTTCTGGGCCTGCTCACCGGTGGCCCAGGTGGCGAAGTCCCGCGCCCCCTCCTTGTTGTCGCCGTTCTTCATGACGGCGATCTCGTCACCGCCCGCGAAGGAGGACCAGCCGCCGTTCTTGCCGGGCAGGGGAGCGACACCGAAGTCGATGTCCGAGTCCTGCTTGAGGATCTGGGTGTAGAAGGCGCCGAGCGGCACCATGCCCACCTTGCCGCTCTGGAACACCGCGGGCTGGTGGGTGCCGTTGTCCGTCCGGGACTGCGCCGGCATCGTGCCGTCGGTGTACAGCCGACGGTAGAAGGTCAGGGCGTCGGTGACCTCCTGGGAGTCGAACCGGGCCTGTGAGCCGTCGTCGGAGAGCACCTCGCCGCCGCTGGCCCACACATGCGGGGTGAACTCGAAGACGTTGCAGCCGCCGCACTGCCCGGCGATGGCGAATCCGTGGATGTCCGGCCCCAGATCGCTGATCTTGTTGGCGGCGGAAATGATGTCCGCGTAGTTCTTCGGGGGCTTCTCCGGGTCGAGGCCGGCGGCTTTGAACAGCGACTTGTTGTAGAGGAGCACCGATGCCTCACCGCTGAACGGCAGGGCGTAGGTGCGCTCGTTGTAGGTGGCGAGCGCGCGGTGGGACGGGTTGAGGCCGTCCTTGTACGGCAGGTCGTCCGCCAGCTCTGTGATGTCCTCGAGCGTTCCGGTGGAGGCGAAGTACGGCAGGTACACCAGGTCGATGGAAGCGACATCGGGTGCGTTGCCGGACGCGGCCGTGGTGGCGAGCTTCTGGACGAAGTCGGCGGCTGGGACGAGGGTCACCTCCACCTTGGTGTCATGGCTCTCGTTCCAGGCGTCCGCGACCAGGTTGATGAACTCCTTCTGGTTGTCACGGGTCCACAGACTGATGGTGGCGTCCGTGGCCGGGTCCGGCGACTGCGCGCCGGTTCCGCATGCTCCGGCCAGCAGGAGGACTGACGTCATCAGCGCACCTACGGTCATCGCTCTGTTTCTCATGGCTTCCGTCCTAGGAGCAGGCTCGCAGGGGGGAATTCAGCAGGTGGACAGCCAGACCCGCATGCTGCCCCGGTGGCGGTTGGCCCAGGCGTAGTAGGGGATGGCGGTCAGTTCGACGGGGACGGCCGCCGCGTTCCGGGCCCGGGTGTCGTGCGGTGCCCGGTCCGCGTCCGGCGTGCCGCTCGGCACCGAGCGGTACGGCCACCAGTCCGCCTGCGTGGGCCCGGGCCGGCGCAGCAGTCCGGAGCCGACCACGGTGATGATCCCTCCCAGCAGATCGGGTCGATGCCTGGTGGTCAGTCCGGCGGTGGTGTCGAGCAGGATGTCGTCGAGACAAGGCGCGCCCGGCTGATCCGTCTGCTCCAAGCAGTAGACAAGGGGGCCGCGTTCCAGGGCCACACAGCCGCGGACCGCGTCGACCCGGGGGTGGGCCGCGGTCAGCCGCGGCTGAATCCCGAGGTCCAGGACAACCCTGTCGCCGGGCCGCCAGCTGCGGCGGATCCGCAGCCAGCCGTCCTGCTGCGCCGGCTCCCCGGCCCTACCGCCGGCGCTCGGGGAGTCCACGCAGTCGCCGGCGGAGGGCGTCACCGTGTACTCCCGGCACCATTGCGGCACGCGCAGCGAGAGGGTCCACTCCCCCGGGCCCGCCTCGTCGACGGTCACCGCGGTCCGGCCCTGCCAGGGGTAGCCGGTGTCCACCCGGACCACGACCCGCCCGCCGTCGGTGGACCCGCCGTAGGCTCCGTCGGCGTACTGGTGCAGTTGCAGACCGTCCGCGTCGGTGCTGGCGACATAGTGGGGCAGGCTGGCGAGCAGCCGCATGACGTTCGGCGGACAGCAGGCGCAGGTGAACCAAGGGGCCCGGCGGGCTCCCTGGTCCTCGCCGTGGTACTCGTGGCCGTCGCGCACCTGGAGGGGGTTGGTGTAGAGCCAGCTCCGGCCGTCCAGCGAGACTCCGGGGAGAACGCCGTTGTAGAGGGTCCGCTCGATCAGGTCCGAGTAACGGGCCTGACCGGTGAGCAGAGCCATCCGCCAGCTCCAGTGGATCGAGGCGATGGCCGCGCAGGTCTCGCAGTACGCGCGCTCATTGGGCAGTTCATAGGGGTCACCGAAGCCCTCCCATCGGTGGTGCGCTCCCACGCCACCCGTGAGATACGTCTTGGTGGTGGTCATCGCCTCCCACAGTCGTTCCATCGACGCGCGCAGTTCCGGTTCGCCCGTCTCGGCCGCCACATCGGTGGCACCGGCCAGCAGATAGAGCTGGCGTACGGCGTGGCCGGTCACCGTCTTGGCTTCCCGCACGGGGACGTGGTCCTGGCAGTAGTCGGGGCCCGGGGCGAGGCCGCGGGGGTCGTCCTCGTCCAGCAGGCCGTGGCCGCGCCGGTCGATGAAGTATCCGGCGAGGTCCAGATAGCGGCGCTCACCGGTCTCGCGGTAGAGCTCCACGAGGGCGGTCTCGATCCCGGGGTGACCGCAGATGCCGTTGACGGGCTTGCCGGGGCCGAAGGTGCTGTCGATGTGGTCGGCGAAACGGCGAGCGACGGTGAGCAGTTCCTCACGTCCGGTGGTGCGGTGATGGGCGACGGCGGCCTGGAAGAGATGGCCGGCGCAGTACAGCTCATGGCCCCAGAGCAGCTCGGCGAACCGCGGACCGGGCCTGGCCACCTGGTACCAGGTCTGCAGATAGCCGTCCTCCTGCTGGGCCTCGGCGAGCAGCCGGATCATCATGTCCACGGCCCCCCACAGGGTGGTGCGATGCGGTGTGCGGGGGTCCGCCAGCTGCCAGGAGGCAGCCTCCAGCCACTTGGTCACGTCGCTGTCCAGAAAGGGCAGCGCACCCCGGTACGCGCCGTCCACGGTCCCGGCTGCCAACCGCAGATTGTGCAGATTGCCGGCGGATTCCAGCAGGGCCGACCCTTGGGGGATGCTCATCTCCGCGTTGACGCGTCGGCGCTCACGCCAGAAACCTCCGGTGATCCGGGCGACCTCGGCCGGCCGGAGCGCGATCCGGGCCCGGTCACTGGGCCGGACGGGACCCGAGGGCCGGGTAGCGACGGACGGCGAGGCTGGGGGAGAAGGGGACACGGACGAACTTCCCTTTGTGGGGTAAATAACCCATATGATCACACATGTGGACTATAAGGAACCTGGGGAGCACCTCGCGCTGAAACGCCACGCGAACGCCGGACCGCGAACGTCCGGCCTTCGCGACACTCAGGCAGTCGGGCACCCAGGCCGGAGCGGCAGGGCCCTCACCCCGCCCTGCGGTTCGCGAGGAGACCGCCGAACAGTGCGAACTGGCGCACGGGGCGAACTAGCGCACGGGGCGAACCGCCGCACACGATGCTTCACTGATATGTCCGATATGCGCAGGTATGGTAAGCATCAAGCGGATTAAGGGTTGCGGGGTGAGCGACCATGACACAGCGTGGCAGCGCTGTACGCGGAAGCCCCCATGACCACCGGCCTCCGGCGGACCTGGCCACGATCATCGTCAGCGCGCACGGCAGAGTGCTGGGCTGGAGCGACGATGCCGAGCGCCTGCTCGGCCACTCCCCAGAGGTCGTCGGCCACGCTCTCACCGAGCTGCTCGCCGTGGACGCCTCTCACCCGGCCTGGGACGCCCTGGCCGCGGGTGAGGCATGGAGCGGGCCCGTGGCGGTCCGCCATCGGGACGGCCGCCGACTCGACGCCGATCTGCGCGCCTGTCCGTCCCTGGACGGTCAGGGCAAGGCCCACGGGCAGTCCGTCGTGACCGTGACCGTCTCCCCGCGCCTGTCCGGGAACGGAGCCGTGACCGCCTCCCCGCACCCGTCCGGGAACGGAGCCGGGGCCGCGGGCAGGTCCGACGGGACGATGCTGGAGCAGACCTTCGCCCAGGCGTCGGTCGCCGTGGCCACCTTCGACGCCAAGCTGCGATACGAGCAGGTCAACAGCCTCCTCGGCGACATGCTGGGAACCGGGGTGGCGCAGCTGCGCGGACGGTCCTACGCCGATGTCCTCCCGGACGGCGCCGACGGGGCCTGGCTGAGGCAGCTGCGCCAGGTCGCCGAGACCGGATCACCGGCACGCTACGACGGCTACATCGGTGACCGTGCCTGGAGCGTCGAGATATGGCCGGTCAAGGACTCCTCCGGCCGGATGTGCGGAATGGGCGCCGCCGCGTTCGACAACAGCGCGCAGAACGGAGCCCACCAGCGGCTGGCCCTGCTGAACCAGGCCGGCGCACGGATCGGCGCCACCCTGGACGTGGGACGCACCGCTCGGGAACTGGCCGATGTGGTGGTCCCCCAGCTGGCCGACTTCGTCACCGTGGACCTCTTCGACTCGGTCCTCGAGGGAGAGGAGCCGATGCCCCAGCAGGCCGGTGAGCCCGTGCTGCTGCGCAGGGCCGCGGCCCGATCCGCCGCCAAGGGCGTCCCCGAACTCGCCGTCGAAGTGGGCGCGGTCGACAGCTACCCGCCGTTCTCTCCCCCGGCCCGCTGCCTCGCCGCCGGACGCCCCCTGCTGAGCGGGCTCGACGACGCCGGTTTCGTCCGCTGGATCGAGGGCGACGAGATCAGAAGCGCCGGCGTCCACCGCGCCGGCATCCACTCGGGCATGGCGGTGCCGCTGCGCGCCCGCGGCATCGTGCTCGGCGTGGCCGTACTCTGGCGCTGGACCCACCCGGGTGCCTTCCAGCAGGACGACCTGCTGCTCGTCGAGGAGCTGGCCGGCCGGGCCGCCGTGAGCATGGACAATGCCCGGCGCTACACCCGCGAGCACGCCACCGCCCTCACCATGCAACGCAGCCTGCTGCCCCACGTACTGCCCCAGCAGGCCGCGGTCGAGGCCGCCTTCCGCTACCTGCCGGCCAGCTCCGAGAGCGGGGTCGGCGGCGACTGGTTCGACGTCATCCCGCTGTCCGGAACCCGGGTCGCCCTGGTCGTCGGCGATGTGGCCGGACACGGTGTCCACGCCTCCGCCGCCATGGGACGGCTGCGTACCGCCGTACGGACTCTCGCCGACGTCGACCTACCGCCCGACGAGCTCCTCACCCACGTCGACGACCTGGTCACCCATCTCGGCAGCGACGACGGCACGGGCTCGACCGGGCTGCCCGGCGAGTTCGGCGCAACCTGCCTGTACGCCGTCTACGACCCAGTGTCGCGGCACTGCGTCTTTGCCAGCGCCGGCCATCCCCCGCCCAGCGTCCTCTACCCCAACGGCACGGTCACCACCCTCGGTCTCACCCCCGGGCCCCCGCTGGGCGTGGGCGGCGTGCCCTTCGAGCCCACGGAACTGGAGCTGCCCGAGAGCAGTCTGATCGTCCTGCACACGGACGGGCTGATCCACTCCCGCAGCCAGGATCTCGACACGGGTTTCGCCCGGTTGCGCGACTCCCTGACCGCTGCCTCCTCCTCCCTGGAGACCACCAGCGACAGGCTGGTCGCCGCCATGCTGCCCGAGCGCCCCTCGGACGATGTGGCCCTGCTGGTCGCACGCACCCGCGCCCTGCACACCGACCAGGTCGCCACCTGGGGTCTGCCCGCCGATCCCGAGGTCGTCGCGGACGCGCGGGCACAGGCCACCCGTCAGTTGGCGGCCTGGGGGCTGGAGGCGGCCTCGTTCGTCACCGAGCTGGTGGTCAGCGAGCTGGTCACCAACGCGATCCGGTACGGCGAACCTCCGATCCGGCTACGGCTGATCCGCGACCGCACCCTGATCTGCGAGGTGTCCGACGGCAGCAACACCGCTCCCCATCTGCGCCGGGCCCGTACCTTCGACGAGGGAGGCCGCGGTCTCCTCCTGATCGCCCAGGTCACCCAGGGCTGGGGCACCCGCCACACCGGAATCGGCAAGACCATCTGGGCCGAGCAGCCCCTGCCGGACGACTCGTGGTGGGGGGACCTGTGAAGAAAGCGGACGCGGGCACTGGTGCGCACGCTCCGCCGGCCGTCGACCGGACGCGCGCGCTCGGCATGGTCTTCCCGCCCGCCGACGACCGCTACACGGGGATGCAGCTGGACTTCGTCGGCCGGGTGGCCGAAGCGGCCCAGGGCTACGACTACGACATCCTGCTCACCACCGGCAGGGAGACGGGCGACCCGCCGTTCCAGCGGCTGCTGGCGGGAGACCGGGTGGACGGCATCATCCTGATGGAGATCAAACTGACGGACTCACGGGTCGACCACCTCACCGAGCTGGGGTTCCCCTTCGTCGCGATCGGACAGCCCGGTATCGAGGACGCCTGGTGGGTGGATCTTGACTTCGTGGCGCTCGGCCGCAACTGCGTGCGGCACCTGGCCGACCTGGGCCACACCACCATCGCCTTCGTCAACCGGTCGGAGCAGTTCTTCCGGACCGGATACGAATCCGCGCACCGCGGACTCGACGGGTTCAACCAGGGCATCGAGGAACTGGGACTCACCGGGCGCGCGTACTTCTGCGGCGACGACACGGCCGCCGGCGAGGCGTGCCTGGCACGAGATCCTGCGGGACGACCCGGCCACCACGGCAGTGGCGACGCTGAGCGAGGCGTCCGTGGCCGGCCTGTACCGCGGCCTGACGCGTGCCGGGCGGGTCGTACCGCGGGACTTCTCGGTCGTCGGTCTGATCGCCGTTCCCTCCCTGACGGCCGCGGTGACCCCGCCGCTCACCGCAGCCGAGCAACCGGTCGACGAGATCAGCCGGATCGCCGTCGAGCTGTTGATGGAACGGATGAAATCCCCCGGCACCCCTGCCCGGAACGTCCTGCTCAGACCACTGATCACCATCCGCTCCAGCACCGGCCCCTGCCGCTCGGCGCTGGACGCCCGGTATTGAACCGTCACAGCGGCGACGGGCTGCCGCCTGGCTGTGCGCAACGCCGCCTGCTCCGTTGCCGACACGGGTTCGTGGAACTCGATGGGGTTACCTCATCGCACCGCCCGTGCGTACGGCGCGACGGTGATCCGGTCGATCAGCGGCGCGTAGCGGGAGCGGAGCAGTACGCCGGGGAAGGTGTCCGAGGCGTAGGTGGTGCCGTCGAAGTTCGGCAGTTCCTCGGAGCGGAAGGTGATCGTGTTCTGTCCCTTCCTCGAGGTGGACGGGGACGGTCAGCTCCCAGAAGTTGTTCTGGTGGAAGGTGTGCGGGAAGCTGACGCGCCGCATCTCGCCGCCGTTGACGGTGATGTCGGCGTGGCGGGCGAGCGGGTCCGGGTTGTAGTGGGTGGCCTCCGACTGCTCGGGGTTGGAGTAGCGGACGCGCAGCGCGTACAGGCCGGTCCGGTCGGCCGTGACGGTGAACGTCGCCGTGTTGCCGTTGCCGGGGTCGCCGCCGATGCCGGTGATCGCCGTGCCGCCGGTGGCCAGGGAGAGCGGGGTGAGCGTGGCCGAGCCCGCGAGCGTGGCGTGCCTCGCCTCGTACGTACGCGCCGGGAGCGTGCCCTCGGTGGGCGTGACCGTGAGGCGGTCGACGAGGGTGGTGGACGAACCTCCGGTCACCGTCACCTTGTTGACGCCGCCGGACAGGGACACCGCCACGCTGCCGTCTGCCCTTGGACAGGCGCAGGACGTCGTGCCCGTTGACCGAGAGCCGGGCGCCCGCGCCGGCGAGGGTGTCGACCTCGAGGGTGGCCTCGCGGTCGGCGGGTGAGTAGACCCAGAACGTCGCCGTCTCGTCCTTCGGGAGCCGGACCGCGCCCGAGCCGGTGGCGGGGGCCGGGCCTGCTTCGGCAGGTCGTAGACGGGCTCGGCCCCGCCGGCCAGTCCAGGCCAGCTCGCCTTCGTACACCTGGGTGGCGGCCGAAGCCTCGGGGAGGGCGAGGGTGAGGCGGTCGACGATGGCGTCGCCCTTGGTGGCGCGCGTGCCGTCGAGGCTCTTCGCGGCGAGCGTGATGGTGTGCTTGCCCGCGGTGAGCTCGACCTTGGTGTCGGTGTGGTCCCAGACCACCCACTTGTAGCCGAGCGGCAGGTGCAGCTCCTGCTCGCGTCCGCCGCCGTCGACGCGCAGGAAGACGTTGGTCGGGCCCTGCTCCTTCACGCTGTCGTAGGTGTTGAGGGAGTTGGCGAAGACGCTCAGGTCGTAGGTGCCGTCCTCGGGCACGTCCACGGTGAAGTCGAGCGCGACGTCCGAGCCGGTGCGCAGGCCGCCGACGTCGTAGCCGCCGGAGGTGTAGAACTTCGACACGTCGCGCGGGCGAGCCCTCCGGGCCGTTCCTGGAGTAGCCGCGACCCGGTGTGGGCGGCGTCCTCCGCCTCGTACGAGCCCTGCCAGCGCACGGGCGGGGACTGCGTGCCCCTCGCCGTCCCGGCCGGGGCTGAGGACGATCTCGTAGGCCGAGGACTCCTTCAGCTTCGGCAGCGCGCCGTCGCCGAAGTCGAACGGACGACCGTGCCGTCGTCACCGACCGTCAGGTTCTGCTCGGCGAGCAGCTTCGGGCCCGGAGTGTCGCCGATCTGCCCGCTCCACTCGATCTCGCGCACCCAGGCGTGCACGCGGTCCCCGAAGACCTTCTCGGGCACGTTGCGCGAAGACGATGTGGCCCTCGCCGTCGGAGCCGCCGAAGAGCAGCCGGGCCTGCCGCTTCTTGGTCGTCGAGCGTGGCGACGCCCTGCAGCGTGTAGTTCTCGCCCGGGAACGGCGGGGTGACCCTCACCGTGTGCCCGCTCATCGAGGCGTAGGCGTTGAGCAGCCACCACTGGCCGTTGGCGCGGTTGGACTGCACGGCGGAGTCGGAGAGGTTGCCGTCGATGTTCCAGTACGCGATGTCGGCGTCCACCTTGGACTCCTCGATCGCGGAGACCCACTGGATCATCTGGCCGGGCACCGAGGTGTGGTAGTTGAAGGCGTACTCGTTGATGTTGATCGGGAGCTGCGTGCCCTCCGTGCTCGGTGCCCTCGAAGAGCTCCTTCTCCCAGCCGCGGTACGTGGCGACGTGCTCGCGCACCGCTCCGGGTGGCTCAGCTCGTGCCAGGTGATGACGTCCGGGACGGTGCCGGCGGCCAGGGTGTGCGTCGAGGAAGCCCTTCACCTGGTCGTACAGGACGCTGGTGTTGGGGCCGGCGATGCGGGCGTCGGGCATCCTGCCCTTGATGAGCTTGTAGGACGTCGTCCCAGGCGGCGAAGTAGTCGTCGGGTCGCTCAGCCAGCTGACCTTGTCGTAGCTCCACTCGCCGGTGCCGAACATGTTGCCCTCGGGCTCGTTGAACGGCACGAAGACGACGTTGTCCTGGTACTCCTCGGGCAGCTGCAGGACCTGGTCGACCTGCTTGGCGATCTTCTCCTGGTAGAGCTTCGAGCTTCTCCTCGGGGGTGTCGCCCGGCCACTGGTACGGGAAGCCGCGGTGGATGTCGGTCATGTAGATGTAGACGTCACCGTCGGTGGAGTCGGCCAGCGGCTTGACCACCTCCAGCGCGTCGGCACCGGGGTGCTGCGGGCCGTCCTGCGCCTTGGTGGAGACCGTGCGCAGGCCCATGCCCTCGATGAGGTTGTTGGTGGGGACGTCCGGTCCGTACAGGCCGTAGAGGGTGCCGGAGGCGCCGCCGTGGAAGGCGCCGGTGTCCGAGCCGAGGTCGACGGTGAGCTGGCCCTCGCGGACCACGGTGACGGTCGCCGTCACCGCGCGTCCGGCCGCCGTTCCCGCCACCGTGAAGGTCCCCGGCCGGCGCGTACTTCTCGGACGGTACGGCGTCCCAGGTGACCGGCGTGTCGCGGTCGTAGCCGTCGGAGAAGGAGGAGCGGACGGCGGCGGGCAGGGACGGGGCCGTCCCGGTCGTCGTACGGACCTCGAACGACTTCTTCGAGAGCTGCTGGAGAGTCGGCACCTTCCCGACCGTACTGGCGCCGCGTGCCGAGTGCCAACGTGGAAACCTCCCCCAGCTGAAGGCAGGGGGATTCCTGGCTCACGCTGCCTGCGGGTCAGCGAGCCCACAGGTCTTCCACGATCAACACCAGCCGGGTGGAAACCAACCCGGTTCGCTACGGCAGAGCTTGAAGGTGCGTGTGCCGTCCTGGCTCTCGATCAGCACGGTGTACGCGCTTGGTTCTCGCCACGCACGGCATGCGGCTCACCCCCTCAGGTGGACGGTGTTTCGCCCTGAGGGCGAAACACCGCTTCCTGCCCCCGCTCCGCAGGAGTCCGAGTCCGGCAACTAGTGTTCCGACAGGCAACGTTCACCCCGTCGCGACGCCCGGAACGCTTCCCCACGGCCAGGACAACAAGCACCACACGAAACGATGAGGAGCCCCTGTGACAGTTCCCCCTACCACCTCCTCCCACCGGGCGAAATCCCGCGTGACCCGCCGCACTGTGATCGGCTCCGCGGGGGCGGTCACGGCCGCGGCCGTGACCGCCCCGGCCGTGATGGCCACGACGAACGACTCCGGCTCCTCCGGCACCGGCACCGGCACCGCCGAACCGAAGGCCGGCACGACGTCGGAGACGTTCCCCAAGACCCGCGCCAAGCAGGCCACCGGCGAGGCGCCCGTCGAGGCCGCCTTCCCCATCGGCTACGTGGGTGTCCGTTGGGAAGGGACGTCCAAGGCGTCCGGCGGCGGTATCCGGCTGCTCGACGCCGACGGCGGCCAGGGCGACTGGCAGATGTTCGGCGACAGCGGCTGCTCGGTGAGCGACGGCGGTGCCCTGCTGCTCCCCGCCGGCAAGGCCTCCGGCTACGAACTGAAGGCGCCCGACGGGGCCACCGGGCTGCTTTCGCTGGCGCTCGACACCCAGTAGGGCCCGAAGCGCAAGGTGGCCGTTCCGTCGGACACGACCCGCGTGCGGGGTGTGGCGTACCTGTCGCGGCCGGCCTGGGGCGCGGACGAGGCGCTGCGGTTCAAGCCGGACGGCACGGAGAACACGCCGATCGCGTTCTCCCCGTTCCAGAACATCACGGTCCACCACACCGCCGGAGTCAACAACGACCCGGACCCGGCCGCCACCGTGCGCGCGATCTACCAGTTCCACGCCGTCACCAACGACTGGGGCGACATCGGCTACCACTTCCTCATCGACGAGGCGGGCACCATCTACGAGGGCCGCTACTCGGGCGACGACGGCCTGCCCGCGCACGACGAGGACGGCAAGGTGGTGACCGCCTTCCACGTCGGCGGATTCAACTCCGGCAACCTCGGCATCGCCCTGCTCGGCACCCTGACGCAACAGGGCCCGACGGAGGCCGCCCGCGAGGCGCTGACCCGTCTGGTCCGCGTCCTGATCCGGCATCCACGGCGTCGACCCGAAGGCACGCGTCACGTACACGAACCCCCTCAACGGCACCCAGAAGGAGGTCGCGGAGATCAGCGGCCACCGGGACTGGATGGCGACGGAGTGCCCGGGCGAGGTCATGTACGCGGAGCTGGACCTCCTGCGCGAGGCAGCGGCCGGCTGAGGCCGCCCCGGAGCAACCGCAGCTGAACCGCAACGTGCTGGGCCCGCCGTCCGCGGGCCCGGCACGGCCGTACGGGAGTACAGACCCGGCACGACCGCACGGAAGCACATGGCTCACCACCCCCTGTACCCCGTCACGACCTCGCACCGGACGCGCCCGGCCCTTGGCCGCTCTCCGCTGACCTGGCAAGATCGCGCGCATGCTCCAGCCACTCCACCACCTCGGCGCCCACCGCCTGTTGTCGGCCTCGACGGCCGCGCTCGTGCTGCTGGGGCTGCTGACATGGTGGCTGTGGCCGCGCGAGGAGCCGCCGACCGGGACGATCACGATCAGTACGGGGCCGTCGAGCGGCGTCTACCACGAGTACGGCAAGCGGCTGAGCACAGCGATCGCCAAGGACATGCCGGGCCTGAAGGTGGAGCTGAAGACGAGCGACGGCTCCCAGCAGAACGTCGCACGCGTGGCCGCCGGGAACGCCGACTTCGCCATCGCCGCGGCCGACGCGGTGGAGACCTACCGGCTGGCCGAACGGCCCGGTCACGACCGGCTGCGCGGGATGGCGCGGCTGTACGACGACTACGTACAGCTCGTCGTCCCGCACTCGTCGGCCATCGAGAAAGTCTCGGACCTCAGGGGCAAGCGCGTGGGCGTGGGGCCGCAGGAGTCCGGGGTGCGGCTGATCGCGGAGCGGGTGCTCAAGGCCGCGGACCTGGACCTGGACAAGGACATCAAGCCGCAGAGCGACACCATACGGACGGCCCCGACCCGGCTGCGCAGCGGCGAGATCGACGCCTTCTTCTGGTCGGGCGGCCTGCCGACGGACGGTCTGGTCAACCTCGCGAAGGTGTACGACTTCCGGTTCGTCGAGATCGGCAGCGACACCGTCGCCGAACTGCACGAGCAGGGCGAGGCCTTCCGCTACTACCGCTCCTCCGTGATGCCGGGCGACGCCTACCGGTCCATCCAGCAGGGCGCCCCCATGCGGACACTGACGGTGGCGAACCTGCTCATCACCCGCACGGACCTGGACCCCCGCCTGACCGAGTGGCTCACCCGCACCGTCCTCAACAGCCGTGACCACATCGGCTCCCGGGTCCACGCCGCCCAGCTCGTGGACCTGCGCACGGCGATCTACACCCACCCCCTCCCCCTCCACCAGGGCGCCCGCCGCTACTACCGCTCGGTCAAACCGTAGCCGGTCAACCGTCAGGCAGTCGGCCGCGTCCTCGGCACCATGACGGTCACCTTCAGGCCGTACGGCTCATGGTGGGCGTACGCGATCGAGCCGCCGCACGCGGCGAGGAGGGCACGCGAGATGGACAGGCCGAGGCCGGAGCCCTTGATGTTCTGATGACCCGTGCTGCGCCAGAACCGGTCGCCGATACGGCCGAGTTCCTCGTCGCCGAGGCCCGGCCCGCCATCGGCGACGACCACCGTGGAGACCTCGCCGTGGGAGGCGACCTCCACCTGAACCGCCTCTCTCTCGGGTGTGAACTTCAGCGCGTTGTCGATCACCGCGTCCAGCGCACTGGACAGGGCGACCGGATCGGCCCAGGCGGTGGTGGGCGGGCAGGTCCCCGTGAGCCGGACGCCCTTGCTGTCGGCGACCGGCCCCCACGCGGCCACCCGCTCCGCGGTCAGCGCGCCGATGTCGGTGAGCTGGAGATCCGCCTCGGCGTGCTCGGCGAGCGCCAGGTCGAGCAGGTCGTCGAGAACCTGGGCAAGACGCTTGCCCTCGGTGCGGACGGAGGCGATCTCCTCGCTGCCCTCCGGGAGTTCGAGCGCGAGCAGGTCGATGCGCAGCAGCAGCGCGGCGAGCGGATTGCGCAACTGGTGCGAGGCGTCGGCGACGAAGGCGCGCTGCTGCTCCAGGACGTCCTCGACGTTGTCGGCCATCTCGTTGAACGAGCGGGCCAGGCGTCTGAGTTCCGGCGGCCCGCCGGCGACCGCGACCCTCGACTTCAGGCGCCCGGACGCGATGGCGTGGGTGGTCGCGTCCAGGACCCGTACGGGCCTGAGGACCCAGCCCGTCAGGCGCAGCGCGAGCCCGACGGCGAGCAGCATCGCGGCCACGAGCCCCCCGGCGATGACCAGCCAGCCGCGCAGGATCTCCGACCGCATCTGCCCGGTGGGCGAGTCGGTGACGACGACGGCCACGACATCGCCGTCCCGGATGACCGGGGACGCCACGACGAGGCGGCCCCGCTCCCACGGCCACACCTGCTCCGGATCATGACTGCGGCGCCCCAGCCGGGACTCGGCGAAGGCGTCGCGGCGCTCGCCCTCCTCGGGCGGGGGCCAGGACTGCGGCGCGTTCGCCAGGGGATTGCCGTTGCGGTCGTAGACGCCCGCGCGGATGCCGTACACGCCGTGGTAGCGGTCCAGTTCCTGCCGCAGAGTGTCGCTGCGCTCGTCCGTGACGTCCACCCGCGAGCCCGTGGGACGCTCGGGGACGTACTGCGCGAGCGCCGCGAAACGCGCGGTGTCGTCGATGCGGTCGACGACCACCCGCTGCTGCTCCGCGGCCGCCAGGCTCACCGCCAGCGGAATACCGAGCGCGAGCAGCACGGCGGCCATCAGAACAATGAGCAGCGGGAGCAGACGAGTGCGCACGCGGGCACGCTACGACGCCGGTGCGACCAGCCGGTACCCGACCCCGCGCACCGTCTCGATCAGGGCGGGCATACGCAGCTTGGACCGCAGGGACGCCACATGCACCTCCAGGGTGCGCCCTGTCCCCTCCCAACTGGTGCGCCACACCTCGCTGATGATCTGCTCCCGGCGGAACACCACCCCGGGCCGCTGGGCCAGCAACGCGAGCAGGTCGAACTCCTTGCGGGTGAGCTGCACCACCGAACCGTCCACGCTGACCTGCCGCGTGGGCAACTCGATCCGCACGGGCCCGAGACGGAGCGCGCGCTCGCCAGGCCCGGAGGCACCGTGGCGGGGGATGCGCCGACCCACGGCGTGGATGCGGGCGAGCAACTCCCCGGTGTCGTACGGCTTGACCACGTAGTCGTCGGCGCCCAGGTTCAGGCCATGGATCCGGGACCGTACGTCGGCCCGGGCCGTGACCATGATCACCGGCGTGCTGGTGCGCTTGCGGATCTTGCCGCAGACCTCGTAGCCGTCCTGGTCGGGCAGACCGAGGTCCAGCAGGATCACGCCGAACCGGCGCCCTCCGGGACCAGCGCCTGGAGCGCCTCCTCGCCGCTGCGGGCGTGCGTGACATGGAAGCCGTGCCGCGCGAGGACCGCGGACAGAGCGGCCGCGACATGGTCGTCGTCCTCGACGAGAAGCAGTCTCACTCCGGCCCCCTCCGGTTCGTCATCCCTACGGTCCTGGCCTGTACAACTGCGAGGTACGGGACGGGCACGCGCGCGTACCCCAAGGAAGTCACGCCGATGGACACGCACGGCGTCAAGGGGATTCCGGCCGCGGACAGGTTCCGTTACCCAGCCGGTACGCGACGCCTGGCCGGTACGCGACGCGGCGGCACCCGGCGGCCCGGCGAGCCGCAGCCACTACGCCGGTGTCTGAGTACGCCAGTGTCTGAGCGAACATTACGCACTACACCGAGTGTCTGAGGTCTATCCGAATCGTTATGCTCAATTTCCCCTCAGATGTAATGACGCTGGTCGGGAGGGTCACTACTGTCCTTCCAACCGAGGAGGACGGAGCAAGAGGCCGATGACCGAAGTACCGGTGACCAAGGACGCCGTGCCCGCGGCTGACAACCTGGTCGCGTTGAAGAACGTCAACAAGCACTTCGGCGCGTTGCATGTGCTCCAGGACATCGACCTGACCATCGCCCGGGGCGAGGTCGTCGTGGTGATCGGGCCCTCCGGGTCCGGCAAGTCCACCCTGTGCCGCACCATCAACCGCCTGGAGAGCATTGACTCCGGCGAGATCACGATCGACGGCAAGCCGCTGCCCACTGAGGGCAAGGAGCTCGCCCGGCTGCGGGCCGACGTCGGCATGGTGTTCCAGTCGTTCAACCTCTTCGCGCACAAGACAGTGCTCAAGAACGTGACGCTGGGACAGCTGAAGGTCCGCAAGGCCGACAAGAAGAAGGCCGAGGAGAAGGCGCGCGCCCTGCTCGACCGGGTCGGCGTGGGCACCCAGGCGGACAAGTACCCGGCACAGCTCTCGGGCGGCCAGCAGCAGCGCGTCGCGATCGCGCGGGCACTGGCGATGGACCCGAAGGTCATGCTCTTCGACGAGCCGACCTCGGCACTCGACCCCGAGATGATCAACGAAGTACTGGAAGTCATGCAGCAGCTGGCGCACGACGGCATGACAATGGTGGTCGTCACCCATGAAATGGGCTTCGCCCGTTCCGCCGCCAACCGGGTGGTCTTCATGGCTGACGGCCGCATCGTCGAAGAGGCCGTGCCGGACCAGTTCTTCAGCAACCCCCGCAGCGACCGGGCCAAGGACTTCCTGTCAAAGATCCTCCACCACTGAGACCCCGCGCCCGAGTTCACCCAGGCCCTGTGCCCAGGTCCTCGACGACCCGGCCCACGTCACCCGCATCCGACGGCATGCGTCATCCCGCACCGCCGGCCCGCATCTCTTCACCACGCAAAGGATGTGCACCATGAAGCTCCGCAAGGTCACCGCCGCCTCGGCCACGATTTTCGCCCTCGCCCTGACCGCCACCGCTTGTGGCTCCGACGACAAGGACGGCGGCGAGGGCGGCTCCGGCGGCGGCAAGGAGATCACCATCGGCATCAAGTTCGACCAGCCGGGCCTCGGCCAGCAGACGCCGGACGGTTACTCGGGCTTCGACGTCGACGTCGCCACCTACGTCGCCAAGGAACTCGGCTACAGCGAGGACCAGATCAAGTGGAAGGAGGCGAAGAGCTCCGACCGCGAGACGATGCTCGAGCGCGGTGACGTCGACTTCATCGCCGCCACCTACTCGATCAACGACGAGCGCGAGCAGAAGGTCGACTTCGCAGGTCCGTACCTCCTCGCCCACCAGGACGTCCTGATCCGTGCCGACGACAACTCGATCAAGCAGCCGAAGGACCTGAACAAGAAGAACCTCTGCTCGGTGAGCGGATCGACCTCGGCGCAGAACGTCAAGAACAAGATCGCCCCGAAGGCCAACCTGCAGGAGTACGGCGGCTACTCGGAGTGCCTCACCGGCCTGGAGAACAAGGCCATCGACGCGCTGACCACCGACGACTCCATCCTCGCCGGCTACGCGGCGCAGGAGCAGTTCAAGGGCAAGTTCAAGCTGGCCGGCTTCAAGTTGAGCAACGAGAACTACGGGATCGGTGTCCAGGAGGGCAGCGACCTCAAGGCCAAGATCAACACCGCCCTGGAGAAGATGGTCTCCGACGGTGCCTGGGAGGAGGCCGTGAAGGCCAACTTCGGCCCCGCGAACTACAAGAACGAGCCCGCGCCGAAGATCGGCGACATCGTCAAGTGAACCAGGACAACCGGGTAGGCGCGCCGCCTTCGGTGGCGGCGCGCCGCGCCCTCCCCATACGCGGAAGCGCGGGAGATCGTGTTCGACTTTCTTGAAGACTACGACCTGCTAAAGGCGTTCTGGACAACACTGCAACTCACCGTCTACTCAGCCATCGGTTCCCTGATCTGGGGAACTCTGCTGGCTGCCATGCGGGTCAGCCCCGTCCCCCTGATGCGCGGATTCGGCACGGCGTATGTGAACGTGGTGCGGAACATCCCGTTGACGATCATCATCGTCTTCACGTCGCTGGGCCTGTTCCAGACCCTGGGCTTCGACATGGGCTCCGACAGGTTCGAGACCACCAACTTCCGGCTCGCCGTACTCGGCCTGATCGCCTACACCGCGGCGTTCGTCTGTGAGGCGCTGCGCTCCGGGATCAACACCGTGCCGGTCGGCCAGGCGGAGGCCGCCCGCGCCATCGGGCTGAACTTCACCCAGGTGCTGACCCTGGTGATCCTGCCCCAGGCGTTCCGCTCCGTCGTCGGGCCGCTGGCGAACGTCCTGATCGCACTGACCAAGAACACCACGGTCGCCGCGGCCATCGGCGTGGCCGAGGCAGCGCTGCTGATGAGGGAGATGATCGAGAACGAGGCCCAGGTCCTCCTCATTGGCGCCCTCTTCGCGTTCGGGTTCGCCTGCCTCACCCTCCCGACCGGTCTGATCCTCGGCTGGGTGAGCAAGAAAGTGGCGGTGAAGCGATGAGTTCGGTCCTGTACGACGTCCCCGGGCCTCGGGCCAGGCGTCGGAACGTCATCCTCTCGGTGCTGTTCGTGATCGCCCTCGCCGCCGCGCTGTGGTGGGTGTACAGCAAGCTCGACGAGAAGAACCAGCTCGACTGGGTGAAGTGGTCACCTTTCTTCACGGGCACCGAGGTGTGGACCACGTACATCTGGCCGGGCCTGGAGAACACCCTCATCGCGGCGGCCCTCGCCATGGTCATCGCCCTGCCGCTCGGCGCGTTCTTCGGCATCTCGCGGCTCTCCGACCACTCATGGGTGCGGTGGCCCTCCGGCGCAGTGGTGGAGTTCTTCCGTGCCATCCCGGTGCTGATCCTGATGCTCTTCGCCAACGCGGCGTACGCCGAGTTCACCGACATCAGCACGGAGGACCGCCCGCTCTACGCGGTCGTCACCGGCCTCGTGCTGTACAACGCCTCGGTGCTCGCGGAAATCGTACGAGCCGGCATCCTGTCCTTGCCGAAGGGGCAGTCAGAAGCCGCGATGGCGATCGGGCTGCGCAAGAACCAGACGATGCGGTTCATCCTTCTGCCCCAGTCGGTCACCGCGATGCTGCCCGCGATCGTCAGCCAGTTGGTCGTCATCGTGAAGGACACCGCGCTCGGCGGCGCGATGCTCAACTTCTCCGACCTGATGGCGGCGGTCCGCCCCATGAGCGCGTTCTACGGCGCGAACACCATCGCCAGCTTCACCGTCGTAGCCGTGATCTTCATTGCGCTCAACTTCGCCCTCACGACGTTCGCAAGCTGGCTCGAGGGCCGACTGCGGCGCAGCAAGAAGAGCACGGGCGCGGTCCTCGGGGTCGAGGACGTGGACGAGCTCAACGCCGCCGAAGTGGGAGGCACTCACGGGACCGGCGCCGGCGGCACCATCTGATACACAGTCAAGTGGCATGAGCGACCCACGGAGGCAGCGGCGTACTCGCCACTGCCTCCGTCACTTGCTCCGTCACTTGCTCCGTCACTTGACGCAAACTCCGGCAATGGGTTGCATACATTCTGTGATCGTGCACCCGGCTCCACCTGCCTGTTCCCGAACGTTCCCCAGGACGCCACTCCAGGCAGGGGGCACCGCGCCGTGGACCCGGTGATCATCGTGGGAGCGGGGCCCGTGGGGCTCACGCTCGCCCTCGCACTCGCGCGCCAGCAGGTTCCCTCCGTCGTCCTCGACGAGGGCACCGGCAAGGACGAACAGCGGCCCGCCCGGACGGTCATCCTGCGCGAGGACACGGCCGCACTGCTGACGCGACTGACAAGTGCGCCGCTCTCCGAGACGGGTCTGCGCTGGACCGGATGGCGTTCGATGCGGCGCCGACAGGTGATGCGGGAGATCCGCTTCGACTACGCCTACGACTTCGGCGAGGACGCGTCCGGGGGCGCCGCCCTCAGGAGTGCGGGCACTACCGCGCTGGACGCTCCCGACACGTCCGCGGGCCCGGCCGCCCCGCTGCACCTCACCCAGCACGCGCTCACCGGCGCGCTACGCGAGGCCGTCGCGGGCGAGCAACTGATCAAGGTCGCCGTGGAGAGCCGCCTCGACTCGACCGAGCAGGAGGCGTCGGGCATCACTGCGCACACCCGTGGCCCCAAGGGCACCTGGTGGCGCGGCAGTTACCTCGTCGGCTGCGACGGCCCGCGCTCGACGGTGCGCAAACTCCACGACATCCGCTTCCCGGGCCGTACGGCCGTGGAGCGGCACGCCGTGGCGGCACTGCGCACCGAACTCCCGTGGTCCGGCGAAGCACTGCTGCACCGGATGCCACCATGGCGGACGTCCGGCCCCACAGCCGGGGAGATCACCGCCCGCCCCCTCCCCGACGGCGTATGGCGCCTGGACTGGCTGCTGCCGCCGGGCAAGGACCTGATCACCCCGGACCTGCTGGTGGCACGCATCAGGGAAACCCTCGCAGGCTGGACCGGAGGCTCCACACCGCCGTACGACCTGCTCGACACCGGAGTCCACACCGTCCACCACCGCCTCGCCCGCCGCTGGCGCTCCGGCCGGGCCTTCCTCGCCGGGGACGCCGCACACCTGCTCGGCGCCCTCGGCACCCAGGGCCTCGACGAAGGCCTACGAGACGCAGACAACCTCGCCTGGAAACTGGCGCTCGCCTGGCACCACGGCCCACACGAAGCACTGCTCGACAGCTACCAAACGGAACGCCGCGCGGCCGTCGCCACCCGGCTGCGCGCCGCCGACCAAGCGCTGCCCGTCCTGCGCGGCAGCGGAGGCCTGCGGTCGTACGTCCTCAGCTCGGCCCGCGGCCACGATGCGCTGCTCACAGACGGCCACTTGGGGCGCGGCCCGCTGGGTGCACCCAGGGCGTACGCCGATTCACCACTCGCGCCCCCACACACCGAGTCGGAGACCGCCATCGGAACACCCCCGGGCGCCCAGGTCATCGACGTACGGGTGACCGACGAAGACGGCTCCTTCGTACAACTGCGGGACCGGCTCGGGCGCGGGGCACTGCTGGTGCTGCTCATCGCACCCGGCACGAGGGTATGGGAGCGCAAGCACTGGAGGAGCGCCGGGATCATGCCCCACCTCGCAGCCGCCGTGACCGCCCTCCCCCACCGCGCCGAACTCCTGGTCGCCGAGAGCTACCCGGGCGCCGCCCCGCACACAGTGCTGCTGATCCGTCCGGACGGCTACCTCGTCACCGCACTGAGCGGGGTACGCCCGGCGGACCTGTACGCAGCGGCGGAGGCGACGCTGGGCGGTCCGGCCAGGCCGACCAGGTCGGAAGAGGCGGAAGGGACGGGAACCGGTACGGGCTGAGGGGCGCTGAGGGGCACCGATTCAGAACCCCTCCTCCCCCAACCCCTCCATGTCCTCCCCCTCTTCCTCCAACACCTGACGCACCACCCGAAGAGCCATGCCCTCGGAGTAGCCCTTGCGGGCGAGCATTCCGGCAAGGCGCCGGAGGCGTTTGTCGCGGTCGAGGCCACGCGTGGCGCGCAGCTTACGGGCGACGAGCTCGCGAGCCGTGGCTTCCTCCTGCTCGGAGTCGAGCTGGGCGATGGCCTCGTCAATCAGCGCCGAGTCCACACCCTTGGTCCGCAACTCCTGGGCGAGAGCCCGTCGGGCCAGCCCCCGGCCATGGTGCCGGGACTCCACCCAGGCATCCGCGAACACGCTGTCGTTGATCAGGCCGACCTCCTCGAACCGTGACAGCACCTCGTCCGCAACATCCTCGGGGATCTCCCGCTTGCGCAACGCGTCCGCTAGCTGCTTCCGCGTACGCGGGGTCCCGGTGAGCAGGCGCAGACAGATCGCCCGCGCCAGCTCAGCCGGATCCCCTGAAGACTCCCCCTTCTCGGCCCTCGACGAGGAAAGAAGGCCTTTGTCCGCTGGGCCATCGGGCCTCTCGCCGAAGTGACGTCGGCGACGCCTGCGGCCACGGTCACCGCGCGAACCGCCGCCGCGAGGACGATCGTCATGCTGGGCACAACCGCCCTCCCTGTCAGCCGAGTTGTCGCCGCCGTACGCCCCGGGTTCAGCGGCGCCTCCGTCACCCCGTTGCCCCGGGTCCTCCGGAGCAGCGGGGTAGACGTCCTCGCCCCAGTCCGTTCGCCGTGCCACGGGCTAGCTCTTGGCTGTCGCGGCCTTGGACTTGGCGGACTTGGCCGCCGGAGCGGGCGCCACCTTCGCGGCCTCGCTCGCAGACGTCGGCGATACCGCTGCGTCCGCCCCCGGCTCGGCGGCAGGCTCCTCCGGCCGTACCCCGACGCCCAGCTTCTCCTTGATCTTCTTCTCGATCTCGTTGGCGAGGTCGGGGTTGTCCTTCAGGAAGTTGCGGGCGTTCTCCTTGCCCTGACCGAGCTGGTCGCCCTCGTACGTGTACCAGGCGCCGGCCTTGCGGACGAAGCCGTGCTCCACACCCATGTCGATCAATCCGCCCTCACGGCTGATGCCCTGACCGTAGAGGATGTCGAACTCGGCCTGCTTGAAGGGCGGCGCCACCTTGTTCTTGACGACCTTGCAGCGGGTGCGGTTGCCGACCGCATCCGTGCCGTCCTTCAGCGTCTCGATACGGCGGATGTCGATGCGCACCGAGGCGTAGAACTTCAGCGCCCGGCCACCGGTCGTGGTCTCCGGTGAGCCGAACATGACGCCGATCTTCTCCCGGAGCTGGTTGATGAAGATCGCGGTGGTCTTGGACTGGTTGAGGGCGCTGGTGATCTTGCGCAGGGCCTGGCTCATCAGGCGGGCCTGCAGGCCCACGTGGCTGTCGCCCATCTCGCCCTCGATCTCCGCGCGCGGGACGAGCGCGGCGACGGAGTCGATGACGATGAGGTCGATGGCGCCGGAGCGGACCAGCATGTCCACGATCTCCAGTGCCTGCTCGCCGTTGTCCGGCTGGGAGAGGATCAGGTTGTCGATGTCGACGCCGAGCTTCTGTGCGTACTCGGGGTCGAGGGCGTGCTCCGCGTCCACGAAGGCGACTTGGCCGCCGGCCTTCTGCGCGTTCGCCACCGCGTGCAGGGTCAAGGTCGTCTTGCCGCTCGATTCGGGGCCGTACACCTCCACTACTCGGCCACGTGGCAGGCCTCCGACGCCGAGGGCTACGTCGAGGGCGGTCGACCCGGTCGGGATGACTTCGATGGGCTCCTTCGACCGCTCGCCCATGCGCATGACCGCGCCCTTGCCGAATTGTCGTTCAATCTGTGCGAGCGCGGCGTCGAGCGCCTTCTCGCGGTCGGTTCCTGCCATGGGTTCCACCCGGTTTGCTTGAGTCGATCGCTTCACGTCAAAGACGCTAGCGCCTGCCACTGACAATGCGCCCCGACGCTCGTCCGGCCTGTGGATAACTCGGGTGCTTCTCCGGGGAAACCCTGTCGAAATCCCCGTCGAGAGTCTCGCCAGAGCCCCCATGAGAATGGATGTTCGATTTTGGTGTCAAGCGCGCCGCTCGGGTTCCACGTCGCTTCCACGTCGGTTCCGCGAGCGTACGTCGGCGGTCTGACAGGCGGCGCCCCGCCAGGCGCAGCGGCCAGCGATGGGTCCGATGGGTCCCCTGGGGCAGGGCGAGCGAGCCCCTGGTCGTGCCCGTCGCCGGTGAGAGGCGCTGTGTCAGGAGGCGCCGCCCTCCGGTTCCGGCGCCGGTTTCCGTTCCGGCGCCGGTTTCCGTTTTGGCTCGAGCAGGCGGCGTACGCGGGCGAGGGCGTTGCCCGGGTTCCGCTGGCGGTGGCCGTGCACTCGGGGGTCGTCCGTGACGTCGTATCGCTTGACGTATGCCCCCAGGAAGGCCTGGAGGGTGGCGACTGCCGGGATGGCGATCAACGCGCCGACTGCGCCGAGGAGCGCGGTGCCTGTGATGACCGACCCGAAGGCGACCGCCGGGTGGAGGTCCACGGTCTTGGCGGTCAGTTTGGGCTGCAGTATGTAGTTCTCGAACTGCTGGTAGATCACTACGAAGATCAGTATCCACAGCGCGTACCAGGGGTTGACCGTGAAGGCGATCAGCATGGGCAGGGCGCCTGCGAGGTAGGTGCCGATGGTGGGGATGAACTGTGAGACCAGTCCGACCCAGACGGCGAGCACGGGGGCGTAGTTCACCCCGAGGTATTCCAGCAGGATGTAGTGGGCTATTCCGGAGATCAGCGCCATCAGGCCGCGTGAGTACAGGTAGCTGCCGGTCTTGTCGACGGCGATCTCCCACGCGCGCAGCACCTCGGCCTGTTTGGCGGGGGGCAGTACGGAGCACAGTGCGCGCCGGAGGCGGGGGCCGTCGGCGGCGAAGTAGAACGAGAACAGTGTGATCGTCAGTAGTTGGAAGAGGCCACCGAGGACTTGTGTGGAGACGTCCAGGACTCCGGTGGCGCTGTTCTGGACGTATTTCTGCAGCCAGTCGGAGCGGAGGAGGCCCTCTTGGATGTCGACCCGCTTCAGTTCGGTGTCGAAGGTGATGTTGATCCAGCTGATGACGGAGTCGAGGTAGGCGGGGAGGCCTTCGATCATCTTGATGATCTGGTTGGCGAGAAGTGAGCCGAGCAGTGTGACGAATCCGGCGGCAGCGATCAGCAGGCTGAAGAAGACGAAGAAGGTGGCGAAGCCCCTGCGCAGGCCGTGCGAGGCCATCCGGCTGACTGCGGGTTCGATGGCGAGGGCGAGGAAGAACGCGATGAGGATGTTGACGAGGAGTCCGATGAGCTGGTGGAACGCCCAGCTGCCGAGTTGGAACACGGCGATGAGTGAGAGGGCCAGCACCATGGCGCGTGGTAGCCAGCGCGGCATGCGTGTGCGCCCGGTGTCGTCTTCGGATTGATGCCGGGTGGGTGGTGTGGTGCCGGATGGTGGTGTGGTGTCGGATAGCGGTGGGTGCTGGTCGGCCTGCGCGGTCTCGGCTGCGGGGGCAGCGGTCTCATCTGTGGGAGCCACGGACCAAGTCTGGCCCACGGCGCCGACAGTGGGTTCCCGTCCTTGGATCTCCGTGCCCGCAGTTGGCGTTCACCCCCTTGCTTTTGGGTCCGGCCATCCCGCTTTCGGAGGTCTAGCTTCCTGCTTTCGGTCCGGTTCAGCGCTTTTCGTCCGGAACATCCATGGTGGTGCACACCACACGCCACACGTCCTTGGCTTCCCAGCCGGTGTTGAGCGCCTCGTGCACTGTGCGTCCGCCTAGTTCGGACATCACGTGGTCGCGCGCGAACGTGTCGGCGTGCTCCTTGCCGAAGTGATCCGCCATCCGCTGCCAGAAGACCGTCAACCGCATGACTCCAGTATCCCGCCCCAGAGGGTGGGCCGAGCCAGGACGGCTTGCCGAGACCGCTTTCCGCCTTACGGTCTGGGGTATGGCCGAAACTGGAGCATCCCCACTCCCCCCGTCGTCCCCGGCGCGCTCCCCGCTCGTCCGCGTCGAGCAGTTCGTCTGGCTCACCGCGCGCGTGCTGGAGCAGCGCCGTTTCGCGTACCACTTCCTGGGTGGCAGTGCCGATGCGGTGGAGGCCGCGCTGGCCGCTTACCGCAATGAGGACGAGGGGTACGGCCATGCGCTTGAACCCGATCTGCGGGGGCCGGTGAGTCAGCCGCTGCATATCGGGCACGCGCTGCGTGTTCTGGACTCGATCGGGCGCTGCGACGGGCAGCGGGCGGAGCGTGTGTGCCGTTATCTGACCTCCGTGTCGACTCCGGACGGTGCGCTCCCGGCGATCCATCCCAGCCAGCGGGGTTATCCGGTGGCTCCTTTCCTCCCGGTCGTCGACGACCCGCCCAGTGAACTCCTCGCCACCGGTCCTGTGGTGGGCCTGCTGCACCGCAATGAGGTGTGGCACGCGTGGTTGTTCCGGGCCACGGACTTCTGCTGGGAGGCGGTGGAGTCCCTGGAGAAGTCGCATCCGTACGAGATCGAGGCGGCTGTGGCCTTTCTGGATTCCGTGCCCGACCGCTCGCGCGCGGAGGCGGCCGCCGACCGGCTCGGCCGTCTGGTCCGCGAGTGTCGCCTCGCCGTACTGGACCCGGAGCGTCTGGAGGCGTATCCGGTGGCGCCTGGTTACGCGCCGGGCGAGCATCACTTCCCGTACGACTTCGCGCGCACTCCGGATTCCCTCGCGCGCGCGTGGTTCACCGACGAGGAGATGGACCGCTCGCTGGACTTCCTGGTGAGTGAACAGCAGGGGGACGGCGGCTGGCCCGTGCGCTGGCGTCAGTGGGCTCCGGGCACTGCCTTGGAGAGCCGTCCGGTCATCACGATCGAGGTCTTGCGCACGCTGCGCGCGTACGGGCGCCTGTGATTCCTGGCTTCTGTGGGCATGCACGCGCACGTGTGCGTGCCCACAGTACGGTCAGCCCGTTATCGCCTGCACCCCGGCTGTCACCCTCACGGCGGTGGCCACGACGAGCGGGGAGGGTTTGCGCGGCAGCGGCGCGAGCGCCGTGGCGGTGAGCCCGGCGGCTGGAGGAAACCCGCTGGTCAGGCCCATTGTCAGTGCCGGGGTGCAGGATGAGGGCATGGTTCGTTCCGCGTTCGACGCTTTCTCCCCCGCGACCCGCGGCTGGTTCAGGGGGGCCTTTCCCGCGCCCACCGCAGCGCAGTCCGGTGCCTGGCAGGCGATCGCCGAGGGCTCGGACGTGCTGGTTGTCGCCCCCACCGGTTCCGGTAAGACTCTCGCCGCGTTCCTGGCCGCCCTCGATCAGCTGGCCTCCGCTCCACCCCCAGCCGACCCGAAGAAGCGCTGCCGCGTCCTCTACGTCTCCCCGCTCAAGGCCCTCGCTGTCGATGTGGAGCGCAACCTGCGCAGCCCTCTCACCGGTATCCGCCAGGAAGCGGTCCGCCTCGGCCTCCCTGAGCCCGAGGTCAGGGTCGGCATCCGCTCCGGCGACACCCCGCCCGCCGAGCGCCGCGCACTGTCCACGCGCCCGCCGGACATCCTGATCACCACCCCGGAGTCGCTGTTCCTGATGCTCACGTCGGCCACTCGGGACGCGCTGACCGGTGTGGAGACGGTGATTCTGGACGAGGTGCATGCCGTGGCGGGCACCAAGCGTGGCGCGCATCTGGCGCTCTCCCTGGAGCGTCTCGACGAGCGCCTGCTCCGTCCTGCGCGCCGCATCGGCCTCTCCGCGACTGTCCGCCCGGTCGGCGAGGTTGCCCGTTATCTCTCTCCTTGCCGCAGGGTGGAGATCGTCCAGCCGGAGTCCGGTAAGGAGTTCGACCTCTCGGTGGTCGTCCCGGTCGAGGACCTGGGCGAGTTGGGGGGTTCCCCGGTCGCCGACGGCACCGAAGCCACCGAGCGCCCCTCGATCTGGCCGCATGTCGAGGAGCGGATCACGGATCTGGTCCAGGCCCACCGTTCGACGATCGTGTTCGCCAACTCGCGCCGTCTCGCGGAGCGTCTTTGCAACCGGCTCAACGAGATCGCGTACGAGCGGGCGACCGGCGAGCCCCTTGACGAGCACCACGCGCCCGCCGAGCTCATGGGGGGTTCGGGGGCGGCCCAGGGTGCTCCCCAGGTCATTGCCCGCGCCCACCACGGCTCAGTGTCCAAGGAGCAGCGCGCGCTGGTCGAAGAGGATCTGAAGGCGGGTCGTCTCCCGGCCGTGGTCGCGACTTCCAGTCTGGAGCTCGGTATTGACATGGGGTCGGTGGATCTTGTCGTCCAGGTGGAGTCGCCGCCTTCCGTGGCGTCCGGCCTGCAGCGCGTGGGGCGTGCGGGTCACCAGGTGGGCGCGGTCTCCAGGGGTGTGGTTTTCCCGAAGTACCGTGGCGATCTCGTCCAGGCGGCTGTGGTCACTGAGCGGATGCGCAGCGGCTCGATCGAGTCCCTGAGGATCCCCGCCAACCCTCTGGATGTGCTGGCCCAGCAGCTCGTTGCGATGACCGCGTTGGACTGCTGGCAGGTCGACGACCTTCTCGCCACGGTCCGCCGCGCGGCGCCGTTCGCCTCGCTCCCGGAGTCGGCTTTCACGGCCGTGCTGGACATGCTGGCGGGCCGCTATCCGTCCGATGCGTTCGCCGAGTTGCGTCCGCGCGTGGTGTGGGATCGCGTCGCCGGCACGGTCGCCGGGCGTCCGGGGGCGCAGCGTCTCGCCGTCACTTCCGGGGGCACGATTCCGGACCGCGGTCTCTTCGGTGTGTTCCTTGCGGGTGCTGATCCCAAGAAGGGTGGTGGCCGGGTGGGCGAGCTCGACGAGGAGATGGTGTACGAGTCACGGGTCGGCGATGTCTTCACGCTGGGCACCAGTTCCTGGCGGATCGAGGACATCACGCGCGACCGTGTCCTGGTCTCCCCGGCTCCGGGCGTTCCTGGACGGCTCCCCTTCTGGAAGGGCGACCAGTTGGGCCGTCCGCTTGAACTGGGTCGTGCGGTGGGTGCGTTCCTGCGTGAGGTCGGCTTCCTGTCCCAGGAGGAGGCGCGCCTGCGGCTCCTCGCCGCAGGGCTCGACGCCTGGGCGGCGGACAATGTCCTGTCCTATCTGGCGGAGCAGCGGGAGGCCTGTGGCCACGTCCCTGACGACCGGACGATCCTCGTCGAGCGCTTCCGCGATGAGCTGGGTGACTGGCGGGTCGTCGTGCACTCCCCCTTCGGGGCCCAGGTTCACGCCCCGTGGGCCCTCGCGCTGGGCGCGCGTCTGTCCGAGCGGTACGGCACGGACGCCCAGGTCATGCATGCCGACGACGGCATCGTGCTGCGCCTGCCGGACGCCGATCTGATGGGCCTGGATCTGCTTGATCAAGAGCCCATGAAGGCGGGCAGGGAGTACGACGCCGAGCAGGCGCCCGTCGGTGCGGCGGATGTCGCGTTCGACAAGGGCGAGGTCGACCAGATCGTCACCGACCAGGTGGGCGGCTCCGCCCTGTTCGCGGCCCGTTTCCGCGAGTGTGCCGCCCGCGCGCTGCTGCTGCCGCGCCACAATCCCGGCAAGCGCACCCCGTTGTGGCAGCAGCGCCAGCGGGCCGCTCAACTGCTGCAGGTGGCGAGTGATTTCGGCTCGTTCCCGATCGTTCTGGAGGCGGTTCGCGAATGTCTTCAGGACGTCTTCGACGTCCCCGGGCTGGCTGAGCTGATGGGCGACGTCGAGTCTCGTAAGGTGCGGCTCGTCGAGGTCACCACCCCGGAGCCCTCGCCGTTCGCCCGCTCCTTGCTCTTCGGGTACGTGGCCCAGTTCCTGTACGAGGGCGACTCCCCGCTGGCCGAGCGCCGGGCGGCCGCCCTGTCGCTGGACTCGCGGCTTCTGGCCGAGCTACTGGGGCAGGCGGAGCTGCGGGAGCTACTGGACGCCGAGGTCCTGACCGAGCTGGAGCGGGAGCTGCAGTGGCTCACGGAGGATCGCCGGGTCAAGGACGCCGAGGGTGTCGCGGACGTGCTGCGGCTGCTGGGTCCGCTCATGGATGCCGAGTTGGCGGAGCGCGACGCCGAGCCCCGGTGGGCCCGGGAGCTGGCCGGAGCCCGCCGTGTCATCCAGGTCCGTATCGCCGGGGCCGACCACTGGGCGGCGATCGAGGACGCGGGCCGCTTGCGCGACGCGCTCGGCACGGCTCTGCCGGTCGGTGTCCCGGAGGCCTTCACCGAGCCGGTCAAGGACCCGCTCGGCGACCTCCTCGCCCGCTACGCGCGCACACACGGCCCGTTCACGTCGGTCGCGGCGGCGGCCCGCTTCGGCCTCGGAGTGGCCGTCACGGAGGGCGCGCTCCAGCGGCTCGCCGGGAACGGGCGCATCGTCCAAGGGGAGTTCCATCCGGCGGGCATCGGCCAGGAGTGGTGTGACGCCGCAGTACTGCGGCGCCTCCGGCGCCGTTCGCTGGCAGCCCTGCGGCACGAGCTGGAGCCGGTGCCGCCGACCGCGCTCGCGCAGTTCCTGCCGCAGTGGCAGCACGTGGGCAGCGGGCACAGACTGCGCGGCACCGATGGACTGGTGCGCGCGATCGAGCAACTTCAAGGCGCCTCCGTTCCCGCGTCCGCCCTGGAGAAGCTGGTCCTGCCCTCGCGGGTGGGGGGCTACACCCCCGCGATGCTCGACGAACTCACGGCGACCGGAGAGATCGTGTGGGCCGGTGCGGGAGCCCTCCCTGGCAAGGACGGCTGGGTGTCCCTCTACCTGGCGGACGTGGCCCCGCTCCTCCTGCCTTCCCCGCACCCTCTGGAGCTGACCGCGCTCCACCAATCGGTCCTGGACGCTCTGTCCGGGGGCTATGGCCTGTTCTTCCGCCAGATCGCCGACCAGGTCCGCGCCACCACGCACCCCGAGGCCACCGATCTCCAACTGGCCGACGTCGTCTGGGACCTGGCCTGGTCCGGCCGACTCACGAACGACACACTCGCCCCGATGCGCTCCCTCCTGGGCTCGGGCCGCACCGCAGGCTCCACGGCTCACCGCGCCAAACGCACGGTCCCGCGCGGCCGGTACGGCCCCCTGGCGGCCGCCGCGCGCACCCAGTCCCGTACCGGCCCTCCCACGGTCGCGGGTCGCTGGTCGCTGCTGCCCGCCCACGAACCGGACCCCACCGTGCGCGCCCATGCCCTCGCCCGTACGCTCCTCGACCGGCACGGTGTCGTGACCCGGGGGGCGGTAGCCGCCGAGGGAGTCGAGGGCGGTTTCTCGGTGACGTATCGCGTGCTGTCCGTCTTCGAAGAGAAGGGACAGGCCCGGCGCGGCTACGTGGTGGAAGGGCTCGGCGCGGCCCAGTTCGCGATGGACGGCGCGGTGGACCGCCTGCGCGCGACGGCGAACGCCAGGGAACGGGGCGAGTCCCTGTCCGAGCCGGACTTGGGCTCACCCGACTTCCCCACGGGCCCTGGTCGCAGGACGGACTTCCCCGCAGGCCCTGACGGCAGGACCGGCTTCCCCTCACGCCTTGATGGCGGGGCCGACGTCCCCACCGACCCTGACGCCAGTACCAACTTCCCCGGAAATCACGGCTTTTACGGCAACTCGTCGGCTTCTCTCCGCCCTGGTACCAGTCGTACCCGCCGCCACGGCACCAGCTGTGCCGTGGTCTTGGCCGCAGCCGACCCGGCCAACGCGTACGGAGCCGCTCTGCCCTGGCCCGAGCCCCCCGCCGGAGCCGGTCACAAGCCGGGCCGCAAGGCGGGCTCCCTGGTTGTGCTGGTCGAGGGCGAACTGACCCTGTACGTGGAGCGTGGCGGCAAGACCCTGCTTGCCTGGCCTTCCGATCCGGATGGCGCGATCACCGGTGGCCCACGCCTCCTGGCAGCCGCCGAGGCCCTGTCCGAGTCCGCCCGCACAGGCTCCCTCGGTACGGTCACGGTGGAGCGTGTCAACGGCGCCTCCGCCCTCATGTCCCCCTTCGGCCCTCTCCTGGAAGGAGCAGGCTTCCTCGCGACTCCGCGGGGGCTACGGCTGCGCGCGTGAGTCCCGAGACCCCTGAACGAGATCCCTGAATGAGACCCCTGAATCCGTGGGGGAACCGTTCCCCCCGGCCGCGACCGCCGCCTCCCCCAGAGCCGCGTCCGATGTCAGCGCAAGCCGCAGCACACCCCACCACCACAGCGCGCCGAGCCCCAGCGCCATCCCCCAGCGCACTGTCCACATGGCCGCCACCTCCCGGCCGCCCCGGTCGCCCGGGGTCGTTCCCAGCCCTCCAGGACCAGCAAACGGGAGAACAACCAGGGCAGGGAAACGCAAAAGCCCCGGCCTACGCTCCTCCAGGTCACCTGAAGAAGCCCCGACCGGGGCTCGTACCTGTCCTCAGCTCACAAAGAAACCCGTCACAGTGGAATCCGTCACAAAAGAATCTGGCACAAGGGAACCTGAAAGCTCACCAGGAACTCGATCCCGCGTGGGCGTCACGCGGCGACGACATCCACCGCCTCGGCGGGCGCCTTGATCGTGACCCGTTCCGGTGGCACGCCGGTCACCGATACGGAATTGAGTACGGGACGACGCACTGGTGTGGGCACCGGCTCGGGGGCCGCTGCCGACTGGGCCAGCTCGGCGAGGGCGAGGTCGTCGCTCACTTCTCTCATGAGCTCGGACATCCGTACGTCCAGCGCGTCGCAAATAGCGGAGAGCAGCTCGGAGGAAGCCTCCTTCTGCCCCCGCTCCACCTCGGAGAGATAGCCGAGTGAGACTCGGGCGGACGAGGAGACTTCGCGCAGAGTACGGCCCTGGCGCTGGCGCTGCCGACGCAGCACGTCACCCAGCAGGCGACGGAGCAGAATCATCGGTGGCTCCCTCCTCGGACCGCATAGCCGCATCCTTCACGCCCCACCGTACCGCCTTGCGCCGCGGCCGTGCGGGGAGCGCTGTCGTGTTCACTCAGGGCTGCAAACATCAAGTCCCCCCGTTCTGTTCCGTATCCTGTGCCCGCTTGTTCCCGGCCTGTTCGCCTGTGAGTTCCCTCAGGAGCAGTGCGAGTACGCTCCGTACACTTTCTCTACGGATTTCCGCACGGTCGCCGTTCAACCGCAGCGCCGCTACTTTCCCGCCACCTGAACAGTCGGAATCCGCGCCGAGCGGTCCGTCGACGGCGACGAAAACTTTGCCCACCGGCTGCCCGTCCTGGGATCGAGGGCCCGCGACACCGGTCGTCGCGATCCCCCAGTCCGCGCCGAGGACCTTCCGCACCCCGGCCGCCATCTGGGCCGCTACCTGCGGGTTCACCGCTCCATGCGTGTCCAGCAGGGTACCGTCGACGCCGAGCACCTCGCGCTTGAGCTCGGTGGCGTACGCGGTCACAGAACCACGGAAGGTTCCGGAGGATCCGGGCACCGATGTGATCTCCGCCGCAACCAGGCCACCAGTCAGCGACTCGGCGACGGCAAGCGTCTCACCTCTCACCCTGAGTAGTCGCAGCACGTCGGCGGCAGCGGAAGTCACCGCTCCGCCTCCTCGGCCGTGGCCTTCCGCGCGGCAATTCCGTGCCGACGCAGCACAATGGCCTGTCTCACATAGTCGAGACCGGTCACGACGGTCAGGACGACCGCCGCAGCCATCACCCAGAACCTCAGCGTCGCCAGCGGCCCCGTCAGCGCCAGAACGTACATCCCGACGGCCGTGCCCTGCGTGAGCGTCTTCACCTTGCCGCCACGGCTCGCGGGAATGACCCCGTACCGGATGACCAGGAAACGCAGCAAGGTGATCCCGAGTTCCCGTCCGAGAATGACGCTCGTCACCCACCACGGCAGATCACCGAGGGCGGACAGGCAGATCAGCGCCGCCCCCATGATCGCCTTGTCAGCGATGGGGTCGGCGATCTTCCCGAAGTCGGTGACGAGATTGTACGTGCGCGCCAGATGCCCGTCGAAGATGTCGGTGATCATGGCGACGGCGAAGGCGGCCCAGGCCCAGGCGCGCCACACCGGGTCGTATCCGCCCTCCATGAGCATCAGCACGACGAAGCCAGGCACAAGGACCAGGCGGAGCATGGTCAGGAGGTTCGCGATGTTCCAGAGGCTGGCCTGGTTGACGGCAGCGGCGCCCAGCTTCCCGCCGCGTACCGGCTTGGCGCCGCTCTGGGCACCGGAGGCGCTGGAGGAGCCGCCCGCCGCGGATGCCGGGGCTTCCGTCATCTGGCCGCCTCCTCACTCCACGCGAGCAAGCCCTGGAGCTGAAGCGGCTCGGCCACCAGATCGACGCCCTCCGTGCCGACCACCTTCGCCTCCACGACAAGGCCGGCGCTGAGGCCCTCGCCGCGCGGGAACAGCACGTGGCCGTCCGTCTCGGGCGCCTGGTGTGCGGCGCGGCCATACGTGCCCTCCTCGCCGTCGACTGCCTCGACCAGCACATGGACCGTCTCACCGACCCGCTCCTCGGCACGCTGCGAGACGAGCTCCTCGGTCAGCCGGGACACGCGTGCGAGACGCTCGGCGACCACGTCCTCGTCCAGTTTGTTCTCGTACGTCACGGCCTCGGTACCTTCCTCGTCCGAGTACCCGAAGACGCCGATCGCGTCCAGCCGCGCGCCGTTCAGGAACCGCTCCAGCTCCGCCAGGTCGTCCTCGGTCTCGCCGGGGAAGCCCACGATGAAGTTGGACCGCACACCAGCCTGGGGGGCCTTGGTGCGGATGGTGTCGAGCAGTTCCAGGAAGCGGTCGGTGTCCCCGAAGCGCCGCATCGCACGCAGCACACCAGGGGCGGAGTGCTGGAAGGACAGGTCGAAGTAGGGCGCCACCTTCGGTGTGGAGGTGAGCACGTCGATGAGGCCGGGGCGCATCTCGGCGGGCTGGAGGTAGCTGACGCGCACACGTTCGATACCGTCGACCTCGGCGAGCTCGGGCAGGAGGGTCTCCAGGAGGCGGATGTCGCCCAGGTCCTTGCCGTACGAAGTGTTGTTCTCGGAGACCAGCATGATCTCCTTGACGCCCTGCTCGGCCAGCCAGCGCGTCTCGTTCAGGACGTCGCTCGGCCGGCGTGAGATGAAGGAGCCGCGGAAGGACGGGATGGCGCAGAAGGAGCAGCGCCGGTCACAGCCGGAGGCGAGCTTCACCGAGGCGACGGGCGAGCCGTCGAGGCGGCGGCGCAGGGGCGCACGGGGGCCCGAGGCCGGAGCGAGGCCGTCCGGGAGGTCGACAGGCGCATGCCCGGGGAGCGCGACGTCCGCGCCCGCGCTCTGCCGCTCGGCGGGGCTGATCGGCAGCAGCTTGCGCCGGTCGCGCGGGGTGTGGGAGGTGTGGATGCCGCCGGACAGGATGGTCTGGAGGCGGTCGGAAATGTCCGTGTAGTCGTCGAAGCCGAGCACGCCGTCGGCCTCGGGCAGGGCCTCCGCCAGCTCCTTGCCGTACCGCTCGGCCATGCAGCCGACCGCCACGACGGCCTGCGTTCTGCCGTGATCCTTGAGGTCGTTCGCCTCCAGAAGTGCGTCGACCGAGTCCTTCTTGGCGGCCTCGACGAAGCCGCACGTGTTGACCACGGCGACATCAGCGTCCTGGGCGTCCTCGACGAGCTCCCAGCCGTCCGCCTCCAAACGGCCTGCGAGCTCCTCCGAGTCCACCTCGTTACGGGCGCAGCCGAGAGTGACAAGTGCGACGGTACGGCGTTCAGACATGGGCTCAAGACTACTTCGTCCCACTGACAGCCCACGTCGACGGGGTTGGCCGATCTTGGCCAACCCTGTGCCCAGGTTTCCCTTTGAGTGGTCTCTGCGAATCCCGTCAGGCGCGCTATCCGGCCTCGGGGTCACCCGGTGTGTACGTCAGGCGCTCGACCGCACCCGGCCGCCACTCGTCCTTGATCTCCTTGCCGTTCACATACAGCTGGATCGCTCCCGCGTCGCCGAGGACGAGGTCGATCTGTTCCTTGTCCTGGAAGGTCTTGGTGTCGCCCTGTTTCAGGAGCCCGTCGAAGAGCAGCCGGCCGTTGTGGTCCTTGGCGGAGATCCAACTGCGGCCCTCGGTCGCGCTCGCCTGGACGGTCACCTTGTCCCGGGGCGCGGCCGCGATGGCGCTGTCCGACGGGTCGGACTTCGGGTCGGCTTCGGGTTTGTCGGTCTTCGGCTTGGACGAGGGGGCCTTGCCCGTGGTCGGCGTGGAGCCCTCGGCTGCCGCCGTCTTGCCGCCGTCCTCGTCGCCCCCGCTGAACAGTGTGAAGCCGACGAAGCCGATCACCGCGACGATCGCAGCGACCATGGCGGCGGTCCAGTTGGGCCCGCGTCGCTCGGGGCGGATGCGCTCCGCTTCGAACAGGGGTGCCGCCGCGGTGAGTGCGGCGCGCCCGCCGTGGCCGGCCTCGTACTGCGCGAGCAGCGGCGCTGGATCGATGTGCACCGCGCGCGCAAGGGTGCGGATGTGCCCGCGCGCGTAGACGCCCCCTCCGCAGGGGGCGAAGTTGTCCTGCTCGATCGCGTGCACGATGGCGATGCGGACCCGGGTGGCGTGGCTGACCTCGTCGACGGTCAGCCCGGCCGCGATGCGCGCCTGTTGGAGGGCACGGCCGATGAAGGGGCGTTCCGCCTCGATTTCGTCGCGGTCGGCTTCGAACGGACGCTCGTCTTCGGGGGAGTTGCCATCAGGGGAGTTGCCGAGGGACACGGGGGCGCCTTTCGAGCGTGTAGCCACCTGTGCTGGAAGTTCAGTCTAGGGGGGGTACGAAAGGGTGGGGCAACCGGTCGGTGGGACTTTGTACGCCATCGGAATGGCCGGTCATTCTGATGGTGGGACAGAAACCTGGCTCTTCCCTCAACTTGACGTACGCCGCAGGGAAACGGTTGTTCACCGTTTCCTTACAGGTGAGTCATGTTCGATTCCACCGTGCAGGGTGCACCCACCTATGAAGAGCCTTCCCGGCGACCGGTCTTCCTAGGCGTCGGTCTCTCCGCGGATCACCGCGAGTACGTTGTCCAACTCGTCGGGCTTCACGAGCACATCGCGTGCTTTTGAACCCTCGCTCGGGCCGACGATGTTGCGGGACTCCATGAGGTCCATCAGCCGCCCGGCCTTGGCGAAGCCGACGCGCAGCTTGCGCTGGAGCATGGAGGTCGACCCGAACTGTGTGGAGACGACCAGCTCGGTGGCCTGGCACAGCAGGTCGAGGTCGTCGCCGATGTCCTCGTCGATTTCCTTCTTCTGCTTGGTGCCGACTACGACGTCGTCCCGGAACAGGGGCGTCATCTGGTCCTTGCAGTGCTGGACGACCGCCGCGACCTCCTCCTCGGTCACGAACGCGCCCTGCATGCGCACCGGTTTGTTCGCGCCCATCGGCAGGAACAGCCCGTCGCCCTTGCCGATGAGTTTCTCGGCACCGGGCTGGTCGAGGATGACGCGCGAGTCGGCGAGCGAGGAGGTGGCGAAGGCGAGTCGCGACGGCACATTCGCCTTGATCAGACCCGTGACGACATCCACCGACGGCCTCTGCGTGGCGAGCACCAGATGGATGCCTGCCGCGCGCGCGAGCTGCGTGATACGCACGATCGCGTCCTCGACGTCGCGCGGCGCGACCATCATCAGGTCGGCGAGCTCGTCGACGATCACCAGCAGGTACGGGTACGGCTGGAGCTCGCGCTCACTGCCCTCCGGCAACTTCACTTTGCCACCCCGCACGGCCTCGTTGAAGTCGTCGATGTGCCGGTAGCCGTATGCCGCGAGGTCGTCGTACCTGAGGTCCATCTCCCGTACGACCCACTGGAGCGCCTCGGCAGCCCGCTTCGGATTGGTGATGATCGGCGTGATCAGGTGCGGGATTCCCTCGTAGGCGGTCAGTTCGACGCGCTTGGGGTCGACGAGGACCATACGGACGTCCTCGGGAGTGGCCCGCATCATGATCGACGTGATCAGGCAGTTGATGCACGACGACTTACCGGAACCGGTCGCACCGGCAACGAGCACATGCGGCATCTTCGCGATATTGGCCATTACATAGCCGCCCTCGACGTCCTTGCCGAGCGCGACCAGCATCGGATGGTCGTCCTCGGCGGCCTCCGCGAGGCGCAGCACGTCGCCGAGGTTGACCATCTCGCGGTCGGTGTTGGGGATCTCGATGCCGACTGCGGACTTACCGGGGATGGGGCTGATGATCCGTACGTCGGGGCTGGCGACGGCGTACGCGATGTTCTTGGTGAGGGCGGTGATCCGCTCGACCTTCACGGCCGGGCCGAGCTCGACCTCGTAGCGTGTAACCGTGGGCCCACGGGTGAAGCCGGTGACGCGGGCGTCGACTTTGAACTCGGTGAAGACGTTGGTGAGCGCGTCGACGATGGCGTCATTGGCGGCGCTACGGGCCTTTCCGGGGCCCCCGCGCGTGAGGAGGTCGAGTGCGGGCAGGGCGTACGTGATGTCGCCGGAGAGCTGGAGCTGTTCGGCGCGCGGGGGGAGGTCGCGGGTCCCGGCGGGAGGTGTCTTGGTGAGGTCCGGGACCTCCGTGTTCAGCTTCTCCTGCCTGGGCTTGGTGATCTGCTTGAGCGTCTTGGAGCGCGCCGCCGGTACGGATGTCGGCTCCTCGTAGCCGTCCCATTCCGGGGTGACGCCCTGGGTGAGGTCGGCGACGAGCGGCGAGGGCGGCATGCCGTGCATGACGGCGCCGTCGAGCGCGGCTGCGGCGGCCGCGGCGACGTCCACGGCGTCCATGGGCCGGGCCGGTTCGGGCTGCGACACGGCGGAGCGCCTGGAGCGGCCACGGCCCTGCGAGAGGGCCTCCTGCTCGACGCTGTCGGGGTCGTACTCCTGAGGGGGCGTCCTGCGTCGCCGGGAGCGCGCGGGCAGTGTTTCGCGCCACTGGTCGTCCTCGGTGAGCTCCTCCTCGGTGTCGTCCTGGACGATGCCGAGCTTCTGGCCGAGCAGGCGCAGCCGCTGCGGGATGGCGTTCACCGGAGTCGCCGTGACGACGAGCAGGCCGAAGAGCGTGAGCAGCACGAGCAGCGGTACGGCGAGGACCTCGCCCATCGCGTACGTCAGGGGTGTGGCCGCGCCCCAGCCGATGAGCCCGCCGGCGTCCCTGACGGCCTGCATGCCGTCGCTGCGTGCGGGGGCTCCGCACGCGAGGTGGACCTGGCCCAGCAGGCCGATGACGAGCGCGGACAGACCGATGACGATACGGCCGTTGGCCTCCGGCTTCTCGGGATGCCGCATGAACCGTACGGCGATCACCGTGAGCAGGATCGGCACGAGCAGGTCGAGCCGCCCGAAGGCACCAGTGACCAGCATCTCGACCAGGTCGCCGACCGGGCCGCGCAGGTTGGACCAGGTGCCGGCGGCGACGATCAGGGCGAGCCCGAGCAGCAGGAGCGCGATGCCGTCCTTGCGGTGCGCCGGGTCGAGATTCCGCGCGCCCTGCCCTATGCCCCGGAAGACGGCGCCGACGGCGTGCGCGGTACCGAGCCAGACGGCGCGTACGAGCTTGTACACGCCCCCTGTCGGGTTCGGCGCCGGCTTCGGAGAGGCCGCCTTCTTGACGGGCGCCTTCTTCGCGGGGGCCTTCCTCGCCGCAGCCTTCTTCGGAGCAGCCGCTTTCTTGGCGGGCGACTTCTTGGCTGCGGACTGACGTGAGGCCATGAGTGCGAGGTTACCGGCGGAGACCACAGCCGACACGTGTGCCTTCTGCTTCCCCCGTTCGTGTCGCCCTGGAGTGTGCGGGAACTGACATGACTCCTACGAACCCTGATGTGCCTTCACCGGGCTTACACCGCTTGGCACAAGACAGTCCGCTCAGGCCGACTCGGGCACTGGATGCGCAGCCCCGGCACCGTACGCAGAAGCAACTCGCTCAGCTCTGGGAGGGCACCGAAGCCGTCCCGCTTCCTGTCCCCGGCTCCAGCGCGTCCAGCGCTCTGCGCAGACCCGTCAGTTTGCGTTCGAGATGGGCCGCCGTGGCCACCGCCGCCGCGTCCGCCGAGTCGTCGTCAAGCTGCTTGGAGAGCGCCTCGGCCTGCTCCTCGACAGCCGCGAGCCGAGCGGAGAGCTCAGCGAGGAGCCCTGCGGGCTCCTTGCTCTCGCCGACCGCGGACTTGCCGCCACCACCCTCCAACTGCAACCGCAGCAGGGCCGCCTGCTCCCGGAGCTGACAGTTCTTCATGTACAGCTCGACGAAAACAGAGACCTTCGCGCGCAGCACCCACGGGTCGAACGGCTTGGAGATGTAGTCGACCGCACCCGCCGCATACCCACGGAAGGTGTGGTGCGGGCCGTGGTTGATGGCGGTGAGGAAGATGATCGGGATGTCCCGGGTCCTCTCTCGCCGCTTGATGTGTGCCGCGGTCTCGAAACCGTCCATTCCCGGCATCTGGACGTCCAGCAGGATAACCGCGAAGTCGTCCGTCAGTAGCGCCTTGAGCGCTTCCTCCCCGGACGATGCCCGCACCAGCTTCTGATCGAGCGCAGAGAGAATCGCCTCCAGCGCCAGCAGATTCTCCGGCCGGTCATCGACCAGGAGGATCTTGGCCTTCTGTACCATGGCCCGCCCTCCTCGCCCCGGCGTGGGGCCTCCCCTGTCCGTAGGACTTGGGACAGCGCTACCGGGCGCCGCCCCAGGGGACGGCTCCCTTGCGCCGTCCGTCCTTGTGCCGGTCATGGTAGCCGCACCCCGGCTGTCGCCACACCCTGTCACCACGATGTCACTGTGCACGTAGCGGAAACGCAGCGGGGGACCAGAAGGTTCCCCGGATCCCGCCCTTCTCCACAGCATCGGCGACGGTCAGTCATACGAGGTCGGAGCCCACGGCGGCGACAACGCACCACCCCCGGCGCACTCGTTCCGTGCGCACGCCCCGCGCACCCCGGCCGCTCACTCATTACGCATCCACTGATTCATCACCGAAAGCAGGTGATCGGGATCGACTGGCTTCGTGACATAGTCTGACGCACCCGATTCGATGGCCTTCTCCCGGTCGCCCTTCATCGCCTTGGCAGTCAGCGCGATGATCGGCAGCCCGGCGAACTGGGGCATCCGGCGGATCGCTGTCGTCGTCGTATAGCCGTCCATCTCGGGCATCATGATGTCCATCAGGACAACCGCCACGTCGTCGTGCTGCTCCAGGACCTCAATGCCCTCGCGGCCGTTTTCGGCGTACAGCACGGACAGACCGTGCTGCTCCAGGACGCTGGTCAACGCGAAGACGTTACGGATGTCGTCGTCGACGATCAGCACCTTCTCACCGGCGAACCGGATGCCCTCCCGCGCGTGCGCGGCCGACTCCTGCCCGTTGGCCGCCCACTGCTCCCGCCCGGCGGGCCCGGAGGCCGCGCCGGACTGGGGGCGCTGCTCCGCCGCCGACAGCGTCCTGCGGCGCCGCCTGAAGAGCGCGGCGGGCCCGTTCTGCATCGCGTGGTACGACCTCACCTCAGCCGGCGTCTCGATGTCCGGCGGAGCCAGCTCCTTCGCCTCGGACGCCACCAGCTCGCCGGGCTCCATCGCGCGCGCGGGCTGCGCGTACCCCTGGGGCGGCAGCTCGCTCGGGTGCAGCGGCAAATACAGCGTGAACGTGGAGCCGCGTCCGGGCTCGCTCTGGGCGTGGACCTCACCGCCCAGCAGGCGCGCGATCTCCCGCGAGATGGACAGCCCCAGCCCCGTACCGCCGTACTTGCGGCTTGTGGTCCCGTCCGCCTGCTTGAAGGCGTCGAAGATCACCTTCATCTTGCCGGCCGCGATGCCGATCCCGGTGTCGGTCACGGAGAACGCGATCATCTCGGCGGACGGGTCGGACAGCGCCCCCGCCTCCAGCAGCTGCTCCCTGATCTCCACCGGTACATCCGCGCTTACGGGCCGGATGACCAGCTCCACCGCGCCGCTGTCGGTGAACTTGACCGCGTTGGACAGCAGGTTGCGCAGCACCTGGAGGAGCCGCTGTTCGTCGGTGTGCAGCGTGGCGGGCAGCTCCGGCGACACCCGTACGGAGAAGTCGATGTTCTTCTCCGCGGTGAGCGGGCGGAAGGTGGCCTCCACATAGTCGACGAGCTGGACGAGCGCGATGCGCGTCGGGGAGACGTCCATCTTGCCCGCCTCAACCTTGGACAGGTCGAGGATGTCGTTGATCAGCTGGAGCAGGTCGGAGCCCGCTCCGTGGATGGTCTCGGCGAACTCGACCTGCTTCGGGGTGAGGTTCGACTCCACGTTGTCGGCGAGCAGCTTGGCAAGGATCAGCAGCGAGTTGAGCGGAGTGCGCAGCTCGTGCGACATGTTCGCCAGGAACTCGCTCTTGTAGCGCATGGAGACAGCGAGCTGTTCAGCACGCTCCTCCAGGACCTGCCGCGCATCCTCGATCTCGGTGTTCTTGACCTCGATGTCGCGGTTCTGCCGGGCCAGCAGCGCGGCCTTCTCCTCCAGCTCGGCGTTGGACGCCTGGAGGGCCTTCTGCCGCTGCTCCAGCTCCTCCGACCGCAGCCGGAGCTGCTCGGTGAGCTCCTGCGACTGCTTCAGCAGTACCTCGGTCTTGGTGTTGACCGAGATGGTGTTGACACTCGTCGCGATCATCTCGGCGATCTGGTTGAGGAAGTCCTTCTGGATGTGCGTGAACGCCGTGAACGAGGCCAGCTCAATGACGCCGAGCACGGTCCCCTCGAAGAGCACCGGAAGCACGATGACCTGCGCCGGGGGCGCCTCGCCGAGCCCGGAGGAGATCTTCAGATAGCCACTCGGCGCGTTCTCCACGAGGATCGTGCGCTTCTCCTTGGCGGCTGTCCCGATGAGCGCTTCACCGGGCCGGAACGACGTCGGCATGGAGCCCATGGAGCAGCCGTACGACCCGAGCATGCGCAGCTCGTACGCGTCGTCGTTGCCGGTGGCCAGGTCCGTCAGGTCCTTGCCGTCGACCAGCGGCAGGGCGAGGAAGAACGCGCCGTGCTGCGCCGAGACGACGGGTGTCAGCTCGCTCATGATCAGCGAGGCCACGTCCGCCAGGTCGCGGCGGCCCTGCATCAGGGCGGAGATCCGCGCGAGATTGCCCTTCAGCCAGTCCTGCTCCTTGTTGGCGATCGTGGTGTCGCGCAGGTTGGCGATCATCTTGTTGATGTAGTCCTGAAGCTCCTGGATCTCACCCGAGGCGTCCACGTCGATCTTCAGGTTGAGGTCGCCGCGGGTCACCGCGGTGGCCACGCGCGCGATGGCGCGCACCTGCCGGGTCAGGTTCCCGGCCATCTCGTTCACGGACTCGGTGAGGTCGCGCCAGGTGCCGTCGACGTCACGTACGCGCGCCTGGCCGCCCAGCTGCCCTTCCGTACCCACCTCGCGGGCGACGCGGGTGACCTCCTCGGCGAAGGACGAAAGCTGGTCGACCATCGTGTTGATCGTGGTCTTGAGCTCCAGGATCTCGCCGCGCGCGTCGATGTCGATCTTCTTGGTGAGGTCGCCCTTGGCGATGGCCGTGGTGACCATCGCGATGTTGCGGACCTGGCCGGTGAGGTTGGACGCCATACCATTCACGGACTCGGTGAGGTCCTTCCACGTACCGGCGACTCCCGGGACGTGCGCCTGGCCGCCGAGGATGCCGTCGGTGCCCACCTCGCGGGCCACCCGCGTCACCTGCTCGGCGAACGAGCTCAGGGTCTTCACCATCGTGTTGACGGTGTCGGCGAGCTGGGCCACCTCGCCGCTCGCCTCGACGGTGACCTTCTTGGTGAGATCGCCGTTGGCGACCGCGGTCGCGACCTGCGAGATGTTGCGCACCTGACCGGTCAGGTTGTTGGCCATCACGTTGACGTTGTCCGTCAGGTCTTTCCAGATGCCCGAGACGCCGGGCACCCGCGCCTGACCGCCCAGGTTGCCCTCGGTGCCCACCTCGCGGGCCACCCGCGTCACCTGCTCGGCGAAGTTCGACAGCTGGTCCACCATCGTGTTGACGGTGGTGACGAGTTCGAGGATCTCCCCCTTGGCGGGAACGGTGATCTTCTTCGACAGGTCACCGTTGGCCACCGCCGTCGTGACCTCGGCGATGTTGCGCACCTGCATGGTCAGGTTGTTGGCCATGCCGTTCACGGACTGCGTGAGGTCCTTCCAGGTGCCGGACACGCCCTGGACCTCGGCCTGCCCGCCCAGGATGCCCTCGGTGCCCACCTCGCGGGCCACCCGCGTCACCTGCTCGGCGAAGTTCGACAGCTGGTCCACCATCGTGTTGAGGGTGTTCTTCAGCTCCAGGATCTCGCCGCGCGCGTCCACGTCGATCTTCTGCGACAGATCCCCCCCGGCCACCGCCGTCGCGACCTGCGCGATGTTGCGCACCTGTGCGGTGAGGTTGCCCGCCATGCCGTTCACGGAGTCGGTGAGGTCCCGCCAGACACCGGCGACTCCGGGCACCTGCGCCTGACCGCCCAGGCGGCCCTCCGTACCCACCTCACGCGCGACCCTGGTCACCTGGTCGGCGAACGCGGAGAGCTGGTCCACCATCGTGTTGATGGTGTTCTTCAGCTCCAGGATCTCGCCGCGCGCGTCCACGTCGATCTTCTGCGACAGATCCCCCCGGGCCACCGCCGTCGTCACCTGCGCGATCTGCCGTACCTGAGAGGTGAGGTTACCCGCCATGAAGTTGACGGAGTCGGTGAGCTCCTTCCACGTACCGGAGACACCGTCCACGCGTGCCTGACCGCCGAGTCGGCCCTCCGTGCCCACGTCACGCGCCATACGGGTCACCTGGTCAGCGAAACTCGACAGCTGGTCCACCATCGTGTTCACGGTGTTCTTCAGCTGGAGCATCTCGCCGGACACGTCCACGGTGACCTTCTGGGACAGGTCACCGTTGGCCACCGCCGTCGTCACCTGCGCGATGTTCCTCACCTGTCCGGTGAGGTTACGGAACGCCGTGTTGACGGAGTCCGTCAGGTCCTTCCACGTACCGGCCGCACCCGGCACCTGCGCCTGACCGCCCAGCTCACCCTCGACCCCGACCTCGCGCGCCACGCGCGTGACCTCGGCGCCGAACGCGGACAACTGGTCCACCATCGTGTTGACAGTGTTCTTCAGCTCCAGCATCTCGCCTGCGACATCAACAGTGACCTTCTGGGACAGGTCACCGTTCGCCACTGCCGTCGTCACGGCGGCGATGTCACGCACCTGAGTGGTGAGGTTCCGGAACACCGTGTTGACGGAGTCCGTCAGGTCCTTCCAGGTGCCTGCCGCGCCCGGCACGTTCGCCTGACCGCCGAGCCGGCCCTCGGCACCGACCTCGTTGGCCACACGCGTGACTTCGTCCGCGAACGTCCGCAGCGTCTCAGTCATCTGGTTGATGGTCTCGGCGAGCTGGGCGACCTCACCGCGCGCGCTCACCGTCACCTTCTGCGACAGATCACCATTGGCGACCGCAGTGGTCACCTGTGCGATCCCGCGCACCTGGGCCGTCAGATTGCTGGCCATGAGGTTCACCGAATCGGTGAGGTCCTTCCACACACCTGACACGCCCGACACCCGCGCCTGGCCGCCGAGCTCGCCCTCGGTGCCCACCTCGCGGGCCACCCGGGTCACCTCTGAGGAGAAGGAGGCGAGCTGATCCACCATCGTGTTGACGGTGATCTTCAGCTGGAGCATCTCGCCGGCCACATCAACCGTGACCTTCCGGGACAGATCACCCTTGGCCACGGCCGTCGTCACCAGTGCGATATCTCTCACCTGTGCGGTGAGCCGGTGCGCCATCGTGTTGACCGAGTCCGTGAGGTCCTTCCACGAACCGGACATTCCACGCACCTGCGCCTGCCCGCCCAGCTTGCCCTCGGTGCCGACCTCACTGGCCACACGCGTGACCTCGTCGGTGAACGTCGACAACTGGTCCACCAGGTTGTTGACCGTGCGCCCGACCTTCAGGAACTCCCCGCGCAGCGGATGCCCGTTCCCCTCCGCCGCCTGCGTGCGCAGCTCCATACGCGGCGACAGGTCGCCCTCCGCCACCGCGGACAGCACCCGGCCGACCTCGGAGACAGGCCGTACGAGATCGTCGACCAACGCGTTGGAGTTGTCGATCGCGGCAGCCCAGGATCCCTCGCAGGCGCCCGCTTCCAGCCGCTCGGTGAGCTTGCCCTCGCGCCCCACTACGCGCCGTACGCGCGACAACTCACCCGTCAGGTGAAGGTTTTGGTCGGCCACCTCGTTGAAGACGGCCGCGATCTCGGCCATCACGCCATCGCCGGTGACCGTCAGCCGTTTGCGGAAGTTGCCGTCACGCATCGCTTCCAGAGCCGTCAGCAGGCGGTTCAGGGCCGCCGTTTCCACCGCGGTGGTGCCGTCGCGCGATGTGCGTTGCTTACTCAGGGACTGTCCGCCTTTCGCGCGCGGCTTAGTGCCCCGCGTCGCTGCGCCAGACTCCACTGTGTCCCTCCCGCAGGGGTAGACCATTACTGCTCTGCGTGCTCGGGTCCCACTCGGCGTACCGGGTACCACTGCGTGCCCGATGTACCAGGCACCGCTCTGTGCGGCTGCCCGATGTATGCGGAAGAGGCACCCGCCTGCCCGAACCCTCCCTTAAAGCTTGCCCAGTGTTTCACCCTGGCGGAACCAGGCCATAACAGTTCGGCAGCTTCGCACACGGTCCGCACACACTCCGGGCGGAAACACAGCAGACCGGCATCCGCACGGACCGCGAAGGTAAGTAACCTTGCATGCGGCTGTCCAGCCATGCCGGCACATCCGGCCTGGACGGTGGCACGAAGCACAGGCGGGCAGGCATCGGAGGGGCGGCCGCACCATGACCACCGGACTGCATCCTGGGGGCCCACCCCAGGAACCTCGGCCGACGGAGAACCAGCCCCTGCCGCGACAGGGAGAGGTCGGCCAAGGGTCGTCGCACGTCTCCCCGCACGTCGAGAACCGGACAAGGAGTTCTGTGATCACCGCGCGCGCGGCCGCCAGCTTCGAGCCCGTCGGGCGGTCAGTCGCGACCGCCCGGTCCTTCGTCCGCGACACCCTCCAGGGCTGGGGCTTCGCCGACATCGTCGACGACGCCGTAGTCCTCACCAGCGAACTGGTCACCAATGCGGTGGTGCACGCGGGCACATCGGCCGACGTCCTCTGTCTCCGTTCCGACGACGGCGTGCGCATCGAGGTCGCCGACAGATACCCCGAGCGGGAGATCCCCCTCCAGCCGACCGCGATCAACATGGGCAGCCCCGACCGCGAGGGCGGCCGAGGCCTCCAGCTGTGCGCGGCCCTGGCAGGGCGCTGGGGTGTCGAGTACACGCCCACGCACAAGCAGGTCTGGTTCCAACTCGACCTGCCCGAACGCCCGGTGGGCACCCGCGCGGCCGGCCCGGCCCTCCCCGCCGCGCTCCTCCCCCTCGCCCAGGGCCGCGTCCGCGTCGCTGTCGTGCAGATCGACCGCGCGAGCGCGATCAACGCCTGGAACGAGGACGCCGAGGAACTCTTCGGGTACGCCGCCGAGCAGGTCACCGGCAAGCCCCTCACCGATCTCGCGGCCTGGCCGCACACGCCGGGCACCAGCACCGGCATCGCCGAGGCCCTCCAGCTCTCCCGCTGGGAGGGCAGCTACGGCATCCGCGGCGCCGACGGCCGCGTCATCCCGGTGTACGCCTCGCACCTCCGCGTACGCGACACGGACGGCGAGCCCTCCACGGTCTGCCTTCTCGTACGGAACCACGAACGCGCCGTCCTCCAGAGCACGGTGCGCGTACCGGCCCCCGACAAAGGCATCGCTTCCGAGGGCCGGCCGGCAGACCCGTTCGAGGTCTTCATCGGCTCCCCCGCCCCCGACGACCTGGACGGCCTCCTCCAGCGCACGGTCGAACGCGCCCGCGACATGCTCGACGGCGACTCGGCCTTCCTGCTCCTCGCGACCGATGACGAGACGGAGTTGGAGGTACGCGCATCCACGGGCCTCCCCTCCGCCCGCCAGCGCTTCGCCCGTGTCCCCGTCGAGGCGGGTCCCTGCCGCTACGGCTCGGCCCGGATGCCGGCTGTCCACGACGACCTCACGGCTGTCCCCGGCGCCGTACCGCTGCTCAGCGGCACCGGCATGCGCTCGGTCGTCACGGTCCCGCTGAAGGTCGAGGGCCGCCTCACCGGCTCCCTCGGCGTGGCCGCGGAGGCCCCCGGCCGCTACTCCAACGAGGAGGCCCTGTGCCTCCAGTTCGCCGCCGACCGCATCGCGCTCGCCGTCGAGTCGGCCCGCCTGGGCGAACTGGAGCGTCTGCGCCGAGGCTCGCTCAGCTTCCTGGTAGAGGCATCGGACCTTCTCGCAGGCACCCTGGACCGCGACCAGACCCTGGCCCTGATGGCTCAGATGACGATCCCGACCCTCGCCACCTGGTGCGCGGTCTACACGATCGCCGACCAGGCCTCGGAGCCCTACCTCTCCTACGTCCTCCACGAGGACGAGGACCGCATCGACGGCCTCAAGGCCCTCCTGTCCAAACTCCCCCCGCCGGATCCGATCCCCACTCCGGGCGCCCGCGGCTGGGCCGCCCCGGCCGAGGCGGCCCACCAGGCGGCGCTGCGTGCGTCCGTGCGCGGCCTGAGCCTGAGCGAGCCCGCCACGGTGAGCTCAGGCATCGGTACGACGTTGGCGACGGCGTCGGCCGTGGGCGGCGAGACCGTCGATCCTCCCTCTAGTGGCTCGCAACCGCGTCATCGGCATGCTGACGCTGGGCAAGCCGACGGACGAACACTTCCGCCAGGAAATCCTGGAACTGGCCGAGGACCTGTCGCGGAGGGCCGCACTGGCATTGGACAACGCCCGCCTGTACTCGGAGCGCATGGCTATCAGCCAGTCCCTCCAGCGCAGCCTCCTCCCGCCCGAGCTGCCGGAGATCGAGGGCGTCGAGGTCGAGGTCATCTACCGCGCGGCCGGCGAGGGCAACGAGGTCGGCGGCGACTTCTACGACCTTTTCCCCATCCGCGACGGCGCGTACGGCTTCGCTATCGGCGACGTCTGCGGTACGGGCCCGGAGGCAGCCGCGGTCACGGGCCTGGCCCGCCATGCCCTGCGCCTGCTGGCCCGCGAGGGCTTCGGCGGCCCGGCGGTGCTGGAGCGCTTGAACTCCGCCATCATCGACGAGGGCGCCCGCAGCCGCTTCCTGACGCTCCTGTACGGCGAGCTGTGGCCCCAGGCGGACGGCAGCGCCACACTGAAAGTCGTCTGCGCCGGCCATCCGCTCCCTCTGCGCCTGCGTCAGGACGGCACGGTCGAGGCGGCGGCCGAGCCCCAGCCCCTGCTCGGTGTCATGGAAGATCTTGAGCTGTGCGAGCAGACGATCACCCTCGATCCCGGCGATGTCCTGCTGTGCGTGACGGACGGTGTCACCGAACGTCGCGAGGGCACGCGCATGCTGGGCGACGACGGCCTCACTGATGTCCTGAGGACGTGCACGGGCCTGACTGCGGGCGCGGTCGCGGCCCGCATCATGCGCGCGGTTGAGTGCTTCGCCTCCGACGCCCCGTCCGACGACATGGCGATTCTGGCGATGCGGGTGCCGGGCCTGCACAGGGACTGACCGAGCCCACTTTTGAGCACAGCGGCTGGACGCACGGGCCGAGCACACAGAAAAGGCCTCGCCCTGAGGGGCGAGGCCTTTTGTCAGAGCCCCCAAACGGAATCGAACCGTTGACCTTCTCCTTACCATGGAGACGCTCTGCCGACTGAGCTATAGGGGCCAGTCACCTTTTCAAGGTTTCCCGCGCGGCAACTGCATAGATCATACCCCGCACTGGTGAGTGCTCCACATCACCACCGAACGACATCACCACCGGACGGCTCCTGCCAAACGCTTCTGGGACGTCACGGGAAGGCCGGTTGCAACAGCCCGCCGAGCCCGTTGCAGGCGGAGACAATGCGATGTATCTGACGCCTGGTCAGGAAGCCGTCCACGGGCAGCGACAGCGTCTCGTCCGCGGCGCGCTCGGTCTCCGGGAGGCAGATGTCCCGCCGGAATCCGGGCATCCGGTGCACGGGCGTCTTCACCGGCACCTGGCATTCAACCCCCTTGGCCCGCAAGGCTCGGGCGAAGGCGTCCCGGTCGGGCCGCCCATTGCCGGGCACTCGCACGACGTACTGCTGGTAGGTGTGTTCACCCCCACCGTCCGGTGTACGCACTCCATGCAACCGGCCGCTGAGATAGGCAGCGTGGGCCCTGCGCTGCACGACCTCGTCGTACGGCGTCTCGGATTCGCCCTGCTCCAGACAGCAACAGCCCGTGCCGCTGCCCGATTTCACGCAGTCCTGCGATATCCGCTGTTCTGCCGAATCGGTGGACGACGATCACGGCCGCGGTCCGCACAGCGACAGCAGCATCAACAGCGGTGATGTCCAGGCAGTACGTCCCTGGATCTATGTCGGCGAACACCGGCACAGCACCGGCCAGCTTCACGGCCTCGGTGACCTCGGCGTTGCCGAACGCCGGCACTATGACCTCATCGCCTGCACCGATACCTGCGGCGCTGAGCATTGCGGCTGTACCCATATTGCGAATGCTGCTAGCGCAACGTGAACACGAAGTGACACAGAATGAAAAAAAGCTGGTCCCGAAACCGAAGTTCCGGGGACCAGCTCTTTCTCAATATTTGTTCGGCGGTGTCCTACTCTCCCACAGGGTCCCCCCTGCAGTACCATCGGCGCTGTAAGGCTTAGCTTCCGGGTTCGGAATGTAACCGGGCGTTTCCCTCACGCTATAACCACCGAAACACTATGAAATTTCGAACCGGGCCTCAACCCCAGTAGCCTACCGGGAGAGGCGTGTTCGTGGTTTCAGAACCAACACAGTGGACGCGAGCAAACACAGGACAAGCCCTCGGCCTATTAGTACCGGTCACCTCCACCCCTCACAGGGCTTCCAGATCCGGCCTATCAACCCAGTCGTCTCCTGGGAGCCTTAACCCCTCAAAGGGGGTGGGAATACTCATCTCGAAGCAGGCTTCCCGCTTAGATGCTTTCAGCGGTTATCCCTCCCGAACGTAGCCAACCAGCCATGCCCTTGGCAGAACAACTGGCACACCAGAGGTCCGTCCGTCCCGGTCCTCTCGTACTAGGGACAGCCCTTCTCAATGTTCCTGCGCGCGCAGCGGATAGGGACCGAACTGTCTCACGACGTTCTAAACCCAGCTCGCGTACCGCTTTAATGGGCGAACAGCCCAACCCTTGGGACCGACTCCAGCCCCAGGATGCGACGAGCCGACATCGAGGTGCCAAACCATCCCGTCGATATGGACTCTTGGGGAAGATCAGCCTGTTATCCCCGGGGTACCTTTTATCCGTTGAGCGACGGCGCTTCCACAAGCCACCGCCGGATCACTAGTCCCGACTTTCGTCCCTGCTCGACCCGTCGGTCTCACAGTCAAGCTCCCTTGTGCACTTACACTCAACACCTGATTACCAACCAGGCTGAGGGAACCTTTGGGCGCCTCCGTTACCCTTTAGGAGGCAACCGCCCCAGTTAAACTACCCATCAGACACTGTCCCCGATCCGGATCACGGACCCAGGTTAGACATCCAGCACGACCAGACTGGTATTTCAACGACGACTCCACCACCACTGGCGTGACGGCTTCATAGTCTCCCAGCTATCCTACACAAGCCGAACCGAACACCAATATCAAACTGTAGTAAAGGTCCCGGGGTCTTTCCGTCCTGCTGCGCGAAACGAGCATCTTTACTCGTAGTGCAATTTCACCGGGCCTATGGTTGAGACAGTCGAGAAGTCGTTACGCCATTCGTGCAGGTCGGAACTTACCCGACAAGGAATTTCGCTACCTTAGGATGGTTATAGTTACCACCGCCGTTTACTGGCGCTTAAGTTCTCAGCTTCGCCACACCCGAAGGCGCACTAACCGGTCCCCTTAACGTTCCAGCACCGGGCAGGCGTCAGTCCGTATACCTCGCCTTACGGCTTCGCACGGACCTGTGTTTTTAGTAAACAGTCGCTTCTCGCTGGTCTCTGCGGCCACCTCCAGCTCAGGTCGTAAAGACCGTCACCAGTGATGGCCCCCCTTCTCCCGAAGTTACGGGGGCATTTTGCCGAGTTCCTTAACCATAGTTCACCCGAACGCCTCGGTATTCTCTACCTGACCACCTGAGTCGGTTTAGGGTACGGGCCGCCACAAAACTCGCTAGAGGCTTTTCTCGACAGCATAGGATCATCCACTTCACCAGAATCGGCTCGGCATCAGGTCTCAGCCTGCATGTGCGGCGGATTTACCTGCCGCACGGCCTACACCCTTACCCCGGGACGACCACCGCCCGGGCTGGACTGCCTTCCTGCGTCACCCCATCACTCACCTACTACAAG
>CAVQGD010000039.1:90000-97523 GCA_963711935.1 uncultured Actinomycetota bacterium
CGAAGACCTGGCGCAGGACATTGGAGATGTCACGCTCGGGCGGAACGAAGCCCGGGACCTCGGCGTTCGTCGAGTCGGCGAGGAGAAGGTCGATCCCCTCCTCGCTCAGGCGTGCGAACGCGTGGAGATCCGTCAGCCGGTTGTCCAGTGGCAGCTGGTCCATCTTGAAGTCGCCCGTGTGGACCACCATGCCCGCGGGGGTGCGGATGGCGACGGCGAGGGCGTCCGGGATGGAATGGTTGACCGCGATGAACTCGCAGTCGAAGGGGCCGATGCGCTCGCGGTTCCCCTCAACCACCTCGAGGGTGTACGGGCGGATGCGGTGCTCTTGGAGCTTGGCCTCGATGAGGGCGAGGGTCAGCTTGGAGCCGATCAGCGGGATGTCCGGTTTCTCGCGGAGCAAGTACGGGACGCCGCCGATGTGGTCCTCGTGGCCATGGGTAAGGACAATGCCCTCGATGTCGTCGAGGCGGTCCCGGATGGACGAGAAGTCCGGCAGGATCAGGTCGATTCCGGGTTGCTCCTCCTCGGGGAAGAGCACTCCGCAGTCGACGATCAGCAGGCGGCCGCCGTACTCGAAGACGGTCATGTTCCGCCCGATTTCACCGAGGCCACCGAGCGGGGTGACCCGCAGGCCGCCCTCGGGGAGCTTCGGCGGCGAGCCGAGTTCAGGATGCGGATGACTCAAAAGACTCTCCTCACCACACACGCCACGTACCTGGGGGCACGTGGCGCGCATGACGTTCGTGCAGAAGTAGCTGTTTGGTGTGGGCGCAGGCACCTTCGTCCTGCTTCTTCAGTTGTGAAATTGTGAAGTTGTGAAGTCCGTTGTCAGAGCTGTACCCCGCCAGCGGCAAGATCGATCTTGAGCTGGGTGGTCTCCTCGGACGTGAGCTCGACCATGGGGGCGCGCAAGGGCCCGGCCGGCAGGCCCCGCAGCGAGAGCGCCGCCTTGGCGGTCATCACGCCCTGGGTGCGGAACATGCCGGTGAAGACCGGGAGCAGCTTCTGGTGGATCTCTGTGGCCTTGTGGACGTCACCGGAGACGTAGGCCTCGACCAGGGCGCGCAGCTCCGGAGTGACGACATGGCCGACGACCGAGACGAAGCCGACCGCGCCCACGGACAGCAGGGGCAGGTTCAGCATGTCGTCGCCGGAGTACCAGGCGAGGCCGGACTGGGCGATGGCCCAGCTGGCGCGGCCGAGGTCGCCCTTGGCGTCCTTGTTGGCGACGATCCGCGGGTGCTCGGCGAGGCGGACGAGCGTCTCGGTAGCGATCGGGACACCGCTGCGGCCGGGGATGTCGTACAGCATGACGGGCAGCTCGGCGGCGTCGGCGACGGCCTTGAAGTGCCGGTGGAGGCCTTCTTGCGGGGGCTTGTTGTAGTACGGCGTGACGACCAGCAGGCCGTGGGCGCCGGCCTTCTCGGCGGCGCGTGTCAGCTCGATGCTGTGATGGGTGTTGTTCGTTCCCACGCCGGCGACGATGTGGGCCCGGTCGCCGACTGCCTCCAGGACGGCCCGTACGAGATCCGATTTCTCCGCGTCGTTGGTGGTGGGGGACTCGCCGGTGGTGCCGTTGATGATCAGGCCGTCATTGCCTGCGTCCACCAGGTGGGTGGCGAGCCGCTGTGCGCCGTCGAGGTCGAGTGCGCCGTCCGCCGTGAAGGGCGTGACCATGGCGGTGAGGACCCGTCCGAAGGGGGTCTGCGGAGTGGAGATCGGAGCCATGAGTACCACGCTACTCGCTGCTCAAGACTCGGTCTGCCCTCGGAGGGCGGTAAAAGTCCAGACAAAGCCGGATAAAGATGGAGCCCGGCACTGCCTGCTCGGGGGTTCAAGCAGTACCGGGTCCCTTTGGCCAGGCTAGATGAACTTCACGAAATGCCGCAATACGGACACCCCTCTGGGATAGCCCGTACCTGGGCACTTGGGGAGACCAGTGCTGTTCGGGTTACGGGGCGATCCGGCCGTTGGCATTGAAGGCGGCATACGTCAACGGCATGAGCTTGGCCCACTCTGCCTCCATCTTCTCGCCGACCATCTCGATCTCCCGCTGCGGGAAGGAGGGGACCTTCGCGAGGTCGTGCTGGGTGCGCAGGCCGAGGAAGTGCATCAGCGAGCGGGCGTTGCAGGTGGCGTACATCGAGGAATACAGGCCGACCGGGAGGACCGAGCGGGCGACTTCGCGGGCTACGCCGGCGGCGAGCATCTCCTGGTATGCCTCGTACGCGTGCACATACGAGTCCTCCATGACGCGGCCGGCCAGCTCCTGCTGGGCCTGGGTGCCCTCCACGAAGACGTACTTCCCGGGGCGGCCCTCCTGGACGAGCTTGCGGGACTCACCGGGGAGGTAGAAGACCGGCTGGAGTTCCCGGTAGCGACCGGACTCCTCGTTGTAGGAGTTGTGCACAACGATCCCGTTCGCAAGGAAGTTGTGCCAGGGACCTTCGACGGACAGGTCGTAGGTCATCTCCTCCCCGTCGTCCTCAAGGGAGACGATCAGGTCCGGAACTGCCTTGGCGATCTTGCCGCCGCGCTGGGCCAGCGCCTGTTCTCCCGCACTCTTGACGGCATGGCAGGGCTCACAAGCAGGAGCGAGGTTCTTCTCGTCGAGGGCCTGAGTCAGGTCACCGGCCACAGGGACGACGTGGTCCAGGGCAAGCTGGTCACGGGGGAAGTCCTGCCCGCAGAGGTGGCAGGTGTCGGTCTCCTTGATCAGCCGCTGCCGCTGCATGGAGGTCCATACGCCGATGCCGCGCCGCAGACTCGGCGGGATCAGGGCCTGGGAGGGACGAGAGGCAGTGCCGGCCGCCATGACAGCGTCGCCCACAGCGAGTTCGCCTGCCTTGCGCCAGCCCTCAGGAGTGAACACGGCGTGATCGACCGTGGAGCGCAGCACCTTCCCGGAGGCAGTGGTGATCTTGATCAGGGGCTTCACCCCTGACTCGATCACCTCGACGATCCTGGCCCGCTGGGCGAGCAGAGTCTCCTCGTCATAGCAACGGACATGGTGGCGACGCACCGATTCGAGCGTGCGGAGACGGGTGCTCGGGTGCAGCTCGCGGAATTCCGCGACGACGGACTCGGCGGCCTCACGGCTCTCGTGGAGGCCAAGGTAGTGGTCAGTCTCACCGAGGCGGACCTGGGCCATCCACTTACCGGCCCGGCTGTGCCAGGTCACGCCGCCGGCGGAGTGCGGAAGCCGGTCCTCGACGCCCAGATGCCAGAGCTTGTAGAGCTCGGCGAGGGTGCGCCGTCGCGGATTACCCGCTTCGCTCTCCAGCGTGATCTCGGTGTCGCCCGCAAGACACCAGCCCACCCGGTGCCGCATGAACTCGCGGAATACGAAGATCGGTGCGCTGATGAAGAACGTCATCGAGTTGTGCTCGAAGGGGCTGCCGTGCCGGTCCCGCATCAGGAAGTTGATCAGGCCCTTGGAGCGCTCCGGGTCCTTCTTCAGCTCCTCCAGGGACTGCTCGCCGGCGGTGGAGACGCGGGCGGCCCACAGCACGTCGGAGTCGGCCGCGCTGTGCTTGACCAGCTCGACGGTGACATCGCTGTGAAAGCGAGGCTTGAGGTCGTCTGCGGGGGTGTCGGTCACGGCTCGGAGGGTCCCTTCCATCACTTCTCTCGGGCGGCGCCCACTCTACGGCCCGCTACTGACAACGGCCGTTCGGTGGTGTGCCGCGACATTCCTCGGCGAACTTCGAAGCCAGGAAGCCCGGCCGCGCCGCCCGAGCGGCGCGGCGCGCCCCCATGGCCCCCGCGTGTGGTGACCGGGCACCCGGCTCGATAACCTCACCCGGCGATGTTCATGCATGGATCGAGTACGGATTGACTGAGGAGCGGCTGTGCCCCTGCCCTTCCTGACCGCCGACCGCGCTTTCGACCAGACCGCGGGCGACCAGGCGTTGCCGTTCGCCGACCGCGACCGCTGGCGGCGGCCCTATCGTCCCGGGCCGTGGCGGGTGGGCTCGGCCGCACTCCTGCTGCTGCTCGCCTCGTACGTGCTCGCCGCGGCGTGCATCATCGCGGTGGCCGGGACCCTGTCGGCCGGTGCCGTCTGCTTCGCGGTGGCGCTGCTCATCATCGTCTGCGCTCTGCGACTGCTGCGCGTGGGGACGTGGGTGAGCGCGCGGGGGCTGCGCACGGTGGGCTTCTTCCGCACGCGTATGACGCCCTGGGAGCAGATCGTCTCGGCGCGGACGGTCCAGCAGCCAGTGCGCTGGCTCGGGCTGCCGCGCACCGTGCAGGGGCAGGCCCTCGTCCTCGTGTGCGGGGGCCGTGCGCCCGAGGAGGTGCCGCCGCTGATGACCACGCACAACGCGGACTTCCTGGCGCGTGCGGAGGCCTTCGAGCGGGCGGCGGACACGGTGGAGGCATGGGCCGCGGAGTACGGACGGGGCGTCTGATACTCCGGTTGCGGTGGGTCTACCTACGGGTGGGTCTACCTACAGGTTGCGGTAGTCCAGCCACAGGTTGCAGTGATCCACCCACGGGTTGCAGTGGTCCTCCACGGTTGCAGTGGTTCCCCGCGACCACCGCAACCATCAATTGAGGAACCACGACGAAGCATCAGCCAGCTCCGCGAAAGCGGCGCCGGTTCAGGCGCAAAAGGAGGTCGAAGCATCAGCCAGCTCCGCGAAAGCGGCGCCGGTTCAGGCGCAAAGGGCTGCCGTGGAGTGAGATCGCGTGTTGCATCGCCTTGCGTGCCCGGGGCGTGTCGCGGGCGTCGTGGTAGGCGACGGCGAGGCGGAACCAGCTGCGCCAGTCGTCGGGGGCATCCTCGGTCTCGGCCTTGCGCTGGGCGAAGATCTCGTCGGCCGAGTCGCGGTCGATGCGCCCGCCCGGTGTGCGTTTCAACTCGTCGACGGGCAGGCCGCCTTCGGCGTCGAGTTCGGCAGCGAGCTGATGGGCCCTGCGGACGAACTGGGTGTTCTTCCACAGGAACCACACCCCGATCACCGGCAGGATCAGCACTGCCACGCCGAAGACGACCGTGACGGGTGTGCCGGTCTCGATCAACAGGAGCCCGCGGCTGCCGACCAGGACGAAATAGACGACCAGGACGGCGGCCGTGAGAGCGTACGTGATCTTCGCGCGCATGGTGTTTTCTTCCGACCGTTCAGTTCGACCGTTCAGTTCGACCGTTCAGTTCAGGTCGAGGAAGTGCTCGAGGCCGAAGGTGAGGCCCGGGGTGGTCCCCACCCGGCGGGCGCCGAGCAGGATGCCCGGCATGAAGCTGCTGTGGTGGAGGGAGTCGTGGCGGAGGGTGAGGGTCTCTCCCTCGCCGCCGAGCAGCACTTCCTGGTGGGCGAGCAGGCCCCGCAGCCGTACGGCGTGGACGGGCACTCCGTCGACGCTTGCGCCGCGGGCGCCGTCGAGGGCCGTGACCGTGGCGTCGGGCTGGGGGGCGCTGCCGGCGCGCTCGCGGGCGGCGGCGATGAGCTGGGCGGTGCGGGTGGCGGTGCCGCTGGGGGCGTCCACCTTGTTCGGGTGGTGCAGCTCGACGACCTCGACGGACTCGAAGTAAGGCGCGGCCTTCTCGGCGAACTTCATGGTCAGAACGGCCCCGATGGAGAAGTTGGGGGCGATGAGCACGCCCGTCTCCGGGGACCGGGCCAGCCAGCTCTTCAGCTGTGCGAGCCGCTCGTCGGTCCAGCCCGTCGTACCCACGACCGCGTGGATCGCGTGGCGTACGCAGAAGTCGAGGTTGCCCATCACCGAGGCGGGGGTGGTGAGTTCGACTGCGACCTGGGCACCCGACGCGGCGAGCGTCTCGAGTTTGTCCGCGCTGCCGAGGGCGGCCACCAGCTCCATGTCCTCGGCGGCCTCGACAGCCCGTACCGCCTCGGCTCCGATACGGCCCTTGGCACCGAGGACCGCCACGCGCAGCTTGCTCATGTTGTTGCTTCCTTACGGGGATGCGGGTTTCGAGGACTTACGTCGAGGAGTACGCGAACGGGGGACGTACGCGAACTTACCGCCGGTTCATACCACCGCGCTTCATGCCACTTCACCGCGCTTCACGCCACTTCTTTGCTTCACGCCACCGCCTCGTGCAGCCGGGAGGCCTGCTTGTCCTTGAGCGGGCCGATGACCGACAGCGAGGGCCGCTGTCCCAGGATGTCGCGGGCCACGGACCGTACGTCGTCCGGGGTGACCATGGCCATCCGGGTCAGCATCTCGTCGACGGAGATCTGCTCGCCCCAGCACAGCTCGCTCTTGCCGATACGGTTCATGAGCGCGCCGGTGTCCTCCAGGCCGAGAACCGTGGAGCCGCGGAGCTGGCCGATGGCGCGGTCGATCTCGTCATCGGGCAGGCCGTGCTCGGCGACCTGGTCGAGCTCGTCGCGGCAGATCTTCAGTACGTCGTGGACCTGGGCCGGGCGACAGCCCGCGTACACCCCGAAGAGGCCGCAGTCGGCGAAGCCCGAGGTGTAGGAGTACACGCTGTACGCCAGGCCGCGTTTCTCCCGTACTTCCTGGAAGAGGCGGGACGACATGCCGCCGCCGAGCGCGGTGTTGAGCACGCCAAGGGCCCAGCGGCGGTCGTCGGTGCGGGCGAGGCCGGGCATGCCGAGGACGACGTGGGCCTGCTCTGTCTTGCGGGCGAGGAGCTCGACGCGGCCGGCGGTGCGGAGGGTGCGGCGGCCGTCGCGCGGGGCGACCGGGGTGGCGTCGGGGCCTTTGAGGGCGCCCGCCTGTTCGAAGGCCGCGCGGACCTGTCTGACGACCTTGTTGTGGTCGACGTTGCCCGCGCAGGCTACGACGAGGTGCGTCGGGTCGTAGTGCTTCTTGTAGAAGCGGCGGATGCGGTCGGCGGTGAGGGCGTTGACCGTCTCGACCGTGCCGAGGACAGGACGGCCGAGGGGATTGTCGCCGAACATGGTGTGGGCGAACAGGTCGTGTACGCAGTCGCCCGGATCGTCCTCCGTCATGGCGATCTCTTCGAGGATGGCGCCGCGTTCGACATTGACGTCGTCTTCGACGATGAGCGAGCCGGTGAGCATGTCGCAGACGACGTCGATGGCGAGCGGGAGGTCGGCGTCGAGCACGCGCGCGTAGTAGCACGTGTACTCCTTCGCCGTGAACGCGTTCATCTCGCCGCCGACCGCGTCGAGGGCGGAGGAGATGTCCAGGGCGGACCTGCGGCTCGTGCCCTTGAAGAGCAGGTGCTCCAGGTAGTGCGTGGCGCCGTTCAGGGAGGGGGTCTCGTCGCGGGAGCCGACGTGGGCCCAGATGCCGAAGGTGGCGGAGCGCACGGAGGGCAGTGTCTCGGTGACGATGCGCAGGCCGCCCGGGAGGGTGGTCTTGCGGACCGTACCGATGCCGCTCGTGCCCTTGATGAGGGTTTGGGTACGGGCGACGGCCCGCGCCTCCGAGGAGGAGCGGGCCGTTACCAGGGGGCTGCGCGACGTCACTTGTCGCCCGCGGCGGAGCCGCTGTCAGACACAGTGTCCTTCTTCTCGTCAGAGCCCGCGGCGGAGCCGCTGGGGGACTCGGCCTCGCCCTCGATC
>CAVQGD010000040.1:0-55625 GCA_963711935.1 uncultured Actinomycetota bacterium
CCCTTTAGGAGGCAACCGCCCCAGTTAAACTACCCACCAGACACTGTCCCCGATCCGGATCACGGACCCAGGTTAGACATCCAGCACGACCAGAGTGGTATTTCAACAACGACTCCACCACCGCTGGCGCGGCCGCTTCACAGTCTCCCACCTATCCTACACAAACCGAACCGAACACCAATATCAAGCTATAGTAAAGGTCCCGGGGTCTTTCCGTCCTGCTGCGCGAAACGAGCATCTTTACTCGTAGTGCAATTTCACCGGGCCTATGGTTGAGACAGTCAAGAAGTCGTTACGCCATTCGTGCAGGTCGGAACTTACCCGACAAGGAATTTCGCTACCTTAGGATGGTTATAGTTACCACCGCCGTTTACTGGCGCTTAAGTTCTCAGCTTCGCCACCCGAAGAGTGACTAACCGGTCCCCTTAACGTTCCAGCACCGGGCAGGCGTCAGTCCGTATACATCGCCTTACGGCTTCGCACGGACCTGTGTTTTTAGTAAACAGTCGCTTCTCGCTGGTCTCTGCGGCCACCCCCAGCTCACGCAGCAAATGTCCGATCACCAGCAATGGCCCCCCTTCTCCCGAAGTTACGGGGGCATTTTGCCGAGTTCCTTAACCATAGTTCACCCGAACGCCTCGGTATTCTCTACCAGACCACCTGAGTCGGTTTAGGGTACGGGCCGCCACGAAACTCGCTAGAGGCTTTTCTCGACAGCATAGGATCATCCACTTCACCACAATCGGCTCGGCATCAGGTCTCACCCACATGTCGCACGGATTTACCTGCACGACGGGCTACACCCTTACCCCGGGACAACCACCGCCCGGGCTGGACTACCTTCCTGCGTCACCCCATCACTCACCTACTACCAGCTCGGGCCGTCGGCTCCACCACACCCCATCACCCGAAGGATCCGGAGGCGGCTTCACGGACTTAGCATCACCTGATTCAGCGTTGGCGCTGCACAGCGGGTACCGGAATATCAACCGGTTATCCATCGACTACGCCTGTCGGCCTCGCCTTAGGCCCCGACTTACCCTGGGCAGATCAGCTTGACCCAGGAACCCTTAGTCAATCGGCGCACACGTTTCCCACGTGTGTATCGCTACTCATGCCTGCATTCTCACTCGTGAACCGTCCACAACTCGCTTCCACGGCTGCTTCACCCGGCACACGACGCTCCCCTACCCACCCAGCACCCGTTAGGTCTACATGCTGGAGTGACACGACTTCGGCGGTGTACTTGAGCCCCGCTACATTGTCGGCGCGGAATCACTTGACCAGTGAGCTATTACGCACTCTTTCAAGGATGGCTGCTTCTAAGCCAACCTCCTGGTTGTCTCTGCGACTCCACATCCTTTCCCACTTAGCACACGCTTAGGGGCCTTAGTCGATGCTCTGGGCTGTTTCCCTCTCGACCATGGAGCTTATCCCCCACAGTCTCACTGCCGCGCTCTCACTTACCGGCATTCGGAGTTTGGCTAAGGTCAGTAACCCGGTAGGGCCCATCGCCTATCCAGTGCTCTACCTCCGGCAAGAAACACACGACGCTGCACCTAAATGCATTTCGGGGAGAACCAGCTATCACGGAGTTTGATTGGCCTTTCACCCCTAACCACAGGTCATCCCCCAGGTTTTCAACCCTGGTGGGTTCGGGCCTCCACGACGCTCTTACCTCCGCTTCACCCTGCCCATGGCTAGATCACTCCGCTTCGGGTCTTGAACACGCTACTCAAACGCCCTCTTCGGACTCGCTTTCGCTACGGCTCCCCCACACGGGTTAACCTCGCAACATGCCGCAAACTCGCAGGCTCATTCTTCAAAAGGCACGCAGTCACGACACACCGAGACAAGACTCGACTGCGACGCTCCCACGGCTTGTAGGCACACGGTTTCAGGTACTCTTTCACTCCGCTCCCGCGGTACTTTTCACCATTCCCTCACGGTACTATCCGCTATCGGTCACCAGGGAATATTTAGGCTTAACGGGTGGTCCCGCCAGATTCACACAGGATTTCTCGGGCCCCATGCTACTTGGGTGTCCACAAACGAGTTGCAGACATTTCAGCTACGGGGGTCTTACCCTCTACGCCGGGCCTTTCGCATGCCCTTCGCCTACACCGTACAATTTCTCACTCGACCGACCGGCCGGCAGACCGATCAAGAGAACTCCCACAACCCCGCATGCGCAACCCCTGCCGGGTCTCACACACATACGGTTTAGCCTCATCCGGTTTCGCTCGCCACTACTCCCGGAATCACGGTTGTTTTCTCTTCCTGCGGGTACTGAGATGTTTCACTTCCCCGCGTTCCCTCCACACACCCTATACATTCAGGTGCGGGTGACAGCCCATGACGACTGCCGGGTTTCCCCATTCGGACACCCCCGGATCACAGCTCGGTTGACAGCTCCCCGGGGCCTATCGCGGCCTCCCACGTCCTTCATCGGTTCCTGGTGCCAAGGCATCCACCGTGCGCCCTTAAAAACTTGGCCACAGATGCTCGCGTCCACTGTGCAGTTCTCAAACAACAACCAGCCACCCGCCACCCCCACCCCACGAAGGAGTCTACACCGGGACCGGCACCGAAGAGCAAGCAAGCACACACGGCCCGTGCCCTCAGACACCCAACAGCGTGCCCGACACCCCCAACCGCCCCGAGCCGCTTTCCACGCCCCCGAAGGGCAGTACTGCAGACCAGCCAGACCAGGACCGTGCCGAATAGTCAACGTTCCACCCATGAGCAACCACCGCCGGACATGCGCCGACGAAATGGCTCTGGACCGCCCGTAGCCACTAGATGCTCCTTAGAAAGGAGGTGATCCAGCCGCACCTTCCGGTACGGCTACCTTGTTACGACTTCGTCCCAATCGCCAGTCCCACCTTCGACGACTCCCTCCCCACAAGGGGGTTGGGCCACCGGCTTCGGGTGTTACCGACTTTCGTGACGTGACGGGCGGTGTGTACAAGGCCCGGGAACGTATTCACCGCAGCAATGCTGATCTGCGATTACTAGCGACTCCGACTTCATGGGGTCGAGTTGCAGACCCCAATCCGAACTGAGACCGGCTTTTTGAGATTCGCTCCGCCTCACGGCCTCGCAGCTCATTGTACCGGCCATTGTAGCACGTGTGCAGCCCAAGACATAAGGGGCATGATGACTTGACGTCGTCCCCACCTTCCTCCGAGTTGACCCCGGCAGTCTCCCGTGAGTCCCCACCACCCCGAAGGGCGTGCTGGCAACACAGGACAAGGGTTGCGCTCGTTGCGGGACTTAACCCAACATCTCACGACACGAGCTGACGACAGCCATGCACCACCTGTACACCGACCACAAAGGGGGCCCCTGTCTCCAGGCGTTTCCGGTGTATGTCAAGCCTTGGTAAGGTTCTTCGCGTTGCGTCGAATTAAGCCACATGCTCCGCTGCTTGTGCGGGCCCCCGTCAATTCCTTTGAGTTTTAGCCTTGCGGCCGTACTCCCCAGGCGGGGAACTTAATGCGTTAGCTGCGGCACCGACGACGTGGAATGTCGCCAACACCTAGTTCCCACCGTTTACGGCGTGGACTACCAGGGTATCTAATCCTGTTCGCTCCCCACGCTTTCGCTCCTCAGCGTCAGTATCGGCCCAGAGATCCGCCTTCGCCACCGGTGTTCCTCCTGATATCTGCGCATTTCACCGCTACACCAGGAATTCCGATCTCCCCTACCGAACTCTAGCCTGCCCGTATCGAATGCAGACCCGGGGTTAAGCCCCGGGCTTTCACATCCGACGTGACAAGCCGCCTACGAGCTCTTTACGCCCAATAATTCCGGACAACGCTTGCGCCCTACGTATTACCGCGGCTGCTGGCACGTAGTTAGCCGGCGCTTCTTCTGCAGGTACCGTCACTTACGCTTCTTCCCTGCTGAAAGAGGTTTACAACCCGAAGGCCGTCATCCCTCACGCGGCGTCGCTGCATCAGGCTTTCGCCCATTGTGCAATATTCCCCACTGCTGCCTCCCGTAGGAGTCTGGGCCGTGTCTCAGTCCCAGTGTGGCCGGTCGCCCTCTCAGGCCGGCTACCCGTCGTCGCCTTGGTGGGCCATTACCTCACCAACAAGCTGATAGGCCGCGGGCTCATCCTGCACCGCCGGAGCTTTCCACCCCTCCAGATGCCTGGGAGGGTTGTATCCGGTATTAGACCCCGTTTCCAGGGCTTGTCCCGGAGTGCAGGGCAGATTGCCCACGTGTTACTCACCCGTTCGCCACTAATCCCCACCGAAGTGGTTCATCGTTCGACTTGCATGTGTTAAGCACGCCGCCAGCGTTCGTCCTGAGCCAGGATCAAACTCTCCGTGAATGTTTACTCGGCCAGTAAATTAATACAGCCGGTGCACACATCACGAGAGCGGAACAGCCAGGCGGAATAAGCCCGGCCGTTCACAGCGTCCTCGCTGTGTTTGTTTCAAAGGAACCTCGCCCCAGCCGAATGGCCGGGAACGGGGTATCAACATATCTGGCGTTGACTTTTGGCACGCTGTTGAGTTCTCAAGGAACGGACGCTTCCTTTGTACTCACCCAGTTATCCTCGGGCTTTCCTCCGGGCGCTTCCCTTCGATCTTGCGTTTCCGACTCTATCAGATCTTCTTCCGATCCGATTTCCTCGGTGCTTTCCAGTTTTCCGCTTTCGCGTTTCCCTTTCCGGCGGTTCCGACTCTATCAGATCCTTTCGGGCCCGATTCCCCGTCGGTGGGGTTGTCTTCGCGGCCTTTCGAGCCGTTCCGACGTCCCAAACCCTAGCGGATTCTCCGGCGATTCCCAATCGGGCCGCCGAGCCCCCCATCGCATTGAATTCGGACACGCCGAAATCGACCCGGTTGGGAGATCGTTCTGATGGTTTGGGTTGCCGCTTGCGCGGCAGGATGTGCTGCCGCAGAACCGTTACAGCTCCGTGGCAACCCGAAAACTTTACGGATCACGGGGAGGAGTGTCAAGTCTCCCCCGCGGAGTGCCGTGCCAAACCTCATCCGTCCTCAGGGCCGCACCCTCAGCTCAGTCCAGGTCACTGAGTCGACGGATCGCCGGGGGTTCAGCAGACCCGGTCAGCCGACGCCCCGCGGTAGCGCGAACTCGCACCACACCGCCTTGCCGCCGCCCGGAGTGCGGCGGGAGCCCCAGGTGGAGGCGATCGTGGCGACGATGGCGATGCCGCGGCCGGCCTCGTCGGCCGGTTCGGCGCGGCGGCGGCGCGGGAGATGGTCGTCGCCGTCGGTGACCTCGACGATCAGGCGGCGGTCGGTGCGGCGCAGGCGCAGGCGCATGGGCGGGGTGCCGTGCTGGAGGGAGTTGGCGACGAGCTCGCTGGCGGCCAGGACGCCGAGGTCGTGCAGGTCCGGTGGGGAAGCGCCAGCTGGTCAGGACGCCGGAGGCGAACGCACGCGCGCGTGGGGCCGCTTCGACGCCGCCGAGGAGTTCCAGGGCGGCGTTGCGGAAGAGTTCGCCGTCGGGGCCGGTGCGGGCCGGGTGCTGGAGGACCAGGACCGCCACGTCGTCGTCGTGGTCGGCCGTGACGCCCGCCGAGCGGACCAGGCGGTCGCAGATCGACCTGGGGGCTGCCCGTGGCGCCCGCGAGGGCGCGCTTCCAGGGCGGCGATGCCCTCGTCGATGTCCGCGTCGCGGCGCTCGACCAGGCCGTCGGTGTAGAGGACGGCGGTGGAGCCGGGGCCGAGGGGGATCGAGCCCGAGGCGTGCAGCCAGCCGCCCGTGCCGAGCGGTGGGCCGGTGGGTTCGTCGGCGCGCAGCACGACTGCCGCTCTCGTCGCGGACGAGGATCGGCAGGTGGCCCGCCGAGGCGTAGACCAGGCGGCCCTCGTTGGGGTCGTGGACGGCGTAGACGCAGGTGGCGATCTGGTTGGCGTCGATCTCGGTGGCGAGACCGTCGAGGAGCTGGAGGACCTCGTGCGGGGGGAGGTCGAGGCGGGCGTACGCGCGGACCGCTGTGCGGAGTTGGCCCATGACGGCTGCCGCGCGTACGCCGCGGCCCATGACGTCGCCGATGACCAGGGCCGTGCGGCCGCCGCCGAGGGTGATGACGTCGTACCAGTCGCCGCCGACCGCGGCCTCCGTGCCGCCGGGGTGGTAGGTGGCGGCGATGCGCAGGTCGTCGGGCTGCTCCAGCTCCTGCGGGAGCAGGGAGCGCTGGAGGGTGACGGCGGTTTCGCGCTGGCGGCGCTCGCTGGCGCGCAGGCGTTCGGCGGCCTCGGCATGGTCGGTGACGTCGGCGGCGAAGATGAGCACCCCGCCGCCTGGCGCCTTGCCGTCCGGACTGCCGGACGCGGACGTGCCACTGCCTTCGGGAGTGGCCGAGATGTCGACGGGCGTGCAGGTGAACGTGTACGAGCGGCCGCCGGGCGCCTTGCGGGACTTGACCGTACGGGGCTTGCCGCTGCGCAGCACCTGGTCGAGGAGCGGGAGCAGGCCGAGTTCGTCCAGTTCGGGCAGGGCCTCGCGGGCGGGCTCGCCGAGGGGTCGTGCGCCGAAGGCCGCGGCGTAGGCGTCGTTGACGTACGCGATGCGGTGCTCGGGGCCGTGCACGAGGGCGACGAGGGCCGGGATGCGGTCGAGGACCTCGCGGGTCGGCAGGTCGTCGACGGCGGGCGTGCGGGGCGCCCCGTCGGCCGGCCGCTCGGCGCGGGCCGCGGGTACGGAGCTTCCCCTTCCGGTCCGTCCGGTCCGGGATGACCGTGACATCGGTCCGCGCAGCGGCGCGGCGCTGCGTTCCGGGGAGCCGGGCGCTCCAGCGCGTGAAGTTCACCGAATCCTTGCCTCGTCTTGATCGTCTTGATCGTCTGGGGTCGGCCAGGGAGTGGCCGGGGCGGGGCCTGGGGGTTGTCTCCTGGGAGATTCCCCTGGGAGATGCAGCAGCGAATCCTTGTCTCATCCTGTTGTCCGGGGCCGGCCCCGGAGTCCGGTCCGGCCCGCGTCGCAGAGGCTATCCAGAACCGTGCCTCAGGGGATGCGGCGCCTGGGAACGCCTTGTGAGGTGCGGGGCGGTCGACCCGCCCAAGGACGTGGACCAAGGACGTGGGCCAGGGCCAGGACCAGGACCGTCTTGCAGTCCGGATTCCGACCGGGCCGACATCTCTCAGACGTCGAGCCGATCAGTGGAGTTCCTGAATCCGGTCAGGACGACCCCTTCGGGGCCTGAGGAGACTTTCCACCGGCCGCGAGTTCGAACTCCGCGCGGGGGTGTTCGAGTGAGCCGAGGGAGACGATCTCCCTCTTGAAGAGCCCCGACAGGGTCCATTCGGCGAGCACCCGGGCCTTGCGGTTGAAGGTGGGGACCCGGCTCAGGTGGTAGGCGCGGTGCATGAACCAGGCAGGGTAGCCCTTGAGCTTGCGCCCGTAGACATGCGCGACGCCCTTGTGCAGGCCCAGGGAGGCGACCGAGCCGGCGTACTTGTGGGCGTACTTCTCCAGGGGCTCGCCGCGCAGCGAGCGGACGATGTTGTCGGCGAGGGTCTTGGCCTGGCGCACGGCGTGCTGGGCGTTGGGGGCGCACTCCTTGCCGGGCTCCTCGGCGGTGATGTCGGGGACGGCGGCGGCGTCGCCCGCGGCCCAGGCGTGCTCGACGCCCTCGACGGTCAGCTCGGCGGTGCACTTGAGGCGGCCGCGCTCGTTCAGCGGCAGGTCGGTGGCGGCGAGGACGGGGTGCGGTTTCACGCCGGCGGTCCACACGACCGTACGGGTCGGGAAGCGGGCGCCGTCGCTGAGGACGGCGACCCGGTCCGCGCAGGAGTCGAGGCGGGTCTCCAGGCGTACGTCGATGTTGCGGCGGCGCAGCTCGCGTGACGGCGTAGCGGCCCATCTCCTCGCCGACCTCGGGCAGGATGCGGTCCGTGGCCTCGACGAGGATCCACTTCATGTCCTCGGGCTTGACGTTGTGGTAGTAGCGCGCGGCGTAGCGGGCCATGTCCTCCAGCTCGGCCGAGCGCCTCCACGCCGGCGTAACCGCCGCCGACGAAGACGAAGGTCAGGGCGGCGTCGCGGATCGCGGGGTCGCGGGTGGAGGAGGCGATGTCCATCTGTTCGATGACGTGGTTGCGCAGGCCGATGGCCTCCTCGACGGTCTTGAAGCCGATGCCGTGGTCGGCGAGCCCGGGGACCGGGAGGGTGCGGGAGATCGGAGCCGGGCGCGAGGACGAGTTCGTCGTACGTCATCTGCTCCGCGCCCGTGCCCTCCTCCTCGGTGGCGAGGGTGGTGAGCGGTCGCGGTGCGCTTGGCGTGGTCGATCGCCGTGGCCTCGCCGATGACGATCTTGCACTGGTCGAGGACGCGGCGCAGCGGCACGACGACATGGCGCGGCGAGATGGAGCCGGCGGCGGCCTCGGGAAGGAAGGGCTGATAGGTCATGTACGGGTCGGGCGAGACGACGATGATCTCGACGTCGCCGCCGTTCTGCAGCTCCTGTTTCAGTTCCGCTGGAGACGCAGAGCGGTGTACAGCCCGACGTAGCCGCCGCCGACGATGAGAATGCGCACACGTTCCTTCACCATCCCATGACGCACCCGACTCTGGAGTTTGTCCACAGGCCCGGCAATTTGTGTGACCGGGACGCCGGGCGCGCGCAGGGTTGGCCGAAATTCCGGAGTCCGGGGAAGGCTGCGCAGGTCAGAGGGGTGGGCCGCGGTGATGGGCAGGTGGCGCAATCAGGCTGTATCCGGCCCGTACTCCGATCGGGGGGCGGCCTGTGCGGAACCTGCCCCTTCTGAATTGACGCTGCGCTCAACTATGTTCGTGTCTCGACGGGGTGTAGGGGGTAAGCCGCTCGATGAGTCCGCGAGGGCGGGCACGTCGGGTTCGCGACGGGCGGGTTGGCTCGTGGATCATGCTCGTTCCGTACGCTCCGGCTTTGCAATGGCGGGGAGAGTCTCCGGGGGGAGACGTCATTACCGGGGGAACACGTATGCACATTCAGGACATCTCATTGGTCTTCCGCGTCGGCCGTCGCATCCGGCGGCGCGATGAGCGCGGCGGCGGAGCGACGGACGCGGGGACGGAGCGCGGACGACGCCGCTGCGGGTGGACGCACAGCGCAATCTGGAGCACGTGCTGCGCGCGGCGCGCGAGGTCTTCGGCGAGCTGGGGTACGGCGCGCCGATGGAGGACGTGGCGCGGCGCGCGCGGGTCGGCGTCGGCACGGTGTACCGGCGCTTCCCGAGCAAGGACGTCCTGGTCCGGCGGATAGCCGAGGAGGAGACCTCCCGGCTGACCGAGCAGGCGCGGGCGGCGCTCGGGCAGGAGGACGAGCCGTGGTCGGCGCTCTCGCGCTTCCTGCGGACGTCGGTGGCCTCGGGCGCGGGGCGGCTGCTGCCGCCGCAGGTGCTGCGGGTGGGGGTCGCCGAGGACGGTCCCGACGCAGTCGCCGTGGACGAGGCGCGGGTGCCGCAGCAGCGGCCACCAGGCTGCGGGCGAGCTGCGGCTCGTGTCCGGTGACGCCGGCGGCGGGCCGGGACGACGCGGGTGCGTCGGCGCTGCTCGAGGTCGTGGGGCAGCTCGTGGAGCGGGCGCGTGCGGCGGGTGAGCTGCGGGCGGACGTGACCGTGTCGGACGTCCTGCTGGTGATCGCCACGGCGGCGCCCTCGCTGCCGGATGCGGCTCAGCAGGCGGCGGCGTCGGCGCGGTTGCTGGACATCCTGCTGGAGGGGTTGCGGTCGCGGCCCTCGTGAGGGGCGGGGGCGGTGTGAGCGGTGCGGTGGCATCCTGCCGCCCCTGCGGGAGCGCGAGCCCGGGCCTGCCGCTGTCCGACGCACCCCGGGCCTGCCGCCGTCCCACGCCGAGCAGTCGAGCAGTCGATGGCCATGCAGTGCCCCTCGTCGGCTCTCGTCGGCTCTCGTCGGTGACCCCTACGCCGGGGCCATCAGCAGCGGCCGGGCCCGCTCCCGCAGCTCCGCCACCCGCGGCTCGTCGCCGTACGGCTCCAGCCGGTGCAGCAGATCCCGTCACGTACTCGGTGGTGCGCGCCGAGGAGATGCGCCCGGCGACCTCCACCGCCCGTACGCCCTGCTGCGCAGGCCGCGTCCAGGTTGCCCGACTCCAGCTCGGCGACCGCGGAGACGACCAGCCGCAGCCCGTGCGAGCGCACGAACTCCTCCGTCGGCTTCGACAGCGCCTGCTCGGTGAAGCGGCGCACCTGGCGCGGCGCCTTGAGGTCGCGGTAGCACTCGGCGGCGTCGGCGGCGAAACGGTCGTACGAGTAGAAGCCGAGCCAGGACGGGTCCGTGGTCGCCCTCGCGGGCGCGCTCCAGCCAGCCCTCGGCCGCCTTCAGGGCCGCGCCGGCCGCCTGCGGCGTCGCCCGCGCTTCGCGTGCGCCCGCGCCTCGACGAGCCGGAAGAAGCTCATGGTGCGGGCGGTGGCCAGGCCGCGGTTGCGCTCCAGGGCGGCCTGGGCGAGGTCGACGCCCTCGTCGGCGAAGCCGCGGTAGGTGGCCTGGAGCGACATCGACGCCAGGACGTAGCCGCCGAGCGGCACGTCGGCGGCCGCGCGGGCGAGCCGCAGCGCCTGGATGTAGTAGCGCTGGGCGGCCTCCTGCTGGCCGGTGTCGAAGGCCATCCAGCCCGGCGAGGCGGGTGAGTTCGGCGGATCGCGCCGAAGAGGGCGCGGCCGACCTCGTCGGAGTACGAGCCGAGCAGCAGCGGCGCCGCGTCCACCCGCAGGCACTCGGGCACCATGGACGAACGCCAGTCGCCGCCGCCGTACTTGGAGTCCCAGCGCCTGGCGTCCTCGGCGGCCTCGCGCAGCTTCTGCACATCGCTGTGGCCGACCTGTCAGCGGCTGCTCCTCGGAGCCGCTCGCCGCGGAGCCCGCGCGTCGCGTGCCACCGAACTGTCGGCCGGGGTTATCAGCCAGCGTGAGGCGGGCGTCGCGTACGCGCTCACCGCGAACGATCCGGCGAGCGACTGCCAGATGCCGCCGGAGCCGGCCCGGCGCCCGGCGAGGTCGAGCCGGTACAGTTCGGTCGCCGACTTGACGGCCTGGCCGACGTCGCGGGGGAAGGCGAGGCCCACTTCGGGGGCGGGGTCGGCGTCCGCCAGACCGATCTCGTGGAGCGGCACCGGGCGGCCGAGCTTCTGGCCGATGGCGGCCGCGATGAGGTGCGGCGCGGCGCCCTGCGGGACCATGCCCTTCGACACCCAGCGCGCCACCGACGTCTTGTCGTAGCGAAGCGTCAGCCCGCGCTGGGCGCCAAGATCGTTGACGCGCCGCGCGAGTCCGGCGTTGCTGATTCCCGCGAGGGCGAGAACGGTGCCGAGTTTTTCGTTCGGCCCGCGTTGCTCCCTGGACATGCGCCACCCCTCGACACAGACGGCTGCCGCGGCGGCATACGCACGCGGCATTCGTAAACCCAGCGTAGTTCGCCGCATCCCAAGCGTTAAGGGGCGAAAATCCGGATGGCGGGATTGTGGTCCGTACGAGCGGAGTACGGACTGTGGTGACGTGCTCCCGTCTGTGTGGCCGTGCGCCCGTCCGTGCGCTCTTCTTCGGCCGCCGGTGGAGCGCTTCGATGGGCCGTGCGTGGGTCGGCCCGCTGTACTGGATCCAGTGGGCTGGGGGATACCGCCGCCCCCGTCCCCGCGGGCGGCGGAACGGTCCGGGAGGCGAACTCCGCCTCCCGGACTGCGCGTTGACCGTGCGTTGCGCAAAACCTGTACGGAGCGTGTGCGGGCCGCGCTCTTCGCGGCCGATTTGGCCGAAAATCGGTGGTGTCCCGCAGGAGTGATTACCCCTCCGACCACGTCTCTTGAGGGCGCGTTGGGTGTTTTGGGAGCGTTTTAGAGGCGTATTCGCGTCGCAGACAGAGGTGCGGTGGCGCGCCGACACCCTGACTGAAGCGACCGAACCGACCGAACCGCCGCGAATCCCCTTTCGTCGCATGACCGTTCGCCCCACGGCGACCGCCGTGGGGCGGCGTGAACCCGGCATGGAACGGCGCGCATGTCTTCGCAGAAGCGCATTCCAGGCGCCCAGGGGGAGGACTGCGGGGCGCATTTGGGGGTGCGCAAGCCTTCGCACAGACCCCTCCGCGCGCTTCCTTCATGGCAGCATGGTGACCGGTTCGTACGGTGCACTGGTTTGCCCACAGCCTGTGGAGGCGGCGATGCGGTGGTTGGTGGGATGGAGCAGTGCCGCCGCTGCGGCACTCGAGATCGACTCCGCGGGCGCCATCAGCTACGACGGCGAGACCGTGCGCCCTGTGGGTTCGCAACTCCTGTGGGGCGACCCCGATCCGCTGTGGGCGGTCGGCGACTGGCGCCCCGACGAGGTCCGCGTCGTGAAGGCCGACGCCCAGACCCGGATCGCGGTCCTCGGCACCTGCGGGGCGAGCGACGAGGAGCTGCGGGTCGGCCTCTTCGCCGCGCGCGGAGGGGCACTTCGCCATCTCACTGCCTGGTCCGGCAGCTACACGGCTGTCGTCCAGGTCGGCCGCCGGTTGACCGTGTGCGGCGATCTCGCGGGCGCCCGCCCGGTGTTCCACACCCCCTGGGCCGGCGGCACGGCGTACGCGACCGCCGCGCTCCCCCTCGCCGACCTCATCGAGGCGAACCTGGACTTCGGCCACCTCGCCGCGCTGCTCGCCGCCCCGGACGTACCGGCCGCCCTGCACGACTCCACCCCCTACGACGGCGTGCGGCGCATTCCGCCGGGCCACGCGCTGATCCTGCGCACGGGGGCGCGCGAGATCGCCGGGTACGAGCCGGTCGCCTCCCTCGCGGTCGCGGCACCGTCCGCCGACCCGGACAGGGCGGTGGACGCCGTACGGGACGCCCTTGTGGAGGCCGTACGCGCGCGGCTGGCCGCCCCCCGGCACGTACCCGGAGCGGACATCGACCCCGGCCCCGTGCCCGGCATGGGCCCCGCCGAGCGGCGAGCGGCGCGCGGCATGCCCGTACCCGGCATCGGCGCCGACCTGTCCGGCGGCCCCGCGTCGGGCACCCTCGCCCTGCTCGCCGCCGGGCTCCCCGGCGTGCCCGGGCACGGTGCTGGGCCACGGCACGGGCGCGGGCGAGCGGCTCCTCGCCGTCACCTTCAACGACCTCGCCGTACCGCGGCCGCGAGGCCGAACTGGAACGGGCGGGAACCCTCGCCGCCAACCCCCGCCTGCACCACGTAGTGGTGGCCGGCGGCGAAGAGGTCCTCCCGTACGCCGACCTGGACGGCCCGCTGACGGACGAGCCGGGCCCGTCCCTGGTGACGGCGGCACGGCACCGCGCGCGGCTCGCCTCGGGCAGCGCGGACCACTTCACGGGATACGGCGCCCGCCAGGTCCTGGACGCCCACCCGGCCCGCCTGGCCGACCTCCTGATGGACCGCAGACGACGTCACCTGGTGCGCCCGGTCGCGGCGCTGGCGAAGGCGGACGGCTCGGTCACTGGTCCCCGCGCGCGTGTACGGCGCGGCGCGCAAGCTGGCCCGTACGCCCGTACCGCGCCGGCGTGGAGGCCCTCGCCGACCGCCTCCTGCACCAGCGCTTCGAGGAACCCGGAGGCGCGGTCGGGGCGTCCCTCGCCGCGCTCACCTGGGCCAGACCGGGCCCGGCGGCGCGCTGGCTCACGGGTGAGGCGCTGGCTGAAGTATCGATTCGCCTGCAGGCCGCGAGCGAGCCGCCCGCGCGTCGGCCCCGGCCAGCGCCCCGGCGACTTCCGCGCCCGCGCGGCCCTCGCCCGCCACGCCGCCGACCTCCGCGTCCTGGAACAGGCCGCCGAGGTCCGCTTCCAGCGCCTGCACACGCCCTTCCTCGACAACCAGGTCGTACGCGCCTGCCGCGCCCTCCCCGAGGCGCTGCGCGTCCAGCCGGGCGCCCGAGCGGCCGTCCTCCGCGCGGTCCTGGAGGGCGCCGGCGTCACCGACCTCCCGCCCGGCTGGGGCGCCCCCTCCCACGCCTCCTCGGCAGCCGCCGCCCGCACCGGTCTGCGCGTGGCGGCCGACTCCCTGGTCGACCCTCTTCGACACGCCCCTGCTCGCGCAGGCGGGCCTGGTGGAGGCCAGGGTCGTCCGCAAGGCCCTCCGCGCGGCCGCCGACGGCGAACCCCTTCCCCTGGACGGCCTGGCCGACCTGGTCTCCCTGGAACTGTGGCTGCGCCGCCTGCTGGCCCGCCGGGGCACGTGCTGGACGGGCACACCCGCGCGCCAGCGCGCGGTACCGGCAGGGATCACCTCGCAGCGGGGGGCACTGGGGGCGGGGGCGACGGTTCGGCGGGGGTAGGCAGACTGTGGGCCGCGGGCCCCACCTCCGCTCGTGTCCGTGTCCTTCGTACGGGTGAACCGGGCGTTCAGGAGAGGAAGGGCACGGACCAGCTCCGTACAGTTCAGCCAAACAGCGATTCGGCCAAACAACAGTTCGTCCAAACAATGGTTCGGCCAAACGTTGGCCAACACCCCTGGGAACGGGTTTGGGGGCGTTGTCAGTGGCGCAGTGCACTATCGGAGTCGGGAGGTGGAGCGAGTGCGACAGCGGGGCGGCGCGTACGGCATCGCGTACGACTGTGACGTGCTGGTGATCGGCGGCGGGATCGTCGGCCTGTCGACGGCGTATGCGCTCACGCGGGCCGCGCCGGGCACGCGCGTGACCGTGCTGGAGAAGGAGCGGGGCCCGGCCCGGCACCAGACGGGGCGCAACAGCGGGGTCATCCACAGCGGGATCTACTACCGCCCGGGCTCGCTGAAGGCGCGGTACGCGGTGCGGGGCGCCGCCGAGATGGTCAAGTTCTGCGCGGAGTACGGCATCGCGCACGCCGTCACCGGCAAGCTGATCGTCGCCACGGAGCGCGACGAGCTGCCCCGGCTGCACGCCCTGGTCCAGCGCGGCCGGGAGAACGGCATTCCGGTACGGGAGCTGGGCCCCGCCCAGATCGCCGAGTACGAGCCGGAGGTGCGCGGGCTCGCCGCCATCCATGTCGGGACGACCGGGGTCTGCGACTTCGTGGCGGTCGCGCGGCAGCTCGCGGACGCGTCCGGCGCGGAGATCCGGTACGGGGCGGAGGTCGTCGCGGATCGACCGGCGCCCGGAGCTCGGGGTCGCCGTCCGCACCGAGCGGACGGCAGCGTCGTGCGGGCGCGCGTGCTGGTCAACTGCGCCGGGCTGCACTGCGACGCGGTCGCCCGGCTGGCCGGGGACGAGCCCGGGGTGCGGATCGTGCCGTTCCGGGGCGAGTACTACGCGCTGGCGCGGCCCGAGCTGGTGCGCGGGCTGGTCTATCCGGTGCCCGACCCGGCGTTCCCGTTCCTCGGCGTGCATCTGACCCGGGGAATCGACGGCGGCGTCCACATCGGGCCGAACGCGGTGCCGGCGCTGGCCCGCGAGGGGTACGGCTGGGGTACCGTACGGCCGCGGGAGCTGGGCGGCGACGCTGGCCTGGCCCGGCTCCTGGCGGATCGCCCGGCGGCACTGGCGGTACGGCGCGGGGGAGCTGCGGCGGTCGGTGTCCAAGGCGGCCTTCACGCAGGCGGTGCGGCGGTTGCTGCCTGCGGTGTCGGAGGAGGACCTGGTGCCCGCGGCGGCGGGGGTGCGGGCCCAGGCGGTGCTGCGGGACGGGACGCTGGTGGACGACTTCCTGATCCGGGAGGGGGCGCGGACGGTGCATGTGCTGAACGCGCCGTCGCCTGCGGCCACCGCTTCGCTGCCGATCGGGCGGGAGGTGGGGCGGCGGGTGCTGGCGGCGTTGGCCAGGGTGTGAGGGCGCGTAGGAGGAGGGTGACCGTGGGGGCGCGTCAGGAGTGGAGTGCTGTGAGGGCGCGCTAGGAGTGAGAGTGCGTAGAGGTGGGGCCGTGTGAGGGCGCGTAGGCGTGGGGGCCCCTGAGGGTTTCGTCCCCGCCGCCCCTACCCGTCCCCTCCCTGGGGCTGCCGCCCCGAGCCCCGGCGAAGGCAGACTCGCCGTAAAATCGGCCCCACTGTGTCTGAGTCCACCCATGCCTCCGAAACTCCCCGCCCCGCCAACCCCGGCGGGCAGCCCACCAGCCGTACCCCGAGGGCACCGTTCCAGCACATCCGGGCCAAAGGCGAGCCCCGGTTTCCCGACGGGCCCAAGGCCGATCCCGCCGGGTCGCACTTCGAGCGGCGGATCCGGAGCTTTCAGCCGCGGCGGAGCCGGGTGACGGCAGGGCAGGCGGACGCGCTGCAGCGGCTGTGGCCCAAGTGGGGGCTGGACATCGACGGGCGGCGGGCGATCGATCTGGCCGAGCTGTTCGGGAACGACAACCCCGTGGTGCTGGAGATCGGGTTCGGGATGGGCGAGGCCACCGCTCAGATGGCCGCCGACGACCCGGGCACCAACATCCTCGCCGTGGACGTGCACACCCCCGGCCAGGGCAACCTGCTCAATCTCGCCGATCGGAACGGGCTGTCCAACATCCGGGTGGCGAACGGCGACGCGATCATCCTGCTGCGCGAGATGCTCCTCCCCGACTCCCTCGGCGGGCTGCGCGTCTACTTCCCCGACCCCTGGCCCAAGAAGCGGCACCACAAGCGACGGCTGATCCAGCCGGAGTTCCTCACGCTCGCCGCGTCCCGCCTCAGGCCGGGGGCCCTCCTGCACTGCGCGACCGACTGGGAGCCGTACGCCGAGCAGATGCTCGAAGTGCTCACCGCGCACCCGGACTTCGAGAACACCCAGCCCGGCGGCGGTTACGCGCCACGTCCCGGCTTCCGGCCGCTGACCCGTTTCGAGGGCCAGGGACTGGACAAGGGCCATGTGGTGAACGACCTGCTCTTCCGCCGCGTACAGCACAGGCGCGTACAGCACAGGGACATACCGTGAGTGCCTCGCCAAGAAGAGCTCAGGGGTGACCTCAGGGGTTGAGCCCCTTGCTCCGCAGCCACGCCATCGGGTCGATGCCGCTGCTGCTGCCGCTGGGGTGGATCTCCAGGTGGAGGTGGGCACCGGTGACGTTGCCCGTGGCGCCGACACGGCCGATGACGTCGCCGGTCGCGACCTTCTGGCCGACCCTGACGCCGATGGAGGACTGGTGCGCGTGCCAGATCTCGGTGCCGTCGTCGAGGGTGAGCACCGTCTTGTAGCCGTACGACCCCTCGTACCCGGCCTGGGTGATCGTGCCGCTGTGCACCGCCTTGATCAGCGTGCCCGAGGGGGCGGCGAAGTCGAGGCCGGTGTGATAGCCGGAGGCCCAGTAGACGCCGGCCTGGCCGAAGAGGGAGGTGAGGGTGTACGAGGAGGTCGGCAGCGTGTACTGCTTGGCGAGCCACTCGCGGCGCTCGGCCTCGGCCTTCTCCCTGGCCCTCTCCCTGGCCTCCTCCTCCGCCTCCTTCTTCGCGGCGGCGGCCTCGGCCTCGGCTTCCTTGCGCTCCTTGGCGGCGCGCTCGGCGGCGGCCTTCTCAGCGGCGGCCTCCGCGGCGGCGACCTCCGCGGCGGCGGCCTTGGCGGCGGAGGCCACGGCGGCGGCCTCCGCGGCGGCGACCGCGTCCTTCTGCGCCTCGGCCTGCTGCAGGATGCGGGCGCGCAGCGCCTCACCGGCGTCGTCGGCGCCCTGCTCGGCGTCGACGCTGGTCAGACCCGCGTCGCTGAGCGGGGTGGGGGAACCCTCCGGTTCGTCCTCGGAGTCGAAGGCCGAGCTGATGTTCGGCAGGTCGGACAAGTCGGACAACGAGAGGGACACCAGCGGCTTGCCGGGCTGCGCGGTGGCTATGCCGCCCGCGCCGACGGCGGCTATGACGCCGACACCCAGGACGGTGGAGCTGCGGGCGAGCTCCGCCGCGCTGCTTGGCGACACGGTGCCGACCGCGAACGGAGCGAAGGGACTCCTCAGTGGGGTTCCACTCCTGCCAGAGGCCCTCGTCCTTGCTGTTGTAGCTGTTGCGGCTGTCGTAGCCGAACGTGTCGCTGGTGGTGCCGGTACGCTGACTCGGCACGGACGGGGCTTCGGTCGCAGGCCGGTTGGACGCCACGTAGGCGCACTCCTTTCCTTCCTTCTCGCCTACCGGGTTAGCTGACGGGTTCGGAGCAGGAAGGTCTCCTACGCGCGTAAACGCCGTGTTTCCACGGCGGCTTCCGCGCGATTCACCCCAGGGTGGTGGTTCCCCGGTTCCCTTGCGGGATTCGGCGCGTGCGCACGGAGCCGCCTCTTGTGACGGCTGGGACGACCGCGCTGCGTTATCGAACGTTAATAGAAACCTCTGCCGTATTCCAAGCGATTCCGAGTGATCAATCAGGCCAATGCGCTGGACTTACGGGTCATGAGGGGCGAAATTCGGATGAGTTGACCTCACCTCAGCGGCAACAATCAACCTGACGGACTGTCGGACCCTAGGGGGAAGGGCATCGTCCGGACACGCTTCGTGACAACGATCATGAGCCAGCAGGGATGAGCCAGCGGGGATGAGCCAGCGGGGCGCCATACGGACAGTGTCACTATTGTTCAAAATTTGAACCATCCTGAACCACACGTCAGCACCAAGCCCCCTCAGGCCATAGCCTGGTGAGCAGCCACGGAGTCCCCCATGCCCCAGCCCTACGTCCTGTTGTCCGCCGCCGTCTCCCTCGACGGCTACCTGGACGACACCGGGCCCGAGCGGCTGCTGCTGTCGGGCCCGGCCGACTTCGACCGGGTCGACGAGGTACGGGCGGCCAGCGACGCGATCCTGGTCGGCGCCGGAACCCTGCGCACCGACAACCCCCGCCTGCTGGTCAACTCGCCCGAGCGGCGCGCGGCCCGGGTCGCCGCCGGGCTCCCGGAGTACCCGCTGAAGGTCACCGTCAGCCGCGTCCGGTGACCTCGACCCGACGGCCCGCTTCTGGCACACGGGCGGCGAGAAGGTCGGCGTACACGACGGACAAGGGCGCCGAACGCCTGCGCGCCCTCGGTCTGCCGGCCGGCGTGGACGTCGTGTCCCTCGGCCCCGAACTTCAGTGGCGTGCCGTGCTCGGCCACCTCGGCGACGTACGCGGCGTCCGGCGCCTCATGGTGGAAGGCGGCGGACAGCGTCCACACCCAGTTGCTCCAGCAGGGCCTCGCGGACGAGCTCCAGCTCGCCGTCGCCCCCCTGTGTCGTGGGCGAGCCGGACGCGCCGCGGATGTTCGGGCCGGGGAGATACCCCGGGGGCCCGGCCGGCCGTCTGCGCCTGCTGGAGACCCGGCCCGTCGGAGACGTCGTCCTCATGCGGTACGCGCCCACGGTGCCCGGCACGGGCGGCGGACCGGCTTCCGCGGCGGACCGGCACTGGCTGGCGCTGGCCTGCGACCTGGCCGCCGCAGTGCCCGCCCTCGCGGACCGCCTTCAGCGTGGGCGCGGTGGTCGTCGCGGCCGACGGTACGGAGCTGGCCCGCGGCCACTCCCGCGAGGGCGACGACCCGGTGGTCCATGCCGAGGAGGCGGCCCTGGCCAAGCTGGACCCCGCCGACCCGCGCCTTCCCACCGCCACCGTCTACAGCAGCCTGGAGCCCTGCGCCCGCCGCGCCTCCCGGCCGACCCCGTGCGCCCGGCTGATCCTCGACGCGGGGGTACGGCGGGTCGTCACCGCCTGGCGGGAGCCGGACACGTTCGTGGTGGGCGCCGACGGCAACGCCCTGCTCTCGGAGGCGGGGGCCGACATCGTCGTACTCCCCGAGTACGAGGCCCGGGCGACCGCGCCGAACAGCCACCTCCTCCCCCACTGAGGCCCCCGCTGAGACCCTGGCACCCCTGAGGCCATGGCCGCAGAAAACCCGTGTGCTCGCCGCCCCGCGCATGGCGTACACTTAAGTTCATCGACGCGGGGTGGAGCAGCTCGGTAGCTCGCTGGGCTCATAACCCAGAGGTCGCAGGTTCAAATCCTGTCCCCGCTACTGAAGGCCTGGGGCCGGAACTCGAAAGGGTTCCGGCCCCAGGCTTTTCCGCGCCGTGTGCGCTTTTCGTGTGGTTTTCCGTGTGCCCCGCGTTTTCCGTGTGCCCCGCGTTTTCCGTGTGCCCCGCGTTTTCCGTGTGCCCCGCGTTTTCCGTGTGCCCCGCGTTTTCCTGTAGCGAGCCTTGTCCTGCTCCTGCACGGGATGCCGTACGACTCCAGCGACAGCTATGCCTCGTCCTGCCCCGGCTCGGGATGCCGTACGGACCTCTTCACGTCCGCCTCGACCTCATGGCGCGACTTCCCCTCGGCCTTCGCGTACTCGGCCACCGCGGCCTGGGCGTCCCGGGCGAGGTCGCGCCAGGCCCGCAAGGCAGTCTCGTAGGTGTCGGTCTGCGTCTCGGTCCACTCGTGGACGGTCGGGGGCCCGTACTGCTCGCGCAACGCCTCTACGCGCGCGTGGGCCTCGTCCGCCGCGCGCTGCATCCCGACAAGCTCTTCGAAAGTGTGCGCCACGCGCACGAATCCTCGACCAGACGAGCGCCCGCACGGCACCCGCCACGCCCGATCGCACCCGATCGCACCCGATCAACCCTAATCACATCCGATTGCCCCCTGCCACCCCCCGCTACCCCCACTACCCCCCGTTACCCCCGGTTACTCCTGATCACGCGTCGACATCCCTGTCGACAGCCCCACCGAAGTCTCCTTCGCCCCTCGAAAACGCCACAGCTCGAAAACGCCACAGCCGAAAACGCCACAGCGCCCGAGCCGGCCGAAACCGACCCGGGCGCTGCTCAGCAGGGCAGGCCTCAGCAGAGCTGCCTCAGCAGGGCAGGTCGGAGTGCGTTTCCCGCATCCACGGCCCACAGCCCACAGCCCTGAGACGGCCCTGATGCCGTGCCGTCGACCGGGCAATGGCCCGGGCAATGGCCTATGAAGTGACCTTGGCCTATGAAGTGACCTTCTCGATCTTCACGGCGCCCCTGCCCGCGACCGTCCCGTGCCCGTTCACCAGTCGCAGCTCGCCGAAGAGGTCCCGGCCCTTGGAGGAGGCCTTCGCTGCTGTGACGTTCGCGGAGAACGTCGCCGAGTCGCCCCTGCCGAGCTTCACCGCGGCCGAGGCGTCATCGACCGTGACCGAACCCAGCGTGCTGGAGAAGAACGCGTCGCGGTAGTCGTACGCCGTCGAGCCGGACGGCACCGAGAGGCCCGCGACGACGACGGTGTACGTACCGGCGGCCGGCGAGGGCACGGAGACCGACTCCTCCGAGTCGGCGTTGGCGGAGCTGCCCGACCTCGTTGCCCTCGGGGTCGAACACCGCCAGGTCGAGGTCCGTGGCTGTGTCCGAGGCGTTGCCGATGGCGACGTCCAGCGACGTGGCGCCCTTGGGCACCTCGACCGTGCTGGTCCGCGTGGCGCCCTCGGCGAGGGTCCGCCGCGTGGTCTTCGAGGAGCCGAGCGGGCCGCCCTTCAGGGTGCCGTCCACGGCGGCGTACTTGTTCGTCACCTTCCAGGAGGCGGCGGCCGGGGTGCCGGCTTTCGCCTCGGGCACGGTCGCGGTCTTCGGGGCGAAGGACGCGCCGAGCACGGTGACGTCCGTGTCGAAGGGGTTGTCCAGCAGGCCCGACCTGGAGGACGACTGGACCGCGATCTCCCAGACACCGGGCACGGGGTCCGCGTACGCCGCCACGTCCCTCGTCTTGGGATCGTCGTCCTTGACGGGAACGCCGTACGGGCTGGATCGCGGTGAACCGCGTCTGGCTTGTGTCCTTCAGCCCGCCGAACGCGACCTGGAGCGCCTTCGCGCCCTCGGGGACGGTCACGAAGTACGACTTCGTGCTGTTGCGCTGCACCGAACCCGAGGCGGAGAAGGTGTACTTCGCCGGGGTGGAGACCACGACGGTCGTCAGGATCTGCTTGTCGATGCCCTCGGTGGCCGGGTCGTCGACCTCCAGGATCGGCGCTCTTGATGCCCGCGGACGTCGGCGCGGCCTGGACCTTGACGGTCACCGGCTTGTTCAGCGGCAGGTCGACCTCGTCGGCCTCGTCGGCTTCATCGAGCTTCGTCGGCTTCGTCGGCTTCATCGGCTTCGTCGGCTTCGTCGGCTTCGTCGGCTTCGTCAGGGCCGAGGAGCGCGAAGGTCCGGCCCGCGTTGTTCTTCAGGCGCAGTTCGTGCCGGACTGGTCCGGCGGGGCCGGACGTACGGGTGAGGGTGATGTCGTACGACTTCTTCTGCCCGGCCTTCAGACCGCCCTCGCGGTCGTACAGGCCGGTGCCGAAGCCCGGGGTCTTCAGCGCTGGTCGAGCGCGGTGTCGACCGGGGCCTTGACGGTGTACTCGTGGGCGGTCGCGCCGTCCTTGATGGACTTCCACGCGTCCACGATGTTGATGCAGGCCCGCGCCCTCTTCGTACGCCTGCGCCCCTTGATGTGGTCGGCGGTCGAGGTCAGCGCGGTGCGCAGGGTCGCCGGGCGTCAGGTCGATGCCCTGCTGCTTCGCGGCGGACAGCAGCAGCGCGCTCGCGCCCGCGGCCTGCGGCGACGCCATCGACGTGCCGTGGAGCATGGCGTAGCCGGCCGGCAGCTTCGTAGCCCGCCTCGGCGACCGGGGCGCCGGGCAGCCAGGTCTGGGATGGTGTTGATCGCGGCGCCGGGCGCGACGATGGTCGGCGTGAAGCCGCCGTCCTCACGCGGGCCGCGCGAGGAGAAGGGGAACATGGCTGTACTTCTTCTCCACGCCCGAGCCGTAGTTGGCGGCCCAGGTCTCCTTGGAGACGGCCGCGCCGACCGAGATGACCTTGTCGGCGAGGGCGGGGTCGCCGATGGTGTTGGCGCCGGGGCCGGAGTTGCCGGCCGAGATGACCAGCTGGACGCCGTACTTGTCGATCAGGCGGGTGTAGAGCGCGGCGCGCGCGTTGTTGCCGTCGTTGAGCGGGGGCAGGCCGCCGATGGACATGTTGACGATGTCGACGCCGCGGTTGGTGACGAGGTCGATCATGCCCTCGGTGAGCGCGACGTTGGTGCAGCCGCCGGGCCAGGATGCAGGCGCGGGACGAGACGATCTTCGCGCCCGGGGCGGCGCCGTTCATCTTGCCGCCGAACAGGCCGTTGGCGGCGGTGATACCGGCGACGTGGGTGCCGTGCGCAGCTCGAGATGAGGCCGATGTTGACGAAGTCGGCCTTCTTGCCGACCCGGTCGCCGCCCAGCGGGTCGATCGGGACGTCCTTGCGGATCTCGACGACGAACGGCTGCCGCTCGGCGACGGCGGTGGCCGGGTCGTCGGTGCCGAAGTAGCCGATCTGGTAGCCGTCCTTGTACGGCTTCATCGGCTCGTCGTCGGTGAAGTCGCCGTTGTCGTTCACGTCGACGCGTGACCGTGCCGGCGGCCGCGTCGTACAGGACGCCCCAGTCGTCGGTGGTGTCGCCGTCGCGGTTGACGTCGCCCTTGGCTGTCACCGCCCGCGGTGGCGGACTCGCTGAAGACGTTGATCTGGTACGAGCCCGGCAGGCGCCTTCCAGTCCTGGCCGCCGTAGGTGAAGGCGGGCCCGCGACACCGAGGTCGTCATCGCGCGCCAGGTGCCGTCGCCGTCGATGACCGGGTCGGTCGCCGTCACCCAGTCGACGATCTTGCGCTCGCCGGTGGTGGTCTTCTGCAGCGCCGGGTGGCCGAGGTCGACGCCGGAGTCGAGGATGCCGATGGTGATGCCGCGGCCGTCCGCCTTCGGGTTCTTCTTCACGAAGTCGACGGCGCCCGTCTCGAAGGACGGGTTGTACGGGTTCTTCGGCGGGCGTGTTCTTGCCGGGGCCGGGATAGGCCTCCGCAGTGGTCCTCGCCGCCGCACCCTTCGCGGTGTCCGCGCCGGGCAGCGGGTCGTCCAGCTTGATCTCGTGCCGCAGGTCGATGCCGTGTACGGAGGAGAGCTTGGCGGCGGCCGCGAGGGCCGAGTCCGCCTGCGCGGTGGGCACGGTGGCCCGCACATAGCCGAGCTTGTCGTACGTCCGGCCCACCGAGGCGCCCTTGACGGCGTCCAGCTGCCCCGGCGACCTGCTCGGTCCTGCCGGGCGCGGTGGCGATCATCATCGTGACGTTCTTCTCGCCGTCGGCCTTGGCCTCGGCGAGCAGGTCGGCGTCGGCCGAACCGAGCTTGCCGTACGCGGACTTGCCGTACGTGGACTTGCCGTACGCGAACTTGTCGTACGTGGACTTGCCGTACGTGGACTTGCTGTACGTGGACTTGGGGGAGTTGTCGGCCGGTAAGGCAGTGGCGGGACCGTCGGCGGCGGCGAAGGCGAGGGGCAGGGGGAGAGGTAGGGGGAGGGGCCCGGACGCGGAGAGCGCGGCGACCAGACCGGCGGCCAGACCGGCGGCCACAGCGAGGCGGGCCACACGCTTCACGGCCGGTATCGGGGCGTCCCGTCTCGGAACGTCCGGTATCGGGGCCTCCGGTATCGGGGCCTCCGGTATCGGGGCCTCCGGTATCGGAGCGTCCGGCATCGGGGGGTGGTGGGAGGTGGGGAGCATAGGGAATCCCTGGTGCTGAGGTAGGTGGACCACAGCAGCCGGGAAGATCGCTCACGGCCGCCACAGTCCGCAAATGATCCAGGATGATCACCTGGCTTTGCTCAAGTTACGGGATTCGACTGGAAGTTAAGAAATTCGATCGATCATCGTGGCGCGAACTCGCCATACGCCAGCGGGGATTTATGGGTGCGAGCCGTGACATTCCCCGAGCGTCCCGAGCCACGCGGCAAACCGGCCGGACACGCCCAACTCAGGCCGCCCGCAAGTTACGACGCATCACCCCAGCCTCACCGCTCCCGCTCGGGCCGGGGGCGACCGCCCAGCAGGTTCTTCAGTCACATGTCACCGAGCGAGTAGTCGTCGAGCCAGGCAGCGAGGGGCCCGGCCTGCACGGGCAGGCCGGGCAGGCCGGGCAGGCCGGGCAGGCCGGGCAGGCCGGGCAGGCCGGGCAGGCCGGGCAGGCCGGGCGGAACGGGCGGAACGGGCTTTGTCGTAACCGGCTACTCGTCGCGGGTCACACGCGCGTGATCGGTCACGACGCGCCGGAAGCCGCTGTGGCCAGTGCGTCCGGCGTGCCGGAGGGCCCAGTCCTGGGCGGTCTCCTGGGCGCTCGCAGGCCCGGATGCCGCGGTACAGCCCGACTCCGTGCAGTGGGCCTCGTAGATCACTCCGCCTTCCGGGGCGTGCCGGATGGTGTGCGGGACGTAGCGGTACACGGCGCGCGGGCTCATGAACGTCCTCCCGCGCCGCTGTCGCAGATCTCGGCGTCCTCGGCGCCCTCGTCGTCCTCAGCGCCCTCGTCGTCTTCGGCGCCCTCGTCGTCTTCGGCCGTCGGTACGCCCAGACGCCCGCCGCGTGACTCGGCCACGCGCAGGACGTCGCTCAGGCACTCGGCGAGCCGGACGGCCGCGTACCGCACCTCGGCGTGCGGGGACGCGGGGGCGTTCAGCGTCTTCCGGGCGTGGCCGAGCAGGTCTGCGGCCAGGGTCAGCTGTACGGCCTCCATCTCGTCCGCGAGACGTGACAGGTACCCGCCTTCACTGTCCGTCGCGAGGTAGCACGGCTTGCCTTCCGGTGACGGCCACGGCAGGAGGCGGAGAGTGGTGGCGGGCGCCATCGGTTCCCTCGACTCCATCGGCTTCGTCAACTCCTCCATCGCCTTCGTCGGCTTCGTCGGCTCCATCAGGCAGCCACCCCTCCCGCGCCGACCAGGTGCCGGTCGAGGTCGATCCCGAAGTCGGCGGCGAGTACGAGGGCGAGACGGCGACGTTGCTGCTGGGCGGCTTCGTGCTCGTGGGCGGCGAGGTAGGGGCGGACGAGGCGGGTGGCGGTGCCATCGAGGGGGTGGTCGAGACCGTAGGGGGAACGGTGGACGGGGGAGGTGTTCGCGGTCAGGTAGGGCAGTGGGGTGGGCCAGGGGTGGGCGGGGTGGAGGCGGGGCGGGGGCCCGCACGGTGGGTTCCGGTGCCGGGGGCGAGCAGGAGGCTCAGCCAGTGGGCGGTACGGCGGATAAGGTTCCGCATGTCGGTCTGCTCCATTCAGATCGGCCACGCCCCGGGGCCCTGCCAGGCCGCCGGGGTCTTCGTTCTTTCAGACTACCTTGCATTAGGAAGCATTATGAAGCAAGGGGAAGCATCCAGTTGTTCCCGCATGTGGTGAGCCGCTTCGAGGCGCTTTAGCGTGCGGATATGGCTGATGATCGTGAGTGGAGGCCCGACCCGACGAGCCACGTCTACGTGTATCTCCAGGTCGTGCACCACATCGCCGAGCAGATCCGCACGGGACGCCTGCCCGCAGGGGCGCGCCTCCCCGCAGAACGTGACCTCGCCGAGCAGTACGGCGTAGCCGTCAACACCCTCCGCCGGGCCGTCCGCGAACTCCGCGACCAAGGCCTTGTGATCACTGTCCCCATCAAGGGCACCTTCGTCCGTGGCGAGCAACCGCCCACGGACCCCCCGAAGGAGGACGGGACCGCCGACTGACGGCCCGTCGTCAACCGTGAAGCCTGAGAAGCCCGGCCCACCACCCGTTCCGTGCCAGGCACCCGGGGCAGGGTCGTCGCTCTCCGCGCCCCGGATGCCTGAAACGTAACGGACCCCGGGGTCAGGGCCCGGGCAGAGGCAGGCTGGGCATGTGCCGGGCGGCACCGGTGCCGCAAGTTCGCGCAAACTCCTCGCCTCCGCTTGCGGTTGGCCGCAAGATCGGACATGTCGATCGTCACCGAAGACACCGGAAGGACACCATGGCGCTGATCAAGCTCGGCAAGGACCTGGAGAGCCCGGAAGGCAAGTCGCCCACCATCTACCTCGACGATGAGAAGGACACCTACCTGGTGCAGGCCTGGTGCAGGGCTGGTGCAGGGCTGAAAGGTGACCGACGATAAGCGGCGCTCGCAGATGGACCTGCCCGGCCACGAGGACGTGATAGAGATCCCGCGTCGGATGGTCCAGTTCTTCTTGGAGGCGGGCGACGGTGACGGCACCGACGCTTGAGGAGCGGCTGCGGGCATGCCGGCGTTCCGCCGTGCACCTGGAGATGCGCGACGGGTGGAACGGGCGGGGCTGAAGCACGTCCAGGAGTCCGTGAAGCCACTGTTCGAACGCACCCGCCGCTTCCGCGTCTACCAGTCGTGGGTGATCCCCGGCCTGCTTCAGTCGGCCGCGTACACACGCGCGGTGCTGGGCACCGTGGCCCACCTCCGCAATGTGCCCGACGACATCGACGACGCCGTGGCTGTCCGCATGGAACGGCAGCGTGTCCTCCGCTCCGGCGACCACCGGTTCGCCATGCTCGTCGAAGAGTGGGTGCTGCGCACGGTCATAGGAGGCAACGACACCATGGCCGGGGCGCTCGGCCATCTGATCTCTGTTGCGTCGCTGCCCTCCGTCAGCCTGGGTGTCATCCCGCTCGGCACGCCGCGTGGTGGGGGATGGCCGGTCGAGTCGTTCACGATGTACGACAACACCCAGGTCAAGGTGGAACTCGTCTCCGCGCACCTGACCGTTACGCAGCCCGGCGAGATCGCCGAATACGCGAAGACGTTCGCCGAGTTGTCCCGCCTGGCCGTCTACGGCTCTGCGGCGCGGTCACTGATCACGTCTGCGATCGACTCTCTCAAATGACCTCACGTCCAACTTCGTGTGCCGGGGCCACGGGCGCGGCGACCACGGCGACGCGGTGGTTGCGCACGGCGGGAAGCGGCGGCGGCATGGGGCGGGGCGGGAACCCGACGACGGCGGACGGCGACGCTTTCCGGCGACGGCGCGTCACGGGACCGTCAGGCCAGGGGCATCCCCGTCGAGGGGGTGGCCGAGGTCGCAGGGGGAGCGGTCAGCCTCCTGCAGGGCACGGCCCAGTCGGACGCGCCACATCCGTCATGGCCGTGCCCGGTCACACCCGATCGGCCGGCGGCTGAGCCGTGCGTTCGGCGTGTGCTACCACTGGACCCAGGTGGTTCGCGTACTGCCGTTCCACGCATCCGCCGGGAGGATGTAGCCGCGGCTGGTCCACCCGTCCGTGTCAGGATTCCATTGGGTGGGGAAGGTGCCGATCCTCACGTTCTGACCGGTCTTCCACCACCAGCCGCCGTTGTGGCAGCCGCCCCTCGCCCTGATGACGACGCCCCTCGGGTCGTACCTGCTCCAGGCGCCGTTCTGGTTCTGCCCCTCGATCACGTACACGCGATCCCTGTCCGTCCCGTTGCAGACCCGCACCTGGACCGAAGAATAGGAGGCGGCCTGGGCCGTTCCCGTCATGGCCAGGCCCGTGAGGCAGACGCCGGCGAGAGCGACCGCCGAAATTCTGCGCGATATCTTTTCCATTTACTTATGCGCCTCTCTCCTGAATTACCCAGGATTTCTGTGGGGTGGCGGCGTAAGCCGCCGCGGACCGGTACATGTGAGCCGTCGGCACAATGTGATCGAGGCTCGGCCGCGCCCGACGCGGACTGGTCCAAAGCAGGTTCCCAAAGCCACGGTTCCCAAAGTCACGGTTCCCAAAGTCACGACAGATGGAATGCCGTGAAGCGATCCGGGGTCGGTGTGTACCGTCAGAACAGTATGACGCGAAGTTCCTCACCGGGAAGGGACTTGAGGAAGAATTGAGCTTAGAGGGCATTTGATTTATGAAGATTACCCCTTTTGCCTTAGTAGGCGCCTCGCCAGGCGGGTGTGGTCTCGTGTTATGCGCTTGGTGAGGTTGTCGATCGAGGCGATGTGGATCATGGCTTCGGGGCTGGCGGGAAGGGTCTCGTAATCGCCGGACAGGCGTCGATGCAACATGAGCCAACCGAGGCTTCGTTCTACTACCCAGCGCCTTTGACGACGTGAAAGCCGCGGACTTCGGGGTTTCTGCTGACGACTTCGACATCGATGCCGAGGTTGGCCCCGTGCCCGATGACGGCGTTCTTGAAGCCGGTGTCGACCCAGCCTTTGGAGATGGCCGGGCAGGTTTTCTTGGCCTGGTCGAGAAGCTGTGTCCCTACGGCGTTTTCGGAGAGGCTCGCGGCGCTGACGATCACGGCGAGCAGGAGTCCGAGCGTGTCTGTGATGATGCCTCGCCGTCTGCCGACGATCTTCTTGGCTGCGTCCGTTCCCTGGCTGGTCAGGGGCACGTTGGCGGAGGTCTTCACGCTCTGGGTGTCGATGACGGAGGCGGTCGGCCCAGGCTCGCGACCCTCCTTCACCCGGGCCAGTCCGGTCAGGTCGTAGTTGAGCTGGGCGAAGATTCCCTCGTCACGCCAGGCTGCGTAGTAGGCGTAGACGGTGCCGTGGTTCGGGAAGTCGTGCGGGAGGTGTCTCCAGGGGATTCCGGTGCGGTTGACGTAGCGGATCGCATTGAAGACGTCCCGCATTTCGACTTTGGTCGGCCGGTGGGTCTGCGATCGAGTCGGGCTTTCCGCCAGGCGGTTAAAGTCGGCTCGATGAGGGCCCATCGGGCGTCGGACAGGTCGCTGGAGTACGGTTTCCGCTGGCTCACGGAGATGCTCTTACGCGAAGGTTGCCGCCGATGGCGTCATCTGGGGAGTCGGGAGTTTCTGCCACATCAACAAACCAACGGCAGCACCTTCGCCAGCGCCTGCGTGAGCCCCGTCCGGTCCGCGCACCGGCGCAGCAGCACCGCCCCGGCATGCCCGGTCAGCCTCTTCCCGTCAGCCACCACGGACAGCCGGACAATCCCACCCCATACGCTCAACCACCAGAAAGGTGCCCTGACTTCTGCAAGGATACGACGTAGACACTCAAATCCTTGCAGGTCAGCGGCACCTTTCTGCTATCGGGGCGTCACCTCACCCAATTCCGTTGAATATCCAGGGCTAAAAGTCCCCGCCGCCTCCCGCCGGGCGGTTCCGGATGGTCCCCCGCCGTCCCGTTGTGCCTGGCCGGAAGCAGGTGAGGCGTGACTCTCGGTCCGGCTCGTGCGCGGTCTATGCGGCATGGTCCGCTCACGCATCGCTCACAGGCCCATGCGGCGGCCGTGCGATGTTCTGCCGTACTTCCCGCATGATCGTCTCGTAGGTGTGGATGCCGTCCACGGCGAGGTTGCGGACCTGCTGGACGGCGGTCCACCCGCGGGCCTTGACGACCTGGCCCCAGGGTCTCGAACGGGATCCGGCACCACCGCTCCCCTACCGGTGGCCGGTCCCCTACTTGCCCCAGATCTCGCGGTACGCCTGACGGTAGCCCTCGGAGTCCCAGGACAGGGCGCCGCCGCTGTTGGTGGCGGTGGCGATGTGGACGGGGGCGACGTATCCGCTGGCGGGCTCGCCGACGAAGGCGCGGTTGAACTCGTCGATGATCTGCCAGCCCTGTTCGGAGAGGGGCTCGGGCACGGTGGCGGCCTGGTACTCCTTGCCGTTGATGCGCTGGAAGGCCGAGGGGTCGCCGTCGCCGGCTCCGATGTTGAACGGGGCGCCGGTGCCCTCCCGGCCGCCGGCGCGCAGAGCGGGGGCGGCGTGCTCGAAGTACAGGTCGTTGATGGCGGCGGAGTAGGTCCACTTGCTGCCGAAGCGGGAGAGAAGGGAAGGGATTTCCTCAACGGTGCGGCTGCCCGCTTCGGGGATGGGGATGTTCTCGTAGCTCAGCAGTTTGATGTCGGAGCAGGTGGCGAGTTCCTTTTTGATCAGGTCGGATTTGCGCTTGGCGAAAGGTATCGAGGCGTCGGTGAACAGGACGACGCCCGCGCGGCCGTGGGACCGGGCGATGATCCAGTCGGCGGTGATCTTCGCTACGTCCTCGACCCTGGTGGTGATGTTGCTGAAGAGCTCCGGGTCCTTGCTGGGGCCGGGGTCGCTGACGGCGTGCCAGCCGATCAGCGGGATGCCCGCGGTGTTGGCCTGCCGGACCTGCTGCGCGGTGGAGGTGGGGTCGAAGCCGCCGATGACTATGCCGGCGGGCCTGCGGGCGATGGCCTCGCTGAAGGCGGCCCTGATGCCGGTAGGTGTGCCCTGGCCGTTGATGACGCGGACGTTCCAGCCGATGAGGTTGGCGGCCTCCTCAACGCCCTGGGCAACGCCGGCGACACCGGGATTGGCCAAGGTCTGGGCGACGAAGACGAGGGTCTTGTCGGGGACTGCCCGGGGCCCGGTGGTGGGACCGCCCCAGGGGGCATCGACGTCTTCGGCCTTCTTGACGGCCCGCTTGGCATGGGTGAGGACGGTGGGGCAACCGGGCTTGGCGGAGTCGGTGGTGGAGTCAGCGGTGGATGCGGAGGTGGTCGGACCGCTCTCACAGCCGACGGCGCCGGTGGCCAGGACCAGCAGCGCGGCGGCCGACACGGTCGCCTTGCGGGTGACGTGCACGGGGGTCTCCTCACAGGGCAAGAGAGGGTACGCCAACGACGGCACCCCGGGTGGGTGGTTGGTCAGGGCGTTTGTCGCGGGGGGAATGTAGCAGGGGCCGACGAAAGCCCGGCAGCACGAGTTCGCACCGATCCGCACCGAACCGATACCGAGGGGGCCGATCTGCCGTCGAGCGGCGGCGAGCACGGCGCTGCGACGATTCCGGCCGCTTACGCTTCCGCTTCCGTTTCACTGGTGCCGTTCGTAATCAACTCTTGATGACGTACAGCCCGTCAAACTTCTGTGCGAACGGTAATCTCCACACGGCCGGTTCCGGGCATGTGGCGCGATCATTTCGCACCTGTCAGCGATGAACGCTCCGAAAACGTCACGTCCGTTCCCCGGCGCTTGGCGGTCCGGCCACGAACGACACCTCGGTCACCGCTCAGGAACACGACGAAGGAGACCCGGGTGTCGGCGAACGCAGTGGACCCTCCCCCGCCCTCGGCTTCGCCCGAGCGGGGAGACCTCCCTCTCGCCTCCGACCCACCAGGGCCATTGAAGGCGACGCCGCGGCTGCGCCGGAGAGACCGGAGCGGCCGGAGCGACCAGAACAGCCGGAGCGACCAGAACAGCCGGAGCGGCCGGAGCGAAGGAGCCGTTCTCGACCGATGGCCGTTCCGGCGGAAACTCAACGTCCTGGTGATCGCGCCCATCGTGGTCGTCGGCGCGCTGCTCGGCATCGGTGTCAATGTTCAGGTGGAACAGGCCCGGGAGGCCGCCCACATCGCGGATCTGGTGCGGGACAGCGAACAGGTCGCGAAGCTGATCAACGACGTACAGGCCGAACACCGGCAGGCGATCGCGCTGTCCATGCGGTACGACTCGGCCCGCCCCGGAGCCTCCCTGCCCTCGGCCACCGACTACCGCCAGGCGCAGCGGGACACCGACGCACAGGTCGCCTCCGTGCGTTCCGCGTTCGGGCCGGGCCTGCCGGCAAAGGAAAAACAGGCCCTCGACTACATCAGCGCCCTTGCTGTCCTGCGCGACAAGCTCGAGCGGGGGTATGTCCCCACCGTCAATATCGACCCCGCGTACGCTTCCGCGGTCGACTACCTGATCGACGGCATCGAGCTCGACCGCTTCTCCCACACCTCCTCGTCCTCGGTCACCACTCTGCTCGACACGGTGTTGCGTATCGACGCCGCCCACGCGGCCTTCGAGAGCGCGGTGTTCTCCGCGCAGACCCGTGACGCCAACGCCCTCACCGAGTACTCCCGCGCGGTCGGCGCCCACGCTCTCTTCGACCACCAGGTGGACCAGTTCAGCCGGATCGCCACTGCGGGCCAGGTCCTGATCCTGGACGGCATCGAGCGCAGTTCGGAGCAGAACGGCTTGGAGTCCCAGTTCGCGGAGCTCCAGATCGATCCGAGTTCCCTGCAGGCCCAGACTCCGCAGGCCCAGACTCCGCAGCGGCTGCGCAAGCAGATCGCCGCCGGAGCACAGCAGGCCGAAACCCGCCTCGGCATCACCCGGTCGCTGATCCGCGAGATCGCCGCCCAGTCCGACGCCCTCTCCGCGAGCGCCCTGCGGAAGGCGCTGGGGCTGATCGGCCTGGCCCTGCTCGGCTTCGCCGCCTGGCTGGCCTTCTCCATCCTGGTCCGGCGCTCGGTCGTACGCCCTCTGGCGGCGCTGACCGGTGCCGCCCAGCAGGTCGTCGATGTGGCGGGGGAGGAACTCGCCCGGGTCGCGGACGACGGGACGGACAACAGGACGGGCAACGGGACGGACAACAGGACGGACAACGGGACGGGCAACGGGACCGGCAACGGGACGGACGACGAGGCCGCCGACAGCACGCCGCTGCGTCCGCGGGCGATTCCGGTCCCGGTCCGTGACGAGATCGGTGAGCTGGCCGAAGCGTTCAACCAGGTACAGGACACCTCCGCCGCGCTGCTGGAGCGACAGGTGCTGAGCCGCCGCAACGTCGCCGAGATGTTCGGCAACGTCGGACGGCGGGTCAGCAATCTGACAACACGTCAACTCTTGCTGATCGATGCCATCGAACGCGAGGAGACCGACCCCGCCCTCCTCGAGCGGCTCTACCGCATCGACCACATCGCCGTACGCCTCCAGCGCAACGCCGACAGCCTGATGCTGCTCGCCGGTATCCGGGAGGACGGCGTCGAGGCCCGGCCGACTACCCTGGCCAACGTCATACGTGCGGGGCTCGGCCAGATCGAGGGGTACCAGCGGGTGTCCCTGCGGGCCGAGACAGAGGTCACCGTCGCGCCCGACATCATCGGCGACCTCACCCTGATGCTCGCCGAACTGCTGGAGAACGCGGTCGTGTTCTCCCCGTCCCACACGCCCGTCGAGGTGGCCGTACGGCCCGGCACAGACGTCACCTCCGACGGCGGTGCACTGGTCGAGATCATCGACCACGGCCTTGGCATGAGCGCGGAACGCCTCGCCGAGGAAAACGCCCGGCTGATCCGCCGGGAACGGCTCGACCTTGTCCCGACCAAGGTGCTCGGCCTCTTCGTCGTCGGCAGCCTCGCCCGGCGCTGGGGCGTACGGGTGACCCTGAGCCGTACGCCGGGCGGCGGGGTCACCAGCACCGTCTGGATCCCCGCCGTGCTGCTGCTGGCCATGAGCCCCGTGGACCCTGCTCCCTTGGACCCTGCTTCGGACTCTGCCTCGCCCCGGGCCACGAGCCCGAACGAGACCGGGGCGGCACTCCCGACGGCTGCGAGGGCTGCGACAGCCGCTCGGGCTGCTCGGGCTGCTCGGGCTGCTCGGCCCCGGCCCGAGCAGGAGGCCGTCACCTCCACGAACACGCCAAAGGCCACGCCGCCCGCGACGGACCGCACCTCCCCAGACCGCACCTCCCCAGACCGGATCGCCCCAGACCGGATCGCCTCGAATCACACCGCCCCAGACCGCACCGCCGCGAAACACACCGCCACAGATCGCACCGTCACTCCCGAGAAGCCGCGCGAGAACGCACCGAGAAGCCCGCAACCGAGAAGCCCGCGACCGAGGCTTCCCGGCCGTTGCGAAGGCGGGTACGCGGAGCGACACTTGCCAGGACCACCCCACCGGCCGATCAGGGGACCCCGGCCACACGGCCGCCCCTCGACGCCGACGCGGTCCGCTCGGAACTCGATGAGTTCGAAGCCGCCGTACGCAGGGCAGAGCAGGACAGCACCCTGAGCGGGACAGGGCCGGCACCACCAGCGCACCAGGAAACCCAGAAGGAGTCGGGCAGTGAGCACGTCGACAGGTGACAGCAGTTCCGAACCGGCGATACCCACCGACCTGCGAGCCGCCGCGGCCGATTTCACCTGGCTTCTCGAGCGGTTCGCCTCGGATACTGCCGGCGTCATCGACGCCATCGCGGTGTCGTCCGACGGCTTGCTGATCGCGGCCTCCCAGCTGCGCGACCCTACCGACTCCGAGCACCTCGCCGCGAGCGTGTCCGGCATGACGAGTCTCGCCGCGGGAGCCTCCGGCAACTACGGCCTGGGCGGCCTCAACAAGGTCATCATCGACCTGGAGGGCGGCCATGTGCTGATGTCGGTCATCGGCTGCGGCGCCATCCTCGGCGTGGTGACCTCGAAGGAGGCGAAGCTGGGCAACATCGCCTATGAGATGACCCTGTTCGCCAACCGGGCCGGGGCCGCGCTCACCCCCCAGCTGGTGCTGGAGCTGAAGAAGAGCGTCGGCACCCCGTCGGCCGGCTGACCGTCCCGCAGCCGGGGCACGGGTGCGGGGACTTCAGAAAGGGATCGTGATGGCCGTCGGTGGACCAGCACCACACGATGCGGCAGAGAACGCTGGACACTCACCGGAGCGGGACTCCGAGGACTCACCAGAGCCGGACGCCGGTCACTCACCAGAGCAGGACACTGAGGATTCACCAGAACGGGACGCCGGGCACCCACCGGAGCCGGCCAGCCATGCCCCCGCCATCCGTCCGTTCCTGCTGACCGCCGGCCGGGTGTCAGGGGACGGCACCACGCCACCGCTCTCCCCCGAGACCCAGCTCGTGTCGACCTCGGCCGGGCTCTTGGTCCTCCCCACGCTCGCCTTCGAGCAGCACGACATCATCGCCGCCTGCCGACAGCCGCAGTCGGTGGCGGAACTGGCCGCCCACCTGCGACTGCACCTCAACGTGGTCCGCGTGCTGGCCGAGGACCTGTATGCCGCCGGGCATCTGGCTGTCCACAGGCCGAGCGCCGGAACGGTCCAGGATCTGTCCGTACTGCGAAGGGTCATCGATGGTCTCCGAGCCGTCCCCGAGTCACCGGACGCACTCCGTGACTCCAATTGACCTGGTTGATCCAAAGGACATCCCGTTCGCAGTCGCCGTCAACGCGTTCGACGGGAAGGTCGGGCACAACCTGAAAAGGTGCGGTGGGCGCTGGACATCTCCGATCACGTACCCCTGCCACGTACCCCTGATCGTCTTCGACGCACGGAGGACCAGCTCGGTCCGGGACACGCTGCTGGTGGTACTCGACATCGCACTGTCCCGTGCCGAGAACGATGCCCAGCCGCCTGAAAACGCCAGAAGCCCCAGTCCAGATGAGCTCTGAGCTGGGGCTTCGTCGTAGGCCCTGTGGGACTCGAACCCACAACCAATGGATTAAAAGTCCACTGCTCTGCCAATTGAGCTAAGGGCCCAGGCGATGTTGCCTACCCGAGCATAGCCGTAGGAAGCCGGGACTCCGCTCCGGTATCGATGATCCGGCCGCGTCGGAAGAGCCGCAAAAGACCCCGCCGGAGAACAAAACGGACGGAAGAAGTACGAACTCCGTGAAGACGAAACCACAAGGCCGGGCCCTCACCAGAAATCGGTGAGAGCCCGGCCCGGTAAGCCCACGTACGTCAACCCACTACGTCAACCCACGTACGTCAGCCCGCGTTACGTCAGCCGTTGCGCTTCCAGCGCGGCTTGTCCTCGCGGCGGCCAGTGGAACCAGATCCGCGGTGCTCGTCACGGCGGCCGGTGGAGCCGGTGGGGCCAGAGCCGCGGTGGTCGTCACGGCGGCCGTACGGGCGGTCGTGGCTGGCGGAGCGGTAGCCACCGGAGGGGCGGTCGCCCTGACGGTCGCGGTTGAACGGGCGGTCACTGCCGCGGTGGCCACCCCGCTCGTCGCGCCGCTCGGAGGAACGGCCACCACGCTCGAACCCACGCTGCTCGCCCCCACGCTGCTCGAACCCACGCTCGCCATCCCGGCGGAAGCCGCCCCGCTCACCGTCCCGGCGCTCGAAGCCACGACCACCACGGTCGTCACGGCGGTCGTCACGGCGGTCGTCACGGCGGAAGCCACGGTCCCGGTCACCACCACGGTCCCGACTGTCCCGGCTGTCCCGGCTGTCCCGGTTGAAGCCACCCCGCTCGTCGCGCCGCTCGAAGGAACGTCCACCACGGTCGCGGTCCCGGCTGTCCCGGTTGAACCCGCCCCGGTCACCCTGGGCACCCCGGTCACCCCGCTCGTTCCGCTCGTCACGGCGGAACCCACCACGGTCACCGTCCCGACGGAAGCCACCACGGTCGTCCCGACGCTCGAAGGAACGCCCACCACGGTCGAACCCACGGTCCCGGTCACCACTGCGGTTCCGGTCACCACCACGGTCCCGATCGCGGTCCCGGTTGAACCCGCCGCGCTCGCCCCGCTCGCCCCGGTCATCCCGCCGCTCACGACGCTCGTACGAGGGCCGCTCCTGCGAGGGCCGCTCCTGCGAGGGCCGCTCATACGCAGGACGCTCCTGCGAAGGGGCCGCCGAGGGGGCCGCTCCGGAGGAGGCAGCCGCACCCTCCATACGCTCCTCTCGGCCACCTTCCTCGATCCGTTCCACGTCCTGAGCCGCAGGCTGCGCCGGCACGGAGACCTCACGGTGCTCCGGGGCCTCGCCCGCGACCGGAGCATGAGCGTCAGCCACGGCCGCGTCCTCGGCACCCTCCGCTGCCTGAGCGGCCGGGCCGCCCCCGGCCACCGCTTCGCCCCGCGCCTGAGCGACCGCCTGGGCCGGGTCTTCGCCCCGTTCCCGGGCAGCCCGGGCGACGAGCCGGTCGGCCTCTCCGCGGAGCTCGGCCGCGCGACGCGTGGCGCGCTCCAACTGCTTGGCGAAATGGTCGACTTCCCGCTCAGCCTGCTGGGCGGCGTTGCCCGCGGACTCGGCCTGGACCTCGGTCATCGACCGGGCGCCGGTGATCTCGGCGACCTCCGGGTCGAAGGCCGCACCGCCCTGGATGATGTGCCGGCCGGCGTCAACACCCGCGTCCTCCATCAGCCGGAAGAGCTGGCGGCGCTGGTGCGGCAGGGAGAGGGACACCACGGTCCCGGTACGCCCGGCACGCGCCGTACGCCCGGCCCGGTGCAGGTAGTCCTTGTGATCCCCGGCGGGATCCACATTCAGTACGAGATCAATCCCGTCCACGTGAATACCGCGCGCGGCGACATCCGTCGCGACGAGCACGCTCACGTACCCGTCCTTGAAGTCGGCCAGCGTGCGTGTCCGCGCGCCCTGGGTCATACCGCCGTGCAGGGCGTCGGCGCCGCACCCCGGCGTCCCGCAGCTGCTCGGCGACACGGTCGGCGCCCAGCTGCGTACGCACGAAGATGATCGTCCGGCCCTTGCGCGAGGCGATCGCGGCGGTGACCGGCGCCTTGTCCTTGGGCTTCACGATCAGGATGTGGTGCGACATGGTCGTCACCGCGCCCTGCGCCGCGTCGACCTCGTGGTGGACCGGGTTGTCGAGGTAGCGCTTGACGAGCGTGGCGATCTCGTTCTCCATGGTCGCGGAGAAGAGCATGCGCTGGCCGCCGGCCGGAACCTGGTCGAGCAGCTCCGTGACCTCGGGCAGGAAGCCCAGGTCGGACATCTGGTCGGCCTCGTCGAGGACGGCGATCTGCGCGGCCTCCAGCGAGCAGGCGCCGCGCTTGATGAGGTCGCGGAGGCGGCCCGGGGTGGCGACGAGGATGTCGACGCCCCGCTCGAGGGCGTAGATCTGGTTGGCCATGGACGTACCGCCGCAGACGACCTTCATCCTCAGGCCGAGCACGTCCCCGTACGGCTGCAGCGCGTCGGCCACCTGCATGGCGAGCTCACGGGTGGGCGTGAGGATGACGGCGCGGGGGGCTTTCTGCTCGGTGCGGCCGCCGGCCAGCGGGGCCAGCATCGGCAGGCCGAAGGAGAGGGTCTTGCCGGAGCCGGTGCGGCCGCGGCCGAGGATGTCCTTGCCCGGCCAGCGCGTCGGGGATGGTCGCGGCCTGGATCGGGAACGGGGCGGTGACGCCGTTCTGCGCGAGCTTGCGCACGACGGCCTCGGGCAGCCCGAGGGCGGCGAAGGTGGCCTCGGGAGCGGTGGCCTCGGGAGCGGTGCTCTCCTCCTGGCCCTCGGGCAGGTTCTGGTCCTCGGGCAGGTCCTGGCCCTCGGGCAGGACGACGTGCTCAGTACTGACAATGGACATACGAAATGCGAGCCTTCCGGAGTTCTCGGCACGCGCCCAAACTCCGTGAAGTCACAATCGACCGCCTCGATGCGGTCCGGCCACGGCAAGGGAGAGTACGCGCCACACGCGGCGCGTCTTTGTCGGCGCCGGGCAAATGGGATGAAACGATCTGCCACCATACGCACTCTCCGCCCCCGAAAGCAAACCGACTCCATCACCGCAATCCAGAGCCGGGATCTCCCGGACTCCTGGATACTCGGACGCGGAGTCTGCTCACCCGTGGGTGTAAGGGTTGGCGTATGACGAAGGCCCTATCCGCTCGGACAGGGCCTTCGGGCTGTGGCTGGGGCCGGGGTCGAACCGGCGACCTTCCGCTTTTCAGGCGGACGCTCGTACCAACTGAGCTACCCAGCCACGAGGTTCCCGTGAAAAACGAAACCTCAGCGGTCCTGACGGGATTTGAACCCGCGGCCTCCACCTTGACAGGGTGGCGAGCACTCCAAACTGCTCCACAGGACCTTGCTGTTGTGCGCGATATGCGTAGAACAGTATCGCACACGGTACCGCGTGCCCCCAACGGGATTCGAACCCGTGCTACCGCCTTGAAAGGGCGGCGTCCTGGGCCGCTAGACGATGAGGGCGTACTAACCATTTGCCGCTTCATCCGCGCCCTCAAAAGGGGCGTAGGCAGCATGTGACTCCGCTTCCCCCGAAGGGTTCAGCTTCTCCCTCGTCCCTCTCGGAACTCGGGACGGTCAAGCCCTGACCGCTGCCCTTGGGCACGACGTGACTGTACTACGGCGTTTGCGCCTGGACCAAACCGAATAGGCGCAGCCCCGAACAGGCCTACGAGCCGGACCCGGGCGGCCCCGGAGGCGACGCCGAGCCCCGGAGACGGGCTCGAAGGCGGCCCCGGAGACTGGCCCGGAGACAGGGTCCCGGACGGAATCGCCCCAGGCTGGTTCTCCTCCGGCAGATGGCGGCTGACCTCGGCCGTCGTCAGGCCCAGGCCGCCCAGTTTGATCTCGTCCCAGGCCTGGAGGCGGCGGGTGTCCCGGTCGAGGTAGAGGACCGAGGTCGCGAGGGGGGCGGGATACCGCTGCTCCAGTGCCCGTAGCCCACTGCCGCCCGTCGAGCCCTCGATGCGCAGGCGTGTGCCGTACTTCATGACCTCCATCTCCGGGTGGTGGAGGTGCCCGGCCAGCACCAGCGGCACCTCGCCGTCCGTCTGGCGGGCCGCGTCCGGGTTGTGGGCGAGGGCGATGTCCACCGGCGTGCCCGCCGCCCCCTGGTCGCGGAGCGCGGACGCCAGACGCGCGCCCGCCAGTTCCTCCGACGGGAGTCTCCCGGGCTTCTTCGAGCGGTCGGGTGTGAACTGTGGGTCGCCGATGCCCGCGAAGCGCAGTCCGGCCACCGAGACCGCCCGGCCGTCGTCCAGGACGTGCACGTTCTTCAGGCCCTCCAGGTACCTCTGGGTGATCATCGAGTCGTGGTTGCCGCGTACCCACACATACGGCGCCCCGAGATTCTCGGCCGGGTCCAGGAAGCCGTTCTCGGCCGCCGTCCCGTGGTCCATGGTGTCGCCGGAGTCGACGATCACGTTGATGTCGTACTGCTCGACCAGGGAGGCGATGATCTTCCAGCTCACCGGGTTGAGGTGGATGTCGGACACGTGGAGGACCCGGATCATGCTCGGGTCGGGCTCGAACGCGGGGAGGGTCGAGGTGGCGTCGTACAGCTTGGTCACGTTCGTCACCAGGCGCGCCAACTCCTTCTGATAGACGTCGAACTCGGTCACGATCCTGCGGGCGTCGCCGACCAGGGACGGGGCGGAGGACAGCAGTCCGGAGAACTTGGGCTCCAGGACGGAGTTCGGGTTCCAGGTGGCGAAGGCCGTAGCGCCGGACGCGGCGAGCAGGGCGAGGGCGAGGCCACCGGCGGCGAAGGCGCGGCGCGGGCGGCGGTAGACGGCGAGCCCGAGGGCGGTGGCGCCGGACACGACGGCCACACAGGAGCGCAGGGCCAGGTCGAGCGTGCCGCGCTCGGCATCGCTCGCGATCTCGTCCTGGAGACCGGAGATCCGCTCGGGGTGGTCGACCAGGGCCTGGGCGCGGACCGGGTCGAGCTGGTCGACGTTCACGTCCAGGCGGACCGGCGCGGCATGGCTGCGCAGCTCCAGGGCGCCGAGCGGGGAGACGTTGATCTCCGTGCCGCCGGTGAGGGAGGGGCGCAGGGTCATCGTGGTGTCCATGGGACCGACCGGCGCGCGGACGTCACCCACGGCCAGCAGCCCCAGCCAGGCACCGAGCAGCACGACGGTGAGGAGCCCGAGGGCACGGCCCCAGGAGTGGGGCTGGTGGAGGAGTTCGATGGTCGGATGCGACCGGCGCGCACGGCACCGACCGAACTGACCGAGCTGACCGAACCGACCAACCAGGGCGCCGGGCGATTGTCGTACGCGGCGCAGGGCGGCGACTGCGGCAGGTGGGACGCGGGGCATTGGTCCCGTATACCCAAGCGCGGGGGGTTGTCAGCTGCTTGCCAGGGAGCGTACACAAGGGCGGTTTAGCTCGATCGTGTGATGGTCGGCTTCCGGGCTTGCGGTGTCCTGGGCCGTCCGGGTTAACGTGATCGTGCGATCTGGGACGCCGGGTACGGCGCCAGCGTGCGGGGCCCCTGCTCCACCAGAGTGATGGTTCAGGGCCTCCCCGTCGCCTCTGGCCGTACCCATCTGGCCAGGTCGTGCAGGGAACTGGCCTCCCGGGCCCGGACCACGCACAGGATGCGTGTCGCCGCCTCGGGGTTGAGTACGCCGGGGACCAGCTGCGCCCAAGACCGTTCGGGGCGTGCGGCTGAGCGGACTCACTCCTGCTCAGTCCAGAGGAACGGTGTGAGAAGGTCAGCCCCAGCCGAGTTCGTGGAGGCGTTCGTCCTCGATGCCGAAGTGGTGGGCAACCTCATGAACGACGGTCACGGCCACCTCGTGGACCACGTCCTCCGGTGACTCACAGAAGCGCAGCGTGGGACCCATGTAGATCGTGATGCGATCCGGGAGTACTCCGGCGTACCACTCGCCACGCTCCGTGAGCGGTGTCCCTTCGTACAGCCCCAGCAGTTCCGGGTCGTCGGCGAGCGGCTCGTCCTCGACGAACACGGCCACGTTGTCCATGACCCGAGTCAACTCGGGCGGGATTTGGTCCAGAGCCTCGCTCACCAGCTCTTCGAATGCTTCGCGCGTCATCTCCAGCACACGGCCCATTCTCCGGGACGACCATGCGGTCTGCGGGTGTGAGGGGCCCTCGCCGTGTGCAGCGGGGCCGCACAGGGCGAGGGCCGTAGCCGACCTGCTGAGTTGTCCTGCTCGCCGTCGCCCAGAGGCCGGGGTCACTCGGCAGGGTCACGCGCGTAGTCGGTGTACTCGCGCCGGAAGAGGTCGTGACGAGCCTTGGCAGCGCGGCTGCGCGACCGGACCGCCGAGCACCAGCGCTACATGATCGACTTCCGTGTCCCCTTCGACAACAATGCCGCCGAGCACGACCTGCGGATGGTCAAGACCCAGCAGAAGATCTCCGGCTCCTGGCGCACCCTGACCGAGGAACACTCGCTCGGTGGGCGTGTCCTCTTGCGGGCTGCGGGAGTTGGACAGATCAACTTCTCGCTATCCGCTCTCGGAGGTGGCTGCCTGTGCGCGCCTTGTACGTATCCGCCCGTCTGGCCGCCACGGTCGTGGCCATCGCCTCGGCCACCGGCTGTATGAGCGTGGGTGACGACGGGCTCCGGCCCGAGCCCTCGCACTCGGCCCGGCAGCAGAGCGACGCGGAACCGGCCGGCGGGGCGGCGGTGACCGGCGGTGGCGGTACCGGGTACCAGGGCGGGCGCGGCAAGCAGGGCACCTCGGCCGAGCCCGACGGGTCCGCCTCCGCCTCGGCGTCCCCCTCGGCCTCCGCCTCCAGGAGCGCGAAGCCGTCCACCAAGGCGACCCCGCCGTCCGGAAAGGGCCGCGGCAAGGACGGCGGCAAGAGGGACGAGCCGCCGAAGGACATGCCGGCCCCCACGCGCACGCCGGAGCAGCCCGCCCCCACGAAGGAGCCTCAGTCCCCGGCCCCCGAGCCCCCGACAGCGGAGCCCTCGTCCTCGGCGCCCGAACAGAACACCCAGCTCGTGGAACGTGAGCGAACCTGAGCCGGCGCCGCAGGCGGGGAAGGCGGCGTAGGGAGGCCCCTGGCCCCTGGTTCACTGCCCCCAGTTCACTCGCTGGACGGCACCCGTGCAAAAGCGTTCGCCAGCGATTTCGGCGAGATGAGACCCTGGTTTCCGTATGTCTACGCATCCTGCCCCCGCCCTTGGCGCCCTCGCCCCCCGCCTGGCCGAGCTGTCCCTGCGCGACGCGCACCGGCTCGGGCGCAGGCTCGAGGGCGCGCGCAAGATCCGTAAGCCGGAGGCCCGCGCCGCCGTCCTCGCCGAGATCGAGGCGGAGGTGGCGAAGGCCGAGCAGCGGATGGCCGAGCGGCGCGCCCGGGTGCCCGCCGTCACGTACCCCGAGCAGCTGCCCGTCAGCCAGAAGAAGGACGAGATCGCCGACGGCCATCCGCGACCACCAGGTCGTGATCGTCGCCGGTGAGACCGGCTCCGGCAAGACCACCCAGATCCCGAAGATCTGCATGGAGCTGGGCCGCGGCGTCCGCGGCATGATCGGGCACACCCAGCCGCGCCGTATCGCCGCCCGCACGGTCGCCGAGCGCGTGGCGGAGGAGCTCGGACACGCCGCTGGGCGAGGCCGTCGGCTGGAAGGTCCGCTTCACCGACCAGGTGAACCCGGACGCCACCTTCGTCAAGCTGATGACCGACGGCATCCTGCTCGCCGAGATCCAGACGGACCGCGAGCTGCGCGCCTACGACACGATCATCATCGACGAGGCCCACGAGCGGTCCCTCAACATCGACTTCCTGCTGGGCTATCTGGCCCAGCTGCTGCCCAAGCGCCCCGACCTCAAGGTCGTCATCACCTCCGCGACCATCGACCCCGAGCGCTTCTCCCGGCACTTCGGCGACGCGCCGATCGTCGAGGTCAGCGGCCGGACGTACCCGGTGGAGGTGCGCTACCGGCCGCTCCTCGAGGAGGACGGCGACGACGCCGACCGGGACCAGATCACCGCGATCTGCGACGCGGTCGAGGAGCTGCAGGGCGAGGGCCAGGGCGACATCCTCGTCTTCCTCTCCGGCGAGCGGGAGATCCGGGACACCGCCGACGCGCTGGATCAAGAAGAACTACCGGTTCACCGAGGTCCTCCCCCTCTACGCCCGCCTCTCGCACGCCGAGCAGCACCGCGTCTTCCAGCCGCACACCGGCCGCCGGATCGTCCTGGCCACCAACGTCGCCGAGACCTCCCTGACCGTCCCGGGCATCAAGTACGTCATCGACCCGGGCTTCGCCCGCATCTCCCGCTACAGCCACCGCACCAAGGTCCAGCGCCTGCCCATCGAGCCGGTCTCCCAGGCCAGCGCCAACCAGCGCAAGGGCCGCTGCGGCCGTACGTCCGACGGCATCTGCATCCGCCTGTACTCCGAGGACGACTTCGTCGCCCGCCCGGAGTTCACGGACGCCGAGATCCTGCGTACGAACCTCGCCTCCGTCATCCTCCAGATGACCGCGGCCGGCCTCGGCGACATCGAGAAGTTCCCGTTCATCGACCCGCCGGACCACCGCAACATCCGCGACGGCGTCCAGCTCCTCCAGGAGCTGGGCGCGTTCGGACCCGGCAGCAGAAGGACGTCACGCAAGCGGCTCACCGCACGACCGGCCGCAAGCTCGCCCAGCTGCCCGTCGACCCGCGCCTGGCCCGGATGGTCCTGGAGGCCGACCGGAACGGCTGCGTCCGCGAGGTCATGGTCATCGCCGCCGCGCTGTCCATCCAGGACCCGCGCGAGCGCCCCGCCGACAAGCAGGCCGCAGGCCGACCAGCAGCACGCCCGCTTCAAGGACGAGACCAGCGACTTCCTCGCCTTCCTCAACCTGTGGCGGTACGTCCGCGAGCAGCAGAAGGAGCGCGGCTCGTCCTCCTTCCGGCGGATGTGCAAGCAGGAGTACCTGAACTACCTGCGCATCCGCGAGTGGCAGGACATCTACGCCCAGCTGCGCACGGTCGCCAAGCAGATGGGCATCCATCGTCGAATGAGGACGACGCCCCCGCCGACCAGCGTCCACGTCTCGCTGCTCGCCGGCCTGCTCTCCCACATCGGCATGAAGGACGTGAAGGACACGGCGACGAAGAACGAGTATCTGGGCGCCCGCAGCGCCAAGTTCGCGATCTTCCCGGGCTCGGCGCTCTTCAAGAAGCCGCCGCGCTTCGTGATGTCGGCCGAACTGGTCGAGACGTCCCGGCTGTGGGCCCGCGTCAACGCCAAGATCGAGCCGGAGTGGGTCGAGCCGCTCGCCGAGCACCTGGTCAAGCGCACGTACAGCGAGCCGCACTGGGAGAAGGACCAGGCCGCGGTGATGGCGTACGAGAAGGTCACGCTGTACGGCGTGCCGATCGTCGCCCAGCGCAAGGTCAACTACGGCCGCATCGACCCGGAGACGTCCCGCGAACTGTTCATCCGCAACGCCCTGGTCGAGGGCGACTGGCGTACGCACCACAAGTTCTTCCCCGACAACCGCAAGCTCCTCACCGAGGTCGAGGAGCTGGAGCACCGCGCCCGCCGCCGCGACATCCTGGTCGACGACGAGACCCTGTTCGACTTCTACGACCAGCGAGTGCCCGAACACGTCGTCTCCGGCGCCCACTTCGACTCCTGGTGGAAGCAGCAAGCGGCACGAGCAGCCCGACTTCCTCGACTTCGAGCGCGACGATGCTCATCAGCGAGCTCGGCGGAGGCGGTCACCAAGGCCGACTATCCGGACATCTGGCGGCAGGGGCAGCTCGAAGTTCCGCGTCACGTACCAGTTCGAGCCGGGCGCGGACGCGGACGGCGTGACCGTCCACATCCCGCTCCAGGTGCTCAACCAGGTCACCGACGAGGGCTTCGACTGGCAGATCCCGGGCCTGCGGGAGGAGTTGGTCACCGAGCTGATCCGCTCCCTCCCGAAGCCGATCCGCCGCAACTACGTCCCCGCGCCGGACTATCGCGCAGGCGTTCCTGGACGCGGGCCGTGCGCCCCTGCAGGAGCCGCTGACGACGACCATGGCCCGCGAGCTGAAGCGCATGGTCGGCGTCCCCTTCGACGCCGACGACTTCGACTGGTCGAAGGTCCCCGACCACCTGCGCATCACCTTCCGGGTCGTCGACGAGCAGCGCCGCAAGCTCGCCGAGGACAAGGACCTGGAGGCGCTGAAGCTGCGGCTGAAGCCGAAGGCGAGGAAGGCCCTCTCCCAGGCGGCCGCGGCCACGGCCGAGCGCCAGGGCGGCGAGGCCCTGGAGCGCACGGGCCTGACCGACTGGACGATCGGCACCCTCCCCCGCGTCTTCGAGACCCGCCGGGCCGGGCCAGCCGGTCAAGGCGTACCCGGCGCTGGTCGACGACGGCGACACCGTCTCCGTACGCCTCTTCGACACCGAGGCGGAGCAGGAGCGAGGCGATGTGGAAGGGCACGCGCCGGCTGATCCTGCTCAACATCCCGGTGAACCCGGCCAAGTTCGCCTCGGAGAAGCTGACGAACCCGCAGAAGCTCGCCCTGTCCGCGAACCCGCACGGCTCGATCCAGGCCCTGTTCGACGACTGCGCGAGGGCGGCGGCCGACAAGCTGATCGGGGACTTCGGGGGGCCCGCCTGGGACGAGGAGTCGTACCGGAAGCTGTACGACAAGGTGCGCGCCGAGATCGTCGACACGACGGTCCGTACGGTCGGCCAGGTGCAGCAGGTGCTGGCCGCCTGGCAGGCCTGCGAGCGCCGCCTGAAGGCTGTCCGCAGCCCCGCGCTCCTGCCGAACCTCCAGGACGTACGGAAGCAGCTGGACGCCCTCGTGAAGCCCGGCTTCGTCACGGAGACGGGCCTGCGCCGCCTGCCGGACCTGATGCGCTACCTGGTGGCCGCGGACCGTCGCCTCCAGCAGATGCCGACGAACGTCCAGCGGGACACCACCCGTATGGAGAAGGTCCACGAGATGCAGGACGAATACGCCTGGCTGCTGGAGCAGCTGCCGCAGGGCCGCCCGGTCCCGTCCGCGGTCCTGGACATCCGCTGGATGATCGAGGAGCTCCGGGTGAGCTATTTCGCCCACGCCCTGGGCACGGCGTACCCCGTCTCCGACAAGCGCATCGTGAAGGCGATCGACGCGGCTGCCCCGTGACCGTACCCGTGCACGGGGTGAGTTCGACCAGGATCCTCGCTCTCCTGTAGAGTCTCTTCTCGCAGCGCAACGCACGAATGGCGCCGCGAAATCTGGTCCTGTGGAGCAGTTTGGAGTGCTCGCCACCCTGTCAAGGTGGAGGCCGCGGGTTCAAATCCCGTCAGGACCGCGTCAAGGAGAGGGCCCCGCATCCATCAAGGGTGCGGGGCCCTTCGCATGCCCACCACGCTGCTGCCCTTCGCGCTTCAACTGCCACCTCCTATAGCGCAGATGCGCCAGCGGCAACAAGAACCACAACATGTGGCAGGTGTCACCACCTGAGTTTCCAGAGCCGCGGGACTTACGGGCCTCCCGCAACAAGTCAATTTAATATGTGCAATTGCACCCCTCCTCGAGGTGCTCCTCAGGAGATCCGACGCTCCTCCCCCAAGGTCCGTCAAGCCCACTCACAGACCGGCAGCTCCGACCCCACAGGCCCCCACGGGCCCACCGAAAGCCCCCGCCGGGCTCCTCCGCCGACTCCCCCGCCAGACTCCCCCGGCCCCTCGCCGGGCGCGCACCTTCACCACCAGCGCCCACCGCGCCCTCATGTCCCCTCACATGCGCCCCCACCCCCTCGCACGCCCCCATGTCCGCGCACAAAAAGATCGCGCTGGACCCGGCGGAGTCCAGCGCGATCGACGACACACCCTTGTGATTGCCTAGAGGGCCCCGAGGGTTCCAGACGCTTGTGGAAAGCTTGGGCGTGGGCCCTGTTGGGGCAGGAACCCGCGTCGCTTAGAACTTGCGTTCGGACGCCTCGGCATGTTGGGGGAACTACCGAATTGCCCGGTCATGCGGTTGTTCAGGCTTCGGTACGCTGCTGCGGGATGCCCGCGAGCAGAGCGCGGACCTCGGCCTCGCGGTAGCGGCGATGCCCGCCGAGCGTGCGGATGGATGTGAGCTTGCCGGCCTTCGCCCACCGCGTGACCGTCTTCGGGTCGACGCGGAACATGGTGGCGACCTCAGCCGGGGTCAGCAGCGGCTCGGCATCAGGGGTGCGAGCGGTCATGAGCGGCCTCCTCGGGAGAACCGAACGTTCTCGGTTCTTTCCTCTAAATTCTGCACCTTGACCCGCGTTGCCCGAAATGGCGGACGCGAGTCGAGTCGGTTATAGGACGAACGGCTTGTCCTCGGCACTACAACTACACCATCTGTCCAGCCGTGTAGGCCAAACCGATGGAATTGCCCTCTCAGGTGTTCATCAGCGACGGATGCCGATGGACCATGCCATAGCGGACAGTCACACAACTGTGACGATCGGTCACAGCAGTGATCAGGAGTCATCAGACCCCTCATAGTGTGCAATGCTGAGATTCCACCCAATAGTTGGGCAGAAGGAACTTCCCCCCTGCTCCTTGTCCTATTTTGGCATGAGGAGGGGCGTAAGAGGCAAGGCCCTTGTAAGTGCGCTCCGTCACGGTTGGCAGCTGCTTACTACAAAAGCCCGGATCGGGGCCTACGTCCCCGTCTCCTCCGCGCACGCTTTCGAAGCGTCAAGCCTGGGCCAAGGCTCGCTAGTTCACCACGACACCCCAGTTCACGGAAAGCTCTTTCCCTCACAGATCGCTAACTGTGGGGTGAAAGCCGCCAATTCGCATCCGCACAGCCCGGCAGCCCCCTCCGGCCCGGCTGCTCATCCCCTCCGACCCCGGCCGGCAGCCCCTCCGCCTTGGCCCGGCAACGCTTTCGGCCCGGCCCGCCGTCCCCTCCCCGGTCCCCGGCAGGGGGCGTCAGCCTGCGCCGGGCAGAGTCAGCGGAGTCATCCGCCCGGGGCGGGCAGGTTTCGTCAGTTCGCCGCCCGCCGGTCCCGTACCGCCTGCCAGCGCTCCACCAGACGGCCGTACGCCTCCCCGGCAGCCGCCTCGTCCCCCCTGCGCAGCGCCTCGATGCCCTCGGCGACATCCGCGGCCGAGTGGTCCCCGTCGAGCTGGTCGGCGGGCAGGACGTGCACCAGCCCGCCGTAGTCCAGCTCGACCAGCGAGCGCGGATGGAACTCCTCCAGCCAGCGCCCCACGTCCACCAGGCCGTCGATCAGCGGCCCCTCATCGATCATGTCCCGCATCGCCCGCAGCCCCCGGGCCACCCGCCGCCGCGCCTGCACCATCGGCGTCCGGTACCGCAGCGCCGGCGGGACCTCGTCCGACCCCTTGTCGTACGCCCGCTCCTCGTCCGCGACCAGCACGAACCAGTTCAGCGGGACGTGCCACGTCGAGGTGCGGATCCACGGGCGGGCGTCGGGGTTGCGGGCCATCCAGCGCTCGTAGTCCTGGGTGGCCTGCTGGCGCACCACGGGCGGCAGCACGGCGTCCAGGACCGGCGCGGACAGCTCCTCGGCCAGGTCCCCGAGCGCCTGCCAGCCACGCAGCCGGGTACGCCACGGGCAGACGCAGAGCACCCCGTCGACCTCCAGCACGAACGCGTCGCCGCTCTCGTGCACCGGTACCGGGACAGGAGGCGTGGGCAGCAGATCGGCCAGCGAGCGGCGCAGCTCGTCCTGGTACGAGGGACGGCCCGTACGCCGTGCGTAGCGCGCCCAGTGGCTGCGCTCGGGCTCGGGGAAGGCGGCCAGCGGCTCGTACACGCGGAGATACGACGCATACGGAACGATCACCGAGGACACCTTGGGCACGCCTGCTCCCTCCCCACCGGATCCGACACGAAACCCCGCCGCGGATCCGCGCGCGGACGGGCGGGGAAACACTGCGAATCGTCCCACGCGCGCGTGGGAACGTACTCCCGGGGAGGGTGATCCTGAACACTGCTGAGCAGTGCGCGGATACCGGGCGGACTCAAGCTCTACGCTCAGGCCACCGGGTCCGCGACCTGTACGGATCCACCCCAACCGCCGCTCTTCACCACTGGAGTCACCACCGTGACCGACGTAACCGGCGCGTCTGCTGATGTACTGCACACCCTGTTCCACTCGGACCAGGGGGGTCATGAGCAAGTCGTGCTCTGTCAGGACCGTCCCAGCGGCCTCAAGGCCGTGATCGCCCTCCACTCGACCGCCCTGGGCCCCGCGCTCGGCGGTACGCGCTTCTACCCGTACGCGAGCGAGGCGGAGGCTGTCGCCGACGCGCTGAACCTCGCGCGCGGGATGTCGTACAAGAACGCCATGGCCGGCCTCGACCACGGCGGTGGCAAGGCCGTGATCATCGGTGACCCAGCAAAGATCAAAACTGAGCAACTGCTCCTGGCGTACGGCCGGTTCGTGGCCTCGCTCGGCGGGCGGTACGTCACGGCCTGCGATGTGGGGACGTACGTGGCCGACATGGACGTCGTGGCCCGGGAATGCCGCTGGACCACCGGCCGCTCGCCGGAGCAGGGTGGCGCCGGCGACTCGTCCGTCCTCACCGCCTTCGGCGTCTTCCAGGGCATGCGGGCCTCCGCCGAGCACCTGTGGGGAGACCCCTCGCTGCGCGGCCGTACGGTCGGCATCGCGGGCGTGGGCAAGGTCGGACACCACCTGGTGGAGCACCTGCTGGAGGACGGCGCGGAGGTCGTGGTCACCGACGTGCGCGAGGAGGCGGTGCGCCGGATCACCGAGCGCCACCCCTCCGTACGGGCCGTCGCGGACACGGACACGCTGATCCGCGTCGGGAGCCTGGACATCTACGCCCCCTGTGCGCTGGGCGGCGCCCTCGACGACGACACCGTGCCCGTCCTCACCGCCAAGGTGGTCTGCGGCGCCGCGAACAACCAGCTCGCGCACCCGGGCGTCGAGAAGGACATCGCCGACCGCGGGATCCTCTACGCGCCGGACTACGTGGTGAACGCCGGCGGGGTCATCCAGGTCGCCGACGAGTTGCACGGCTTCGACTTCAAGCGGTGCAAGGCGAAGGCCACCAAGATCTACGACACGACACTCACTATCTTCGCGCGTGCGAAGCAGGATGGTATTCCTCCGGCCGCCGCGGCCGACCGGATCGCCGAGCAGCGGATGCACGAAGCGTCGAGGGCGCGCGGACGGCGATATCCCGGACAGTGACATTCCGTAAGGGGCACCGGTTCTCCACCGGGCCGTGTGCCCCTTTGGATTGCGGCTGGTACCTGCCAGTGGGCAGGGGAGATAACTCTCACGCCAGTCGGCGGGTCGTCCGCCAATAAGTGGTTAAAATCGCCATTGACCAGCGAGGACGGGGCGCCTCGCAGGCCCTGTGCACACGCGCGCAGTGCGAGCGACGTACCGTATGGGCGTGGGCTCAGGTACCGTGGAAGCCCTAGGGACGGTCTCTCCGTGGAGAGCCCGTTCTGGATCATGAACGCGTCAAGACTCTGGGGCCGTCGAGCCCCGTCACCGAGGGGGTCGAGCCATGGGGCGCGGCCGGGCCAAGGCCAAGCAGACGAAGGTCGCCCGCCAGCTGAAGTACAACAGCGGCGGGACTGACCTGTCGCGTCTGGCCAGCGAGCTGGGCGCATCGACTTCGAGCCAGCCACCGAATGGCGAGCCGTTCGAGGACGACGAAGACGATGACCCGTACGCCCAGTACGCGGATCTGTATAACGACGACGAGGACGAAGAGGACGACGAGTCCGGTCCCACGTCGCAGCGCCGCGGCGCTTGACTTGCTGATCTAGCTGTGCTTGACCCGGTCCGGAGCGGTCTGCCACCGCCGGACCGGGTTTTGCGCTGTCGTCGCGAAGTTGTGCGCTGTCGTCGCGAAGGTCAGCCGGCGTAGTCACCGATCAGAGCCGCGCCCGTCGTGTGCTCGCCGCGGTCGGTGATCTCACCCGCGATCCACGCCTCGACCCCACGGTCGGCGAGGGTCGCGAGTGCGACGTCCGCGGACTCCTCCGGCACGATCGCGATCATGCCGATGCCCATGTTGAGGGTCTTCTCCAGTTCCAGGAGCGCGACGTTGCCGGTCCTGCCGACAAGGTCGAACACCGGGGCCGGGGTCCAGGTGGAGCGGTCGACGATCGCGTGCAGGCCGTCGGGGATGACACGGGCGAGGTTGGCCGCGAGTCCGCCGCCGGTGATGTGGCTGAACGCGTGCACCTCGGTGGTGCGGGTCAGCGCCAGACAGTCCAGCGAGTAGATCTTCGTCGGCTGCAGCAGTTCCTCACCGAGCGTGCGGCCGAGCTCGTCGATCTCTGCCTCCAGGGGCAGGCCGGCCTGGTTCAGCAGGACGTGCCGGACCAGTGAGTAGCCGTTGGAGTGAAGTCCGGAGGACGCCATGGCGATCACCGCGTCACCCGTACGGATGAGCTCCGCGCCCAGCAGCCGGTCCGCCTCCACGACGCCCGTTCCCGCGCCGGCCACGTCGAAGTCGTCCGGACCCAACAGCCCGGGGTGCTCGGCTGTCTCGCCGCCCACCAGGGCACAGCCCGCGAGGACACATCCCTCGGCGATGCCCTTGACGAGGGCCGCCACCCGCTCCGGGTGGACCTTGCCCACACAGATGTAGTCGGTCATGAACAGCGGCTCGGCCCCGCAGACCACGATGTCGTCCATGACCATCGCGACCAGGTCGTGGCCGATCGTGTCGTACACGCCGAGTTGCCGGGCGATGTCCACCTTCGTGCCGACGCCGTCCGTCGCGGAGGCGAGCAGCGGGCGCTCGTAGCGCTTGAGTGCGGAGGCGTCGAAGAGCCCGGCGAAGCCGCCGAGGCCACCGAGGACCTCGGGGCGACGGGTCTTCCTCACCCACTCCTTCATCAGCTCGACGGCGCGGTCGCCCGCCTCGATGTCGACGCCTGCGGCTGCGTAGCTGGCACCGGTCTCAGACATGGGTTGGGGCACCTTCGTGTCGTACGGCAGGGGTCTCGGCAGGGGTCCCGGCAGGGTCTCGGACCCTGCGGCAGGGATCACTGGCTCTTACGGGCGGCGGATCGCGTCAGCCGCCGCCGTGGCGGCGGGCCCGGCGGCCAACTCGGTCTCCAGGAGCTGCTTACCGAGCAGCTCGGGGTCCGGGAGCTCCATCGGGTACTCGCCGTCGAAGCAGGCACGGCACAGATTCGGCTTGTCGATGGTCGTCGCCTCGATCATGCCGTCGAGGGAGATGTACGAGAGGGAGTCGGCGCCGAGCGAGATGCCGATCTCCTCGATGGTCATGCCGTTGGCGATGAGCTCGGCACGGGTGGCGAAATCGATGCCGAAGAAGCAGGGCCACTTCACAGGCGGGGACGAGATCCGGATGTGGACCTCGGTGGCACCGGCCTCGCGGAGCATGCGCACGAGCGCCCGCTGGGTGTTGCCGCGCACGATCGAGTCGTCGACCACGACCAGGCGCTTGCCCTTGATGACTTCCTTCAGGGGGTTCAGCTTCAGACGGATGCCGAGCTGGCGGATCGTCTGGGAGGGCTGGATGAACGTACGGCCGACGTACGCGTTCTTGACCAGCCCCGCGCCGAAGGGTATGCCGGACGCCTCCGCGTAGCCGATGGCGGCTGGAGTGCCGGATTCCGGGGTCGGTATCACCAGGTCGGCCTCGGCGGGGGCCTCCTTGGCGAGGCGGCGGCCCATCTCGACGCGGGAGAGATAGACATTGCGACCGGCGATGTCCGTGTCCGGGCGGGCCAGGTACACGTACTCGAAAACGCAGCCCTTGGGCTTCGCTTCCGCGAATCGGGATGTCCGCAGACCGTTCTCGTCAAGGGCGACGAACTCACCCGGCTCGATCTCGCGTACGAAGCTGGCGCCGGTGATGTCGAGGGCGGCGGTCTCGGAGGCGATGACCCAGCCGCGCTCCAGGCGGCCGAGGACCAGCGGGCGGAGGCCCTGGGGGTCGCGGGCCGCGTAGAGGGTGTCCTCGTCCATGAAGACGAGCGAGAACGCACCGCGCACCCGCGGCAGGACCTTGCCTGCCGCCTCCTCGACGGTCAGCGGCTTGCCGTCGTCATCGACCTGGCCCGCGAGGAGCGCGGTGACCAGGTCGGTGTCATTGGTGACCGCCACCCGGGGGGAACGGACCTCCTGCTGGGGCAGGTCGGCGACCATCTCGGCGAGCTGGGCGGTATTGACCAGGTTGCCATTGTGGCCGAGCGCGAGGGAGCCGTGTGCGGTGGCGCGGAACGTCGGCTGGGCGTTCTCCCACACAGAGGCGCCCGTGGTCGAGTAGCGGACGTGACCGACCGCGATATGGCCCTGGAGCGCGCCGAGCGACGTTTCGTCGAAGACCTGGGAGACCAGGCCCATGTCCTTGAAGACGAGGATCTGGCGGCCGTTGCTGACCGCGATTCCCGCGGATTCCTGGCCCCGGTGCTGGAGAGCGTAGAGCCCGAAGTACGAGAGCTTTGCGACCTCTTCACCCGGAGCCCAGACACCGAAGACGCCACACGCGTCCTGGGGGCCTTTTTCACCGGGAAGCAGATCGTGATTGAGTCGACCGTCACCACGTGGCACGCCACCGAGTGTAGGCGAGATCGCGCACTGGTCCGAATCCGAGGATCGCGGATGATGCCGGTGAGGGGACCTTGACCTGGGTACGTCACGTGTCGGCGACCGCGCTGATTCCCTTGCCGTTCTCGCTGGTCAACGTGGCGGTGCGGTGATCGATCCCGTCATTGACCTTGCTGACGTCGCTGTTGAAGAGCTCCCGCGGGGTCCGTCCGGGGTCCGTCCGAGGTCCAGGAGTGAGCCGTCGCACATCCCCTATGTGCATGCGCGTCATCCCGTAAGGGGCAGCAGGCCGCCGAGGTCGGCACGCTCTCCACTCGCGCTGACGCGCGCCTGCGCGACGGCCTCCGACCACCCCTCCCGTCCCGTGGCGAGCCGGATCCAGGTCAGCGGGTCGGTCTCGACGACGTTGGGCGGGGTGCCACGGGTGTGCCGCGGGCCCTCGACGCACTGCACGACGGCGTACGGCGGCACGCGCACCTCGGTCGAACCGCCGGGCGCCTTGGCGGCGAGCGCGTCGGCCAGGAGGCGTGTGCAGGCGGCGAGGGCCTGGCGGTCGTACGGGATGTCGAGGCCGGGGACGGCGTCGTTCAGGTCGTCGGTGTGGACGACGAGTTCGACGGTACGGGTGACCAGGTAGTCGGCGAGGGTCATGGCGCCAGTAGGGGTCCCCCCTGTTCGAGCGCAGCCGAGAGCTTGGGGGAGGGTGGCGAGCAGGCGGGTCCCTGGTGCACTCGTGAGGGCCTCCGTGAGCCGCTGTTCGGTACCGGCGTAGAGGACGTCGAGGTCGGGATTGGCCCTGGCCAGCTCCTTCGTGTCCTCGTCGATGTCGGCCGCGCGTCCGGCGGTCGCGAACGGCCAGTCCAGCAGCGCGAGTTCGGCCTTGGGCGGCTCCGGGCGCTCCAGGTTCCGGCGGACCGTCTCGACCGCCATCGTGATGTGCGCGGCCAGCTCCCGTACGGTCCAGTCGCCGAGCCGGGTGGGGGCAGCGAGCTGGTCGGGGGTGAGGGTGCGTACGGCCTGACGTACGTTCCCGAACTGGGCGAGCACCGCCGTGTGGATCTTGGCGGGGTCGTAGGCGCGGGGGCGTTTCCTGGCCGGGGGCATGGAGGGCAGCGTACGACGGGGGCAGGGGCTGCGGGGGGTGCACGGGGCCACCGGTCCGGGATGGCTCTACACGGAGATCCTCAAGAACTACGTCCGATGAGCCGAAGAGCCCCCGCCCGGAAGCATGTATCCGGGCGGAGGCTTCGACGTCGTACAAGACGCCGTACGAGCCGTACAAGCCGTACAACCTGAATCGGCTACGCCAGCAGCGCCGGGATCGTCTCCTCGTGCGCCGTGCGCAGCTCTTCCAGGGAGAGCTCG
>CAVQGD010000041.1:0-130328 GCA_963711935.1 uncultured Actinomycetota bacterium
GCCGGCTTCCCCCACCGCCGATGCGGCCCCCAGCGACTTCGCATAGCCTCCTGAGCATAACTGGTGAGATGACTGGTGAGGTGCGTCTTCCGTTCGGCGCCGACGAGATCAAGGGGCTCCCTGAAGGACCCCACTCCTCTTCTGGGACGGTGACCAGGAGTTTCCCGGCGATCCGGCCACCTGTGTCTTTTATGTCGTGCCCTATATGAAGGGGCCCGCGATATCCCAGCGGCCGCTTCCCCATATAGCTCCGTACAGGTGGTCCAGACGCTCTCCACCAGCATCGACCACGTCGAGCCCGGCCTGAAGCACCTCCGCCCGGGCGTGCGGCTGTGCAACGCGCGCGGGGTGCACGAGACAAGCACCGCCGAGCTCGCCCTCACACTGATCCTCGCCTCGCTGCGGGGCATCCCCGACTTCGTACGCGGGCAGGAGAGGGAGGAGTGGCGGAGCGGGTTCCGTCCGGCGCTGGCCGACAAGTCCGTGCTCATCGTGGGGTACGGGGCGATCGGCGCCGCTGTCGAGGACCGGCTCGCACCCTTTGAGCTCGCGCGGGTGACGCGCGTCGCGCGCTCAGAGCGCACAACGGGGCGCGGACCGGTGCACCCGCTCACCGAACTGCCCTCCCTGCTGCCCGACGCGGACGTCGTCGTCCTGTCCACGCCCCTCACGGAGGCCACACGCGGCCTCGTCAACGCCGGTTTCCTGGCACGGATGAAGGACGGAGCGCTGCTCGTGAACGTCGCGCGCGGCCCTGTCGTCGACACCAAGGCGCTCCTCGTGGAGCTGGACAGCGGCCGTCTCACCGCAGCCCTGGACGTCACCGATCCCGAGCCGTTGCCTAAGGGACATCCCTTGTGGCACGCGCCCGGAGTGCTCATCAGCCCCCATGTCGGCGGGCCGACGTCCGCCTTCCTGCCGCGCGTGGAAAGGCTCCTCGGGGATCAGCTGAAACGATTCGTGAACCAGGAGCCGCTGCGAAACGTGGTCTTTACGACAGACCACGGGGCGGACGGGTAATCCGTTTCGGGCACCCTCCGCAGTTTCCCGGATACGAATGGTGTGCGCATTGCCGTAGGCGGTCACGGAACGTATGGAGGACCTGTCCGAGAGTGACGAACCTGGTGTATCGTCCCGACTGGGGCTGCGCCGCGCACCGTTCGGTGCCGGGGAGGGACATGCGACTTGCGAGGGGGGCGACAGGCGATGCACGGCCTTTGGGCGAACGATCCGACGCGGCGGGGGCGCCGACGGCGATCCTGGCGGGCCGAGCCGCGCAGGCACAGCAGCCGCAGGAAGCACCCGCACCTGGCACTCCGGAACCGGCGGGATACGGGACCGGCACTGATCGGGGAGGCCCGGTGAGCCCTGATCAGTCTCCCGCCCCCACGCTTGACCCAGCGCTGCGGGCACAGCCGTTGACCGGCCCGCTGCTGTCCGGCGACCCGGCCCCGGGAGGCGGCTCGCAGGCGCGTGTACGCCCGCAGCTCGTCCTGGCCCTGGTGTGCGCGGGATACGCCATCGGTTCCGCGCTCGGCTGGGGATCCGAGCAACTCGCAGTGATCATGGGCGACTTCGGGCTGAGCGCCGCCGCGGCAGCCGGGGCCGTGTCCTGCTTCCTCTACGCGCGAAGCCGCGTCAGCCGCTTCAGGTCCGCCTGGCTGCTGTTCGCGCTGTCCTCGACGATGGCGTCGCTCGGCAACCTGGTCTGGGGCTGGTACGAGGTCGTGCTGGGCCGCCCGGTACCCAACCCGAGCTACGCGGACCTGTTCTTCCTGTGCTTCGCACCACCCGCCATCGTCGGACTGCTCGTCTTCGCCAAGAGACCCGTGACCAAGTCCGGCTGGGTCTGTCTGGCGCTGGACGCCTGGCTGATCGGCGGCTCGCTGGTCACGCTCTCCTGGAGCCTGGCGCTCGCGCGGGCCGCGGAGCACGGCGACGGCGACGTGGCACACGCGGCACTGACGCTCGCCTACCCGCTCCTCGACATCGCTCTGATCAGCATGGTCCTCGCCCTGCACTTCCGGCGCTCGGCAGTGAACCGGTCGGCGGTGAACACAGCGATCGGCGGCCTCGCGCTCACGGTGATGTGCGACGCCCTGTTCACCTCGCCCCTGATGCACAACAGCTACCGCTCCGGCCAGCTCCTCGACGCGGGCTGGTTCGCGGGCTCCCTGCTCCTCGCGTACGCCCCCTGGGTCGGCCACCGGCGCGGTCGGCCGGCCGCCGACGGGGACGGCACGGACGGGGACGGCACGGACGGGGACGGCACGGACGGGCACGCGCGCGTGGTGCACGAGAACATCCCAGCACAGCGCCACGAAAAACCCCGGCACGCGACACAGCGACACAAGACACAACGGCACGACGCGCAACAGCACGAGGCGGATCAGCACGACGCGCACCAGGGAGGACGCCTGCACGTGCTCCTCCAGGAAGGAGGTCACCGCCGGTATCCGGCCACGCGCCCGATCGCCGGATCGCTGACCGCGCTCACCCCCTACCTGGCCGCCGCCGTCTGCACCCTGGGGATCCTCTACAACGTCCTCCACGGCCGCAGCATCGACCGCGTGGTGCTCCTCACCGCCTGCACGGTCGTACTCGCCCTCGTGGCGCGCCAGGGCATCATGCTCCTTGACAACATCACCCTCACCCAGGAACTGGCCCAGAAGGAGAACCACTTCCGTTCCCTGGTGCAGGGCTCCAGCGACGTCATCATGATCGCTGCGCCCAGCGGCATCCTCCGCTACGTCAGCCCGGCCGCCGCCGGTGTGTACGGGCGCCCCGCGGAGGAACTCGTCGGGACCGAACTCGCCTCACTCATCCACCCGGAGGACCTGGGCTGCGTGGTGCACGAAGTGCGCCGCTTCCTCGCCGCCAGTCCCCTCGACGAACCCACCACCCGCATCGAGTGCCGCTTCAGGTCCGGCCGCGGCGGCTGGCTCAACGTGGAGTCCACTGTCAACCGTCACCACGGCGGCCTCATCTTCAACAGCCGGGACGTGACCGAAAGAGTGCGCCTCCAGGCGCAGTTGCAGCACAATGCCGAGCACGACCCGCTCACCGACCTGCCCAACCGCGCGCTGTTCACCCAGCGCGTGCGGCAGGCCCTGTCCGGCCGCCGCGCCTGCGACCGCGGCGTCGCCCTGCGCAATACGGCGGTTCTCTTCATCGACCTGGACGGCTTCAAGGCCGTCAACGACACGATCGGGCACCAGGCCGGGGACGAGCTGCTCGTCCAGGCCGCCCGCAGACTCCAGGACACCGTCCGGCAGGGGGACACCGCCGCCCGCCTGGGCGGCGACGAGTTCGCGGCCCTCATCGCGGGCGACCACACCCGCGACCGCACCACGCGCGAACAGCACCTCTTCGAGCTCGCCGACCGGCTCAGGGCCGCCCTCTCCCAGCCGTACGCCATCGACGGCAACGACGTCCGGGTGGCCGCCTCCATCGGCGTCGCCTTCGCCGAGCCGGGTATCGGCGAAGGCGAGCTGCTGCGCAACGCAGACCTCGCCATGTACCGCGCCAAGGCGTCCGGCAAGGGGCGCGTCGAGCTGTACGTCCCGCAGATGCAGCAGGACGTCGTACGGAAGGCCGAGCTGGCCACGCGGCTGCGCACGGCCCTGCACGACGGCCAGTTCACGCTGCTGCACCAGCCCGTCGTCGCGCTCGAGAACGGCCGGATCACCTCGGTCACCGCGCAGGCCCGCTGGCGCTCGTCCCCAGAGGTGCCCTTCACGCCCCCCGAGTTCCCGCAGGTCTCCGAGGACAGCGACAAGACCGCTGAGCTGGACCGCTGGATCCTGGAGGAGGCCATCGAGCAGGCCGCCGAGCGCACCGCCACCGGCATCGGCGTGCCCGTGACCGTCCGGATGAGCGCCCGGAGTCTGCTGGACCGCTCGCTGCCCCTCAGCTCCGTCGAGGCACTCCTGACCCGCCACGGACTCCCCTCCGGTGCCCTGATCATCGAGTTCGCCGACACCGGTCTCCGGGTCCCTCCGGAGGAGCTGGAGCGTTGGCTGAGCGCGCTCCGGCGGCTCGGCGCCCGGATCGCCCTGGACGGGTTCGGCAACGGCTGCGGGGGCATCACGGCGCTGCGACGCCTCCCCGTCGACGTACTGAAACTCGACCGCAGTCTGGTCGAGGGGATCGTCGAGTCACCGCGGCTGTACAAGATCACCAGTGGGCTGCTGCGTATCGCGGGCGACCTCGGCCTGCAGTCGATCGCGGACGGCGTGGACCATCCCGAGCAGGTGATCGCCCTGCGCGCGATGGGCTGCGGCCACGGTCAGGGTGCGGCTTTCTCCGCGCCGCTGGACGAGCACCAACTGCGCCAGGCACTGTCCACCGGGCACTGTCCGGTGCCTCCCGGACCGGCGGAGCCCGCGTTCACGGTCGGCGGAGCGGGGGTGTACACCAGCGGTGTGTCCACGGCGTCCACGGCGTCCACGGCGTCCACCGTGTCCACGGTCTACGGAGGCGGTATGCTCTTCCGCTCACATAATGAGACTCCCGTCCCACCTGCTTGACACGTGGTGCGTGCCGGGTAGATGGTCAGTGCCATGCGCACCCGAATTCTCGTACTTGGAAAGCGCGTCGGCTGAAGCGGGGACTCAACCGGAGGACGAACCGGTAATCCCCAGCGACCGTACCCGGCGCGCTCCCCTCGCTTGCCTCATGGCACGAGGGGTTTTTTGTTGCACAGACACCTGCCACCCACCGAACAAACCTCGCGAAATCCCTCGCCAGACCAACCCAGACCAACGTCGAACCCTCGCAAAAACCTCAGCATCGAGAAGAGAATGCCGATGACCGAGCAGGCCACCGGGGCCCACCCTCCGCAACCGCGGCCCCGATCCGGAGGACCCCAGCCCGTCCCCGTCGAGCACGTCACGGGTGCGCAGTCCCTGATCCGCTCGCTTGAGGAGGTCGGGGCCGAGACGGTATTCGGGATTCCCGGGGGCGCCATCCTTCCGGCGTACGACCCGATGATGGATTCCAGGAGGGTGCGGCACGTGCTGGTCCGGCACGAGCAGGGCGCCGGCCACGCGGCCACCGGTTATGCGCAGGCCACGGGCAAGGTCGGGGTGTGCATGGCGACCTCCGGTCCGGGTGCCACCAACCTGGTGACCCCGATCGCCGACGCGCACATGGACTCGGTGCCGCTGGTCGCGATCACCGGACAGGTCGCGTCCAAGGCGATCGGCACGGACGCCTTCCAGGAGGCGGACATCGTCGGCATCACGATGCCGATCACCAAGCACAACTTCCTGGTCACTCAGGCCGAGGACATCCCGCGGGTGATCGCCCAGGCGTTCCACATCGCCTCCACCGGCCGCCCCGGCCCGGTGCTGGTCGACATCGCCAAGGACGCTCTCCAGGCGCCCACCACCTTCTCCTGGCCGCCCGTCATGGACCTGCCCGGCTACCGGCCCGTCACCAAGCCGCACGCCAAGCAGATCCGCGAGGCCGCCAAGCTGATCACCCACGCCAAGCGGCCCGTCCTCTACGTCGGCGGCGGTGTGCTCAAGGCCGGTGCCACCGCCGAGCTGAAGGTCCTCGCGGAACTCACCGGGGCGCCCGTCACCACCACCCTGATGGCGCTCGGCGCATTCCCCGACAGCCACCCGCTGCATGTGGGAATGCCGGGCATGCACGGTTCGGTCGCCGCCGTCACCGCGCTGCAGAAGGCCGACCTGATCGTCGCCCTCGGAGCCCGCTTCGACGACCGCGTCACCGGCAAGCTGGACAGCTTCGCCCCCTACGCCAAGATCGTCCACGCCGACATCGACCCGGTCGAGATCGGCAAGAACCGTGCCGCCGACGTGCCGATCGTCGGTGACGCCCGCGAGGTCATCGCCGACCTGATCCAGGCCGTGCAGAGGGAGCACAGCGAGGGGAACACCGGGGACTGCTCCGCCTGGTGGGCCGACCTCAACCGCTGGCGCGAGACCTACCCCCTCGGCTACGACCAGCCCGACGACGACTCGCTCTCCCCGCAGCAGGCCATCGAGCGCATCGGCCAACTCGCCCCCGAGGGCACGATCTTCGCGGCGGGCGTCGGCCAGCACCAGATGTGGGCCGCCCACTTCATCAGGTACGAGAAGCCGGCCACCTGGCTGAACTCCGGCGGCGCCGGGACGATGGGGTACGCGGTCCCGGCCGCGATGGGCGCCAAGGCCGGAGCCCCGGAGCGGACCGTCTGGGCGATCGACGGCGACGGCTGCTTCCAGATGACCAATCAGGAGCTCACCACCTGCGCCCTGAACAACATCCCGATCAAGGTCGCCATCATCAACAACGGCGCCCTCGGGATGGTCCGCCAGTGGCAGACCCTGTTCTACAACCAGCGCTACTCCAACACCGTGCTGCACTCCGGGCCCGACGACGTCAACCCGGCGGCCAAGGGCACCCGCGTCCCCGACTTCGTGAAGCTGTCGGAGGCGATGGGCTGCCACGCGCTCCGCTGCGAGTCCCCGGACGAACTGGACAAGGTCATCGCGGAGGCGAACTCCATCAACGACCGCCCGGTCGTCGTCGACTTCATCGTCCACGAGGACGCCATGGTGTGGCCGATGGTCGCCGCCGGTACCTCCAACGACGAGATCATGGCCGCCCGGGACGTCCGCCCCGACTTCGGCGACAACGAAGACGACTGAGCGAGGAAGAGCGAAGAGGAAGACCAGACATGTCCAAGCACACGCTCTCCGTCCTGGTGGAGAACACGCCGGGCATCCTTGCCCGGATCGCCGCCCTGTTCTCCCGCCGGGGCTTCAACATCGATTCCCTCGCGGTCGGCGTCACCGAGCACCCCGAGATCTCCCGCATCACCATCGTGGTGAACGTGATCGAGGACCTGCCGCTCGAACAGGTCACCAAACAGCTCAACAAGCTCGTCAACGTGCTGAAGATCGTCGAGCTGGAGCCGTCGTCCGCCGTCCAGCGGGAACTCGTTCTGGTGAAGGTGCGCGCCGACAACGAGACGCGCTCCCAGATCACCGAGATCGTCCAGCTGTTCCGCGCCAAGACCGTCGACGTCTCCCCGGAGGCCGTCACCGTCGAGGCCACCGGCTCCAGCGACAAGCTGGAGGCCATGCTGAAGATGCTGGAGCCGTTCGGCATCAAGGAACTGGTCCAGTCCGGCACGATCGCGATCGGCCGCGGCGCCCGTTCGATCACGGACCGGTCGCTGCGGGCCCTGGACCGGTCCGCGTAAGGTCCGCGCAAGGCAGGAAACGGCAGGAAGCGGGCGGTCGGCAGGCGTCGGCCGCCCGTATACCGAGACCCCGAGACGTCCCTTCCGCCCACCGTCATACGGTGGGACACCACCCCCGCACCCAAGGAGAGAACCCAAAGTGGCCGAGCTGTTCTACGACGCTGACGCCGATCTGTCCATCATCCAGGGCCGCAAGGTCGCGGTCATCGGCTACGGCAGCCAGGGCCACGCCCATGCCCTGTCGCTGCGCGACTCGGGTGCCGACGTCCGTGTCGGTCTGCACGAGGGCTCCCGGTCCAAGGCGAAGGCCGAGGAGCAGGGCCTGCGTGTGGTGACCCCGGCAGAGGCCGCCGCCGAGGCCGACGTCATCATGATCCTCGTCCCGGACCCGATCCAGGCCCAGGTCTACGAGGAGTCGATCGCGCCGAACCTGAAGGACGGCGACGCCCTCTTCTTCGGCCACGGCCTGAACATCCGCTACGGCTTCATCAAGCCCCCGGCCGGCGTCGACGTCTGCATGGTCGCCCCCAAGGGCCCGGGCCACCTGGTCCGCCGCCAGTACGAGGAGGGCCGCGGCGTTCCGTGCATCGTCGCCGTCGAGCAGGACGCCACCGGCAACGCGTTCGCGCTCGCCCTGTCGTACGCCAAGGGCATCGGCGGCACCCGCGCCGGCGTCATCAAGACGACCTTCACCGAGGAGACCGAGACCGACCTGTTCGGCGAGCAGGCCGTGCTCTGCGGCGGTACGTCCGCGCTGGTCAAGGCGGGCTTCGAGACGCTGGTCGAGGCCGGCTACCAGCCGGAGATCGCCTACTTCGAGTGCCTGCACGAGCTGAAGCTGATCGTGGACCTCATGTACGAGGGCGGCCTGGAGAAGATGCGCTGGTCGATCTCCGAGACCGCCGAGTGGGGCGACTACGTCACCGGCCCGCGCATCATCACGGACGCCACCAAGGCCGAGATGAAGAAGGTCCTCGCCGAGATCCAGGACGGCACGTTCGCCCGGGCCTGGATGGACGAGTACCACGGCGGTCTGAAGAAGTACAACGAGTACAAGAAGCCCAGGACGCCGAGCACCTGCTGGAGACCACCGGCAAGGAGCTGCGCAAGCTGATGAGCTGGGTCAACGACGAAGAGGCGTGAGCCGTACGGCGACGGGGCCGGAGCAGCGCGCTCCGGCCCCTTCGCACGCCGCCGCCCTTCGGTGAACCGCGGGTAACCCCCTGCTCGGGGCGTTGTCCGGCCCGTCCGGTCACGAACGGGTGATCTTTCCGCAGCGGCGTGAGAGACGCCAGCGGCGCCACTACACTGCTGCACTACATACGCGTCAGGCCCACAGCGTCGTGCGTCTTCCACGCGGCCACCCCCTCCACCCCCCTCCACCGCCTGCGGCCGTCGGGACGGCCGTCCGCAATGGACATGTGAGGACTCACGTGAGCTCGTACCCCAGTCAAAAAGCCACGGTACTCATCGCTGAAGAGCTGTCGCCCGCCACCGTCGACGCCCTTGGCCCGGACTTCGAGATCCGGCACTGCAACGGAGCGGACCGAGCCGAACTGCTCCCGGCCCTCGCCGATGTCGACGCCGATCCTGATCCGTTCCGCGACGAAGGTCGACGCCGAGGCCGTCGCCGCCGCGAGCAAGCTGAAGGTCGTCGCACGAGCCGGCGTCGGCCTGGACAACGTGGACGTGTCCGCCGCCACCAAGGCCGGCGTGATGGTCGTCAACGCCCCCACCTCGAACATCGTGACCGCCGCCGAGCTGGCCTGCGGTCTGCTCCTCGCCACCGCGCGCCACATCCCGCAGGCCAACACGGCGCTGAAGAAGGGCGAGTGGAAGCGCAGCAAGTACACAGGTGTCGAACTCGCGCGAGAAAACCCTCGGTGTGGTGGGCCTCGGCCGTATCGGTGCGCTCGTCGCGCAGCGCATGTCCGCGTTCGGCATGAAGGTCGTCGCGTACGACCCGTACATCCAGCCTGCCCGGGCCGCGCAGATGGGCGTGAAGGTGCTGTCGCTGGACGAGCTGCTGGAGACCTCGGACTTCATCACCGTCCACCTGCCGAAGACCCCGGAGACCCTCGGACTCATCGGTGACGAGGCGCTGCGGAAGGTCAAGCCGAGCGTGCGGATCGTCAACGCCGCGCGCGGCGGGATCGTCGACGAGGCGGCGCTGTACGCGGCGCTCAAGGAGGGCCGCGTCGCGGGCGCGGGCCTCGACGTGTACGCGAAGGAGCCGTGCACGGACTCCCCGCTCTTCGAGCTCGACCAGGTCATCTGCACCCCGCACCTCGGCGCGTCCACGGACGAGGCCCAGGAGAAGGCGGGCGTCTCGGTCGCGAGGTCCGTCCGGCTCGCTCTCGCCGGTGAGCTGGTGCCGGACGCGGTGAACGTCCAGGGTGGTGTCATCGCCGAGGACGTCAAGCCGGGCCTGCCGCTCGCCGAGCGTCTCGGCCGCATCTTCACCGCGCTCGCGGGCGAGGTCGCGGTGCGGCTGGACATCGAGGTGTACGGCGAGATCACTCAGCACGATGTGAAGGTGCTGGAGCTGTCGGCGCTGAAGGGCGTCTTCGAGGACGTCGTCGAGGAGACGGTCTCGTACGTCAACGCTCCGCTGTTCGCGCAGGAGCGGGGCGTGGAGGTGCGCCTGACGACGAGCTCGGAGTCCCCGGACCACCGCAACGTCGTCACCGTGCGCGGCACACTCGCGGACGGCGAGGAGATCTCGGTCTCCGGCACGCTGGCGGGGCCGAAGCACCATCAGAAGATCGTGGCGGTCGGTGAGCACGACGTGGACCTCGCCCTCGCCGAGCACATGGTCGTCTTCACGTATGGGGACCGTCCCGGTGTCGTCGGCACCGTCGGCCGTATCTTCGGCGAGGCCGGCATCAACATCGCCGGTATGCAGGTCTCCCGGTCCACCGCGGGCGGTGAGGCCCTCGCGGTCCTGACGGTGGACGACACGGTTCCGCAGCCCGTCCTGACGGAGGTGGCCGAGGAGATCGGCGCGACGTCGGCGCGGTCGGTGAACCTGGACTGAGGTTCGCCGGACGGCAGTTGAGGGCCCGCTCCCCTGTGGGGGCCGGGCCCTCAACCGTCAGATCGGCGCCCTTCAGGGCCGCTTCAGAGCCGTGCCGCCTTCAACGCCATGTGCAGCAGCAGCCGGTCCTCGCCGTCGTCCAGGTCCAGGCCCGTGAGCTGTTCCACGCGGGAGAGCCGGTAGTACAACGTCTGCCGGTGGATGCCCAACTCGGCCGCCGTGCGCCCCGCCTGGCCCGCGCAGTCGAGGAACACCTCGGCGGTGCGGGCGAGTTCACGATGGGTGGTGGTCAACAGGGCGCGGACGGAAGGGTCCTGGGACGCGTCGGGTGGCAGTGACGTGAGCAGGCGGTACGGGCCGATGCCGCCCCACTCGGCCACCGGCCCGAGCCGGGGATCCGCCAGGACGGCACGTGCCGCCGCCGCCGCCTCCCGCCATGCGGTGCCCAGCTCGGCCAGACCGGCGCGGGCACCCGAGATGCCCGCTGCCGCCGTCCCGCCGGCCCCTTCCGTCCCGTCGGCCCCCGCTGTCCCGCCCGCTGCCGCCGTCCTGCCGGCCCCTCCCGTCCCGCCGGCCCCCGCTGCCGCCGTCCTGCCGGCCCCTCCCGTCCCGCCGGCCCTCGCTGTCCCGCCGGCCCCCCTGGGTCTCCTGGCCCCCGCGCGCTCCAGCAGCCGTACCGCCGCCGTCCGCGCCGGCTGCCGTACGTCCGCCGAGCGCAGCCGCACCAGCAGCGCCAGACTCTGGGCCGTGGCGCCCCACGGCACCGTGCACAGCGCGGTCGCCCCCGGCACCGTACGCACGGACGGGGCGTCGGAGGGGTCGGCGGACGGCCAGGGGGCCACACAGACCACCGTGTGGAGGCCGTCCGCACGCGGGCCCAGACCCGTGCGGAGCTCCGTGACCGCCAGGTCCCGCTGCCAGCCGGGCTCCGCCATGAGGACCGCGCGCAGCTCCCGGGTCAGGTCCGCGCCCGTCTGGGCCTCGTCCGCGAGGAGGTCGCCGATGCGGGAGGCGACCTCCATGGCGGCGAAGAGCTGGGCGTCGGTGGGGCCCGGGTCTCCGTCCAGCAGCCAGACATAGCCGAGGACGACGCCCCGATGGCGTACGGGAAGACAGATCCGCCCCCGCAGGACCCCCGCCGCCGGAGTGGGCGGGATCCGCACCGGCGCCGTCGCCCGCGTGATGCCGAAACCCTCGAACCACTCCCGCACGGCCGTTGTCGAGCGCCGCGTGAGGATCGAACGGGTACGCACGGGATCCAGCGCCGACTCGTCCAGCTCGCCCTCGCTGTCGTACGTGCCGAAGGCGATCAGCTCGAAGTCGCGGTTCTCCAGCGTGGCCGGCGCGCCCAGCAGGCCAGAGATCTCGTCGACGAGCTCCTGATAGTCGCCGCCGCCCGCCCCTGCGGATCCTCCGGCCCTGAAAACGTCCACCACATGCCCATTCTCCCGCATTTCTTATGCCCCTCATACATCTGTCTGAGATCCAGGGCACGGATGCGTGACAGCTGTCGATGGTCGACGATCGGGGGAATCTCTAGGTTTCACGGTGGTTCTCCGTGCCGTGCCCGGCTGATCGGGTGTCGGCCTTCTGCTGTTCCTTTGAGGAGGTGCCCCGTGCTGGGTCCCGTGATTCTCGCCGCGTCGCGAAGCGACCGCATCCGCCGGTTGGTCTCGGCGGCCCCGGTGAGCAGGAAGGTGGTCGACCGCTTCATCCCGGGCGAGAGGGTCGACCAGGTCGTCCCGGTCGTCCAGACCCTCACCGGCAAGGGCCTGGACGTGACCTTGGACGTGGTCGGTGAGGACATCACCACGCCCGAGCAGGCCACGGCCGCGCGGGACGCCTACCTGGAGCTGATCGACCGCCTCAAGCCGCTCGAGCTCAGCACCCGCGCCGAGATGTCGGTGAAGCTGTCCCTGTTCGGGCAGGCGCTTCCCGGCGGTCACGAGCTGGCGCTGAAGAACGTCCGCCCGGTCGTCGAGGCAGCGGCCGAGATAGGCACCACGGTCACCCTGGACGCGGAGGACCACACCACCCTCGACTCGATGTTCGCGATCCACGAGGAACTGCGGGGGGACTACCCGCAGACCGGATGCGTGATCCAGGCATACCTGTTCCGCACCGAGGACGACGCCCGTCGCCTCGCCGCGAACGGCAGCCGCGTACGCCTGGTGAAGGGCGCGTACAAAGAGCCCGCCGAGGTCGCGTACCAGCGCAAGCCCGAGATCGACATGGAGTACGTGCGCCTCCTGAAGATCCTGATGGAGGGAACGGGGTACCCGATGATCGGGTCCCACGACCCGCGCCTCATCTCCATTTCCCAGGAACTGGCCCGGCGCTCCGGACGCGGGCCGGGCGAGTACGAGTTCCAGATGCTGTACGGCATCAGGAGCGAGGAGCACCTCCGGCTGGCCGCCGAGGGGCACCGGATGCGCGTCTACACCGCGTACGGCACGGACTGGTACGGGTACTTCATGCGGCGCCTCGCGGAGAAGCCCGCGAACCTGCGGTTCTTCCTCCGGTCGATGCTGAGCAAAGGCTGAGCAAAGGGTGAGCGAAAGCTCACCGCGGCGGGCTCGTGACGGTCAGGCCCTGACCGCCGCGCCGCCCCCCACACACGTACACGGCTTCGGCTCCTTCGGCCGAAGCCCGGGATTTACTCGGAAGAGGTAGCTCATGGATGCTGTGACCCAGGTCCCCACCCCCGTCAACGAGCCGGTGCACGGCTACGCCCCCGGCTCGCCCGAGCGCGCCCGGCTCGAGGCCAAACTCAAGGAACTGGCCGAGAACCCGATCGACCTGCCCTGTACCGTCGGCGGCGAGCAGCGGATGGGCGGCGGCGAGCCGTTCCAGGTGGTGCAGCCGCACAACCACAAGGCCGTGCTCGGCACTTATCGCAACGCGACGCAAACGGACGCGCAGGACGCGATCGACGCCGCCCTCGCCGCCGCACCCGCCTGGCGTGCGCTGTCCTTCGACGACCGCGCCGCGATCATCCTGCGCGCCGCCGACCTGCTGGCCGGCCCGTGGCGCGAGACCCTGGCCGCCTCCACCATGCTCGGCCAGTCGAAGACCGCCCAGCAGGCCGAGATCGACACCCCGTGCGAGCTGATCGACTTCTGGCGCTTCAATGTGAAGTACGCCCGTGACCTGCTCGCCGAGCAGCCGGTCGCCAACTCCCCGGGCGTCTGGAACCGCCTCGACCACCGCCCGCTGGAGGGCTTCGTCTACGCGATCACACCGTTCAACTTCACGGCGATCGCGGGCAACCTGCCGACCGCGCCCGCGCTCATGGGCAACGTGGTCCTCTGGAAGCCGTCCCCGACCCAGACCCACGCGGCCGTGCTGCTGATGCGGCTGCTGGAGGAGGCCGGCCTGCCCAAGGGCGTCATCAACCTCCTCACCGGTGACGGCGTCGAGGTGTCGAAGGTCGCCCTGGAGCACCGCGATCTCGCGGGCATCCACTTCACCGGCTCGACCAAGACCTTCCAGTACCTGTGGAAGACGGTCGGCGACAATATCGAGAAGTACCGCTCCTACCCGCGCCTGGTGGGGGAGACCGGCGGCAAGGACTTCGTGGTCGCCCACCCGAGCGCCGACCCCGCGATCCTCAAGACGGCCCTGACCCGGGGTGCCTTCGAGTACCAGGGCCAGAAGTGCAGCGCGACCTCCCGTGCGTACCTCCCCGCCTCGATCTGGAACTCCGGCTTCAAGGAGGAGTTCGCGGCCGAGGTCGACGGCATCGCCATGGGTGACGTCACCGACCTGTCCCACTTCATCGGCGCGGTGATCGACGAGCGCGCGTTCGCCAAGAACAAGGCCGCGATCGACCGTGCGAAGGCGGATCCGGCCTGCACGATCGTCGCGGGCGGCTCGTACGACGACTCGGTGGGCTACTTCGTGCGCCCGACGGTCGTCGAGTGCGCGGACCCGGAGAACGAGGTTTTCACCACCGAGTACTTCGGTCCGTTCCTCGCCGTGCACGTCTACGAGGACGACAAGTACGAGGAGATGCTGACCCAGATGGAGTCGGTGTCCGACTACGCGCTGACCGGCTCGGTCATCGCGGGTGACCGCGCGGCGGCGGCGTACACGATGGACAAGCTCCGCTACGCGGCCGGCAACTTCTACATCAACGACAAGTCGACCGGCGCCGTCGTCGGCCAGCAGCCCTTCGGCGGCGGCCGTGCCTCGGGCACGAACGACAAGGCGGGCGCCCCGCAGAACCTGATGCGCTGGACACTGACCCGCTCGATCAAGGAGACGCTGGTTCCGCCGACCGACTACCCGTACCCGCACATGGGCTGACGTCCCGGACCGGCACCGGCACCGGCACCGTCACCGTTACCGTCACCGACCCCGTTTCCCCGAGGGCAGTCCCCCGGGGAAACGGGGTCGTCGCGTTCGCATGGTCAATGGTCAATGGTCATCCGATGACGGTGAGCGTGCTGCGGCTTTGCTGTGACTTCAGAGGGCCGTCAAGGAGTCCTGGAAGCACAGACATTGGACCACCGGACCAGGTGGACCCCCCGCACTGTCTCAGATAGTAGGAAGTCCAAGTAAAGGTGGAGACAGAGGCTCTGTCGTCGCCTAGCTTGAAAGAAGCCGAACATCTCGCTCGACCAAGCGAATGGCGGCCGTGAACCGGAGCCCGAGGCAGGCAACCCCTGCGGCGCCGCTCCCCGCCCCACCTGAGGGCACCGCCCACGCCCATGAGGCAGTGGGGGAGTCTCGTCACCGCCGTTTTCCGTACTCCAGGATGTCCCGAAGGAGTGGATCCCCCATGGCCGAGACGACCGCACGCCGCCGGGTCCGTCATGCCTCCCGTACGAGCGAGTCCGACCGCAAGAACGCCGCCGCCGCGCTCCAGCGCGCCCTCGACCGCAGGGACAACGGCGGAGTGACCGGCCACTGAGCCCAGCCGCCCTGAGCCCAGCCGCACCGAGCAGCACAGCACCGAGCAGCACAGCACCGAGCAGCACAGCACCCGGGAACCGCACCCGCGCGGGGTGCGGCCCGGGGTCCTGCTCCGTCCCCGGGTCACGCTCCGGCCCGGGGTCACGCTCCGTCCCCGGGTCACGCTCCGCGCCGCACCTCGAAGTGGTCGACCCGCGTGCCGTTCTGCGCGAGTGCCGACACCGTGAGCCGGGGCCTTGCCCCCGCCTCCGCCTCCACCGAGAGGAACGAGAAACCGGTGTAGCGCACCCGCGACCACTCCACCGTCTCCTCCTCCCGCTCGTGCGACTTCGTCCAGCGGAACGACTCCACCGACTCCACCGACTCACGGTCGCTGTCTTTCCCGTTGCGCGCGTCGTGCCCTTCGTGCCCTTCGTAGCTGTCCTCGACGCCGTCCGGGAAGCCGTACAGTTCCTTGCCCGCGCCGCCCGCCGTGACGTACACGATCCCGTCCCGGGCCGGATCGGTGGACGCGCCGACCGGCACCTTCCTGCCCACCTCGCCGCCCTTGATCGCGTCGGTGCGCTCGTACACGTGGTTGTGGCCGTTGATGACCAGGTCCACCTGGTGCTTGGTGAACAGGGGCACCCAGGCGTCCCGGACGCCGCCGTCGGACGCGTGCGTGGACGTCGAGTACGCGCAGTGGTGGAAGAAGACGACGAGGAAGTCCACGTCCTTGTCCGCCCGCAGCTCGCCGAGGCGCCGGTCCAGCCACTTCGTCTGCCGGCCGCCGGAGTGGCCGAGGTTGGCGGGGATCTCGTACGACACGTCGTTGGCGTCCAGGGCGACGACGCCCACGTTGCCGTACACGAACGAGTAGACGCCCGGTGAGCGTCGCGGGTCGAAGCCGTTCTCCGGCAGCGCCCAGCGCGCCGACTGGCCGCCGTAGCCGTTCGGCGAGTACCAGGCCTCCATGTCGTGGTTGCCGGTCGTCACCATCCACGGCACCGACTTCGCGACCGACTCGGTCTGCGCGAGGAACTGGTCCCACACGCGCGCGTCGTACACGTCCGACTCCTTGCCGTCGCCGCTCGTGTCGGCGTAGCAGATATCGCCCGCGTGCAGGTGGAAGGCGGGGCTCTGACCCAGGATCACCTGGTCGTTGGCGAGCGCGTCGTAGCTGACGCCCTGGTCGCCGAAGGCGGTGAAGACGAACGTCCGGGGGCGGGCCGGTGCCGTACGGAAGGAGCCGAGCGTCTCCAGGCGTTCGGCCGGGTCGAAGCCCTCGTGGCCGACGCCGTAGTAGTACGTCGTGTCCGGCCTCAGGCCGTCGAGGGCCGTGTGGAGGTAGTACTGCTCGACCGCGGGGAGCTTCTTCGACAGCGACGGGGTGTGCAGGTCCCGCACCTCGGCCTCGATCTTCCGGCTGAGCTCCCACGGCTTCAACCCCACGCGCACATACGGCTTTCTGACCGCGAACGGCACCTGCCAGGAGATCCGCATCTGCGTCTTCGGGTCCGCGCCGAACGCGAGCCGCCGCCCGAAGGGGGCGACGACCGCGCCGTCCACCCGGCCGGTGGCCAGGGCCGACAGCGGCGCCGTGGACGGCCCCTTGGCGCCCGGCGAGCCCGAGCAGCCGGCCAGCAGAGCGCCACCTGCGACCGTTCCCGCCGTCAGCAGCGCGCCGCGCCGGGACAGCCCCGCCCGGGACAGCTTCGTACGGAGATACTCGTGCTGCTCCGGCATGCTGAGCCGGCGGGCGAGTTGTTCGGGGATGCCGACGTTCGGGACCGGATTCGGGACCGGGGGTCCGGGGGCCCGCGGCGGAGTCGCTGAGGCCGCTGAGGAGGACAGTCCCCTGGGAAGTGCAGTCATAGCCAGGCAACTTCCCAGCACCTCCCCACGCGGGGCAAACATACGGGTGAATACCAGCCAACGGAGGGACGCCGCATAGACGCTGCGGCGACATACCGACGTCCATACCGACGTCCATACCGACGTCCATATCGCGGACGCCCCATGTCATTCCATGGGACAAGGAGTACGGTGCCGCCATGTCTCGCAGCCTCAATCTCGCAGTGATCCCCGGTGACGGCATCGGCCAGGAAGTCGTGGCCCAGGCTCTGAAGGTCCTCTCCGCCGTGCTCCCGCAGGACGTGAAGCTGGAGACCAAGGAGTACGACTTCGGCGCCAGGCGCTACCACACGACCGGTGAGACCCTCACCGACGCCGACCTCGACGCCCTGAAGAAGCACGACGCGATCCTGCTCGGCGCGATCGGCGACCCGAGCGTCCCCTCCGGCGTCCTGGAGCGCGGCTTCCTGCTCAAGCTCCGCTTCGCCTTCGACCACTACGTCAACCTGCGGCCGAGCAAGCTGCTCCCCGGCGTCGCCACCCCGCTCGCCGGCCAGCCAGAGATCGACTTCATCGTCGTCCGTGAGGGCACCGAGGGCCCGTACACCGGCAATGGCGGCACTCTCCGCAAGGGCACCGAGCACGAGGTCGCCACCGAGGTCTCCGTCAACACGGCCTTCGGTGTCGAGCGCGTCGTCCGCGACGCCTTCGCCCGCGCCCAGGCCCGCCCGCGCAGGAAGCTGGCGCTGATCCACAAGAACAACGTGCTGACCTTCGCAGGTCACCTGTGGACGGACGTCTTCCACAAGGTGGCGAAGGAGTACCCCGAGGTCACCACCGAGTACATGCATGTCGACGCCGCGACCATCTACCTGGTCACCCAGCCCGAGCGCTTCGACGTGATCGTCACCGACAACCTCTTCGGCGACATCCTCACCGATCTCGCCGCGGCCGTCTCCGGCGGTATCGGCGTCGCCGCGAGCGGGAACATCAACCCCTCCGGCGAGTTCCCCTCGATGTTCGAGCCGGTGCACGGCTCCGCGCCCGACATCGCGGGCCAGGGCAAGGCCGACCCCACCGCCACGGTCCTGTCCCTCGCCCTCCTGCTGCGTCACCTCGGTTACGAGGCCGAGGCGGCGCGTATCGAGGAGGCCGTCTCCGCCGACCTCACGGAACGCGAGGGCAAGCCCGCCCGCTCCACCGACGAGATCGGCGAGGCGCTCGCCGTACGAGTAGCCAGCTGACCCTCCGGGCACTCGCCACCTCCGAGTAAGCCGCCGGGTCGCTTCCGCACCCGGCGGTTTTTCCTATGCCTCGCCGGGTGCCACCATCATCCTCTGGGCCGCATTCACACCCGTATCCTCCACGGCTCCGCTCGCGAGATAATCGAACGCGGAGCCGCGGATCAAGGGAATGCCCGGACGTCCTCACACTGGCCATCGGCCAATAAGGGGCGTGAGTGCGGCCCGTCACAACAACCGGTGCTGCATCTCCCGGGGCAACCCCCGGACCCCCGGCCGAAAAGACCGGAGTTGCCAGACGCCTGCCCGGGACATGAAGCAAAGGAAAGCTACTCATGACGACGCCCACGATCGAGCTCAAGCCCTCGGCCTCGCCACTCTCCGACGCGGAGCGTGAGGCGATCCTGGCCAACCCCGGGTTCGGCCGCCACTTCACCGACCACATGGTGACTGTCCGGTGGACCGAGGGCCGCGGCTGGCACGACGGGCAGCTCACGCCGTACGGGCCGCTCTCCCTCGACCCCGCGACCAACGTCCTGCACTACGCGCAGGAGATCTTCGAGGGCCTGAAGGCCTACCGTCAGCCCGACGGCTCCGTCGCCACCTTCCGCCCGGAGAGGAACGCCCGCCGCTTCCAGCGCTCCGCCCACCGCCTCGCGATGCCCGAGCTGCCGGTCGAGACGTTCATCGAGGCGTGTGACGTCCTGGTCCGGCAGGACAGGGCGTGGGTGCCCGCGCACGGCGGCGAGGAGTCCCTGTACCTGCGCCCGTTCATGATCGCCACCGAGGTCGGCCTGGGTGTGAGGCCCGCGAACGAGTACCTCTTCCTCGTGATCGCCTCGCCCGCGGGCGCGTACTTCCCGGGCGGCGTCAAGCCGGTCTCCATCTGGCTCTCCGAGGACCGCGTCCGCGCCGTCCCCGGCGGCATGGGCGACGCCAAGACAGGCGGCAACTACGCGGCCTCCCTCCTCGCCCAGGCCGAGGCGGCCGAGCAGGGCTGCGAGCAGGTCTGCTACCTCGACGCCGTCGAGCACAAGTGGATCGAGGAACTCGGCGGCATGAACCTGTACTTCGTGTACGGGGACCGGATCGTCACGCCCTCGCTGACGGGCTCGATCCTGGAAGGCGTCACGCGTGACTCCCTCCTCACGGTCGCCCGCGACCTCGGCTACACCGCCGAGGAGGGCCGCGTCTGCCTCGACCAGTGGCAGCGTGACGCCGAGAACGGCACGCTGACGGAGGTCTTCGCCTGCGGTACGGCCGCGGTCATCACCCCCGTCGGCACGGTCAAGCGCACGGGCGCCGAGTGGCAGCAGGCGGGCGGCGAACCCGGCGAGGTCACCCTCAGGCTCCGCGAGGCCCTCCTCGACATCCAGCGCGGAACGGCGCAGGACAAGCACGGCTGGATGCACCGGCTGGGCTGAGTGCGGGCGGACGCACCGGCTGGGCTGAGTGCGGGCTGGATGCACCGGCTCGGCTGAGTGCGGCTGGACGCACCGGCTGGGCTGAGCCGCCCCACGGCACGTCCGACGTGTTCGTACGACACCTTCGTATGACACTTTCGTACGACGCCTTCGCTGAACCCGGCTGCTCGCATCCTGAGACGGACGAGGAGCGCGGGGGCGGGTTGTGCCAGACTCCCCCCGTGCTCTCGTTCGCCATGATTATTGGCAGCAGGCGCGCCGGTCCGCAGTGACCGCCACGTACGACCCGGTACAGGCGGACACCGTCGTCCTCGACCCGCGCGCAGACCTCTCGCACCCGCGAGAGGTTTTTCGTTTTCCTGGCCCACCCTCAGCCGGGAGGGGAGCGTGAGGGATCATCGGGGGACGGTGGAGCCGGTCATTCCGGTAGACCGAGATCCCATACAGGAGCCGAAAGCAATGACCACAACCAGCGAACTCGACGATGCGTTCCACGTCTTCGACACCACCCTGCGTGACGGTGCGCAGCGTGAGGGCATCAACCTCACGGTCGCGGACAAGCTGGCCATCGCACGGCACCTGGACGACTTCGGCGTGGGCTTCATCGAGGGCGGCTGGCCCGGCGCCAACCCGCGTGACACCGAGTTCTTCGCCCGCGCCCGCGAGGAGATCGACTTCCGGCACGCCCAGCTGGTCGCCTTCGGCGCGACCCGTCGAGCGGGCGGCAAGGCGAGCGAGGACCCGCAGGTCAAGGCGCTCCTCGACGTCCGGTGCCCCGGTGATCACCCTGGTCGCCAAGTCCCATGACCGGCACGTCGAGCTGGCGCTGCGTACGACGCTGGACGAGAACCTGGAGATGGTCCGCGACACCGTGGCGTACCTGAAGGAGCAGGGCCGCCGCGTCTTCGTCGACTGCGAGCACTTCTTCGACGGCTACCGTGCGAACCCCGAGTACGCGAAGTCGGTCGTACGGACGGCCGCGGAGGCCGGCGCCGACGTGGTGGTGCTCTGCGACACCAACGGCGGCATGCTCCCCGCCCAGGTCCAGGCGGTCGTCGCCACCGTCCTCGCCGACACCGGCGCCCGCCTCGGCATCCACGCCCAGGACGACACGGGCTGCGCGGTGGCGAACACGCTCGCCGCCGTCGACGCGGGTGCGACGCACGTACAGTGCACGGCGAACGGCTACGGCGAGCGCGTCGGCAACGCCAACCTCTTCCCGGTCGTCGCGGCCCTGGAGCTGAAGTACGGCAAGAAGGTCCTCCCCGAGGGCAGCGCTGCGCGAGATGACGCGGATCTCGCACGCGATCGCCGAGGTCGTCAACCTCACCGCCTCCACCCACCAGCCGTACGTGGGCATCTCGGCCTTCGCGCACAAGGCCGGACTGCACGCCTCCGCCATCAAGGTCGACCCGGACCTGTACCAGCACATCGACCCCGAGCAGGTCGGCAACACCATGCGGATGCTGGTCTCCGACATGGCGGGCCGCGCCTCGGTCGAGCTCAAGGGCAAGGAACTCGGCGTCGACCTGGGCGGCGACCGCGAACTGGTCGGCCGGGTCGTGGAGCGGGTCAAGGAGCGTGAGCTCCAGGGCTACACGTACGAGGCGGCGGACGCCTCGCTTCGAACTGCTGCTGCGCGAGGAGGTGGCGGGCAAGCCCCTGCGCTACTTCCGCACCGAGTCCTGGCGCGCCATCGTCGAGGACCGCCCCGACGGCAGCCACGCCAACGAGGCCACGGTCAAGCTGTGGGCCAAGGGCGAGCGCATCGTCGCCACGGCGGAGGGCAACGGCCCGGTCAACGCCCTGGACCGCGCGCTGCGCGTCGCCCTGGAGAAGATCTACCCGCAGCTGGCCAAGCTCGACCTGGTCGACTACAAGGTCCGCATCCTGGAGGGCAAGCACGGCACGAACTCCACGACCCGCGTGCTGATCTCCACCTCGGACGGCATGGGCGAGTGGTCCACGGTGGGCGTCGCCGACAACGTGATCGCCGCGTCCTGGCAGGCCCTGGAGGACGCGTACACGTACGGGCTGCTGCGGGCCGGGGTGGAACCGCCGGAGTAACCGCCTACAGTCACCGGCAGCCGCCTACAGTCACCGGCTGCCACCGGCTGCCACCGGCTGCCACCGGCTGCCACCGGCAGTCGCCGATGGAGGAAGCACGCTCTGCCGTACGGTCTGCCGGGCCCCGGGGGACCGTACCGTTCCCGGAGACCGTTACGCCCCCCGGGGACCGTACGGCTCCCGGAAATCCGCACAGCATCTCCTGACTATCGGCCGGGCTGCTCTGGTTTACTGCTGCGCACCCCCCTGGACTGCGGCAGCGCGAGGAGCGCGCTGCCTGCCCGGGGTGGGCTGAGAGCGCTGGCTGGTACCCGATGAGCATCCGTCTTCCCTCCGCGTTGGCCTGGGTGGCCTACCTGGCGGTCGGCGAGGAGTGGCCCCAGGGCGACGAGGACAAACTCCGCGAGCTGGGCGAGGTGTGGCAGGAGGCTGCCAGGGAGCTGATCGCGATCAGCCATGAGGTGGGCCCCTCGGTCACCGGGGTGCTGGGGAGTATGGCCGGGCCGGTGGCGGGGCAGTTCCGGGAGTTCGTCCTTGCGTTTTTGAAGAGCCTGCCGGATATGGGGAAGTCGGCGGAGCAGCTGGCGGAGCTGGCGGGGACGACGGCGGTGGAGCTGCAGTACGCCAAGTACCTGATCCTCCTCCAGCTGGCCTGGATGGCGTTCGAGATCGCGCAGTTCGCGGTGTACGCGCCGCAGGTGGTGCCGGTGATCGTGGCGGCGGGCCGGGCGGCGGTGAGGATGATCCTGCGCCGGCTGGCCGTGTCGATCGCGGTGGGTGTCGGGTTGATGACCGGCATGGATGTGGTGGTGCAGAGCCTCCAGATGCTGATGGGCGACCGTACCCGGTGGAATGTGCAGAACACCCTGGGGATGCTCAAGTCGGGCGCGATCGGTGGGGCGATCGGGGGTGTGCTCCCCCTCGTCGGCGAGAGGGTGGCGCCGAAGATCGCCAACAAGATGGTGGGCAAGCTGGTCATAGGTGGGGTGACGGGGCTGGTCACCACGGTGGGGCAGGATTGGCTGCTGGGCGGGAGTTCGCCTCTGGCGGCGGCGGTCAGCTCGGGGGCGGCGGAGGCGTTCAGCGGGGGCGGGGGGCGTGCCCGGTGGAAGAGTTCGGCGGGGACGACGGTCAACCCCATCAAGGTGAAGATCCCCGACCTGGCGGACTTCGACCTGGCGGACTTCGACCTGGCGAAGTCGAAGCTGGAGGCCGGTGTGCCGCCGCTGCTGGACCAGCCGGGCGGGGGCAAGCAGGCCACGGCATCCGAGGGGTCGGCCACCACTGCGTCCACTCCGTCCGACGGGCCGCCTGCCACCGCATCCGCTCCGTCCGAGGGGTTGCCCGGCACCGTATCCACCACGAGCAGCACGGGCGGCACCGTGACGCTGCCGCCCGGGGCTCCGGCGCTGGGGGCTCCGGCGCTGCCCGGGGCTCCGGCGGAGGTGCCGGGCACCGTGCCGGTCCGCCCGGCCCGGGGCCTTCCCGGTTCCGGGACCACGCTGAGGGGCCCGGGCAGCGGCCAGGGCACAGCCCCCCAGACCCACAGCGGCCCCGCTCCCACGGCCGCGCCCGGCACTCCTCCCGCCGCGCCCGTCCCCGCTCCTGCTGTGCCGACCGGGCCCGGGAGTGTGCCGAGCGGGTCCGGTGGCGGGACGAACCCGCAGCAAGTGCAGACGCTGACCCCCACCGGGACTGAGAACGCCGGGGGCACAGCCGCCCCGCGCACGGAGGACAACCGTCCTGCCACCCACGAGCAGACACAGGACACCGTTCAGCAGCCCCAGACGCAGCAGCCCCAGCAGTCGCAGCCGCAGCCGCAGCGTGCTGAGGCTGGACCGTCCGGGTCGGGGGTGCCGCGTGAGCAGCGCCTCACCGGGACCGGGCCGACTGGGACCGCCCAGCCGCAGGACCGCCCGTCCCGGGCCCCCGGCACGGAAACCACCACCGGCATTACCGCGGACACCCGGTCCGGTACCACCCCGCCCGCCGGGTCCGGTGCGGCTCCCCGCACTGGCACGGCCACCGAAACCGCTGCCGGCCCGGTCACGGTCGGCACTCCCGCGCACGCCCCGTCCGGCACCATCACCGGCCCGGCATCCCCGACCGGCATGAGCACCGAAACCACCGCTTTCACCACAGGGACGAAGACCGGCACAGACACCACCGGGACCGGTACTGCTCCGGCCGGCACCACCGGCACCGCCAGCGCCACCGGCACTGGCGCCACGGCTGGGGACCAGCCGGTGCGTGAGGCTGCGCAGGACGCGGAGGCTGTGGCGCAGTTGACACGTGACGCTGCACAGGACACGGAGGTCGCGGACCAGCCGGTGCGTGAGGCTGCGCAGGAGGCGGAAGCTGTGGCGCAGTTGACACGTGAGGCTGCGCAGGACGCGGAGGCTGTGGCGCAGTTGACACGTGACGCTGCGCAGGACGCGGAGGCTGTGGCGCAGTTGACACGTGACGCTGCACAGGACGTGGTGGGCGCGGCGGACGTGGCGGACGTGGGGATCCCGGCCGGGGAGCGTACCGGTGCCGGGGAGGCGGCGCCGGGTGGTCTGCGGGAGGTAGCGGCACGGTTCGGGCTGGATGAGGCCGGGGCGCGGGCGTTGTGGGCGGAGGCGGCGAGGATCACCTGGCGGCACAACCCGTTCCCGCTGACGGTCAGTGAGCAGGCCACCTCGCTGCTCCAGCGTGATCCGGAGCAGTTCTGGCACATCCTGCGAGTGGCACAGGAACTGCACGCACACGGGGGCCCGGACCTGGGGCAGGACCAGGGGGTGAAGGCCGCCCAGGACCTGGCCCGGCAGCGGGGCCTGCACGGTGCGCCCGGCCCGCAGGGCCTGCAGGGCCCGCGGGGGGTACTGGTGGGGGGTGCCGGGCCGTCGGAGTTCAGGGCCTGGCCGTCGGGGTCCGGGGCCTGGCCGTCGGGGTCCGGGGCCGGGCCGTCCACCCGGCCGGAGTCCGCGCCCGCGCCCACGTCCGGGTCCGGGCCTGCGTCCGGGTCCGGGTCGGTTTCCGACGTGGCGGTGGGGGGTCGTCCCCGGACCGCGTCCCAGGCGTTCCCCACCGACCCGGGCCCGCCGGCCCAGCGTCTCCGTACCGGCACCGGTCTGCCCGGCACCGGGACACCGCTGGCACAAGCCCCGGGAAGAGGACAGCCGCAGCCGGAGCAGGTGTTCGACACCCCCCTCCCAGACATCCCGCTCCTGGACGTCTCGCTCCCGGGCGTTCCGTTCCCGGGTGTCCCGTTCCCGGGTGTCCCGGAGCTGGCCGGCTACCGGCTGTCCTGGCCCGCCACCCCCACCGGGCATGCTTCTGCCGCCGCCCCGCCGAGCCTGCTGGACACCGACGGCCGGCTGGTGCCCGACGCCCGGCTCCACCTCGACCCCGTCGGCGGGCAGCTGGTGGTCGAGCTGCCGGTGCCGGAGATTGTCGGCGCGGGAGCCCGGTGGGTGTTCGACACCGCGGCCCGCCCGCTGCGGCGGCTGGTCTGGCTGACCGGAGACGACCTCGGCCCGCTGCACGGCATGCTGGTGGAGACCAGCTACCACCCCTCCCCGGCGCCCGGCGGCTACCACCGCCTGCACCACCTGCTCGGGGGCCTGTGGCAGCCCGGCAGCGACCTGCCCTTGCGGGAACCGCCGCGGGAGCTGCCGCCGTCGCTGGCCGGCCGGCTGCCCGGCGGTTTCACCCTCCCCGACCACGGCGGTGCCCGGCACTTCGACGCCGTGGGACGGCTGCGCTACCAGGACACCTTCACCACCCCGGACGCCACCGCCGCCCTGCGCCAGGATGCCCGCGAGCCGGACCTGCCCGCCGGGCTCCTCCTCGACGGCTCCCTGCTGCCCCACTGGCCCGACCCCTCCCCCCTCCTGCACCTCCCGGTCACCGACTCCATGGGGCTCCGCGCCCTGGGCCACCTGGGCGACGGCCCCACCCCCGGCGGCTGGGAACTGCACCTGGTCGATGCCTTCGGGCAACCGGTCCACGGGCACACCCCGTACTTCGACGGCACCTACCTGTACTTCACCGACCCCACCGGCCAGGCGCACCTGATCACCGCCGACCTCACCGCCCTGGTCCCCACCGTCCTTGTGCCCCCCGCCGTGCCCGGTACGGTCCCCGCGGTGCAGCCGTCCGCCCTGCCCGCACCGGCCGCCCTGCGGCTGTACCGGGAACCCGCCGATACCGGCCCGGGCCAGGAGGGGGTGGGGGGTGTGGTGTCGAGTGTGGCGCGTGCGGAGTGGGAGCTGTGGCTGGGCAGTCCGGCGGGCAGTGTCAACCAGCCGGGCCAGGAGGGGGTGGGGGGTGCGGTGTCGAGTGTGGCGCGTGCGGAGTGGGAGCTGTGGCTGGGCAGTCCGGCGGGCAGTGTCAACCAGCCGGGCCAGGAGGGGGTGGGGGGTGCGGTGTCGAGTGTGGCGCGTGCGGAGTGGGAGCTGTGGCTGGGCAGTCCGGCGGGCAGTGTCAACCAGCCGGGCCAGGACCCCGGGGGGCCGGACAGCCCGGCCGGCAGCACCGGCCTCTCCGGCTGGGACCCGACCTGGCTGGGCAGCCCCCGGCCCGACAGCCCCCGGCCCGACAGCCCCCCGCCCGACAGCCCCCAACCGGCACAGGGCACTTCGGCCGTTCCCGGGGAAGCGGGGCCGCCCACGCCCGCCGCCCCGCCCAGCACACCCGCAGCACCGGCCGTGTCCGGCCGGAGATATGAGCGCGGAGCGGCTGTCATCTTCAGGCTCCAGAGCAGCATCTTGCAGGCGCAAGGGACGGGAACAAACCAGAGAACCGGCACCGGCGAGCTCGCGAGACGGCTGAGAGTCCCGCCACACCAGATAGACACCTGGCTCCGTCGGAACGCGCCGTTGGACACCTGGCGGGTGCCGCTGTCGGTACTGGACAAGATCTCGGCGGTGGAAGACAACTGGCGCCTCGAACCCCTCGGGCCCGGCTTCGCTGTCACTGTGGGGTGGCGTGAGGCCACCGTCTTCTTCCGGCCCGACGGCGCGTTCACGGAGTGGGCGACGGTGCTGCCCGGCAGCGGACACTCTCTGCGGTTCAAGCAGACAGAGGACCTTCCGCGGCTGGCGGCCCGGGACGGCGGGCCGGTCCCCGGAGGGAGCGTCACCCGCGCCCCTGACGGAACCCTGCACGTGCGTGTGGCGGGCCAGGACATCTGGCGGGTCGGTCCGGACCGTGCGGTGTACATCCACCAGCGGCCCGCCGGCAGCGGCCCCGATGCGGCCCACCAGCTGTACGCATGGTCCCGGGCCCCCGACGGGCCCGGCCGGGAGGCGTGGAAAGAGTCCCTGGCCTTCGTCCAGGACATCTACCCCTTGCTGAAGGAGGATCGCCGACTGCTGGCGGAAATGCTCGGCAGCAGCCCCGAACAGCTGAGCGCGCTGCTGGACACGGAAAACCCCGGTGACCCGGGTGACCTGCTGTGGGGGCGGGTGCGGGTACTGCACCACCTCGCCACACAGGAAGTCGAGGGATGGAGGATCACCTCGCCTTCGCCTTCGGCCACCGACTTCGATGTCGTCTTCGACACCGGGCGCTCGCTCCGGTTCGGTGCCGACGGGCAGGTGGTGTCCCGCAGGACCGACCTGCCGGGGTTTGGTCTGCATCTGCTCTACAGGCCGGGGGTCCCACCGACACTGATGGACGCGTTCGGCAGGTTGGCGCCGCAGCAGTGGCAGACGGTGTTCGGGGGCGGCGGGGTGTGGGTGGGCTTGCGGTCACCGGAGGGTGGGGGCGGGCCGGTGTGGCAGGTGTCCGCCGGGGGCAGGCTGGAGTCCTTCACCCGGCCCGCCGGTGCGGCGGAGGTGAGCTTGTTCGGCCGGATTGCCCGCAGTGGGGTGCTGGGCGGTGTGGCGGGTGGCGGGACCGCCGGGCGCGGGCACGGTACGGCGGGGGAGGTCGCCCGGCGGTTGCTGGACCCGGTACGGGGGGGTACGCGCACTCCCTCCGTACCTCCGTCTGTCGGCCGGGCGGGGGGCAGGGTGCCCAGCCGGCTGGCCCCGGCCGGGACGCCGGACACCGGCCTGTCCCGTCCGGTGGCGGCGGGTGCCGCTGCCGGGGTCGGTGCGGGGGTGCCGGGGCAGGCCTCCACTGCCGGGCCGGACCCCAGGGACGCCACCCCCGTGGACCTGCCCCCCGTGGACCTGCCCCCCGTAGGCCTGCCCCCCGTGGACCTGCCCCCCGTAGGCCTGCCCCCCGTAGACCTGCCTGCGGTACCCGTCCCGGGCGGCGGAGCCGATCCGGTACACCGGCTGCTGCGCTGGCTGGCGAACCCGGACGGACCCGCCCTGGAGGCGTGGCAGGACTCCCTGACCCTGCTGGAAAAGAAGCACCAGGCGACATCCCCGCAGGCCAAGGCCAGGCTCCTGGGCATGACGGAGCGGGGCCTGAGCGCTGTCCTCCAGGGGAAGCGCGAGGCATCTGTGGGCTTCAAGTGGCGGGTGCGCCTCGCGGTCCATCTGACCGACCCCGAAGGCACCGGGACCGGCTCCGAAGGCACCAGGAACTGGCGCATCGAGACGGACTGGAAACGGGGCGACTATTTCCATGTGGTCTTCGGCGAGACCACGATGCTGGAGTTTCACGGCGGGGATGTCCGGGGCTGGAGCGTCCTCCGGCCGGGCCACGATATGCGGGTGCGCTTCGCCTCCGTGCTGGCTGAGGGCTGGGACGAGTCCGTGCCGGTTGTGGGCTGGGGCGAGCCGGAGTTGACGACGCTGAAGGGCGACAAGGAGCCGGCGGGCGTGTGGGAGTTGAGGGTCGGGGCGGATCGCCGCGGCATAACGGTCAGTGATCTCCCCCTGGGCGGGAAGGGAAGGCCGCAGTGGCCGCAGTGGCAGCTGAGCCCGGAGTCGGTCCCCGGGTCTTTCGCTCTGCCCCCTGCCCTCCCGGGGGACACGGAGTTGTTCAGCCAGTCGTTCGGGACCGGGGTCGGGGGCGCGTCCCGGACCGGTACGGGAATATCGGGGCAGGCCTCCACTGCCGGGCCGGACCCGATGGACACCACCCCCGCCCCGATGGACACCACCCCCGCCCTGGGAGACGCCGTCCCCGCAGACCTGCCCCCCGCAGACCTGCCCCCCGCAGGGCTGCCCCCCGGACCCGTCCCGGGTGGCGGGGCGGATCCGGTACACCGGCTGCTGCGCTGGCTGGCGAACCCGGACGGGCACGGCCTGGAGGCATGGCGGGAGTCCCTGACCCTGCTGAAAACGGAGCACCAGGTGAAATCTCAGGCGGCCCAGGCCAAACTCCTGGGCATGAGGGACCAGGGCCTGGGCGAGGTCCTCCGGGGGAAGCGCGAGGCATCTGTGGGCTTCAAGTGGCGGGTGCGCCTCGCGGCCCGTCTGGCCGACTCCGAAGGCACCGGGAACTGGCACATCGAGCCGGACCGGAAAAAAAACGACTATTTCCATGTGGTCTTCCCCACGGACACGATGCTGGAGTTTCGGGGCGGGAAGGTCCTGGCCTGGAGCGTCACCCGGCCGGACCACGATATGCGGGTGCGCTTCGCCTCTGTGCCGCCTGCGGGCTGGGGCGAGCCGGAGTTGACGACGCTGGAGGGCGACGAGCCTGCGGGGTGGGGCGCGCCGGAGTTGACGACGCTGGAGGGCGACAAGCCGGCGGGCGTGTGGGAGTTGAGGGTCGGGGCGGATCGCCGCGGCATAACGGTCAGTGATCTCTCCCCGGGCGGGGAGGGAAGGCCGCAGTGGCAGCTGAGCCCGGAGTCGGTCCCCGGGTCTTTCGCTCTGCCCCCTGCCCTCCCGGGGGACACGGAGCTGTTCAGCCAGTCGTTCGGGACCGGGGTCAGGGGAGCGTCCGGGAGCGCACACCTCCCGGCGGGCGGGGCGGATCCGGTACACCGGCTGCTGCGCTGGCTGGCGAACCCGGACGGACCCGCCCTGGAGGCGTGGCAGGAGTCCCTGACCCTGCTGGAAAAGAAGCACCAGGCGACATCCCCGCAGGCCAAGGCCAGTCTCCTGGGCATGAGGGACCAGGGCCTGGGCGAGGTCCTCCGGGGGAAGCGCGAGGCGTCTGTGGGCTTCAAGTGGCGGGTGCGCCTCGCGGTCCATCTGACCGACCCCGAAGGCACCGGGACCGGCTCCGAAGGCACCAGGAACTGGCGCATCGAGACGGACCGGAAAAAGGGCGACCATTTCCATGTGGTCTTCGGCGAGACCACGATGCTGGAGTTTCACGGCGGGGATGTCCGGGGCTGGAGCGTCCTCCGGCCGGGCCACGATATGCGGGTGCGCTTCGCCTCCGTGCTGGCTGAGGGCTGGGACGGGTCCGGGCCGGCTGCGGGCTGGGAGGCACCAAAGCTGACGACGCTGAAGGGCGACAAGGAGCCGGCGGGCGTGTGGGAGTTGAGGGTCGGGGCGGATCGCCGCGGCATAACGGTCAGTGATCTCTCCCCGGGCGGGGAGGGAAGGCCGCAGTGGCAGCTGAGCCCGGAGTCGGTCCCCGGGTCTTTCGCTCTGCCCCCTGCCCTCCCGGGGGACACGGAGCTGTTCAGCCAGTCGTTCGGGACCGGGGTCGGGGGCGCGTCCCGGACCGGTACGGGAATGTCGGGGCAGGCCTCCACTGCCGGGCCGGACCCGATGGACACCACCCCCGCCCCGATGGATGCCGCCCCCGCCCCGATGGGACACCACCCCCGCCCCGATGGACACCACCCCCGCCCCGATGGACACCACCCCCGCCCCGATGGACACCACCCCCGCCCTGGGAGACGCCGTCCCCGCAGACCTGCCCCCCGCAGGGCTGCCCCCCGGACCCGTCCCGGGTGGCGGGGCGGATCCGGTACACCGGCTGCTGCGCTGGCTGGCGAACCCGGACGGGCCCGGCCTGGAGGCATGGCGGGAGTCCCTGACCCTGCTGAAAACGGAGCACCAGGTGAAATCTCAGGCGGCCCAGGCCAAACTCCTGGGCATGACGGAGCGGGGCCTGGGCGAGGTCCTCCGGGGGAAGCGCGAGGCGTCTGTGGGCTTCAAGTGGCGGGTGCGCCTCGCGGCCCGTCTGGCCGACCCCGAAGGCACCGGGAACTGGCGCATCGAGACGGACCGGAAACGGGGCGACTATTTCCATGTGGTCTTCCCCACGGGCACGATGCTGGAGTTTCGTGGCGGGAATGTCCGGGGCTGGAGCGTCCTCCGGCCGGACCACGATATGCGGGTGCGCTTCGCCTACGTGCTGGCTGAGGGCTGGGACGGGTCCGGGCCGGCTGCGGGCTGGGAGGCACCAAAGCTGACGACGCTGAAGGGCGACAAGGAGCCGGTGGGCGTGTGGGAGTTGAGGGTCGGGGCGGATGACCGCAGCGTAACGGTCAGCGGTCTCTCCCCGGGCGGGGAGCGGATGCCGCAGTGGCAGCTGAGCCCGGAGCAGCTGCCCCAGCCTTTCGCTCTGCCCCCTGCCCTCCCGGGGGACACGGAGCTGTTCGGCTGGCGGTTCGGGACCGGGGTCGAGCTCGTGTCCCGGACCGGTACGGGGGTGGCGGGGCAGGCCTCCCCTGCCGGGCCGGACCCGAGGGAGACCATCCCCGCAGGGCTTCCTCCCGTACCCGTCCCCGGCAGCCTTGCGGCCACCGGTCTTCCCGGCATGGACCCGGGCATGGACCCGTTCCAGCTGAGTGAGCTCATCACCTCGGCCGAGGCGGACCCAGCTCCCAGCTACCTCTACACCATCAACTGGGCGGACACCTCACCGCCGTGACCGCCCTGGATCTCGACCAGCGCCTGAAGCGTCTCACGCTGGTATGCCCCGGCCGCGAGGGCACCGCGCTTGTGCTGCCCCCCGGGGACCGTACGGCCTCAGAAGCCGCCGAAGTCTCCTCCACCGAACCCGCCGCTGAAGTCGTCGGTGTGGAAGTCCGCGCCTGAGACGTCTCCGCCCTCGTAGCCGCCGCCTCCTCCGAAGTCGCCGTAGTCGGAGCCGTAGGCCGCCGCGTACGACGAGGTGGCCATCATGTTGCCGAGCATCGTGCCGATCAGCAGCCCGGGCAGGATGCCGCCGCCGAAGTAGCCGCCCACCCAGGGGCCGTAGGCCGGGCCCGCGTCCCAGTACGGGCGGCGGTCGCCGGAAGCCGTCTCGACCTCGCGGATCATCGGGTCCAGGCCGTCGGCCAGCCGTGCCTGGTCCGCCGCGCAGACCGGGACGTCGCGCGGGGCGCCGCCACCGGGGGCCCAGGTCACGTCGGCCACCGACGGGCCGTGCCGCGGGTCGAAGAAGCAGGGGGCGCGGCGCTCGGGCAGCGGCCGGCCCTCGCGGCGGGCGGCCAGCTGGGCGAGCGAGAAGCGGCCGTCCTCCAGGGCCTGGGTGACCGCGCGCACTTCCTCCGGGCGCTGGGCCGCGGCCATGAACGACTTCGCCCGCTCGTAGGCGTCCAGTGCCCGCTCGTAGTCCGCGCGCATGGCGTCGTCCGCGCCGCGCTCCGCCGGGTGGAAGTCGAGGCGTTCGAGTTCCTCGCCGAAGGCGGTGATGTCCTCGTCGACCACCACGCGCAGCTTCTCCAGGGCCGCTCGGCGCTCCTCTTCCTTCCTGTGGCGGTTGCGGCGAACCAGTGCGTACGCGCCCGCGCCACCCGCGGCGAGGACCGCGCCCGTGGCGGCCAGCGCGCCGGCGTCCACGCCCGCATCGCCTCCGCCGTCGGTCCAGCTGGCGGGTGCCGAGCCGCCGACGTCGCCGCGCAGTGCGTTGTCGACGAAGTCGCTCAGCTGGGCCTTGGCGTCGCCCGCGCCCTGGGCCGCCGTGACCAGGTTGTTCACCGCCTGTTCGCTCAGCACGGAGCTGTCGGCCTGCGCGTTGAAGCGGTCACCGAGGCGGATGCCGTACAGGCCGGTGATGCCCGTCTCGGTGCGCAGGTTCGCGAAGAGTTTCCCGGTCGGGTAGTCGGCAGGGAGCACCGCCACGAAGATCGGCTTGTCCGCGTCCTCGATCTTGTCGGCGAGCGCCTCGGCGTCCGACTCGGCCAGCTGGCCGGAGGCGGCCGGGTCGACGTAGACGGGGCTCTCCCGCAGGGAGTCGGCGACCTTGGACAGGTCGGTGGCCGCGTGCGCGCCGGTCACACCGACCGAGAGCACCGCCAGCGCCACCACGAACGGCACGATCAGCAGGCGAACGAAACCTCGGACGAGTGCAGCGTTCATACTTTCGAAGCTACCTCGCATGGGGCACGTATGGGGCAAAAGCGAACAATCTGGCTGGTGGAAGCTTTGCGGGGGCGGGGGAGCGGAGCCCTGGGGGGAAGCTCCAGCGTTGGATCTCCAGCGTTGGATCTCCGGTGTTGGGTCTCCAGCGTTGGATCTCCGGTGTTGGGTCTCCGGCCGGAGTGGTACTCGGGGATCATGTTCTCGGTCGCAGTCCTGGTCGAGCTGATGCGGAGCGGCACCGCAGGCGGCCACGTCAAATGCTGGGAGCGCTTCGCGGAGAGCGCCGCCCGGCTCCCGGAACCCGTACCCGGCAGCGGTCTTCGCGGTCCCGGTGGTCCCCTCGGTCCCGGTGCTCCCGGTGCTCCCGGTGCTCCCGGTGGTCCCGGTGGTCCCGGGCTGGATCTGACCGTCTACTTCCTCGGTGAGCGGGAGCGGGTGGAGATCCTCGCGCCGCACGTACGGTTCGTCATGCTGCGGCCGGTCCTCAGTACGCAAGCCCTGATGTCGGCCGACGGCGCGGAGGACGTCTCCGACCTGGCTCCCTATCACCCGCGCCTCGCCGCACTGCTCCCTCGGCACGACGTCTGGCACCTGACGCACTGCTTCGCGTATGCCACCACCGCCGCCCGGCTCGCCCGGCGCGCCGCCCGAAAGGGTGCCCGGCGTCCGCGAGTTGTGGGCTCCGTGCACACCGACGTGCCCGCGCTGGCGTCTGTGTACGCCCGCTACCTGCTCGCGCACCGCGTGTCTGACCGCGTGTCCGATCGGGCGGCCCAGTGGGCGGCTCAGTGGGCGGCGGACCGGGCCGGGGCCTGGATGCGGCGCCGCCACGACCGGCTGTTGCAAAGCTGCGAGCGGGTGCTGGTCCCCACGCCGGCGGGGCGCGAGGAACTCGCCCGGACGCTGGGCGCGGACCGGGTCGCCCTGTTGCGCCGGGGCATCGACCACGAGCGCTTCCGGCCCGCCGAGCCCGCCGGGTCCGTCGAGCCCGTCGAGCCCGTCGAGCCCGTCGGGTCCGTCGGGTCCGTCGGGTCCGTAGAGCCCTCCAAGCCCTCCAAGCCCGCCGAGTCCGACGGTACGGCCCGCGCCTGGCTCGCCCGGGAGTACGGCGTGCCGACGGACCGTCCGCTCGTCCTGTTCGCCGGGCGGCTGGACGCGTCCAAGCGGGTCCTGTTGCTGGCCGAGAGCGTACGGCTGCTGCGAGAGCGGGGGAGGAGCGTGCACGCCGTCATGGCGGGCGCGGGTGCGGAGGCGGGCGCCGTGCGGCGCGCTCTCGGCGAGGACGTCACGCTGCTGGGAGCGCTTCCGCAGGACCGGCTGGCGCGCGTGTACGCGGGCTGCGACATCCTCGCCTTCCCGTCCCGTACGGAGACCTGCGGCAACGTCGTCGCCGAGGCGATGGCGAGCGGCCTCGCGGTCGTGCTCCCCGAGGGGGCGAGGACCACGCAGTGGCTGACCGCGCCCGGGCAGGACGGTGTCGTCGTACGGTCCGATGACGTGCGGGGGTGGTGCGACGCCCTGTGCGCGCTGGTCGACCAGCCGTGGCTGCTCGACGCCGTACGCCGCCGGGCGGCGGCCACGGCCCGGGACACGCACCCCTCCTGGGACCGGGTTCTGGCCGAGGACCTGCTGCCCGTCTGGTTCCCGCCCTCCCTGGCGCGGCGGTCTGACGGCGTACGAGTGGCTTGAGCGCATGGCCTGACCGCTCGGTCCGTGGAGCGGTGACGGCCTGCTCATCACATGGTTCGGCGCTCCTCCTGCCGTCCGTCCGGTGTCCGGCCGTGCAGCGCGGCGATCAGCGGAGACGAGTCCAGGCTCACGATCCCCGCGGCCACCAGGGCCATGCCCGCCGCCGTGATCGCGGTGACCGGCCAGCCGGTGTGGACGGCCTCGCCGAAGACCGCCGTGCCCACCGTTACGGCCACCACCGGCTCCGTGGCGTCGATGACCGTCATGCTCGCGGCCAGCGGCCCCTGCTGGAAGGCGCTCTGGATGAGCAACAGGCCGCCCACGCTCGCGACGACGAGCGCGTACGTCTGCCAGGCGGAGAACAGCGCGTCGAAGCCGTGACGGGCCCGGCCGACCGTCGCGGCCAGTAGCACGGACTGCGTACCCATGACCGCGCCGCCGGCCAGCGCCACCGCCGACGCCCGCCACGGGCCCGACAGGAGCCGCGCGGCCGCAAGGGCGACGCAGACCAGAGCACCGGTCGCGCCCAGAATGAGCAGCCAGGAAAGCAGGTCGGCCGCACCCGGACGGCCGCCGTGCGGACGGGCGGAGGCCAGGGCCAGGGCCAGACCGGCGGCCACCGCCAGCGTGCCGAACCACTCCCGCGGGCCCAGCCGCATACGGTGCAGCCGCGCGGACAGCGGCACCGCGAAGATCAGTTCGGCGACGATCAGGGGCTGTACGAGGCTGAGCGGTCCGAACGCCAGGGCCAGGGACTGGAAGGCGTAGGCGAGTACGGCCAGCGCGATGCCGTAGCGCCAGAGCCGGTCCCGTACCAGATGGCCCAGCAGGCGCATCGAGAGCGTCTCCTCGTCCGGGCGCGCGCTGGCGGCCCACTGCTGCAGCACCCCCGCGACCGCGAAGCAGACGCCGGCGGCGAGGGAGGCGAGAACGGCGACGGGCACGTTGGTCGTTAACCGGTCTTCGGTCGTTACTCAGTCTTCGCCTGGTCGGCGGCCTGTGTCCCGGCGGCTTGTGTCCCAGCGGCCCGTGTTCCGGCGGCCTGTGTCCCGGCGGCTTGTGTCCCAGCGGCCCGTGTTCCGGTGGCCTGTGTCCCGGTGGCCTGTGTCCTGCCCCGCGTGTGGACGTACAGCAGACTCCGGTTGTCGACGTCGACGGGCTTGGGCAGGGGCAGTTCGTAGCGGACGGGCCTGCTGTGGTCGGCGAGTTGGCGGCGCGGGTTGTAGACCTGGTGGAACTTCCACAGCATGCGGGCGAAGTTGGTCTGGCCGTGCAGCAGGTTGCGGCCGAGGACCTGGGCCGCGCCGAAGGCTGTGCGCAGCCCCAGGTGCTTGCGGTTGATCACGGCCTGGGTGCGGACGAGTTCCTCGTAGAAGCGCTCCAGCGGGAGCTTCGTGGGGACCACGGCGTGCTGGATGTCGAAGAGACGGTAGTCGCGGGTGGTGAGCCGGCGTGACTCGGTGTGCCAGATCTCCGTGCCGGGATACGGCGTCATCACCGTGAAGTGGACGATCTCCGGTACGGCCAGCGCGAACTCCCGGACGACCCGGAAGCGTTCCTCGTCCCAGGACGGATCGACGATCAGGTTGATGGCGGCCTTGATGCCGATGCGGCGGGCCGTCTCCAGGGCCCGGAAGTTCTCGTCGGGAGTGATCCGCTTGCGGTACAGGTCGAGGCCCTCCGCGTCGATGGCCTCCATCCCGAGGAACATGTAGCGCAGCCCCAGCCGCGCCCACCGTTCGAAGACCTCGGGGTGGCGCAGCAGGACGTCGCTGCGGGTCTCCAGGTAGTAGCGCTTGCGGATGCGGCGGCGTTCCACCTCCGCGGCGATGGCGTTGCCGTGCTCGGGCCGGATGAAGGCGACGTCGTCGACGATGAACACGTTGGGTTCGCGGATACGCGCCAGGTCCTCGGCAGCCGCCTGCGGCGACGCCTTGCGGTAGCTGCGGCCGTAGAACGTCCACGCCGAGCAGAACGAGCAGTCCCACGGGCAGCCGCGGGTGAACTCGATGGAGGCACACGGGTCGAGTTCGCCGATGAAGTAGCGGCGGCGGCCGCGCATCAGGTCGCGTGCGGGGAGCGGGCCGTCGATGCTGTGCAGCATCAGGGGCGCGGGGCCACGCCCGGCCGCGGTGACGATCCCGGGCACGGCGTCCACCCCTCCGCCATCCACCCCTCCGCCACCCACCCCTGCGTCGCGGACCGCCTCCAGCAGCGGCCCGATCGCCGGTTCGCCCTCGCCGCGGACCACCGCGTCCACCGTGCCCTCCGCCTGCTCCAGCACCTCCTCGGCGACGAAGGAGACACTGTGGCCGCCGAAGAAGACGAAGCAGCCCGGCACGGACCGCTTCACCTCGGCGGCCAGGCCGATCGCCTCCGGGATGTTCGCCAGGTAGTTCAGCGAGATACCGAGGGCCTCCGGCTGGAAGGACCTCAGCTCGCTCATCAGCCGGTCCCGGCCGAGCACCTGGAGGTCCACGACACGCACCTCGTGCCCCGCGTCGCGAGCGGCGCCCGCCACGCGCTCGAGACCCAGTGGTTCGAGCCGCAGGAAGATCTCGGAGTACAACAGGGCGCTGGGGTGGACGAGCAGCACACGCATGGTCACCTCGTCACGGGAGGCGGATCGCACCGGGCCCGAGGGCACCGGAACGCAGGGCTGTCCCCTTCGTATCCCGGCAAACCCGCACGGCGCACCGCCCATACCGCCGCCTGGCGGCACCACCCGGCGCACAAGAGTGGTTCTGCCGCGTCGGATACGGAGCTGCTGGAAGCGCGCGCCCCGGGTGCCGACGAGGGAGGGGAACGGTGACGAGGGAGGGGAACGATGGTGCGCGGCTCCACGGACGGCCGCGACATGGGACGGTGGTGCGCGGCCGAGATCTCATCGGCCGAGCTCTCATCGGCTCGGCCGAGCTCTCACAGGCCGAGGTCTCACCGAACGAGCTCTCATCGGCCGAGATCTCACCGAACGAAATCTCATCGGCCGAGATCTCATCGAATCCGAAGGACCGACTCCGAAGGACCGACAGCGCAGGGAGACCGCCTCGTGACACCCACCGGCTCCACCCACGACCCCCGGGCGCGCGACACGGTACCCCGTCTCACCGGAACCAGCCGGTCCGTCACGCGCGAACGCCGGGAGACCCGGCCCGGGGACCTGCGCGTGGCCCTCGTCACCGGCGCGTCCTCGGGTATCGGCGCCGCCACGGCGCGCCGCTTCGCCGCGGGCGGCTGGCAGGTGCTCCTCAACGGGCGGGACCGGGTCCGGCTGGAGGAGACGGCCGCCGGTACCTCGGGTCTCGTCCTGCCAGGAGACCTCACCACCGCGGACGGCCCGCGGCTGCTGGCCGAGTCCGCGCTGGGCGCGGCCGGCCGGATCGACCTCCTCGTCGCCGGGGCGGGCATCGGCTGGGCCGGCCCGTTCGCCACGATGCCGCACACGGCCATCGACCGCGTGCTCACCGTGGACCTCAACGCCACGCTCCACCTCGTACGAGAGGTCCTGCCCCCCATGGTGGCGGCCGGCCGCGGACGCGTGGTGCTCATCGGCTCGGTCGCGGGCGCCGTGGGCGTACGCGACGAGGCGGTGTACTCCGCCGCCAAGGCCGGGGTGGCCGCGTTCGCCGAGGCGCTCCGGCAGGAGCTGCGGGGGACCGGGGTAGGGGTCACGCACATCGCGCCCGGTCCGGTGGACACGCCCTTCTTCGCCCAGCGCGGCACCCCCTACCAGCGCACCCGGCCCCGGCCCACCTCACCCGGCCGGGTCGCCGGCGCGGTCTGGGACGCCGTCCGGCGCGGGCGCGACGATGTGTACGTGCCGTCCTGGCTGACCCTGCCGGGCCGGGTGCGCGGCGTGGCCCCCGCCCTGTACCGGCGGCTGCTGCACCGCTTCGGCTGACGCGTCCGGCTGACGCGTTCGGCTGACGCGTTCGGCTGGAAATTTATGCGAACCCCACAACGGCCGCGCCCTCCGAGCAGTCGGATGGGCGGTACAGGGGGAGGGTTCTGTTCAAGTGCACCAGGAAAACGATTCGGAGACTGTACGGATTCGATGGCACGCTTTACCTGCCTGCTTCGTAGGGTCACCTCATGACCGTTTTGGATGAGGCGCCGGGCGAGCCGACAGACGCGCGCGGGCGTGTGGCCGAGCTCCACGAGATGCGTGGCCGGGCTCTGGCCGGCCCCAGCGAGAAGGCGACCGCGGCGCAGCACACCAAGGGCAAGCTGACCGCCCGGGAACGCATCGAACTGCTCCTCGACCCGGGTTCGTTCAGCGAGGTCGAGCAGTTGCGGCGGCACCGGGCCACCGGCTTCGGCCTGGAGGCGAAGAAGCCGTACACCGACGGTGTGATCACCGGCTGGGGCACGGTGGAGGGCCGCACGGTCTTCGTCTACGCCCATGACTTCCGGATCTTCGGCGGCGCGCTGGGCGAGGCCCACGCCACCAAGATCCACAAGATCATGGACATGGCCCTCACGGCCGGGGCGCCCCTGGTCTCCCTCAACGACGGCGCGGGCGCCCGCATCCAGGAGGGCGTCTCGGCCCTCGCCGGCTACGGCGGCATCTTCCAGCGCAACACCAGGGCCTCCGGCGTCATCCCGCAGATCAGCGTGATGCTGGGCCCGTGCGCGGGCGGCGCGGCGTACTCGCCGGCGCTCACGGACTTCGTGTTCATGGTCCGCGAGACCTCGCAGATGTTCATCACCGGGCCGGACGTGGTCAAGGCGGTCACCGGCGAGGAGATCACCCAGAACGGCCTCGGCGGTGCGGACGTGCACGCCGAGACGAGCGGCGTGGCCCACTTCGCGTACGACGACGAGGAGACGTGCATCGCCGAGGTGCGCTACCTGCTGTCCCTCCTCCCGCAGAACAACCGCGAGAACCCGCCGCGGGTGGAGTCCACGGACCCGGTCGACCGCCGCGGCGACGTACTCCTGGACCTCGTCCCGGCGGACGGCAACCGCCCGTACGACATGGCCAAGGTCATCGAGGAGATCGTCGACGACGGCGAGTACCTGGAGGTCCACGAGCGCTGGGCGCGGAACATCCTCTGCGCGCTGGCCCGCCTGGACGGCCAGGTGGTCGGCATCGTCGCCAACCAGCCGCAGACGCTGGCCGGGGTCCTGGACATCGAGGCTTCGGAGAAAGCTGCGCGTTTTGTCCAGATGTGCGACGCTTTCAATGTCCCGATCATCACCTTCCTGGACGTCCCCGGGTTCCTCCCGGGCGTCGACCAGGAGCACGGCGGGATCATCCGGCACGGCGCGAAGCTGCTGTACGCCTACTGCAACGCGACCGTGCCGAGGATCTCGCTGATCCTGCGCAAGGCGTACGGAGGTGCGTACATCGTCATGGACAGCCAGTCCATCGGCGCGGACCTCACGTACGCGTGGCCCACGAACGAGATCGCGGTGATGGGCGCGGAAGGCGCGGCCAACGTCATCTTCCGCCGGCAGATCGCCGAGGCCGAGGACCCCGAGGCGATGCGGGCGCGGATGGTCAAGGAGTACAAGGCCGAGCTGATGCACCCGTACTACGCGGCCGAGCGCGGCCTCGTGGACGACGTCATCGACCCCGCCGAGACCCGCTCGGTCCTCATCCGCTCGCTGGCGATGCTCCACACCAAGCACGCCGATCTCCCCTCCCGCAAGCACGGCAACCCGCCGCAGTAACCTGCCGCAGTAACCTGCCGGTTCCTTCGCGGTTCTTCCGCGGAAACCTCTCTCACGGAGACGGACGCCCATGAACCTGCCTGACATTCGCGTCGAGAAGGGCCACGCCGAGCTGGAGGAAGTGGCCGCGATCACCGCGCTGCTCCTCGCCCGCGCCGCGGCCAGGCCCGAGGCCGCCCCGGCCCACCGAGGCCGCGCCCGCGCGGGCTGGCGCCGCCTGGAGCGCGAGCCCGGCTTCAGGGCGCCGCACAGCTGGCGCTGAGCACCTGCTTGACGTCTTGACCCGTCTTGTCCCCGTCGCCGGACGGACTCCACAAGGGAGCCCGTCCGGCGACTGCTCTTTCCGGACCGCTCAGGCAGCCAGGGCGGCAGGCTCATGTGTTTCCTTTGGTATCCGTAACGATGCATCGTCCGTCAGTGTCGTGCCCTGTCCCCGGCACCGGTCTCGGTCTCGCATCCAAGTGCGCGGATCGAATGCGTGACCTTTCCACAGGGATGTCGTTGACCGGATGACAGCACCACGGGCAGGAAAAGGAGAGGGGGACCGGTGAGCCGGAAGCTGCCGCTGAGCGAGGGCGAAGTGCCCCGGACCGCCTGTGCCCGCGGCTTGCTGCGTACCGGCGTGGTGGAGAAGACGGGCGAGGCACTGCCGGCCACTGTGCTGGCCCAGCGGGTCGGCTGGGCCGCCGATCTGGTATCCGCCATGGCCGCCGAACTGCTGGCCGGGCACTGGAACGCCGCCGATGTGGACGTCCTTGCCTCGGGTGCGGACGCGGGCGGGCAAAAGCTGCCGTCGAACGCGTGGATGGCCTTACGCCGACTGGGCTGGACGGCCGTCCCCGCCAAGGGCGTGAAGGTCAACGACCGGATTGTGCGCATGGCCCAGGAACAGGCCGGGCGCGCCCTGCGCTCGGCCCACTGGCGGGCCGAACTGACCTCCGCAGTCCTTCAGACATGGCCGGGCGATCCAGGCAGGCGCACCCCCGAGGAATGGGACCGGGTGCGGGAGGCGGTGCCCGGCGGCTGGCACCTGCCGTCGGGCGTGATCCGCTCCCGCACCCGGCAGATCACCGCCTTCACCGCGAAGAACAGCCGTCTGCCGGCCGATGTGTTCGACCTGGAGGCTCCGCCCCGGGCAGCGCGGATGCTGCTGCTGTCGGCGTGTGACAGGCAGCAGGCCACCCTCGCACGCGGCGAGCACGATCCGCGGCGCGCGCTGCTGCGGCTGCAACTGCCCACCCGGCCCGACCCGCGCTCCTCCCGGGACTGGACCTGGGTGGCCTGCCCCCTCACCCTGCCGCCCACCATCCCAGCCGGTGCGGTGCTGCACCTGCCCACCCTCCGCCTCGCGGGCAACAAGGTGCGCGCCGACCTGGCCTACACCCACGCTGTGCCGAAGACGTCCCGCAGCGGCCACACGGTCGCCCTCGGCGTGGACTGGGGCCTGAACACCCTGCTGTCCGCGGGCGCCGCCCGGCTGCACGACGACGGGCACCTCACCGCGCTCGGGCGCGGTGCCCAGTTCCGGGCCGCCGGGATCCTCGCGAAGCAGCACCGGCTGCGGCGTCTGTCGGAGCACCTGCACGCCAAGGCCGACCACATCGAGCGGCTCCTCGTGGGTGACGAGCAGCATGAGCTGGCCGGCAAACACCAGGTGCTGCAAGACGAGATCCGCTTCGTGTCTGACCGCAGGTCGCACCTCAACGACGCCCTGGCCCGGGCCGCCGCCCGCTGGGCGGTGGACCAGGCCATCGCCGCCCAGGCCACGGTGATCTACCTGGAAGACCTGCGGTCGATGGAAGCGGGCGGGATGGGCCGCACCCACAACACCCGCCTGTCCTCCACGGTGCGCGGGCAGATCGCCGACCGTATCCGGCATCTGGCCGCCGAGGCCGGGATCGCCGTCGTTACCGTCCCGCCGCGGAACACTTCCCGGCACTGCCCGCAGTGTCTGATCCCGCTGCGGCACCGCAAAGCCCCCGACCGCCCCACCACGGCGGGCTGGAAGTGGGCCCTCTGCCCCGATCGTGCCGGATGCGGCTGGCAGGGCGACCGCGACCACGGTGCCTGGCAGCGGATCGCCGCCCGGGGCCTGATGCATCAGGCCAGGACCGTCACCGACCGGGCCACCGGCCAGATGGTGATCCGCGCGGTGGTGGACACGCTCGAAACTAAAGCGGTCATCACCCCGAGCGCCCAGAGCAGCCGGAAGGACCGGTTCAAGACCGGTCCCACCCGGCGCCGCACCACACGCCCCGCGCCCAGGCGACGCGGGGCACCCTCCCCCACCGGCCCTTGCGGTCCGGCGGGCCAGTGTCCGGAGGGACACGTACCACCGGGCCGGAGGTGGTTGCCCCGTGCGGCCCACCGGTACCAGGGCGTGACGACGATCAGTACACCCGCCCCCGGACTCCGTGCGGGGGCGCCCCCATCTGGCCGACACCGGCCACGAGGGGCGGCGTTGGGTGCGGGCTTCCACCTGCACGCCCACGCCACCCCTCCACGATGGGCAGATCCCACGCCAAACGCTATGTCTGACATGGGATCACTAAACTGATCAGAGACGCTGGGCCGTCCGCTCCAGCTCCTTAAAGATGATCTTCAAGCCTGATCGCGTGCGCGGAAGCCGAAGCTGACGAGGATGACGCTCTCTCCGGCGCCGAGGGGCGTCCGGCCGTGGGGCGTGAGCGCTCCATCGAACACGACACAGTCTCCCGGTGCGAGAGCGCATTCGAGGTAGCCGTCGGCGTCGATGAAGACGGTGCGGCTCACAGCGGGGGCCCCATGGAGGCGCTCGTACTTGAGGCACAGGATCAGGTTGGCCTCCCCGAAGCCGAATTCGTCCACGTGGAAGTCGAGGAACTGGCCCTCCTCCAGGTAGCCGATGTAGACGCCGTTGTGAGGCTGCTCGACCTCCAGACCGGTGGACCGCGCTACGACAGCGGCGAGATCGACTTGTCCCGCGAACCGGTTCGCCGCCTCGCCGACGGCCGCGTTCCACTTGCCGTTGTGAAGGTATCCGTCAGCGGCCAGGGCCTTCTCGGCCTCCTCCGCCATACCTGCGAGCAGTTCGACGGGGAACGACTGATCACGCAGGTGGCGGGGCCGCACCCGCTGGTGCGCGGTGAGATCGCGTACGGCGTCCCGGAGTGCTGGAAACCCTTCCTCCCACCGGGCCGACGTCCGGGCCGTGGTGCGGGATTGGAGCCATGCGGTCCATCGTCGGCTCCACTGTGCCGCTTCTGCGGCGCCCTCCGCTGACGCGGGCGTATCGGCGCTTGCGTGGCTGATCAGCAGTTCGACGCGGTCGACTGCGGCCTGGGTGGATGCGATCAGCCCGGCGTCGCCCTTGGCGGTCCGCAGCCGCAGCGCTTCCTGGAGGTGGGCGCGGGCCGGCGTGAGGCTGCCCTGCTCCATGAGGTGCTTGCCGAGGTGCTGGAGGGCGAAGTCGACGAGTTCCGGGTGCTGGCCTCGGGCGCCGTCCAGGGCACTGCGGTAGAGCACGTCAGCGTTCTCCGCCTCACCGGCGTAGCGGTACGCGTCGCCGAGGTTGAGCTCGGTGGCGATGACAGCCCGGGAGTTGCCACTGGCTGTGGCCAGGTCGAGCGCCTGCCGCAGGAACGCGCGTGCGTCGTCGTGGTGGCCCAGGCTCAGCAGGCCGATGCCGGTCCACCGGGCCAGGACGCGGGCCCTGGCGATGTCCGCACCTTCGATGTCCGCACCTTCGAGGAACGCCTGGAGTTCCTCGCGGATCTTCTCTACGGCGGTGGTCAACTGGTCGTGGTCGGTGGGGACCATGCGCAGGTTCTCATCTTGCGTGATGAGGTGCTGGAGCACTCGTCATCTCCCTTGTCAGGTACGTCCAGTCCAGTACACCGCGCCCGTACGGCAGCGGGGGCGCCGCAGCCCGTACTCCGGATCGTCGCCGGTCCCGGCGTGGTGCACTTCGCAAGAGCCGCACCAAGGGCAGCGGGCCGCTATCGTCCAGGCGCCGCAGGGGTCTTGGTAGGCGAAGGCGAGGGCCTCGGGTATCCCGGTCCTACGCCTCAGTGCAACCACACGGCCCCAGAAAGTGCGGGCGAGGTCAGCTGAGTGCCGTTGCCGGAAGGCGGTCGGTTTTGATGGCCGTCAGCAGTGCGGAGAGTTCTTCTCGGGTCACGGCCAGTATTCGGCCGGGGTCGTCACTCTCGCGCAGGCCGAGGGTGTCGTCAGGCATGGCGGCCACGTTTACGCAGTTCGCCGCTTCGCCGCTGAAGGACGACTTCTGCCAGTTCAGAGCGGACATGTTCCCTCCTTGATCGCTACCAACAGCGCGGAGAGTCCTTTTCGGGCCACGGCTAGTATTCGGCCAGGGTCGTCGCTCTCGCGCAGGCGGAGGGTGTCGTCGGGGGCGGTGGCGAGGTTGAGGCAGTTCGCGCCCTCGGTGCTGTACGAGGACTTCTGCCAGAGGTAAGCGTGCACAGGTATCCCTCACAGATCTTTGGCGAGGCGGCGGATGAAGTCGCGGCTCTTCTGGGGCGTGAGCGCGCACGCCTCCATGCGGTCGAGTACGGAGCGGTATCGATGCAACTGGGCTTCAGCGTCGAGGAATTCGCAGCCGTGGTCGGAGTCCAGGAGGACTGTGTCCAGTTGTGGGACATGTCCTGACGCGTAACTGATGGGCTGCCCCGAGGTCGGAAAGTGGACCTGCTCGAAGGGGACGACGAGGATGCGGATGTTGTCGCGCTCGCCCATCTCGTTCAGGTGCAGAAGCTGCTCGCGCATCACGTCAGGGGAGCCCGCTCGGATCCGCAGGGCGGCCTCGTGGACGATCGCGGTGTAGGGGAGTGGCGGCGTCCCGAACAGGATCGCTTGACGCTTGATGCGGAACGAGACCCGGTGCTCGATCTCGTGAGGGGGCAGGGCGGGAACGCTCTGCTGGAAGGCCGCGCGTGCATGGTCGAGGGTCTGAACCAGGCCCGGCATGGTGACGACCACGCCAACCCGCAGTTCGGTGGCATCGGCCTCGAACTCGGCGACCTCGACAAGTGAGGGCGGGAGCAGTTCTCGGTATTCGTCCCACCATCCCCGGCCGCGACGCCCGGTCATCGCTGCCAGCGCATCGACCAGGTCGCTGTCGTCGCAGGAGTAGGCGAGTGCCAGCGTGCGTACACGGTCCTCGCTGACGCCATGCCGCCCGGCCTCCATCATGCTCATCCGGGCCTGCTGCACGCCGATGCGCGCGGCACCCGCCGTAGAGCTCAGTCCGGCCCGCTCGCGGAGCTTGCGCAGCTCGGTTCCCAGGCGTCGCTGCCTCAGCGTGGGTGGGCCACTCGCTGCCACTGCCTTCTCCTCTCCCTGCACGTGCGGGAGCGCTGCACGTCCCCCACACGAGTGAAACGCATAGAACATACAGAATTTTCGGCATAGATCTATGCGCTCGTGTATATCGTTCTAACACAGCAACTCCCTTGATGGACAGGAGAATTGCCATGACTACCGTATCCCCGGGCCTCCCGACACCCGACCGTCCCGACGCCTTCACCGCCGAGATCCATGCCCTCGTCAACGCCACCGCCCCCCGCCTCTTCGCCGTAGTCGAGGAGTACGCCACCGAGGACGGTGACCGTGACGCCCGCGTCGCCGCCTGGGGCCTCGCCCATGACGACGGGAGCGCCCAAGTCGCCGCCCTGGACGGCGGGTTCCGCATGTCGCTGCGCAACCCCGAGCGGGCCGCGCAGCTCATCTCCACGCGCCCCGGCAGCGTAGGGAGCCTTGTGTGGCCGCAGGCAGAGTCGGACACGGGCGGTCTCCTTGCGTGAAGTGCAGGGCAGGGGGCGTGAAGTACCGGGCAGGGGTGATCTGAGCGCATGGTTTGAGACGCGAAGAGTGACTGATACCAACCCACCGTGACGCCCGGCTTGACCAGGCCACCGCAGCGTTGGCACGATGCGGAGCAGCACACAAAATATCGCGCATATGGCTGCGCAGACCCTGTGGCCGTCCCTTCGGGGGCGGCCACAGATGTTTTCCGGGGAGGTTCGGTTCGGTGCATCTCTGCTACATCGACGAGGCGGGGAACGGGCAGACGCTCGATCCTGCCCGGCCCGACGCGCCACCCGTACTCGTCGTCGGCGGGTTTACCGCTCCTCGCTCCCAGGTGAAGGACCTCACCTGGGACTTCCTTGAGGTCAAGAAGCACTACCGGCCGCAGCTGCGCAAGGCCGAGCAGCTGTCCGAGGTGATTCAGCACGAGATCAAGGGCTCGGACGTACGGAAGAACCTCCGGGCCGGGAACCATCAATGGCGGCGCGCGGCAATGGAGTTGCTGGCCTCCGTACTCGACATGCTGGAACGGCACAACGCCAAGGTGCTCGCCCGTGTGTGGGTGAAGGAGGAAGGCCTGGCCTTTGACGAGTCCGGGGTCTATCCATCCTCCGTCGGGTCGCTCACCGAGACCTTTCAGGCGCAGCTCGCCCATGAGCACTCACGCGGCATGATGGTGCTCGACAGCCGTACGAAAGTGAAGAACGCCCCCAACGTGCACTGCGTGACCACGCGCAAGTACCGCGCGGCCGGGGACAGTCTGCGCGGCGTTATCGAGTCGCCCGTCTTCGGGCACAGCGATACGCACACGCTTCTGCAACTCGCGGATCTGCTCGTTTCGTCGCTGCTCTTCCCGATCGCCTGCCACACGTACATGAACGACGTGACATGGAATGTCCACTGCGATGACGCCTACCAGCCGCTGCGGGAGCAGTTCGGGGCCCGGCTGAAGAAGCTCCAGTTCCGGTACCAGGACGTGGACCGCAAATGGCGGGGCGGGATCGTGGTCTCCGACCGGCGGACGCGGCAGCCGTCCAGCCTCATGTTCGGGCCTGGCAAAGCAGCAGCTCTGCCGCTCATTCCGGAGCAGCCGGGCGCTGTGGGGGAGAGTGTGCCGCTTCTGCCGTGATGCGGAAGCAGAGACAGACGCAGAGACAGACGCAGAGGGGGCGGCAGCCGGTGCATGGCTGCCGCCCCCCTCTGGTGCTCGGGTCTGGTGCTCGGGGAAGCCGGACTATCGCAGCCGTGCCATGAGGGCGTGCTCGACCAGGGTGATCAGTGCGCCTTTGGCGTCCGCGCGGTGGCGGGCGTCCGTGGTCATGATGGGGGTGTCGGGGCCTATCTGGAGGGCTTCGCGGACCTCTTCGGGGTTGTACGGCTGCTGTCCGTCGAAGCCGTTCAGTGCGATGACGAAGGGCAGGCCGCTGTTCTCGAAGTAGTCGACGGCGGGGAAGCAGTCGGCGAGGCGGCGGGTGTCCACCAGGACGATCGCGCCGATCGCGCCGCGGACCAGGTCGTCCCACATGAACCAGAAGCGGTCCTGGCCCGGTGTGCCGAACAGGTAGAGGATCAGGTCCTGGTCCAGGGTGATACGGCCGAAGTCCATGGCGACCGTGGTGGTCGTCTTGTCCCCGGTGTGGGTGAGGTCGTCGATGCCCGCCGAAGCAGACGTCATGACGGCCTCCGTGCGCAGCGGGTTGATCTCCGAGACGGCGCCGACGAACGTGGTCTTGCCCACGCCGAAGCCGCCCGCCACCACAATCTTCGCCGAGGTGGTGGAGCGACTCTGAGAAACCGGCCCTCCGCTAGAGCTTGCGAAGTCCACTGAGCACCCTTTCGAGCAGTGTCACGTCTGGCTGGCCGCCGGCGTTCTCGTCGCCGCCGGGCTGTTGAATGGCGACCAGGCCCGCCTCCGCCAAGTCGGCGACGAGGATCCTGGTCACGCCGAGAGGGATCGCCAGCAGTGCCGAGACCTCGGCCACCGACTTGATCTCCCGGCAGAGGTCGCAGATCCGCTGACGCTCGGGCAGCTGGCCCTGCGTCTGGTGCGGCTGCGCGGTGGTGTGCACCAGCGCCTCGATGGCGAGCTGGTAGCGGGGCCTGGTGCGGCCGCCCGTCATGGCGTACGGGCGCACCAGGGGGATCGAGGACGCCTCCGCGGGCGCCGGATCGGGGGTGCGCAGCTGTGGCTGCGCGGGCTGTTGCACGGGCTGCGCAGGCTGTACGGGCTGCGCGGGTTGTTGTACGGGCTGCGCGGGCCGCACAGCCTGTACGGGCTGCGCGGGCTGCACGTGGGGCGTCGGCGGCTGGTCGTGCGGCGACGGATCCGGGTCCTGGGGGCTCGGGGGCGCGTACGGCCGGTGGCGCTGTCGGCTCGGGGCGGAGGGGAAGTTGTAACGGTTCCGCTCACTGCGACCCTGACTCTGGCCCTGACCCTGGCCAGGGTCGTAGGGCCAGTTGTCCGAAGACGAACCGTCTGGGTGTGCTGCCATTTTCTCTCCTCCTCCGACTGCGCCAGACCCCTGTGACTGTGGAAGTCGCGTCCCGAAACCTTACGGCCCCGGGACGCCAAAACGCACCGTCGCTCTGTTAGTTGAGCAAACCCCCTTGGAGCTCCGCGCGGAGATCGGGTGTCAGGACCGTACCGGCACGGTCCACCAGAAGTGCCATCTCGTACCCAATGAGGCCGATATCCGCCTCCGGATGTGCGAGGACCGCGAGTGAGGAACCGTCGGAGATGGACATGATGAAGAGGAATCCTCGCTCCATCTCCACAACCGTCTGGTTGACGCTGCCGCCCTCGAAGATACGGGAGGCGCCCGCCGTCAGCGAGGTCAGTCCGGAGGCGACAGCCGCCAGCTGGTCGGCGCGGTCGCGCGGAAAGCCTTCGGACATCGCCAGAAGGAGTCCGTCGGCGGAGACCACCACGGTGTGGGCCACCCCGGGGGTGTTGTCCACGAAGTTGGTGATCAACCAGTTCAGGTTCTGTGCTGCCTGGCTCATCGGGCTCACACTAACGCTCCTGGTTGTAGGTGCTGTCGGGACCACTGTGCTGATTCCTGGTGGCCTGGCTGTTCGTGTCACTTCCCGCGTTGCGTCCCTGCTGGACGCCGTGGCGCAGGTTGCTCAGCCTGCCCCGTATGTCCTCGGGGGCACGGGAGACCTGGGGGCTCCCCTGCGGGGTCGATGCGGCGGTTCCCTCGACCAGATTGGCCTTGGGCACCCGCCGCGGCAGGCCGGAAGGGGTCACCCCGCCGGCCTTGGGCTTCCGGAGCTGCGAGGCCTGTTGCCACCGCTGGTCGTTCGCGGTGCGCCAGTCGTCGCCCGGCTCCTTTGCCGCCTGCGGTTCCTGGGGCACGCGCTGTGGTTCCTGGGGCGCCGCTCTCTGGGACGCGCTGTGGTTCCTGGGGCACGTGCTGTCGGGCACCTGTGCCGCTCGCGGGGGCGCCGCGGCGGGGCAACCCGGCGTCGGTCAGCTCGTAGGCGGCGGAAGGGGCCGGTCCCGAATGGTCGAAGCCTACGCCGTCCGGCTCCTTCACGTCAGCGGCCTGCGCGGATTCCGGCTCTGGAGCGTAGGGGGAGGGGGAGGGGAGGGGTACGGGCTCTGCTGCTGGTAGGCGGTCTGTTGGTAGCCGGTCTGCTGGTAGCCGGTCTGCTGGTTCTGGAACGCGGTCGGGTCGTTGCCGTAGGCCGGTTGTCGCGCCGGGAAGTCGTCGCCGTGCCGGGGGGTCTCCTCGATGCTCCGCCGGCGGGTCCGGCCGCGCGCGGGGCCCGTGCGTCTGGGCCTCGTGCGTCTGGGTCTCCAGAGTGGCGCGGTGCTCCTCGCGCGTCAGGGAGCGGCCGACGGGGTCCGGCTCGCGGTGGTCGTTCGGGACCTCGGCGTAGCGGCTGTCGGCGTAGCGGCTGTCGTCGAAGCCGAGGGCGGCGGCCGTGAGTGCCGGACCCGAGGACGGGAACGCCCGCTGCTCCGGAATGCGCTGCTCCGGAATGCGCTGCTCCGGAATGACCTGCTCCGGAATGACCTGCGAGACCGTGAACTCTTCCTGTTCGGGCGGCTGTTGCTCGCCACCGCCACCGCCACCGCCACCGCCACCGCTACCGCACCGTGAGGGTGAGGGCATCGGGCAGCATGACCAGCGAGGTCGTACCGGCTTGTTCGCCCGAGGGGCGCAGCTGGACGTGGATGCCGTGCCGTCTGGAGAGGCGGCCGACCACGAAGAGGCCCATGTGCTGCGAGATCGCGGCGTTCACGGTCGGCGGGTTGGCCAGCCTGTGGTTGATGTCCGCGAAGTCCTCGGCGGTGAGGCCGATGCCCTTGTCGTGGATCTCGATCATTATGCGGCGGTCGGGGAGACGGGCCGCGGCGACGCGGACTTCGGTCTGCGGCGAGGAGAAGGTGGTGGCGTTCTCCAGGAGCTCGGCCAGCAGGTGCACGAGGTCTTTCACCGCGTGGCCGTGGATCTCGGCCTCGGGGACGCCGAAGAGCTCGATGCGCTCGTACTGCTCCACCTCGCAGGAGGCGGCGCGCAGGACGTCGACCAGCAGGACCGGCTGGTCCCAGCGGCGGTCGGGCTCCTCGTCGGCGAGGACCAGGAGGTTCTCGCCGTTGCGGCGCATACGGGTCGCCAGGTGGTCCAGCTTGAAGAGGCTCTCCAGCTGGTCCGGGTCGGCCTCGTTCTTCTCCAGGGCGGTGATCAGGGTCAGCTGGCCCTCGACCAGCGACTGGTTGCGGCGCGAGAGGTTGGTGAAGACCGCGTTGACGTTGCTCCGCAGCAGGGCCTGCTCGGTGGCGAGCCGGACAGCCTCGCGGTGGACCTGGTCGAATGCGCGGGCAACCTCGCCGATCTCGTCCGTGCCGGTGACCGGGAGGGGCGCGACCCGGGTGTCGACCCGGCCGGGGTCGGTGCGCGAGAGCTGGTCGACCAGCATCGGCAGGCGCTGTTCGGCGACCACGAAGGCGGCGTTGCGCAGCCGGCGCATCGAGCGGCTCATCGGGCGGGCCATGAAGGCGGCGAGGAGGAACGCGGCGAGCAGGGCGAGGAGGACGACGGCGCCGTGGAGGAAGGCGTCGCGCTGGGCGGCTGAGGCGGTCTGGCCGGCTTCGTCCACGGCCCGGTTGATCAGTTCGGTCTCCACCTCGTCGTAGCCGTCGAACTTGAGGGTGGAGGACGCCATATAAGCCTCGGGGGTGACGCCCTGTTCTTTGAGCCGGTCGGGCGTCCGGCCGCTGCCGATCAGCTGGATCATGTCATCCAGGGAGGGCGGCGTCACCACGCTCCGGCCCTCGTCCTGGGACTGCTGCGCGGCCTCGGCCAGCTGCTTCCTGCCCTCCTCGGTCTGCTGGGTCATGACCTGCTTGAGGCGGGCGGCGTCCTGCTGGGTACCGCCGGAGGTGTACGCCTGGACGGCGACGTCCTCCAGATACGCGTACGAGGAGAAGGCGGTCACCTGGCGCCTGAGGGTCCGCTCGTCGGCGCTGGGCTTGATCAGCAGGTGCATGCCGGTCGAGCGCTGCAGCGAGGCGGCGCTCTTGGCGAGGGCGACGGCGTACACGGTGCGGCCGTACGCGGTGCCGGTGCCGGTGCCGGTGTCGAGGTCGGTGCCGAGCTCGAAGTCGAGTTCGTTCGTGAACTCCCGCAGGTGGTGTTCTACCTCGCCGTAGCCCTCTTCGGTCTGCACAGGCTCCATGGACCGGGTGTACGCCGCATCCCGGATCTTCTCCAGATTCGACTCAGCGTCTTTCACCAGCCGCAGGTGGCGCTCCAGGCTCTGGCCGGACGGCATGCCGACGACTTCCTGGTGAAAAGCGTCGGCCTTTTCGTCGGTGAAGTCACGGGCCTGCTGGACGTCTTTGTTGTCCCGGTCGCCGTTCAGCAACGGCTCGGCGGAGTTGTCGCGTTCGTCGAGGAGCGCTGTGGCGTACTCTTCGGCGGCGGCCACGATCTTCGCGACCTTCTCGGCGTCTCTCGCCTCCTGCCAGATGTCGATCGAGCCCTTCACCTGGAAGCCGCCTATGACCAGGCCGGCCAGCACGGGTATGAGCAGGATCGCGTTCAGCCGGGTCGGCATACGCCAGTTGCGCGGGGAGAGCGGGCTGCCGCTGGGTGCGGGGGTGGCTGTTGGCTCCGGGCCGGACACGGGCGGGGGTGCGGCCCCGCGCGGTGGCGGGGTGAAGTCGCCCCGGGCCGAGGGCACGGGACCGCGTTTGCTTCGCTTCACTCGACCAACAACCTCTCGGCGCCGGCACCTATGTCGTGCCGCGGGTGACTCCAAAGCCCCTGTACACCTTTGGCCATGGGGCAGTTCCCGCATTTCAGCATGCCGGTCCGTGCACTTCCAAACAGGAGGAAGCAGGGATTCCGCGTGAGGTAAGTCCTAGATAAAACGGTCATAAAGAGCGAGAAGTGGCAAAAGGTGGAGTCGAGATGGACGCAGTGAAACCGATCAACTGCGACGCGTGGCCATATCACTCTATTTCTCTGTCGAAACGTTATGAACACTGAGGCCGGCCGTGTCGAACGACACGGCCGGCACCGGTGTATCTACGACAACTGCCGCAGGATACTGCCGACTTGAGTGCTGTACGAGTAATGCTTCCGGTTGTCTTCCGGGTGGTTTCCGGGTGGTGGTTTCCGGTTGTCTTTTCCGTTGTCCGTTATCGCAGCTGTCCGCTATCGCAACTGTCCGCTATCGCAGCCGTGCCATGAGGGCGTGCTCGACCAGGGTGATCAGTGCGCCTTTGGCGTCCGCGCGGTGGCGGGCGTCCGTGGTCATGATGGGGGTGTCGGGGCCTATCTGCAGGGCTTCGCGGACCTCTTCGGGGTTGTACGGCTGCTGTCCGTCGAAGCCGTTCAGTGCGATGACGAAGGGCAGGCCGCTGTTCTCGAAGTAGTCGACGGCGGGGAAGCAGTCGGCGAGGCGGCGGGTGTCCACCAGGACGATCGCGCCGATCGCGCCGCGGACCAGGTCGTCCCACATGAACCAGAAGCGGTCCTGGCCCGGTGTGCCGAACAGGTAGAGGATCAGGTCCTGGTCCAGGGTGATACGGCCGAAGTCCATGGCGACCGTGGTGGTCGTCTTGTCCCCGGTGTGGGTGAGGTCGTCGATGCCCGCCGAAGCAGACGTCATGACGGCCTCCGTGCGCAGCGGGTTGATCTCCGAGACGGCGCCGACGAACGTGGTCTTGCCCACGCCGAAGCCGCCCGCCACCACAATCTTCGCCGAGGTGGTCGCCCGGCCCGCGTCAGAGCTTGCGAAGTCCACTGAGCACCCTTTCGAGCAGTGTCACATGCGGGGCACCGCCGTTGCTCTCGTCGCCACCGAGCTGGTGGACCGCGACGAGTCCGGCCTCGGCGAGGTCCGCGACGAGGATCCGTGCCACACCGAGCGGCATGGACAGCAGGGCCGACACCTCGGCCACCGACTTCACCTCACGGCACAGATGGCAGATCCGCTGGTGCTCGGGGAGCAGCCCCATGAGCACCGCCGGGTCGGCAGTGGTGGTGATCAGTGCCTCGATGGCGAGCTGGTACCGCGGCCGGGTCCGGCCGCCCGTCATCGCGTACGGCCGTACCAGTGGCTGGTCGCCCTCGTCCCCGTACGACGCGGCGTACGGATCGTGAGAGGCGGTGGGCGGGGTCATGGATCCTCCGGGCGAGACAGCATGTCGGTCAGTCGAGCCGTCGGACGAGGGCCGGTGGGGGGACTGAAGACGGCCGGACGGTCTGAGGTTGTGGAGCGGTGGGGTGGGGTGGGGTTCTAGTGCAGCAGGCTGCCTTGCAGTTCGGCCCGCAGGTCGGGTGTGAGCACGGTACCCGCGCGGTCGACGAGCAGCGCCATCTCGTAGCCGACAAGGCCGATGTCACACTCCGGGTGGGAGAGGACCGCCAGGGAGGATCCGTCCGAAATGGACATCAGGAAGAGGAACCCGCGTTCCATCTCCACCACCGTCTGGGCCACATCCCCGCCCTCGAAGATCCGGGAGGCCCCGGCGGTGAGCGAGGTGAGCCCGGAGGCGACGGCCGCGAGCTGGTCGGCGCGGTCGCGCGGGAAGCCTTCGGACATCGCCAGAAGGAGTCCGTCAGCGGACACGACGACGGTGTGGGACACCCCGGGGGTGTTGTCCACGAAGTTGGTGATCAACCAGTTCAGGTTCTGTGCCGCCTGGCTCATTGGGCTCAACTAACGCTCCTGCTGGTGAGTGGGGCTCGGAAAGCCGCCGGTCTGGCCGGTACTGGTCTGGCCGGTACTGGTCTGGCCGGTACCGGCCTGGCGCCCCTCGGCGATGCCCCGACGGAGTTTGGTCAGTCGGCCGCGTACGTCATCGGGTTCACGAGAGACCTGCGGCCCGCTTTGGTGCTCTTGCTGCTGAGCCGTGCCCGGCACGAGGTTCGCGCGCGGGACCCGGCGCGGCAGGCCGGAGGTGGTGACCCCGCCCGCCGACGGCTGACGGACGCGCTCGGCCTGACGGCCGAGCTCGTCGTTGGGGGTGGCATGCCAGGAGGCGGAGGCCGGAGCGACCGGGCGCCGGTCGGCCGAGGGGGCCGAGGGGGCCTGCGGCGGCGTGAAACCGGTGCTCTGGCTGGTGCCGGTGCCGGTGCCGGTGCCGGTGCCGTTGTTCTGCTGGGCCTGACCGCCGTGGAACCAGTTGGTCTCCAGCTTGTCGTACAGCGGAGTGCGGCCGTCGCCGGGATCCGACGCGGGCGGCAGTTCCCACCTGTCTCCCGGCAGCCCCTCATAGGGCTGCTGGGCGACACCCCTGTCATCCGGCTCCTGCGGACGCTGCGGCACGGACGGGGCAGGGATGCCGAACACGTCCGGGCGGACGAACTGTCCGGTGCTGTTCTGAGGCGTACCGGGTCTCTGAGGCGTACCGGGCCGCGGGGCGTCGAAGTCGGGGCGCTGGAACGCGGAGGTGACAGCGGGATCCTGACGGTCGGCGACCCGGGAGAACTTCACGGTCGAGGCCGGGTCCTGACGGTCGTCGGCCCGTGGCATCCGCGAGGCGCTGTCCAGCTCGTCGTGATCGCGCGGCGCGTCCGGCAAGGGGCGCGGCGCGTCCGGCGAGGGGCGCGGCACCGGCGGCTGCGCGTGCTTGTTGCTCCAGCTCGGCGTGCGCTGCTGCGGGGCGCCACCGGGAAGCTCGGCACGCGGACCGCCGCGCCCGGGCAGCTGCGGGCGGCGCCTGCCGGAACGTTCTTCGGGCTGCTTCGGCGGTACGGCGTCGGGGGCGCGGTCCGCCGAGGGGCCCTCCTCGCCGAAGCCGCTCTGACGCGACGGGGTGAAGCTGTCGCCCCCGAGCGGGCCCCCCGAGCGCGGACCCGCGCCGCCACCGGCGAAGCCGCCCTGGCGCCCGGAGCCGCCGAAGTTCTGCGGCCGCCGGCCGCCGGTCCCGCCGGTCCCGCCGGTCCACAGGCCCTGTGGGGCCCCCGACGCCGGACCTCCGAAAGCACCGGCACCAGCACCGGCACCAGCACCGGCGGGCATCGGCCGGCCCTGCGGGGAGGGAGGTCCCCCCTGCTCCTGGGGGCTCCCCCGCTCGCGCGAAGCCGAGAGCGGGGGAAGAGCGGAGAGCTGGGAAGACGCAGACAGGGGGGCACCTTGCGGACCGCGCGGTCTACCGGGCCCGCCCTGGTCGCCGCTGCCGGGCAGGGCGGCCCGCGGACCCTGTCCGGCACCCACCTGCCCGCGCTGCGGGGCAGCACCGAGACGTCCTTCACCGTCAGGATCACCCGAGCCGAGCGGAGGCCCCGACCGGCTGCCCTGGCGGGCTGCCGCACCGGCCTCCGCCTGCGCGCCGCCCGGACCACCGGAGATGCCAGCCGGACCACCGGAGACGCCGCCCGGACCACCGAAGACGCCAGCCGGACCACCGGAGACGCCGCCCGGGCCCGGCTTGCCCGCAGGGGGCTTCTTGCTGCCCTGGGCGACATCGACGGGCAGCATGACCAGCGCGGTGGTACCGCCGGAGTCGGAGGGGCGCAGCTGGATGCGGATGCCATGGCGCTGCGAGAGGCGGCCGACCACGAACAGACCCATGCGGCGGGAGACAGAGACGTCCATGGTGGGGGGCGAGGCGAGCCGCTCGTTGATGGCCCCGAGGTCCTCGGGGGACAGACCGATACCGGTGTCGTGGATCTCGATCAGCACCCGGCCGTCGGGCAGCGCGTGACCGGTGACCTTGACCTTGGTCTGCGGCGAGGAGAACGAGGTGGCGTTCTCCAGCAGCTCGGCGAGCAGGTGCACGAGGTCGTTGACGACCCGGCCCGCGACCTCGGTGGGCGGGACCGAGGTCAGCTCGATGCGCTCGTACTGCTCCACCTCGGACGCGGCGGCGCGCAGGACGTCGACCAGCGGGACCGGGCGGGTCCACCGGCGGCCCGGCTCCTCACCCGCGAGAACGAGGAGGTTCTCACCGTTGCGGCGCATACGGGTCGCCAGGTGGTCGAGCTTGAACAGCGAGGACAGCTGGTCCGGGTCGGCCTCGCGGGACTCCAGCTCGGAGATCAGCGACAGCTGGCGCTGGATCAGACCCTGGGAGCGGCGCGAGAGGTTGGTGAACATCGCGTTGACGTTGCCCCGCAGGAGGGCCTGCTCGGCGGCGAGACGGACCGCCTCGCGGTGCACCTCGTCGAAGGCCGCGGCCACCTGGCCGATCTCGTCCTGGGAGTGCAGGCCGACCGACTCCACAGAGGTGTCCACGTCCTGCGGGTCGGACTCGGACAGCTGCTTGACCAGCTCGGGCAGGCGGTCCTGGGCGACCTTGGTCGCGGTGTCCTGCAGCCGGCGCAGCGAGCGGATCATGGAGCGGGCCACGACGAAGGCACCGATGAGGGAGATACCGAGGACGAGCAGGATCAGTGCACCGGAGATGACCGCCTCGCCCTCGGACTCGCTGCGCAGCTGGCGGGCGGCCTGCTCCATCTCCTCCACGAGCGAGCTTTCGATCTTCTTCATCTGCTCGATCTTGACCGAGCCGTCGTCGATCCAGTCCCGGTAGGAGCGCTTGTGCAGCGAGCGCAGACCGTTCTCGCTCTCCAGGACACGCGCCGCGTACTCGTCGACTGCCTTGATGGTCGGGCTGCCGTCGGTGATCGGCCCCAGCAGCTCTTTGGCGCGATCCCGGCCGTAGATGGTGCGGAAGGTGTGGGTCTGGGAAAGCTCGCTGCTCCGCGCCGACAGGCCGTACTGCCGGTCGCTCTCGGAGAGTTCACCGAACTTCTTGTTGTCCGCGGGCAGCCCCGACGAGATGATCGCCCGCTGCATCGAGGCGTACTCCTTGGCGCTGGAGAACGCGGCAAGGGCGCGGGTGCGCTGGATCATCTCCGTGTTGCTGGTGGCCTCCGCTATGTCCTCGGAGAGGTTGAGCAGATTGCTGACGAGCCGGTGGTACGCCTCGACGGTCAGCGTGGCGTTCTGGTTCTCCTGGTAGGCGTCGCGGCGGATGTTGGGGAGCTGGCCCAGCTCGTACGCGATCCCCACGAGGCTCTCGCGGACACCGGTGAGCTGCCCGTTGGCGTTCGCGTCGTCGATCGGGTCGGTGGCCAGCAGGAACTGCCGCCGGGCCACGTCCGTCTTGTCACGGACGCCCTGGATCGTGGGGTCGCCAGCCTTCGCCTTCTTCGAGAGCGGGCCGGCCGAGACGTCCCGCTCCTGCTGGAGGGCGGCAGCGAGGTCGGTGGCCTGCTTGGTCATGTCGGCCAGCAGCCGCATGTTGTCGAGCTGCTGGATGTCGTTCACGTTGTCGCTGATGCGCAGCACGCCGAGCGAGGTGGCGGCGACCACAGGGAGTGCGAGCAACGAGACAAGGCGGGTGGAGATACGCCAGTTGCGCAGAGCTATTCGGTTGCCGAAGCCATCCCAGTCGCTCTTCCCGCTCTTCGGTGCTCCGGCGAGCGGTGCCAAAGGCGCGGACGCGTCGGAGCGCTCACCACTGTCGCCGATCTTCGCCGGGCCTGGGTTCTGGGCGTGCTGGGGCGAGGAGCCGCGGTCGGTCCCGCCGTGCGGCTCCGCCGAAGCGCTGCCATCCCTCTTGAAACGTCCCTGCACTAGCGTCTCAATCTCTGGACCAGGCGCCCCTCCGCGTGAACGGCGAGACGGTGTCGGCGTCTTTGGGAGCGTCCTGAACGCGCTCCCGTTGTTCGGTCTTGAGCGACCGGCGCTTGTTCTCCTTTTCCGCCGCAGTCGGCGCTTCGCTGCGCCCCTGTGCGCCGGGCTTCTTATCCGCGGCGGTCCGTGGAATTCCAGCACAGTGCCGGACCTCCAACAAGGCCAATGGGTCACCCTGTGTTTATCGTGACACCATGTGAGGCCCGTATCACCAGGCGTACAGCGCAATCCCGTACGAAACGAGCAAAGGGGTGCGAGGCACGGGGGCGGACGACGTGTCCCAGTCGCGATGATCGGGAGCCAAATGAGGGCTTTAAGGAGAAATGTGCATTTCGCCCGTTGATCCAAGGGCCTGAATTGCCCGAATTAAGTGCTAGTAAGTGAGGAAACTCACACGGTGATCATGTCGTCCTCGTGATTGCCGAGGGAATCGCATGTTTAGCCTGAGGCTCTACAAGAGGGACAGTTCTGACAACTCGCGCTTCCGGGGCGGCTCCTGAGGCTGCCCGGCGCCCTTAACCACGAGGTCACACACCACAGTGAAGACGACGATGATGTTCCGCACCATAGCCAACCCGCGACGCACCACGCTGGTGCATCTCACCGACGCCGACGAGCTGGCGACGCCGCGGCAGGAGCACTCCGTCGACCTCCCCTCCCAGACTGCCAACCCCCGGCGGACCGTCCTCATGGAGGCCCCGGTCGGGACGTGCGCTGTCGGGACTTCCGCCGCGGAGTAGCACGCGCGGCGACCGCCGGCTGCTCAAGCCGGTCGGATCCGATCGCCGCCGGTTCGCTCAGGCGGTCGCGTACGAACGTCAAGGGCGCCGGGATATCAACGGAGACGATCCTCGGTCCTCGGTCGGGCGATGTGGTCCGGCCGAGGAGAGCGCCCGACGTCGCCCGGGCGCCGGGCGTGCAGGTGACAATCTGCCACGGAGTCGCTACATTTCGCTGATTTCGCGTCGCGTTAGCCTGGAGTGATCAGACTCCAGCCGGTTCAAGTGAGGGGCGCAGGAATCCCGTGCGCATTGCCAGATTCTCCATCGACGGGAACGTCGCGTTCGGCGCGGTCGAGGGCGACAGGCCGGACGAGCTCGTCCTCGACATCATCAAGGGCAGCCCGTACGGGGCGGACTTCGAGCTCAGCGGTGTCAAGGTCCCCTTCGGCAAGGTCCGGTTGCTGGCACCCGTGCTCGGCTCCAAGATCGTGGCCTTCGGACAGAACTACGCGGACCACGCCAGGGAACTGGGCAACGAGCTCCCCGAAGAGCCCTTCGCCTTCTTCAAGCCGGCCACCTCGATGATCGCGTCCGGCGACGAAATCCAGTACCCGCCCTTCTCCAGCGAGCTGCACCACGAGGCCGAGCTGGCCGTGGTCATCGGCCGCATGTGCCGCGAGGTCCCGCACGAACGCGTCAAGGACGTGATCTTCGGCTACACCTGCGCCAACGACGTCACCGCCCGCGACGTCCAGAAGCGCGAGAAGCAGTGGGCCAGGGCCAAGGGCTTCGACACCTCCTGCCCGCTCGGCCCCTGGGTGGAGACGGACCTGGACATCGCCGCCGCCTCGGACCTGACCATCCAGTGCACGGTCAACGGCCGGCAGCGCCAACTGGGCCGCACGAGCGAGATGATCCGCTCCCTCGAGGATCTGATCGTCAACATCACCGAGGCCATGACGTTGCTCCCGGGCGACGTGATCCTCACGGGCACCCCCGCCGGGGTCGGCCCCCTCCGTGCCGGCGACGAGGTCGCCGTCACCATCGAAGGCATCGGCACTCTCACCAACAAGGTAGTCAAGCGTGGCTAGCGCACCCGTCCGCGTACGTTTCTGTCCGTCGCCCACCGGCAACCCCCACGTGGGGCTGGTCCGTACGGCCCTGTTCAACTGGGCGTTCGCCCGGCACCACAAGGGCACCCTGGTCTTCCGCATCGAGGACACCGACGCCGCCCGGGACTCCGAGGAGTCCTACGAGCAGCTGCTGGACTCGATGCGCTGGCTGGGCTTCGACTGGGACGAAGGTCCTGCTGCATTCGATAGCGCCTCCGGCGCGGGCGGCGGCCCCCACGCCCCGTACCGCCAGTCGCAGCGCATGGACCTCTACAAGGAGATCGCCCAGAAGCTCCTGGACTCCGGCCACGCGTACCGCTGCTACTGCACCACCACGGAGCTGGAGGAGCGCCGCGAGGCCGCCCGCGCCGCCGGCAAGCCCTCCGGCTACGACGGCCACTGCCGCGAGCTGACCGCCGGGCAGGTGGAGACGTACGAGGCCGAGGGCCGCGAGCCCATCGTCCGCTTCCGCATGCCCGACGAGACGATCACCTTCACGGACCTGATCCGCGGCGAGCTGGCCTTCACCCCCGAGAACGTCCCGGACTACGGCATCGTGCGCGCGAACGGCGCCCCCCTCTACACGCTGGTGAACCCGGTCGACGACGCCCTGATGGAGATCACCCACGTCCTGCGCGGCGAGGACCTGCTCTCCTCCACCCCCCGCCAGATCGCCCTCTACAAAGCGCTGACCGAGCTGGGCATCGCCAAGGGCATCCCGGAGTTCGGCCACCTGCCGTACGTGATGGGCGAGGGCAACAAGAAGCTCTCCAAGCGCGACCCGCAGTCGTCGCTGAACCTCTACCGCGAGCGCGGCTTCCTCCCCGAAGGCCTGCTCAACTACCTCTCCCTGCTGGGCTGGTCGCTGTCGGCGGACCGGGACGTCTTCACCATGGACGAGATGGTCGCGGCCTTCGACGTGACGGACGTCAACCCCAACCCGGCCCGCTTCGACCTGAAGAAGTGCGAGGCGATCAACGCCGACCACATCCGTCTGCTCGACGTGAAGGACTTCACCGAGCGCTGCGCCCCCTGGCTGAAGGCCCCGTTCGCCCCCTGGGCGCCCGAGGACTTCGACGAGGCCAGGTGGGAGGCGATCGCCCCGCACGCGCAGAGCCGCCTGAAGGTCCTCTCGGAGATCACGGACAACGTCGACTTCCTGTTCCTCCCGGAGCCGGTGGAGGACGAGGTGAGCTGGACGAAGGCGATGAAGGAGGGCTCGGACGCCCTGCTCCGCACGGCCAGGGAGAACCTCCAGTCGGCCGACTGGAGCGCGCCCGACTCCCTCAAGGAGGCCGTCCTGGCCGCCGGCGAGGCCCACGGCCTGAAGCTCGGCAAGGCCCAGGCCCCGGTCCGCGTCGCCGTCACCGGCCGCACCATCGGCCTGCCCCTCTTCGAGTCCCTGCACATCCTGGGCAAGGAGAAGACACTCGCCCGCGTCGACGCGGCGCTGACGAAGCTGTCCGCGTAACGCACACGCCGGTGATCACCCGCATGCTCGACGGACGGGACGCCGCCGACGCGGGTCCGCTGTCGGTCCGGATCGGCCGCGACGGCCCGCACACCAGCGGCGACGTCCCGTGGGCACCCACTCGACCGCCTCGCTCGCCGAACTGCCCGCGCTCCTTCGTGTCGGTACTCGTTTTGGAGCGCTGTCCACCTTCGGGTAATGTTCTTCCTGCGTCCCCGGGAGCGGGCCCGAAGGCCAGAAATCCGGAAGCGCAAGCTAGAACAAGATCCCCCAGGGGCTTGCGTTCCAGTGGCCTATGGTGTAATTGGCAGCACGACTGATTCTGGTTCAGTTAGTCTTGGTTCGAGTCCAGGTAGGCCAGCTCGCAGATGCTTTTCCTGTGGACACAGCATCTGTACCAGTGGAGATTGATTCCACAAAGCCCCCGTTGTGTAGCGGCCCAGCACGCTGCCCTCTCAAGGCAGTAGCGCCGGTTCGAATCCGGTCGGGGGTACGCATCCTTCAGGATCGCTAGGGCCCCCGTTGTGTAGCGGCCTAGCACGCCGCCCTCTCAAGGCGGTAGCGCCGGTTCGAATCCGGTCGGGGGTACGGAAAGCTCTCCCTCACAAAATCACATTGGTCTATGGTGTAATTGGCAGCACGACTGATTCTGGTTCAGTTAGTCTTGGTTCGAGTCCAGGTAGACCAGCTTGGATCTGCGGAAACGCAGTATTCATGCCCCCGTTGTGTAGCGGCCTAGCACGCCGCCCTCTCAAGGCGGTAGCGCCGGTTCGAATCCGGTCGGGGGTACGTGATTCGGTGGCCCTTCACTCCGGTGAAGGGCCACCTGCTTTTCTGCCGTCGGCACCGCCCGGCACCGCCGCGAGGTCGCACATGGCCGCCGGCCGCCCGAGGCATCAACTCCGCGTACAGCGCCCTCCGTTCGGTGGCTGCCCCGATGCCGGGAGAGGCCTGCCGCGGCGTTGAGGCCCGGCCCCGTCCCGGTGGCGTACGAGGGGCGCGTCAGCCGGAGCGGCGAAGAGCCTCGGAGAGGCGGGCGGCAGCGTCGATGACCGCCTGGGCGTGCATACGGCCCGGGTGGCGCGTCAGGCGCTCGACGGGGCCGGAGACCGAGACGGCGGCCACCACACGGTTCGAGGGGCCGCGTACCGGCGCGGAGACGGACGCGACGCCCGGCTCGCGCTCGCCGATCGACTGGGCCCAGCCCCGGCGCCGTACACCCGACAGAGCCGTCGCCGTGAAACGGGCGCCCTGCAGGCCGCGGTGGAGGCGCTCCGGCTCCTCCCAGGCCATGAGGATCTGGGCGGAGGAGCCCGCCTTCATGGTGAGCGTCGAGCCGACCGGGACCGTGTCCCGCAGGCCGGACAGGCGCTCCGCCGCGGCGACACAGATACGCATGTCGCCCTGGCGGCGGTAGAGCTGCGCGCTCTCGCCCGTCATGTCCCGGAGATGGGTCAGTACCGGCCCCGCCGTGGCGAGCAGGCGGTCCTCGCCGGCTGCCGCGGCCAGCTCGGCCAGGCGCGGGCCGAGGATGAAACGGCCCTGCATGTCGCGTGCCACCATGCGGTGGTGTTCCAGAGCCACGGCCAGCCGGTGAGCCGTGGGTCGTGCCAGTCCGGTCGCCGCGACCAGACCCGCGAGGGTGGCCGGACCGGACTCCAGAGCACTCAGGACAAGGGCTGCCTTGTCCAGAACGCCGACGCCGCTACTGTTGTCCATGCAACGATACTCGCGTCTCACTCTGTGAAACGCAAGTTCAATTTCCGGTGGAACGCGTCACTCTGGATAGCCACAGCGGCCCGTAATCCATGGGCCCGGCGACCAGATGCCCGAGAACAGCGGCGAGCGAGCCGAAGGGGCGCCGGTGTCCAAGGGCCGAACGCGCTTCAGGCCCGAAGGCTTCAGGCCCGAAAGCCGAGCGCGATCGGCCTCTCGACACCGCTGGAGCGCCCCGGAGGCGAGCGAGCTCAAAAAAGGGGAAAGCGATGGGTAGGACACTCGCGGAGAAGGTCTGGGACGACCATGTCGTCCGGCGCGCCGAGGGCGAGCCCGACCTCCTCTTCATCGATCTGCACCTGCTGCACGAGGTGACCAGTCCCCAGGCCTTCGACGGCCTCCGCAAAGGCGGCCGTACGGTCCGCCGCCTCGACCTCACCCTCGCGACCGAGGATCACAACACCCCGACCCTCGACATCGACAAGCCCATCGCCGACCCGGTCTCCCGCGTCCAGCTGGAGACACTGCGCGGGAACTGCGCCGAGTTCGGCGTGCGTCTGCACCCGCTGGGCGACATCGAGCAGGGCGTCGTCCACGTCGTGGGACCGCAGCTGGGCCTGACCCAGCCGGGTACCACGGTGGTGTGCGGTGACTCGCACACCTCCACGCACGGTGCCTTCGGCGCGCTGGCGTTCGGCATCGGCACCTCCCAGGTGGAGCACGTGCTGGCCACCCAGACGCTGCCGATGGCCCGCCCGAGGACCATGGCCATCACCGTCGAGGGCGAGCTGCCCGAGGGCGTCACCGCCAAGGACCTCATCCTGGCGATCATCGCGAAGATCGGTACGGGCGGCGGCCAGGGCTACGTCCTGGAGTACCGCGGTTCCGCCATCGAGAAGCTCTCGATGGAGGCCCGTATGACCATCTGCAACATGTCGATCGAGGCCGGCGCCCGCGCGGGCATGATCGCCCCCGACGAGACCACCTTCGCGTACCTCAAGGGCCGTCCGCACGCTCCCGAGGGCGAGGACTGGGACGCCGCCGTCGCGTACTGGAAGACGCTGAAGACGGACGAAGACGCCGAGTTCGACGCCGAGGTCGTGATCAACGCCGGTGAGCTGTCGCCGTTCGTCACCTGGGGTACCAACCCCGGCCAGGGTGCGCCGCTTTCGTCGTCCGTCCCCGACCCCGCTATGTACGAGGACGCTTCGGAGCGGCTGTCCGCCGAAAAAGCCCTGGAGTACATGGGGTTGACCGCCGGGCAGCCGCTGCGCGACATCAAGGTGGACACCGTCTTCGTAGGCTCGTGCACCAACGGGCGCATCGAGGACCTGCGCGCCGCCGCCGCGATCCTCCAGAGCCGCAAAGTCGCCGACGGCCTCCGGATGCTGGTCGTCCCCGGCTCCGCGCGCGTGGGTCTGCAGGCCGTCGAGGAGGGCCTGGACCTGGTCTTCAAGGAGGCGGGCGCCGAGTGGCGGCACGCGGGCTGCTCGATGTGTCTGGGCATGAACCCCGACCAGCTGGCTCCCGGTGAGCGCTCCGCGTCCACCTCCAACCGCAACTTCGAGGGCCGGCAGGGCAAGGGCGGTCGTACGCACCTGGTCTCGCCGCAGGTCGCCGCCGCGACGGCCGTCCTGGGCCACCTGGCGTCCCCCGCCGATCTGTCCGACGCCGACACTCGCACGCCCGCTGGAGTCTGATCAGTCATGGAAGCATTCACCACGCACACCGGCCGGGCCGTCCCGCTGCGCCGCAGTAACGTCGACACCGACCAGATCATCCCCGCCCACTGGCTCAAGAAGGTGACCCGGGACGGGTTCGAGGACGGGCTGTTCGAGGCCTGGCGCAAGGATCCGTCCTTCGTCCTCAACCGGCCCGAGCGGCAGGGCGCCACGGTCCTGGTCGCCGGCCCCGACTTCGGCACCGGCTCCTCCCGTGAGCACGCCGTGTGGGCGCTGCAGAACTACGGCTTCAAGGCAGTCATCTCCTCCCGCTTCGCGGACATCTTCCGCGGCAACTCGCTCAAGAACGGTCTGCTCACGGTCGTCCTGGAGCAGAGGATCGTGGACGCGCTGTGGGAGCTCACCGAGCGGGACGCACAGGCTGAGGTCACTGTGGACCTTGAGGCGCGTGAGGTGCGCGCCGAGGGCATCACCGCATCCTTCGAGCTGGACGAGAACTCCCGCTGGCGGCTGCTGAACGGGCTGGACGACATCTCCCTCACGCTCCAGAACGAGTCCGCCATCGCCGCATACGAGGCCAAGCGTCCCTCGTACAAGCCGCGGACGCTCAAGGTCTGAGACTTCCCCCGGTGCGGGCGTCCCGAACGGGGGTGTCCGGCGTCCCGAACGAGGGTGTCCGCTGCTCCGGAACCAGGACGATCCGGCGTCCCGGGATCAGGACGATCCGGCGTCCCGGGATCAGGACACTCCGGTGTCCCGGATCAGGACACTCCGGCTTCCGCGCAAGGCTGATTCCAGCCACCGTAACAACCCGCTGTGCCCCCAATCGTGGACGGTTGGGGGCACAGCTGTGTCTGCCCCCGGCAGGGGGTCGAGCAGACGCGAAGGGAACTTCAACTGCCCCGGTTGCACGGGTGTTTGCCGGGGTGCCCGAGGCTCGAAGCCGCGTCGCGCCGAGGTGTTCGGAAGGCCGCCGGGAGGCGGGAGTTGGCCCTGCGCAGGCGACAACTCGCCCCAGATGGCACAATCTGTGCATGGAAAACGACGGCCAACTCAAGCTCTATACGGCAGTCGCGGACCAGCTCAAGGAAGCGCACGCAAGGGTGCGCGCATCGCAAGTCCCGGAGGGCGTACGGATGGCGCTGACCCGGAAGCTGCTGGTCATTACGGCCGTGGCCAAACACGACCTCGCCGATGCGGCAAGGCGTCTGGAGATCTTCATGACGGACCTCAATGAGGGGCGGACCCCCGAAGGGGACCGCTGAGGAGCTCTGTGACTGTCCGAGTCCGGTGCGGCACGAGGGTGATCAGCCCGGTTCCGTGTTTGATTTGCGGTATATATCTGCCTAACGTGCGAAAAGGCTTGAACAGTTTCGTTCTGGCAATGTCTCCGAAGGGGAAGACGTGAACAAGGCGCAGCTAGTAGAAGCGATTGCGGACAAGATGGGTGGTCGCCAGCCGGCCGCCGATGCTGTTGACGCGGTACTGGACGCCATCGTCCGCGCGGTGGTCGGGGGCCAGCGGGTCTCGGTCACCGGTTTCGGATCGTTCGAAAAAGTCGACCGTCCGGCCCGTTACGCCCGCAACCCGCAGACGGGTGAGCGGGTTCGGGTGAAGAAGACCTCTGTGCCGCGCTTCCGCGCGGGGCAGGGCTTCAAGGATCTGGTGAGTGGGTCGAAGAAGCTCCCGCGCGGTGGTGAGGTGGCGGTCAAGAAGGCGCCCAAGGGCAGCCTCTCCGGCGGTGCGTCGGCGACGGTCAAGAAGGCCGCGGCCAAGAAGACCGCTGCGAAGAAGGCAGCGGCGAAGAAGGCGCCTGTGAAGAAGACCACCGCCGCCACGAAGAAGGCCGCGGCCAAGAAGACCACCGCCAAGAAGGCCGCGACCAAGAAGACAGCCACCAAGAAGGCGACGGCGAAGAAGGCCCCGGCGAAGAAGGCCCCCACCAAGAGGGCGACGGAGCGCAAGACCACCGCCAAGACGACCACCGCCCGCGGGTAATTCAGGGCGCGGACACTCACGCGCCGGGCCGGACTCCCAGAGGGAGCCCGGCCCGCGGTGTTTCCGGGAGCGCTGGGCCGCCCTCCGGGAGGGGCGGGGTGCGCCTCAGAGGGGGGTGGGATGCTCCTCAGAGGGTCTGCAGCGTCACCAGCGTGATCCGGCGGTCCTCGCCCTCGCCCTCGGTCTCGATGCGCACCCGCTGCCCGGGTCGCAACAGCCGCAACCCGCCCGCGTCGAACGCCTGCGTGTCAAAGGGCACCGGGGTGCCGTCGTCGAGCAGCACCTGTCCGCTGCGCGTCTCGGGGTCGTACGTGTACGCGGTCGCCTGCATGAGGCGCAGCCTACTGTCCGGGGATCAGCAGCCGCACGGCCGCCGTGGCCGTATGGGAACCCACCCCCAGCGCGAGCGCGGCCCGCAGGTCGTCGCCGGTGTCCACGTCCTGGCGTACGGAGTCCACCGCGTCGAGGGCGAGTTCCATGGCACCCGAGGCGCGATGGCGGGCGCGGGAATCGGTGCCGAAGGCCGGGAGTAATTCCGCACCGGGGGCAGCGGCCAGCAGTGTCGTGCCCCTTGCCGCGGCATCCGCGAGGAAAGCGCGGGGAAATGTGGCGGCCGTGTCGAGGACCCGGGCCAATTCCGCGGGACGCAGGGCCGGCAGGTCGGCGTTCAGGGCTGCTACCGGCTTTTCGGGCCGTGCGGCACGGACGACGCTCTCGCCGTGTGCCAGAGCGGCGTTCAGGCCTGCTGCCGGGGTGTCGGGGACGATCCGGGCTCCCAGCGCGGCCAGCTCACGGCCCGCCAGGGCGTCGTCCGTGACGGTCACCACATCCCGGACGGCCGGACAGGCGAGTGCCGCTGCCACCGTGTCCTGTGCGAACGCGAGCGCCAGTGCCGGGCGCATCCTGTCGGCGGTGGTGTCCGAGAGTCTGCTTTTGGCGCGTGCCAAAGGCTTCAGGGGTACGAGCAGGGTCCACTGCATGAGCGTTCCGTTCCTCCCTCGCCGGGCCTTCGTGCGTTGTGTGCCGCGGCCATTGTCGCCCGTGCTTTTACGAACCCGGCGCCATGGGCGTCCTGGCGCCTGACGCACCGGACAGCAGGGGCGTGAAGCTCGTTTGAGGGCGGTGGGGGGGGAGACGGGCCATGAGGGGGGTGCGAAGCTCGTTTGAGGGCGGTGGGGGAGATGGGCGGGCGTACGGTGTTCTCGACAGACCGTCGGCTTGGGGTCAGACTTGTGCGGCTCCCCGGGCTCTGGCCCCAGGTCCTAGAGGAAGGTGTCCGCGTGCCCCGCCGCAGAATCGGCTTCTGGTACCGCTTCGCAGCGGTTCTCTGCAAACCGCCGCTGGTGGTTCTGCTCAAGCGGGACTGGCGCGGAATGGAGAACATTCCGGCTGGCGGTGGATTTATCACCGTGGTGAACCACAATTCCCACATCGATCCCTTCGCTTACGCGCATTTTCAGTACAACACCGGGCGTGTTCCGCGGTTCCTCGCGAAGAGCGGGCTTTTCAAAAGGGGATTTGTGGGCGCTGCGATGCGCGGCACCGGACAGATCCCTGTCTACCGGGAGAGCACCGATGCGCTGAGCGCTTTCCGGGCCGCGATCAACGCTGTGGAACGCGGTGAGTGTGTGGCGTTCTACCCTGAGGGCACTCTCACCCGTGACCCCGGTTTGTGGCCCATGACCGGTAAGACGGGGGCTGCGCGGGTCGCTCTGCAGACCAAGTGCCCGGTGATTCCGGTGGCCCAGTGGGGTGCGAACCTGCTGCTGCCGCCGTATGCGAAGAAGCCGGACATCCTTCCGCGCAAGACCCACCATGTGCTGGCGGGCCCGCCGGTGGACCTTTCGCGTTTCTACGACAGGGAGATGACTCCGGAGCTCCTGAAGGAGGCCACCGAGGTCATCATGGCCGCCGTCACCGCGCAACTGGAGAGCATCCGTGGTGAGAAGGCGCCCGAGATCCTGTACGACCCGAAGCAGGCGCGCATCGAGCAGCGCCGCCGGGCCGTATGGAGCGGGAAGTGTGACAGGGGTAACCGTTCTGTCCGGGCGGAACAGCACGACAAGGGCAAGCAGGAACAGGAAGAGGGGCAGAGCACGTGAGCAAGCCGGTCAAGGCGGCCGTCTTCGGCACCGGTTCGTGGGGCACGGCTTTCGGGATGGTGCTCGCCGACGCGGGGTGCGAGGTCGTCCTGTGGGGGCGGCGCGCGGAGCTCGCGGAGGCGGTCAATTCCACCCGGAGCAACCCTGACTATCTGCCCGGTGTGGAACTCCCGCAGAACCTGCGGGCCACCACGGACCCCGCCGAGGCCACCGCCGACGCCGACTTCACCGTTCTCGCCGTCCCTTCCCAGACCTTGCGCGGCAACCTCGCCGCATGGGCTCCCCATCTGGCCCCTGACACCGTTCTCGTCTCGCTCATGAAGGGTGTGGAACGTGGCTCTGCGATGCGGATGAGTGAGGTCATCGAGGATGTCGCCAAGGTCGGCGCCGACCGTATCGCCGTCGTCACCGGGCCCAACCTCGCCCGTGAGATCGCCGCCCGTATGCCGGCCGCCGCTGTGGTCGCCTGCACCGACGAGGCCGTCGCCCAGCGCCTCCAGGCCGCCTGCCATACGCCGTATCTCCGCCCGTACACCAACACCGATGTGGTCGGCTGTGAACTCGGCGGCGCCGTGAAGAACGTCATCGGCCTCGCTGTCGGCATCGCGGACGGCATGGGACTCGGCGACAACGCCAAGGGCTCGCTGATCACGCGCGGCCTTGCCGAGACCACCCGGCTGGGCCTCGCCATGGGGGCCGATCCGCTGACTTTCTCCGGACTCGCGGGCCTCGGCGACCTGGTGGCGACCTGTTCCTCGCCGCTGTCCCGCAACCACACTTTCGGCACCAACCTCGGCAAGGGCATGACCCTTCAGGAGACCATCGCGGTCACCAAGCAGACCGCCGAGGGTGTCAAGTCCTGTGAGTCCGTGCTGGATCTGGCCCGTCGGCACGGCGTCGACACGCCGATCACCGAGACGGTCGTCGGCATCGTGCACGAGGGCAAGCCTCCGGTGGTCGCGCTCAAGGAGCTGATGTCGCGCAGTGCGAAGTCGGAACGGCGCTGACACTCGTTGCCCGGCGAACGCTGACTTGTCGTACTACCTACGGGTACTCTCAACGCGATATGAGCACCGAAAACCTCCCCCAGAGCCTTGAGCAGCCGCCTCGTAAGCCGCGTGTGGCCGTCGTCTGCGGCGGTCGCAGTTCCGAACACGGGATTTCCGTGGTCACTGCCGGGGCTGTCCTGCGGGCCCTCGACCGGACGAAGTACGACGTCCTGCCGATCGGCATCACCCGGGACGGTCGCTGGGCGCTCACGGCGGACGAGCCGGAGCGGATGGTGATCGTCGACCGGAAGGCACCGAGCGTGGAGCAACTCGCGGAGTCGGAGGAGGGCGGCGTGATCCTCCCTGTCGACCCCATGAACCGCGAAGTCGTCCACAGCGAGCCCGGATCGGTCCCCAAGACGCTGGGTGAGGTCGATGTCGTCTTCCCCGTGCTGCACGGCCCGTACGGCGAGGACGGCACTCTTCAGGGATTGCTGGAGCTCTCCGGGGTCCCGTATGTCGGTTCGGGGGTGCTTGCCTCGGCCGTCGGCCAGGACAAGGAGTACATGAAGCGGGTGTTCACCTCGTTCGGGCTCAAGGTCGGGCCGTATGTGGTGATCCGGCCGCGTGAGTGGGAGCGCGATGAGCAGGCCGCCCGCAAGAAGATCATCGACTTCGCGGGCGAGTACGGCTGGCCGCTGTTCGTGAAGCCCGCGCGCGCGGGCTCCTCGATCGGCATCACCAAGGTCGACGACCTGTCCGGTCTCGACGAGGCGATCGCCGCGGCCCAGCGGCACGACCCGAAGATCCTCGTCGAGGCGGCGGTGCGCGGCCGCGAGATCGAGTGCGGGGTCCTGGAGTTCGAGGACGGGCCGCGCGCCTCGGTGCCCTCCGAGATCCCGCCGCCGAAGTCCCACGCCTACTACGACTTCGAGGCCAAGTACATCGACTCGACGCCCGGCCTCGTGCCCGCCCCGCTCACCGATGAGCAGACCGCCGAGGTCCAGCGGCTCGCGGTGGAGGCCTTCGAGGCGGTTTCCTGCGAAGGGCTGGTCCGTGCGGACTTCTTCCTCACCGAGGACGGGGAGTTCGTGATCAACGAGATCAACACGATGCCCGGTATGACGCCGATCTCCATGTACCCGCAGATGTGGCAGGCGAGCGGGATCAGCTATGCGGAGTTGGTGGACAGGATGGTGCAGGCGGCGCTGCGCCGTTCCACCGGCCTGCGGTGAGCGCCCCGTAAGGGCACAGCCACCACGGACCCGAGGCCACGGACCGCGGTCACGGACCCGCGGCGGTCCGGCGACCGTTCCGCAGCGGTGCTGAAACAGTGCTGAAACGGTTCGCCAGGCGGAGTGCTCAGTCGGCTATCCCCCCGGGGACCGCCTTCTTGACGGCCGGAGCCAGGTCGATGAGCACGCCCGAGCCGTCACGGCCCTCCGCCACGGTGACCTCCACATACGCGAGGCGGTTCGCGCAGGTGAAGCGGTACGCACCGGCGTTCTGCCGCTCCATCAGCCAGTCGACACCGTTCACGCCGCCGGGCACCGCGTCCGGGTCCTGGCCGTCGGCCACCTTCGGGTCGGTCATCTTCGGCGGCCGTTCGACACCGCAGCGCAGTATGATCGCCGAGTTTCCCCAGGCCGCGGTCAGCGCGGACCGGGGCTCGGGATCGTCGCGGTCGAGGCCGTCCACCGTCCGCGGCAGCGCCTCGTCCAGGTTCCGGCACAGCCCGGTGACCTTCGCGTCCGGGCGGGGAACCGCGAGCGGGGTGCTGTCGTTACCTGAGGAGCAGCCCGCCGTGACGATCCACAGGGCCAGGACGGGTGGTCCGACGAGGATGCGGGGCCGGTGACGGAAGAGGTGCACCGGCCAAGGGTAGACGGGGGCTAGAGGTGCACGACCGGGCAGGTCAGGGTACGGGTGATGCCGTCCACTTGCTGGACTTTCGCGACCACCATGCGGCCGAGGTCATCGACCGTGTCGGCCTGCGCGCGCACGATCACGTCGTACGGGCCTGTCACGTCCTCGGCCTGGAGGACACCCGGGATCTCGCTGACCGTGTCGGCGACGGTCGACGCCTTGCCGACCTCCGTCTGGATCAGGATGTATGCCTGTACCACGGAACCTCCAGGGCGGCCACGAGGATCATGTGGGGAAAAGGAACGCCACGGTACCGCGTCGCCGCTCACCGCGGGGAGGTCCGCGAGGGCAGTGGCGCGCACACCGGGGGGTACGCACGGCACTGGTGGACGGTCGACTTGACCGTACCGAGGACCGAGACGGCTCGCTACCGGGCGGCAGGAGACGACCGGGTGGCAGAGAACTGCCGGTCCGCAGGAGAAGGAGACGTACGACAATGAAGGGCACCGTGGGCGAGCTCGGGGAGTTCGGGCTCATCAGGGAGCTCACCTCGCGGCTCACCACCACCCCGGCGGTCCGGGTCGGCCCCGGCGACGATGCCGCGGTGGTGGCCGCGCCCGACCGCAGGGTCGTGGCGAGCACCGACATCCTCCTGGAGGGGCGGCACTTCCGCCGCGACTGGTCCACGGCGTACGACGTCGGGCGCAAGGCGGCGGCGCAGAACCTGGCGGACATCGCCGCGATGGGCGCCGTACCGACCGCGATGCTGCTCGGCCTGGTCGTTCCCGCGGAGCTCCCGGCCACCTGGCCCTCCGAACTGATGGACGGGCTGCGCGACGAGTGCCAGGTCGCGGGGGCGGCCGTGGTCGGCGGCGATGTCGTACGCGGCGACATGATCATGGTGTCGATCACCGCGCTCGGTGACCTGCGGGGTCACGAGCCCGTGACCCGGGCCGGCGCGCAGCCCGGAGACGTCGTGGCGGTGACCGGCTGGCTCGGCTGGTCCGCCGCCGGGTACGCGGTGCTCTCCCGCGGATTCCGCTCGCCGCGCGCCTTCGTGGAGGCCCACCGGCGCCCCGAGCCGCCGTACCAGGCGGGGCCCGCGGCGGCAGGGCTCGGCGCGACGGCGATGTGCGACGTGAGCGACGGCCTGATCGCCGATCTGGGGCATATCGCGGAGGCGAGCAAGGTCAGGATCGACATCCGCTCGGGCGCCGTCGACATCCCCCTCCAGATGCACGACATCGGCCAGGCCGTGGGCGTCGACCCCCTCCACTGGGTGCTGGCCGGGGGAGAGGACCACGCGATCGTGGCGACTTTCCCGCCGGACGTGAAGCTGCCCGCCCGCTGGAAGGTGATCGGCGAAGTGCGGAGCCCGTCGGCGCTGCCGCAGGTGACGGTCGACGGGGCGCCGTGGACGAGTCAGAGCGGCTGGGACCACTTCGGGGACATCGAGTCATGACGGCGCCGCCGAGGGTACTGACGGTCGCGGGGTCCGACTCCGGCGGAGGGGCCGGAATCCAGGCCGACCTGAAGACGATGCTCGCGCTGGGCGCGCACGGCATGAGTGTGATCACAGCGGTCACCGCCCAGAACTCCCTGGGCGTACAAGGCGCTTGGGGACTGCCCGTGGAGGCGGTGCGGGCGCAGTACCACAGCGTCGTCGACGACATCGGGGTGCAGGCGGTCAAGACCGGCATGCTGGCCTCGGCCGAACTCGTCGAGACGGTGGCCGAGTTGATCGGCGGGACGGATGCTCCGGCCGTCGTCGACCCGGTGAGCGTATCGAAGCACGGGGATGCGCTGCTGGCGGCTTCCGCGCTGGATTCGGTGCGTACGAGGCTGCTGCCGGTCGCGACGGTGGCGACGCCGAACCTGGACGAGGTCGCGCAACTCACCGGCGTCCGGGTCGAGTCGGAGGACGGGCTCAGGCGGGCCGCGGCGGCCGTGCTGGCGTACGGCCCGCAGTGGGTGCTGATCAAGGGCGGCCATCTTCGCGGAGAAGCCGTTGACCTGCTGAGCGACGGCTCCGAGGAACATTGGCTGCGTGCGCCCCGGCATGACAACCGGCACACCCACGGCACGGGGTGCACACTGGCGTCGGCGATCGCTTGCGGGCTGGCGAAGGGGGAGACCGTGCGGGAGGCGGTGGCGGCGGCGAAGGAGTACGTGACCGGGGCGATCGCGGCCGGGTTCGCGCTCGGGGGCGGGATCGGGCCGGTGGATCACGGGTGGCGGTTCAGGGTGTAGCTGTTCCCGCTCAGGGCGTAGCTGTCCCTGCTCGAGCTGTCCTCGCTCAGGCTGTCCTCGCTCGTAGCTTCCCGCTAGGGAAGCGAGTGCTCGGATACACCATCGGTAGACCATGTTCGGGTACGCCAAAAGAGCCGGTCCACACCTGGTGGACCGGCTCCGTGCAGCGAACCAGACAGCGGCCGCGCGCTAGCTGAGCGTCAGCGCGAGACCTTGCCGGCCTTGATGCACGAGGTGCAAGCGTTCACGCGCTTCGGCGTCCCGCCGACCACGGTACGCACACGCTGGATGTTCGGGTTCCAGCGGCGGGGCGTACGGCGGTGCGAGTGCGAGATGCTGTTGCCGAAGCCCGGCCCCTTGCCGCAGACGTCGCAGTTGGCAGCCACGGGTTACTCCAAAGACTTCAGATGCGCTTACGGTTGATCCCGGCATGCCGGGATCAAGATCTAGGATCAGAGATCTGAGTGGCGCTGCCAGGAGAAGGCCCGATTCAGGATCGGGCAACCGGAGCAGCATACAACGGCTGCGCCCGTGCAACGAAACTATCATGGCTGCTCCAGGGCCTGCCCCGCCCCTTTTCCGGCGGACGCCGATCCTGGGCTTACGCTGCCTCCCACGTCCAGCAGGTCAAGGAAGCGCAGGTGGCGCAGGTGGCGCAGGTGCCGGAAGGCGGGAGACGGCCTGAGGGGGCTTTGCCGAGGGCGGTGGCGGGAGACGGGCGGGTACTGGATGCTCTCGCGGTGCGTACCTGGTGCGGGCTCGCGTTGGAGGCGCTGGGGCGGGCGCGCGAGGAGATCGACGCGATCAACGTCTATCCGGTGGCCGACGGGGACACCGGGACGAACCTGTACCTGACCGTGGAGTCGGCCGTCATGGCGGTCGAGGCGGTGTTCGCGGGCCACGAGGCCGGGGACGGCGTGGTGGGGCCCACCCTCGCCGAGGTCGTCCGGGCCATGGCGCACGGGGCGCTGATCGGAGCCCGGGGAAACTCGGGGACGATCTTCGCGCAGCTGCTGCGCGGCATGGCGCAGGTGCTGGCCGCCGACAGCGCGGCCCCCCACACCGACGGGTCGGGGCTGCGGAGGGCTCTGCGGCACGCGGCCGACTCCGCGCGCGACGCGGTCGCGCACCCCGTCGAGGGCACGGTCCTCACGGTCGCCTCCGCCGCGGCCGACGCGGCGACAGGGGCCGAGAGCGACTGCGGGAGGGTCGCGCGGGCGGCGTACGAGGGGGCGAGAGCGGCCCTCGCGGCGACTCCCGGCCAGTTGGCCGTCCTGGCGCGCGCGGGGGTCGTGGACGCGGGCGGACGGGGGCTGGTGGCGGTCTTGGCGGCGTTGGTTCAGACGTTCACGGGGGAAGCGCCGAAGCCGGGGGCCGTACCGGTGGTGGTGCCGGGTACGGCGGCCGGTCCGCACGCTCTTCGGGCGGGTGCCCACGTGGGTGTCCACGCGCGCGTGGACATGGGGAATGTGGCGGATGACGTGGTGGAGGGGGCGGATGCGGATGACGCCGAAGGCGTGGTGCGGACGCCTGGTGAGGGGTGCGGGGAAGGCGGGCCCGCCTACGAGGTGATCTATCTACTGGAGGCGGACGACACGGCTGTGGCACGCCTCAGGCAACGGCTGGACGCGCTGGGGGACTCGCTCGTCGTGGTCGGCGGGGACGGGCTGTGGAACGTCCACGTGCACGTCGACGACGCCGGGGCCGCAGTGGAGGCGGGCGTCGAGGCCGGGCGGCCGTACCGGATCAGGATCACGCACTTCGGCGCCGGGGACGCGCACCTGGTGGGCGGCGGGCGGCCGCCGCGGGAGCGGGCCCCGCGCGCGGTGGTGGCGGTCGTGCCCGGGGAAGGACTGGCCGGGCTGTACACGGAGGCCGGGGCGACGACGGTCCTGGCCCGGCCCGGGGAACCTCCCGCCAGCGGGGAACTGGTGGAGGCTGTACGGCGTGCCCACGCGCGCGAGGTGGTGCTGTTGCCGAACGAAGCGGAGCTGTGGCACACAGCCGCCGCCGCAGTGGAGCAGGCGCGTGCGGAGGGGGTGCGCGTGGCTCTGATCCCCACCCGTTCCGCGGTCCAGGGGATCGCCGCGCTCGCCGTCCATGAGCCGGAGCGCCGCTTCGACGAGGACGTGGTGGCCATGACCTCCGCGGCCGGCGCCACCCGCTGTGCCGAGGTCGCCATCGCCGAACGTCAGTCCTGGACCATGGCCGGCATCTGCCAGGCCGGCGACATCCTCGGCCTCATCGACGGCGACGTGGCCGTCATCGGCTCCGATGTGACGGTGACGGCCACGGCGGTGGTGGAGCGCATGCTCGCCGCCGGTGGCGAGATGGTCACGCTGGTGCTGGGCGAGGAGGCCCCGGAGAACGTCGCCGAGCACATCGAGGCACGGGTACGGGAGTCGTACCTGGCGGTGGACACGGTGGTGTACCGGGGGGGACGGCAGGGGGCGTTGCTGTTGATCGGGGTGGAGTAGGGGGAGGGAGGGTCACAGAGGTACGCGCCGTCCCAGGGCGCCGACAGGTCGATGACCGTCTCGTCGCCCTGGGACGGCGCGCACCTCGTACGGCAGCGGTGACCCGAAGTCCCGGGCCAGGGACAGCACTCGCTCGTGACTCCGCTCCCCCACCTAAAGGTGGGGGGCTTCCAACCCTAGGGTTGCGGTCCAGCCCGAACCGACCCCTTGCGGGGCACGAAGAACGTACCAGATCAAGGAAGCGATTCCCCCACCGGCTGAAGCCGGTGGTCCCCTCGCTAGAACCTGATGGCTCAGCCAGTCGGCAGCCCGGGCCGCGCCACAAAGCGGGAAATGGGCCGTCCTAGGCTGTGAACTCCCCTCTGACCAGCGGATTTCCAAGACGCATACGGCATTGTCAGTGCCGTGGTGTGCAATGGATCTCGTGCCCGCACTGGAAGAACCGCTGAAGAACGTGCTCGGCCCCGCCACCGCGAAGGTGATGGCCGAGCACCTCGGCCTGCACACCGTCGGAGACCTGCTCCATCACTATCCGCGCCGGTACGAGGAGCGCGGGCAGCTCACCCACCTCGCCGACCTGCCCATGGACGAGCACGTGACGGTGGTCGCCCAGGTCGCCGACGCCCGCCTGCACACGTTCTCCTCGCCCAAGGCCCCGCGCGGCAGGGGCCAGCGCCTCGAAGTGACCATCACGGACGGCAGCGGCCGTCTCCAACTGGTCTTCTTCGGCGCCGGCGTGCACAAGCCCCACCAAGAGCTCCTTCCCGGCACACGCGCGCTGTTCGCCGGCAAGGCCTCCGTCTTCAACCGCCGCCGCCAGCTGGCCCACCCGGCGTACGAGCTGCTGCGCGGCGACACCGGCGACGCGGCACAGACCATCGACAGCTGGGCGGGCGCACTCATCCCGATCTACCCGGCCACCGCCAAGCTGGAGTCCTGGAAGCTCGCCAAGGCCGTCCAGACCGTCCTTCCGAGCGCCCAGGAAGCGATCGACCCCCTGCCGGAGTCGTTGCGGGAGGGACGCGGCCTCGTCCCGCTCCCCGAAGCCCTCCTGAAGATCCACCAGCCGCGCACCAAGGCGGATTTCCACGCTGCCCGCGACCGCCTCAAGTGGGACGAGGCCTTCGTCCTCCAGATCGCCCTCGCCCGCCGCCGCCACACCGACGCCCAACTCCCGGCGGTGGCCCGCGAACCCAGGCCCGACGGCCTGCTCGCCGCCTTCGACGCGCGCCTCCCGTTCACCCTCACCGACGGCCAGCGGAAGGTCTCCAGAGAGATCTTCGACGACCTGGCCACGGAGCATCCGATGCACCGGCTGCTTCAGGGGGAGGTCGGCTCGGGCAAGACCCTGGTGGCCCTGCGGGCCATGCTCGCCGTCGTCGACGCGGGCGGTCAGGCGGCCATGCTCGCGCCCACCGAAGTGCTCGCCCAGCAGCACCACCGGTCGGTCACGGAGATGATGGGGGAGCTGGCTGAGGGAGGGATGCTCGGCGGGGCGGAGCACGCCACCAAGGTGGTGCTGCTCACCGGGTCCATGGGGGCGGCTGCCCGCCGCCAGGCGCTGCTCGACCTGGTCACCGGAGAGGCCGGGATCGTCATCGGCACGCATGCGCTGATCGAGGACAAGGTGCGGTTCCACGATCTCGGGCTGGTCGTCGTCGACGAGCAGCACCGGTTCGGGGTCGAGCAGCGGGACGCCCTGCGCGGGAAGGGCAAGCAGCCGCCGCACCTGCTCGTCATGACCGCCACGCCCATCCCGCGCACGGTCGCGATGACCGTCTTCGGCGACCTGGAGACCTCCGTTCTCGACCAGCTCCCCGCCGGACGCTCCCCGATCGCCAGCCATGCCGTACCGGCCGCCGACAAACCGCACTTCCTCGCGCGCGCGTGGGAGCGGGTCCGTGAGGAGGCCGCAGCCGGACACCAGGCATACGTGGTCTGTCCCCGCATCGGCGACGACATCGACGAACCCGCCGATCCCCCATCCGCCGATCCCCAACCCGCCGATCCCCAGAAGGGCGGCAAGAAATCCGCCGAGGACGAGGCCGGGAAACGCCCGCCCCTCGCCGTCCTCGACATCGCCGACCAGCTCGCCAAAGGCCCGCTCCAGGGGTTGAGAGTCGAAGTCCTGCACGGCCGCATGCAGCCCGACGACAAGGACGCCGTGATGCGCCGGTTCACGGCGGGCGAGACCGATGTCCTGGTGGCGACCACAGTCATCGAGGTCGGCGTCAACGTCCCGAACGCCACAGTGATGGTGATCATGGACGCCGACCGCTTCGGCGTCTCCCAGCTCCATCAGTTGCGCGGCCGCGTCGGCCGTGGCTCAGCCCCCGGCCTCTGCCTGCTGGTCACCGAGATGCCGGAGGCCAGCACCGCCCGCCAGCGTCTGAACGCCGTGGCGTCCACCCTGGACGGCTTCGAGCTCTCCCGTATCGATCTCGAACAGCGCCGCGAGGGAGACGTTCTCGGCCAGGCCCAGTCCGGCGCCCGCACCTCGCTGCGCATGCTCGCCGTCATCGAGGACGAGGAAGTCATCGCCGAGGCCCGCCAGGAGGCCGCCGCGGTCGTCGCCGCGGACCCGGACCTGGAGCGTCTCCCCGGACTGCGCACGGCGTTGGACGCTCTGCTGGACGAGGAGAGGGAGCGGTATCTGGACAAGGGCTGAGCAAGCGTCAAGCCGAGCGGAGCTGCCAGACTGGAGCCGTCACCACCCAAGCGCACCACCCAAGCGCAACCGACAAGGACCCAAGAGATGACCCGCGTGATCGCAGGCCGGTCCGGTGGACGCCGCCTGGCCGTCCCGCCGGGCAGCGGAACCCGCCCCACCTCCGACCGCGCGCGCGAGGGCCTCTTCTCCACCTGGCAGTCCCTGCTCGGCGGCCCGCTCGACGGTGAGCGCGTCCTCGACCTGTACGCCGGCTCCGGCGCCGTGGGCCTGGAGGCGCTCAGCCGGGGCGCCGGCCATGCCCTCCTCGTCGAGGCCGACGCCCGCGCTGTCCGCACGGTCAGGGAGAACGTGAAGGCGCTGGGCCTCCCCGGCGCCGAGGTCAAGGCAGGCAAAGCCGAGCAGGTCGCCAGGAGCCAGGCGCCGACGACGCCGTACGACATCGTCTTCCTCGACCCTCCGTACGCGGTCACGGACGACGAGCTTCGGGAGATTCTGCTCACACTCCGCACCGGGGGCTGGCTCGCCGGGGAAGCCCTCGTCACCGTGGAGCGCAGTACCAGAGGCGGTGAATTCCGCTGGCCGGAGGGCTTCGAGGCGATCCGGGCCCGTCGCTACGGCGAAGGGACGCTTTGGTACGGTCGCGCCGCCTCTACGTGCGGAGACGCACGATGACCGGACCGGAGAGCGAGGGACCCCAGTTGCGCCGTGCCGTCTGTCCCGGGTCGTTCGACCCCGTCACCAACGGACACCTCGACATCATCGCCCGTGCTTCCAAGCTGTACGACGTCGTTCACGTCGCAGTGATGATCAACAAGTCCAAGGAGGGCCTGTTCACTGTGGACGAGCGGATCGAGCTGATCCGCCAGGTCACCGCCGAGTACGGAAACGTCGAGGTCGAGTCCTTCCACGGCCTTCTCGTCGACTTCTGCAAGCAGCGCGACATCCCCGCCATCGTCAAGGGCCTGCGCGCGGTCAGCGATTTCGACTACGAGCTGCAGATGGCCCAGATGAACAACGGCCTCTCGGGTGTGGAGACCCTCTTCGTCCCCACCAATCCCACCTACAGCTTCCTGTCGTCGTCCCTCGTCAAGGAGGTCGCGGCCTGGGGCGGAGACATCTCCCACCTGGTGCCGCCGGTAGTCCTGGAGGCCCTGAACAAGCGCCTCAGGAAGGACTGAGCGCCGCCCACAGCGGACACCTCGGAACCTCCCCGGTGTCTGACGGCCCGTCACCCGGTGTCGGCTGGGGCACGAGTGGCCGTACAGTCGACCCATCCGTCTCCAACAACGCTGTAGAGAGTGGCGAGCACCGGTGGACGTGCAGAAGAAGCTCGATGAGATCGTCGCGGCCGTGTCCAGCGCCCGGGCGATGCCCATGTCGGCCTCGTGCGTGATCAACCGCGCTGAGCTGTTCTCCCTGCTCGAAGAGGTCCGCGCGGCCCTGCCCGGCTCCCTCGCCCAGGCCCAGGAGCTGATCGGCGACCGCGAGCAGCTGGCGGAGCGGGCCCGCCAGGAGGCCGAGCGGATCATCGAGAGCGCGCACGCCGAGCGCGGCTCCCTGATCTCCGGCACCGAGATCGCCCGCCGCTCCCAGAACGAGGCCGACCGCATCCTCGCCGAGGCCCGCAAGGAGGCCGAGGAGATCCGCGCGGAGGCCGACGACTATGTCGACTCCAAGCTCGCCAACTTCGAGGTAGTCCTCACCAAGACTCTCGGCTCCGTCGGCCGGGGCCGCGAAAAGCTCCTCGGCACCGGCCCCGGCACCGACGGGAACGGCTACGAGGACGAGGACGCCCCCGAGCGCAGCCATGACCCCGGGACGCTGCGCCGCGACGCCGATGCGTACGTGGACGCCAAGCTCGGCGCCTTCGAGGCGGTCCTCGCCAAGACCCTGGAGGCCGTCGGCCGCGGCCGTGAGAAGCTGCACGGCCGTATCGCCACAGACGATCTCGGCGCCCTCGCCCTGAACGACGACGGCACCCCGGTACAGCACACCAGCGACGCCGACTACCTCGCCGGCCTGGCCCCCCTCGCCGACACCCCGGCGCCCACCCGCACCCCCGAGATCCCGGCCCAGCCGCAGTACGCCGAGCAGGACGCCTACGCGTACCAGCAGGACCAGTACGGCTACCAGCAGCAGTACGCCCAGCAGACCGATCCGTACGGCTACCAACAGGCCGACCCGTACGCCGGGTACCCGGCCCAGCCCGTGTACGACCCGAACCAGGGCCATCAAGGGCAGCAAGGGCACCAGACGCACCAAAACCAGCAAGGTCACCAAGACCACCAAGATCACCACGGGTACTCCCAGCCCCAGTCGAACATCCTCGACGAGACCAGCTTCTTCGACACCACCATGATCAGCGCGGAGCAGCTGCGCCGGTACGAACAGGGTCGCTGACCCGGTACAGCAGGGCCCGGTACAGCAGGGCCGCTGACAGCGGATTGGGCGCTGAGTGAAAGGTCCAGTATCCTGGCTCTTCGGTCGCGTGTACGTCCGCGATCAAATCTGCCCGGAAATCCGCAGGGCAGCGTCCCTCTGAGCTTCAAAGACCGAAAGCAGCAATGGCTCTGAACGCCCGCCTCGACCACCGCAACCCCCTCGTGTTCGACACACATGAGCTGGGTCGGCGGCCCGGTGCGCTACAGCGCCAGCCCCGCACGGTCGACGCCCCCAGGAACTTCGGTATCCACGGGGTCATCGGTGTGCCGGAAGGCGCCCCGGTTGAGCTCGAACTCCGCCTGGAGTCGGTCATGGAAGGCGTGCTCGTCACAGGCACCGCCCGCGCCATGGCCAAGGGGGAGTGCGTAAGGTGTCTGGAGCCGCTAGAGCTGGCGCTCGAAGCGGACTTCCAGGAGATGTTCTCGTACCCCGACGCCGACGAGCGGGGCCGCGCGATCGCGGAACCCGACGCCGACGCCGAGGACGACGAGGACAGGCTCTTCATCGAGGACGGCCTGTTCGACCTCGAACCCGTGCTGCGCGATGCGGTGGTGCTCGCACTGCCGATGCAGCCGGTGTGCCAGGAAGACTGCCCAGGTCTGTGCGTCGAGTGCGGCGCACGCCTTGCGGACGACCCGGACCACCACCACCACGACGCCGTCGACATCCGTTGGGCGGCACTGCAGGGACTCGCCGGTTCACTCGGAGACGGCGAGAAGGACGAGATGAGCGGCGGCGCGCCTCAGTCAGCACGCGCCGACGAGAAGCAGGAGAAGTAGCCGTGGCTGTTCCGAAGCGGAAGATGTCGCGCAGCAACACGCGCCACCGCCGGTCGCAGTGGAAGGCTGCGGTCCCCACCCTGGTTGCGTGCGAGCGCTGCCACGAGCCGAAGATGCAGCACATCGCGTGCCCGTCATGCGGCACCTACAACAAGCGCCAGGTTCTCGAGGTCTGAGCGGCTGGTGAGAGGTGTGACGTCTGACGCCAAGGCCATGAGTCCCCGCCAGCGCGGGAGTTCTTCGGCGGAGAGCGCAGCCTCGTCCCCCACGTTCCTGGAAGGGCGGCTCGGCTACAAGCTCGAGTCCGCCCTTCTAGTACGTGCGCTGACCCACCGTTCCTACGCGTACGAGAACGGCGGCCTGCCCACCAACGAGCGCCTGGAGTTCCTCGGGGACTCCGTGCTCGGCCTGGTGGTCACGGACACGCTGTACCGCACCCACCCCGACCTGCCCGAGGGCCAACTGGCCAAGCTGCGGGCCGCGGTGGTCAACTCGCGCGCACTGGCGGAGGTGGGCCGCGGCCTCGACCTCGGCTCCTTCATCCGGCTCGGCCGGGGTGAAGAGGGCACGGGCGGCCGGGACAAGGCGTCCATCCTCGCCGACACCCTCGAAGCGGTGATCGGCGCGGTGTACCTCGATCAGGGGCTGGACTCGGCGGCGGAGCTGGTGCACCGCCTGTTCGATCCGCTGATCGAGAAGTCCTCGAATCTCGGAGCCGGCCTGGACTGGAAAACCAGCCTTCAGGAGCTCACCGCGACCGAGGGGCTCGGCGTGCCCGAGTACCTGGTCACGGAGACCGGCCCCGACCACGAAAAGACCTTTACCGCTGCCGCCCGCGTCGGAGTCGTCTCGTACGGCACCGGCACCGGCCGCAGCAAAAAGGAGGCGGAGCAGCAGGCAGCCGAGTCCGCCTGGCGTGCGATCCGCTCCGCGGCGGACGAGCGCGCCAAAGCGGCCAAGGAGATCGCCGAGTGCGGCGAGCGCGGCGAGGGAGCACCGGACGCCGCGTCCGCCTGAAGTTGTTCACTCTGAAGTTGTTCGACCTGAAGTTGTTCGATCACGAGCGCCCGCCCTTGCCCGGGGCGGGCGCTCGACCCATACGGGGCCCGCCCCTATGGGAGACACGGGGGAGCCCCATGCCCGAGTTGCCCGAGGTCGAGGTCGTACGGCGCGGACTGGACCGCTGGGCGGCCCATCGGACCGTCGCCGACGCCGAGGTGCTGCACCCGCGGGCGATCCGCCGTCACCTCGCCGGCGCCGAGGATTTCGCGTACCGCCTGAAGGGGCACCGCATCGGTGAGCCGAGCCGCCGCGGCAAGTACCTGTGGCTGCCCCTGGAAGACACCGGCACCGCCGTCCTGGCCCACCTCGGCATGAGCGGCCAGCTGCTCGTCCAGCCGCACGACGCGCCCGACGAGAAGCACCTCCGTATCCGCATACGCTTCGCGGACACCCTCGGCACGGAACTTCGCTTCGTCGACCAACGCACCTTCGGCGGGCTCTCGTTGCACGACACCACGTCTGAGGGGCTGCCCGACGTGATCGCGCACATCGCGCGCGACCCCCTCGATCCGCTCTTCGACGACGAGGCCCTCCACAGGGCGCTGCGCCGCAAGCACACCACCATCAAACGGGCCCTACTCGACCAGTCGCTGATCAGCGGCGTCGGCAACATCTACGCGGACGAGGCGCTGTGGCGCGCCCGTATCCACTACGAGCGCCCCACAGCAGGTTTCACGCGCCCGCGCACCTTCGAACTCCTCGGCCACGTACGGGACGTGATGAACGCGGCCCTCGCCGTGGGCGGCACGAGCTTCGACAGCCTGTACGTCAACGTCAACGGCGAGTCGGGCTATTTCGACCGCTCACTCGACGCGTACGGCCGTGAAGGCCTGCCCTGCCGCCGCTGTGCCACGCCGATGCGGCGCCGCCCCTGGATGAACCGCTCCAGCTACTACTGCCCGCGCTGCCAGCGCCCGCCCGTCTCCGCATCCCGGCGGAGCGCTCAGTACCCGAAGTCCTGAGTCCACCAAGGCCCCTCCGCCCCCAGGTGAACGCCCACGCCAAGCGTCTTGAAGTCGCAGTTCAAGATGTTGGCCCGATGGTCGGGGCTGTTCATCCAGGCATCCATGGCAGAGGCCGCCGTCGCTTGCCCGCGCGCTATGTTCTCCCCGCCCAGGTCGGTTATCCCCAGCGCCGACGCCCGGTCCCACGGAGTGTCCCCTTCGGGGTCCGTGTGGTCGAAAAAGTCGCGCTTGGCCATGTCCTCGCTGAATACATCGGCCAGCTTCGCCAGCCCGCTGTTCGCCGCGACCGGGTTGCACCCTGCCGTGGCTCGCTCCGTGTTGACCAGGCGGAGCACCTCCGCCTCGGTCTTGGCCTCCGCGGAGAGCTCCGCGGGGGCGTCCTCCTCCGGCTTCTCCGTGGCCTTGTCGGCGGGCTGCGTGGGCTTCTTCGGCTCGGGCTTCTCCGCCGACGGCTTCTCCGCCGACAGCTTCTCGGGGGGCTTCGTGGAGGGTGCGGCCGTAGAGGGGGTGGGGGAAGGCGAGGTCTCGCGCCCGGTGTCGCGGCTGGTGGATCTGTCACCGCGGTCCGCGGCGCCGTCCATGCCGCCCTGCGGGGTCTTCGGGCCCGACGGAGCGGTGGTGGCCGGCGTTACTGTGTCGGCGCTGCTGCCGCCGCCGCTGATGGTGTACTTGTCGCCACCGGGCAGCACACCGGTGGTTACGGCGACGGTGCCGAGGGCGACGGCTGCGGACACACAGAGCAGGCCGGTCTTCACGGGCGTCACGGTCTTCTTCTGCTTGCGGTGCGCACGCCGTCCGCGCGGCGTGTCGGCCTCAAGGGCAGCGGCGAAGTCGTGCAGGTTTCCGGGTTCGTGGCGCTCAGTGGCCGCGTCCTGCGCGTGAGTAACCTCCGTGGCGCGGCCGGCGGCGGAGCGTCGGTGGCGTCCCATGTCCTGCCCTTCCTCGACCTTGCGGTCAGCGTCTTCACTGAACTCCCAGAACTCACCCGAAAGAATGAGTTTTGTGTCAGATTCACTTAGGTCGGGACGGTACAGCATGGTGCGAGGGGGCGAAGTGCTCCAGGAGACATCGGCCCGTTAGCGTGCAGGCATGAGCGAGGAAGTACGGCTGGTCGCGTGGGTGCGCGGACGCGTCCAGGGCGTGGGTTTCCGGTGGTTCACCAGGGCCAAGGCACTGGAGATCGGCGGCTTGAGTGGTTTTGCTCTCAATTTGGCCGACGGCCGGGTGCAGGTGGTCGCGGAGGGACCGCGTGAGGGCTGCGAGGGACTGCTGAGCTGGCTCCAGGGTGACGACACGCCTGGGCGCGTGGACGGAGTCACCGAGATCTGGGACACACCTCGCGGGGGCTACGACGGCTTCGCCGTCCGGTGACCGCGCACCCGGAAACGGCCGGCGGGCGCGGCTGGAAAATGCCGTTGGCACCCGCTCGAAGGGGAAACGGCCTGGTGGTTGCCAAGAACCGCTTGTCATGGCAGGCTCCGCGGTTAAGGATGATCTCCTCGCCCTGAGGGCCCCGTAGGAGTCGCAGCGCCGTCCGTTCGGGCCGCGCGCGCCGGGGGATGCCCCTAATGCAGGGCGTGATCGTGTTGACCGTCAAACTTTTTGGTGAGACGCTGAAAGTCCCCGCGCACCTCAGCTGTTTGGCATGGATGAACGGCAGCAAAACTCCATAGTGCCAAGCACCCGGGTGCGATTCCCTCACGACCCACACCGCTTCGGTCGGTCACTCAGTGTGGAGGCCCATCCATCATGGCAAAGGCGCTTCTCGGTTACGTCGGCGGCTCCGACCCGCGGCTCCTCGCCGAGATGCGACGGCTCCAGCAGCGTGTCCAGGATCTGGAATCCGAACTCGTACGGATCCAGGAGGAGAATGACGCGTTGCAGGCTGTCGCTTCTCACGACGCGCTTGTCGAGAGCATCGACGCACACCAGGCGGAGCCTGCGCTCACCTGACTACTGCATCACACAAAGACAGCAGGGGGCTGGGCGGCTCGTATCAACCGCTAAGTTGTCAGCTCTGCAAGGGGCGCCCTTTCGGCGTCCCTTCTTTCTTGCCCCTGGGCTCTCCCACACTCTCTATAACGACTGGTGTGCCCTCCGTGTTCATGGGTGAAACCGCGCGTTCATGGAGGGAGATACGGCCGGAAGGTAGAGTCCAGCGGCGTGCACCTCAAGGCCCTGACCCTCCGCGGGTTCAAGTCGTTCGCCTCGGCGACCACGTTGCGGTTCGAGCCGGGCATCACGTGTGTCGTGGGGCCGAACGGCTCGGGCAAGTCCAATGTCGTGGACGCGCTGAGCTGGGTTATGGGCGAGCAAGGCGCCAAGTCGCTGCGCGGTGGCAAGATGGAGGACGTCATCTTCGCTGGCACCACCGGGCGCCCGCCGCTCGGCCGCGCCGAGGTGTCCCTGACCATCGACAACAGCGACGGCGTGCTGCCCATCGAGTACGCCGAGGTCACGATCGCGCGGATCATGTTCCGCAACGGCGGCAGCGAATACCAGATCAACGGCGACACCTGCCGCCTGCTGGACATCCAGGAACTGCTCTCCGACGCCGGCATCGGCCGCGAGATGCATGTCATCGTTGGCCAGGGCCAGCTCGACTCCGTTCTGCACGCCGACCCCATGGGCCGTCGCGCCTTCATCGAGGAGGCGGCCGGTGTCCTCAAGCACCGCAAGCGCAAGGAGAAGGCGCTGCGGAAACTGGACGCGATGCAGGCCAACCTTGCTCGCGTCCAGGACCTCACCGACGAGCTGCGGCGCCAGCTCAAGCCCCTCGGCCGCCAGGCCGCCGTCGCGCGCAGGGCTGCCGTCATCCAGGCCGACCTCCGCGACGCCCGCCTGCGCCTGCTCGCCGACGATCTCGTACGGCTTCGCCAGGCGCTCCAGGCCGAGATCGTCGACGAGGCCGCGCTGAAGCAGCGCAAGGAGACCGCCGAGGCCGGGCTGAAGAAGGCGCTCCAGCGGGAGGAACTGCTGGAGGAGAAGGTACGGCAGCTCACGCCGCGCCTCCAGCGGGCCCAGCAGACCTGGTACGAGCTCTCGCAGCTCGCGGAGCGGGTACGCGGCACGATCTCGCTGGCCGAGGCCCGGGTGAAAAGCGCCACATCCACGCCCCCCGAGGAGCGGCGCGGACGCGACCCCGAGGACATGGAGCGCGAGGCCGCCCGTATCCGCGAACAGGAGGCCGAGCTCGAAGCAGCCCTGGAGGCGGCCGAGCGTGCTTTGGAGGACACGGTCGCGCACCGGAGCGAACTGGAGCGCGAGCTGGCCGTCGAGGAACGCCGGCTGAAGGATGTCGCCCGGGCCATCGCCGACCGCCGCGAGGGCCTCGCCCGCCTCAACGGCCAGGTCAACGCGGTCCGCTCCCGTGCCGCGTCCGCCCAGGCCGAGATCGACCGCCTCGCCTGCGCACGGGACGAGGCGCGGGAACGTGCCGTCGCAGCCCAGGAGGAGTACGAGGCCCTCAAGGCCGAGGTCGACGGCCTCGACGCGGGCGACGCTGAACTCGCCGAGCAGCACGAGGCCGCCAAACAGGCGCTGGCCGAGACGGAGGCGGCCCTGGCGGTGGCCCGCGAGGCGGCCACGGCAGCCGAACGTGAACGGGCCGCGACCCAGGCCCGCCACGAGGCCCTGGCCCTCGGCCTACGGCGCAAGGACGGCACGGGCGCGCTGCTGGGCGCGAAGGATCGTCTCAGCGGCCTGCTGGGCCCGGCCGCCGAACTGCTGACGGTCACCCCGGGCTACGAGCTCCCCCTGGCCGCCGCCTTCGGCGCGGCGGCGGACGCGATCGCGGTGACGACTCCGTCCTCCGCTGCCGACGCCATCCGCCTGCTCCGCAAGCAGGACGCGGGCCGGGCGGCGCTGCTGCTGAGCGGCGCCCCCGACGACGTACCGCCGCGGGAACGGACCGACGGGCCGCCGTTCGCCGCCAACCTGGTCCGCGGACCCGCCAAACTCATGTCCGCCGTACGGCGGTTGCTGCGTGACATCGTCGTCGTCAGTACCCTCGAGGACGCCGAGGATTTCGTCTGCGCGCACCCCCGCCTGACCGCTGTCACCGCCGAGGGCGACCTGCTCGGCGCGCACTTCGCGCACGGCGGATCGGCCGGAGCGCCCAGCCTGCTCGAAGTACAGGCATCCGTCGACGAAGCGGCGGCCGAGCTCGCAGAACTCGCCGTACGCTGCGAGGAGTTGACCGAAGCCCAGCACCGGGCCGCCGAACAGCGCGAGGAACATGCCGGGCTCGTCGAGGAGCTGGGGGAGCGGCGGCGGGCAGCCGAGCGGGAGAAGTCGGCGGTCGCACAGCAGTTCGGGCGACTGGCCGGGCAGGCGCGGGGGGCGGCCGGAGAGGCCGAGCGGAGCACCGCCGCGGCCGCGCGGGCACAGGAGGCCCTCGACAAGGCCATGGCCGAAGCCGAGGAGCTGGCCGAGCGGCTCGCCGTCGCCGAAGAGATGCCGGTCGAGGAGGAGCCCGACACCTCCGTACGGGACCGGCTCGCCGCCGACGGAGCAAACGCGCGGCAGACCGAGATGGAAGCCAGGCTCCAGGTACGCACCCACGAGGAGCGCGTCAAGGGGCTCGCGGGGCGCGCCGATTCTCTGGACCGGGCCGCGCGCGCCGAGCGCGAGGCACGGGCGCGCGCCGAACAGCGCAGGGCACGGCTCAGCCACGAGGCGGCCGTGGCCGAGGCCGTCGCGTCCGGCGCCCGGCAGCTGCTCGCCCACGTCGAGGTCTCCCTTGTCCGTGCCGAGGAGGAGCGCACCGCCGCCGAGGCCGCCAAGGCGTGCCGGGAGCAGGAGCTCGCCCGGGTCCGGGGCGAGGGCCGCGACCTCAAGGCCGAGCTCGACAAGCTCACCGACTCCGTCCACCGGGGCGAGGTGCTCGGTGCCGAGAAGCGGCTGCGGATAGAGCAGCTGGAGACGAAGGCGCTGGAGGAGCTGGGCGTGGAGCCGGCGGGACTGGTCGCGGACTACGGCCCTGACCAGCTCGTACCCCCCTCGCTGCCCGCCGAGGGGGAGGAGCTGCCGGAGAACCCCGAGCACCCGCGCAACCAGCCCAAGCCCTTCGTCCGCACCGAGCAGGAGAAGCGGCTCAAGTCGGCCGAGCGGGCGTACCAGCAACTCGGCAAGGTCAATCCGCTTGCTCTGGAGGAGTTTGCGGCGCTGGAGGAACGCCACAAGTTCCTCAGCGAGCAGCTGGAGGACCTGAAGAAGACCCACGCCGATCTGCTCCAGGTGGTGAAGGAGGTCGACGAGCGCGTCGAGCAGGTCTTCACCGAGGCGTACCGGGATACGGCCCGGGAGTTTGAGGGCGTGTTCAGTCGGCTGTTCCCGGGTGGTGACGGGCGGCTCGTTCTGACCGATCCCGACAACATGCTCACCACCGGTGTCGATGTCGAGGCGCGACCCCCGGGCAAGAAGGTCAAGCGGCTGTCACTGCTGTCGGGTGGTGAGCGCTCACTCACCGCCGTCGCGCTGCTCGTGTCGATCTTCAAGGCGCGGCCCAGCCCGTTCTATGTGATGGACGAGGTCGAGGCGGCCCTCGACGACACCAACCTCCAGCGCCTGATCCGCCTCATGCGGGAGCTCCAGGAATCCTCCCAGCTGATCGTGATCACCCACCAGAAGCGGACCATGGAGGTCGCCGACGTGCTCTACGGCGTCTCCATGCAGGGCGACGGCGTGTCGAAGGTCATCAGCCAGCGCTTGCGCTGAGCAGGTGCGTGTTCAGGGGTGGGGAAGGACGGGCCGACACGCCGTAACGCCGGGAAAGCGCCACGAGACGGCCCTCCCTAGGGAGAAACCATCCCTCCCTAGGGAGGGATGGATACTGGACGGGCTATGCAAAACGACATCGTCATCCTTGTTGTAGTCATCGCCGTGGTCGTGTTCGCCGCGCTCGGCGGACTCCTCGTCGGCAGCCGCAGAAAGAAGCCGCTGCCTCCGGCGCCCCCGGCGCCGCCCGACATCACCGCCCCTCCGGCCGAGCCGCACGTCGGCGACGAGGCCGAAACACCGCGCGACGAACCGCGCCGGACCATCGAGGAGGTGGATCTTCCCGGCGCCTCGGCTCCCGTCGCCGTGGAGGAGCCACCCACCCTCCCCGAGCTCGTCGTACCCGAGATCGAGATCCCCGAGCCCACCGCCGGCCGTCTGATCCGGCTGCGCACCCGGCTCTCCCGCTCGCAGAACGCCCTCGGCAAGGGGCTGCTCGTGCTGCTCTCGCGCGAGCACCTCGACGAGGACACCTGGGAGGAGATCGAGGAGACCCTGCTCATCGCCGACGTCGGTGTACAACCCACCCAGGAACTGGTCGAGCAGCTGCGCGAGCGCGTGAAGGTGCTCGGCACCCGCACGCCTCAGGAACTGCGCGGGCTGCTGCGTGAGGAACTGCTCAAGCTGGTCGGCACCGACATGGACCGCACCGTGAAGACGGAGCCCGAAACCAGCAGGCCCGGCATCGTGATGGTCGTCGGCGTCAACGGCACCGGCAAGACGACCACCACCGGCAAGCTCGCCCGTGTCCTCGTGGCCGACGGCCGCAGCGTCGTCCTCGGCGCCGCCGACACCTTCCGCGCGGCCGCCGCCGACCAGCTGCAGACCTGGGGCGAGCGGGTCGGCGCCCACACCGTGCGCGGCCCGGAAGCCGGCGACCCCGCCTCCGTCGCCTTCGACGCGGTCAAGGAGGGCAAAGAGATGGGCGCCGACGTCGTCCTCATCGACACCGCCGGTCGGCTCCACACCAAGACCGGGCTCATGGATGAGCTCGGCAAGGTCAAGCGCGTCGTGGAGAAGCACGCGCCGCTGGACGAGGTGCTGCTCGTGCTCGACGCCACCACAGGGCAGAACGGACTCGTTCAGGCCCGCGTCTTCGCCGAGGTCGTCGACATCACCGGCATCGTCCTGACCAAGCTCGACGGCACGGCCAAGGGCGGCATCGTGGTCGCCGTACAGCGCGAGCTGGGCGTGCCGGTCAAGCTGGTCGGGCTGGGAGAAGGCGCCGACGACTTGGCACCGTTCGAGTCGGAGGCGTTCGTGGATGCGCTTATCGGCGAGTAAGGCGGTGTACGGGCGGCGCGTACGCGCGGTACGTATCCGGGAAGGGCCCCTCCGCATGAGGCAGATACGGAGGGGCCCTTCGCTGTTGCCGCTGCTCCCGGCAGACCTATGCCCGCGACCGATGCGCCACGTACGCCAGCGTGCCCAGCAGCAGACGCGCGGCCGGTGGCTTCGTCGCCGCGTCCAGGGCGGGGGAGCGGAGCCAGTGGACCGGACCGAGGCCGCCGCGGTCCGAGGGCGGAGCCGTGACGTACGTGCCCGGGCCGAGGCCGCGCAGGTCGAGGGAGGACGGATCGTCCCAGCCCATGCGGTAGAGCAGCTCGGGGAGTCCGGCCGCCGCGCCCGGGGCGACGAGGAAGTGGGCGCGGCCCTTGGGGGTGGCGAGGACAGGGCCGAGGGGAAGCCCCATCCGTTCGAGGCGGATCAGTGCGCGGCGTCCGGCTGCCTCGGCGACCTCGATCACGTCGAAGGAGCGGCCCACCGGCAGCATGATCGAGGCGCCCGGGAACTCCGCCCAGGCCGCGCTCACCTCGTCGAGTGTGGCCCCGGCGCGGATCGGGGGAGCGAAGGGGAGGGGATGCGCGCCGGGCGCACCACAACTCGTCCTGCCGCACGAGCACGCCCCCGCGGCAGCCCGCGCACCGGGCACTACGTCCCAGCCCCACAGGCCGGTGAACTCGGCCACCGCGGTGCACTCCGACGAACGGCCGCGCCGACGCGCCGCGGATCGCATCTCCCGAATGCCGCCGATCGTGAAGCCCATGCCCCCTCCAACGGGTCCAGCACGCCAGTGGTTACGAAGCGGATGGGGAACGTTACCCTGTGTTTCCACCTCGTCGGGTGATCACTCACTTCCCATGGCGCTCGGCGGCACTCCAGGTGGTGCGCTTGGGGGCGCGCGCCCCTGAATGCATCATTCCGCTCATTTCCGGCCGTCCTGATCAAGTGAATCGCGATCAAGTGAATCGCGAAGAGGTCATGGGTGAGTTCATTTGAAGGGGTGGCGAATGGTGGCGATTCCGGATTCCGCGGCCGGACGGGTGAGCGTATGATTACCGTGTGTGCGCGAGCCCTAGGGGTATGCGTGTTCGATGTAGGGCTTGGCGCGCACAGCGCACAAGCGGTTTTCGACGATGGGGGCGTTCCAGTGGGTGGCAACGGTGGAAGCGGGACCAACGCTGACAAGCTCCCCAATGAGCTCTTGAGCTCGTGGTTCGTGCGGAGTGGCTGGTCCAAGGGCGAGCTCGCCCGTCAGGTGAACCGCCGGGCTCGCCAGCTGGGGGCCAACCACATCTCCACGGACACGTCCCGAGTGCGCCGCTGGCTCGACGGCGAGAACCCCCGCGAACCGATCCCCAGGATCCTTTCCGAGCTGTTTTCCGAGCGGTTCGGCTGTGTCGTCGCCGTCGAGGACCTGGGGCTGCGGGCCGCTCCCCAGTCTCCGTCCACGTCCGGCATCGACCTCCCCTGGACGGGCCCGCAGACCGTGGCTCTGATCAGCGAGTTCTCGCGCAGTGACCTGATGCTGGCGCGGCGCGGTTTCCTCGGGACCGCGCTGGCCCTCTCCGCAGGCCCGTCCCTCATCGAACCCCTGCAGCGCTGGCTCGTGCCCACGCCGCCGTCTCCGCGCGCGACATCGGAGCCCGCGTCCACCGTGCGCCGCCCGAGCCGGCTCTCCAAGCCCGAGCTGGAGCTCCTCGAGTCCACCACCGTCATGTTCCGGAAGTGGGACGCCCAGTGCGGCGGCGGCCTGCGCCGCAAGGCGGTCGTCGGCCAGCTGCACGAGGTGACGGATCTCCTCCAGGAGCCCCAGTCCGAGACCACCACCAAGTGCCTGTTCAGGATGGCGGCGGAGCTTGCCGAGCTGGCGGGCTGGATGAGCTACGACATCGGACTCCAGCCGACCGCGCAGAAGTACTTCGTACTCGCCCTGCACGCCGCCAAGGAAGCGGGCGACAAGCCTCTCGGGTCGTACATCCTCTCCAACATGAGCCGCCAGATGATCCACCTCGGGCGGCCCGACGACGCGCTGGAGCTCATCCACCTCGCCCAGTACGGCAGCCGTGACTGCGCGAGCCCGCGCACCCAGTCCATGCTGTATGCGATGGAGGCCCGCGCGTACGCGAACATGGGGCAGCCCAGCAAGTGCAAGCGCGCCGTCCGGATGGCCGAGGACACCTTCGCCGACGCCGAGGAGTGGGGCGACCCGGACCCCGACTGGATCCGCTTCTTCTCCGAGGCCGAACTGCACGCGGAGAACTCCCACTCCTACCGCGACCTCGCCTACGTCGCCGGCCGCAGCCCCACCTACGCCTCCATGGCCGAGCCCCTGATGCGCAAGGCCGTCGACCTGTTCGCCACGGACACCGAGCACCAGCGATCGTACGCACTCAACCTCATCGGCATGGCCACGGTGCACCTGCTGCAGCGCGAGCCCGAGCAGAGCGCCGCACTTGCCAAGGAGGCCATGGGGGCCGCCGGGAAAATGCGCTCCGAGCGGGTCAACACTCGTATCCGAAAGACCGTCGACACGGCCGTACGCGATTTCGGTGATCTCGCCGAGGTCGCGGACCTCACCGACCAGCTTGCCCACCACCTGCCCGAGACCGCCGAAGCGGTCTGACGGCCCAGGCCCGAGAGCCCCGGGTCCCGGCACTTCACGTGGTCGTAACACATACGCGCCCTTCGTCATCTGTACGCAACATAGAGGCGCGCCCTGTGAAACGGGGCTGCGCCACCCTCCTTGGCACAGTCGGCCCTCCCCGCAGCATCAGCATCCGCCCGGGCCGTTCCCACGACGAGGAGAGGGCCGGCATTGAACGGCACAGATACCGGATTCGTATTGATCAGCGCAGCGCTCGTCATGGTGATGACGCCCGGCCTGGCCCTCTTCTACGGCGGCATGGTGCGGTCCAAGAGCGTGCTGAACATGCTGATGATGTCCTTCATCTCGCTGGGCATCGTCAGCATCCTGTGGGTGCTGTACGGCTACTCGCTCGCGTTCAGCGGTGACGCGGGCGGCTTCCTCGGCAACCTGGACGCGATCGGCCTGAAAGGTATCGACGTCGCCAGCACGGTGGACAGCTTCGTCAAGGGAGCGGACGGAGAGCCGCATAAGATCGCCGCGTTCTCCTTCGTCCTCTTCCAGATGCTGTTCGCGGTCATCACCCCGGCACTGATGAGCGGTGCGCTCGCCGACCGCGTCAAGTTCGGCGCCTGGATGATCTTCGTCGCCCTCTGGGTCACCCTGGTGTACTTCCCGGTCGCCCACTGGGTCTGGGCTCCCGGCGGCTGGCTCTTCGAGAAGGGTGTCATCGACTTCGCCGGTGGTACCGCTGTTCACATCAACGCCGGTATCGGCGCGCTCGCCGCGGTCCTTGTCGTGGGCAAGCGGGTCGGGTTCAAGAAGGACCCGATGCGGCCGCACAGCCTTCCGCTGGTCATGATCGGCACCGCCCTGCTGTGGTTCGGCTGGTTCGGCTTCAACGCCGGCTCCTGGCTCGGTGTCGACGGCACGACCGCCCGGATGGCGATCAACACGCAGATCGCGACCGCTGCGGCCGTCATCGGCTGGCTGATCTACGAGCGCATCCGCCACGGTGCGTTCACCACCCTCGGTGCCTGCTCCGGCGCTGTCGCCGGTCTCGTCGCGATCACCCCGTCCGGCGGTCACGTCAACGCCTTCGGAGCGATCCTGATCGGTGTCGTCGCGGGTGCGGTCTGCTCCTGGGCGGTCAGCCTCAAGTACAAGCTCGGCTACGACGACTCGCTCGACGTCGTCGGTGTCCACCTGGTCGGCGGTGTCCTCGGCACCCTGATGGTCGGCTTCCTCGCCATCGACGGGGTCGGCGGCCTCGAGCAGTTCGGCAAGCAGGCCACGGGCGCGTTCTCCGTCATGGGCTACACCTTCGTGGTGACGTGGATCATCGCCTTCGCGATCCAGAAGACGATCGGCCTCCGGGCGTCCGAGGAGGATGAGGTCGCGGGTGCCGACCAGGCCCTGCACGCCGAGACCGCGTACGACTTCAGCTCGGCCGCCGGTTCGCACATGTCCGCCGCCACCAGCAGCGTCACCGTCACTGAGAGCAAGAAGGTCGAGGCATGAAGCTCATCACCGCCGTCGTGAAACCGCACCGGCTCGACGAGATCAAGGAAGCCCTGCAGGCCTTCGGAGTCCACGGACTGACGGTCACCGAGGCCAGCGGCTACGGTCGTCAGCGGGGCCACACCGAGGTCTACCGCGGTGCCGAGTACACGGTCGACCTGGTTCCCAAGATCCGCATCGAGGTACTGGTCGAGGACGAGGACGCCGAACAACTGATCGATATCATCGTCAAGGCGGCCCGTACCGGCAAGATCGGAGACGGCAAGGTCTGGTCCCTCCCGGTCGACACGGCCGTACGGGTCCGGACCGGCGAGCGCGGCCCCGACGCGCTCTGACGAGAAGAACAGGAGTCGCTGGGTGACGAGTACGGACGTACATGCGGAAGCAGAGGACTCGGGACCCAGCGGCTACGCGGCGGCCCGGCTGCGCCTTCTCCAGGAAAAGGCGCGGTCCGGGCCGCCGCGCCGGGCGGCCCTCGCCGAGCTCACGGACGACTGGCTGAGCGGTCTCTTCGACGCCGGGGCCGAGGGGCTGCGCGGCGCGTCGCTGGTGGCGGTCGGCGGCTACGGACGCGGAGAGCTCTCCCCCCGCAGCGACCTCGACCTGCTGCTCCTGCACGACGGCAGCGACGCGGACGCGGTCGCGGCCCTCGCCGACCGCCTCTGGTACCCGGTGTGGGACCTGGGCCTCGCCCTCGACCACTCTGTGCGCACCTCCGCCGAGGCGCGCACGACCGCAGCCGAGGACCTCAAGGTGCAGCTCGGCCTGCTGGACGCCCGCCACCTCGCGGGCGACCTCGGCCTGACGGCGAGTCTGCGCACGGCCGTTCTGGCCGACTGGCGCAACCAGGCGTCCACACGCCTGGCCGAACTCCAGGAACTGTGCGCCGAACGAGCCGAACGCCAGGGCGAGTTGCAGTATCTGCTGGAGCCCGACCTCAAGGAGGCGCGAGGTGGACTGAGGGACGCCACCGCCCTGCGCGCCGTCGCCGCCTCCTGGCTGGCCGACGCCCCGCGCGAGGGCCTCGCCGACGCCCGCCGCCGGCTCCTCGACGTACGCGACGCGCTCCACCTCGCCACCGGGCGTGCCACCGACCGTCTCGCCCTGCAGGAACAGGACCAAGTCGCCGCCGAACTGGGCCTGTTGGACGCCGACACGCTACTGCGCCAGGTGTACGAGGCGGCGCGCCGCATCTCCTACGCCAGTGAGGTCACCTGGCGCGAGGTGGGGCGCGTGCTGCGGTCGCGTGCCGTACGGCCGCGTCTGCGCAAACTGGCAAGGGAGCGGAGCGACTTCCTCAGAAGCGACTTCCTCAGAAGGGCGGTGGCGGGAGACGGGAGGACGCTTGGGGGCGGGAAGCCCACCGCCGAGCGCTCCCCGCTCGCGGAGGGCGTGGTCGAGCAGGACGGCGAGGTGGTGCTCGCGCGGGCCGCACGTCCCGAGCGCGACCCCGTGCTGCCCCTGCGCGCCGCCGCGGCAGCCGCCCAGTCAGGACTCCCCCTCTCGCTGCACGCGGTACGCCGGATGGCGGCCACCGTCCGCCCTCTGCCCACACCCTGGCCCGCAGAGGCCCGTGAACAGCTCGTCACCCTGCTCGGCTCGGGCCGCCCGACCGTGGATGTCTGGGAGGCACTGGAGGCGGAGGGCCTGATCACCCGGCTGCTGCCCGACTGGGAGCGGGTGCGCTGTCGCCCGCAGCGCAATGCCGTGCACCTCTGGACCGTCGACCGCCACCTGATCGAAACGGCCGTACGGGCCTCCGCGTTCACCCGCCGGGTCCACCGCCCCGACCTCCTCCTGGTCGCCGCGCTCCTGCACGACATCGGCAAGGGCTGGCCCGGCGACCACTCCGTCGCGGGCGAGATCATCGCGAAGGACGTGGCCGCGCGCATCGGCTTCGACGGCGACGACGTGGCCGTACTCGCCGTCCTCGTACGCCACCACCTGCTGCTCGTGGAGACGGCCACCCGGCGCGACCTGGAGGATCCGGCGACGGTCCGCTCGGTCGCCGAGGCGGTCGGCTCGCAGAGCACCCTGGAGCTGCTGCACGCCCTGACCGAGGCGGACGCGCTGGCCACCGGGCCGGCGGCATGGTCCTCGTGGCGCGCCTGCCTCGTCGCCGACCTGGTCAAGCGGGTCGCGGCCGTGCTCTCCGGCGACGCCCCCGGCGAGCCCGAGGCCGATGCCGAGGCACCCACGGCCGAACAGGAACGACTCGCCATCGAGGCGTTCCGCACCGGCGGCCCGGTCCTCGCCCTGCGCGCCCAGACCGGGGCCGCCCGGCGACAGCAAGGAGAAGCCTTCCGGCGAGCCCGAGCCCCTCGGCGTGGAACTGCTCATCGCCGTACCGGACCAGCCGGGCGTCCTGCCCGCCGTGGCCGGCATCCTCGCCGTGCACCGCCTGACCGTCCGCACGGCCGAGCTGCGAACCCTGGCCCTGTCCGACGCAGTCGGGGGTTCGGTACTCCTGCTGAACTGGCGGGTCGCCGCGGAGTACGGCTCCCTGCCCCAGGCCGCCCGGCTGCGCGCCGACCTCGTACGGGCGCTGGACGGCTCCCTGAGCATCGCCTCCCGCCTGGCCGAGAGGGATGCCGCGTATCCGCGCCGCCGGGGCGTGATCGCGCCTCCGCCGCGGGTGACGGTCGCCCCGGCAGCCTCCCACCACGCCACGGTGATCGAGGTACGGGCCCAGGACGCGCCCGGGCTGCTGCTGCGGATCGGGCGGGCGCTGGAGGAGGCGGAGGTGCGGGTGCGCAGTGCGCATGTGTCGACGCTCGGTGCGAATGCTGTCGACGCTTTCTACGTGACCAGCGCGAAGGGGGCGCCGCTGTCGGGGGAGGAGGCGGCTTCGGTGGCGCGGGTGCTGGAGGAGATGCTGCGGGGGTGAGGGCGTGATCGGGGGCGTGCGGGGCATTAATCGGGGGCGTGCCGGGCATTGATCGGGGTGCTCCCGCCGAGGCGGGGTTGTCCGGTATCTACGGCGTCTGCGCCCAGAGTGCTCACGTGGTCCCCGCTCACGCGGGGTTCCGTCCCCGCCCGCTGAGTCAGTGGGCGGGGACGAATCGTTTGTCGGCCAGATACTCTGGAGGGCAACCCGCACTGCCCCCGACTCCGAGGACCGAAGCCGCCGTGTTCGATACGCTCTCCGATCGCCTCTCAGCGACTTTCAAGAACCTGCGGGGCAAGGGACGCCTTTCCGAAGCGGACATCGACGCCACAGCACGCGAGATCCGCGTCGCGCTCCTCGAGGCGGATGTGGCGCTTCCGGTCGTCCGGGGGTTCATCAAGAACGTCAAGGAACGCGCCCTCGGCGCAGAGGTCTCCAAATCACTCAATCCCGCCCAGCAAGTCCTCAAGATCGTCAACGAGGAGCTCGTCCAGATCCTCGGCGGCGAGACCCGGCGCCTGCGGTTCTCCAAGCAGCCGCCGACCGTGATCATGCTGGCGGGTCTGCAGGGCGCCGGTAAGACGACGCTCGCGGGCAAGCTCGGTACGTGGCTCAAGGAGCAGGGTCACTCCCCGCTGCTCGTCGCGTGCGACCTCCAGCGCCCGAACGCCGTGAACCAGCTCAGCGTCGTCGCCGAGCGCGCGGGCGTGGCGGTCTACGCGCCGGAGCCGGGCAACGGCGTCGGCGACCCGGTGAAGGTGGCCAGGGACTCCCTCGACCACGCGAAGGCCAAGGTCCACGACATCGTGATCGTGGACACCGCCGGCCGCCTGGGCATCGACCAGGAGATGATGCGACAGGCGGCGGACATCCGTGACGCGACCAGTCCCGATGAGATCCTGTTCGTCGTCGACGCGATGATCGGCCAGGACGCGGTCAACACGGCCGAGGCATTCCGTGACGGCGTCGGCTTCGACGGCGTGGTCCTGTCGAAGCTCGATGGCGACGCCCGAGGCGGTGCGGCTCTGTCGATCGCCTCGGTGACCGGCAAGCCCATCATGTTCGCGTCGAACGGTGAGAAGCTCGACGACTTCGACGCCTTCCACCCCGACCGTATGGCCTCCCGCATCCTCGACATGGGTGACCTGCTCACCCTGATCGAGAAGGCGGAGAAGAACTTCAGCGAGGCCGAGGCCGAGAAGATGGCCTCGAAGCTGGCCTCCAAGAAGGGCCAGGACTTCACGCTCGACGACTTCCTGGCCCAGATGGAGCAGGTCAGGAAGATGGGCTCGATCTCGAAGCTCCTCGGCATGCTGCCGGGCATGGGCCAGATCAAGGATCAGATCAACAACCTCGACGAGCGGGATGTCGACCGCACGGCGGCCATCATCAAGTCGATGACCCCGGGTGAGCGTCAGGACCCGACGATCATCAACGGCTCGCGCCGTGCCCGTATCGCCCGCGGTTGCGGTGTCGAGGTCAGCGCGGTGAAGAACCTCGTCGAGCGGTTCTTCGAGGCCCGCAAGATGATGTCCCGCATGGCCCAGGGCGGCGGCATGCCGGGGATGCCCGGGATGCCGGGCATGGGTGGAGGGCCCGGCCGTCAGAAGAAGCAGCCGAAGAAGGTCAAGGGCAAGCAGCGCTCCGGCAACCCCATGAAGCGCAAGCAGCAGGAGCAGGAGGAGGCCGCCCGCCGCGCCACCGCGGCCCAGGGCGGTGCACCGGGCGGACGTTCGCCCTGCCGGGCCAGCAGGGCGGCCAGGACTTCGAACTGCCCGACGAGTTCAAGAAGTTCATGGGCTGAGGCCCCTTCCAGTACGACGCCGGAGGCGCTCCTCGTGTGGAGGGGCGTCCCCGGCTCGTTTCGCTCCCGCCGCCCTTCAGAGGGTGCGTGCCTTCAGAGCGTGCGTGCGATCAGGTACTGGAAGACATTCGGCATCCACACCGTCCCGTCCGCCCGCAGGTACGTGTGGAGGGCCTCTGTGAGCTCTTTGTCGACCTGCGCCTGGTCCGTGGCGGCGATGGCCGCGTCGAACACCCCGGTCGACAGCAGGCCCCGTACCGCGTTGTCGATGTCGGCGTATCCGAAGGGGCACGCCACCCGCCCGGAGCCGTCGGGCCGCAGACCGGCCCGCTGGGCGACCTCTTCCAGGTCGTCCCGGAGGGCAGGGCGCCAACTCCCCGGGGTGCGCAGGGGATCCGCCAGCTTGGTGGCCACACGCAGTACGGACGACGTCGTGCACCGTTCCGGTGGACCCCAGCCCACCAGCACCACCGGCGTGCCGCGCGCGGCGAGTGGTGCCGCTTCGGCGAGCAGCTCGGCGAGCCCTTCGGAGTCGCCGGTCACACAGCCGGTCGGCTCGAAGGCGGTCACGAGGTTGTACGCGGGCTCTCCGGGGGCGCGGCCCGGGTCCCCAGGGGCGCCGTCGAGGACCCGCGTGACTGCACGCGCGCGCGTGCCCCACACCTCCGGCACCAACCGTTCCCGCGCCAGACTCACCCGTTCGGGTGAGTTCGTGTCGATGCCGGTGACTGCGGCGCCCCGGGACGCCGCCATCAGCAGCGCGAGCCCGGAACCGCAGCCGAGCCCCAGCAGCCGTGTGCCGGAGCCCACGTCGAGTCGCTCGTAGACGGTCTCGTAAAGCGGCACCAGCATCCGCTCCTGGATCTCGGCCCAGTCACGCGCGCGCGTGCCCTGGTTCACGAGAGGTGCTGCCCCTGCGTGAGAGGGGTGTTGCGGCGCGAGCGTAGGTGTCATGTCGAAAGTGCCCCAATCCGCCGAGAGTTGCCCCTGTGTCCGATTGTGTAGCTCCTGGGTAGTGCGCTCGCAGTCGCTCGCACTCCCCCCGTATGTCTCCCTGTATGTCAGGAAACTCCGCCCGCGGCGTGTCGTCCAGTGGTCGTGGCCACCGGCTGGCAGGTACGTGCAAATTATTTGGAATGCCCCGGAAGAGGAACACAGCGGGACTCAGGCTCGTTCCCCTTACGTGAGCACGACACAGACACCACCTGTTCTGGCCGCAGAGCTGGCGCAGGCGTGGGCCGACATTCAGCGGCACCACCCTGAGCTGCCGGATCTTGCCGCTCCTGAGTCCCTGATCGGGGAGTCGTCGTCCGCCTGCGGGCACGAGCTCTCCTTCGAGCGACTGCTCCATGAGGCAGTCCACGGCATCGCTGCCGCGCGCGGAGTCCGCGACACCTCGCGCGCCGGCAGGTACCACAACCGCAGATTCCTCGCGATCGCCGAGGAGCTGGGCCTGGACCACCCCGAGGACCCGCACCCCAGCAGCGGCTTCTCGCTGGTCACCCTCAGCCCCGAGGCAAAGCGGCGCTACCGCCCGACGATCGAGCGGCTCCAGCGCGCGCTGAAGGCCCACTCCGTCGCGACCGCCGCCGACACGTCCCGGACCTTCCGCGGCCCGGCCGCCCGCCACGGCTCCTCCGGGGGCGGTGTCCGGGTGAAGGCGGTGTGCGACTGCGGGCGCAACGTCCGGGTCGTTCCCTCGGTCCTGGCCCAGGCGCCGATCGTGTGCGGCGGGTGCGGCAAACCGTTCCGCATCCCCGAGGTGGTCGGCGCGGCGGTCGGCTGAGGCGACGGCTGCTCGTGGTAGCCGTACCTCAGCGGCCGTACGCGGACGTGGTCGACAGTGCCGCAGCAGCACTCTGCGTCAGATGCATGCCGCGTCGGTGAGGGAAGCGCATCCCACCCACGCTCTGGCGCCGGATGCCGCTCAGTCATGGCCTGGTGGGCCCTCGCGGCAGGGGAGACCCACAGGATATGGCACAATGACTAGCTGTACTCGACAGCCGCACAGGACCCCTCTCTCCTCCGGCTGACGCGTCCATCGGGCCACTCGGGTACCGCAACCCCACGCGGCATCCCGTCATGCCCACCCACGTCAAACCAGGAGAATCCACTCCCGTGGCAGTCAAGATCAAGTTGAAGCGTCTGGGCAAGATCCGTTCGCCTCACTACCGCATCGTCGTCGCCGACTCCCGTACCCGCCGTGACGGCCGGGCCATCGAGGAGATCGGCAAGTACCACCCGACGTACAACCCGTCGGTCATGGAGGTCGACGCCGAGCGCGTGGCGTACTGGCTCTCTGTCGGTGCCCAGCCGACCGAGCCCGTGCGCGCCATCCTGAAGAAGACCGGTGACTGGCAGAAGTTCAAGGGCGAGCCCGCGCCGCCGCCGCTGCTTGTCGCCGAGTCGAAGTCGGTGCGTCCGTCGTTCGAGGCTCTCGGTGGTGACGACGAGAGTAAGGGTGAGGCCATCACCCAGAAGAAGAAGGCTGAGAAGAAGGACGAGGCTCCGGCCGAGTCCCCTTCGTCTGAGTCGACCGGGGCCTGAGCATGCTCGAGGAGGCTCTTCGAGCACCTCGTGAAGGGCATCGTCGACAACCCTGACGATGTGCAGGTCGCCTCACGCAACCTGCGCCGCGGGCGCGTGCTCGAGGTCCGGGTCCACCCCGAGGACCTCGGCAAGGTGATCGGCCGTAACGGCCGCACCGCGCGCGCCCTGCGCACCGTCGTGGGCGCCATCGGTGGCCGCGGCGTCCGCGTCGATCTGGTCGACGTGGACCAAGGCTGACTCTTGCGGCTGAACCGCCGCCGCTCTCGCGGAGGCGGTTGCTCGCCGTCGGGGCGCCTCAATCAATGGCTGAGGTATCGGGGCCGGAGGTGGTGCAAGCCACCTCCGGCCCCTGCCACTTCCCGAGCAGGAGCAAGACACGTGCAGCTGGTAGTCGCACGGATCGGCCGCGCCCACGGCATCAAGGGCGAGGTCACCGTCGAGGTACGTACCGACGAGCCGGAACTGCGGCTTGCCTCCGGCGCCGTCCTGGCCACCGACCCGCCCTCCGCCGGACCCCTGACCATCGAGACCGGCCGTGTCCACAGCGGCCGCCTCCTCCTGCGCTTCGAGGGTGTCACCGACCGCAGCGGGGCGGAGGCCCTGCGTAATACCCTCCTGATCGCCGAGATCGACCCGGAGGAACTGCCCGAGGGCGAGGACGAGTACTACGACCACCAGCTGATCGACCTCGACGTGGTCACGAAGGACGGTGTCGAGGTCGGCCGGATCACCGAGATCTCACACCTGCCCTCGCAGGACCTGTTCATCGTGGAACGGCCGGACGGGACCGAGGTCCTGATCCCCTTCGTCGGGGAAATCGTCACCGAGATCGACCTCGAGGAACAGCGCGCGCTCATCGACCCGCCGCCCGGTCTGATCGACGACAAGGCTGTCCGCGACGAAGTCGCTGAGGGACCCAGCGCGTCCTCCCGAGAGGAGGCCTGATGCGGCTCGACGTCGTCACGATCTTCCCCGAGTACCTCGAACCCCTGAACGTCTCACTCGTCGGCAAGGCACGCGCGCGTGGACAGCTGAATGTGCACGTGCATGATCTGCGCACCTGGACATACGACCGCCACAACACGGTCGACGACACGCCGTACGGCGGTGGCCCAGGCATGGTCATGAAGACCGAGCCCTGGGGCGACGCGCTGGACTCCGTGCTGGCCGACGGCTACGAGACGGGCTCCCACGGGCCCGCCCTCATCGTCCCCACCCCCAGCGGCCGCCCCTTCACCCAGGCGCTCGCCGTTGAACTCTCCGAGCGCCCCTGGCTGGTCTTCACCCCCGCCCGCTATGAAGGTATCGACCGCCGCGTCATCGACGAGTACGCGACCCGCATGCCCGTCCACGAGGTGTCCATCGGCGACTACGTCCTCGCGGGCGGCGAGGCAGCCGTCCTCGTCATCACGGAGGCTGTGGCGCGGCTGCTGCCGGGCGTCCTGGGGAACGCGGAGTCCCACCGGGACGACTCCTTCGCGCCCGGCGCCATGGCCGGTCTCCTGGAGGGCCCCGTCTACACGAAGCCGCCCCAGTGGTGCGGTCGCGGCATCCCTGAGATGCTGCTCAGCGGCCACCACGGCAAGATCGCGCGCTGGCGGCGGGACGAGGTGCTGCGCCGTACGACCATGAACCGGCCCGACCTCATCGAGCGCTGCGATCCCAGGGACTTCGACAAGAAGGACCGCGAGATGCTCTCCATCCTGGGCTGGTCACCGGACCCTGGAGGAGAGCCGTACGGCCGATTTTGGCGCAGGACTGAGGGCGTGGAAGAATAGATTGCTGTTGTGCGTCGTCCGGCGTGCGCCCCTGCCGCAGGGGGATACGACGCCCGACCCGACACGGACAGCAATCCCCTCGAACAATCCAGCTCCCGCTGATGACCTGTGGCATCAGCGAAGAAAGCAGACGAAATGTCTCACCTGCTCGATTCCGTCGACGCCGCGTCGCTGCGCAGCGACCTCCCGGCCTTCCGCCCGGGGGACACCGTCAACGTCCATGTGCGCGTCATCGAGGGCAACCGCTCCCGTGTGCAGCAGTTCAAGGGCGTCGTCATCCGCCGTCAGGGCGCCGGTGTCCGCGAGACCTTCACGGTCCGCAAGGTCTCGTTCTCCGTCGGCGTCGAGCGCACCTTCCCGGTGCACACGCCGATCGTCGAGAAGATCGAGCTCGTCACCCGCGGTGACGTCCGCCGCGCCAAGCTGTACTACCTGCGTGACCTGCGTGGCAAGGCTGCGAAGATCAAGGAGAAGCGCGAGAACTGAGCGCACGCTCAGGTGTCCATCGGGGCCGGATAGCATCTGAGCCCGATGGAGACCGAAGCACAGTACCTGGAGCGCGACCGCTCCTCTCGCCTTTCCGCAGCCGAGATACACTCGGGCAACTCCGGTCGGAAGCCGGATGTTTCCGAAGAGATCTCGGAAGCGAAAGAGTCGGAGGGGCGGTCGCGTTTCGCATGGGTGATCAAAGTCACCGACTGGCTGCCCGGTGGGCGGATCACCCTGACTGCCCTGATCTGTCTGCTGTTTCCGCTGCTGCTCAACACCTTCGTGATCCAGCCGTTCCAGATTCCCAGTAGCTCCATGGCGAACGGATTGAGGATCGGGGACCGCGTTCTCGTCAATAAGCTGGCGTACCGTTTCGGTGCCGAGCCGCAGCGGGGTGACGTCGTCGTGTTCGACGGAACCAACTACTTCGGGAACGCCGACTATGTCAAGCGCGTTGTCGGTATCGGGGGAGACCGCGTGGTCTGCTGTGACAAGGAGGGGAGGCTTGAGGTGAACGGTCGGTCAGTCGACGAGTCGGCGTTTCTGTATCCGGGGGACAGCCCGTCGGACGTGCCCTTCGACGTGGTCGTGCCCGAGGGTACTCTGTTCGTCCTCGGCGATCACCGCAGCGACTCCAGTGACTCCCGTGCCCGCCTGGGGTCGCCGGGCGGCGGCATGATCCCCACCAGGAGAGTGATCGGCAGAGCGGACTGGATCGCCTGGCCGGTCGGCCACTGGAAGGACCTGGACCACCCTGGCGCCTACGCGCACGTGCCCGCAGCATCCACCGCGGACGGCGTCCATGGGTAAACGGGGCAAAACGCGCGAGGCCTCCAGCAGCCCCGCAGGCAACCTGTTGCCCACCGGCTCCCGGCAGGCCGGCGGGGCAGCCCGGCCCAGTCGTGCCGAGCGGCGCAAGCTCGTCCGCAAGATCAAGCGTCGCCGGCGCCGCTCAGCCCTCAAGGAGATTCCGCTCCTCGTAGGCGTCGCCGTGGTCATAGCCCTGGTCCTGAAGACGTTCCTCGTCCAGGCCTTCGTGATTCCGTCGGGCTCCATGGAGAACACGATCCAGGTCGGCGACCGGGTCCTGGTCGACAAGCTCACCCCATGGTTCGGCTCCAAGCCGCAGCGCGGGGAAGTCGTCGTGTTCAAGGACCCCGGCGGCTGGCTGGAGAGCGAGCAGACGACGATCCCGCAGGACGATCCCATTGTGATCAAGCAGGTCAAGGAGGCCCTGCAGTTCATCGGCCTGCTTCCCTCCGCCAACGAACGGGACCTGATCAAGCGGGTCGTCGGTGTGGCGGGCGACACCGTGGAGTGCAAGGGCGCCGGCCCGCTGAAGGTCAACGGCAAGGCGCTCAACGAGCCGTACATCCACCCGGACAACACCCCGTGCAACGTCGACCAGAGCGGCCAGTTCAAGGTGAAGGTGCCCGAGGGCAAACTCTGGGTCATGGGCGACCACCGCGCCGACTCCGCCGACTCCCGCTACCACCAGGACGACGCGAACAAGGGCTTTGTCGCCGAGGACTTGGTCGTCGGCCGGGCCGTGGTCATCGCCTGGCCCCTCGGCAATTGGAGCCAGCTGGAGAAGCCGGACACGTACGCGTCCGTGCCGAGCGGGTCGACCACCGCACTCGGCGCGTCACATAGGGTGGCTACCGCGGATCTGAACGGATTGATCCCGCTCCCGGCCCCTGCGGCACTCCCGCTCGTTATGGGAGCGTTGGGCCTGCACCGGATAAGGCGCAGGCGGTGGTACGGAGTGAGGAGCGGATGTGGGGGATTTGGCGGTCGGCGCACGATCCGGACATGGTGGCCCTGAAGAGCCGGAGCGGCCCGACGAAGCGGCTTCCCCGGCCGCGGAGGACGCCCTGAGTCCGGGGAGCGCCGCAGGCCCTGGGAGCCCGGAAGGTTCCCCAGGCGCCGAGAGTGACTCTCCAGACGCCTCGGAGGCGAACAACAGCATGGAGGCCGCGGACACCCCGGGCGGCGAGGAGGGACACAGACCCAAGAAGAAGCAGCGTTCCTTCTGGAAGGAGCTGCCGATCCTCATCGGCATCGCGCTGGTCCTCGCGCTGCTCATCAAGACCTTTCTGGTACAGGCGTTCTCGATCCCCTCGGAGTCGATGGAGAACACCCTCCGGCCGGACGACCGGGTCCTGGTCGACAAGCTCACCCCCTGGTTCGGTTCCGAGCCCGAGCGCGGCGAGGTCGTCGTCTTCCACGACCCCGACAACTGGCTCGTGGACAAGCCCACACCGGATCCCAACCCCCTGCAGAGGGTGCTCAGCTGGATCGGCCTGATGCCCTCCGCCGAGGAGAAGGACCTGATCAAGCGGGTCGTCGGTGTGGCGGGCGACACCGTGGAGTGCAAGGGCGCCGGCCCGCTGAAGGTCAACGGCAAGGCGCTCAACGAGCCGTACATCCACCCGGACAACACCCCGTGCAACGTCGACCAGAGCGGCCAGTTCAAGGTGAAGGTGCCCGAGGGCAGAATCTGGGTCATGGGTGACCACCGGCAGAACTCACTGGACTCCCGCTACCACCAGGACGACGCGAACAAGGGCTTCGTCCCCGTGGGCAACGTGGTGGGCCGTGCCATCGTGGTTGCCTGGCCGCCCACCCGCTGGGACACGCTGCCTGTTCCCGACACCTTCCACCAGGACCTGAGCGCCGCGGCTCCGGGTGCGCTCGGCCTCGCGGGTGCGGTTCCGTTGGTGCTGTGGCGTCGGCGCCGGCTCCTCACTGGCACACAGTCGAGGGTTTCTGGCGGCGTTACCGCCGGGTAAGGTGCCGTCCCAGATCACCGGTCTTCCGCGGCCGCGTACGGTCCTTGGGGAGCGATTCTCCGATGTGGGGGAGCACTGGGATGAGCGGGACGGCACGTCGCATGGACGAGGGCCACGGACGGCTCGGCAGCACGCTGTCGGGGCTGGCCATGGCCCTCGGCTGTGTGCTCTTCTTCGGCGGCTTCGCCTGGGGCGTCGTCGTCTACCAGCCGTACACGGTGCCGACCGACTCGATGGCGCCCACCATCACGGCCGGGGACCGGGTCCTCGCCGAGCGGATCGACGGCGGCGCGGTCAAGCGCGGTGACGTCGTCGTCTTCAAGCAGCAGAGCTGGAGTGCCATGCCCATGCTCAAGCGGGTCGTCGCGGTCGGCGGCGACACGGTCGCCTGCTGCGCGGACAGCAAGCTGACCGTCAACGGCAAGAAGATCGACGAGTCGTATCTCCCCGAGGGGCAGGACGCCGAAGCGACGGGCATCCCCGAGGTCAAGGTCCCCAAAGGACGGCTATTCCTGCTGGGTGACGAGCGCGGTGGCTCCCTGGACTCCAGGGCCTACCTCACAGAGGCCGGCAGCGGCACGGTGCCGCGCAGCTCCGTGGACGCGCGCGTGGACGCTGTCGTGTGGCCCATGGACGGCATGCTGTCGCGCCCCACGGGCTTCGAGACACTCGGCTCGCTGTCGTCTCCGGGTCCGCTGCGGCTGATCACGGCCGCGATCTTGGTAGGCGGGATGCTTGTCCTGGGCGGCGGGGTGTACGGGCCGATCGCCAAGGGCCTGGGCGAGCGCCGCCGTACGCCGGCGCCCACGGAGCCGGCCGGCGCACGCTGAGCCGCCGTACGAGGGCGGAGCCTCGGCGAGGAGGCGTACGAGGGCGGCCTGCACAAAGGGGGGCCCAGTCGTGCTGCTCGACCCGCAGGAGCGCATCCTGCTCCTGTACGGGCACCAGCCGGACGACGGGTGGTTCACACCTGGCGGTGGTCCGGAGGGCGACGAGACGCGCGAGGAGGCCGCGCTGCGGGAACTCATGGAGGAGGGCGGCGTCACCGAGGCCGAGTTTGGTGCGGTGCTGTGGTCAGGAACTGGCCGAAGCACATGAGACGGTGTATCCGACCAGACTCGCCGAGCTCCTGTGCAGGCTGCTCGACGGAGGTAACCCGGTCAGGCCCGAGGTTCTCGACACGAAAATCGTTCAGGGGCTCACGGGGCTGACGCACAATAGGGGGACGCACGGCTGAAGGGGAACATGCCATGAGCGCCGAGGACCTCGAAAAGTACGAGACCGAGATGGAGCTGAAGCTCTACCGGGAGTACCGCGATGTCGTCGGTCTGTTCAAATACGTGATCGAGACCGAGCGGCGCTTCTATCTGACCAACGACTACGAGATGCAGGTGCACTCGGTACAGGGCGAGGTCTTCTTCGAAGTCTCGATGGCGGACGCCTGGGTGTGGGACATGTATCGCCCTGCCCGCTTTGTGAAACAGGTGCGTGTCCTGACGTTCAAGGACGTGAACATCGAGGAGTTGAACAAGAGCGATCTGGAGCTCCCGGGCGGGTGAGGGGCCGTGTCCCTCTTGTGGGTGACGGAGTTGTCCACAATCGCTGAGTTCTCCACCAAGATCCACTGCGTGGAGGCGGATGCGTGACGGTTGGCGCCGGAGGTGGTGCCGACATGAGCACACGCAACGCACGCAGTGCGATCGGTAAGTACGGAGAAGAACTGGCCGCCCGACGGCTGACCGAGGTCGGGATGACGGTCCTGGAGCGCAACTGGCGCTGCGGCAGGACAGGCGAGATCGACATCGTGGCCAAGGACGGCGACGTCCTCGTGGTCTGCGAGGTGAAGACCCGCAAGACCCACAGCGGCGCCTGCTTCGAGCATCCGATGGCCGCTGTCACCCCGGTCAAGACGCAGCGACTGCGGGAACTGGCCGAATGCTGGGTCCACACACACGGAGGGGCGCCGCCAGGAGGCGTGCGTATCGACCTCGTGGGGGTCATGCTGCCCGAGCGCGGGGCCCCCGTCGTCGAACATGTGCGAGGGGTGGCCTGATGGGGTTCGCTCGTACGTGTTCGGTGGCCCTGGTCGGGGTCGAGGGCGTCGTCGTCGAGGTCCAGGCCGACCTCGAACCGGGTGTCGCGGCGTTCACGCTGGTGGGACTGCCCGACAAGAGTCTGACGGAAAGCCGGGACCGGGTCAGGGCGGCGGTGGTCAACTCCGGCGCCGAGTGGCCCCAGAAGAAGCTGACCGTGGGGCTGAGCCCCGCATCGGTCCCGAAGAGCGGCAGCGGGTTTGATCTCGCTGTTGCCGGCGCGGTCCTGGGCGCCTCCGAGCAGATCGACCCGCGGGTGCTCGCGGACATCGTGATGATCGGGGAGCTGGGGCTCGACGGTCGGGTCCGGCCGGTGCGCGGTATCCTCCCCGCGGTGCTGGCCGCCGCCGAGGCGGGTTACGAACAGGTCGTGGTCCCGGAGTGCGCGGCGGCCGAGGCATCGCTGGTGCCCGGTGTGTCCGTGCTGGGCATCCGCAGCCTGCGCCAGCTGATCGCCGTCCTCACGGACGAACCCGTACCCGTCGAGGAACCGGATGAGGGTCGCCCGGACCCGCTGATGGCCGGGCTGCGCATGCCGGGGGTGGGCGCGGCCACCGGCATACACAGTGTGGGCGCCGGGCAGCACGACCACGGGCACGACCTCGCCGACGTCATCGGTCAACTCGCGGCGCGGACCGCGGTGGAGGTCGCCGCGGCCGGAGGGCACCACCTCTTCCTCGAAGGGCCGCCAGGTGCGGGCAAGACCATGCTCGCCGAGCGGCTTCCGGCGATCCTGCCGTCCCTTACCAGGGAGGAGTCACTGGAGGTCACGGCGGTCCACTCGATCGCAGGCCTGCTGCCCGCGGGGAAACCGCTGGTCGACCTCCCGCCCTATTGCGCCCCTCACCACTCGGCCACGATGCAGGCACTCGTGGGTGGAGGTCAGGGCGTCGCCCGGCCGGGCGCGGTGTCGCTCGCCCATCGAGGAGTGCTCTTCCTCGATGAGACACCCGAGTTCAGCAGCCATGCCCTCGACGCGTTGCGTCAGCCCCTGGAGTCGGGGCACGTCGTGATCGCTCGCAGTTCGGGTGTCGTGCGGTTCCCGGCGAGGTTCCTGATGGTGCTCGCGGCCAATCCGTGTCCCTGCGGCCGCTTCTCGCGGCGGGACGACCTGTGCGAGTGCCCGCCGGCCTCGGTCCGCCGCTATCAGGCCCGCCTCTCCGGACCGCTGCTCGACAGGGTCGATCTGAGAGTGGCGGTCGACAGTGTCACACGCTCGGTGCTGACGGAGCGGGGGGCGCGGGGCGAGTCCACGGCGGTGGTCGCCGACCGAGTGCGTGTGGCCAGGGAGCGGGCAGCCACGCGCCTGGCCGGCACTCCCTGGCGGACGAACAGCGAGGTCCCAGGAAGGGAGCTGCGCGGCCGGTGGCACACCGCGCCGGGCGCGATGGACGAAGCCGAGCGCAGCCTGGAGCGGGGTGTGCTGACGGCTCGTGGCCTTGACCGCGTGCTGCGGGTCGCCTGGACCATCGCTGACCTGGTGGGCCACGCCCGTCCGGCCGCCATGGAGGTCGGCCTCGCCCTGCAGTTGCGGACCGGGGTTTCCCGTGGGGTGCCCATGGTGATCGGAGCGCTGTCATGAGCGGCGCCCGGTGGTCGAACGGGGAGGAGCGGTGAGCGCGGGCGGTCTGCCGGACGCCGAGCGGCTCGACCGGGTGTTCCTGGCGCGGGTCATCGAGCCGGGGGACGAACTCGGCGGGCGGTGGCTTCGCGAGATCGGCGCCAGGGACACGGTCCGGCGGCTCACCGAGGGCGGGCGGCCGCTGCCGGGAGCATCCGACAAACGGTGGGCCGGACTGCGGGCCCGCGCCGAGCGTGCGGACCCGGAGCGGGACCTGGCACAGGCCCGAGACGCCGGAGCCCGGTTCGTCTGTCCTGGGGACGTCGAGTGGCCCGGGCAGTTGGATGATCTGGAGGACACACGACCCATTGGGCTGTGGGTGCGGGGCCGGGTGAGTCTTCGCATGTGGGCGCTGCGGTCGGTGGCCGTGGTGGGGGCCCGGGCCTGTACGGAGTACGGGGCCCACATGGCGGCGGTCCTGGGAGCGGGGCTTGCCGAGCGGGGCTGGGTCGTCGTGTCCGGTGGGGCGTACGGCGTCGACGGGGCTGCGCATCGGGGAGCCCTCGGAGCCGGCGGTGCGACCGTCGCCGTGCTGGCCTGCGGAGTGGACCGGCCCTATCCCCGGGGCCACACCCAGCTCATCAGCCGCATCGCGGAACAGGGGCTCGTGGTGGGGGAGCTGCCACCCGGGGAGCATCCGACGCCCAGCAGGTTCATCCTCCGCAATCGCGTCATCGCCGCGCTCACCCGGGGAACTGTCGTCGTCGAGGCCGCGTACCGCAGCGGCGCGCTCGTCACGGCCCGGGCCGCTGAGCGGCTGGGGCGGTTCACGATGGGGGTGCCCGGACCGGCGACCAGTGGGCTGTCAGCGGGCGTGCACGAACTGCTGCGCGCGGACGCGGTGCTGGTCACCGACGCCGCCGAGGTCGTCGAGCTGGTCGGCGACATGGGGGACCTGGCACCGGACAGGCGTGGGCCCGTACTGCCGCGTGACCTGCTGGAACCGGCGGCCCGGCGAGTCCTCGACGCACTCCCCGCCCGCCGGACCGCGACAGCCGACACGATTGCCCGTGGCGCCGGCACGACGAAGGACGACGTGGTCGGCAGACTGTACGAACTTCGATCACTTGGTTACGTCGAACGACATGGCGAGGGCTGGAAGTTGACACGCCAGGCCATGATCTCCGTCTCATCGGACCGACGCAGATGCTGACCGAGTGTGTTCGGCCGTCCGGGCGAACGTCCCGACTGCCCAGGCAGTTCCGGGAGTTGACGTCTCCTGGAGTTACGCAGCGCGATGGGCGCGACCGTGAGCGGCACCCGTCGGAACGTGTCCGTGTACGAGCAATCCCTCGCTCTTCGCGCGCTGCGACGCTCCAGTCACGCTACGCTCACGAGGATTCCGGCGCAGACGGCAACCCGACACCACTCCGACAGCTCACTCGCGCACCACCAGTTCACGGCAGAACGGCACAAGGCGACGAATGCCCCAGCACACCTCCGGGTCCGATCGGGCGGCAGTTCCCCCAGCCGCCCGCGTCGACGTGCGGCCCCCCGCTCCCTCGTCGCTCGACGAGTTGTGGCGGTCGTACAAGGCGACGGGTGACGAGCGGCTGCGCGAGCAGCTGATCCTGCACTACTCGCCGCTGGTCAAGTATGTCGCGGGCCGGGTCAGCGTCGGCCTGCCGGCCAACGTCGAACAGGCCGACTTCGTGTCGTCCGGCGTGTTCGGACTGATCGATGCGATCGAGAAGTTCGACATCGGCCGCGAGATCAAGTTCGAGACGTACGCGATCACACGCATCCGGGGCGCGATGATCGACGAGCTGCGGGCGCTGGACTGGATCCCGCGGTCCGTCCGGCAGAAGGCCCGCAACGTCGAGCGGGCCTACACCACCCTGGAGGCGCGGCTGCGGCGCACCCCGTCCGAGGGCGAAGTGGCCGCTGAGATGGGCATCGCGGTGGACGAACTCCACTCCGTCTTCAGCCAGTTGTCGCTGGCGAACGTGGTGGCCTTGGAGGAGCTGCTCCATGTCGGAGGCGAGAGCGGCGACCGGCTGAGTCTCATGGACACGCTGGAGGACACCGCCGCCGACAACCCCGTCGAGGTCGCCGAGGACAGGGAGCTCAGGCGGTACCTGGCACGGGCGATCAACACCCTGCCCGAGCGGGAGAAGACCGTCGTCACGCTGTACTACTACGAGGGGCTCACGCTCGCGGAGATCGGCAACGTACTCGGGGTCACCGAGAGCCGGGTCAGTCAGATCCACACCAAGTCCGTGCTCCAACTGCGCGCGAAGCTGGCGAGTTTCGGCAGTTGACCTGGCCGGACGCCGTCCTCTCGGACCAGGCGACTGCCGTGGCCGACGGTCCGTCCGTAAAGTGGTTGACGTGCCAAGGATTCGAGCGGCCTCCGTGGCCGAGCACCGGTCGAGGCAGCGTGCCGCCCTGCTGGACGCGGCACGCTGCCTGCTGTCCGAGGGCGGGACGGAGGCACTGACGTTCCCCGCCCTGGCCGAACGCACGGGACTCGCGCGGTCGTCCGTGTACGAGTACTTCCGGTCGCGGGCCGCCGTGGTCGAAGAGCTCTGTGAGGTCGACTTCCCCGTCTGGGCGGCGGAGGTTGAGGCGGCGATGGCCGTAGCGGACACTCCCGAGGGCAAGATCGAGGCGTACGTACGGCAGCAGCTGGCCCTGGTCGGGGACCGGCGGCACCGGGCCGTGGCCGCCATCTCGGCGAGCGAACTCGACGCCACGGCGCGGGAGAAGATCCGCGCCGCACACGGAGGGCTCGTCGCGATGATCGTCGAGACACTGGGAGCCATGGGCCACGCACAGCCCCGACTGGCCGCGATGCTGCTCCAAGGCGTGGTCGACGCGGCCGTACGGCGGAGAGAACTCGGCGCAGCGGAGGCCCCTGAGACGATCATCGAGGCGGCGGTGGCGATGGCGTTGCGGGGACTTCGCGGCTGAGCACGGCGCTACGCGGGCCCGGTTTCGGGTACCCCGATCACCGGGAGCAGCCGTGATGGCCCCCTGCTCAGGAGCCGTGGGGGCAGCAAGGACAGGGGATCCAGGTAGACGTCGGCCCTGAGCAGGCCCCAGTGCAGACAGGACGACGGGCAGTGGGACGCCGTTGGCTCCAGGGTGCCCAGGACATCGCCCGCCGCCACCTTGTCGCCCTTCTTCACCCTCGCCCGGACCGGTTCGTAGGTCGTCCGCAGGGGTGGCTCGCCTGTGCCCGTGAGTTCCACCGCGACGACTCCGCGCCCCGCGACCCGGCCGGCGAACGACACGCGGCCCGGCGCGACGGCCCGTACCGGAGCACCTGCCGGCGCCGCCAGGTCCACGCCCCGGTGGCCCCGGCCGTACTCCGCCGTGGGAGGTTCCCAGCCCCGTACGACCAAGGGGCGCTGCCCCACAGGCCAGTTCCGCCCGACGGCCGGCACAGCCGCGTCGGCGCCCGGTGACCGGACCGGCCCCTCTGCGGGCTCTGCCCCCGGCCCGGACGGCTTCTCGGCGGGCTCTGCCCCCGGCTCGGACGGCTTCTCCACGCCGCTCGCCCCGGTCGCTGACCCGTCCCCTCCCGCCCTCGTTCCAGGCGATTCCGTCCCTGTTCCCCCTGCGGCCACCGGCGGGGCCGCGCCCACCAGGGAAACGGCCGGTCCCTCACTCCGCGCCCCAGCTCCTGCGCTTCGGCCCCCCACTCCCGGCGGGTTCATCCCTACGGCGGCCATCACCAGTCCCGACAGCAAGACCAGCCACGTCCACGCACATCGTTTCGCTCGCATGCGAGAACCGTGCCGGAGCACGGTCGACCATGGCTGGGATCTGTGGACTACCGGCCAGTTGTGGATATCTGCGTCACCCGGGGCCCGGCGGGTCCCGTACACTTCTGATGGCGACTCGGGTCACCGGGTCGACTTCGCACGCCCCGATACAAAGCCGCTCAGCGGCCTTGTATCAGCGCTCCTCGGTCCTTCGCGGCACGGCGCACGCGGGCGTCAGGCGCGGGTGCCGTCCGGCACTCGCGGCACAACCGAGAAACACAAGGAGAACGGCCATGGCCGTCGTCACGATGCGGGAGCTGCTGGAAAGCGGCGTCCACTTCGGTCACCAGACCCGCCGCTGGAACCCGAAGATGAAGCGCTTCATCTTCACCGAGCGCAACGGCATTTACATCATCGACCTGCTCCAGTCGCTGTCGTACATCGACCGCGCCTACGAGTTCGTCAAGGAGACCGTCGCCCATGGCGGCACGGTCATGTTCGTCGGTACGAAGAAGCAGGCGCAGGAGGCCATCGCCGAGCAGGCCACCCGCGTCGGCATGCCCTACGTCAACCAGCGCTGGCTGGGCGGCATGCTCACCAACTTCTCCACCGTCTACAAGCGCCTGCAGCGCCTGAAGGAGCTCGAGCAGATCGACTTCGAGGACGTGGCCGCCTCCGGCCTCACCAAGAAGGAGCTGCTGGTCCTCTCCCGCGAGAAGGCCAAGCTGGAGAAGACTCTCGGCGGTATCCGCGAGATGCAGAAGGTGCCCAGCGCCGTCTGGATCGTGGACACCAAGAAGGAGCACATCGCGGTCGGCGAGGCCCGCAAGCTCAACATCCCGGTCGTCGCCATCCTCGACACCAACTGCGACCCCGACGAGGTCGACTACAAGATCCCGGGCAACGACGACGCGATCCGTTCCGTCACCCTGCTCACCCGCGTGATCGCCGACGCTGTCGCCGAGGGCCTCATCGCCCGCTCCGGCGTTGCCGCCGAGGCGAAGGGCGAGAAGGCCGCGGGCGAGCCGCTCGCCGAGTGGGAGCGCGACCTGCTCGAGGGCGAGAAGAAGACAGACGCCGAGAGCGCTGTGGCAGCCCCGGCCGCCGAGGCCGAGAAGCCGGCCGAGGCCCCGGCTGCCGAGGCTGAGAAGCTGCCGAGGCCCCGGCTGCCGAAGCCCCGGCTGCCGAAGCCCCGGCCGCCGAGGCTCCGGCTGCCGAAGCCCCGGCTGCTGAAGCCGAGCAGGCCTGATCTTCAGGGTGCCTACGGCGGGAGCGGTGACCTTCGGTCCGTCCGCTCCCGCCGTTCACCCGTAGGTCAGCGGTGTGTCACGGATCCACGGCTACCTGTGGACCGCAGATCCCGTAGATCTTCGATCTTCCAGACTTCGAGAAAGATTCACAGAATCATGGCGAACTACACCGCCGCCGACGTCAAGAAGCTCCGCGAGCTCACCGGCGCCGGCATGATGGACTGCAAGAAGGCGCTGGACGAGGCCGAGGGCAACGTCGAGAAGGCCGTCGAGGCGCTCCGTATCAAGGGTCAGAAGGGCGTCGCCAAGCGCGAGGGCCGCTCCGCGGAGAACGGCGCCGTGGTTTCCGTCATCGCCGACGACAACAGCTCCGGCGTTCTGGTCGAGCTGAAGTGCGAGACGGACTTCGTCGCCAAGAGCGAGAAGTTCCAGGCCGTCGCCGCCACCATCGCCGAGCACGTCGCCAAGACCTCCCCGGCCGACATCGAGGCCCTGCTCGCCTCCGAGATCGAGGCCGGTAAGCCTGTCCAGGCGTTCGTCGACGAGGCCAATGCCAACCTGGGCGAGAAGATCGTCCTGGACCGCTTCGCACAGTTCTCCGACGGCTTCGTGACGGCGTACATGCACCGCACGATGCCCGACCTGCCGCCGCAGATCGGTGTCCTTGTCGAGTTCGACAAGCTGACCGATGAGACCGCTGCGGTCGCCAAGGGCGTCGCCCAGCACATCGCCGCTTTCGCGCCGAAGTACCTCTTCAAGGACGACGTTCCGACCGAGGTCGTCGAGGCCGAGCGTCGTATCGCTGAGGAGACCACTCGCGCCGAAGGCAAGCCCGAGGCCGCCCTGCCGAAGATCGTCGAGGGTCGCCTCAACGGCTTCTTCAAGGAGGCCACGCTGCTGGGCCAGCCGTACGCGCTTGACAACAAGAAGTCCGTCCAGAAGGTCCTGGACGAGGCCGGTGTCACCCTGAAGCGTTTCACGCGCATCAAGGTCGGAATCTGAGTCCGTACCGCGACGAGTGCTCGATCCCTATAGGGTCGAGTGCGGTCGTCCCCGCGGTTCGTGTGTGTCGCCATACACGCGCGTGACGGACGACAGCAGATGTGACGAGGAGGCCATTGCCGCGCGCGGGATGCGAAATACGCTCCACCGGCAATGGCCTTCTTGGTATGTGCGCCAAGTCAAAGAAGTGAGATCTCCATGACCACCAAGGCCCAGAAGAGCGACGACGGCAAAGTACGCGGCCGGTTTCTGCTGAAGCTGTCCGGAGAGGCATTCTCCGGCGGTGGGGGCCTGGGCGTGGACCCCGATGTGGTGCACAAGATCGCCCGCGAGGTCGCGGCCGTCCTGCGGGACGGCGCGCAGATCGCGGTCGTCATCGGCGGCGGTAATTTCTTCCGCGGTGCGGAACTGCAGGTGCGGGGCATGGACCGGGCCCGCTCGGACTACATGGGCATGCTCGGCACGGTGATGAACTGCCTTGCCCTCCAGGACTTCCTGGAGAAGGAGGGCATCGACTCGCGCGTCCAGACCGCCATCACCATGGGCCAGGTCGCCGAGCCGTATATCCCGTTGCGCGCCGTCCGCCATCTGGAGAAGGGCCGGGTCGTCATCTTCGGCGCCGGTATGGGCATGCCGTACTTCTCCACCGACACCACGGCAGCCCAGCGCGCCCTGGAGATCGACGCCGAGGCGCTGCTGATGGGCAAGAACGGCGTGGACGGGGTCTACGACTCCGACCCCAAGACCAACCCGGACGCGGTCAGGTTCGACTCCCTCGGATACGGCGAGGTCATCACCCGCGACCTCAAGGTCGCCGATGCCACCGCGATCACCCTGTGCCGCGACAACAAGCTCCCGATCCTCGTGTTCGAGCTTCTGGCCGAGGGAAATATCGCGCGAGCTGTCAAGGGTGAGAAGATCGGCACTCTCGTGGGTGAACAGGGTAGTCGGGCCTGACGAGGACCACCCCTGTCTGGGGGACGGACCCTGACCGGGGGATGGACAATGGTCTGTCGGTCGGGAACCGTGCAGGAACAAGACGCGACGCAGCCGGCCGCTGACGTGACAGAGAACAGCAGCCGGGCCTACTCAAGACACGCAGGAGCAAGTGGTGATCGAAGAGACCCTCCTCGAAGCCGAGGAGAAGATGGAGAAGGCCGTCGTGGTCGCCAAGGAGGACTTCGCCGCGATCCGCACCGGCCGTGCGCACCCGGCGATGTTCAACAAGATCGTGGCCGACTACTACGGAGCGCTGACGCCGATCAACCAGCTGGCTTCGTTCTCGGTGCCGGAGCCGCGCATGGCCGTGGTGACCCCGTTCGACAAGAGCGCGCTGCGCAATATCGAACAGGCGATCCGCGACTCCGACCTGGGCGTCAACCCGAGCAACGACGGAAACATCATCCGGGTGGTGTTCCCCGAGCTCACCGAGGAGCGCCGCCGTGACTACATCAAGGTCGCCAAGACCAAGGGCGAGGACGCCAAGGTGTCCATCCGCTCCGTCCGCCGCAAGGCCAAGGACGCCATCGACAAGCTGGTCAAGGACGGCGAGGTCGGTGAGGACGAGGGCCGCCGTGCGGAGAAGGAGCTCGACGACACCACCGCGAAGTACGTGGCCCAGGTGGACGAGCTCCTCAAGCACAAGGAAGCGGAACTGCTCGAAGTCTGATGAACGACTCTTCCTGGGGGGCGCCGCCACAAGCCGGGTACTGGGGGCTGTCCGACCGAGGACCTGTCCAGGGGGATGCCCCGGCGAGTCCCGCGTACGATGCGCATGTGGACATGTGTCCACCGCAGACTCAGCCCATGCCCATCGTGCCCGATGTCCCTCCGCAAGGGGGGAACCAGGATGACGACCGGGGGGCCGCTCGGCTGAGTGGCCCCCTGTTCCGCGACGAGACGCCGTCGGCGCAGCCCCTCGGGGCGGTGCCACAGAAGCCGGATCCCATGCCCGACGCCCCGCAGCCCGCCCCCCAGAAGAAGAGCGCGGGTCGTGACCTGAGTGCCGCGATAGGGGTCGGCGTCGGGCTCGGAGCGGTGATCGTCGCCTCGTTGTTCATCGTCAAGGCCGTCTTCGTCGGCGTGATCGCGGTTGCCGTGGTGGTGGGCCTGTGGGAGCTCACGTCGCGCCTGCGGGAGCGCAAGGCCATCAAGGCGCCCGTTGTACCGCTCGCGGTGGGCGGCGCGGCGATGGTCGTCGCCGGGTACGTACGGGGCGCCGAGGGTGCGTGGGTGGCGATGGCGCTCACCGCGCTGGCGATCCTGGTCTGGCGTATGACGGAGCCGCCGGAGAACTACCTCAGGGACGTCACGGCGGGCCTCTTCGCGGCCTTCTACGTCCCCTTCCTGGCCACGTTCGTCGCGCTGATGCTCACCGCGGACGACGGACCATGGCGGGTCCTCACGTTCCTGCTCCTGACGGTCGTCAGCGACACAGGGGCGTACGCGGTCGGCTGGCGCTTCGGCACGCACAAGCTCGCCCCGCGCATCAGCCCCGGCAAGACCCGCGAGGGGCTGCTCGGCGCGGTCGCCTTCGCCATGGTCGCGGGCGCCCTGTGCATGCGGTTCCTCATCGACGAGGGCACCTGGTGGCAGGGGCTGCTGCTGGGCCTCGCGGTCGCGGCCAGCGCCACGCTCGGCGACCTCGGCGAATCCATGATCAAACGGGACCTGGGCATCAAGGACATGGGGACGCTACTGCCCGGGCACGGCGGGATCATGGACCGGCTGGATTCGCTCTTGCCTACGGCTCCGGTGGTGTGGTTGTTGCTGGTGTTGTTCGTGGGGTCGGGGTGAGGAAGGGCATGGCGCCGCGCGGCGGTAGCCGCAGATCGGCACAGTATGGACCGGCTGGACTCGCTCTTGCCTACGGCTCCGGTGGTGTGGTTGTTGTTCGTGGGGACGGGCTGAGCCGGCCTCGCCTGATCTGACCTGGGCGTCTGTAGGTGAGGGGCTCGTTGTCCACAGGGTGGCGAGCCCCTCACGTACGTCTGCGACACTGGTAGGGCCATGCCTAAGCCCGGAGAAATCATTTTCGTCGCGCCGCGCGGAGCCAAGAAACCGCCGCGGCATCTCGCTGACCTCACGCCCGCCGAGCGTAAAGAGGCGGTTGCCGCGGTCGGGGAGAAGCCGTTTCGCGCGAAGCAGCTGTCGCAGCACTACTTCGCGCGGTACACGCACTCCCCGGAGCAGTGGACCGACATCCCCGCCGGTTCCCGCGCCAAGCTCCAGGAGGCGCTGCTTCCCGAGCTGATGACGGTCGTACGGCACCTGTCCACGGACCAGGAAACGACCCGCAAGACCCTGTGGCGGCTCTTCGACGGCACGCTCGTCGAGTCCGTGCTGATGCGCTACCCGGACCGGGTGACCATGTGCATCAGTTCGCAGGCCGGGTGCGGCATGAACTGTCCGTTCTGCGCCACCGGGCAGGCCGGCCTCGACCGGAACCTGTCCACCGCCGAGATCGTGCACCAGATCGTGGACGGGATGCGGGCTCTGAGAGACGGGGAGATCCCAGGTGGTCCGGCCCGTCTCTCCAACATCGTGTTCATGGGCATGGGTGAGCCGCTCGCCAACTACAAGCGGGTCGTGGGGGCCATCCGTGCGCTCACCGATCCCGAGCCGGACGGGCTGGGACTGTCCCAGCGCGGGATCACCGTGTCCACCGTCGGACTCGTCCCGGCTATCCACCGCTTCGCCGACGAGGGCTTCAAGTGCCGCCTCGCCATCTCGCTGCACGCCCCGGACGACGAGCTGCGTGACACCCTCGTACCGGTCAACACGCAGTGGAAGGTGCGGGAGGTACTGGATGCCGGGTGGGAGTACGCGGCGAGGTCCGGGCGGCGGCTGTCCATCGAGTACGCGCTGATCCGGGACATCAACGACCAGGCGTGGCGCGGCGACCGCCTCGGGCGACTGCTCAAGGGCAAGCCCGTGCACGTCAACCTGATCCCGCTCAACCCGACACCGGGCTCGAAGTGGACCGCCTCGCGGCCCGAGGACGAGAAGGCGTTCGTGGAAGCCATCGCCGCCCATGGCGTACCGGTGACCGTCCGGGACACCAGAGGACAGGAGATCGACGGGGCCTGCGGTCAGCTCGCGGCCACCGAGCGGTAGTTCTGAGCGCGTACCTTGAGGAATCCAGTGAGCACCACCAAGAAGTTCGCGGCCGCGGTCGTCGGGCTCGGCCTCGTCACGTTGTCCGCATGCGGGTCGTCCGACTCCGACAGCAGCGGCTCGGACTCCAAGACCGTCACCCTGGTCAGCCACGGCTCCTTCGCCGCCTCCAAGGACGTCCTCCAGGCGTTCGAGAAGGAGTCAGGCTACAAGATCAAGGTCCTCAAGGACGGCGACGCCGGTCAGGCCGTCAACAAGGCGATCCTGACCAGGAACAACCCGCAGGGCGACGTCTTCTTCGGTGTCGACAACACACTGCTTTCCCGGGCGCTCGACAACGAGCTGTTCCAGTCGTACGAGGCAAAGGGCTCCGACCAGGTCCTGCGGGAGTACCGGGTCGACCAGGACAAGCACCGGGTCACGCCCATCGACTCCGGTGACATCTGCGTCAACTACGACAAGGCGTACTTCACCGAGCACCGGCTCGCCCCGCCGGCCTCCTTCGGCGACCTCATCAAGCCCGAGTACAAGAACCTGCTCGTGACGGAGAACGCGTCCACTTCCTCGCCGGGGCTCGGCTTCCTGCTCGGTACGGCCGCGAAGTACGGCGACGACGGCTGGGCGGACTACTGGAAGAAGCTCAAGGCCAACGGCGTGAAGGTGGTCGACGGCTGGGAGCAGGCTTACCACGTGGAGTTCTCCGGGTCCGGGAGCGGCAAGAAGGCCGGAGCCGACCGGCCGCTCGTCGTCTCGTACGCCTCCTCGCCGCCCGCCGAGGTCGTCTCCGCCAAGCCGAGGCCGAAGACGGCACCGACGGGGGTCGCGACCGGCACGTGCTTCCAGCAGGTCGAGTATGCGGGGCTGCTGAGCAACGCGCGGAACGCCGAGGGTGGCAAGGCGCTCATCGACTTCCTGATCAGCGAGAGGTTCCAGGAGGACATGCCGCTGAACATGTTCGTGTATCCGGTGCGGGAGGGTGCGCGGGTGCCCGCGGAGTTCGAGCAGTACGGTCCGCAGGCCGAGAATCCCGAGACCATGGCACCGGACGAGATCGCCGACCACCGTGACCAGTGGGTCAAGTCGTGGACCTCGCTCGTACTGAAGTGACGGCTGAAGTAACGGCTGAAGCGACGGCCGAAGTAACAGCTGACGCAACGGCTGACGCAATGCCCAAGGCCCCGGAGCGGGTTGCGCGCGGGAGCACGGCGCGGCTCGGGCTCATGGTCCTGCCCGTCGCGTTCTTCGCGGCGTTCTTCGCCCATCCTGTCGCCGCGATCGTCGCGCGCGGCCTGAAGGCCGACGGGGCCTGGCAGTTCGGGCGGATCGGGGAGGTGCTGGCGCAGTCCGGCATCCGGCACGTCCTGTGGTTCACCACCTGGCAGGCGCTCGCCTCCACCGCGCTCACGCTGCTGATCGCGCTCCCCGGCGCGTATGTCTTCGCGCGCTTCGAGTTCAGGGGCAAGCAGATCCTGCGGGCGGTCGTGACCGTGCCCTTTGTACTGCCGACCGTCGTCGTCGGTACCGCGTTCCTTGCCCTGGTGGGGCGCGGCGGACTGCTCGACGAGCTGTGGGGGGTACGGCTGGACACCACCGTCTGGGCCATCCTGCTCGCCCATGTATTCTTCAACTACGCCGTCGTCGTCCGCACCGTCGGCGGGCTCTGGTCGCAGCTCGATCCGTGTCAGGAGGAGGCCGCGCGGATGCTCGGGGCCTCGCGGTTCACGGCCTGGCGGACGGTGACCCTTCCGGCGCTCGGCCCCGCGGTGGCCGCGGCCGCGCTCATGGTCTTCCTCTTCACCTTCACCTCCTTCGGCGTGGTGCGGATCCTGGGCGGGCCCACCTTCTCCACCCTCGAAGTCGAGATCTACCGGCAGACCTCCGAGATCTTCGACCTCTCCACGGCCGCCATACTGACGCTCCTCCAGTTCGTCGCGGCGGGCGCGATCCTCGCCGTGCACGCCTGGACCGTACGGCGGCGGGAGAGTGCGCTGCGGCTGGTGGACGCGTCCATGACCGCCCGCCCTCCGCAGGGGGCGGGGCAGTGGGCGCTGCTCGCCGCCGTGTTCGGCACGGTCGCCGTGCTGCTCGTGCTGCCGCTGGCCGTGCTCGTCGAGCGGTCGCTCGACGCGCCCGGGTTCGCGTACTACAAGGAGCTGACCAGCGACGACAGCGGGATCTTCCTCGTCGCGCCGATCGAGGCCGTGGGGAACTCGCTGGAGTACGCGGTCGCGGCCACCGCCCTCGCCGTGCTGATCGGCGGCCTGGCCGCGGCGGCCCTCACCCGCCGGGACACCGGGCCGCTCGGGCGGGTGGCCCGCGGCTTCGACGCGCTGCTCATGCTGCCGCTGGGCGTGTCCGCGGTGACCGTCGGATTCGGGTTCCTGATCGCACTCGACGAGCCGCCACTGGACCTGCGGGCGTCCTGGATCCTGGTGCCGCTCGCGCAGGCGCTGGTGGGCGTCCCCTTTGTCGTACGGACGATGCTGCCCGTGCTGCGGGCCGTGGACATACGGCTGCGGGAGGCGGCGGCCGTGCTCGGGGCGTCGCCGTGGCGGGTGTGGCGGGAGGTGGACCTGCCGATGGTGCGGCGGGCACTGCTGATCGCGGCCGGGTTCGCCTTCGCCGTATCGCTGGGGGAGTTCGGGGCGACCGTGTTCATCGCGCGGCCCGACAACCCGACGCTGCCCGTCGCCGTGGCACGGCTGCTCGGGCATCCGGGAGACCTCAACTACGGGCAGGCGATGGCCCTTTCGACGATTCTGATGGTGGTGTGCGCGGTGGCGCTGCTGGTGCTGGAGCGGCTGCGTGCTGACCGGGGCGGGGAGTTCTAGATGAGACCGGGGAGTTCTGGAGGCGACCTGGGGATTCTGGAGGCGACCGGGGGTTCTGGATGCTGCTGAGCCTTGAGGGCACGACCGTACGGTTCGGTGGGCGGGCTGTGCTCGACGCCGTCGACCTGGGCGTCGCCGAGCACGAGATCGTGTGTGTGCTCGGGCCCAGCGGCAGCGGCAAGTCGACGTTGCTGCGGACGGTCGCCGGGCTGCAACTCCTCAGCTCCGGGCGGGTGGTGCTCGACGGGCGGGACCAGGCGGGCGTGCCCGCGCACAAGCGCGGCGTCGGCCTGATGTTCCAGGACCACCAGCTGTTCCCGCAGCGGGACGTGGGCGGGAACGTGGCGTTCGGGCTGCGGATGCACGGCACCGGCAAGGGCGAACAAGCTGAGAGAATACGGGAGTTGCTGAATCTCGTCGGACTGCCGGGGGCCGAGCGGCGGGCCGTGGCCTTCCTCTCCGGCGGTGAACAGCAGCGCGTCGCGCTCGCCCGTGCGCTCGCCCCGAGGCCCAGGCTGTTGATGCTCGACGAGCCCCTCGGCCAGCTCGACCGGTCGCTGCGCGAGCGCCTTGTGGTGGAACTGCGGGAGTTGTTCGGCGAGTTGGGCACGACCGTGCTGGCGGTGACACACGACCAGGGCGAGGCGTTCGCGCTTGCCGACCGGGTCGTGGTGATGCGGGACGGGCGGATCGCCCAGTCTGGTACGCCACTTGAGGTGTGGCAGCGGCCGGTGGATGAGTTCGTGGCGCGCTTCCTCGGCTTCGACAACGTGGTCGCGGCGACCGTGAGCGGCCTGGCCGCGGACACACCATGGGGCAAGGTGCCCGTGCCGGAGGGTGCGCCGCAGGGACCGGGCACGCTGCTGGTCAGGCCCGCGGGCGTACGGCTCGTGGAGCCCGCGGAGGGGCTGCCGTGCACCGTGGCGGCGCGAACGTTCCGGGGCACCCATGTCGCCGTACACCTGCAACCGGAGGACGCGCCGCGGCTGGAAGCGGCATGCGCGCTGCGGGATGCGCCGGAGCCCGGGGACCAGGTCGGGGTGGCGTTCGACGCAGCCGAAACCGTCATGCTCGCAGGGGCGGCGGGGCCGGCCCCTGCCGACCCCGGTGTACGGCGGGGTCCGACACCCCACCCCCCGTACGACGTGCCGAGGCCGCACCGCTGATTGATCGTGTTCTGCGTCGGACCGGATGCGTCGACTGGATGCGTCGGCCGGATGCGTCGATTTGTTCCGTACGGCTTCTGTGTGCTGTCAGGGCGTCAGAGGCGTGGTCGTCAGAGGCGTGGCCGCCAGGGCCGCGACCGTCCAGGTCAGCGGGCCGAACACGGCGAGCAGGGTGGCCGCGCGGAGCAGGGCGGCGGAGCGCAGCACGGTGGTGGGAGCGCCGAGCCGCAGGAGTGCCTCCACGGTCTCCGCGCGCGCGTTCCTGGCCTCGACCGCGGCCGTCACCAGCGTCAGGACCGTGCAGACGGTCACCAGGAGCGCGCCCAAGGTGGTGAGCGGGCCGACGTCAGGGCGCGCACCGGAGTGCAGCGTGGCCATGGCGTACGCCCCGGAGGCCACCGCGCACACCACGCCGAGCGGGCGCCCGATCCGCCGCGCCTCCTCCTGCAGTACGCGCCCGGCGAGCAGCCGCAGCGCACCCGGCCGTACGGCCTGCAGGAGCTGCCCGCACAGATGGGTCAACCCCGGTCCGGCGAGGATCAGCCCGAGTGCCGTGAGCATCCAGCCGCCGAGCACGCCGGCCGGAGTGCTCGCGTGGCCGCCGGGGAGCGCGAGGCCGAGGGCGGCGCCGGAGCGACTCGCGTAGGTCTCGACGGCGAGTCCGGCAGCGAGCACGGCGATACCCCAGGGGAGGCCGCTGGGGGCGGACTGGGGGGCGGGCTGGGGGGCGGTGGCGCGAGAGGGGTCCGCCTCCTGGCCGGCGCCGGACCACGAGGCGTGCGAGTCGGCCGCGCCCCGCGCCAGCGCCTCGGACAGGGCGTGCGAGCCGGTACGACCGCGCCGGGCACGCGCCCGGGCACGGATACCGGCTGGGCGCGCGTCCTTGTGCCGGGTGCTGGGCAGGTCTACGGCGGCGTCGTCCGCGGTGTGCTGTCCGGCGTCCCTCTGCGCGGTGTTGCTCAAGCGTCCCGGCCTGCCGTTCTGAGGCCGGAGGACCACTGCGCTCGTCAGGGACGCGATCGCCGGTACGAGCGTCAGCAGCGTCAGCGCGGCCGGCAGGGGCAGAGAACGGTCCGCGGCCAGGGTGTCGGCCGCGTCACCGCCGAAGGGGAAACCCGTCAGGTCGCTGCGCGAGTGGAGGAAGAACAGCAGGGCGAGCGTCGAGCCGAGCGTGGTGTACAGGGCCGTGGTCAGTGCAGAGATCGCCATCAGGCGGCCCGGGCCGAGGCCGATCGCCGAGAGGCCGGGTCGGGGACGTGTCCCGGGATCCGTACGGGCGACCGCCACCGCGAAGTACACGGTGGCGGTCAGCGGCGCCACACACCAGGCGAGCCGCAGCACGGAACCGGTGGACGCGTCCGGGTGGGTCAGCGCGTGGCCCAGCGTGCACAGCAGCAGGAAGCCCGTGCCCGCCGACGCCGCGGTGACCAGGAGGCGGCGCAGCTGGACGACCGGGTGGGCGCCGCGGGCTAGGCGGAGAGCGAGCACGTGGCCCGGCCTTCCGTCTCGGGGGACTGGGGCAGGCCGACGGTGTGCACGCGCCGCCCGTCGAGCAGCGACACCGTACGGTCGGCGAGCGCGGCGGTGTCCGGGCAGTGCGTGGCGAGGACGACCGTGATGCCGTGCGAGCGGGCGGCCGCGGTCAGGGTGCGCAGGACATGGGAGCGCTCAGCGTGGTGCAGCGGCGCGGTCGGCTCGTCCGCGAAGAGCACGGTGGGGGAGCCGATCAGGGCACGGGCGACGACCACGCGCTGGCGCTCGGAGTGCAGGAGGGCGTACGGGCGCTTGCGGGCGCAGCCTCCGATGTCCAGGCGCTCCAGCCACTCCAGGGCGGCGGTCTTGGCGGCCCGGCGGCCGGTGCCGCGCAGCATCAGCGGCAGGGCCGCGTTCTCCCAGGCGGTCAGTTCGGGGACGAGGGCCGGCTCGGGGTCGATCCAGCCGAAGCGGTCGCGGCGCAGCCGTTCGCGGGTGAGGGGGCGCATGGTGTGCACTGGTGTGCTGTTGAACCACACCTCGCCCTGCTGGGGCAGGACCTGTCCCGACAGGCACCGCAGAAGCGTGGTCTTGCCGCTGCCACGCGGACCGCTGACGGCGAGGATCTCGCCGTCGCGGACGCTGATCGACACGCCGTGAAGCGCGGGCGAGCCGTCGTGTGCGTGGGTCAGGCCGCGTGCCCAGAGCACGTCGTTGTCCGGCGGGGCCACCATGGGCGTACACCTCGGTTCAGATCAGGATTGCCGTGGGGAGTCCCCCGTACGGGGGAACGAAGACGGGGCCGATCGGTCACTGGAGACGCTAGGGATTCACGGTGGTGGGGCTGGACAGTACGCGGCCCCGGGGCGCTCATTCTCACTCGAACGGGCTCCCTCGGGGCCGGTGCTGATCAGCACATCGGTGCTGTGACGGTCAGAGCCTGGTCCACGCCTGCGTCAGCGTCGCCCGCAGGATCTGCTCGATCTCGTCGAAGGTGGACTGGTCGGAGATCAGCGGCGGCGCGAGCTGAACGACCGGGTCGCCGCGGTCGTCGGCGCGGCAGTACAGGCCGTTGTCGAAGAGGGCCTTGGAGAGGAAGCCGTACAGGATCCGCTCGGTCTCCTCGCTGTCGAAGGTCTCCTTGGTGGCCTTGTCCTTGACGAGTTCGATGCCGTAGAAGTACCCGTTGCCGCGGATGTCGCCGACGATCGGCAGGTCGTACAGCTTCTCCAGGGTGGAGCGGAACGCGGCCTCGTTGTCGAGTACGTGCTGGCCCAGGCCCTCGCGCTCGAACAGGTCGAGGTTCGCGATGCCCACCGCCGCCGACACGGGGTGGCCGCCGAAGGTGTAGCCGTGCAGGAAGGTGTGGTCGCCTTTGTAGAAGGGCTCGGCTATGCGGTCCGAGACGATACAGGCGCCTATCGGGGAGTAGCCCGAGGTCATGCCCTTGGCGCAGGTGATCATGTCGGGGACGTAGCCGAACTTGTCGCACGCGAACATCGTGCCCAGCCGCCCGAACGCGCAGATGACCTCGTCGGAGACCAGCAGCACGTCGTACTGGTCGCAGATCTCGCGCACCCGCTGGAAGTAGCCGGGCGGGGGCGGGAAGCAGCCGCCCGCGTTCTGTACGGGCTCCAGAAAGACCGCCGCGACCGTGTCCGGGCCCTCGAAGAGGATCTGCTGTTCGATCTGGTCGGCGGCCCAGCGGCCGAAAGCTGAAGGGTCGTCACCATGCAGAGGCGCCCGGTAGATGTTCGTGTTCGGGACCTTGTGCGCGCCCGGGACCAGCGGCTCGAACGGGGCCCTGAGGCCTGGCACGCCGGTGATGGACAGGGCGCCCTGCGGGGTGCCGTGGTAGGCGATGGCACGCGAGATGACCTTGTACTTGCCTGGCTTGCCCACGAGTTTGAAGTACTGCTTGGCGAGCTTCCACGCGGTCTCGACCGCCTCGCCGCCGCCGGTGGTGAAGAAGACCTTGTTCAGGTCGCCGGGCGCGTAGTGGGCCAGACGTTCCGCCAGCTCCACCGCTTTCGGGTGGGCGTAGGACCACACCGGGAAGTAGGCGAGCTCCTGGGCCTGCTTGGAAGCGGTCTCCGCGAGCTCCGTGCGGCCGTGCCCCGCCTGGACCACGAACAGACCGGCGAGGCCATCGAGGTAGCGCTTGCCCTTGTCGTCGTAGATGGAGGTGCCCTCGCCCCGGACGATGGTGGGGACGGGGGAGTTCTCGTACGAGGACATACGGGTGAAGTGCATCCACAGGTGGTCGTACGCGGTCTGGCTGAGGTTCTTCGGGCTGTCGGTGTTCACGGCTGTCGGGTCCCCCACATAGAGGTCTGTTTCTTGAGCTTCAGGTAGACGAAACTCTCGGTGGAACGCACTCCGGGGACGGCCCGGATGCGTTTGTTGATGACTTCCAGGAGGTGGTCGTCGTCCTCGCAGACGATCTCCACCATCAGGTCGAAGGAGCCGGCGGTCATCACCACGTACTCACATGCGGACATGGCGGTCAGCGCGTCGGCCACGGCCTCCACATCGCCCTCGACGGTGACGCCGACCATCGCCTGGCGGCAAAAGCCCACGGCGAGCGGGTCCGTGACGGCGACGATCCGCATCACGCCCTGGTCGAGCAGCTTCTGGACGCGCTGGCGCACGGCCGCCTCGGAGAGGCCCACCGCCTTGCCGATCGCGGCGTACGGGCGGCGGCCGTCCTCCTGGAGCTGCTCGATGATGGCGAGGGAGACGGCGTCCAGGTGTGGCGTGCCGCTCCTGGACTCGCGGGAGGGCTCCCGGGGCTCCCGGGGGTCCCGAGCGGCCCGGGAGTCCCGGGGGTCTGCGCTTCGCCTGGCCACCGGCTCACTGTGCACGAGGAGTTGACGGTTTCGCAAGGCTCGATCGATGAAATTCGTTGTTTGCGATTGAATATCTTGCGAATTTCGCTGCTTCTCGGGGATAGGAGGTGTTGAAAACGTGGAGTGGGGAAGGGGAGTGGATTTCTCAGAGAGTGGACAGAATGGACAGCGAACACACCGAACGCCCCGAAGAACACACCGGGCACACCGGGCGCACCGGGTACACCGAAGAACACGCCGAAGAACACACCGAACGCACCCGAATCCGGGG
>CAVQGD010000042.1:0-185926 GCA_963711935.1 uncultured Actinomycetota bacterium
CTCCCAGGAGACGACTGGGTTGATAGGCCGGATCTGGAAGCCCTGTGAGGGGTGGAGGTGACCGGTACTAATAGGCCGAGGGCTTGTCTGTGTTTGTTTGCGTCCACTGTGTTGGTTCTGAAACCACGAACACGCCTCTCCCGGTAGGCTACTGGGGTTGAGGCCCGGTTCGAAATTTCATAGTGTTTCGGTGGTTATAGCGTGGGGGAAACGCCCGGTTACATTCCGAACCCGGAAGCTAAGCCTTACAGCGCCGATGGTACTGCAGGGGGGACCCTGTGGGAGAGCAGGACACCGCCGAACAAATATTAAGAAAGGCCCACACCATATGGTGTGGGCCTTTCTGCATTTCTCTGGATCATGCCGGGCGTACCAGCCTCGTGCTGCGGCGTTGCTCGGGTGAGGGGCGTAGTACCGCCGTATTACGGTGGCCCGCATGAAACGTAGGGAAGTTGTCGTGCGGGCGATGACGTTTTCGGGGATGTCATCGAGCGCCGTCAGGCGCATGTGGTGGGGGTGTATGTGCGGCCCGAGTACCGGGGTGGTGCGGCGGGCGTGAGCCGGGCGTTGTTCGATGTGGCGCTGGAGTGGGCCTGGGGAGCCGGGGTCGAGCGTGCGCGGTTGTTCGTGCACGAGCGGAATACTCGGGCCGAGGTGTTCTATCGGAAGGCCGGGTTCGTGGAGAGTGGGGTGAGCTTGCCTGGGCCTGCGGGGGTTGGGGGGCGGGAGAGGGAGGGTGCAGGGGGGCGCCGCGCCAAGGGGTGTTACACCGGGGTGTTACACCGGTAGTTCGTACTGCGGCCACCGTGAACGGGACTGTTCCCGGGACCGCATCAGGGCCAGCGTCGGTATCCCCCGGTCCGCTCCGCCGGTCAGGAGGTCCGGGAGCTGGGGGAGCGGGGCCACCGCTGCCACGTCGTCCAGGATCAGGGTGAGTGGTGGGTCGAGGCGGCCGGAGAATGACCGTTCGGCCATGCGCCGGCCGCGCTCGACCACGCTTGCGGTCAGGGCTGTGAGCAGAGGCACGGCCCCTGGGGTTGCCCTGGGATCCTCGAGGGGTTCACCGACCACATAAAGCGTGCCCCCTTCGTCGATGAAGGAATCCAAGGCCAGCGAGTCTGCTCGGTGGGGAATGCAGGACTCCCGGATGTTGATCGTGGAGAGGGAGGACAGGGCGCGGGCCGTCAACTCCTGGGCCATGTCGCGGCGTTCGGGGTGCGAGGTGAGCGCCGACTCCAGTTCGCCCGCAGTGCCGGACGCCGCCTTCGGGTTCGTACGGAGGGCCCGTACCGCCTCTTGCATCTGCGTGCCCTGTGCCCAGCGGTGGAGATGGCGGACGGTGCGGCTGTCCACGGCAGCGGCGTGCAGACAGCAGCGCAGGAGCGTTTCCGCGACGTCGGCGAGTGGCTGGTCGATCTTGGCCGTGGGGCGGACGGGGGAGAGCAGAGCGGCTGCCCGTGCTGCTGCGGTCGCCTTGTCCTCGCAGCCCCTGGAAGGCGACCAGTGGAGGCGGGCGGGAGTGTCGCAGAGGTGGGAAGGGTCGTAGAGGAGGACCGGGCCGCGTTTCGCGCGTGCGTCTTTGGTCTCCGCCCAGAGCGTGGGGTTCGAGGTGATGACCAAGGCGGGGCCCTTGGCGTCGCGCACCGCCTGGACGGCGAGGGGGTAGCGGCTCTTGGCGGGGCCCAGGATCACTGGGCCGGTCAGATTTACCGCGTTGGCCGTGCCTACTGGGCCGGTCGGGTTTACCGCGTTAGCCGTGTCTGCCGGGCTTGGCGCGTTGGCTGCGTTGGCCGTGCCTATCGGGGTGGTCGGGGCGCGGGGAGCGGGCAGGGTGACGGGGGCGGGGGGCTCTGTGAAGGGGGCTGTCTCCGCAGCCAGTGGGGAGTCCGTAGCTGGGGGCTCCTCAGGTCCTGGAGCTCCTGTGCGGGCTGCTTCTGAGGGAAGGGGTGCCGGTTTGGATTCCCGTGGTTCAGCCGACCCCGATCCCGATCCCGGTTCCGCAGCGCGTCCCGACCTCTGCTCGACCCTCCGCCGGGTCCGCACCGCCCGCCACCGGGTCAGCGTTCCCCTCACGAACACGGTCAGCACCAGCAGCACCATCAACTGGCTGATGAGCAGGCCCCAGAAAAGTCCGTACCCGGAGAGCTGGGTGGCCGGAGTGGCCGGCCAGGCGCCCGGAATGTCGTGCGGTTGCCCGATGAGGTGGCGCATCGCCAGGGGCGTACGGGCGAAGGTGACGTCCTCCGGCCACGCGCCCCGCGCGAACCAGCCGGCGAGTCCCGTGGCCGTCCATGCCAGCAGGGTCATGCCAAAGAGAAAGGCGAGGACCCCGATCAACAGCCCGTCGGGGATGCCGCCTTGCGTCTCACGGCGCTGGTCACGATCGTCCCGTCTCATCCCAAGCCACCGCCCAAGCCACCGCACCAGCAGCCGTACAAGCCGCCGTACCAGTTATGGTCCCAGCCGCCGTACCAGTCATAGTCCTCGCCCCCGTACAAGCCCCCGTACCAGTGATGGTCCAAGGAGCCGTCCATGACACCGCTCAAGCCCCCTCCACACCACGGTCCACGCCGCCGCCCATGCCGCCGTTCTCACGCCGCGGTTCTCATGCCACCGTTCTCATGCCACCGTCGACTCGGACGACCCGTACCCGCCCCCGTCGTACCTGTCCGGATCGCTCACGTGGTGGTCGTGGTGGTCCATGAACGTGGCTGCCCGTTCCTCCGCCTCCAGCTCCGCTGCGTGCAGGTGGTCGTCGGGGAGGCGCTCATCGGTGAGGTGGTCGCTCGCGGACTCGGTCATCGCGCGGTCGGTGAAGACGAGGGGGCGTTCGGCCTCGGTGACCAGGTGTTTGACGACCTGCACGTTGCCGTTGACGTCCCAGACGGCGATGCCGGGGGAGAGGGTCGGGATGATCTCCACGCGCCCAGCGCGGCAGGCCGAGCACCTGGCCGGTCGCTCTCGCCTCGTCGGCCTTCTGGGCGTAGATCGTCCGGGTCGAGGCCATCTTCAGGATCGCGGCGGCCTCCTTCGCCGCCGCGCCGTCGACCACGTCGGACAGGTGGTGGACGACGGCCACGAAGGACAGGCCGAGCCGGCGGCCGAACTTCAGCAGGCGCTGGAAGAGCTGGGCCACGAACGGGCTGTTGATGATGTGCCAGGCCTCCTCGACCAGGAAGATGCGCTTCTTCCGGTCGGGGCGGATCCAGGTGTGCTCCAGCCACACGCCGACGATCGCCATCAGGATCGGCATGGCGATCGAGTTGCGGTCGATGTGGGACAGGTCGAAGACGATCAGCGGGGCGTCGAGGTCGATGCCGACCGTCGTCGGGCCGTCGAACATGCCGCGCAGGTCACCGTCGACCAGGCGGTCCAGGACCAGGGCGACGTCCAGGCCCCAGGCGCGTACGTCGTCTATGGCGACGTTCATCGCCTCCGCGGACTCCGGCTCGGGGTGGCGCAGCTGCTCGACGATGTCGGTGAGGACGGGCTGGCGGTCGGTGATCGTCTCGTTGACGTAGGCGTGCGCGACCTTGAGCGCGAAGCCGGAGCGCTCGTCCAGGCCGTGGCCCATCGCGACCTCGATGATGGTGCGGAGCAGGGCGAGCTGGCCGGTGGTGGTGATCGCCGGGTCCAGCGGGTTGAGGCGGATGCCCTGGTCCAGGGCCGCCGTCGGGTCGAGCCGGATGGGGGTGATCCCCAGCTCCTGCGGCGATGAGGTTCCACTCGCCGACGCCGTCCTCGCCCTGGGCGTCGAGCACGACGACCTGGCGGTCGCGGAAGCGCAGCTGGCGCAGGACGTACGTCTTCTCCAGCGCCGACTTGCCGTTGCCGGACTCGCCGAGCACCAGCCAGTGCGGGGCGGGGAGCTGCTGGCCGTACAGCTGGAAGGGGTCGTAGATGTAGCCCTTGCCGGAGTAGACCTCGCGGCCGATGATGACGCCGGAGTCGCCGAGGCCGGGGGCGGCGGTCGGCAGGTAGACGGCCTGGGCCTGGCCCGTGGAGGTGCGCACGGGCAGGCGGGTCGTCTCGACCTTGCCGAAGAGGAAGGCGGTGAAGGCGTCGGTGAGGGCGGACAGCGGATCCCGCATCGGCACATGCAGTCCTCTACCTCGTCGGATGCCGGTGGCGAACGGAAGCGTGTTCACGAACGCGCGGTGGTGCTCGCGGTCGCACCACTCCAGCTTCAGGTACGACTTGCCGGCCGAGGCGCGGATCGTCCGCTTGTCGCGGGCCAGGGCCTCCGGGGAGCGGGAGGAGACGGTGATGTAGCCGACGAGGTTGACGCCGGCCGCGCCGCTCGCGAGGTCCTCGCCGCGCTGGTCGAGGCGGCCGTGGGAGGCGACGTCGCGCGGGTCGACGGTGCGGTTCATCTTGGCGGCGCGGCTGGCCTCCGCCTCGTCGTTCGTCTTCTCGGTCAGCATGCGCTCGATGGCGATCTCGGTGGGTTCCAGGTCCATCGTGACGGCGACCGTGCGGATCACGTCCGGGGTGTGGACGAGCAGCGGGGCGAGGAAGTTGACGCCGACCGGGGTCATCGGCCACTCCTTCACCCAGGCCGTGGAGTGGCACCAGGGGGCGCGGGTGGAGGACTCGCGGGTCTTCGCCTGGAGGTACGTCGGCTCCATCGCGTCCAGCTCGGCCGGCCAGGCGTTGCGCTTGGTCATGGCCTGGATGTGGTCGATGGGGTGGTCCGGGTCGTACATCGAGTGGACGAGCGAGGCGAGGCGGCCCTGCCCGAGCGGCTGCCGCACGCGGATGTCGGCCTCCTGCGAGCCGGGAGCAGATGTCGGTCAGCTCGCGGGCCATGACGACGGCGAGGCCCGCGTCCTTGTCGAGCTTCCGGCCGCCCTGCGGGCGTGCGGCGCGGGCCATCGCGTGGCCCTCGGCGGCCAGTTCGCGGGTGTAGTGCATGCAGGCGACGAGGTAGGCGCGGTGCTGCTCGCTGGTGGTGGACACCATGGACTGGAGCTGGTCGTACGAGTCCCGCAGCCAGCGGGGCGGCCCGCTCGTCGCCGCGCTACGGTCGACGTCCTTGGCGTGGGCGTCCGGGTCGGCGGGGAGGGTGCGGGCGAGCATCTGGAGGCGGGTGACGAAGCCGTCGCCGTTCGCGACGTGCTTGAGCAGCGTGCCGAAGCGGTCGACGAGGGCCTCCTGGTCCTCGCTGTCGCGCAGGCCGACGCCCGGGCCCTCGATCTCGATGGCGGCGGTGACGGTGCGGCGGTCGGCGTGCAGCAGTACGGCGATCTCGTCGGGGCCGAAGGGCGCGGCCAGCCAGGTGATGCGTCCGATGCCGGGCGGCGGGCCGACCTCGACCTCGCGGCCGTCGAGCCGGGTGCCGGCCTCGATGGCGCCGGAGCGGTACGCCGTGCCCGCGGCGGAGGGTGCGCTTGTAACTGCGGTTGATCTCGAACCACTTGTAGAACGTCCGGCCGCTTGTACGGCACGTACACCGCGGCCAGCGCCAGCATCGGGAAGCCGACCAGCAGCACGATGCGCAGGGACAGGACGGGGACGAGCAGGCCGCACATCATGCCGAGGAACGCGCCCGCGATGATCAGCGCGATCTCGCCGGTCTCGCGGTTCCTGCCGATCGATCGCGTTCGGCCGGGCGCGGCCGATCAGATAGGTACGGCGGGGCGTGACCGGATGGGACACGTGGGACTCGGTCGTCAACGCCCTTCACCTCCCGTGCGGTTCGTACCGCTGGGGCGGGTGCCTGCGCGGGTGCCTGCGTGGGGGGCTGGTCGACCGGGGCGGTGGTGCGGGCGGGGGTGCGGCGGAGGGGACGCTTCCGCCGCCGCCGCCCCGCCGCCGCTACCGCCCGCCGACGTACGGGTGCTGTGCGCGGCCACGCCGCCGGAGGCGGGGTTGGCGGGGCGGGACGCGCGCGGACTGCCGCCTGCCGCCGCCGTTGTTGTCCGCCCGGGTGCTGTGGGTCTTGATGCCCTGGGCGACGAGGGCTGGCCGGGGAGCTGATGACGGCCGCGGCCTTGCCTTCGGCGCCCTGCATGAGGCGGTTGTTGCGGGAGCCGGCGATCTCGTCGCCGAAGCCCGGGACGAAGCGGTAGATCATCGCGCTGACGCGAAGATGGCGAGCAGGATGATGGAGAGGCCGGAGACGACGGCGGAGAAGGCGTCCGGGTCCGTCCTCGGCGGACAGCGCGCCGGCGAGGCCGAGCACGATCACGATGACCGGCTTGACGAGGATCACGGCGATCATGATGCCCGCCCAGCGGCGGACGTGGCCCCACAGGTTCTTGTCGACGAGGCCCGCGTAGACGACGGTGCCGAGCAGCGCGCCGACGTAGAGCAGGGCGGCGCGGATGACGAGTTCGAGCCAGAGGACGCCCGCGGCGAGGATCGAGACCAGCGAGACGACGATCAGCATGATCGGGCCCGCCGCCGATGTCCTCGCCCTTCTCCAGGGCGCCGGAGAAGTTGCCGAAGAAGGTGTCCGTCTGGTCGCCGGTGGCCTTGGCGAGGACTTCGGTGACGCCGTCGGTCGCCGAGACGACCGTGTAGAGGATGAGCGGGGTGAAGGCCGAGGCGAGGACCGTCAGCCAGAGGAAGCCGATCGCTTCGGACGAGGGCCGTGGTGAGGGGCACGCCGCGGACGGCCCGCTTGGCGACCGCGAGCAGCCAGAGGATGAGGGTGAGGATCGTGGAGGCGGCGAAGACGACGGCGTACTGCTGGAGGAACTCGGGGTTCGTGAAGTCGACGTTCGCGGTTTCCTTGACGGCCTTGGAGAGCTTGTCGATGGTCCAGGAGGCGGCTTCGGCGCAGCCCTTGGCGAGGGAGGAGAGGGGGTCGAGCGGTGGTCGGTGGTGTCGGAGGGGGTGCCGGCGGTCGCCGCCTTGGGCGGTCGTCGCCTTCGCAGTACTCCTTGGCGGGGCCGGAGATGAGGTCGCAGTCGTCGTCGCCGGACGAGGGCGACGGCGAGGGAGTGGGCGCGGCGGCGGCGCGCGTCGCCAGCAGGACGACGCCGAGTCTGCACGGCTGACGACGGCACCGGCGGCCTTGAGTACGCGGCGCGGGCTACCGGGCATACGTGAACCCTCCGTACTCCTCGACGGCCTTCGAGATCTCGTCGGACGTCGACGACCTTGTTGTCGCCGTTGACCGGCGCGGGGCCTTCCTTCTGGGAGAAGCTGTCGACCTTCCAGTCGCCGTCGGCCCAGCGCAGCTGGACGGTCATGGTGAACCAGTCGTTGGTGACCGGGTTCGTCGAGTCCTTCCCCGCCATGCCGAACAGGCCCGTGCACCAGACCTCGACGGTCGGCGGTGCTGTCGGAGTAGCTCGTGGCCTTGGTGCCGACCGGCATCGTGCGTGAGACGTAGGTGCTGCCCTTCGGCGCGTTGCCGTTCTTGTCCAGGCCGACCTTGTCCAGGAACGCCGTGGAGTACGCCTGGTCGAGCTTGCTCTCCAGCTTGCGGCGACCTTGTCGGCGACGAACACCTGACTGGACGATCTCCGTCGCCGCGCGGGCTTCGAGGATGTCGGCCGAGACCAGCACCACCGCAGTAGTTGGCGGCCGCCGACTCGGCACCCTGCTCACTGTGCGCGAACCCCGACGGAATCCCCGCTGTCTTCGCCTCCACCGGCCGCTCCCCGGACGGGGCTGTCGCCGAGCTCTCCGCCGTGTCGTTGCTCGGACTGTCCTCCCCGGAGTCGTCGCCCCCGCCGCGGTTGGCGAAGGCGAGGGCGGCGATGAGGAGCACCACCACCCCCACCACCGTCACAAGGCTCCGCGACGACTGGCGGCCACGCCGGGCACCCTCGTGCGCATCGCCACGCTGTTCGGGCAGCCGGGTGCGGGTCTGGCCCGTACCGCCGTACGTCCCGTCCGTCGACCCGCCGTCTTGAGCCCGCGTCGCCGTACCCGTGCTCGTCGCCGAGACTCATGCTGTGTACGCCTCCTTGAGCTCGTACGGACCGACCTCGTACGGACCGACCGCGTACGGAGAGAGGGCGGGAGCCCCGCAGGGCGCCGGCACCGTCTCGTACCGAAACGCATGGCAATACGACGGTAGCTGTACGGGCACGGGCACGGACGCGGACCTGGGCGCGGGCGCAGCGTGGAGACTCGACATCAGGGCCATCAGGGACATCGGGGTCATCAGGGAAACGCAACCTCAGCCGGTGGGCGCGACGGACGGATGGGGATAGTGGGGTACCGGGCGTGCCCAGCCGGGACTGACGGTCTGCTGGACTGACGGGATTGGCGGGATTGGCGGAACTGACAGGGCTGGCAGGGCTGGCAGGACTGGCAGGACTGACGGGGTGTCACGTATTCGGTGGGTGGTCGCACGGCGCGCTACACGGCCATGCCGTACACGATGGTGAAGAGCGTGCCCAGTGAACCGATGATGAAGACGCCGGTGAGCCCGGCGATGATGAGGCCCTTGCCCTGTTCGGCGCTGAAGGTGTCGCGGAGCGCCGTCGCGCCGATGCGCTGCTTCGCCGCGCCCCAGATCGCGATGCCGAGGCAGAGGAGGATGGCGACCGCCATCACGACCTCGATCATCACCCGCGCCTCGTTGCCCAGGTCGCCGAACGGGCCCCAGTCCGGGGCGATTCCGCCGATGATGGTGGTGATGTCGCCCTTTTCGGCCGCAACGAACATGTAAGTCACCGCCCCTAGTGGGTAGTTCTGCACCCTCTGAGCGGGTGCACAGAGGTCGGGCCCATTCTCGCCGACAATGCCGCTGTCGTATGTCGACTTGGCGTCATTGGTTGGCGGGTTTCGTACGTATCCCTTGCCGCCATCCTTTGCCGCCGGCCCATAGGGAGCCTAGTCGGGGTGCTTGCGGAACGGTGGATGAAGGGTCATGACGTCACTCTGTGTATCACGGCATATTACAGCGGGCAATGAGGTCGAACCGGAACCTGTGGTGTGGTTCCGTCGTTGACCACCCTTCGCGCAGCGCAGCAGTGCCGGGGGCTGTGGCTGGGGCTGTTGTGTCCGGTACGGCGGTACGCGCGAAAGGCCTGGTCGGTCGCCGCTCCTTGCCCTGTTTCTGACGTTATGTCAAACCGCATTCTCCGGTTCCGGGTGTGCCGGAGGGGGAGGTAAGGGGTGCGTGTGGGGTGCGTGTGGGGTGGCGAGAATCACTTGGCTTTGGCCGGAACTGGCCGGGGCCGAGGCCGGGACCGAGAGTGCGACAGGTCACCTCGATGCCTGGGCCCGACCCCCTGTGGCGCAGGAGTGTGACACTTCGCGCGGAAGTGGCACACCGGGTAGGGCGAGGTGTCTTGTTGGTAGGAGAGTCCCAGCGACACGCCGTGGGTACGGCGTTTCGCTGGGACTCCGCGACCACTTGCCGCCTCAGTCGAGTTCGACTCCTTCCACGAAGTGGTCGAACTCGCCTGCCTGTACGCCCAGTACGAATGCGTCCCATTTGCGGCGGTTCGTTGTGACGACGTTGTCCGGGTCGCTTGTCTCGCGGATGTAGACGGGTGCCTCGGGGTCCTCGCTTTCGGTGAACGCGATCTCGATCCAGGGGCCGGGGCCGGTGGCGTCCTCGGGGGCGGCGCGGATCCAGTCGAGGTTCGGGGGGATGTCAGCCATGGGTGACTTCTTTCTTGCGCTTGAGTTTGAGTATGTGAATGAGGGCGGTGAAGGCGGTGGGGGTGGCGTCGAGCACCGTTCCGGCGGGGTCGCCGCTTTCGGTGAGGTGGATGGTCGGGGGCGCGTCCAGGGCGGCTATGTGGACGCAGGATTCGCCTTCGCCGCAGTACGAGGACTTCTGCCAGGTCGTGGTGGGCACCTCTGCCTCTCAGATGGTCTGGATGATGCTGTGGATGAGGGCTCGCGACTCGGTCTCGCTCAGGCTGAGGGCCGTCAGGCGGTCCAGGATCCGTCGGTACTTGTCGAGTTGGGCCTCAGCGTCCAGGAGGACGATTCCGTGGGCCTGGTCGAGCTGAACGGTGTCCAGCTGGGGAACGGGGCCGTGGATGTAGTAGACGGGCTGGCCGGCTCCGGGGAAGCCGCCTGCCTCGAAGGGAATGACCAGGACCGTGATATTGGGGTGCTCGCCCATTTTGAGTAGGTGCTTGAGCTGCCTCTTGGCCACGTCCCGCCCGCCGAACCGCATGCGGAGAGCGGCCTCGTGAATGATCGCCTGGTACGGCATGGGTTCCCGGTGGCGGAAGATGACTCCCTGGCGCTTGATGCGGAACGACGTACGGTGCTCGATCTCCGGCGGTGGCAGTTCCGGCACCACCTGACGGAACACCTCGCGAGCGTGGTCCATGGTCTGGAACAGGCCTGGGATGCCCGCGGTGTGGGCGGTGCGCAGTGCAGTTCCGTAGTGCTCCACTTCCGCCAGGTCCAGGAGTCCTGCGGAGAGGTTTTCCCGGTAGTCCTCCCACCAGCCGCGTTTGCGGTCGGGCGAGAGCGTGGTGAGCGCTTCGATGAGTGCTTTGTCCGAGCAGTCGTAATGACAGGCGATCGTGCGCAGTCGCTCGGGACTTACTCCGTGGCGGCCCGCCTCGATGTTGCTGACCTGGTTCTGTTTGATGCCGAGGAGTTGTGCGGCCTGGGTTGAGGTCAGGCCCGCTCGCTCGCGCATCTTGCGGAGCTCGGTCCCCAGCCGGAGTTGACGTCCGGTCGGAGTGCCTCTCATGGCCAACGTGGTTCTCCTTCAGCCCGCTGTGTCACCCACACGCATGAAAGATGAAGCGTTTCGCGATTTCTGGTCTAACAACTTACAACTTGGCGCTAGCTTCGTAGTGGCACCGCCCAACTCCCCTCTGCGACTGGAGACTTCCATGGAAACCGTATCCCCGTCCGTGAACTACACCCTGCACCTCCCCCGCGACCGCCGGGCCCCCGGCGTCGCCCGCGCCACCCTCCGTACCGTTCTCGACGCCCACGACCTCGCCCAATTCGCCCCCACCGCCGAACTGATGGCTTCCGAGATGCTCACCAACGCCCACGTCCACACCCAGGGGCTGTACGCGCTGCGTGTCTGCTCCAGGGAGCCCGGTCGGCTCCTCGTCGCTGTGTGGGACGCCGACCCGAGGGTGCCGGATGCCTTCAAGGAGGGTGCCTCCGTGGTCGTACCCGAACAAGACGCCGAAAACGGGCGCGGGCTGCAGCTCGTGCGGGCGTGTGCGGACTCGCTGGGGGTGTCCGCGTTCCGGCAGTGGGGGGCCTCGTGGGGCGGGAAGCTGCTGTGGGCCGAGTGTCGGGAGGGGTGAACTTGCCTGTGCGGGTGGGCAGGTGGGGAGAAAGTCACCGTTCGGCGACGAAGGAGCCCATGCCTCGCGTGGTGGTGATGAGCCCTTCTTCGCGCAGGGCGGCCGTGGCCTTCCGGACCGTGATCCGGGAAACGCCGAACTCCTGCTCCAGCTTCACCTCGGAGATGAGCCCGCGCACGGGGTATTCACCGCTGGCGATCCGCTGCCGGATCACCTCGGCGATCTGCTGCCACTTGGGCCTGGTGGGGTCGAATTCGAACACAAGCGAACTGTACGTAGGGGCGTGGAGGCAGGCATAGCAGCACCTTTAATGGCCTAGGTATAGACATGCTGATGTATGTGGCTCTACGGTGAGACAACAGAAGACCCCCGCGACCGATGGGACGGTCCGGGGGCACGGCCGAACGCTTCGAAGGAGCGCCGACATGCGAAACCCTATCCTCCGACTCCTCCTATGGCTCCTCGCCTGCCTCATGCCCTCACCTCGCGGCCGGCACCGAGCGCTGAGCCCCTCAGAACACCCTTCAGGGCACCCCTCGGCACACGTCTCCTCGGCACACGTCTCGACACCCGTCAGCCCTCAACTCCCGCGCTACAGCAGGCCACTCGACGGAAACGCCTCCGCCCTGGTGCGCCCCTATCTGCTCGGCACTCCCGAATCGCACCTGGAACGCCGTCGTCAACGCGCCCGCCACCGTGCCCTTTACCTGGCAACCCTCGGCGTCGACGTGGACCAGGCCCACATCCACGGCGTACGCGTACCGGTAGCCGCCCGGTGAACCGCCGCCCACCGGTACGGATGTGCGCCCGCTGCCAGCGCACGACGAGCGAACCGGTACTCGTCCACCAGGTCCACGCAGCCACCGGCCCCGGCTTCAACGTCTACGCCTGTGCGGAATGCGCCGAGCAGTACCCACCTCTGACGGACGTCCTGGAACTCCTGGACGCCACCGCGCGCCCCTCGCGGATGTCGATTCGCGTCTACAAGGTCACCGAGGACGGCACAAAGGTCACCGAGGACGGCACGGCCGCCCCGGATCACGGCGAGACCCGTGTCTGGACGGGGAGCCGCTTCGATCCGACTCCACGAACGGCCGCTTTTCCGCCTTGTAGTTGCCCGAAGTGCAGAAGAGCGCTATAGCTCCCGCGACTCCCGCCTCCCGCGACGCCCGCGAAGTCCCACTGCCGCGCCACTGCCGCGCCCTGCGACGGACGCCTCCCCTGGTGCCCGTCGCGGGGCGCGACGGACGGTCCGGTCCCAAGTCCCAGTGCCAGTCCTCGCGGCGTAGTATTACGTGACACGAGTATTACGTTGCAGTGGAGGTGGGCTGTGCTGCTCAACAGCAAGGGGCAGGTCACGATCCCGGCTTCGCTTCGTGCGAAGTTCAACTTGCGGGCCGGTGACGAGGTGGAAGTCGTAGAGGTGGACGGGGCCCTCCAGATCGTCCGGGCGGAGTCGTCGCTCACGGCGGGACAGCGCATGGTGCGGCGCATGCGGGGGACCGCGACAAGTAAGGCTGTGGAAGGCATGAGCACCGACGAGATCATGGAGTTGCTGCGTGGTGAATGACCGGCTGAGCGTGGCCGGGGAGGACCAGCGGCCCAGGACACTCGTGGATTCCTGCGTCATCCTCGATGTGGTGAAGGATGACCCGAAGTGGTCGCAGTGGTCGGCGGAACGGCTGGCTGAGGCACGTGACGAGGGTGTGCTGGTCATCAATCCGCTGATCTATGCCGAGATTTCGGTGGGATACGACACAGTCGAAGCCCTGGAAGCCACGTTGGGTGACGACTACGAGCGTCACCCGATGCCTTGGAGTGCCGCGTTCCTGGCGGGTAAGGCATTCCGGAAGTACCGGAACAACGGTGGTCAGAAGCGTTCCCCGCTGCCCGACTTTTATATCGGTGCCCACGCCGCCGTCGCCGGGTTCCGGCTGCTCACACGGGATGCGACGCGGTACCGGACCTATTTCCCGAAGGTCGGGCTGATTCACCCGGATTGAAGGACCGACGGCGGATTGAAGGTCCGACGGCTCACCCGGGTTGAAGGCCTGACGGCTCACCCGGGTTGAAGGCCTGACGGCTCACCCGCCTCGGCCTCGTCCGCTGTGACGGACTTCCCCAGCCCCCCGCCCTCCGCCCGTGGCCGCCCGTGGCCAGACCACGACTCCACTCGCTGTCGTGCACGCGAAAAGTGCCCCCGCCCGCACTCATTCCGATCCTGGACAAGCCGGATCATTGCAGGTCACAGGGCACTTTTTCTATACCGTGACAGTCCGTCACCATCCTTGGAATTCATAGGAAAACGCCGAGCTTGGGGAGTCGAGGCCCCGCGGACGGGCGACTTGCACCCGTCGATACAGGGTCCGGCACTTGCACGTGCGCGATGACAGAGCTCGGGGCCGGACGCAGCAAGCGGAGTGACTCATCTGATCATGGCTGACAGGCGGCGGGGGCAGTGTTACAGTCACTCGGCCTTTCGGTCTCCAGTTCGAGGGGGGGCCTCGACAACCGGAAGGGCGAGGAGGGTTTTCCTTTGTCGGGAAGACGTTTGCGTAACTTCTGTGTCGTCGCGGGGGCTGCCGCCGCATTGACGATCGCCACCACTACGGGAGCTTGGGCTAACTGGAGCAAGTCTCCTTTCAGCTTGGTCCAGGGGACCACTTCCCAGCAGTGGACCGATGAGGAGTACAACGAGTTTCACGTCACGGACTGCGACCAGGCGGGAACTACGAACCGCGTCGATGTGGCGCTGTGGCGGCAGATCGACTGGGGCGTGGACATAAAGCTTGACACGTCGACCCTCACCAACTGCTTCAATGGGGCCGGGTACACGAGCACAGCCACTCAGTCCAATCTGCCTTACGACAGTTACTACCTCGAAATCACCAAGCTCGGTTCGGGGTGCGGGGCTTGCGTGGGTGCCGCTGACAGAGTCAGCGTAGACACGACCCTGGCTGACTGATCCTGCCGGGCCGCCGCATCGCGTGCGGCGGCCCGGGTTTTTTCTCCCTATGAGGGTTCATGCGCTTCTCCTCTGCTTTTCGCACCCATTCAGCTGTGCTGGCCTTCCCCGTCGTCGGCCTTTTCTTCGCCTACGTCTTCCTCACGAGCACCCGGCATATCGATCGGCTCATTGCCGTGCCGTGGCCCGCGCAGGCCGCGTCGTATGCCGTGCATGCTCCGATCCCGATGGCTGCCGCGGCTGTGGCGGGCCTGGCCGCGGTGGAGGCGACGAGGCTGCGAGCCCTCGGCACCTGGGAGTTGGGGGCCGCGCGCTCCACCTGGCGCATCGCGGCTCAGCCGATCCTCATCGCCGTGCTCTCCCTGTCGGTCCTCACCGCCGGTGTCACGGCCGGTGGGCTGTGGGTGGTCGGAGTCCTTCCTGATCTGTATGTGCTGCACCTGATGGGAATCGTCGTTGTCTTGCTCACCGCGCACGCTGTTATCGGATTCGTCATAGGGCGCCGATTCCATGCGCTGTATGCTGCGCCGCTCGTAGCCGTGATGGTGTTCGTCGGGGTCGCCTTCCCGCTGGGGACGGAGAGTTATTGGGCGCACCATGTCACCGGGGCCATCACCTTGCTGGGGTTCGGTGAAGTGTATTCGCCGGCCATGACGGCAGCCGCGCTTCTGCCGACGGTCTGTCTGGCCGTTGCCTGTGTGGTACTGGCAGCGTCCCGGCGTATCCGCGTCGCCTCTGTCGCCGTATCCCTTGTGATCGCGGTCGGTGGCCTGGTTGCCGCATACGGCATCACCAAGGACTGGCGTTCGATCGCTCCTGCCGCCAAGGGACTGGCCCCCGTCACCTGTGAGGGGGACATGCCTGAGGTCTGCCTGCCGTCGGCCGGTTCCGAGCACATCAGCGAAATTCAGGCCGAACTCGCCGAGATGACAGGCAAATTGCAGGCCAAAGGCATTATCACTGAGAGGCCCACCCGCATCACCGATCTCACCGTGGCCGAGGTTCAGCAGCGCGACACCAGAGGGGAACACTGGGCACTCGACCTCGTGCCCGGCGACGCGAAGCAGGCTCTTCAGGAGAACATCGCCCTTTCCGTCGTCGGAATGCCCTGTGCGAAACCGGACTGGGACGCTCTGCACTACAACACCCTTTGGGTCGCCCGGACGACAGGGGTGGAGAGCGAGTACCTTGCCTGGCTGTCCCGTGAGACCCGGCAGTTCAGTCAAGGGCAGAGCCGCGGACAGCTCCTCGCCGAGATGGCCAGAGTGAACAAGCTTCCCGTGCAAGAGCAGAAGGCCTGGTACGCCGAGCAGCTTCGGCATGCCTGCAGGGCAGGTCGCTGAACATGATCTGGTGGCTGCGTCAGCGCGGAGCCCTGGGCCTGCTGCCCGGTGCCCTGGTGGCCTTCGTCCTGAGTGTCGGACTCACTCTGGATGTGGTCCTCGTTTTCCCCGCGTTCCTGGGGGATTACGCGGTACCGACAGGGCTCAGCAACTTCCTCTGCCTCATTCCCTCCGTCGCCTTGGTCGTCTGCCTTGAACGGCGACTTCCCGCCATGGAACGGTCTGCCGTCCGGAGGCTCGACGCGAGGGACATCACGCTGGTTGCCGGTTTCGCCCTGCTCGTGTCCACAGTGGCCATGGCGATGTCAGCGATGTCTCCGCTCGGTCCGGAAGCGATGTGGACAGCGGCGCGCAACAACCTGCTCTTCTGCGGACTCGCCCTGGGTGCCTGGCCATTGCTCGGACACCGGGCGACCCTGCTTCCTGTCTTCTGGATGATTCACTCCCTGTTCCTCGGCGGCCGGAGTCTCAACGACCCCTACCCCTGGGTGATCGTCACGGAGAAAGCCCATGTCGCACATGCCGCCGTAGGCGCAGGCGCCGTCTTTCTGGCCGGAGTTCTCTCCCTCATCTGTTTCGCACCAAGGACCGACCGATGACTCTGCTGCTCGACCGTGTGACCTTCAGCTACCACCGCTGGATCCGCCCTGTCCTGTCCCGCTTCACCTACGAGGTCCCCGGTCAAGGCCTGACGATCCTGCTCGGCCCCAACGGGGCGGGCAAGTCCACCACGATGGCTCTGCTCGCCGGCACGGTCGAGCCGAAGGCGGGCAGAGTCCTGTTCAGCGGCTCGGACCTCACCTCCGCCAGCCGTGAATACCGCCGCCACGTGGCCTGGCTGCCTCAACGGGTGCCCACCTCGCGGCAGTTGACCGCTCGCGAGTACGTGGCGTATGTCGCCTGGCTGAAGGGGGAGAGCCGCTCCCGCGCCTGGGAGCGCGCCGGAGCCGCCCTCGACCAGGTCGGCCTCACCGAGCAGACCGGCCGGAAGACGGCCAGGCTCTCCGGGGGGCAACTGCGCCGCGTCGGCATCGCCTGCGCCCTCGCCCACGACGCGCGCGTCCTCTTGCTGGACGAGCCGACGGCCGGGCTCGACCCGCACCAGCGCACGGTCTTCCGTGACGTGCTGCGGGAGGTCGCGGCGAAGACCCCGGTGCTCATGTCGACGCACGACATCGCCGACCTGGCCGACGAAGCCGACACCGTCACCCTTCTGGACGGTGGCCGGATTCGCCACCACGGCGGGACGCAGAGCTTCCTGGACCACGCGCGCCCTGACGCCGTACCGGCGCGCCGGGCCGAGTCGGCGTACTCCGTCCTCATGCGCCTGGACGGCTCCCGGTGAATGTGCCTGGACGGCTGCCCGTGAATGCGCCTGGACGGCTCCCGGTGACGTGGCTGACCGCCGCCGTCGAAGGTCGGTGATCATTCCGTTATCGCCCGGGCGCCTCTACACTTCCTGTCGGTGGAATTCCGGGCGGTGAGGGGCGGTTGACGGTGCGTAAGGCGTGGGTCGTGGGGGTCGCCTTCCTTGGTGCCGGACTCAGCTTCGTCATGCTGCTCGTCGTCGGTGTGTACCTGGCCGCCGGGAATCTCGCGGGCGGCGCCGGCAAGGGGTCCGTCGCGCTGGCCAAGGGGGCCGTGCCGGCCGCGTACAGCGCGCTGGTGCAGAAGTGGGGGAACCTGTGCGAGGCCATCAACCCGGCGCTGCTGGCCGCGCAGTTGTACCAGGAGAGCGGGTTCGATCCGAAGGCGCGGAGTCCGGCCGCCGCTCAGGGGATCGCGCAGTTCATTCCGGGGACCTGGGCCACCCACGGGATCGACGGCGACGGTGACGGGGACCGTGACGTGTGGGATCCCGAGGACGCGATTCCCTCTGCCGCGTCGTACGACTGCGCCCTCGCCAAGTACGTGAAGGACGCGCCCGGCAATCCCGACGCACAACATGCTCGCCGCGTACAACGCGGGGGCGTACGCGGTCATCGAGTACGGGGGCGTGCCGCCGTACAAGGAGACCCAGAACTACGTGAAGACGATCACGACCCTGGAGAAGTCCTTCGCCGCGCCCGCGACCAGGGTCGATCCGTCGAAGCAGGCCGCCGGGGCGATCTCGTACGCGCAGAAGAAGCTCGGCACGCTGTACCTGTGGGGCGGTGACGGTACCGCTGCGGACGGCGGGCGCTTCGACTGCTCCGGGCTGACCAAGGCCGCGTACGGGAGTGTGGGGGTCGCGCTCCCGCGCGTCGCCAACGACCAGTACAACGCCGGGCCGCACCCCCAGCGGGACGAACTGCTCCCGGGCGATCTGGTCTTCTTCTCCGACGACCTCACCAATTCGCGGGCCATCCGGCACGTGGGGATCTACGTGGGCGGCGGATACATGATCGACGCGCCCCGGACGGGGGCGGTGATCCGCTTCGACCCGATCGACACTCCGGACTACTTCGGGGCGACCCGGGTCACCGAAGAAGGCGCGAAAGCGTTGCCCACGATTGTTTGATGCCGTCCTGAGGGGCGTCTGATGGGTGCCTGGGGGGTCGCCTGATGGGCGTCTGGGGGGTGCCTGATGGGCGGCTGATGGCGGGGGTGTGGCGGGGTGGTCAACAGCGGCGCACGCACGGGTGCGGCCGCCGAGCAGGGAACAGAGACGACGAAGGGGCCGCTGCACGATGGCTGCATTCCCCGAGACCGGAGCGCCGTACGGAGCGCAGTCCGGAGCGCCGTACGAAGCGCGGTACGGAGCGCAGTCCGGAGCGCCGTACGGGTCGAATCCCGACGTCAGTCTGCTCTACGACATCAATGGCCTGGCCAAGGACGCCCCGGCCTGGTTCGACCGGGTCATGGAGTTCGTGGGGGAGTACGGGCTGCCGCTGGCCATGGTGGTGCTGGTGCTGTGGTGCTGGTGGAGCGTGCGGCGGCGGGGCGGGGGCGAGGCAGCGTCGTCCGTGGCCGCGGTGGTGTGGGCGCCGCTGGCCGCGGGGATCGCGGTGCTGGTGAGCGTTCCGATACGGGGTTTCGTGGAGCGGCCACGGCCCTTCAAGGATCACGAGGGGCTTGAGGTCCTGGTTTCCGGGGGCTCCGGGGGCTCCGGGGGCTCTGGGGTTTCCGGGGGCTCCGAGGTCTTCGGGGTCTTCGGGAAGAACGACTATTCGTTCGTGAGTGATCACGCGACGCTGACCATGGCGATGGCGGCGGCGCTGTTCGTCGCCCACCGGAAGTTCGGGCTGGTGGGGCTCGGGCTGGGGCTGCTCGAGGGGTTCTGCCGGGTGTACCTGGGGATCCACTACCCGACGGATGTGGTGGGTGGCTTCGCCCTGGGTGCGGCTGTGGCGCTGCTGCTGTCGCCGCTCGCGATGGCTCTGCTGACCGCGCTGACGCGGGCGGTCGAGCGGTCACCGCGGGCGGGGTGGCTGATCCGGGCCCGGCGGGCCGAAGGCCCGGGTGATCCGGAGTGCTCCGGGTGACTCCGGGTGCTCCGGGTGCTCCGGGTGATCCGAGTGCTCCGGGTGCTCCGGGTGCTCGCGGATGAGGCGATTTCGGGGGCCCGGCGTGGAGCCTCCGGCGGCGTGAGCAGCGGGATCTGGCGGCGTAGCGAGTCCCCGAGCCCTTGCGGTGTCTCGTGCCTGTGCGCCTGCGGCTCTCGTACGCCTACAGCCCCTGCGGGAACGTGAAGAACCCGTTCGGGTCGTACCGCTTCTTCAGGGCCGCGAGGCGAGGGGCCGCTTCGCCGTAGTAGGCCTTGCGCCAGTTGGTCAGGGTGGGGTCCGTGTAGTTCTGGTACGCGGCGCCCGAGGCGTGGCGGGACATGGACCGGTGGGCCGTGGTGAGCCAGGACCGGGCCGTCCTGCCGGAGGTGCCCGGCTGCCAGGAGGCCATGTACTGGGCCAGCACGCGGGAGCGGCGGTGGACGAACGCCGTCGCCGTGGGGGAGACGCGGTTGATCGCGCCGCCGAGAGCGGTGAGCGCGATACTGCCCGACCCGCCCTGTACGGAGGAGATCTGGGCGAGCAGTGTCCGGATGCCCGCCGGTGAGAGCGAGCGGTCGAAGAAGTCCGAGCGGGCCGCGTACGTCTCACGGCCCAGCGCGCCCGTGGGAGTACGGCCCGGGGTCGGGCCCGGCAGGTGGCACTTGGCGTCGGTGGAGAAGGAGGAGCAGCCCGCGTAGATCTCCATCGCGTCCTCGTACGAGCGGCGCTGCAGCGAGGCGATTGCCGGCCGGGGTGCCGACGCGGTCGGCCAGGCGGTCGAGGGCGTTGTGGAGTTCGCCGTGCGTGCCGAGGGAGAAGGCCGTCACCGAGACGGTCGGGATGCGGCCGGCCGCGCCTTCCAGGTGGAGGGAGGACCAGATCTCGTCCGGCTGGTCCGGGCCCCACTTCTGCCAGGCCGCGAGGACGGCGGCGGCCTTGGACCACGGCCATGTCAGGTGGGCGGTGACGGCCTGGGGGGCGGGGTGGGTACGGAAGCGGAGTTCGGTGACCACGCCGAAGTTGCCGTTGCCCGCGCCGCGCAGGGCCCAGAAGAGGTCCTTGTGGTCGGTGGCGTTCGCGGTGAGTTCCCTGCCGTCCGCGGTGATGAGGGTGGCCTGGGTGAGGCTGTCGCAGGTCAGGCCGTACGCGCGGGAGACGACGCCGTGGCCGCCGCCGAGGGTGAGGCCGGAGATGCCGACCGTGGGGCAGGAGCCCGCGGGGATGGTGACGCCCTTGGCGGCGAGGGCGCGGTAGACGTCGATCAGTTTGGCGCCGGCGCCGATGACCGCCTGGTCCGCGAAGGCGCGGACGCGGTTGAGCTTCGAGACGTCGATGATCAGGCGGCCGTTGCCGGAGGACCAACCGGCGTAGGAGTGGCCGCCGTTGCGGATCGAGACGGGGGTGTCGCGGGCCTTCGCGTAGGCGAGGAGGGTGCGGATGTCGTCCGGGTGGGCCGACGTAGGCGACGGCGGCGGGCTTCAGGGTGTCGAAGCGGGTGTTGTAGAGCTGGCGGGCCGTGGACCAGGAGCGGTCGCCGGGGCGTATGAGGGGGCCGTCGAGGTCGCGGGCGAGGGCGGTCCAGTCGGCGGCGGCCCGGGTGTGGGGGAGGGTGCTGGCGGCGGCCAGGGTGTGGGGGTGGGTGCCGGAGGCGGTGGTCTGCCGGGGGACGCCGGAGGCGGCGGTGCACGCGGAGGTGACGGTCGCGGCGGTGGCCGTCGCGAGTGCGGCTGCGCTGCCGCTGATGAACGTACGCCGTTCCATGGGGCCTCCCGGTGGTTCCGTGTGGTGCCGTGTGGTTCCGTTCTCGCTCAACTGAACGAGACGAGATCACCGGGGGAGAGGTTCCACTTTTGATTATTTACTGCTTCGTGGCGTGCTGTTCATCGATAGTTCATGTGCAACAGGGGGGTAAATCGCCCAAGTAGAGCAATTTACCTGTCTGTCCCATATTGGAGGGAGAGGTGGCTGGCGTGAGGATGGGGAGTACAGGTGAACGCTCACACGTCGTTGCGTAGGTTCGTCCCTCCTGTGGCCCTGGCGGCCGTCGTCCTGCTGACCACGAATGCGTGCGGTGGTTTCGCGAGTGGCGCCGGTGGCACCGAGAACGCCGACGGTGCGGTCGAGGCGGTCGAGGGTGATCTGTCCGGCACCGTCAGGGTGGACGGTTCCAGCACGGTGGCCCCGCTTTCCACGGCGGCGGCCCAGCTGTTCCGGGGGGAGAACCCCGGTGTCAATGTGACGGTGGGCAGTTCCGGTACGGGCGGCGGGTTCGAGAAGTTCTGCGCGGGTGAGACCGACATCTCCGATGCCTCGCGCCCCATCGACGACGACGAGAGGGAGGCCTGCCAGGAGGAAGGCATCGCCTACGAGGAGCTCCACATCGCCAACGACGGGCTGTCGGTCGTGGTGAACAAGGACAACGACTTCGCCGAATGCCTCACCGTCGCGCAGCTGAAGAAGATCTGGGGGCCCGGCTCGAAGGTCGACAACTGGAACCAGGTCGATCCCAAGTTCCCGGACGAGGAACTGGAGTTGTTCGGCCCCGGCACCGACTCCGGCACCTTCGAATACTTCACCGAGGCCGTCAACGGCGAGGAGGGCGCCTCCCGTACGGACTACTCGCCGAGCGAGGACGACAACGTCACCGTGCAGGGCGTCTCCGGCTCCAAGGGCGGCATGGGCTACTTCGGCCTGTCGTACTACGAGGAGAACAAGGACGAGTTGAGGGTCCTGAAGATCGACGGCGACGGCGACGGCGGTGACGGCTGCGTCGAGCCGACCGCCAGGACCGTGCAGGACGGCAGCTACGAGCCGCTGTCGCGGCCGCTGTTCATCTACCCGAAGGCGTCGTCGCTGGACAGGCCGGAGGTCGAGGCGTTCGTCGAGTACTACGTGGAGAACAGCGCCGAAATCGCCGAGAAGGCCCAGTTCGTGCCGCTGAACGACCGGCAGCAGGCCGAGCTGGACAAGGACTTGGAGAGGCTGCGGGAGCAGCACAGCTCATGACCTCCACGGGCAGCGGGCGCGGGGCCGCTTCGGGGCGTAGGGCCGCTTCGGGGGGCGGGGCCGCTTCGGGGCGTAGGGCCGCTTCGGGAAGCCCCGGCTTTCTGCGGCGCTCCCAGCCGCGCTACGGCGAGAAGGCCGTCAAGGTGCTGCTGGTGGCCGCCTCCCTGGTCTCGGTACTGACCACCGTCGGCATCGTCATCGCGCTCATCCCGCCCGCCGCCGACTTCTTCGGCAAGGTGGACTTCGGCGAGTTCATCACCGGCACCGACTGGTCGCCGCTGTTCGAGCCGCCCCACTTCGGGGTCCTGCCCCTGGTCACCGGCACGCTGATGGTGACCCTGATCGCGTTGCTCGTCGCCGTGCCGCTGGGGCTGGGCGCGGCGGTGTACCTGAGCGAGTACGCCAGGCCCGGGGTGCGTGCGTTCTTCAAGCCGGTCCTGGAGGTCCTCGCCGGTATCCCCACCGTCGTGTACGGCTTCTTCGCGCTGCAGGCCGTCACTCCGCTGTTGCAGGACATCTGGCCCGGTGGTGAGGGCCCGGAGGTCTTCAACGCGCTCTCGGCGGGGTTCGTCATGGGCATCATGATCATCCCGACGGTCGCCTCGCTCTCCGAGGACGCCATGAACGCCGTACCGAACGACCTGCGCGACGGCGCCTTCGCGCTCGGCTCGTCCCGTATGCAGGTCTCCACCCGGGTCGTCTTCCCGGCCGCGCTGTCCGGCATCGTGGCCGCGATCGTGCTCGGTGTCTCGCGCGCGATCGGCGAGACGATGATCGTCGCGGTCGCGGCCGGCGGCCGGCCCAACCTGTCCCTCAACCCCCTCGAGGGCATGCAGACGATGACCGCGTTCATCGCCGCGGCCGGGATCGGTGACCTGCCGACCGGCTCCCTCGGCTACCAGACGATCTTCGCGGTGGGCGCGCTGCTGTTCGTGATGACGCTGGTGATGAACCTGGTCAGCATTCGCCTGGTACGCAGGTTCCGGGAGGTGTACGAGTAGTGAGGGATACGGGGGTTCCGGGAGGTGTGCGAGTGAGGGGCACGAGGTTCCGGGAGGTGTACGAGTAGTGAGGGATACGGGGGTTCCGGGAGGCGTACGAGTGAGGGGCACGAGGTTCCAGGAGGTGTGCGAGTGAGAGGCACGGGCGTCCTCGACGAGGGAGCGCGGGCCGGCGTCCCGGAGGTGCGCCGGCTCAAGGGCCGCGGCACTCCGTGGCGGGAACGGTTCTTCCAGTACGGCCTGTGGGCCTCGCTCGCCGTCGGTGTGGTCTTCCTCGGCTGCCTTCTCGTCTACCTCGTGGTGGAGGCATGGCCCCGGCTGGACCCCCGCATCGTGACGCACTTCCCCGACATCATCGACCCGTCCAACGCCGGCGCCCAGTCGGCCATCATGGGCACCCTCTGGGTCATCGCCTTCACCGCGCTGTACTGCCTGCCCGTCGGCGTCCTCACCGCGATCTACCTGGAGGAGTACGCCGACCCCAGGCGCTGGTGGAACCGCGCGATCGAGATCAACATCCAGAACCTGGCGGCCGTTCCGTCGATCGTCTACGGCATCCTCGGGCTCGGCATCATCTCCCGCGGCCTCGGCTTCGGACAGACCGTCCTGACCGCCTCGCTCACGCTGTCGCTGCTGGTCCTGCCCACGGTGATCATCGCCGCGCGGGAGGCGATCCGCGCCGTACCGCAGTCCATCCGCGAGGCGTCCCTGGCGCTGGGTGCCACCCGGTGGCAGACCATCTGGCGTCAGGTGCTGCCCGCGGCCGTGCCCGGCATGGCGACCGGCTCGATCCTCGCCCTGTCCCGCGCCATCGGTGAGGCGGCGCCGCTGCTGCTGCTCGGCGGGCTGACGTTCATCACCTTCAACCCGACCGGTCCGCAGAGCCCCTTCACGGTGCTGCCGATCCAGATCTTCAACTGGATCAGCCAGTCCCGTGCCGAGTTCGTCTCACTCGCCGCCGCCGCGATCGTGATCCTCATGGTGATCCTGCTGGTCATGAACTCCCTGGCCATCTGGCTCCGCAACCACTACTCCCGCCGGTGGTGACCCCCTCATGACCTCAGGGCTTCCCCCGCACCTGCGGCTCTCCCCCCACCTGCGACGCCTCAGGCGCCTTCGGCAGCGGGCCCTCCTGCTCGCGCGCGTGACCGTCGACGCCTCCCCGGCCCACACTCCTGACCCGGCCAACTCTCCCGACTCGGCCCACACTCCCGACTCGGTCAACCCCTCCGATCCGGTCAACTCTCCCGACTCGGTCAACCCCTCCGATCCGGTCAACTCTCCCGACTCGGTCAACTCTCCCGCCCCCGCCCACACTCCCGACCCGGCCCACACTCCCGACCCGGCCCACACCCCCGGCTCCGCCCACACCCCCGGCTCCGCCCACACCCCCGGCTCCGCCCACACCCCCGATTCCCTCAGTGGTATGACGACCCCTCAGGTCGCCTTTCGCGGTGCCCCGCCGCTGACCACCCCGGTCTTCGAGGTCGGCGGTCTGTCGGTGTTCTACGGCGACCACGAGGCCGTCCGCGACGTCAACATGACCATCGGCGACCGTCAGATCACCGCGATGATCGGCCCGTCCGGCTGCGGCAAGTCCACCGTGATCCGCTGCTTCAACCGTATGAACGACCTCATCCCCACGGCCCGCGTGGTCGGCAAGATCCGCTACCACAGCGAGGATCTGTACGGCCGCGAGGTCGACCCGATAGAGGTGCGCCGCCGTATCGGCATGGTCTTCCAGAAGCCGAACCCGTTCCCGAAGTCGGTCTACGACAACATCGCGTACGGGCCCCGCGTGGGCGGCTTCAAGGGCGACCTGGACGACCTGGTCGAGGAGACCCTCACCCGCGCCGCGCTGTGGGACGAGGTCAAGGACAAACTCAAGACCTCCGCGCTGGCCCTGTCGGGCGGTCAGCAGCAGCGGCTGTGCATCGCCCGCACCATCGCGGTCAAGCCCGAGGTGATCCTGATGGACGAGCCCTGCTCGGCCCTGGACCCGATCGCCACCGCGAAGATCGAGGACCTCATGGAGCACCTGGCCCGGGAGTTCACGATCATCGTCGTCACGCACAACATGCAGCAGGCCGCGCGCGTTTCGCACCGCACCGCCTTCTTCACCGCGGACGTGGACGAAAAGGGGGAAAGGCACGGTCGGCTCGTGGAGTACGACGAGACCGAGCGGATCTTCTCCAACCCCTCCGACAAGCGCACCGAGGGCTACATCTCCGGCCGTTTCGGCTGATCCTCTCGGCTGATTCCCGGGGCCTTTTGCTGTTGATTCCCCGCAGTGATGTTGTGGGGGTGCCCAGTTCGGCTCGTCGCCCGGCTCGGCGCTCAGTTCCCCGTCCGGCTCATCCTCCGGCTCGTCCTCCGGCCCGTCGGCGACCCCCGGCGCCGGAAGGAGCGCGTGTTCGTAACGTAAGCGTTCGGTTACCTTACCGCACCGTCGCTAGGAGTTCACTCTCTGTTCAATCATGGCCATCGGTGCCGTCACCTGTTCTGCCTAACTTCGGCCCGCTAGGTGCGACATGTGGCCCTGACGGCACTCACGCAGAAGACGACAGCAGAAGACGACGAACGCAGTCCGGGAGCGGTGCCAGCGATGTGGTGGGCTGCCCCCTCGAAGGGCTGGCATACCACCTCGCGCGCCGCCAGGGACACGGCGGCTCGGCTCCTGGAAGGAACTCCCGAAAGTGAAGCTTCAGCGCAAGAACCGGCTTCGCGCCCTCTCCCTCGGTGCTGTCGCCGTCTCCGGCGCCCTGGTCCTCACGGCGTGCGGCTCGGACGACAACACCGCCGGCACCGAGCGGCGGCGGCGAAGCCAGCGGCCGCCGGCAACATCAAGTGCGACGACGCCAAGGGCAAGCTGCTGGCCTCCGGCTCCTCCGCGCAGAAGAACGCCATGGACGCCTGGGTCAAGAACTACCAGGCCGCCTGCTCCGGCGTGCGAGATCAACTACAAGCCCGACGGCTCCGGCGCCGGCATCACCGCGTTCACTGCAGGGCACCACGCGCCTTCGCCGGCTCCGACTCCGCGCTGAAGCCCGAAGAGGTCGACGGACTCCAAGAAGATCTGCAAGGGCGGCCAGGGCATCAACCTGCCCGATGGTCGGCGGCCCGATCGCCATCGGCTACAACCTCTCCGGCGTGGACAACCTGGTCCTCGACGCCGACACGATCGCCAAGATCTTCGACAGCAAGATCAAGAAGTGGAACGACCCGGCGATCGCAGAAGCTCAACCCCGGCGCCAAGCTGCCCGGCCACCGAGATCCAGGCCTTCCACCGCTCGGACGAGTCCGGCACCACGCGAGAACTTCACCAAGTACCTCGAGCGAGGCCGCCGCCGAAGCGCCTGGCCGTACGAGCCCGACAAGGCCTGGCCGGCCCAGGGCGGCCAGTCCGCCTCCGGCTCCTCCGGCGTCGCCGCGCAGGTCAAGCAGACCGAGGGCGCGATCGGCTACTTCGAGCTGTCCTACGCCAAGGCCAACAGCCATCACCACCGTCAAGGTCGACACCGGCGCCGCCGCGCCCGGTCGAGGCCACCGCCGAGAACGCCTCCAAGGCCATCGCCGCCGCCAAGGTCGTCGGCACCGGCAAGGACCTGGCGCTGGAGCTCGACTACACGACCAAGGCCGAGGGCGCCTACCCGATCATCCTGGTCACGTACGAGATCGTCTGCGACAAGGGCAACAAGGCCGACACCCTGCCCGCCACCAAGTCCTTCCTGACCTACACCGCCAGCGAGGACGGCCAGAAGGTCCTCGCCGACGATCGGCTACGCCCCGCTCCCCGCCGAGATCATCGCCAAGGTCCGCGAGACCATCGCCAGCGCCTGACCTGACCTGACACGCAGTGCGGCGGCCGGTCCCGCGCCGGACCGGACCGGGCCGCACCTGTCCGGTGCACCGCCGCCAGGGGACCCGGCTCCACGCCAGTCGACCCGGCTCCGCAGACCGGAGAAACCGATGGACATACCACACACAACGACAGCACCCACCTCCCCCCACCGAGCCGACCGCGACCGCACAGAAGCGCGCGGCCCGACGGCGCCGCCCGGCCCGGCGACCGGATCTTCCTCGGGCTCTCCCGCGGCTCCGGCATCACTGCTGCTGGTGATCATGGCCGCGATCGCGGTCTTCCTCACCTACCGCGCCGCTCATCGCCATCGCCGAGAACGAGGGCAACTTCCTCACCACCTTCGACTGGAACGCCAGCGGCCGACCCGCCGGTCTTCGGCATCGCGGTCCTCGCCTTCGGCACGGTCGTCAGCTCGATCATCGCGATGGTCATCGCCGTCCCGGTCGCCGTCGGCATCGCGCTGTTCATCTCGCACTACGCGCCGCGCAGGCTGGCCGCGCCGCTCGCGTACGTCGTCGACCTGCTGGCCGCCGTGCCGTCGCATCATCTACGGCCTCTGGGGCGCCCTCGTTCCTCGTGCCGCACCTCGACGGCCTCTACCGCTGGCTCGACGAGTACCTCGGCTGGACCGGCATCTTCGACATGACCGAGCGGCGGCGCCGCCCGCTCGCTGTTCACCGTCGGCATCCTGCTGGCGATCATGATCCTGCCGATCATCACCAACGTCAGCCGCGAGGTCTTCCTCCAGGTCCCGCGGATGCACGAGGAGGCCGCCCTGGCGCTCGGCGCCACCCGCTGGGAGGTCATCCGGATGTCGGTGCTGCCCTTCGGCCGCTCCGGCGTCATCACCGCCTCGATGCTCGGCCTCGGCCGCGCGCTCGGCGAGACGATGGCCGTCGCCACCGTGCTCTCCCCGAGCTTCCTGATCCACGCCAGCCTGCTCGACCCGGGCGGCGGCACCTTCGCCCAGAACATCGCCGCCAAGTTCAAGGAGGCCGACGAGTTCGGCCGGGACGCGCTGATCGCCTCCGGCCTGGTCCTGTTCGTCATCACCCTGCTGGTCAACGGCGCGGCCCGCGCTGATCATCGCCCGCCGCAAGGAGTACTCGGGGGCCAACGCATGAGTCACCGGACAACCGTCATCGCCCTCCGGCACGCAGCCCCGGCCTCCTCCACGCTGCCGCGCGACTGCCCCGCTGGGCACCGGCCGTGACTCGCCGCCGCCGTCCGTCGCGCTCGGCCGTCGGCATCGGCCTGGCCGCCGGCTGGGAGAGCCGCATCCAGTGGGGCCTGATCGCCGCGCTGCTCTTCGTCGTCGGCACGTACGCCGTCACCGCGCACGTCGAGGGCACGCCGCCAGGCCAAGGACCGGCGTCGCCACCAGCCTCGTCTGGGTCTGCTTCCTGCTCGCCGTCGTGCCGCTGGTCTCCCTGGTCTGGACGACCGTCAGCCGCGGCGCGAAGGTCCTCGACGGCTACTTCCTCACCCACTCGATGGGCGGCGATCGCCGACATCGAGCCGGGCGGCGGCGTCTACCACGCCCTGCTCGGCACCCTGGAGCAGGTCGGCCTCGCCACCCTGATCGCCGCGCCGATCGGTCTGCTCACCGCGATCTACCTGGTGGAGTACGGCACGGGGCAAGCTGGCCAAGGCCGTCACCTTCTTCGTCGACGTCATGACCGGCATCCCGTCGATCGTCGCGGGTCTGTTCATCCTCGTCTTCTGGATCCTGATCTGCGGCTTCGGCTCCTCCGGCTTCGCCGGTGCGCTGGCGCTGGCGATCCTGATGATGCCGGTCGTGGTCCGCTCCACCGAGGAGATGCTCAAGCTCGTCCCGAACGAGCTGCGCGAGGCCTCCCTCGCGCTCGGCGTGCCGAAGTGGCGGACGATCCTCAAGGTCGTGCTGCCGACCGCGATCGGCGGCATCACCACCGGCGTCATGCTGGCCGTCGCCCGTATCGCCGGTGAGACCGCGCCGGTCCTGCTGCTGGTGTTCGGCACCAAGCTGCATCAACACGCAACCCGTTCGAAGGCGCCCAGTCCTCGCTGCCGCTGCTACATCTACCAGCAGTACGAGGTCGGCACCGAGGCAGTCGATACGACCGTGCCTGGGCGGCCGCGCTCGTCCTGATCGCCTTCGTCATGATCCTCAACCTGGTGGCCCGCGGCATCGCCCGCTGGAAGGCCCCGAAGACCGGTCGCTGACGCGGCCATCGCGGCTCCGCCGCGGACGGCAGACTCCGCGAAAGAAGCAGTGATTCACATGGCCAAGCGAATCGACGTCAGCGGCCTCACCGCCTACTACGGCGCCCACAAGGCCATCGAGGACATCTCGATGACCGTCGAGCCCCGCTCCGTGACGGCCTTCATCGGCCCCTCCGGCTGCGGCAAGTCCACCTTCCTGCGCACCCTCAACCGCATGCACGAGGTCACGCCCGGCGGCCGGGTCGAGGGCAAGGTGCATGCTCGACGACGAGAACCTGTACGGCTCCGGGCGTCGACCCGGTCGCCGTACGCCGCACGGTCGGCATGGTCTTCCAGCGCCCGAACCCCTTCCCCACGATGTCGATCTTCGACAACGTCGCGGCGGGGCTGCGGCTCAACGGCTCGTACAAGAAGTCCGAGCTGGACGACATCGTCGAGAAGTCCCTCAAGGGCGCGAACCTCTGGAACGAGGTCAAGGACCGCCTGAACAAGCCCGGTTCCGGCCTGTCCGGCGGTCAGCAGCAGCGGCTGTGCATCGCCCGCGCCATCGCGGTCGAGCCGCAGGTGCTGCTGATGGACGAGCCCTGCTCGGCGCTCGACCCGATCTCGACCCTGGCGATCGAGGACCTGATCGGCGAGCTGAAGGAGCGCTTCACGATCGTCATCGTGACGCACAACATGCAGCAGGCGGCGCGTGTCTCGGACCGTACGGCGTTCTTCAACCTCGCCGCGGTCGGGCCAGCCCGGCAAGCTCATCGAGATCGACGACACGGAGCGGATCTTCTCCAACCCGTCGGTCCAGGCCACGGAGGACTACATCTCCGGCCGCTTCGGCTGAGCCGCCTCAAGAGCCGCCTCAGGAGCTCCTGAGTACTCCGCAAGGACTCCGAGTACTGCCTCGCGGTGCTGCATGGCGGTGCCACCGCGAGGCGACGGGCCCGCCCCCGGCTCCCGGGGGCGGGCCCACACCGTTCTCGACCGCGTCTTCCGCCGGCCCTCACGGCCGGACGCCCGTACAGCAACGCCGCTTACCGAAGCACCAGGTCCACGAGCCAGAAGCTACACCGCGGCCACCAGCGGCCGCGGCCGGCATCGTGATGAACCAGCCCAGGACGATGTTCTTGGCGACGCCCCAGCGCACCGCGTTCACCCGCTTCGTCGCACCCGACGCCCATGATCGCCGAGGTGATGACGTGGGTCGTCGAGATCGGCGCGTGGAAGAGGAACGCCGTGACGAACATGATCGACGCCCCCGTCGTCTCCGCCGCGAAGCCCTGCGGCGGGTCCAGCTCGATGATCTTGCGGCCCAGCGTCCGCATGATGCGCCAGCCGCCCGCGTACGTGCCCGAGCGACAGCATCACCGCGCAGGCGATCTTGACCCAGACCGGGATCGGGTCGCCGTGCTCCTCGACATCGGCGATGACCAGGGCCATCACCACGATGCCCATCGTCTTCTGCGCGTCCTGCAGACCGTGGCCGAGCGCCATGCCCGCCGCCGAGACGGTCTGCGCTATCCGGAAACCGCGCTTCGCCTTGTGCGGGTTGGACCGGCGGAAGATCCACATGATCGCGACCATCACCAGATAGCCGACGCACCAGCCCGACGACCGGCGAGAGGAACATCGGGATGACGATCTTCTCCAGCACGCCGGACCAGATGCACCGTCGGTACCGCCCGCCAGCGCCGCGCCCACCATGCCGCCGAACAGCGCGTGCGAGGAGGACGACGGCAGGCCGAAGTACCAGGTGACCAGGTTCCAGACGATCGCGCCGACCAGCGCCGCGAAGAGGATGCCCATCCCCTGCGCGCCCGTGCGGGCGTCTCGATCAGCCCCTCGCTGACGGTCTTGGCGACGCCGCTGCCCAGGAAGGCGCCCGCGAGGTTCATCACCGCGGCCATCGCCAGCGCGGCCCGCGGCGTCAGCGCCCGCGTCGAGACCGAGGTCGCGATGGCGTTCGCCGAGTCGTGGAAGCCGTTGGTGTACGTGAAGAAGAGCGCGACCCCGATGGTCACGACCAGAGCGAAGGTGTCCACGGAGTGGTCAGGACTCCTTGACCGCGATGGTCTCCACCGTGTTCGCCACGTGCTCGAACGCGTCCGCCGCCTCCTCCAGCACGTCCACGATCTGCTTGAGCTTCAGCACCTCCATGGCGTCGTACTTGCCGTTGAACAGGTGGGCGAGCAGCTTGCGGTGGATCTGGTCGGCCTGGTTCTCCAGGCGGTTGACCTCGATCCAGTACTCGGTGAGGTTGTCCATCGTGCGCAGGTGCGGCATGGCCTCGGCGGTCAGCTCCGCCGCCCGCGCCAGCACCTCGATCTGCTGCTCGACGCCCTTGGGCAGCTCCTCGACGTTGTAGAGGACGACCAGGTCGACGGCCTCCTCCATGAAGTCCATGATGTCGTCGAGGGACGAGGCGAGGTTGTAGATGTCCTCGCGGTCGAACGGCGTGATGAAGGAGGAGTTCAGCTGGTGGAAGATCGCGTGCGTGGCGTCGTCACCCGCGTGCTCCGCGGCCCGCATCCGCTCTGCGATCTCGGCCCGGGCGGAGGAGTCCGCCCCGAGCAGTTCCATGAGGAGCTTCGAGCCCGTGACGATGTTGTCCGCGGACGCGGCGAACATGTCGTAGAAGCTCGTCTCCCTGGGGGTCAGACGAAAGCGCACGTGGGGTCCTCGGAGTGCATCGGTTTCGGTCAGGCTGATGCTAGGCGCATCATCCGGCCACGGCTACGCACGGCGTCGGGCCGCCCCCCAGTGTCGCCCATGGGCCGGAACGCTCGGCAGGGGGGCGAGGCGGGGCGATGCGGAGGGGCGATGCGGGGCGGGTGCGGGGTGGGTGCGGGGGTGCGTGAAGGTCCCGTAGAGCGCCGTAGAACCCCCGCCGTAGACCCCCGCAGGGCGGTGGTCGCGGTGGTCGCGGGGTCGCGGTGGTCAAGGAGCCAAGGGTCCCTTACCCACAAAGTTCGTTACCATATACCCGCCAGGGGTATACGGCGAGGTAAAGCGCTGGGGTCTGCTGGGATCTGTCGCCGGGGCACATGCCGACCAGTCTGCGGGAGGACGCGATGACGACCACCGAGGCCGACGCGACGGCGCACCCCGGGGACACCGGGGACGCCAGGGACATCGGGGGAACCGATGGCACCGATGGCACCGAGGGCACCGATGGCACCGAGGGCACCCTGAAGACCGCGGACAGGGTGGTGACCGGCCACGACCGCGGGCATCTCACGGCTACCACAAGCAGAAGGACGAGCACCTCAAGCGGCTGCGCCGGATCGAGGGCCAGATCCGGGGCCTGCAGCGGATGGTCGACGAGGACGTCTACTGCATCGACATACTCACCCAGGTCTCCGCCTCCACCAAGGCCCTGCAGTCCTTCGCCCTCCAGCTCCTCGAGGAGCACCTGCGCCACTGCGTCGCGGACGCCGCGCTCAAGGGCGGGGAGGAGATCGACGCGAAGGTCGAGGAGGCGACGAAGGCCATCGGACGGCTGCTGAGGACATGACGGTCCGGCCGCATGAGCGGACGGAAGGCCGGGGGGAGGCAGGGAGAAACAGGGGAGGCAGAGAGAAACAGGGGGAGGCAGGGGGAGGCAGGGGGAAACAGGGGAGTCCGGGGGAAGCCGCTCAGCGGCCCACGGCTTCCTCGTGTGTCTCGGCCACTCTCAGCACCGCGTCGATGCTCTCCAGGCTGAGCCGCTCCTCATGGGCGGTCGAGGCCGCGATGATCAGTTCGCCGCACAGCTCGATCTCGGCGAGGGCCACGTGGTCCTGAACCGCTGTACCGCCTGCCGGAGCCATGTGGATCACCTCTTCTCGCCCGCTTCGCCCGCTGCCGACTTTCTAGAGTAGGGAGCGCCCCGCACCCCGCGCATGGCACCAACGGGCTATTCCTGATCCCCGACCGGATACCGCCCGCGTGGCCCGCGCACCCGCCGACACAGGTACCGATACGCCGTTGCACCGGTCGTTTTTCGGCCCGCTTTTCGCCGGTACTCATCCGCACTCATCCGCCCTCGGCTCTGTCCCCGGCTCCGGCTTCGGTTCCGTCCTCGGTCCTGTCCCTGGCTCCGGCTTCGGTTCCGTCCTCGGTCCTGTCCCTGGTTCCGGCTTCGGTTCCGTCCTCGGTCCTGTCCCTGGTTCCGGCTTCGGTTCCGTCCTCGGTCCTGTCCCTGGCTCCGGCCTCGGTTCTTTCCTCGGCTCCGGCTTCGGCGATTTTCCCCGCGTAGATGTCCTCCGGCTTCGGTAGCCGTACGGTGACGGGGATCCCGAAGTCGTACAGCAGCGTCGTCGACGCGACCGTGACCGTGTCCCTGTCCCTGTCCCTGTCCTTCTGCTGTCCGTTGACGAAGCTGAAGCGGTGGCGGATCTTCCGGATGCGGCCCTGGTCGTCGAGATACACGTCGAACGGGACGTCGGCGGTGGCGAACCCTTTCGCCGCCGCGTGCAGCGGAGCCCGGTTGCCCTCGGAGGCGCTCTCGGCTGCCGCGACGAGGTCGGCGGTCCCGCGGTAGTGCCGTACCGGAGTGCCCGCGAGGTCGGTCTCGCCGACATACGTCGCCGTACGCACTCCGCGCAGCACCTCGGCCGCGGCGAAGGGATCGGTGACGCCACCTGTCACCAGGTTCCCGTCGGAGAGGGTGCGGGTGTCGATGCGGACCCATTTGTCGGGGGGTACTCCGGCGCCGCGGTTCTTCATGAACAGGGCGCCCGGGGCGAGGAGTTCGGTGATCGGGCGTTGCTCGCCGGTCCTGGCCGGGTCCTCGGGGAGGCGTACCTTCAGTCGGCCCAGCCGCTCGGCGTAGTCGTAGACACCCTCGCCGTGGATCGTGACGCGGGTACCGCCCGTCGCCATCTCCATCGAGGTCAGGGCCTTGGAGGTGCCCGCGTGTACCAGGACGCCCGCGGCCCGGTGCAGCACCTCGACGGGGTCGGCGGCGGTGCGCGCGTCCGTGGAGCCCCCGCCGGGCCCGCAGCCGGTGGCGCAGGCCATGAGCCCCGCCGTGAGAACCATCGCGCCTCTCTGTCCGTGCTGCCGCGCCACCATCTCCTGCTGCCCCCCAGCGGTCCGTCCCGGGCCCTCCTGTCGTGGGGTCAACGATCAGTGGGGGCTGCCGTCACGCCCGGCGGGAGCTACCGTCACGTGTCACGCCCGGCGGGGCTTACGCGTGACGCCACGAGCTACGCGTGACGCAGAGCCGTCGGCAACTCGTCGATCACGTACCGGTCCCGCGGCTGGGTCAGCCGTTCCCGCGCGACGGCCGCCGGCAGCCAGCGCACCCGGTCCACCTCGCGATTCGGTACGAAGTGACCGTCCAGTGCCTCAGCCGCCCAGTAACTCACCTGCTTGGGGCGCCCGTTCGCGAAATAGCGGACCGTGGGCAGCCGCGGCCCGGCCTCGCAACGGAACCCGGTCTCCTCCTCGACCTCCCGCAGGGCACCGGCCAGGGGGTCCTCGCCGTGCTTCAGCTTGCCCTTAGGGAACGACCAGTCGTCGTATTTCGGCCGATGGACCAGGCAGATCTCCACCTCTCCGTCCACCGGAGAGCGGCGCCACAGCACGCAGCCCGCCGCGTGGATGCGTGTTGTCGGCTCAAGGTCGCGACGTCACCGCTTCCTTCTGCCAGGACCGCTGGAACACGAACCGGGCCGCCTCCACCTCGTGCCGCTGGTCGGCGTGCAGCACCCCGAGGGCGTACGCCGTCGCCGGGGCGATACGCGGGGTACGGGCCGCCGACGCCGCCGCGGCGGCCGCCTCGGACGCGTCCCGGTGCCGGTTGAGGGCCTGCCCGGCCGGGCAGCAGGCGTACGTCGACGGCGGCCTCCGTCGCCGTGCAGCGACCTCGAGGGCGTAGCGGTGCAGGCGCAGCAGCAGGCGGACCTGGTGCCAGGGGGCGTCCTGGGGGTGCGGGGCGGTGTCGGGGGAGAGGCCGTGGACAGGGCCTCGGCGTTGTACGGGTGGCCCGCGGTGACCAGGGGCAGGCCGGTGACCGCGTCGCACAGCCGCTCGTGCGCGGCGGCGGCGAGCGGGCGCAGGTCGGCGTTGGCCGCGGCCGGGGTCAGCGGGACCTCGCTGGCGAGTACGGCGACGCTGTCGGCGACCGCGTGGAAGCGGGAGGAGCCGAGGGCCTGGAGGGCGGCGGAGTGGGCGCGGGTCCGGGCCAGGGTCGAGCTGGCGTTCCAGCAGGGCGCCCGCTTTGGCCGCGCCGACGGTCAGGCTGCTCGCTCGCGGTGTTCCCCTGTGCGGCTCCGGTGGACTGCCGCGGAGGAAGCCCGACGAGCCCGACGCCCCGCGCGGCCGACGCCCCCGACAGCCGGTTCAGTGCCGCCAGCAGGCGCTCCAGCCGGGCCGCGTACGCGTGCTCACGTGCCAGGATGCCGGACAGCCAGGCCAGTTCGGGGCGCAGGGCCTCGGACCAGTCGGCGTCGAGCAGCGGGCGGAAGGTGTGCAGGGTGCCGCTGATGCGGCGGGCCGAGCGGCGCAGGGCGCGCGCCGCGTCGACGGTCTCCTCCGGCCGTTGCCGTCGCTGGCGCCGTCGGCTGCCGCCCGTCTCCCGGTGGGCGCAGGCGCGCGGAGGAACTCCGTGGCCTGGGCCCGCAGGTAGCACGCGAGGGTGTCCGCGGCCACGGGCCCGGCCGTGGGGTTCGTGGGGTCAAGGTGTTGCTGTTGCCACGCCGGCGCCTCCGGGCGTCTATGAGCATCTCCTGGACGTTCCGCAGGGGCTGGCCCTCGGCGTCCGTCGCGTGCCGGGTCCACTCGCCGTCCGGGCCGAGGTGCCAGGACGAGGTGGTGTCGGACATGCCGGTCTCCAGCAGCCGGTTGAGGGCGGCCCGGTGGGCCGGGTCGGTGACCCGGACCAGCGCCTCGATACGGCGGTCGAGGTTGCGGTGCATCATGTCGGCGCTGCCGAACCACACCTCGGGCTCGCCGCCGTTGCCGAAGGCGAAGACCCGGGAGTGCTCCAGGAAACGGCCGAGGACGGAGCGTACCCGGATGTTCTCCGACAGGCCCGGCACCCCGGGCCGTACGGCGCAGATGCCGCGCACCCAGACGTCCACCGGCACGCCCGGCCTGCGAGGCGCGGTAGCAGGGCGTCGATGACCGCCTCGTCCACCATCGAGTTGACCTTGATACGGACGTAGGCGGGGCGGCCCGGCGCGGTGGTGCTGCGACCTCCTTGTTGATCCGCGAGATCAGGCCGTCGCGCAGGGACTTGGGGGCGACGAGGAGACGGCGGTAGGTCTCGCGGCGGGAGTAGCCGGACAGCCGGTTGAAGAGGTCGGAGAGGTCCGCGCCGACCTGCGGGTCGGCGGTCAGCAGGCCCAGGTCCTCGTACAGGCGGGCCGTCTTGGGGTGGTAGTTGCCGGTGCCGACGTGGGAGTAGCGGCGCAGGCGTCTCGCCCTCCTGGCGGACGACCAGCGACAGCTTGCAGTGGGTCTTCAGGCCGACGAGGCCGTAGACGACATGGCAGCCGGCCTCCTCCAGCTTGCGGGCCCACTTGATGTTGGCCTGCTCGTCGAAGCGGGCCTTGATCTCGACGAGGACGAGGACCTGCTTGCCGGACTCGGCGGCGTCGATCAGCGCGTCGACGATCGGGGAGTCGCCGGAGGTCCGGTACAGCGTCTGCTTGATGGCGAGGACGTCCGGGTCGGCCGCCGCCTGCTCCAGGAACGCCTGCACGGAGGTGGAGAACGAGTCGTACGGGTGGTGCAGCAGCACGTCCCGCTCGCGCAGCGCCGCGAAGATGTCGGGCGCGGACGCCGACTCGACCTCGGCGAGGTCGCGGTGGGTGCCCGCGACGAACTTCGGGTACTTCAGCTCGGGCCGGTCCAGCGCGGCGATGCCGAAGAGGCCGGTGAGGTCCAGGGGGCCGGGCAGCGGGTACACCTCGGCCTCGGAGACCTTCAGCTCGCGCACGAGCAGGTCGAGGACGTACGGGTCGATGGACTCCTCGACCTCCAGGCGCACCGGCGGCCCGAAGCGGCGCCGCATGAGCTCCTTCTCCAGGGCCTGGAGGAGGTTCTCGGCGTCGTCCTCCTCGACCTCCAGGTCCTCGTTCCGGGTGACCCGGAAGGTGTGGTGCTCCAGCACCTCCATGCCGGGGAACAGCTCTTCGAGGTGCGCGCGCGATGACGTCCTCGATGGGGACGTACCGGCTCGGGGAGGCCTCCAGGAAGCGGGACAGCAGCGGCGGGACCTTGACCCGGGCGAAGTGACGGTGGCCGGTGACCGGGTTGCGCACGACGACCGCGAGGTTCAGGGACAGGCCCGAGATGTACGGGAAGGGGTGCGCCGGGTCGACGGCCAGCGGGGTCAGGACCGGGAAGATCTGGTTGCCGGAAGAGCGTGAAGAGGCGGGCCTGCTCCTTCTCGGTGAGCTCGCTCCAGCGGACCAGGTGGATGCCCTCCTCGGCGAGCGCGGGGGCGACGTCCTCGCTGGTAGCAGGCGGCGTGCCGGGCCATCAGCTCGCGGGAGCGGGCCCAGATCATCTCCAGCACCTCGCGGGGCTGCAGGCCGGAGGCGGAGCGGGTGGCCACGCCGGTGGCGATACGGCGCTTCAGGCCGGCCACCCGGACCATGAAGAACTCGTCCAGGTTGCTGGCGAAGATCGCGAGGAAGTTCGCCCGCTCCAGGAGGGGCGTGTCCGGGTCCTCGGCGAGTTCGAGGACCCGCTCGTTGAACGCGAGCCAGCTGCGCTCCCGGTCGAGGAACCGGCCCTGCGGCAGCTGACGCCGTCCTGCGTCGTCCTCGTACGCGTCGAGGTCGGCGTCGATGTCGGGTTCCAGGTCGGAGACGGTGCGCCGCCACGGCGTGCGGGCGGTGCGCCGCGATGGAGCCCACGGAGGGCTGTACGCGTGCTGGACCTGCTGGATCTGCTGGATCTGCTGGACCTCTGCCTCAACGTTCTGCTGGCTCATAAATCCATTCTTCCGCGCCGCCAGGAAAACGGGTGCGTCAAGAACGTCAAGAACGTCAAGAACGTCCGGAACGTCCGGAACGTCCGGCGGGAGCGCGGCGGCCAGACGGCTGCTTCGGCTGCTTCCCGTGCTCTTCCCGTTCTGCGGGGACGGAGAGGGCTCGGGCACGGCGGGCTTCATTGCTTGAGCGTCGCAAGGCCGTCTGAATCGTCGGTTAAGGAGACATGACGTACGGGTTGACGTCTCTCCCGGCTGAAGCCGGCTGAAGCCGGCTGAAGCCGGGAGTTCCCGCCTGGCCGCCGTGGGTGTGCCGGGTGGAGGCGGGTGGAGGTGGCCGGGTCCGTGGCCGTGGTCTGGTCTGCGGCCTGGTCTGCGGCCGGGTCCGTGGTCAAGTCTGCGGCCTGGTCCGTGGTCAGGTCTCTGTGCGGTACATCAGGTCCGTCTCGTGGGTGAGGAAGCCGAGGCGTTCGTAGACGCTCACCGCGGCCCTGTTGTCGGCGTCGACGTACAGCATGGCGGTGGGCAGGCCCTGGGCGGCGAGGTGGCGCAGACCGATCGTGGTGAGGGCCTTGCCGAGGCCGCTGCCCTGAACGCCGGGGCGGACGCCGAGGACGTACACCTCGCCCAGGTGCTCCTGCGCGTGGACCTTGGTCCAGTGGAAGCCGATCAGTTCGCCGCCGCGCTCGGCGAGAAAGAAGCCCGACGGGTCGAACCAGGGCTGAGCTTCGCGGTCATCGAGGTCGCGCTGGGTCAGGGAGCCCTGCTCGGGGTGGTGGGCGAAGGCCTCGGCGTTCACCGCCAGCCACGCGGTGTCGTCCTTGCCGGGGACGAAGGTACGGACGGTGACGCCCTCGGGGAGTACCGGCTCGGGTGCGTCGAAGTCGGTCAACGAGCGGCGCATCTGGCGCAGTTCGCGGAACAGGGTGAGGCCGAGGACCTGGGACAGGTGCCGGGCGGCGGAGTGGCCGCCGTGCGCCCACACCCGCAGCCGCTTGCCGGACTCGGCGAGCAGGGCGGTGCCCAGGGCGCGGCCGTGACCATGGCCGCGGTGCGAGGGGTGGACGACCAGTTCGGCGGCCGGGGCCTCCACCGGGTCGGTGTCCTCCAGCTGGGCATATCCGACGAGGGGGGCACCGACAGGGGAGTCACCGACGGGAATGTCACTTACGGAGGAGTCGCCGACGAGGGGGGCACCGACAGGGGTGTCACCGACGGGGAAGTCACCGACAGCGGAGTCGCCGACGGTGAGCAGCAGGTGCCGTACGCCCTCGCGCTCGCCGCCGCGCAGCTGGAGGCGGCCCTGCTCGGACACCGCCTGCTGCCCGTCGGCCCGGGCAGCCTCCGCGAGCAGGGTGAGCACGGCGTCCACCTGGCCGGTGGTCAGCGAGGAGAGGCTCTCGATGCGTCGGGCTCCACCGGGGGGAGCGGTGTCGGGGCTGGTCATCGGAATTCCTCCGTGGATACCCCCGCCTTCAGGCGGAGGTGGGGGTACCCCCGCTTGCGGGGGAGAAACGGACTCCTGCGGAGCAGGGCAGGGAAAGGCGCTTCGCCGTCAAGGCGGATCGCCGTCCACCACCAACTACCCGTAGTCGACTGGCTATCTTTGTGTGCCGTCCGGCCAGTGATAACCAAGCTGGCCGATCCTACCGCCGGGCTGGCGGGATGTCAGGTTTGTGGAGCTGGCGTAAGACTGCTGGGCGTACCAACGTCCCTTGCCGTTAAATTCGGGGCAGCTGCTGTCTGAGAAGCAGAAAGCTCAACCCGCGAGGGAAGAATCCCCTGCTTCAGCTGGGGAGAAGTCAAGGGTATGAGGGTAGCTCTGTGGGCGGTGCGGTGCGGTCGTATGCTCCATGCTCGTGCTCTATGCCCGCCGTGGGACGGTCTGCTCCGGTTCGGGGGCCCCTGTCCCACGGCGGGTGAGGGATTTTACCTCATCACGTGTATATGTACAGGGACGTGCTCTCGGTCGTGGCCTCTTCCAGGGCGGCGGCGAACTCGGTGCTCTCGAGGAGGGTGTCGCCCGCGGTGTCCGTCTCCTCGGAGAGCGGGCGGAGCAGAGTGGCGTTCATAGATCGCTTCCTTGTCTTTGTCTTTTTCTTGTCGTTGTTTTCTTTCCCGGAGGACAACGGCCCCCGGGGTCTGGGGGGGCTTACGCGTAGCCGTACAGCCGCAGGATGTGCCCGTAGCGCCGCTCGAACAGCGTGTGGTGTTCCGCAGTGAAGTGCTCACGCCAGGCGCTTGCCTTGCCGCTGCGGAAGGTATAGGAGTTCCGGTTGAATATCCGGCGGGCGAGGGCTTCCCGGCCGGTGACGTCCATGTCGTCGGCCGGGCCCAGGAAGTCTGTGATCTTTTTGATCTCCTCCGCCTGAGCGGACGCCGAGCCACCCCCGTCCGGACCGACCAGTGCCTCGAAAGACACCTTGCAGACCTGCGGATGGCGCAGCAGCCACAGGGCCCGCTCGAACGAGTCGCTGCCCGGGAAGCCGGGATCCGTGAGTGCGATGCCGATGCGGTCGCGCGGGTCCTGGACCGACTTGAGGATGTCGCTGTAGACGACGTGGTCCGGGAATCCGCCGAGCCTTCCGGCGTCCTTCTCGGTGAGGAAGTTCACCATGGACAGGAGGACATCCCGGGGGTCCCGGTAGTTGAGAATGATCTTTGGGCTGCCGCTGCGGGCCCACTCCAGCAGGAAGCTCTCGTCCGCCCGGCCCAGGTCCAGGTCATGGGTGAACCAACACGTGTCACCCGGGGTGTCGCTGAACCGGTAACCGGACTGCCGGGAGAGCTCTCTGGCGGTCAGCAGGTCCGTCTCCAGGTCGCCGTCGGGCGCTGCCGTACGGGGCATCCCGAGCCGTGCCGACCATGCCCGGTTGAGTGCGGTGACGGCCCGGCTGACGGCCCGGTCGACGGCGGCGCGGTCCCTGGACCGCTTCAGTGCGGCGATCTCGTCCGGTGTGTACACCGTGTCGAGTACGCGCAGGGCCGTCCGCCTGCCGAGCGGACGCGGTTTTGCGCCTGCCGACGACACGGCGCCGTTCAGGACGTAACCGAGCCCTGCCAGCACTTCCTTGAGGAGGTGCGTCCCCGACTTGCGCAGCGAGACGACCAGGACGTGTTCAGCTCTCACAGCCGTCACAGTACGTTCACGGTTGAACTGGTGGCACGTGACAATAATCACTCGCCTACTGCCCTTTTCGTACCGATGCCGACCTTCTGGCAACCATGTCGTAACCAGGAACCCCCTGTTGTGCTACGCGCGTTGACCATACGATTTCGGCCGACGGGACCTGATTCTCATTCACCTGCTCATTCAACTGCTCATTCGACTTCTCAATTCGACTCCTCACTCAACTCGCAAGGGCGCACATGTCAGCCACACCCCCTGCGCATCGCCGCAGACGCCGTACGCACCGCATCCTCGCCGCGGCCGTCGGCTTCGCCGCGGTCGGTGCCCTCGCCGCCACGCTCCCGGCCATGGCCGAGGAGGAGCGGACGGACAAGTCCGGCCACCTGAAGTTGAGCCGCTACCAGGACGTGCAGCTGCTGTCGTTCAACGACCTGCACGGCAACCTGGAGCCGCCGGCCGGTTCGTCGGGCCGCGTCACGCGATGCGCACGAGGACGGCACGACGGAGACCATCGACGCGGGTGGTGTCGAGTACCTGGCCACGCACCTGCGCAAGGCGCGCAAGGGGAACAGGTACTCCGTCACCGCGGCCGCCGGCGACATGGTCGGCGCCTCCCCGCTGATCTCCGGCCTCTTCCACGACGAGCCCACCATCGAGGCGCTGAACAAGCTGGACCTCGATGTGACGAGCGTCGGCAACCACGAGTTCGACGAGGGCGCCAAGGAACTGGCGCCGGATGCAGAACGGCGGCTGCCACCCCACTGACGGCTGCTACGTGAAGGGCAAGAAGTTCAAGGGCGCCGACTTCCCGTACCTCGCCGCGAACGTGATCGACGAGAAGACCGGCAAGCCGATCCTCAAGCCGTACTGGGTGTGGAAGAAGAAGGGCGTCAAGATCGGCTTCATCGGCGTGACCCTGGAGGACACGCCGGGCGTCGTCTCCGCCGAGGGCGTCAAGGGCCTGAAGTTCAAGGACGAGGTCGAGACGATCAACAAGTACGCCAAGGTGCTGGAGCGCCAGGGCGTGAAGTCGGTCGTCGCGCTGATCCACGAGGGCGGGCTCCCCGCCTCCACGGCGTACAACTACGACTGCGACTCGCCCGGCGCCGGCGACGGCATCTCCGGCCCCATCGTCGACATCGCCAAGAACATCACCCCGAAGGTCGACGCCCTGGTCACCGGCCACACGCACAAGGCGTACGCCTGCACCATCAACGACCCGTCGGGCAAGCCGCGCACGGTCACCTCGGCCGCGTCCTTCGGCCGGCTCTACACCGACACGACGCTGACGTACGACCGCTTGACCGGCGACATCGCCCGTACGGCCGTCGACTCCGCGAACCACGTGGTCACCCGGGACGTCCCCAAGGCGCCCGGACATGACCGCCCTGATCGACAGGTGGAACACGCTCGCCGCCCCGATCGGCAACCGCCCCATCGGCTACATCTCCGGCGGACATCACCAACACCGGCACCGAGTCCCCGCTCGGCGACCTCATCGCCGACGCGCAGCTCGCGCACGGCAAGGAACTGGACCCCGGGACGGACCTCGCGCTGATGAACCCCGGCGGTATCCGGGCCGCCGCTCACCTACGCGGCCAAGGGCGGCGAGGGCGACGGCGTGGTGACGTACGGGGAGGGCTTCACCGTCCAGCCGTTCGCCAACACGGTCAACCTCCAGGACTTCACGGGCGCCCAGCTCATCCAGGTACTCAAGGAGCAGGTGAGCGGTACGAACGCGGCTTCGCCGAAGATCCTCCAGGTCTCGGCCGGGCTGACGTACACGCTGGACCTGACGAAGTCGGGCGCCGACCGTGTCGTCGACGGACTCGATCAAGCTGAACGGCGCCGCCATCGACCCGGCGGCCACCTACCGCGTCGCGACGAACAGCTTCCTCGCGGGCGGCGGCGACGGCTTCACCACGCTGGGCAAGGGCACGAACGACCTGGTCGGCGGGGACGACCTGGCCGCGCTGGAGAAGTACCTGAAGGCCAACTCCTCGGCGACCGACCCGATCACGCCGCCGGCGGCGGACCGGATCACGGTGGTGGGGCAGTAGTCCTCACGGCTTCAGCGGTTCCTGCGGGTCTCAGTAGTTCCTGCGGCTTCAGCGGTTCCTGCGGGTTCGGTAGTTCCCGCGGGTTCGGTAGTTCCCGCGGGTTGGGCGGACGGCCCGGGTGCTCGGGCCGTCCGCCCGCTGCTGTGAGCTGTCTCCCTTTCGCCTCTCTTGTCACCTCTCTCGATTCGTTCGCCCCGGCTGACCGCGACCCGGAGGACGTCGTCCAGGGACTCCACCGCCCTGGTGAGCGCGAAGCGCACGGCGTACTCGCCCGCCTTGACGTCGGCGAGGACGGTCCGTGCGCCCGCCAACACCTGTTTGCCGGAGGTGAGTTGGGCTGTCTCGATGTCGTCGGCGAGCCTGGAGAGTCTGCTGTGCTGGTTGTCGGTGCTGAGGTAGCAGGGTCTGCCGTCGGGGGTGGTCCAGGGCAGCAGGCGGGGGCGGTCGAGTCCGTCGGGGCCCACCAGCAGGAGTGGCTGTACGTCGTCGGGGGAGGTCACGCGGCGACCTCCACTCCGTGGATGTGGCGCGGGCCGGCGTCGATGCCGTACGTGGCGAGCCAAAGGGCGCGCCGCCGCTGCCGCCGCAGCCTGCGCTCATGACGTTCGCGGCGTTCGCGGTGTTCGCGGTGTTCTGCCGGGGTGAGGAGGTAGGGGCGTACGAGGTCGGTGCCGGGTTCGAAGGACCAGATGTCGAGGGGGTGGGGAGGGTGTCCGGGCGGGGAGTGCGGGGCCGTCAACGGGCGCTCATGGTCGGGGTGTTGGGGCGCTGCTGCGGCACCTGCGGCACCTGCGGCGCGGTGGCGGCCCGGTGCGGGCAGCAGGAGGCGTAGGAGGGCCAGCAGGAGCGTCTCGCAGAGTTCCGCGATGCGTACGCGCATGTCGGTGCCCTTTCTCGGTCGGACTCGGTCGGGCCTGGTCGGGGTGGCGAGCGGTGGTTACCGTTCGTGCCTCGATCGTCACAGCTCGGGCGTACGCTGCGGAAGGGGGTCGGCGTTGTCTGCGGCCCCAGGCAACGGTGAGGGGTGAACGTGGACGAACTGGTTGACGGGGCAGGGGAGTCGGGGCGGGCCGTGCTGGGGCGGACGCTCAAGTTCCTGCGGGAGAAGGCAGGCAAGTCGCTGGGGCAGCTGGCCGACGAGACCGGCTACGACAAGAGCTATCTGAGCCGTCTGGAGTCGGGCGAACGGCTGTCCAAGCTGGCGGTCATGGAAGACCTGGACGCGTACTACGGGTCCGGTGACCTGCTGGTCAGCCACTGGAGGATGGCGCGGATCGACGCCTTCAAGGACAGGTACAAGGAGTTCATGCGGCTGGAGACGACGGCACGGATCATGCACAAGTACGTGCCGAACGTGCCCGGCCTGCTGCAGACCGAGGATTTCGCCCGGGAGGTGTTGTCTGGGCCTCAGACAACGGACCAGGACACCGAGGCGGTCGAGGAACAGGTGGCCGCGCGCCTGGGACGGCAGCTTCTGTTGCGCAAGAACCCGGCACCCGGCGTCCGCTTCGTCATCGACGAACTCGCCTTCCGCCGTCACTCTGCCAACGCGGAGACCTGGCAAGGCCAGTTGCTGCACATCGAGGCCGTTGCGCAGTGGCCCAATGTCGTCGTCCAGGTCCTGCCGTTCTCCGCTGGGGTCCACCACCTCATGGGGAAGGGATCGCTGACCCTGCTGTGGCAGAAAGACGGAAGTGCTGTGGCTTACACAGAAGGTGACAGCAGCGGTCTGCTGATGGACGAGCCAGAGGACATCCTGTGCCACCGTTTGTCCTACGATCGGCTACGGGATCTGGCACTGCCCCCGTCGGACTCGCTGGCGTTCATCAGAGACGTACTGAAGGAGCACGGATCATGAAGCACACCCCCGACCTCAGCACCGCTGCCTGGCGCAAGTCGAGCTACAGCGACGGGGGAGACAACAACTGCGTCGAGGTCGCCGACGGCCACCCCGGCATAGTCCCGGTCCGCGACAGCAAGACCCCGACGGCTCGCCCGCTGCTCTTCTCCGCGTCGTCCTGGTCGGCGTTCATGGAAGGCGTCAAAGGCGAGGCGGGTGTGAACACCATCGGGTGAAGCGGGCGGGAAACCGGGACGGGAAGGCGTGCGGTCCGGTCACGGTGGCGTCATGGCAGAAATCATGACCACCGACGTCTTGGCGGCCCAGCAGCTCACCGCCGATCGGCTCGCCGACCGTGTCGCCGCCACTCGCGAGGCACCGTGCGAGCGGGGACGGTGAGCGCGACTATGGTCGTAGACACGGCACGTCGAAGGAGGACATCGCTCATGGCTGCCCACGCTGCGGAACTCGATCCCGTCGTCCCCCCCATGCCCGAGCGGACCCCGAAGGCGCTGCGCAGGGCCATCGCCCAGCACGCGCCCAAGCTCCTTCCCGACTTCGACAAGCACTGGAAGTGGGCGATTGCCGACGCATACAACGTAGGCCCTGTGCCCGCGTTCATGGCCTTCTGGTGGGGCGAGTACGCCTTGGCCCGGGACCCCGAGCTGGACGCACACGTGCACGATCTAGAACTCCGGGCAGCAGAGTCCACCGACATCGCCGAAGCGAAGGCCCTCCTCGACGAGGCGGCGAAGATTCGCCACCGGGTGCAAAAACTGGAGCCCCGCGAGTGACCGACGGATTTATGGGGCCGCCTTGGCAGATGGACTGGCGGCTCGATGCTCTCGCCGCCCTCGAAGCGCTGCCTGCGCATGTAAGGGAAATGGTCTACGCCGCGCGCGCCGAACTGGTCACGGCGAAGGATCCGTATTTCCGAGGTATCGAGACGGATGCCTGCCTTCCCGACGGAATGCAGGTCATGCCTATCCGATCCAGTGAGCCGAAGGGCGCCCGTGCCCTCTTCTTCGACGAAGGCAACGGCTGGTTGAAATACACCTTCGTACCCCGCATTGAAGACCCCCAGATCATCGTGGAACAGGTCTTCTGGCAGGGGGCCGAACCGGCTAAGGCGCATCCGGCGGCGGAGTAGGCGCCCCCGGCAGCCGCACCGTAGCCACCGTCCCGTCGCCCTCCGCGCGGCCCAGGGCCGACTCCACCGTGTCCTGGAAGTCGACCAACGAGTGTCTCAACTTATCGTATGATCTTGGTAGTTGAGGTGTCAGTGATGGGTGGGGCCGTCGGAATCTGATGCCTTCATCCCGCTCCGGGGCCAGGACCCGCACGATGAAGAGGAAGCGGCCTTGGACGTCATAGATGTCGCGGGACTCCTGGCCGTCGCCGGGGCCGCCGGCTGGGTGGACGCGGTCGTCGGGGGCGGCGGCCTGCTGCTGATCCCCGCGCTGCTCCTCGCCTTCCCGAATCTGTCCCCTGCGGTCGCCCTCGGGACGAACAAACTGACCGCCATCACAGGGACGACGGTAGCTGCGGTCACCTACGCGCGCCGGACCGAACTCCCGAAGTCGATTGCTCTGCCGGCCGCACTCCTCGCGGTGCCGGCCGCGGGCTTCGGTGCGCTGTCCGCGTCACAGGTGCCCAAGGACTGGTTCCGGCCCGTCGTCATGGCGCTGCTGGTGGCCGTTGCCGTGTTCGTCGCGCTGCGGCCGGCGTTCGGAGCCATCGAGGGTGCGGAAACCGTCACCAGACGCCGTCGACTCCTCGTGATCGCGTTTGCGGGATGTGGTATCGGGTTCTACGACGGTGTCTTCGGACCCGGTACCGGCACGTTCCTGATCCTCGCGTTCACCGGTCTGCTCTCGATCGAGTTCCTGCAGAGTTCGGCCATGGCGAAGATCGTGAACGTGGGTACGAACTTCGGAGCACTCTGTGTCTTCGCCTTTCAGGGGCAGGTGCTGTGGCTGCTCGGAGCAGGCATGGCCGTGTGCAATATCGCCGGGGCCACTCTCGGTGCCAGGATGGCGCTGAGCCGCGGATCGGGATTCGTACGGGCGGTGCTGCTCGTGGCCGTGACGGGGATGGTTGCCAAGCTCGGCATCGATCAGTTCGGGTGAGGTGAATGGCCCTCGAAGAGGGTGGCCCACGCGCCGACCGGGCTTCCTTTGCATGGACTGGCGGCTCGATGCCCTCGCCTATCGTGATGCACTACCTGAGCATGTGCGGCTCTGTGGCCCCGGCAAACGAACCCGCACCCGAACAACTACGCGCAGCCGCAGGACCGTCGCACCACCAACCGCGACGGAAACAGCTTCACCCGCTCACCCCGCGACCCCGGCGCCCGTACCCCCTCATCGAGCACAAGATCAACCGCGGTGCGGGCCATCCCGGTCCGATCCGTCGCCACCGTGGTGAGCGGCGGATCGGTCAACGCCGCTTCCTTCACGTCGTCGAAGCCGGCCACCGCCAGCTCTTCCGGCACATCGATCCGCAACTCCCGCGCGGCCCGCAGCACACCGATCGCCTGGTCATCGGTGGAGCAGAAGATCGCGGGTGGACGGTTCGCCCCGGAGAGCAGCCCCAGTGCCGCCTCGTACGCCTCGTAGCGGTTGTACGGGGCCTGGAAGAGGCGCCCCTGCGTGGAGATCCCGGCATCGCCCATCGCCCGCCGCCACCCCGCGACGTGATCGGAGACGGGGTCACCGACAAGGGGGGTCTCAGCGACGCCACCCATACAGGCCACGTACGCGTGCCCGTGCTCAAGGAGATGCCGTACCGCCAGCTGCGCGCCCCCGAGGTCATCCGTGACGACGGCCACGTCATCGATCGCTTCGGGCCGCTCGTGCAGCAGCACCACGCGGGCGTCCCACGCGTCGATCTCGGCCGCGGCCTTGTCGGTCAGCGCGTGGCTGACCAGGATCAGCCCGGAGACCCGCATGCCGAGGAAGGCCCGCAGATAGTGGACTTCGCGCTCGGCGACGTAGTCGGAGTTGCCGACGAGGACCATCTTGCCGCGCTCGGCGGCAGCTTGTTCGACCGCGTGGGCCATCTCGCCGAAGAACGGCTGGCGCGCGTCCGGCACGATCAGCCCTATGAGTTCCGTCCGCCGCGACGCCATGGCCTGGGCGACCCGGTCGGGCCGGTACCCCAGCTCCTTGATCGCGGCGAGGACACGCTCGCGCGTGGCCGGGGCTACCGGCCGGGGTCCGTTGTTGATGACGTAACTGACGACGGCGGTGGATGTTCCCGCCAGCCGTGCCACATCATCCCGAGTCACCTTGGCCACGCGCGGAGTCTACGCGGATTGCACCACTTCGGGCAGGCCGTACCGGAGCCGGCCCGCAGACAGCCCGTGCGGCAGCCCGCACGAGCCCGCCCGCTCGTGCCCGGGCTGCACGTCGCTACACGTCCGCGGCCACCTCGGCGGCGTCCGCGTGTGCGGTCTTGTCCGCATCTTCCGGTTTTGGCTGGTCGGTCCTGGCCTTCGTCCCGTCCGTGACGCGGTCGGTCTTCTCCGGCGTAACGAATCGATAACCGACGTTCCGGACGGTCCCGATCAGCGACTCGTGCTCGGGCCCGAGCTTCGCGCGCAGCCGTCGTACGTGCACGTCGACCGTCCGGGTCCCGCCGAAGTAGTCGTAGCCCCAGACCTCCTGGAGCAGCTGCGCGCGCGTAAAGACGCGGCCGGGGTGCTGGGCGAGGTACTTCAGGAGCTCGAACTCCTTGAAGGTCAGGTCGAGGACGCGCCCCTTGAGCTTGGCGCTGTACGTCGCCTCGTCCACCGACAGATCGCCGTTGCGGATCTCCATCGGGGAGTCGTCGTTCACGATCTGCTGGCGGCCCATGGCGAGCCGCAGCCGGGCCTCGACCTCCGCCGGACCGGCGGTGTCGAGCAGTACGTCGTCGATGCCCCAGTCGGCGGTGACGGCCGCGAGACCGCCCTCGGTGACGACGAGGATGAGAGGGCAGCCGGGGCCGGTGGAGCGCAGCAGCTGGCACAGGCTGCGGATCTGCGGGAGATCACGGCGACCGTCGACCAGGATGACGTCGGCACCGGGGGTGTCGACAAGAGCGGGGCCTTCCGCCGGAGCCACTCGCACGTTGTGCAGGAGCAGGCCGAGGGCGGGAAGCACCTCCGTCGACGGCTGGAGGGCGTTGGTCAGGAGCAGCAGAGAACTCATCGCACCCCACCTACCCGGGTCGTCGTCGCTTCGTGCACGGTTCGCTCGCCCATAACGTCTGGTTCCTCCTCGGTCCCTGCGAGACGTGGGGCACCGCCCACGCCCTTGAGACGCCCCGTGCCCTCATACACCTGCGGTTTCCCGCGCCGTATACAACGCTCCCGAAAGCACAAAAGGACCCGGGGGCTACGCTGCCCGAGTCCTCTGCCCAGCAGAATAGCCCACATAAGTACTGGTCCGGCAGGGCGTGTGACGCGATCTTCCTTCTTTTCCCGCCCCCCAGCACGGTGAACCGCACTCCTCCGCGGAGGTTTCCGCGCACTGACGACGGGGTGACGATCGATTCCGTCGATTCCGCATACGACCGCATACGACCGCATACGACGCTGAGCGGATCGGGGAGTGGGCCGCGAAAGCCTCCCGTTAGCCTGGGCGGTGTTCACCGCAACCGATCGCAACCTACCGCAACCGATCGAGAGACGATCGAGAGACGACAGGGACGACATGGCAAAGGGCACGGTGCGCTACTGGGCCGCCGCCAAGGCCGCCGCAGGCGTCGCCGAGGAGCCGTACGACGCGGTCACGCTCGCCGAGGCACTGGACGCGGCCCGTGAGCGACGCCCCGGCGAATTCGTACGCGTTCTGCGGCGTTGCTCGTTCCTCATCGACGGTGATCCCGTGGGCACCCGCGGACATGAGACGGTACGGCTGGCCGAGGGCGGCACGGTCGAGGTGCTCCCGCCGTTCGCAGGAGGGTGACGCGATCATGAGTAACCAGCCGTACGGAACCCCGTACGAGGAATACGACCCGTACCAGCAGCAGCCCCAGCCCCAGCCGCAGCTCGCCTGGCAGGGGTACGCTGCCCAGCCCCAACCCCAGCCGCAGCCTGCCCAGCCTCAGCCGCAACCCCGTTCCCACGACGGCACCCCCGCGCCCGCCGCCCCGGACGCGCCCGCCTACAGTCCCCCCACCCTCACCGGTAACTCCCGCGTCACCGACGCCCAGCGCGCCCGCGCCGAGGGCCGTTCGCCGGTCATCGCGCCCGGCATGCGGCCCGCGCTGATCACGGCCGTACTGGGAGTGCTGCTCTCGGCGACGGCGGCGATCGGGTCGTACGCGTTCGTCGTCCCCTTGGTGATCCTGCAGGCGGTGACCGCGGCAGGCTGGTTCCGGCTGAACGGCATGTGGCCCGCCCGGCAGGGCATCGCGCTGGCCTTCGCGGGCGCGCTGACCGCGGACGCGGCCCTGCTGGCGGCCGGCCGGGAGCACGCGCCGGCCGTGATCCTCGGCACCCTCGGTGGCTGGGTACTGCTGGCCCTGGTCCTCCAGCTGCGCAGTCATGCCGACCCGGACGAGCGCATGTACGGCCTGATGGCCACGGTCGCGTCGGCCGCCTTGTCGATCGTCGCCGCCGGGCATCTCGCGGCCACCGCGGACGCGGTGTCGGTGGGCACGGCGGCGGTGGCCGTGGCGATCGTGGTCCGCGCGCTGCCTCTGCCCACGGCGGCCTCCGTGCTCGTGGCCCTGGCGGCGGGTGCGGGCGCGGGGCTGGTGGTCGGCGGCATGACCGGCCTCGGCGACCAAGGCGCCTTCCTCGGCCTCGGCGCGGCCGTCTGCGCGCTGATCGGCCACCGTGTCGCCGCCTACGACTACCCGTCCCGCTTCGTCCACATGACGGCGGGCGTGGCCCTGCCCCTGACAGCGGCGGCTCCGGCGGTGTACTTGCTGGGGCGGGCACTGGGGTGACCGCTGGGGCGACCTGGGGTGACCGTTCGGGGGCGAACGGGAGTGAACGAGGGCGAACGGGGGCGAACGGGGTGACCGCTGGGGGCGGCGGAGCGAAGGGCCTGGCGGAGCGCACCCGCCGCTTGCCCGCTCTCCGCCGCTCTGCTTGTCTCCGCCCCGCTTGCCCGCTTGCCCGCTTGCCCGCTTGCCCGCTGCTCCGCTGCCCCACTGCTCTGCCGCTCTGCGTGCCCGCCGCTCCGCTTGTTACAGCTGATCGACAAGTTCGCACACATTCTCCGGCCGAGCGCCGCCAGGTTACTCTCGCGTTCGACGACCGCTCAGGTCGTTGACGACCGCCGAGTGAGACGTAGGGGAAGACCGACGATATGCGCGCACCGCGAATACTCCTCATCTCCGCCGTGATCCTGGGCGGCCTCTTCGTGATCACGGACCGGGTCGCGGTCGGTTTCGCCGAGGACGAGGCCGCCGAGAAGGTGCGGACCGCCGAGGGCCTGGCCAGCACACCCGATGTGTCCATCAAGGGCTTCCCTTTCCTCACCCAGCTCGCGGGCGGTGAGCTGGACGAGGTCGAGGTCGACATCAAGGACTACGAGGTCCCCACCGGCAACGGTGACGAGATCATCCGCATCTCGGACCTGAAGGCCGACATGCGCGGCCTCTCCTTCGCCAGCGACTTCAGCTCTGCCCTCGCGCAGAGCGCCACCGGCACCGCCACCATCGGTTACGACGAGCTCCTCAAGGCCGCGAAGTCCGAGCCCACCCAGGTCAGCCCAGGGGTCAGCGCCCGGGTCGTAGGGCTCTCCGACGGCGGCAACGGCAAGATCAAGGTCGACATCGAGCCAACTGTCGGCGGCAACAAGCTGCCCGAGCCGGTCTCCGTACTCAGTACGGTGAGCGTCCAGGGCGATACCGTCGAGGTGCGCGCCGACTCCCTGCCCACCCTGGGAGTCGACCGCGCCGAGACCGCGGTCCGCTCGATCACCGACTTCCAGCAGGCCATCGACGATCTCCTCGGCGGCATCACGCTCGACAAGGTCGAGGGCACGGCGAACGGTGTGGAGATCACGGTGAAGGGTTCGGACGTCAAGCTGGCTGGGTAGGACGGTCACGGTCCATCGAGTACGGCCTATGCCGGTCCATCGAGTACAGCCCATGACGGTCCATCGGGTACGGCTCAACATGGTTCGCAGCCCATCGGGTACGGCCTGTACGGCCCATAAGGGACGGCCCATAAGGGACGGCCCGCTCGCGCGGCTCACACGGCGCGCGGCTCACGCGAGGCGGGTGCGAGGCGGGCGGCTCACGCGGGGGACGAGTGTCCGATAGGCGAGACGCTCCCGTCCGTACAGCAGATGCCGCAGTGACAGCGGGCACCCGGAGCCCCGGAAGCGGCCACTTCCACGGCATCGGTGTCACCCCGTCATCCCGCATCGCGGATAATCATGTCTCAACATGCGACACGCCGGTGACATGGCGTGCCGTCCGTCCCTACGATCGACCACATGAGGCGACAGGCGGATCTCACGAAGCGGCGGGCAGTAGACCTGTGCCGCGTTGCCGCCATGCTCTGTCGCACTTTCTGAGCGGAAGCGTCGGCTTCCGCATCCCCCACAGCCCTGCGCAGCAGGGCCATCCGTACGCCGCCCCGGTCGGGGTGCGCGCCCCCCTGACTCACTCACTCGCTCACCCCGCCGCAACTGCCCCGGAGGAGAAACAGCATGAGCCGCAGCGACGTCCTGGTAGACGCCGACTGGGTCCAGGAACACCTGGACGACCCGAAGATCGCCATCGTCGAGGTCGACGAGGACACGTCCGCGTACGAGAAGAACCACATCAAGAACGCCATCCGGATCGACTGGACCAAGGACCTCCAGGACCCGGTCCGCCGTGACTTCATCGACCAGGAGGGCTTCGAGAAGCTCCTGTCGGAGAAGGGCATCGCCAACGACACGCACGGTCGTCCTCTACGGCGGCAACAACAACTGGTTCGCCTCGTACGCCTACTGGTACTTCAAGCTGTACGGCCACGAGAGCGTCAAGCTCCTCGACGGCGGCCGCAAGAAGTGGGAGCTGGACGCCCGCGAGCTGGTCGACGGCTCCGAGGTGCCCGGCGCGCCCGACGACCGAGTACAAGGCCAAGCCGCAGGACACCTCGATCCGCGCCTTCCGTGACGACGTCGTCGCCGCGATCGGCTCGCAGAACCTGGTCGACGTCCGCTCGCCCGACGAGTTCTCGCGGCAAGCTGCTCGCCCCGGCGCACCTGCCGCAGGAGCAGTCGCAGCGCCCGGGCCACGTCCCGAGCGCCCGCAACATCCCGTGGTCGAAGAACGCCAACGACGACGGCACCTTCAAGTCGGACGACGAGCTCAAGGAGCTCTACGCCGAGGAGCAGGTCGACCTGGCGAAGGACACCATCGCCTACTGCCGCATCGGTGAGCGCTCCGCGCTGACCTGGTTCGTCCTGCACGAGCTGCTCGGCGTGGAGAACGTCAAGAACTACGACGGCTCCTGGACCGAGTACGGCTCCCTCGTCGGCGTGCCGATCGAGCTCGGCGCCAACAAGTAAGCGACCTTCGCACCGTACAGCCTCGATCCAGACTCCCGACCGGCCTTCCTACCGGTCAGACCTCTCTGGAGAAACACATGTGTGGAGCGAAGGCCGGCGGCCCGGACGCCTCGACGATCAAGCCCGGTGAGACCACCATCCAGGGCCAGGTGACCCGCGACGGCGAGCCGGTGACCGGCTACGTCCGCCTGCTGGACTCGACCGGCGAGTTCACCGCCGAGGTCCCGACCTCGGCGACCGGACAGTTCCGCTTCTACGCGGCCGAGGGCACCTGGACCGTGCGCGCCCTCGTCCCCGGCGGCACGGCCGACCGCACGGTCGTCGCCCAGACAGGGCGGCCTGGCGGAGGTCGCGATCGCCGTCTGACGGCACCCTGACGGCTGAGGGCCGCACCCCGGGATTGGACGTCCGGAGAGGTCGGCCTCGGTCTACGCTGGCGATGTACGCGCCGGCGACGCACTTCCCTGATGGGCGTGCGTCGCCCTTCGTCCTGCGTGGGTCGTACGCTCTGGTCGATCCCGGCAGTCGGCATGTGCGTGGTCGCCATGTATGCCGCTCGCGGCACGAGGCGAAGGCCGACGACCGCTGGTGGGACGACCCTCGGCGACCCGAAGTCCGACGAGTGGTGGGACGAGCTGGACGGCAAGAAGCGCCGCAACGACGTGCTCAGTAGACGAGCGCCTGCGTGTCCGTCCGTCAGGGCCTCCTGGACGAAGACCTGCGCGCCCGCGATCCGTACGCCCTCGATGACGTCCTTCTCCGTGATGTCGCGGCGGGCCGCGCACTGGGTGCACAGAGTGAGCCGGCCGCCCGCCAGGATCGAGTCGACCAGGTCGGGGAGCGGGGCGGCGTGCGGCAGTTCGAACTCGGCGGCACGGCCCGGCAGCGCGAACCACGCGGACTCGCCCGGTCAGCCAGAGGGAGACCTCGACGCCACTGGCCACGGCCACCGCCGCCACCGTGAACGCCTGTGAGCAGCGCTCGGGGGCGTCGGCCCCGGCTGTCACCTTGATCACGAGCTTCTTCGCCATGTCCGCATGGTAATCCGGCCAGGGGAGTCCGGACCGTGAACAACCCTGGGGACCTCCTCGGGGACAACGGGAACGCGAAGGTAGCGGGAACCTCGTGCGGGGCCCCGGATACAGCCGCGTAAGCTGGGGTCCGGCCTTCTGTGTACCGCCCCCGCTCATTCGAGGAGCACCCCGTGGAGATCTTCTTCGAAACCCTGCTGGTCCTGGTCTGCGTCGGCATCCTCGCCTTCGCCGGACTGGCCGTGAAGAAGCTGTACCAGGGCCAGCGCTGACCCGCCACCGACGCCCGCCTCCACCCCGTACGAGACGTCCGAGCTGCTCATGATCGAGATCCCGTCCGACCTGCACAAGGACCTCGTCCCCCTGGCCTTCCTGCTCGGCAACTGGGCCGGCGCGGGCGTGCACGACTTCCCCGGCTCCGAGAAGTGCAACTTCGGCCAGGAGGTCACCTTCACCCACGACGGCCGGGACTTCCTGGAGTACCGCTCCCGCACCTGGGTGCTGGACAAGGACGGCACCAAGGTCCGGCCGCTGGAGACCGAGTCCGGCTTCTGGCGGATCGACGCCGACCGCAAGGTCGAGGTCGACGATGGTCCGCGACGACGGCGTCATCGAGGTCTGGTACGGCGAACTGGCCGACAAGAAGCCGCAGATCGACCTGGTCACGGACGCGGTCGCGCGTACGGCGGCCTCGGGTCCGTACAGCGGCGGCAAGCGGCTCTACGGCTATGTCAAGAGCGACCTGATGTGGGTCGGCGAGAAGCAGACCCCCGAGGTCGAGCTGCGCCCCTACATGTCGGCGCACCTGAAGAAGGTCGTCACCCCGGAGGAGGTCGAGCGCTGGGCCAAGGCCCTCCCGGACGACCTGCCGGACAACGGGATCGCCTTCTTCAAGTAGGCCACTCTGCTTTCAAGTAGGCCACTCTGCTTTCCCCTCGGATGTCCGTCTGAAATTGCACGCGCGAGCCCGCGATGCGGGCACCGCGGTGGACGAACTGCTCAGGAGGTACGGCTTGTGAATGCGGACGGCGACGAGGCTCTCCCGGAGGCTCTCCCGCCGGGGTGGCGGCGCGCTTCTCTCGGCGGGCTCTGCGACATCCAGGGGGCCGGCCTGGTACTGCCCAAGAGCGAGTGGGCGTCCGGCGGTGTTCCGTTGGTCCGTCCGGCCGATCTCCGCGACCAGCGGATCTCGACGGAGTCCGAGATGGTCCATGTAGCTCCCGAGAAGGCACACGGGTTGCTCAAGCACCGGATCGCCGCCGACGACCTCCTGATGACGCGTACCGGAACCGTCGGCAGGGTGGCGCTCGCCACCGCACACGAGCACGAGTGGTTCTACAACACCCACCTGCTGCGCGTGCGACCGCATGATCCGATCCAGGCGCCGTATCTCCTCGCCTACCTCGCCAGTCAGGCGACGGCCGAGTGGCTGGAGAGCCGGGCCACAGGAGCCACCGGCAGGCGATCGATCACCGTACAAACACTGTCGGGCCTCCCTGTGACGCTCCCCCCGCAGGACCAGCAACGGGACATCGGGGCCGCGCTGGCGGCGGTCGACGAAAAGATCAAGATCCACGAAGAGATCGTTCGGACGAGCAGAGCCCTTCGTGAAACCCTCTCAGAGCTCCTGATGTCCGGCGCACTGCCGAGCTCCTGATGTCCGGCGGACTGCCGAGCTCCTGATGTCCGGCGGACTGCTGACCGATCCATACTGGACGTTGTGGTGAGCACCGACTGGAAGAGCGACCTCAGGCAGCGCGGCTACCGGCTGACGCCGCAGCGACAGCTTGTCCTCGAAGCCGTGGACGCTCTGGAGCACGCGACCCCCGACGACATCCTCGTGGAAGTGAGGAAGACGGCGTCGGGGGTCAATATTTCCACCGTGTACCGGACGCTGGAGCTCCTGGAGGAACTCGGGCTGGTCAGCCACGCGCACCTGGGGCACGGGGCGCCGACGTACCACCTCGCCGACCGGCACCACCACCTCCACCTGGTCTGCCGCGACTGCGGCGGACGTCATCGAGGCGGATCTCGATGTGGCCGCCGAGTTCACGGCCAAGCTGCGCGAGACGTTCGGCTTCGACACCGACATGAAGCACTTCGCGATCTTCGGCCGGTGCGAGGACTGCTCTTTCAAGGGTTCAACTACCAAGTCGTAGGCTTATCCGTATGAAGAGTCCTCTGCTGTCCCTGCCCGGCGCCGTCCCCGCCGAGGGCGTGGACGAAGGCGTCGCCGCCCACTACGGCGACCTGTTCCGCGAACAGCGCGCTCTCGCTGATGGCACCGGGTTCGTCGACCTCTCCCACCGGGGCGTCGTGACCGTCTCCGGCGAGGACCGGCTCAGCTGGCTGCACCTCCTGCTCACCCAGCACGTCAGCGAACTCCCGCCCCACCAGGCCACCGAGGCGCTGATTCTCTCCGCGCACGGCCACATCGAGCACGCGCTGTACCTGGTGGACGACGGCGACGACGGTCTGGGCCCATGTGGAGCCCGGCACCCAGGAGCGCGCTGATCGCGTACCTGGAGTCGATGAAGTTCTTCTACCGGGTCGAAGTCGTCGACCGGACAGGCGAGTTCGCGGTCGTGCATCTTCCGGCCGGTTCGATCGCCCAGGTCCCGGAGGGCGCCGTGGTGCGTGAGACGCCGTACGGCCGCGACCTCTTCCTGCCGCGTACGGAGCTGGAGTCGTACGCGGAGAAGGGCGGCGCCGGTCCGGCGGCCGGGATGCTCGCCTACGAGGCGCTGCGCGTCGAGGCAGCACCGGCCGCGGCTCGGCTTCGAGACCGACCACCGGACCATCCCGCACGAACTGGGCTGGATCGGTGCCGCGGTGCACCTGCAGAAGGGCTGCTACCGGGGCCAGGAGACGGTCGCCCGCGTCCAGAACCTGGGCAAGCCCCCGCGCCGCCTCGTCTTCCTCCACCTCGACGGCAGCGAGGTCCACCTGCCGCCGCACGGCACGGAGATCCGCCTCGCCGCTGAGGGCGTCGAGGGCGCTGAGGGTGCTGAGGGTGCGAGGGCCGCAAGGTCGGCTTCGTCACGACGTCCGTACGCCACCACGAGCTGGGCCCGGTGGCACTGGCGCTGGTCAAGCGGAACGTGCCGATGGACGCGCCGCTGAGGGCGGACACGACGGCGGCGGCGCAGGAGGTCGTCGTAGAGCCCTAGTACTTCCTGAGTGCTCCAGTACTTCCTGAGTACTCCAGTACTTCCTGAGTGCTCCAGTACTTCCTGAGTACTCCAGTACTTCCTGAGTACTCCAGTATTCCTGAGTGCTCCCGTACTGGAGCTCGATTCGAGGAGCACGGTGAACGGGCCGTCGTTCGTCAGTGACACCCGCATCTGCGCGCCGAACCGGCCCGTCGCCACCGTCGCGCCCAGGGAGCGGAGCTGGGCGACCACCTCGTCCACGAGGGGCTCGGCGACCTCGCCGGGGGCGGCTGCGTTCCAGGTGGGGCGGCGGCCCTTGCGGGCGTCGCCGTAGAGCGTGAACTGGCTGATCACCAGCAGCGGGGCGTCGATGTCGCTGCACGACTTCTCGTCGCTCAGCATGCGGATGGACCAGAGCTTGCGGGCGAGTTGGGCGGCCTTCTCCTTGGTGTCCTCGTGGGTCACGCCGACCAGGACGCACAGCCCCTCGCCGGTGATCTCCCCGACCGTCTCGCCGTCCACGACGACGCTCGCGCCGTCCACCCTCTGCACCACCGCACGCATGAGGACCATCATGCCGTGCGATGACGCTTCACTCGTGCGGGGGTATTACGGGGGCACCGACGAGCCCCGGAAGCGTGCTGGACGCATCGCGGGCAGGCGCGTTTCCGGTGCGTGACCGTCAAGGTTGACCGGTGTGATCGATGTGATCGGTGCGATTGTTGTTATTGATCCTTAACCCATCATCTGGTGCTGATCGGTGGCAGTGAGTCACATAGTGACTGTCTGAGGTGGCACGATGCGTGTGTTGCGGTTGGTGCGTGGGCGCACTGCGCCGGTCGAGGGGACGGTTGGGACACCATGAGCACATCGAGTATGAACACCAGTACGGGTGCGAATGCCAATACGGGGCAGTGGTCGGCGGAGTGGGCGGAGTGGATCCTTGGGGGTGCCCACCGCCCGCCTGTGCAGCGCACGGACAGCATCCCGCTGACGCCCGATTCGTCCGGCCCCGACCTGACCGTGCTCCGTCTGTCCGAGCTGCGCGCCATGCGCCGGGACGCCCAGGGCGACGAGGCCGACCTCAGCTATGTGCGGCGGCTGCTCCAGGGGCGGATCGACATCCTGCGGGCCGAGCTGGAGCGGCGTGGTGGGGCGGCGGCGTCCGTCGGTCTGATCGACCGGCTCCCGGAGATCCTCACGGACGCCCCCGCTCGGCACCGTTCCTCGGCCCGCCATGTGACGGTGAGGACGCCGCACCGTGCGGAGTACCGGGCGCTGGCCTCGGACATGCTCGCCGAGGTCGAACTGTCCGACCTTCAGGCCCGCACGGACGAGGAGCTCGGCGCGGGCCTGCGCCGACTCGTCCGCTACGAGAAGCAGGTCTCCCGCCGCCGTCGGCAGCTCCAGCGCACGGCCGACGACTGCGGCGCGGAGATCGCCCGTCGGTACCGTGAGGGGGAAGCACAGGTGGAGGACCTGCTCGTGTGAGAGGGAAGCACAGGTGGCGGACCTGCTCGTGTGACGGGGCCCCGCTGCCGGCCTTGGATGACTTCGATGGCCTGGATGGCCTGGATGGCTTGGGTGGTCTGGTGGCTTCGGTGGCCTGGGTGGCTTCGACGGCCTCGTCCTCACATGCCGTAGGGGCTGGGATTTTCAGCCCCTACGGCGTGGAGCGGACCCACCCCGGCTATCGAGCTATCGAGCTTCAGGAGGCCGCTGCCGAGGCATGTTCGGGCGAGCCGCCGGCGGCACCGGAAACCGCCCGTTCCCCGAAGCCTCCGACCGGCCCGACCCCGCCCCCGCACCCGACCCCGCCGCATGGATGCCCAGCGGCGCCGACCCCGTCCGGAACTCCACCATCCAGTCCGCCGTCTCGGCCCGCACCAGCTCCGTCACGTCCTCGGAGAACCGCCGCAGCACCCCCAGGCACCGCTCCGCCGCCTCCGCCGCCGTCCCCTCCGTCGGCCCCAGCACCTCCCGTACGCTCTCGGACGCCCAGTCGAACTGCAGCACCTGCAGCCGCCGCTGCACCGCCTGAGCCGTGGCGACGTCCCTCATCCAGCCGGAGGTGACCCCGAAGAACCGGTCTCCGGCCACACACGCGACACACAGCAGCAGCGACAGATACCCCCAGGGGGCCACCCCGCCCACCACCCCGGTGAGATCGAGCAGCGGCAGCGCCGCCCCGGCCACCGCCCCCACCGGCGGCACCGGTCCGCAGCACCCGCGCCACCCGCCGCTTCCACGCCCGGTCCGCCAGGTACCACGCCGCCGTCTCCAGCGCCTCCGCGCTCCACCCACCGGTACAGCTCGTCCAGCCGCTCCGCGGGCTCCCCCCAGTCCCCGAGCGGAAAGGGCCGCCCGGTCAGATCCCCGACCCAGCCCGCCGCCCAGGCCCGCGCCGTCGCCCCGCTCTTCCTGGGGCGCCCCCTCGGGCTGCATCTCCGGCTGGCTCACCCGGCACTCCCTACTGCTGCTGACGCAACGCTCCGTGACGTGATGTGACGTGACGTGGCGTGGCATGACGGCGCACCGCATACGACACGCGCCGCACCGCGTACACGCCGCACGTACGCGCCGTACAGACACGTCGCACGGACACGCCGCACGGTGCGGAAACGCACGCCCGACTCCCCGCATCCGGCCGCCCCTTCCTACCGCCCAACGGGTGACGAAGGCGGCGCTTTCGACATCTTTCCGCCCGGACGGGGGCCTTGATCAGGTATAGGCTCCCGCACATTCTCACTCGAAAGAGTGCTTGGGCAACGGCCGTGCAGACCACGTAGGCTCGTGCCGAACAGGAGAAACCCGTAACGGAAGAGAACCCGAAAAGGGAGCTGATCGTGATTCCCGGTGGTGGCCAGCCCAACATGCAGCAGCTGCTCCAGCAGGCCCAGAAGATGCAGCAGGACCTCGCGAACGCGCAGGAGGAGCTGGCGCAGGACCGAGGTCGACGGCCAGGCGGGCGGCGGCCTGGTGAAGGCCACCGTCACCGGCTCCGGTGAGCTGCGCGGCCTGGTGATCGACCCGAAGGCGGTGGACCCGGAGGACACCGAGACCCTCGCCGACCTGGTCGTCGCGGCCGTCCAGGCGGCCAACGAGAACGCGCAGCAGCTCCAGCAGCAGAAGCTGGGCCCGCTCGCCCAGGGCCTGGGCGGCGGCAGCGGCATCCCCGGCCTGCCGTTCTGACGAGGTCGACGGTCGGACCCCGGGCTGCCTTTCCGGACGGGTGAGCGGCCAACTACCGTACGTACTGAAAGACTCCACGAAGGACGGGCAGTCCGTTGTACGAAGGCGTGGTCCAGGACCTCATCGACGAACTGGGGCGGCTGCCCGGCGTCGGTCCCAAGAGCGCGCAGCGGATCGCCTTCCACATCCTCCAGGCCGAGCCGACGGACGTACGCCGCCTCGCGCAGGCCCTCATGGAGGTCAAGGCCAAGGTCCGCTTCTGCGCGACCTGCGGGAACGTCGCGCAGGAGGAGCTGTGCGGCATCTGCCGCGACACGCGCCGTGACCCGGCGGTCATCTGCGTGGTGGAGGAGCCGAAGGACGTCGTCGCGATCGAGCGGACCCGCGAGTTCCGGGGCCGCTACCACGTCCTCGGCGGCGCGATCAGCCCCATCGAGGGCGTCGGCCCCGACGACCTGCGGATACGGGAACTGCTGGCCCGCCTGGCCGACGGTACGGTCACCGAGCTGATCCTGGCCACGGACCCGAACCTGGAGGGCGAGGCGACCGCCACGTACCTCGCCCGCATGATCAAGCCCATGGGCCTCAAGGTCACCCGCCTGGCCAGCGGCCTCCCGGTGGGTGGCGACCTGGAATACGCGGACGAGGTCACCCTCGGCCGCGCCTTCGAGGGGAGACGACTGCTCGATGTCTGAGATGTCTGACGCCACGCTGCACGCGACCGACCAGGACCCGGACGACTTCGCGGTCCAGATCGCGGACCAGATCGAGAGCTTCCTCGTCGCCGTCACGGAGGTGGCCAAGGGCGACGAGCCGGACTCGGCCGTGCCCTTCCTCCTCCTGGAGGTCTCCCAGCTGCTCCTGGCCGGCGGCCGTCTCGGCGCGCACGAGGACATCGTGCCGGACGAGCGGTACGAGCCCGACCTGGGCCCGGAGCCGGACGTGGACGAGCTCCGCGAGCGCCTGGCCCGCCTGCTGGACCCGGTCGACGTCTACTCCGAGGTCTTCGACCCGTACGAGCCCCGCAAGGCCCCCGTCCCGGCCCGTATCTCCGACGACCTCGCCGACGTCATCGCCGACCTCCGCCACGGCATGGCCCACTACCGGGCGGGCCGCACCACCGAGGCCCTGTGGTGGTGGCAGTTCTCGTACTTCTCCAACTGGGGCTCGACGGCCTCCGCGACCCTCCGGGCCCTCCAGTCCCTGGTGGCCCACGTCCGCCTGGACCAGCCCCTGGCGGAACTCGACGGCCTGGACACCGACCAGGGCGTGGGCGACGAGACCCTGGAGTTCGAGGCTGGCAAGGTGATGGTGGAGGAGATCGCGGTGCCGCTGGGACTGCGGAAGGTCAGGTAACGACCTGTTGTAAGCCGTAGGGCGAGGGCGAGGGCGAGGGCGAGGGCAAGGGCGAGGGCGGCAGGGCGCGGGCGGCAGGGCGCGGGGGACCGTGCTGTTCACCACCGCCGCCGGGCTGGAACCGCCCACTGGTTCACGCGTTGTCCGCCTGGGAACGGTCTCCGGTGGAGCGGGCGGTCGTTTCCGGGGAGGAATCCGAGGAGGAGCCCGGGGAGGAACCCGAGGAAGGGCCCGAAGAAGGGCCCGAGGAGAAGAGCGCGGGCTCCCTGGACAGCGCCCGGGTCAGCCACGCGCCGGCGAGCTGCGAGGTGAGGATGGACAGCAGCACCAGCGCCACAAAGAACCGTCCGTTGATGATGCCCGCGCCGAAGGTCACCGACGCCAGGATGATGCCGGGGCCACCGCGGGCGTTCATCGCCACCGCGAAATGCGTCGACCACGAGGGACTCTTGCCCGCCAGCCGCGCGCCCATCCACACACTGCCGAACTTGACCACACAGGCCACGACGAACAACCAGCCGAAGAAGACCAGGTCGAGGTCGTGGACGAGGTCGAGGCGGAAGCCGACGAGCGCGAAGTAGATCGGGATGAAGAAGGCCAGCGAGAATCCACGCACGGCCTCCTGCCCGGGTGACGCCATCTCCTGGCCCGCCATGGCGATGCCCGCCATGAGCGCGCCGAAGATCGGGTCGATCCCCAGACCCATGCAGCCCAGGCACAGGGCGAAGAGGAACACCAGGCGGAACGCCGCCGGGCTGCGCCGCTCCAGCACCCTCACAGGGCCCGTGCTCAGCCACCGGAACGCCGCACGGCCTCCAGCGAGACAGACCGCGAAGAACAGCAGCGACGCGCCCACGTAGTAGGCCACTTCCCAGCCGATCTCCTCACTGGGGAGCAGAGCGGGCAGACCGTAGGTGGTGTCCGCCTGGACATGGGCCAGCCCCAGGATCACGGCCAGGACCACATAGAGGAGGACGTCCTCGATGACGGCGACCGTGAGCACCATCCGGGCGAACAGGCTGCCCATGATGCCGAGATCGATCATGATCCGGGAGATGACCGGGATGCTGGTCACCGCGATGGCCAGGCCCAGGACCAGGGAGATGCTCGCCGCGGATCCATGCCGTCCGGCCAGGGCACCGGGGTCCACTGCCTGAGCGATGGCCAGGCCTGCCGCGAACGGGATCACCAGGCCGGTGACGGTGGTGAACAGCACGGTCTTACGCTCCGTTCCCAGACTGCTCTGGCGCATCTCCAGCCCGGCCAGGAACACCATCAGGATCGTGCCGAGCTGGTAGACCGCTCCCAGCATGTGGGCGGTGGCGCTGGAGGACGGCACCAGCCAGCCGCTCGCCGAGGGGGCGAGAAGACCCAGGGCGCTGCCCCCGAGGAGCAGTCCCCCCACGATCTCGCCGATCACCGGTGGCTGGCGCAACCGCGCGAAGACATACGCACCGAGGTGCGCCGCGACCAGGAACACGGTCAGCACGATCAGAATCCTGGCTATCTCCGAAACCGTCAGGGACATGAGCACGCCTCCGAATCATCGAGGACTGGCACTTTTTGAGTGCTGGAGACGTGGGGGAAGGAGGACTCCAACCGAGCAATCGGGCGACCGAGCAACCAGGCGACCGGGCGACCGAGCAACCGAGCAACCGAGCAACATCGTGCGGTTATCGGATGCTTGCTCTATATCAGGGATGCCCGGGTGCGTCCTGATGAACCTTCAAAATAACGGGCTTACCGGTATCTGCTTTTCTTCTTTTCTTCATACTAATTCGAACTAGTAAACGCGGTTATGACAGTGTGAGTCGCTACTGCCGCACCTCAACGTTGGTCATGGTCACCGCAGTTGGCGCCCGGCCCCTGAGCAGATTCTGACCGGCTCCTGACCGGATGCTGGCTGCTGGTGTCGAATTCTTTTCGCTGACGCATTCATCTACTGCACCATTTCTGGTGACTTTTAGCAGTAGATGATCGATACCTGGATATATACCTCGGTATGAGTGTGTATCGCATCGCTGTCAGGCGGCCACGCTGTGGGTGTTGCCTTGGTCGTTCCTCCCGTGGAGCCGGTCCGCAAGGAGCTTGCTGCCCCGCAAACGGCCACGAAGGCGTAAGCGGCTACGGCTGCGAGGGCGTAAGCGGCTACGAGGGTGTGGGCCGGTGCTAGTGGTGACAGCCCTCGGCGGAGGGCTTGGCGCAGCGGCGCGGTACGGGGTCGAGCTGCTGTGGCCGACGGCGCCGGGCGCCTTCCCCTGGGCGATGCTGGGGATCAACGCCGCCGGGTGCGCGTTGATCGGTGTGCTGATGGCGGTCAGCGGCAGGGTGGGGGCGCCGAACCGGCTGGTGCGGCCGTTCTTCGGCACTGGGCTACTGGGCGGCTTCACCACGTTCTCCGCCTACGTGGGCGACATCCGGCGCCTGGTGGGCCAAGGCCAGGCCACGACAGGGCTGGCGTACCTCGTACTGACCCTCGTGGTGTCCCTGACGGTGGCATGGAGCGCGTCGGCCGTCACGCGTCACCTGATCACCCGGAGGCCCGCATGACGCGACTGGTGAGGCGACTGGTGACGCGACTGGCCGAGGCCAACCGTTCGAGAGACAAGGGCACTTGACGTGAACTGGTTGCTTGTTGTCGTCGGCGCGATGGTGGGGGCGCCGCTGCGGTACCTGATCGGCCGGGCGGTCGAGGCCCGTAACGACACGCTTTTCCCCTGGGGGACATTCACCGTCAACGTGGCCGGCTGTCTGCTCTTCGGGCTGCTGACCGGCGCCGTGACGTACGGTGCCGCACCCTCCGGCATGCGGTTGCTGGTGGGAGTCGGGCTGTGCGGGACACTGACCACCTACTCGGCGTTCTCCTACGAGACCATGCGTCTGGCCGAGATGGGGGCGCGGTTCTACGCCGTGGCCAACGTCCTCGTGAGTGTGGGCGCCGCGATCGGGGCCGCCTTCCTCGGCGCCGCGCTGGCGGAGGCGGTATGGGCTTGACTCAGCCCGGCTGACCTGGGCCTGGCCGACCTGGGCCCGGCCGACCTGCCACGCTGGAGTTTCCGTAGTTCAGCGTCTCGGATGTGACACAAGGCACTTTTTTGAGTGGGGCTCGCAGTCGTGGGCAGGTGCCGCTCCGGAGCGGCCGGAACCCTCCGGCAATGAAAACCGGCGGATGCGGAAGCGGAAGCCGGGACAAATCCGGGATGCTCACAGCGTGAGCGGGACATCTCACCATGCGGTATCCCGGAGGGGAGAACCGGCCGCTCGATAGACTGAGCCGACCGCAGATACGTGTGTATGTGCGGAACCGAGACGGAATGAGCGAGGAGCGCACGTGGGCCTTGTCGTGCAGAAGTACGGAGGCTCCTCCGTAGCCGATGCCGAGGGCATCAAGCGCGTCGCCAAGCGGATCGTGGAAGCCAAGAAGAACGGCCACCAGGTGGTCGTCGTGGTTTCCGCGATGGGCGACACGACGGACGAGCTGATCGATCTCGCCGAGCAGGTATCCCCGATGCCTGCCGGGCGCGAGTTCGACATGCTGCTGACCGCCGGAGAGCGGATCTCCATGGCCCTGCTGGCGATGGCGATCAAAAACCTGGGCCACGAGGCCCAGTCGTTCACCGGCAGCCAGGCAGGCGTCATCACCGACTCGGTCCACAACAAAGCGCGGATCATCGATGTCACGCCGGGCCGGATCCGGACGGCGCTGGACGAGGGCAACATCGCCATCGTCGCCGGCTTCCAGGGCGTCAGTCCCAGGACAGCAAGGACATCACCACCCTCGGCCGCGGCGGCTCCGACACCACCGCCGTCGCGCTGGCCGCCGCGCTGGACGCCGAGGTCTGCGAGATCTACACCGACGTCGACGGTGTCTTCACCGCCGACCCGCGGGTCGTGAAGAAGGCCCGGAAGATCGACTGGATCTCCTTCGAGGACATGCTGGAGCTGGCGGCGTCCGGCTCCAAGGTGCTGCTGCACCGCTGCGTGGAGTACGCCCGCCGCTACAACATCCCGATCCACGTCCGCTCGTCCTTCTCGCGGACTGCAGGGCACCTGGGTCAGCAACGAGCAGTCAGATCGAGCAAGGGGACCAGCAGGTGGAGCAGGCCATCATCTCCGGTGTCGCACACGACACCTCCGAGGCCAAGGTCACGGTCGTCGGCGTGCCGGACAAGCCGGGCGAGGCCGCGGCGATCTTCCGCGCCATCGCGGACGCCGAGATCAACATCGACATGGTCGTGCAGAACGTGTCCGCCGCCGTCGACCGGCCTGACGGACATCTCCTTCACGCTGCCCAAGACCGAGGGCCGCAAGGCCATCGACGCGCTGGAGAAGGCGAAGGCGCGCGATCGGCTTCGACTCGCTGCGCTACGACGACCAGATCGGCAAGATCTCGCTGGTCGGCGCGGGCATGAAGACCAACCCGGGCGTCACCGCGTCCTTCTTCGAGGCGCTGTCCGACGCGGGCGTCAACATCGAGCTGATCTCGACCTCCGAGATCCGCATCTCGGTGGTCACCCGCGCCGACGACGTCAACGAGGCCGTCCGCGCCGTGCACACCGCCTTCGGGCTCGACTCCGACAGCGACGAGGCCGTCGTCTACGGAGGCACCGGGCGATGACCGTCGCGGGGCCCGTACGGTGCGCCCGGCGATGACCGTGCGGGCAAGCCGACGCTCGCGGTCGTGGGAGCGACCGGGGCCGTCGGCACGGTCATGCTCCAGATCCTGTCCCAGCACGCGGACATCTGGGGCGAGATCCGTCTGATCGCCTCGCCGCGCTCGGCCGGCCGCAAGCTGACCGTGCGCGGCGAGGAGGTCGAGGTGGTGGCGCTGACGGAGGACGCCTTCGACGGGGTCGACGTCGCCATGTTCGACGTACCGGACGAGGTCGCCGCGCGGTGGGCGCCGGTCGCCGCCGCCAAGGGCGCGGTCGTCGTGGACAACTCGGGCGCCTTCCGGATGGACCCGGAGGTGCCGCTGGTGGTGCCCGGAGGTCAACCCGCACGCCGCCCGGATCCGCCCGCGCGGCATCATCGCCAACCCCAACTGCACCACCCTGTCGATGATCGTGGCGCTGGGCGCGCTGCACGCCGAGTTCGGGCTGCGCGAGCTGGTGGTGTCCTCGTACCAGGCGGTGAGCGGCGCCGGGCGGGCGGGCGTCGAGACGCTGCGCCGGCAGCTGTCGCTCGTCGCCGGTACGGAGCTGGGGACGCAGCCCCGGTGACGTACGGCGGGCCGTGGGCGACGACACCGGGCCGTTCCCGGAGCCGGTGGCGCTCAACGTCGTGCCGTGGGCCGGGACGCCGCGCGAGGACGGCTGGTCCTCGGAGGAGATGAAGGTACGGGACGAGTCCCGCAAGATCCTCGGGCTGCCGGAGCTGCCGGTCGCCGTGACCTGCGTACGCGTGCCGGTGATCACCACGCACTCGCTCACCGTCCACGCCCGCTTCGAGGGCGAGGTCACCGTCGACAAGGCGCGCGAGATCCTCGCCACCGCCCCGGGCGTCGTGCTCTTCGACAACCCGGCCGCGGGGGAGTTCCCCACGCCCGCCGACGTGGTGGGCACGGACCCGACCTGGGTGGGGCGCGTGCGCCGGGCGCTGGACGACCCGACGGCGCTGGAACTGTTCGTATGCGGCGACAACCTGCGCAAGGGCTCCGCGCTGAACACGGCGCAGATCGCTGAGCTGGTGGCGGGGGAGTGGAACGGGAACGGCATGCCTCGATAGGGGCAGGCGCGGGGCCGAGTAGGGCGTGCAGGACGAGCAGGACGAGCAGGACGAGTAGGATCTGGGCGGCTTCTGTGGCCATGGGGATGGTCCACTCATGGGCATGGTCCACCCAGGGGATGGTTCACACCGCTCGAAACGAGCCCGTCGGACGTTCGCTGTTTCCCTCCCCGCTCTTCGCAACCATGCGGAGGGCGGGGAGCGTCGTTGTGAACGCCCTTCGGGAGCTCGGTCGGGGGTCAGGGGATCAGTGCGGTCAGGGGATCAGTGGGTCAGGGATTATTCGGGGGACCGGACGCCACAACACGCGGGCAGTACGGGTACACAGGCACACGGGCACACGGGCACACGGGCACAGGGAGAGCTGGTACGCATGAGGGCATGTGGCACGCCGTCCGGTGCGCTGTCGGGCAGAGCGTCGGGTGTGTCGGGTGTGTCGGGTGTGTCGGCGGGGGTGCGGCCTGACGTAAAAGGGATGCCTGTCGCGTACAACCCCGGCGGGGGGACACGTGTCCAACATGGCGTGGCAGAGGTACTCGATTTCACCGCGGTACAGGCGCGGGGCGCCGCCCTGCGCTCCGCCGGCCGTCCGTCCCCGCATGTCCGGCGCGCCCGGCGGCATGCCGGTGATCGCGCCCATGCCCGCAGCGCGGCCCACCCGCATCCCGAACCAGCGCGACGGGCGCTGACGACGACGACGGCGGCGGGCACCACCGTCGACCATCTCACCGAGACCTACCGCGCCCACTACCGGTCGCTGCTCGGTCTCGCGGCGCTCCTCCTCGACGACACCGCCTCCTGCGAGGACGTCGTCCAGGAGGCCTTCATCCGCGTGCACTCGGCGCGCAAGCGCGTGCGTGACCCGGAGAAGACGCTCGCGTATCTGCGGCAGACCGTCGTGAACCTCTCGCGCTCCGCGCTGCGCCGCCGCATCCTCGGCCTGAAGCTGCTGTCCAAGCCGATGCCGGACATGGCGAGCGCGGAGGAGGGCGCGTACGACCAGCTGGAGCGCGACGCCCTGATCAAGGCGATGAAGGGGCTCCAGCGCCGCCAGCGCGAGGTGCTCGTCCTGCGCTACTTCGCGGACATGACCGAGGCCCAGGTCGCCGAGACGCTGGGCATATCGCTGGGCTCGGTGAAGGCGTACGGCTCGCGCGGCATCGCGGCGCTGCGCGTCGCCATGGAGGCGCCGGCATGAGCGGGGGTCGTAAGCCTATGAGTCGGGGTCGTAAGCCCATGAGCGAGGACGTAGACCCATGAGCGGGGACGTAAGCCCATGGGTGGGAGACGAGACAAGCAAGTACCGAAGCACACGCACGCTGGGAATGGAACTGTGAACCACGGCCCCGAGGGAGACCAGGGCCCCAAGGGGCTCGACCCGAAGGGGCTCGACTTGGACGTGGACGAACGGGCGCTGCGCAGGATGCTGCACCAGTCCGTCCAGGAGATCGAGCCCCGCGACGACACGCTCGAACACCTGCGGCGCGCGGTGCCCGCCCGGCGCGCGCGCAAGCGGCACGCCGCCATCGGCATGGCCTCCGCCGCGCTCTTCATCGGCACGGCGGTCCCCGCTCTCGTACACGTCTCGAACTCCACCGGCTCCGACGCCGACCCGTCCATGGTCGGCCATCGCTCGCAGGCGCAGGGCGGCGCGGGCCAGGCGAAGGGCGAGAGCAGCGGCTCCAGTCCGTCCGACGAGTTCTCCGGTCCGTCCAAGGACACCGGCGAGGACAGCGACAAGGGCAAGGACAAGGACGAGGAGAGCAAGGGCGAGACCGGCGGCGCCACCGGGGCCAGCGCCGAGGTCACGGCCTCGGACGGCAGCACTCCGGCCTGTACGGCGGCCGAACTCGGCGGGGCCGGCGCGAGCGTGGCCCCACCCGACTCCGCGGGCGCCGTGTACGGCACCTTCCGCGTCGTCCAACATCTCCGGCACCAGCTGTACGGTCACCGGCGCGGGCAGCGTGAGCACGGTCGCCGCAGGGCGCGGCCGACGCCTCCCGGATCAGCGTGGCGAACCATGTCGCGGGCGACGCGGCCACCGGACTGCCCGACCCGTCCCTGGCCGTCACCCAGCTGGTGCTGCGGCCGGGCGCCGCGTACGAGGTGAAGTTCGCCTGGGTGCCTTCGCAGACCTGCCCAGCGACGAGAACCCGGACGGCGGCACCGCCTCGTCTCCCCCACCGACACCTCCCGACGACACCACCGGAGACGCGGCGGCACCACCGCTGAGGGCAACTCCGTGCACACCGCAGCTCGTCACCGAGGACGGCGTCGCCGACGGCAGCGTCGTGGTGTCCCACACCCCCGAGGCCGGCGCCCCCTCAGCCACGGCCACGGTGTCCAACGCCTGCGCGGGCACGGTGTACCGCACGGGGCTGCTGGCGGCGTCCTGAGCGCTGACGCTGACGCTGAGGGGACTCGCGCCGTCCACTGTCGTCGGCCGTCATGTGGCGGTGCGCGGCTGTCCGTGGCGCGCGGCGGGCCGGTCCGTCGCGGGCGGCGTGCGTCGCAGGCAGGCCGGCTCGGCTCGCCGGGCTCGGCGGTCGGCTTCGCGTCGCCGGTGTCGCTCGTCGTCCGCGCACCAGCCCCAGTTCCGCGTCCCGGACGAACTCCACCTCGCGGCGCAGCAGGCGGAACCACATGAAGACCACGAAGCCCGCGAAGACGAACCACTCGCCGGTGTAGCCGAGGTTCTGGAACGCCTTCAGATCCAGGCCCGTGTCCTGCGGCGCGGTCGCGGGCACGGCCTTCATCCCCGAGTCGGCCTTGGCGAGCGTGATCCACGCGTCGTACACGTCGTCCGGCACGAGGTTCACCAGCGACGCCGCGCTGATCGCCCCGGTCTGGCCGGTCGGGCAGCCCACCGGCCGCGCTGCACGCCGTTCGACCCCGGCGTCTCGGACGCCTGCAGCGCGCCGGTCACGGTGACCTCGCCCGTCGGGCGCGGCCGGGGCCTTCGGCCGGGTCGGCGTCACCGGGCAGCCAGCCCCGTACGACGGGCAGGGCCTTGCCGCTCGTCGGTGCGCAGCAGCGTCAGTACGTAGTAAGCCGCGCCTGCCGTCCAACTCCCGGTCCGGCAACGAGCAGCTGCTTGCCGTACCGGCCCGGTCGCCGTGGCCTGGTCGCCGGAGGTCTCCTTGTCCACGGGCAGCAACTCGTCCAGCGGCCGGGCCGCCTCCCGCTGCGCCGGCTCGGCTCCCTCGCCCGCCGTCGCGATGGCTCTCCGCACGCGGTCCTCGAACCGCCCCAGCTGCCACGACCCCATGAACACGCAGAAGGGGATGGCCAGCAGTACGAAGACGTTGATCCCCCACCATCGGGGCGTCAGCAGGAACCGGTACACGCCCTCCACGGTACGGGGCGCGTGCGGGGGCCGGACGACGGGGTCGGCCCCCTCGGCCGCCCCTGACAGGCGGTACGGACAATCGCCCTGACCTGCGAGGACGAAAAGTTTTCCACAGGCTGAGGGCCCTCGGCAGCGGACTGTCGGGCGCTACAGGCACTATGGGGCCATGACTGAGAGCCACGGATCCACCTCGCAGGAGCAGACCCAGCAGGAGCAGACTCGGCAGGAGCGGACCCGCCAGAAGCAGACCCAGCAGGAGCAGACTCGGCAGGAGCGGACCTGCCAGGAGCAGACCCAGCAGGAGCGGACCCAGCGGGAGCGGACCCAGCGGGAGCAGACTCGGCAGGAGCAGATCCAGTCGATGCCGGACTGGGAGAAGCGCTTCCGGGCGCCGCGGGTGTCGCTGCCGGACTGGGCGGAGGACGCGCCCGCACCGTTCGCTGTTCGTCTCCAACGCGACGGGCACATACGAGCTGTACGCGTGGGACCGGACGACGGGCGAGCAGCGGCAGGTCACGGACCGGCCCAACGGCACGACGGACGGCGTGCTGTCGCCGGACGGCGAGTGGATCTGGTGGTTCGACGACACGGACGGCGACGAGTTCGGCGTCTGGCGGCGGCAGCCGTTCGCAGCGGCGGCGCCGGACGAGGCGGCGGCGCCCGGGCTCGCGCCCGTCGTATCCGGCGGGGCTGGCCTCGGGCGGGACGGCACGGCGGTCGTCGGCCGCTCGACGGACGAGGACGGCTCGACGATCCACGTCGACGCCGGGCCGGCGAAGACCCGTGGAGATCTACCGGCACCGGGAGTCGGCCGGCGTCGGCGACCTCTCGCACGACGGCACGCTGATCGCGATCGAGCACACCGAGCACGGCGACGCGATGCACTCGGCGCTGCGCGTGCTGCGCCCGGACGGCACGACGGTCGCGGAGCTGGACGACACCAAGGGCGGCACGGTCGAGCTGGGCCTGGAGGTGCTGGGCTTCGCCCCGGTCGACGGGGACACCCGGCTGCTCGTCGGGCACCAGCGGCGCGGGCGCTGGGAGCCGATGGTGTGGGACGTCGCGACGGGCGAGGAGACCGACCTCGGACTGATCGACCAGTGCCGGGCGACCTGAGCGCCGAGTGGTACCCGGACGGTTCCGCGCTGCTGGTCGTGCACAGCTACGAGGCGCGCAGCGAGCTGTGCCGCTACGACCTGGGCGCCCGCCGGCTGGAGCGGGTCGAGACGCCCGACGGGCACGGTGTCGGGGGCGACGGCCCGCCCGGACGGCAGCGTGGAGTACCTGTGGTCGTCGGCCGCGCAGCCGCCGGTGGTGCGTTCGACGACGGCGCGGTGGTCCTCGACCCGCCCGGCGCTGAAGGCCCCGGCGATCGGTGCCCGGTGGAGGACGTGTGGGTGGACGGCCCGGGCGGCCGTATCCACGCACTCGTCCAGCGGCCGGCAGGAGTGACGGGCCCCTGCCCGACGGTCTTCGACATCCACGGCGGCCCGACCTGGCACGACAGCGACGCCTTCGCGGCGGGCCCGGCGGCCTGGGTGGACCACGGGTACGCGGTCGTCCGCGTCAACTACCGCGGCTCGACCGGCTACGGCCGCGCCTGGACGGACGCCCTCAAGCACCGCGTCGGCCTGATCGAGCTGGAGGACATCGCGGCCGTACGGGACTGGGCGGTGACCTCCGGCCTCGCCGACCCCGACCGGCTGGTGCTCACGGGCGGCTCCTGGGGCGGCTACCTCACGCTGCTCGGCCTCGGCACCCAGCCGGACGCGTGGGCGCTGGGCCTCGCCGCGGTGCCGGTCGCGGACTACGTCACGGCGTACCACGACGAGATGGAGGCCCTGAAGGCGCATGGACCGCACCCTGCTGGGCGGCACCCCGGAGGAGGTCCCGGAGCGCTTCGAGGCCTCGTCCCCGCTGACGTACGTCGACGCAGGTGCAGGCCCCGGTCTACATCTCGGCCGGCGTCAACGACCCCCGCTGCCCCATCCGCCAGGTCGAGAACTACGTCGACCGGCTCGACCGCCCGCGGCGCCCCCCACGAGGTCTACCGCTACGACGCGGGCCACGGCTCGCTGGTGGTGGAGGAGCGGATCAAGCAGCTCCGGCTGGAACTGGACTTCGCAGAGCGGTACTTGGCGGAGTCCTCGTAGCCGCAGTCGGTGCGGCCGTAGTCGGGGGGAATTGAGGAGTGACCGGCGTCCGCTGTATCGGAAAGCACTCCGCGAATGGGTGCCCTGCCCGCTTCCTGCCCTCCGCGGGACATGAAAACGCCCGACCACTGGCGACGGGGGATGCACCAGCGATCGGGCTGTTGCCAAGCCTAACAGCAACGCTGTCCGACTGTCCCCAGGGGGATACGGGAGGCGGGGTGGACACTGGCGCGATTTTTACCGCGTCAGCACACACAGAGGGGTCGGGCAAATACGACGGCAGCTGTAGGGAGCGACAAGAGCGACAAGAAAGGGGGACACGCCTCGATTACGCCGCGCGGGTGGCCTGCCCCGTGGCCCCGAGGAGTTCGTGGAGCAGGTGCGACGCCGTGATCACGCCCAGCAGATGCCTCCCGGCCTTGTCCTTCTCCGCGACCGCCACCAGCGGGCTGCGCACCCGGGCCATCAGCGCGGCCACCTCCAGCGCGGTGTCGTCGGGGTCGGCGATGGGGGTGGGGCCGCCTTGCTGGGCAGGCAGTCCCCGACGCGGCGGCCCACCAGAGCCTGGCACAGCCGGTCGGCGTGTTTCTCGTCGACGACGGCGGCGAGTGTGGGGTCCTCGATGACGTACTCGGGCACCAGCACCTTGATCATCTGTGAGGCGGGCAGGATCGCCTTCGGCTCGCCGCGCTCGTCGAGCACCAGCAGGCCCGGCAGTTTGTGCTCGGCCATCAGCCGGGCCGCGTCCAGGGCGTCGCTGTCGACGCTCACCGTCTCGTATCCCACCGCCAGGTCACGGGCGCGCATGGCGGGCTCCTCATCTGCTGGGAACGTACCTGTACTCACCTGTACTCAGCGTCGTACACCTGCGGGGCGCGGGCCAGGCCATCGACGCGAAACATACGTGAGAGCGCCGACACGTCGAGGCGCGAGGCCTACGACCTCGTGGGCGGCCATATCGACGGTGGTACGCGGCACATCCAGGTTGCCTCTGTCCCAGGTCTGTCTGCGCGTTCGCTGTCTGCGCGTTCGCTGTCTACGTGTCCGCTGTCTACGTCTCTGCTGTCTACGCGTCCGCTGTCTACGTGTCCGCTGTCTACGTGTCCGCGGACCGTGCCCGGAGCCGTGGTCGGCGGCCGAGGAGTTCGGCCAGGCCCTGGCGGGTCGCGGCGAGGACGACCCGGTCCTGGGCGTGGAGAACGTAGCCCGGGTGGAGGTTCCACATGAGGCCGACCGGGCGGTCGGTGTCCTCGGGGGCCGGGGTGGCGGCGAGGTCGGGGAGCCGGTCGCCCGGTTCGGCGGTGTCCAGGGCGATCACACGCCAGGCTCCGGCCCGGAACGACTCGGCGATGGTGCGGCCTTCGAGCTGTGGGTGCCCGGCGACGTTCAGCGTGATCCTTCGAGGCACCCCGGGCGTTCACGACTCCGTTGGGAAAGGGACGAACCGCCGGACGAGGCGGTCACCCTCGGTCGCGGACTCGCAGGTCGAAGGATCCGCCTCCGACCGGTAGGCGAGCTGCGCGGCCCGCCCGCCCAGCTCTCCCACCCGTCCATCCCTTGATCTTCGCAGGGAATCCCGGCCTTCAGGACTCCGTTGGCAAAAGGACAGAAGGGACAGAGGAGTTGGCTGGGGGCCGGCTGAGGAGTCGGCTGAGGAGTCGGCTGGGGAGTGGCTGGGGAGTTGGCTGACGAGCCACAGGGCCGGGACCGGTACGGCTGCTCGGCGACTTCCCAGCCCGCTCAGGACTGGCCCGCTCAGGACTGGTACGGCTGCTGCTGCGGTTGCCCGTATGGCTGACTGCCAGGGCCGTCCGTGCCCTGTGTCCGCAGCTGCTCCGCCTGCTCCTTGGTCACTTTCTGCTCCGCACCGCAGAAGGTGCACTGCAACGAGTGCTTCGTCGAGAAGGGAAACAGCGGCACGAAGAACAGCGTGAACTTCGTGACGCGCTTCCTGAGTATGTGCGCGGCGGGGTTGCCGCAGCGGCCGCACACCAGCGTCAGTATCGCGAGCTGGTACAGGTATCCCTTGGTGCCAAAGATGATCATGATGTTGGTCCTTCCCGGGGCAGTGCCTGCCGACAGAGTGCCAGCGAGCACGCGCCGCCGTCACGCGAGGCCCGTCACGCGAGGCATGTCACGCGAGGCCCGTCACACGGCCGACTGTCAGGAGCCGCACGTCTGGCACCGGCAGGCAGGGCCTTACGTCAATATCGCGTGAGGGACGGCCGTGCCCGCCGCCCGGAAAACGGCGAACCCCGGAGCGAGACGAACGCGCCGGGGTTCGCCGAGGAGCTCAGTGACGACAAGCTCCAAGCTCAGTGACGCGTGGGGAACAGCTGGAGCCTGGCCTTGCCACCGGAGACCGACTTCACCCAGATCTTCAGGTTGTTGAGCTTGACGACGCCGCCCGCGGTGGTGCCGCCGCCGATGCTCGTGTGGCTGGTGCTGGCCGACATCTTCACGAACCCGGAGCGGATGCTCGTGATCCGCAGCTTCCCGAACCCGAACTTGCGGCTGTTGACCTTGATGGTCTTGGGCGCCGACACGGTGGTCTTGCACCGCCCGTCGTAGCAGGGCCCGGGGGCGCCGTACGCCGCCGGAGCCATCAGGCCGAACCCCAGGGTGCCCGCCAGCGCCAGTGTCACGGTGGTCGTGGCGGCTCGTCGGCGCATACCCGTACTCATCAGTTGGACCTCCTGTTGTGAAGGGGATTCCCGCTTGGGAAGGGGAGTCCTGCTGGTGAAGGGGACTCCGCCCGGCATTTCTAACCCACCGCTTCTGGGACCCCTCCCGGGTCACGCATGGTGGACGCGGAGCGTGGACCGGCGGCGGTGCTCGGGAGGAGTCGGCGGCGGTCGCGCAGAATCCGCCGCCGTGGCGCACAGGGCGGTGCGCTCGCGGCCTGCGCTGGGTCAGGCCCGGTAAAACAGTCCGGTAAAACAGTCCGGTAAAACAGGCCGGTAAAACAGGCCGGTAAAACAGGCCGGTAAAACAGGCCCGGTAACCGGTGAAAGGCCTCGTCGGTGGGGGTCAGAGCCAGTCGCGGCGTTTGAAGATCAGATACAGGCTGACGCAGACCGCGGCCATCAGGACGATGGCGAAGGGGTAGCCGAAGAGCCAGCGGAGTTCGGGCATGTGGTCGAAGTTCATGCCGTAGACGGTGCCGATGAGGGTGGGGGCGAAGAGGATGGCCGCCCAGGACGGAGATCTTCTTGATCTCGTCGTTCTGGGCGTGGCCGGCCTCGGCCAGCAGCTTCATCTCCTCGTTCTGCGCCTGGGAGACCAGGGTGGCGTTGACGGTGAGGATGTTCTCCAGCATCTGCCGGAAGCCGTCGACGCGCTCGGCGGCAGTGGTGGCGTGGTCGGCCACGTCACGCAGGTAGCGGCGCAGTTCTTCGTCGGTGCCGTACTTCTCGAAACCGGCTTCCAGGTCCCGCATGATCGTCAGCAGGGGGCGGGCGGCGCGCTGGAAGTCGATCACTTCGCGGGAGAGCTCGTAGATGCGGCGGGAGACCTTGGGGTCGCCGCTGAAGACTTCGGTCTCGATCTCGTCGATGTCGTTCTGGAGCCCGGCGATGACCGGGGCGTAGCCGTCGACGACGGCGTCCAGCACCGCGTAGAGCACCGCTTCGGGGCCGAGGGCCAGCAGCTCGGGGGTCCTCCTCCAGGCGGCGGCGTACGACTCCGAGGTCCGGGGCCTGTGAGTGGCGGACGGTGAGGACGAAGTCGGGGCCGATGAACAGGTGGATCTCCCCGAAGTCGACCTCCTCGGTCTCGTCGATGTAGCGGGCGGCACGCAGGACGACGAACAGGGTGTCGCCGTAGCGTTCCAGTTTGGGCCGCTGGTGGGCGACGATGGCGTCCTCGACGGCCAGCTCGTGCAGGCCGAACACCTCGGCGGCAGCCAGCACTTGGGCCTCGGCGGGCCGGTACAGGCCGATCCAGGCCATGGTGCCGGGCTCGCCGGGCAGCTGCCCGTAGATCTCCGCCAGCGAGGTGGGTGCCTTGATGCGGTGTCCGTTCCGGTAGAGGGCGGCGTCGACCAGGCTTCGCTCCACGAAGACCGCGGCCGGTTCCTCGGACTCGTCGGTCCAGGGGTCCATCTTGTGCTCGGGCGCCTGTTCCTTGCTGCTGCCCGGCGACCGAGTGAACGGCCGCTTGCCCGCTCGTACCGCGCGTCCACGCCAGTCGGACATGGCTGCAACCTCCGGAGGAGACGGGACCGTCTGCCGGTGACGGGGAGAGGACGACATATCGGGTGCTCGTGCTGGGTGCTCGTATCGGGTGCTCGTATCGGAAACGGTGGGATTCGCCCTGTCGGGATTCGCCCTGTCCCCGAGCTCCAGGTTCACCAGACGGACCAGACGGAGAGGACCAGACGGACCAGACGGACCAGACGGATTAGCGGAACGTAATTATCCCACCGGCATACTGTTACGCGCACGCCCGGCGCCCGCGCGACGTCGGGCTTCCTCCCCCGGCTCCCTCCCCCGGCACCCTCCTCGGTCAGCCCGCGAGGCCTGACCGGCCAGTGCCCGGCTGTCCAGTCACGAGGGGAAGCTTCACCTCGTAGTGTCCACCTTGTCGTAGTGTCCACCTTGGCCGAGGCGACCAAGATCCCCGGCCCTGCTCTGTGTTCGGTGGGCGACAGGAACGCCCGGAACAAGGTTGTCGAGGTCAGGAAAGCACCAAGCGCTTGACGCTATTCGGTGTCCTTCGGGTGTCGCGGAGAGGCGTACACCAGGATCACAGTCGAGGTATCCGGACTGACCAGATAACGGACACGACCGCCGCTGGTGATCTCGTACTCCCACTGCTCCAGCTCGGAGCCCTTCCATTCCCTGGTGGCGTGCCTGCCGCGGAGCTGGTGCTGGCGGTTCCAGTTGGCCCGCGACAGCGGTTCTGTGCGAAGGGCTTCCAGGCAGCGGTGCGCGTTCGGCAACGCCACCCGGCACAGCTCCTCCCAACCGGTCGCGGCCTCGGTCGTCCCGTGGATGACGTTCCAGCCGCTCAGCGGAGGGACGCTGACCCGATCGCCTTTCTTCGGGCTCACTCGTGCACCTCGACCGGGCCGAGGTCGACGTCACCGAGCGGACGGAGCGCTTCCCTGAGCTGGTCAGGGTCAGCGTTGATGCGGGCAGTTGCCCGCCACGAGACGATCGCCCGGTGCACAGCCTCTCTGGCGCCCAGCTCGGCGGCGTCGGACAGCGCATCCAGGAGCTCGACGGTGAATTCCCGGACTTCTTCGTCGTCCAGGTGGCGCACCCACGGGAACACCTCAGGCAGCGCGAGCAGAAGCGACCTGGCGCCGCCGTCCTGCTTCATCAGGGCAAGGAACAGCCGGGACGCGGTGGTGAGGTTTTCCTCGGTGCGCTCTGCGTGTATGGCTGTGGTCAGCACCATGTCGGGCGCGTCCCGGTGTGTGACGCGCAGACACCCCAAGGCGGCAGCCCTGGCAGCCACGGCCTTCGGGTTCCGGGACAGATCGGTGAACGTGACGGCCTCTGATTCGCATGCCAAGCGCGCGATACCCATACTCAGACCATACTCTGACCGCACTCTGATTTCTACCGCGAAAGATACTCGCGAAAGATACTGAAGTGTCGAATCAGTGTCGGATCAGGCGGCTTCCGGGGTGGGTTCCGGCCCGACGAGTTCGTCCAGGACGTCCTCCATGGTGACGAAGCCGAGAGGGACACCGGTGCCGTCGACGACGACCGCCATATGGGTTTCCGCTGCTCGCATGGCGGTCAGCGCGTCGTCCAGCGGAGTGTCGACCTTGACGCGCGTGATGGGGTGCAGCGCGCTCTGGGGGAAGGGCTGGTCCCGGCCTGCGAGGCCGAGGGTGTCCTTGATGTGGAGGTAGCCCAGGACGGTCTTGGCAGGGCCGGTGACGGGCAGGCGGGAGTAGCCGGTGGCGACGGCTCTGCGTTCGAGCTGTTCCGGTGTGATGAGGCGGTCGACGGTGACCATCTCTTCGAGGGGGACGAGGATTTCCCCGATGGGCCGGCTGCCCAGCTCCAGGGCGTCCCGCAGCCGCTCGCTGCCGCTGGGCGCGATCAGTCCTGCCCTGGTGGAATCCTCTACCAGGCGGGCGAGCTGGTCGTCGGTGAAGGCGACGGCCACGTGGTCCCTGGGCTCGACCTCGAGCAGGCGCAGCAGGACGTTGGCGAACGCGTTGATGCCGAAGACGACCGGCCGCAGGGCCTGGGTGAGGGCCACCAGCGGCGGGCCCCAGCACCAGGGCGGTCTGGACGGGAGCGGCCAGCGCGATGTTCTTGGGCACCATCTCGCCGATCAGCATGTGCAGGTAGGTCGCCGCTGCCAGGGCGATGACGAAGGCGATCGGATGCACGAACACGTGCGGGAGGTGGAGGGCTGCGAACGGCGGCTCAAGCAGGTGGACGATCGCCGGCTCGGCCACCGCACCCAGGAGCAGCGACGAAACGGTGATGCCGAGCTGGGCGGTGGCCAGCACGGACGTGAGGTGCTCCATGCCCCACAGCACGGTGCGGGCCCGCTTCTCCCCGCGGCGGGCGCGGGGTTCGATCTGACTGCGGCGCACGGAGAGCAAGGAGAACTCGGCTCCGACGAAGAAGGCGTTCGTCAGCAGAGTGAGCGCGCCGATCAGCAGCTGGACAGTGGTCATCGGACGTCGTCCTCGTCGTCGGCGAGGGGGGCCGGAGCGGTGATCCGGACGCGGTCCGCCTGGTGGTGGTCGATGTCGAGCACGGTCAGCTCCCAACCGTCGAGGTGGACCGTGTCACCCTCGACGGGGAGGCGCTCCAGGCGGGTGGCGATCATGCCGGCGACGGTCTCGTACGGCCCGTCGGGAACCGTCAGACCGATCATGTACGTGAGCTGGTCCAGGCGGACGCCACCATCCGCCTCCCACACCGTCCGGCCGTCGGGCGACAGCCCGGTGGGCACCAGCTCCAGCTCCTCTTCCCGGTCGTGTTCGTCGCGGACGTCACCGACCACCTCCTCGATGATGTCCTCGACGGTCACGACGCCGGCTGTGCCGCCGTACTCGTCGATGACGACAGCCATGGTGGAGTGGTTGCGCAACCGCACCAGAAGCCGGTCGACGGGCAGTGTCTCCGGTACGAGCAGGGGTGCGTTCATGATGTCGCTGACCCGGGTGAGGGGGCGGGCGGCCGTGTCCAGGGCGAGGACGTCGCGGATATGGACGGTGCCGATCACCTCGTCCAGGTTGCCGAAGCAGACAGGAAACCGGGACAGGCCGGTGACCAGGGCGAGGTCGGCGGCATCAGCCGCCGAGTCGTGCGCTTCCAGGGACCGCACGTCGACGCGTGGTGTCATGACGTTCTCCGCGGTCAGCTCGCTGAGGTGCAGCGTACGGACGAACAGCTCCGCGGAGTCCGCCTCGAGGGCGCCTTCCTCCGCCGAGTGGCGGGCCAGCGACACCAGTTCCTCCGGGCTGCGGGCGGAGGCCAGCTCCTCGATGGGCTGCAGACCGAGACGGCGCACGAGACGGTTCGCGGTGCTGTTGAGGTGGCGGATGAGCGGGCGCGAAGGCGGCGGTGAAGCCGCGCTGCGGGCCGGCGACGACCTTGGCCACGGCCAGCGGCCGGGAGATCGCCCAGTTCTTCGGCACCAGCTCGCCGACCACCATCAGCACGACGGTGGAGAGCGCCACGCCCAGGACTGCCGCGACGGAGGAGACCGCGCCCTCGGCCAGTCCGGCGGCGCGCAGCGGGCCGCGCAGCAGCGCCGCCAGAGACGGCTCGGCGAGCATGCCGATGACCAGGGAGGTGACGGTGATGCCCAGTTGGGCGCCGGAGAGCTGGAACGTCAGCTCGCCGGACGGCCTTCAGCGCGCTCGTCGGCGCCGCGCTCACCCGCCTCGGCGGCGCGTTCCAGCTCGCCGCGCTCGACGGTGGTCAGGGAGAACTCGGCGGCGACGAAGACAGCACAGGCCAGGGTCAGCACGAAGGCAGCAAGAAGGAGCAGGATCACCGTGCCACCCCGGCTTGCCGGTTCACGGACTTCGGGCAGGGAAGGGAACGGCTGGGACTGGGGGGCTCATCCATTGCTGGGGGTGCTTTCTTTGTAGAGACAGCGAGTGGTACGCGGCGGGCCCGGAGACAGCGAGTGGTGCGCGGCGGCCCGGAGACAGCGAGTGGTGCGCGGCGGTCCAGAGACAGCGAGTGGTGCGCGGCGGCCCAGAGACAGCCGCGCACCACTCCTCCGCCACCTCCCGCCACATCCAGAACGGGACAATCCTCAAGCGTCCCTACCCGACGTCCGCCCTGGAGCGTGCACACCTACTGGTCGTTGTCCTCGTGGTCGTTGTCCTTGCCTACTGGCCGTTGTCTTCGTCCTCGTCCTCGTCCTCGTCTTCGTCTTCGTCGGATTGCGGCCACTCGTCTTTGGAGCAGCCTGCACCGATGCAGTGCTTGTGGAAGACGACGTCGTCGTTGACGGTGCCGAAGACATCGGACTCGGAGATCTTGGAGTTCTTGCCGGAGACCACTGTGGAGTCTTCGGTGAGGTTGGCGATGAGCCGGGCGGGCTTGCCGCCCTTGGTGGTGCCCCCGCAGGTGATCGTCATCTTGCGGTAGCCCTTGTCCGTACCCCTGCACGACAGGGTGCCGGCCAGTTCGTGCCCGGCCTGCCGGAACTCGAAGGCGCCTGCTTCGGAGGCGCCGTTGTAGGTGACGGCCTGGTGAAGGTCCACCGGCTTCTCAGCTCTCTCGGCTCTCTCGATCCTTTCGACTTTCTCAGGATTCTTGGATTCGTCGGATCGGGACAATTCCTCCCACCCGTAGAGGGAGGCACCGACGAGCAGGGCCGATAGCACGACGACTGCAGTGACGTTTCGAGGTCTCACGGAGTGACAGTCCTTTTCGGTGGTTGCCGACCTGCCTCAGCAGTTGGATGCCGACGGCGAGGTGACGAGTGATACGGGCTGATGCATGGGGATGCATGGGGATGCATGGGGAGGTATGGAGGGAATGCAGGGGGAATGCAGGGGGGAATGCAGGGGGGAATGCAGGGGGGAATGCAGGGGGGAATGCAGGGGGTATAGGGAGGGGACGCAGGGAGGGATGCAGGAAGGCGAGTACTTGAGGCGCGCGAACTGCCTCAGTTCCCGGCGAAGCGCATCTGTCGAAGCGCATCTGTCGGAGATGCGGGCGGAAAGGCCCCGGCCGGCGCTACGGCCAAGTGAATTGAGCGCCGTATGGCATTCACTTCCCCGAGCGCTTGTGGGCTTAATCCGCGTATGCCAGTTCTGCAAATAAGTCCGATTAAGTGAATGGTCGACCGCGGTCGGTCGTGGTTGGTCGCGCCATGCTTCAAACGGGGCATCGGGGTGGCGCTTTGCGGATCTGGTTCGCCAAACCACCCATTGCGGAAGTTTTTTTACGGGCGCGTCTTGGCAAAGGTTAGATGAAAATGAACAAAATTCCGGCGCAGGGACCGGAAGAGGCGCAGGCGATGTGCCCCTGTCTGTTCCGAGTCACTTCCGTCGTGAAGGGATACTCATGTCCGAGAACAATTCCCGCCCCTTCCTCGCGCCCTGGATGAACAGCTGGCTCCGCAACACCTCCCCACGGCTCGGGGCCGACTTCGGGGGCCTGCCGGTCACTGTCTCCCCGCGGCGCACGGGCACGACACCGGTTCTGGCGGCGGCCCACGAGGGCAGCGTGGAGCACTCCGCCTTGTACCTCAACGGCGTGCGAGTCAGCGCCCCTGCCACGCTGACCGACACGTTCCGGCAGCTGCGCAGGCAGCATGGCGGCATGGCCTGGATCGGCCTCGACCGGCCGAGCGAGGCCGAACTTGTCTCTCTCGCCGAGGAGTTCAGCCTCCATCCGCTGGCGACCGAGGATGCGCTCGAGGCCCACCAGCGCCCCAAGCTGGAGCAGTACGGCAACACTCTCTTCCTCGTACTGCGCCCCGCTCGCTACTTCGATGGCCCCGAGGACATCGACTTCGGTGAGCTGCACGTTTTCGCAGGCCCCGACTTCGTCATCACGGTGCGGCACGGCGCGGCCCCGGACCTGTCGTCGGTCCAGCGCCGTATGGAGGACACCCCGGAGCTGCTGGCACTCGGCCCGGATGCCGTGCTGTACGCGATCCTCGACGCCGTCCTCGACGGCTATGCCCCCGTGGTGGCCGGCGTGCAGCACGACATCGACGAAATCGAGACCGAGGTCTTCCACGGCGCTCCCGACGTCTCCCGCCGCATTTACAAACTCGCGCGAAAGACGGTCGAGTTCCAGCACGCGACCCGTCCGCTGGTCGGCATGCTCAACGGACTGATGGCCGAGTTCGCCCAACGCGGCGCAGACGAGGAGCTGCAGCGATATCTGAGCGACGTGGCGGACCACGTCGCTCAGACCAGTGAGCGCGTGGACGGTTTCCACCTCGCCCTCACCGACGTCCTCACCGTCAACTCCACCCTGGTCGGCCAGGAGCAGACCACGGAAATGTCGATCCTGGCGAAGGCCAGCCTCAGGCAGAGCGAGGAGACCAAGAGGATCTCAGCCTGGGCGGCCGTTCTGCTCGCCCCGACGCTGGTCGGCGCGATCTACGGCATGAACTTCGACAACATCCCCGAGCTGCACTGGGTCTTCGGCTACCCGTTCGCCATCACGCTGATGGCGGTGATCTCCGGGGGCGTCTACCTTGCCTTCAAGCGTCATAACTGCCTCTGATCCACAGCCTCTGATCCACAGCCTCTGATCCACAGAGAGATGCGGGTGTCCATACGACGGCTGGGCACCCGCATCCGGTCGATCGGTTGTTGGACGAGGCCGAGGAGGCCCGGGTGGTATTCGGCCCCGGATGGTGCTCGCCCGGCTGGTCCTCGGCAGGGACCAGCTCAAGCGGTTTGACTGCTCGTACGACTTCTGACTTCTGACTTCTGACTTCTGACTTTATAAATATTCCGACTATTTCACTTCTTTGAGTGAATCCAGAGGACTGGTTGACGGAAGGGGGGAAGAAATATCTATGTGAGTACATCGCGCATCGACCTGTCAGGCCGCCGAGGTGTGACTGTCGCCTTGGTCGCAGCGTTCCTCCCCCTTCCGGTCGCCTTGGTCCTACTGCTGTTCCAACTCTCCACGCCGACGTCGACATCACTCTCCGACCTGCCGCACATGGCGCCTGAGCCGCCGCACGTGGAAGTGGTCCGCAAGGAGCTCGCGGCTCTCACCGTCGAGGCTCCGCATTCGCTGGAGGGATACAGCAGGGACAAGTTCGAGCACTGGGCCATCGAAGACCACTGGCCCAAGACCCAACAGGTCGTCCTCCGTCGCGATGCCAAGGTTGTCGGCCGGGACACAGGGGCCCGGACAGCCACACAGCACTGGCACAGCCCTTACGACGACCGGATCCTCACCACCGCTTCGGACGTCCACGTCGATCATGTCGTGTCTTTGGCCAACGCATGGAGTTCAAGAGCGGACGAGTGGAGTTCGGCACGGCGCCACAAATTCGCCAACGACCTGTCCACCACCCAACTCCTCGCGGTCTCCACCCTCGTCAACGGCGCCAAAGGCGACCAGGCGCCCGACCAGTGGGTCCCGCCGAACACCGCCTACCACTGCGTGTACAGCAGGGCCTGGACTCACGTGAAGTTCACCTACGGGCTCTCGGTCACCAAGAAGGAGAAGGCCGCACTGAGCTCCATGCTGGACACCTGCCCTTGACGGGCGGGGACCGCGGACTTCCAGATCGGCCGCAGCGCCGGCTCCGGCCCATCCCTCGGCGGTGATACCGGCCCCGATACCGCCAACGTCTGCATGGCCGCCCCCAGCCGCCTTGGCGCCCGCAAATGCCTCATTTTCCCTGTGCAGGCCGTCCCTGCCTATGGATGTCTTTGTCGACGCTTCAGCTTCGTCGGTATTTTCGGCACCGCGGGCACGCTCATGGTCCAGGACTATCGCGAGAAGTCGAGAAGTGGGGAGAGATGAAGAGCAGTCGACTCTGCGTGAGCTGGCGCGGTCCCGTGGTGGGATTTACTCCCCTGTCGATCTCGCGGGAGCGGATCGGTACAGCGGGGTCGAACCCTTTGCGGACGTTTCCCACAACATCAAAACGTGGGACTGTGTCGAAGGCCGTCACCGGGGCCGGAGCTTCAGCTGTTTCGAGTATCACGACGAAATCATCGACGGGCGCCCCTCGGACCATCAGCAGTATTTCTCTGTGTTCACCGTGAAGACGGCGGCGTCCATCGAGGCGAGGTCATCACCTGGCACAAGGGAAGACTGCGCCCGGACGACATCCTCCCGTACCTGGACTACCTGTGCGACGTTCTGGAGCGCGTGCCCGAGCGGGTGTGGCAGTGAGCGGGTGTGGCGGTGAGCGGGTGTGGCGGTGAGCGGGTGTGGCAGCGAGCGGGGACAGTCAGCGAGCGGCGGCAGTCCGTGAGCGAGGGCAGCCAGCGAGCAGTGGCAGTCAGTAGCGGGGACGGTCGGCGAGCAGTGGCAGTCAGTAGCGGGGGCGGCCCTGGCGCTGGGGCGGATGGCGAGAGCCCGGCCCTGGCGCGACCGTGGTGGTCAGCGCCCTGGCCGGGCTCTCCAGGTCGTTACGGAACGTTCCTGGTCGCGGTCAACCGCACGCCCCCGTGACGGTCACTACGCCCCGTGACGGTCGCCACGTCCTTGGGGCGGTCACCACGTCCTCGTAACGGTCACTCGTCGTCGGGCTTCTCGCTCTCGTCGATGTCCTCCGCGAGGCCGAGCTGCTCCACGAGCCACTTGTCGAACTCGATGGCGGCCCGCACCCAGCTCACGGTCGACGACACGAAGTGCTCCAGGCTGACGCCGGTGCCGATCAGCATCTGGACCTCGCCGATGAGACGGACGGTGCCGTCGTCATGGGTGTGGCTGTAGACCTTGGGCCACAGCGTACGGCGGTTCCAGTCGTCGATCGTCTCCAGCAGCGCCTGCTTCTCGCTGATCTGGTGCGGCCGGTCGTAGAACGTCCGCACCGAGAAGACCTGCTGATCGTCCTCTCCGCGGAACATGAAGTAGGTACGGAACTGCTCCCACGGCGCCGCGAGGTCTCCCTCGTCGTCGATGACGTACTTGAGCTCCATCTGGTCGAGGAGCTGCTTCACGAGGTCCTGATCCGGGAGGACGGGGCCCGCCGGTCCTTGGGGCTGCGGCTCGGGCTGGCCCCCGAAGTTCGGAATCGAGGACGGGTCGATGGACATAACTAGGTACTCCTGCGGTCGTCTGGCTCGTCCGGCCATCGCTGAGACCAGACGTACAGCCCCACCCTCTCTCTCCTGACCCGTGCCCGGCAACCTGCCCGGCCGACAGGCTTCCCCCGTGGGTCGCCACGCCTGGCCATCCGCCGGGGCGCCGTCTCCCGAGGGCGCTCACCGCCCCCACGGACGCGCACGCGCATATACGCCCTCACTCGTGCGCCACAACGCGCCCCCGCGCGTGAGGAGCGCTGTGACCCCGTGGGCGTGCGCCCGGTTGAACAATTGAGCTGCGCAGCCCTCAAGGGGGAGGGAAATCCTCCGAAGGTGGGTAAAAACGCTGCGGCGCCGCCACAGTTCATGATTTCCTATAAAACGCCGACGCAGCCCCTGGAGTCCTTGGACGTCCTCACCCGACAGGCTGACCGGGCTGATCAGACCGACCTGGGCGTCATCACCTGATCTGACTGATCCGGCCCGGCCTACCGGGCTGAGTTCCCGGTGCTGACCGGGGTGCGCCGAACCCCCGCGCTTTATCCCCTTCCCCTTCCCCCCTCCCATCCCATCCCCACGCTTTATCCCCGTGCTGCATCCCCCATGTCTCACCTCTGTCTCATCCCTATCTCACCCCCCGCCTTACCTATGCCTCACCCTGCCTCACCTCGCCTTACCCCGCCTGACCCCCCGCTTTTCCCTCTCCTCTCTTCCCCTTTGCGTGCTTGCGGAGCCGACCCATGCTCACGACTCTGAACACCTCCTACACCGACACACGTGCGGACGACCTGGCATGGGCTCTGGGCCGCGAACCGTTGCCCGCGCTCGCCACCCTCGACCTGGAACTCGCCAGAGCAAAGCTCCAGTTGAGACTGCTCGGCGCATCCCACCAAGTGCTCCTGGAGGAGGAGCGGGGCGGTTGTTCGGAAACCGTCGCGTGTATGCCCGGCTCCAGCACGCCGTTGCCCCTCGGCGTGACCAAGCGGGTCGGCGACTGGGAGTACGAGTTCGCGGCCCGTGTCGAGGCCCTCTCACCCGGCTCCTTCGCGGGCCGCGCCCAGGAGTTGCTGGCCCTTGTCTCCGACCACCCCCACGGCCTCGCAGGCGTATTCCCCGGCAGCCCGCACGCATTCACCGCGATGCTCGCCCAGCGGCACGAAGGGCAGGTGCACTGGCGCACGTGGCATGCGTACCCCCAGGACGGGCAACTGGTGGCGACGTGGACGCGAGTGGGGGTGGGGGCGGGGGTGGAGTGAGGGTGCCGGTGGTGTTGTAGGGCGGTGGGGCAATGGGGCAACAGAGCAATAGGGCAACAGAGCAGCGGGCGTTGGCGAGGAAGGGGGGTGAAGGCTGGGGCGGGAAGGGGGATTTGGGGAGCGGCCCCAAGGAAGGTCATACCGTTTCCAGGTAACCTCAAAAGGCGCGACTTCCACACGTGTGGGTGACGTAGTGCACCGAAGGTGTGACGTAGCGTTCCGTAGCGTGATCGAACCGTACGCCCCCGCACCCCCTCGCGCCCCAGCGCCCGGGCGCGGCACCGGTGGCCCGGCGCGGCTGCCCGTCCGCCCGCGCACGGGCCGGTTCCTGGTCCTTGGGTGCGTGTTCGTCTGCGCGGCCTGCGGACTCGTGTACGAACTCGAACTCGTCGCCCTCGCCTCGTACTTGGTCGGCGACTCGGTCACCCAGGCCTCCGTCGTGGTCTCCGTGATGGTCTTCGCGATGGGCATCGGCTCTCTCGCCGCGAAACGTCTCTGCAAGCACGCCGCGGTCGGCTTCGGCGCCATCGAGGCGGCCCTCGCCCTGGTCGGCGGCTGCAGCGCGATGGCGCTGTACGCGGTGTTCGCCTGGACCGGCGGCTGGGGCGGCCTGTGGGCGAGCGGCCCGCGTCACCTCCTCGTCGCGTTCTCCCTCGCCATCGGCCTACTCATCGGCGCCGAAGTCCCTCTGCTCATGGAGCTGATCCAGCGCATCCGCCGCCAGGACGCGGGCGACGCGGTCGCGGACCTCTTCGCCGCGGACTACGTGGGCGCGCTGGTGGGCGGCCTTGCCTTCCCCTTCCTCCTGCTGCCCTGGCTGGGCCAGCTGACGAGCGTGATACTCACCGGCGCGGTGAACGCGGTGGCGGGCGGTGCCCTCGTACTCGGCCTGTTCCGGGGCGACCTGACCCGCCGAGGCCGCTGGCTCCTGCTCGTCGTGAACGCCGTCGTCCTCGGGCTCCTCGCGACGGCCGCGGTGCTGGTCGACGACTTCGAGCGGGCGGCCCGGCAGGCGGTGTACGGCAGGGACGTACGGGTCGCGCTGCACACCGGCGTCCAGGAGGTGGTCCTCACCGGCGGTACGGACGGCCGCCCCCTCGGCCTCTTCCTCGACGGCCGCCCACGGTTCGGCGGCGGTGACGAGCGCCGCTACCACGAGGCCCTCGTCCACCCCGTGATGCGCGGCCCCCACGCGCGCGTCCTCGTCCTCGGCGGCGGCGAGGGCCTCGCCGCGCGCGAGGTGCTGCGCCACCCGGACGTACGCCGGGTCGAGGTGGTCGTACCCGACGCGGGCGTGGTCCACCTGGCCCGCACCGACCCGGCGCTCTCCGCCCTCAACAACCACGCGTACGACGACGCACGCGTGCGCGTCCGCACCGCCGACGCCTTCGCCTGGCTGCGGGGGGCGCACCCGGCGGCGTACGACGTCGTGATCGCGGACCTGCCGGACCCGGGCATCACGGCGAGCACGAAGCTGTACTCGCAGGAGTTCTATGGCCTGGCCCGGGACGTCCTCGCGCCCGGAGGCCGCTTGGTGGTGCACGCGGGACCGGTGGCATCCCGCCCCCGCCTCTTCTGGACGGTCGACGCGACGGTACGGGCGGCCGGGCTGCGTACGACGCCGTACTGCGTGGGCGGCCGTGCGCTGTCCCTCGCGTCGGACCCGGACCGTGCGTCGGACCCGGACCGTACGTCGGGCCCGGACCGTACGTCGGGCCTGGACCGTGCGTCGGGTGCCGCGCGGGTGTCACGCGACTGGGGTTTCGTCCTGGCGTCGGCCACCGCCCGGCCGGCCGGCCCGCAGCCTGCCAGGCACATGACGACTCCCACCGGCCTGGCGTTCCGGTCCGGCCCGGCGTTCCAGTCAGCCGAGCGACGTGCCGAGGCGACCCGCGTCAAGGGCCTGCCACCGTCGACGCTGGTGCACCCGCGGTACGCAGACTGAGGCGTTGTTGTTGCTGTTGCTGTTGCTGTTGCTGTTGCTGTTGCCGTTGCTATTGCTGTTGCCGTTGCTGTCGTGGCGCGTGTGACGCACGGGCAGGAACGGGCAGGAACGGGCAGGCAGGGAAAACGCGGATGTAGTGAGGGGTGTAGTGGGTGCGATCGGGCGGCCCGTGGGTAGGCTCGGCTGACATGGAGCATGAGGTGTTCGTTCCGGTTCCCGTCGAGCGGCTCAGGGCGGCCCTGTCCGACCCGGCACGGGTGGCCCGAGCAGTGCCCGGTCTCCAGCAGGACGCGGGTACGGCCCAGGTGGCCGGGCGCCTGAAGGTACGGGCCGGCGGCCATACCATCACGTACCGTGGCGCGCTCCGGGTCGTCGGCCAGGACGACGGTTCCTGCGCGATCGAGGGCGACGCCACGGAGGCCCGGGGCAGCGGCTCGGTGAAGCTCGCGCTCTCGGTACGGCTCCTGCCCGCGGAGGGCGGCACAACAGTCGCCTTCGGTGGCACGGCCACGGCGGACGGCCGGATCGCGGAACTGCCCACTGAAGCGGTGACATCGGCGACGACGCGTCTGCTGAACCGCTTCGCGGAAAACCTGGGGGAGGCCGCCGGGGAGCCCGGGGGGCCCGGGGAGTCCGGAGAGTCCTCGGAGTCCGAGGCCGCCGGGGAGTCCGAGGACTCCGACGACCTGGATGACCTCGACGAGCTCGACGATCTCGACGCGGAGGACGACTTCGGGCCGGAAGCACCGGAAGCACCAGAAGCACCGAAAAAACCAGAAGCACCAGAAGCACCGAAAGTGCCAAAAGCACCCTCGGGCCTTCCCTCTGAGGACTTTGCCGAGGAGAAGGGTGAACCTCCGGCCGAGGCAGCGCACGCGCGTCGCACGATGATCGGCCGCAGCGCGGAGGAAGTGGACCACGCCCCGCCGCGTGGCCGCTACGCCCCCGTACCGGCATCCGAGTTCGCCGTCCCCGGCCGCACCCTCCGCTGGGCCGCCCCGGCCGCGGCCCTGGCCCTCGCCTCAGCCGTCTTCGTCGCCCGAGCGCTCCGCAAGCGCCACGGCTGAGCCACCGAGGGGTCTCATCCCCGCCGCCCCTGCTCTCTGTCACTCGGCATGTCCGGCCGCCCCAACCGCCGGAGGTACCCCGTAGGGTCGTGTCGTGAGTAACGAAGACATCACGCTGGCCGCGGGTGACGCGGAAGTCGTCGTGGCGCCGGGGAACGGCGGGCGGGTGAGCGGGCTGCGGGTCGGTGGGGCCGAACTGCTGCGGCAGGGCGAGCAGTTCGGCTGCTTCCCGATGGCCCCGTGGTGCGGAAGGATCCGTGACGGCCGGTTCCTGAACGGCGCCACCGTCCACCAGATGCCCCTCAACTCCCCGCCGCACGCCCTCCACGGCACCGTCCGCGACGGCGCCTGGCACACCGCCCGCGCGACCGGGAACGAGGCGGTCCTCACGTACGACCTCGTCGAGCCCTGGCCCTATCCCGGCCGCGTCACCCAGGCCGTCGCCCTCACCGAGGACTCCCTCACGCTCACCATGTCCGTGGAGGCGTACGAATCGTCCTTCCCGGCGCAGATCGGCTGGCACCCCTGGTTCAACCGCAACCTGGGCGGGGAGGACGTGCGCCTCGACTTCAGCGCCGCCTGGCAGGAAGAACGCGGCGACGACCACCTCCCCACCGGCCGCCGCATCGCCCCCAAGCCCGGCCCCTGGGACGACTGCTTCGGGATGCCCGGCGGTGTCGACGTCACTCTCACCTGGCCCGGCCGCCTGGAGCTGACCGTCGCCTCCCGCGAGACCTGGGTCGTCGTGTACGACGAGCAGGCCGAGGCGGTGGGCGTGGAGCCGCAGACCGGGCCGCCCAACGGGCTCAACACCCTGCCGCGCCTCGTCACACCGATCGAGCCCTTGGAAGCCACGACCACCTGGACCTGGCGGCGCCTCCACGCCGGATGAGCCGCAGTCCCCACCAGCCGCCTCCACCAGCCGCCCCCACCAGCCGCCCCCAAAAACTGTCCTGAACAGCTGTCCGAACCGCGGCCCGAACCGTCGGCCCACCCCTGTCTAAGCTGGCTGGCATGAGTGACGTACGCGGCGCGCTGCTGCAGCAGATCAAGGACAAGGCCGTGGTGCACGGCAAGGTGACCCTGTCGTCGGGTCGCGAGGCCGATTACTACGTCGACCTGCGGCGTATCACCCTGGATGGTGAGGCCGCGCCCCTCGTCGGGCAGGTGTTGCTGGACCTGACCGCCGACCTCGAGTTCGATGCCGTCGGCGGACTCACCATGGGCGCCGACCCCGTCGCCGCCTCCATGCTGCATGCGGCCGCCGCCCGTGGGCAGAAGCTGGACGCCTTCGTCGTGCGGAAAGCGGCCAAGGCGCACGGTCTGCAGCGTCGCGTCGAGGGGCCGGACATCGCGGGGCGGCGCGTGCTCGTCGTCGAGGACACCTCCACCACCGGCGGCTCCCCGCTCACCGCCGTCGAGGCGGTGCGTGAGGCGGGTGCCGAGGTCGTCGCCGTCGCGACCATCGTCGACCGGGCCACCGGCGCCGCCGAGAAGATCCAGAAGGGCGCCGGAGTCCCGTACCTCTTCGCGTACTCCAAGAGCGAGCTGGGCCTCGACTGAGCGGGCCTCGGCTGAGTGGGCCTCGACTGAGCGGGTGCCGACTGAGCGGGTGCCGACTGAATGGGTACCGTCGGCAGGCCCCTGCCGACGCCCACCCCACACGTCGCGACGCCATGACCCGACGCCATGACCCGACGCCATGACCGGGGCATCCGGCCACGTCTGGAAAGATGGGATCGACGATGACGTCGCATCCCCCAAGGTCTAGGTCAGGGCCGTAAACAGCAGAAGAGCCGTACAGCCGTACAGCCGTACAGGCCGTACGCGAACCGCACACAAGGAGCGGACAGATGCCCATCGCAACTCCAGAGGCCTACAACGAAATGCTGGACCGGGCGAAGGCAGGCAAGTTCGCCTACCCGGCCATCAACGTGACCTCGTCCCAGACCCTGCACGCGGCACTGCGCGGCTTCGCGGAGGCGGAGAGCGACGGCATCATCCAGATCTCCACGGGTGGTGCGGAGTTCCTCGGCGGCCAGCACAGCAAGGACATGGTCACCGGTGCTGTCGCCCTGGCCGAGTTCGCGCACATCGTCGCCAAGAAGTACGACATCACGGTCGCCCTGCACACGGATCACTGCCCGAAGGACAAGCTCGACGGGTACGTACGCCCGCTGCTCGCGGTCTCCGAGGAGCGCGTGGCCAGCGGCGACGATCCCCTCTTCCAGTCCCACATGTGGGACGGCTCGGCGGAGACCCTGGCCGACAACCTGGCCATCGGGCAGGAACTGCTCGCCCGCGCCGCAGCCGCGAAGATCATCCTCGAGGTGGAGATCACCCCGACGGGTGGCGAGGAGGACGGCGTCACGCACGAGATCAACGACTCCCTCTACACGACGGTCGACGACGCGATCCGTACGGCCGAGGCCCTCGGTCTCGGCGAGAAGGGCCGCTACCTGCTGGCCGCCTCCTTCGGCAACGTGCACGGTGTGTACAAGCCGGGCAACGTCGTGCTGCGCCCTGAGCTGCTGAAGGAGCTGAACGAGGGCGTCGCCGCGCGGTTCGGCAAGGAGTCGCCGTTCGACTTCGTCTTCCACGGCGGTTCCGGCTCCACCGAGCAGGACATCCTGACCGCCCTGGAGAACGGCGTCGTCAAGATGAACATCGACACGGACACGCAGTACGCCTTCACGCGCCCGGTCGCCGACCACATGTTCAAGAACTACGACGGCGTCCTGAAGGTCGACGGCGAGGTCGGCTCCAAGAAGACGTACGACCCGCGCACCTGGGGCAAGCTGGCCGAGACGGCGATGGCCCAGCGTGTCCTGGAGGCCTGCCAGAACCTCCGGTCGACCGGCACGAAGATCAAGTAAGCGGAGGAACTCCCATGACCCTTCACGAGAACCTCCTCGGGGGCCCGCCCCCGACGCACCTCCCCGACGAGCCGGAGCCCCGCCGGCTGCTCGCGAGTGGCACGGCGCCCGCGGACGTCGCGGCCAAGTACCCCACCTCCTCCCTCGCCTGGGCTCAGCTCGCGAACGACGCGTTCGAGCGGGGCTCGGTCGTCGAGTCGTACGCGTACGCCCGTACCGGCTACCACCGTGGCCTGGACACCCTGCGGCGCAACGGGTGGAAGGGGCATGGCCCGGTCCCTTGGGAGCATGAGCCGAATCGCGGCTTCCTGCGCGCCCTGCACGCCCTCGCCCGCGCCGCCGGGTCGATCGGCGAGCAGGAGGAGTACGAGCGCTGCACACAGTTCCTCAAGGACTCCTCGCCGACGGCGGCCCAGTCCCTGGGCTAGGCATCCCTGGACATATGTGGACGTCCATGGACATACGAAGGGCAAGGCCCGCCTGATCAGGTGTGATCAGGCGGGCCTTGCCGTACCCGGGGACGATTGCGGAAGATGCTCTGCGGGGACCGGGGCCCCCGTGTCGGAAATCGGCAGGGGCGGACCGCTACCCGGAGAAACAGCAGGAGACAGCGATGTCCCAACCAGCTCAGCAGATCCCTCTCCGCGAGGACGGCGAGGCGCAGCAGCCCGAGACCCCGCATCCCGCCCCGGAAGCGGCTCCGGAAGCGGCTCCGGAAATGGCCCCGGAAGCGGCTCCGGAAATGGCCCAGGAAACGGCTCCGGAAGCAGCTCCGGAAGCGGCCCCGGAAGCGAAGGGGAACAGCCAGGGCCAGGGCGCGACCCCCTACGAGGACTACGTCAAGGCCGATGTCCTCACCCACCTCCAGCACCCCCTCTCCGCCGACCCCGGAGAGATGGTCTTCCTGGTGACCACGCAGGTCATGGAGCTGTGGTTCACCGTGATCGTCCACGAGTGGGAGACCGCCGCGAGGGCGCTCCGTGAGGATCACGTACCGACGGCCGTGGCCGCGCTGAAGCGTTCCGTACGGGAGCTGGAGGCGCTCAACGCGTCCTGGCGGCCCCTCGCACAGCTCACCCCCGCCCAGTTCAACTCCTACCGTGACGCCCTCGGTGAGGGTTCCGGCTTCCAGTCGGCGATGTACCGCCGCATGGAGTTCCTGCTCGGTGAGAAGTCCGCCTCCATGCTGGCCCCGCACCGCGGGACGCCGCGCGTGCATGCGGAGCTGGAGAAGGCCCTGCACGAGCCGAGCCTGTACGACGAGGTGCTGCGGCTGCTGGCGCGGCGCGGCCACGCGGTGCCGGAGTCGGTCGTACGGCGTGAGGTGTCGCGGCGGTACGAGTCCTCGCCGGAGGTCGAGGCGGTGTGGACCGCCCTGTACTCCGGCGATGAGTCCGACGAACTCGCCCGGCTGGGCGAGGCGTTGACGGATGTCGCCGAACTGGTGTGGCGCTGGCGCAACGACCACCTCGTCGCCACCCGGCGCGCGATGGGCGCCAAGCCCGGGACCGGCGGTTCGGCCGGGGTGGCCTGGCTGGAGAGACGAGCCCGGAAGAACGTCTTTCCGGAACTGTGGACGGCGAGGTCACATGTTGGTTTGTCTGAGCTCTCTGAGCTCTCTGAGCTCTCTGAGCTCTCTGAGCTCTCTGAGCCCTCTGAGGTCTCCGAAGACGGAGAGAACGAAGAGAGCAACGAAGTGAGCAACGAAGTGAGCTGAGCCGTGCCGGCGTGAGGGGTACCCCTCACGCCGGCAACGTAAGCCCCCAAGCCCCCTCCCGCACCACCCACGTCCGTGTCCGCACCGGCCCGGCCGTCACCGAATCCGCCCGGTAGCGGAAGGACGGCCCGGACACGGTCACCCGCCGCCCCACGGCGCGCAGGGGGGTGGCCTCCGCGCCCACGGACACCGGCCTTATCTCCACCGCCGCACCGCCCCCGCCCCAGCCGCCGATGCCTGGCGCCACCGACACCGCCTCCACCGGCTGGTCGAGGTCGACGAGTCTCACGCCGTCGACCTCCACCCGCAGCCGGGACGGCCCGGGGCCCGCCGTGGACGCGGCCCACGGCGGTCGCGCCGCCAGTGCTGTCAGTGTCCGTACAAGGGACTGGCAGGTCCTCAGCCACGACAAGTGCCCCTCAGAGCCCGAGCCTCCAGAGCCCGAGCCCCCAGCACCTTCGGACGCGGAACCTTCGCTCCCGTAACCCTCGCTTCCGTACCCCCCGGTCCCGTACCCCTCGTCCCCGGCCCCCGAGTCCGAGTCCGCGACCGCGACCGACGGGATGCCCACCGCCCCCAGCACCACCCCGTCACTGTCGTCGACCAGCAGATCGAGCCGCCGCTCGGCCCCGTCCAGTACGGCCCGTGCCGCCGCCACCGCACCCGTCGGCACCCCCAGCGACCGCGCCAGCGACAGCACACCCGCACCGCTCCCGACCGGCACCAGCGACAGCGCGCACGCGGCCAGCTCCCGCTGCCGGTGCAGCAGGGACACGGCCCGCAGCAGCGCCCGGTCGTCGCCGATCACCACGGGCCGCCGCGACCCGCGCCGCCCCAGTGCCCGCGCGAACTCCTCCGGCCCCTGAGGAAGGCAGACCTTCGTACTCGCCGCACCCGCACTGAGCACGTCCTTCGCGATCCGTACCGACTCACTGTCCGTACGACGGGCCCGGGGGTCGATGACCACCAGGAGCTGGTCGGAAGTCGCCACCTCGATCCTGCCTCGCTTCCTCGGGTAGCATCTTTGTGCAAGAGCCCCTTGCGCTATTGCGCCAGGGGCTTCGTCTGTTCCGGGGCATCCGGGTCCGACAGGAGCGCGGCCAGGGAAGGCCGCCGGTGCACGCGGCACACAGAGTGTCTCGTAAACCCCTGGCCCTGCACATGCCCCGCCCGGAAGGGGTGTACGCGCGTGCCCGCACTTGTGCTGCTCGGTGCTCAGTGGGGTGACGAAGGCAAGGGAAAGGCGACGGATCTGCTCGGCGGATCCGTCGACTATGTGGTGCGCTACCAGGGCGGCAACAACGCCGGTCACACGGTAGTCGTGGGGGAGCAGAAGTACGCACTCCACCTTCTCCCTTCCGGAATCCTCTCTCCCGGCTGTACGCCGGTCATCGGCAACGGCGTCGTCATCGACCCGTCGGTCCTGCTCTCCGAGCTGAGCGGCCTGAACGAGCGCGGCGTCGACACGTCCAAGCTCCTGATCAGCGGCAACGCCCACATCATCACCCCGTACAACATCACTGTCGACAAGGTGACGGAACGCTTCCTCGGAAAGCGCAAGATCGGCACCACCGGGCGCGGTATCGGCCCGACCTACGCAGACAAGATCAACCGCGTCGGTATCCGCGTCCAGGACCTGTACGACGAGTCGATCCTGACACAGAAGGTCGAGGCGGCCCTCGACGCCAAGAACCAGATCCTCACCAAGCTGTACAACCGCCGCGCGATCGCCGTCGGCCAGGTGGTGGAGGAGCTGCTGGGCTACGCGGCGCAGATCGAGCCGTACGTCGCCGACACGGTCCTGGTCCTGAACAAGGCGCTCGACGACGACAAGGTGGTCCTGTTCGAGGGAGGCCAGGGCACGCTCCTGGACATCGACCACGGCACGTACCCCTTCGTCACGTCCTCGAACCCGACCGCGGGCGGCGCGTGCACGGGCGCGGGCGTCGGCCCGACGAAGATCAGCCGCGTCATCGGCATCCTCAAGGCGTACACGACCCGCGTCGGCGCCGGCCCCTTCCCGACCGAGCTCTTCGACGAGGACGGCGAGGCGCTGCGCCGCATCGGCGGCGAACGGGGTGTGACGACGGGCCGTGACCGCCGCTGCGGCTGGTTCGACGCGGTGATCGCCCGCTACGCGACGCGCGTGAACGGCCTGACGGACTTCTTCCTCACCAAGCTCGACGTCCTGACGGGCTGGGAGCAGATCCCGGTCTGCGTCGCGTACGAGATCGACGGCCGGCGCGTCGAGGAACTCCCGTACTCCCAGACCGACTTCCACCACGCGAAGCCGGTCTACGAGATGCTCCCGGGCTGGTCGGAGGAGATCAGCAAGGCCAAGACCTTCGCCGACCTCCCGAAGAACGCCCAGGACTACGTCAAGGCCCTGGAGGACATGTCCGGCGCCCCGATCTCCGCGATCGGCGTCGGCCCGGGCCGCGACGAGACGATCGAGATCAACTCGTTCGTGTAGGACGAGTGGTTCGTCTGGGACGAGTCATTCGTCTGGGACGAGTGAGCGAGTGAGGGCGCACGGCGGTCGGCCTGGTGGACGGGGGTCGGCCGCCGTCGCATGCGGCTGAGGACAAGGCCGGGTGGTGTGACTAGTCTGTTCGCCAGGAAAGGGAGGAGTCTCGTGCCCGTCAGGAAGCCATCCACCGAGCGGCAGCGGCGGTCTGGGAGCCGAGCTGCGCAAGATGCGCGAGCGCGTGGGCCTGTCCCTGACCGAGGCGGCCGCACTGCACCACACGGACCGAACCACCGTCAGCAACATCGAGTCCGGCCGCTTCGGTGTGAGCACTGATCGGGTGCGCGTCTGGGCGGCCAACTACCGTGTCCGTGACGCCGCAGTACGTCGATGCGCTGGCCGAGATGGCCAGGGAACGTCGCAGTGGTGTTGCGAACTGGTGGGACGAGTACCGGGACAGCGGTCTCCGCGCCTCTTCTGGATCTCGCGGAACTGGAGTACCACGCGGTCGCGCTCCGGTCGGCTCAGATCATGCACATGCCCGGGCTGCTCCAGCTACGAGGACTACGCGGGGCGTCTTCGAGCAAGCGGTTCCGCCACTGGCGTCCGCGATTTCGAGCGGAAGCTCGCTTTCCGGATCCAGCGGGCTGTGTGCTGGACCGGCAGACCGCCGACCTGCACGTTCCTCATTCACGAGTGTGCGTTGCGTATGCTGTTCGGCGGCGGGCAGGTGATGCAGAGGCAGATCGACCATCTGCTGAAGCAGTCCGAGCGGGAGAATGTCGGTGATCCGCGTGTTACCGTTCGCGAGGGCGGTTTCGCGCGGCGGCGAGCTCAACGCTCTATGCGTGCGGCCTGGTTCCGCAGCTGGACACTGTCCAGACCGATACACCTGCCGGGGTGTCGTTCCTGCATGCGGAGACTCATCTCGCGAACTATCGAGCGGTGCTGGACCGTATGCGAGGAGCGTGCCCTCAGTCCGAGGGCGTCGCTGGACTTCATCCGGCAGGTGGCGCAACAGATCTATGAGAGTTGGGGAACCGGTGGAACTTCACTGGCGCAAGTCGTCGTTCTCGGCGGATACCCGCGGCAACTGCATCGAGGTCGCCGCAGAGGGGCGGCGGTGCCCTTCATCGTGAAGAGGGACGACCCGCGGCGTGAGACGTCTCGCACCGCCACGGCGGGAGCTCGCGTGCGTTCCTGGCGCCGTATCAAGGCGGGTGGCGCTTGAGGAGGCGGTTGCCATGTGTGACGTGAGGCGCCGGAGTTGGCATATGCCAATCTCAGCCACTTCTTAGGCAACATGTTGTAAGTCGAGCATCTCGTTGAGGGTAGCTTCTGTGGCGGTGACCTTGCGGAGGGTGATCGCTGTGTCGACGCGGTCACATGAAACGCCCCGGCGAGTGTCCGCATCCCGGGGCCTGGCCAACGCTGCTTAGGAGCGCAAGCATGCCCAAGCCTATCTGGCTTGCCCTGCGACAAACACTTGTCCGCCTCCTCTCCCTCCTGATCCCCGCCACCGGCCGACGCCGACGCAGTGACCTTCCGCGGCACGCGTCACGGTCCCCGCGCACCCTCTCCGGCCTGCGTCTGCTCATCTGCCGTACGGCCCCGCCCGGACTCCACCCCACACGCCCCGCGCATCACCGAGCCCGCACCGCCGCCCCCACCCTCCTCGACGACCCCAGCCCCCTCGTACGCCCCTACCTCCTCGCCCACGAACAGCAGCACCAGCAACAGGAGCGACGCGCCGCACTCCTCCTCGCGCTGGACGGCATCGACGTCGGCCCGTGGGTCATCCACGGCCACCGCGTCGGCACCCCGATGAGCGCCCCGATGGCCCCGATGGGGGTGGCGGCCTGATGAGCACGCGCCCGAACACCCCCGTCACCCGACACCCCCGTACAGGTGAGCCGCGTACCCGGAAAGCCCGTCCGGCGCGGCGACGACGGAACGATCGCCATCGATCTCTGGCTGCGCCGCGAAGGCGTCTTCGACACCGACCTCGCACTGCGGCTGACGCCCGCCGAGGCAGAGGTGCTGCACGCCCAGCTCTGCTACGCGCTCGACGAGGAGCCCGTCACCACGCCCGCCAACCGCACCCCCGACTGCCGTAAGCCCTCCCTCGGCAGTCCGGGAGTCCACTGGCCGTAGGCGTGGACCGAGTATGCGTGTGGGCGGCAGGGCAAGTGAGCCGCCCACACACATGCCACATCCCCCCGCACTCCTGTGGGGCCGGGCACGGCAGTTCGGCACAGCGGTCTCCAGTACGGCGGCAAGCTCACAGGCGACGACCGCACATCGTGCAGGGTCGGCTCGTACCGCTGCATACTCCTGCGCCGAACTGACATAGTCCGAGTACCGTCGAGGGCGCAATGAACCTCCATCACCGAACCGGGGAGCACAACCGTGACCGCGCTGCCTGCGGAGTCGCATGCCGATGAGCCGCTCATCCCTATGCCCGCACTCACCCCCGACGCTTTGCGGACCTCTGTCGAGACGCTGAGGCCAAGCCGTATGCAGGCGTTCGTTCGGGATCTCGTTGACGCGACCACCAGCGCTCAGCAGGTCCAGTCCCTCGCGCCCCTGCGTACCTTTGTCCACACGTGGGGCGTGTTCGTCGCGATCCAGCGCTACCCTTCGCGAGCCGCACGCCTGCGCCACTTGGAAGAAGTGGTGAGCGCCGGTGGGGAGGACCCGGCGGATGCGATGGCGGAGATCAGGAAGATCCATGCGGACGCGGAAGCCGAGGCTGGGCTGTGACCGACTGGAAGTGGGATTACAACCCGAGCGAGGAGTACCTGACCGACGGACTTCCCGTCGGAGTGATCGCCGAGGTGGAGCGGATCGCTACCGAGCTCGCTGCCCTGGGACGTGACGCTGAAACAGCGGGCAGCAGGCCGGAGGGGAAGCCGGGCGGGCTGAGGAACTTCCCCCTCTTCGGAGGACGCGGTTTTATCCAGTTCCTCGCTGTCCCCCGGCACGAGTGCGTCTACATCTGCAACATCGTCTGGAACGGGTGACAACATGCCCGCCTCCCTTCTGCTTGCGGAGTCGTATGCCGACGAGCCACTGACGACACAGCCATGAGCGGCAGGTGGGTGAAGTCGTCCCTGTCCTGGTGACTGTGATCTGGTGACTGTGGGCTGTTGCTCGAAGACGCGGCCGGACTGCCGGTCACACACGCCCTCGCAGACCTGTTGGAGAACGGAGCGAGCCATCGTGACTGAGCCTCTGCCGTCGGAACATCTACGGGCCGACCTCGCGCGACGCCTGTCCAAGTCCGGTGCCCTGCGCAGTCCGGAAGGGGAGACGGCCGTCATGTCCGTGCCCCGCGAGGTGTTCCTCTCGCGCGGCTGGTTCGAGTACGAAGAGGGCGGCTGGTACCGCCCGGCGTCCGGTGACTCCGCGGCAGGACTCGCGCGGATCTACGAAGACGACAGCCTCGTGACACAGGTGGCCGGAGGTGTCTTCCCCGACCAGGTCGAGGGTCGTATCGCCGCCGCGCCCTCGTCGTCGTCCACCCTGCCGAGTCTGGTCGTGAGGATGCTCGAAGACTTGCGGGCGACCGAGGGGACACGCGTCCTGGAGATCGGCACGGGCACGGGCTATTCGACCGCGCTGCTCTGCCATGTCGTCGGTGAGGACCACGTGACCACGGTCGAGGTCGACGCGGAGGTGTCCGCCCGTGCCGCAATGGCCCTCGCGGGCGCCGGATACCGGCCTGCCCGCGTGGTCGGTGACGGCCTGGCGGGCTACCAGGAGAGCAGCCCGTACGACCGGGTGATCGCCACGTGTGGCGTGCACACGGTGCCGGCGGACTGGCTCGCGCAGACCCGGCCCGGTGGTGAGGTCCTGGTCACGGTCGGCGGATGGATGCACGCGTCCGAACTCGTACGGCTCACGGTCGCCGACGACGGCACGGCCAGTGGCCCGGTTCTCGGCGGGCAGGTCTCGTTCATGCTGGCCCGCCCCCACCTTCCGCCCCCGCTCGGGCTGCTGCCGAACCTCAGTGAGGGCGACGCGGTGCCCGCCGAGCTGGGCGCGGAGGTACTCGACGACTGGACGGCCCGGTTCGTCGCGCAGTTCGCCGCGCCGCGCGCACAGCGGCTCACGCTGGAACGGGACGGGCGAACGGAACACGTCGTGATCGACGTAGCCGCCGAGTCCTGGGCGGTCGTGTTCCAAGACGGACGCGCGGTGGAGGGTCCGGCAGGGCGGCACGGCGCGCCTGTGGGACGAGATCACCGAACGCGTTACGCGGTGGCAGGCGGACGGACGCCCTCGGCCGACCGCATGCGGCTGCACGTCGGTCCCGAAGGACAACGCCTCACCTGGGCGTAACCGCGGGCTGATCAGCCCGGAAGTGAGGTGCGAAGTGAGGTGCCGAGGGGACTGCGGCTGCTTTAATGCGGCTGCGCCGGGCCGGGCGGGCCTGGTTTCCCGGGTGCCGCCTTGGCTCGTGCCTGTCCGGGGGCGTCCGGCTTCTCCGGGGTACCCGGGACCCGGGCCAGCTCCGGAGAGGCCGTGTCCAGGGGCACCGACCAGGACCGGACCAGGCCCAACTGGACGGCCTGGCGCGGCAGTACGGCGTCCAGGAGCCAGTCGGCGGCGACGCGGACGCGGTTGCCGGGCATGGCGGCGAGGTGGTAGCCGCGGGTGACGGCTCCGGCGAGCGGGCCGGACAGCGGCACGCCGCAGCGGGTTCGCGGCGGCCTTGGCGCCGCCGAGGTCGACGGTGAAGCCCAGGTCGCGGTGGCGGTAGAGGCGCCGCTCGCCGCTGCCGAGGGAGGCGGCGACGTTGCGGGCCGCGACCTTGCCCTGCCGCCAGGCGTGCTGGGCGGTCATCGGCGTGTACTGCCCGGGCTTTTCCAGGTCCGGCACGGCGGCCGCGTCCCCGCACGCGAACACCTCGGGATGGCCCGGCACCCGCAGATACGGGTCGACGAGCAGCCGCCCGCGCTCCAGCGGCCGCCCGATGCCCTCGACGAGCGGATCGGGCCGCACCCCCACGCACCACACGAGCGTGCGCGTGTCGACGAACTCCCCGTCGCTCAGCCGCACTCCGGTCGGGCGTCGCCTCCTTCACGGACGTCCCGGTCCGCACCTCGACGCCCCGCTCCCGCAGCACGCGGTCGGCGGTACGGGACAGCCGCTCGTCCAGCTCGGGCAGTACACGCGGCGCGATGTCGAGCAGCATCCAGCGCGGCCGTATGCCCTCCCGCAGGGGCCGCTCGCGCACCAGCGAGTCGGTGAACAGCTGCCCGTGGGCGGCGACTTCGGTGCCCGTGTAACCGGCGCCGACCACCACGAAGGTGCACCGCGCGGCACAGCTCTTCGGGTCGTCGGCGGCGGCGGCGAGCTCCACCTGCCGCGTCACGTGGTCGCGCAGGTACAGCGCCTCGGGCAGCCCGCGGAAGCCGTGCGCGTGCTCGGCGACACCGGGGATGGGCAGCAGCTTGTTGACGCTGCCGACGGCGAGCACCAGCCGGTCGTACGCCAGCGTGCCGCCGTCGCCCTCGGGGTCGGTGTAGTGCACGGTGTGCGCGTCGAGGTCGACGCCGTCGGCCTCGCCGAGCACGAGCCGTACGTGCGGCAGGGTGCCGGCAGCGAGACGGTGACGCGGCGCGGCTCCAGCACCCCGGCGGCGACCTGGGGCAGCAGCGGCAGGTACAGGAAGTAGTCCGTCGGGTTGAGCAGGGTGATGTCGGCCTTGTGCCGGCTCAGCCGCGACAGGGTGCGGGCTGTCCGGTACCCGGCGAAGCCGGCGCCGACGATCACGATGCGGGGTCCACTCACGTTCCGTCTCCTCCTCCGACGCCGTCTGCTCCTCCGGCTCCTCCGGCTCCTCCGGCTCCTCCGGCTCCTCCGGCTCCTCCGCCTCCTGGCGAGGTCGCGTACGGGTCTTCCGCGTCCCCCTGGCCGGGGCGCCCAAACGTCCGCGGGTTTCCCGTGCGGCCCTCGGGTACCCGGACCGCGAACCGGCTGAACCGGCTGAACCGGCTGAACCGGCTGAACCGGCTGAACCGGCTGAACCGGCTGCGGCTGAACCGGCTGAATTCCCGGCTGACCCGACGGACGGACCCGGCCGAGTCGGCACGACCTGACCCGCCCCGTCGCGGAGGTACCTCATGCCCGAGTACGGCTACTTTCTGTCGACCGAGGAGTACGGCCCGGCGGAACTGATCGCGCAGGCGAGGATGGCCGAGCAGGCCGGATTCCAGTACCTGTGGATCTCGGACCACTACCACCCGTGGAACGACGCGCAGGGCCAGAGCCCGTTCGTGTGGTCGGTGATCGGCGCGCTGTCCGAGGCCGTGTCGCTGCCGGTCGAGATGGCGGTGACCTGCCCGACTGTGCGGATCCATCCGGCGGTGGTGGCCCAGGCCGCGGCGACGAGCGCGGTGATGACCCAAGGCCGGTTCCGGCTCGGCGTGGGTTCGGGCGAGGCACTGAACGAGCACATCCTGGGTGACCGCTGGCCGCCCACGGATATCCGCCTGGAGATGCTGGAGGAGGCCATCGAGGTGATGCGGAGCCTGTTCACCGGCGAAGAGGTCCACCACCACGGCACCTACTACACCGTCGAGAACGCCCGCCTCTACACGCTCCCGGACGAGCCCGTCCCCCTCGACATCTCCGGCTTCGGCCCCAAGTCCACCGGGCTCGCGGCACGGATCGGCGACGGCTACATCACGATGACTCCCGAGGAGTCGATGGTGTCGCGGTTCCGCGAGGGCGGCGGGGGCGCGAAGCTCGTCAGCGGCGGTACGAAGGTGTGCTACAGCCAGGACCGTGCCGCGGCCGTCCGCACCGTGCGCAGGCTGTGGTCGAACCAGCTGCTGCCCGGCGAGATGGGCCAAGTGCTGCCCACGCCCCGCCACTTCGAGCAGCTGGAGCCACTGATCACCGAGGAGATGGTGCGCCGGAACTCGGTGTGCGGGGACGATGTCGACGAGCACGTCTCGGCCCTGAACGCCTTCGCGGAGGCGGGCTTCGACCGCGTGTACGTGAACCAGATCGGCCCCGACCAGCGCGGCTTCTTCGACTTCTACCGGACGAAGGTGCTGCCGCAGGTGCGGCAGGGGGCGCGTTGATGCCGAGGACGGAGGCACGCATCCGCTGGTCAGGGGATGCCGGTGGTCAGGGGGATGCCGGCAGGGCGGCGGTCATCCTGGAGAGCACATGGTCGACCAGGGTCAGCAGTACGTCCCGGCAGGCGCCGCGGTCCCGGGCGTCGAACATACGGACCGGCAGCGTCGGGTCGAGAGCGAGAGCGCCACGGATCTGCTCGGCGCTGTAGGGCTGCTGCCCCTCGAAGCAGTTGACGGCTGCCACGAAGGGAATGCCGCGTTTCTCGAAGAAATCTATGGCGGCGAAGCTCGTTTCCAGGCGTCGGGTGTCCACCAGCACCACTCCGCCCAGGGCACCGGCTGCCAGGTCGTTCCACATGAACCAGAAGCGCGGCTGGCCGGGTGTGCCGAACAGGTAGAGCACCAGGTCGGGGGTGAGCGTGATACGGCCGAAGTCCAGGGCGACCGTGGTGGTCGCCTTGCGTTCGACGCCGACCGTGTCGTCCACCCCGATGCCGGCAGTGGTCAGTTTTTCCTCGGTACGCAGGGGAGTGATCTCACTGACGGCGGCGACCATGGTGGTCTTGCCGACGCCGAACCCACCGGAGATGAGAATCTTGACCGCTTCGGGGGAGCTGTCAGAGCCGGGCAAGGCCGTCCCTCACTTTCTGCAGCAGAGTGATCTGCTGGTCCTGGGCCGACGAGACCGACTGGATGGGTGGGCGAGCTTGGATCCTGCCCTGCTCCAGCAGGTCGCAGAGAAGGATGATGGTCGTGGAAACCGGCAGGTCCAGATAGGCGGAGATCTCGGCGACAGCCAGCGGCTGAGCGCACATGCGGAGGATCCGCGCATGCTCCGGTTGCATGCCATGGCCTACGGGCGCCATCGGCAGGTGGGCTGTCGTCACCAGGGTGATGAGGGTGAAGACGTCCTGGCTCGGCCGGGTACGGCCGCGGGTCAGGGTGAACGGCCGCACCAGCCTCCCGGCGTTCCCCTCGGACTGTTCGGACTGTTCCCAGGGATCGTGGTGGTTGACGCTCACCGCACGATGCCATGGACGCCGGTCCGGGAGGCCAGGTCGGTACGGGGGGCCGCGCTGAGGTGGTCCCCGACCTTCTTCACCAGCATGTTCATCTCAAAGGCCACCACGCCGATATCGGCCTGCGCCTCGGTCAGTACGGCGAGGTGCGCACCCGTACCGGCGGACGTGAGGATGAGGAAGCCCTGCCGCATCTCGATCAGTGACTGGACGACCGCCTCGCCGCCGAAGTCGGCGCAGACACCGCGGCCGAGGCTCATCAGCCCGGACACGGTCGCCGCCAGCCGCTCGGCCTCGGGCCTGGGGAACGAGGCGGACTTGCTGACCACCAGCCCGTCCTCGGACACCACGACGGCGAATCTCACGCCCGTCACCTGCTGCACGAGGCCGGTCAGCAGGAAGTCGAGCTGGTGGTAGGTGGCGGGGGAGCGGTGGGGCTGAGTGGTCATCGGGGGTCCTTCGTCGGTGCGGCGGAATGCGGGTCGCGGTCCGAGGGCGTACCGAAGTCACGGGCGTGTACGGAGCCGCGCTGAAAGGCGGACATGGTCCGTGCGACCTGCTCTGCCCGCGGCAGTGGCGCCGGGGCGTCAGGGAATGCCGCGGCGGGGGACGGGGCGTGGTGCGATTCGCCGGACAGGCTCGTCTGCGGGACACGCTGCGGCAGGGGCGGAACACCGGAGCCGAGGGGTGCTGCCGTGCCGGGCATGCCCGCTGCGGGCTCGTGCGCCGGGAGAGCGGTCGGAAGGGGGATGACCGTCCGGCCCGCCGTGGGGAAGACGTCGCGCCGGGCAGGCTCCGGCCACTCGTCGGCGTAGGCGGACGGCTCGTCGGCGTAGACGGGGGCCTCCTCGACGTAGACGGGGGGCTCCTTGGCGTAGGCGGGCGGTTCCTCGGCGTAAGCGGGGGGCTCCTCGGTACCGGCAGGGGCCGCCCTGTGGCCGGTGTTCGCCCCGGACCCTGCCTGGGCGCCGGGCCGCCCTGCCTGGGAGTCCTCGAGCATCAGTTCCGCCGGGATCAGAATCACCGCTGAGCTGCCGCCGAACGGCGACGAACGCAGCGTGACCCGAATACCGTGCTGGGACGCCAGGCGGGCCACCACGAAGAGGCCGAGGCGGAGGTCGTCGCCGAGCGCCAGGACGTCGAACCGCGGCGGACCGGAGAGCTTCTGGTTGGCCTCGGTGTACTCCTCCTCCGTCATCCCGAGCCCGCGGTCCTCGATCTCGAGGGCGAGCCCTCTGCCGACGAACTCGGACCTGACCCACACCGGGCAGCTGGACGGCGAGAAGGCGGCGGCGTTGTCCATGAGCTCGGCCAGCAGGTGGATCACGTCGGCCACGGCGTGCGCGGCGAGCTTCAGCCGCTCGTCGACGTGCACGGTGACGCGCTGGTATTCGGCGATCTCGCCGACGGCGCTGCGCACCACGTCGACGACGGCGACCGGCTGGGACCAGCGGCGACCCGGCCGGCCCCCGCTGATGATCACGAGGTTCTCCTCGTAGCGGCGTATCTGGCTGGCCTGGGAATCCAGCTCGTACAGCCCCTCCAGCACGTCGGGCTCCTGATGCTTGCGCTCCATGGAGTCGAGCAGGCTCAGCTGGCGGTTCACCAGGTTCTGGGAATGCCGGGCGATGCCGAGGATGGCCTGCTGGAAGCCGAGGCGGGCGTCTGCCAGAGCGACAGTGCTGCGCAGTGCGGTGGCCTGGGCGGTGTTGAACGCCTGGGCGACCTGGCCGAGTTCGTCGTTGCCGTAGTCGAGGGAGGCCGCTTCCGGTTCGACCTCGACGCGCTCCCCCCGGTTGAGCCGCTCGACCACGTCGGGAAGCCGGACCTCGGCAAGCTCCAGAGTGGCCTTGCGCAGACCGGTCAGGCGACGCATCAGGGAGCGGGCGACCCACCAGGACAGCAGACTGACCGTGAGAATGGCGGCGAGCTGCGCACCGCTGATGAGGAGGCCCTGCTGGACCAGGGTCTCGGCCCGGGCGTGGGCCCGGCCGTTGTAGGCGATGATGGGGTCCATCGTCGCCTTCCACATCTGTGGGTTCACCTTGGCGTAGGTGCTGGGCCACTTCCGGGCCACGGCGGGCAGGTCGGTGCTGCCGTCCTGCGACCCGGCGATGACGGCGTCCTCGATCTCCTCCATGGTCTTCCACTCCCGGCTGCGGGTGAGCTCTTCCACCTGCGTCCGGAAAGGGTCGCCCAACTGCTCCGGCGCCCGCGCCACCAGCCACCGGCGGGCGCCGACCGCCTGGACCAGGGCCTGCCGGGCCTCGGGGGTCAGCCGTCCGCTCGCCACCGCGGACGCCAGGATGGCGTCCTCCAGCCCCATCTGCTCCCGGGTTTCTATCAGGGTCCCGGTGGGGATGGACAAGACCACCAGGGAGGCGTCGGGCACCTGCTGGAAGATCTTGGTGGTGCCGACGAGCCCGGCGTCGATGACGTGGGTGAAGGCCGCGAGGGCCGGCTTGGCGTCGATGGACCGGCGGTCGATCCGGTCCCGCAGGTTGGCCCGGTCCATGTCCTGTAGGGCGTCCGAGACCGGCTGGAACGTCTCCCGGGCCCTCTGCGGGATGTCCTCCAGCGTGGTGCTTACCTTCTCCATCTTGGTTATGGCCACGTCCGTCTTGCGGCGCTGCGCGTCCAGAGCGGCGTGCGAGGCGTTCCGGTCGGCCAGCCAGACCGCGCTGAGCGTCCGCTCCTGCGCCACCGCCTCGATCATTTCTCCGAACGGTCTGGAGAGCTTCTGGTTGATCGCGTTCTCAGCCCGCAGGTTATAGCCCTGCGACAGCAGGCGGCTGGGGGTTTCCAGCCACAGGCCGACCAGGGTCAGGCTTGGTACCAGGGCGAGCAACAGCAGCGAGGTGCGGAGAGAGACGGATCTGAGGCGGCTTCGGGCAGGAGTCCGCAGGGGCATCGGGCGTCCTTGGAGAACGGGAAGGCGAGAACCGGATCATTCGCTTCCACTTGTGTGGCAGTGGGGTGGATGTTAGGTCGAAGGTCAGGGAATAGTCAGTAAAACTGAAGAAATTTCTTGTTCTCGGAATTGTCACGATCATTCGTGGCGATCATTTGTGGCGATCATTTGTGGCGCTTGCGGTCCCTTGCGGTCCCTTGCGCGAAGCGGCGCCAATTCATGTCAATGAGGCTTTTCCGCAAGGGAGTTGGCCCGCCCGCAGGCACCCGTCCTGGAGCCTTGCGGGTGAGCCGGGTAGCCGGGTAGCCGGGTAGCCGGGTAGCCGGGTAGCCGGGTAGCGGCGGGGGCGGGGCGGCGGGCGGCCCCGAAGCCGCTCGCCCGGTCGGCGCTCAGCTGAACACGATGTTCAGCTGAATACGGCGCTCAGCTGAACACGATCATCGACCCTTGCGCCAGGCTCCGCGTCGCCGCCGCGTGGAGACCCCTCCACACGTGCCGTTCCCGGGCGAAGGGGCTCGGGTCGTGCGGGGCGGGGGCGGCCGGCTCCTCCAGTTCCGTGGGGGCGAGCGGCGGGTCGGGGGCGGCCGGGGGGTTCGCCGGGTCGATGCCGATCGAGGGGGCCACGGCCTCCAGTTCCCTCAGGAGAGCCCGGGAGGAGCCGAGCGGGCCGCCTCCGGCCAGCAGCTCGTCGTTGGCGAGCGGATGCGGGAAGTCGACCGGGACGTACGCGCCCGCGTGGTCGTAGTGCCAGACCAGGTGCGACTGCTGGGCCGTCGCCTCGAACATCTCCAGCAACTGCTCGTAGTCGCCGCCCAGTTCGTCCACCGAGGTCACGGCCAGTTCGCAGGCCTGCAGCAGGTACGCCCGCCGCAGGAAGTGCAGCGCGTCGTAGTCGAAGCCCGCGACCGGGGCCACGTCACCGGTCATGCCCGGCATGTACGGGTACACCGGCAGCGGCGGCAGCCCGGCCTCGCCGAGCACCTTGTTGTAGAGCGCGAGTTCCTCGGCGAAGGGGTTGTCGGAGGTGTGGCACAACACGTCGACGAGCGGGACCAGCCACAGGTCACAGGCCAACAGAGAGCTCCTCGCGTAACGGACGACAGCAACGGACAACAGCAGGACAACAGCAACGGACGACAGCACAGAACAGCAACAGACAACAGCGGGGACAGGCAGTGCGGCGTGCACGTGTCACAGGGGTCAGGGAAGCGTAGGAGGTGGGGGCAGACCAGGGCCCCTCCTTTCAGCCCCCTCCTTGTCAGCCCCCCTCGTGCAGGTCCCATACCCACACTCCGTCGATCCATCTGCCGGGCCTCCCCACCAGCTTCCCCACGGCCTCGCGCAGCCGCGCGTCGTTCTCCTGCGGGGCCACCACGAGCACGCCCGCCTTCCAGTACGCGAAGTCCTCGTGTGCCTGAGCCCGCCACTCGCCGCCGAGCGGGGGCAGGACACCCTCGTACCGCACCTGACGCAGCAGGTCCGAGGTGTGGCGGGACGGGGCGCCGTAGATGCCGATGCGCTCTTCGCCGTACGGGCCGTTGAAGTATCCGCCGGGCATACGGAACTGCCAGGCCTGCCTCCGTCTGCCAGTGCAGGGCCTCCGCGTGGCCCGGGTCGGGCAGCGGCACCGGTACGAGCGTCTCGCCCTCGCCGACGTACGACTTCCACGTACCGTCCGCGACGAAGGCGGGCACCTCGGGCCGCTCCACCGACTTCAGCGGAGCCGGGACGATCGGGATCAGCGCGGCCGCGACCGCCATCAGTCCCGCGAACCGCGTGCCGGTCCCCGGCGTCCGCACCAGCGCGTCGATCGCCAGCGCCACCAGCATGCCCAGCACCGGCGCGCAGATCATCGCCACGCGGCCCTCGATGACCGACTCGAAGAGGGGCTTGTCCGACAGCAGCGCCCACGGGCCGGGGACGACGGTGTCGGTCAGGGGGATACGGATCCTCGGGCCCAGTGACAGCAGCGCCGCGCCCACCGCCGTGCACGCCAGCGCCTTCACCAGCGCCCGCTCCCGCAGCCGTACGACGATCACGAAGGCCAGCGCGGTGAGCGGCCAGCCGTAGAAGGCGTTCTGCTCGGTGGGGTTGAGGGAGAGAGCGTTCGCGCTCTCCTCGTCGCCGGCGAGGAGGGAGCGTTCCGCGAAGGAGAGCAGGGCCAGCGGGCTGTTGCCCGCGTGGTCGCCGTGCAGGACGCTCTGGTAGCTCTGCGGGCCGAAGAACTGCCAGTACAGGGGGAAGGCGACGAGGGGGAGCGCGAGCGCGGCGGCCAGTCCCAGCCCCTTCAGCAGGGGGCGCCACGACTCCTTCGCCATGTCCCGCCGGGCCACCGCGTACGCCACCGCGAACAGCAGCATGCCCATCGCCGCCAGCAGCAACGGCTCCTCGCCGAGGAAGATCTGGTACGTCGCCATCAGGCCGAGCACGATGCCGTCCCGGCGGACCCGGGCACCGGTGCACAGCCGCAGGGCCCGGTCGATGATCAGCGGAATCATGAACAGGACGATGAAGTTCGGGTGCGCGTTGGCGTGGCTGACCATCGGCGGGGCGAAGGTCGCGAGGGCCGCGCCCGCGAAGGCGGCGCCCCGGTGCCGTACGACGCGGCGGACGATCAGCCAGTACCAGGCCGTCGCCGTGGCCGTGAGGCCCAGCGTCATCACCAGGCCCAGGGTGACCGCCGGGCCCAGGGTGAGGGTGAGCGGGGTGAAGGGGACGGACAGGCCCAGCATGACCGTGTTGGCCATGAGGTTCACACCGTCGGGGAAGCCCTGGTGGGTGGTGAAGAGGGGGTTGCGGAGGTGGGCGATGTTGTCGGCCGTCACCGCGAAGAACCACTCCCACTGGTTCTGGTCCTGGAGGGAGTCCGGCAGATAGCGGTGGTTCGGGTCGATCCAGCGGCCGAGGTACAGGAGCACCGCCATCAGGAGGAAGGCGAGCACCGCGAGAAGGTCCGCACGGCGGGTCGCGGGGAAGCCCGTACGGCGGGTCGCGGGGAGGCCCGTGCGGCGGGTCGCGGGGAGGCCCGTGCGGCGGATCGAGCGGGCCTTGAGCGCGGTGAGTTCGGCCAGGACACGGGCGTAGTCCGAGGGGTGGATCTTCGAGCCCGGCTGGTGGCTCCAGCGGACCGGGACCTCGGCGATCGGCCAGCCGGAGCGGCGGAAGTGCTGGAGTGTCTCGACATCGATACCGAAGCCGTTGAGCCGGGACGCGGCGAAGGCCTCGCGGGCCCGGTCGCCGTCGAACAGCTTGAAGCCGCACTGTGTGTCGCGGATCCCGGGCACCGCGAGGCCCCGGATGAGGAAGTTCCCGACGCGGCCGAGGGCTTCGCGTACGGGGTGCTGGTGCCGTTCGATGGTGGCGCCCGGCATGGCGCGCGAGCCGATCGCCGCCGCCTGACCGTCACTCAGCGCCTTGTCGAGAACCTCCAACTCCTCGATGGGGGCGGCCAGATCGGCGTCCGTGACGAGGACGCGGCGGCCGTGCGAGGCGCAGACACCGAGGCGCAGGGCGTGGCCCTTGCCGCGGTTGCGCCCACTGGTGATCAGCTGGACGCGGGGCTCGCCGGCGGCGACGGAGGTGACCACGTCACGGGTGCCGTCGGCGGAGCCGTCGTCGACGACGATGACCTCCCACGTGGTTCCCTCGCACGCCTCGCGCAGGTGGCCGGTGATCGCGTCGAGGGTGGGGCCGAGCCGCCGTTCCTCGTTGTAGGCGGGGATGACGACCGAGAGGTCCACCTCGTGGGCACCGCCGCTCTGGTGCGCCGCGCCGTTCGTCGGGCCGTTCGTCGGGCTGTTCTGGCGCGCCGCGCCGCTCGTCGGGCCGTTCGTCGGGCCGTTCGTCGGGCTGTTCTGGCGCGCCGCGCCGCTCATCGGGCTGCTCGTCGGGCCGTTCGTCGGGCTGCTCATCGGGCCGCCATGCGCTCGACGAGGGCGAGGCAGTGGGCGTTGTGGGCGGTGGCGATCTCGTGCGCGGCCTGCGCGTCGTCGCGGGCGAGGGCGTCGACGAGCTCGGTGTAACCGGCCCACAGGTGACCGCGCAGATCGGGCAGCCGCCGCAGGTGCTGGACCGCACACACCCAGGTCCGCACGCGCAGCCGGTACAGGAAGTCGGCGAGGTAGTGATTGCCGAAGTGGTCGTTCAACTCGCGCCAGAAACGCAGGTCGTAGCCGATGAGGACGGTCAGCTCGCCGGCGGTGGCGGCGCGAGCGGCCTCTACCCCGCGGCGCCGCACGGTGGCCAGGGCGGCGGCGCTCCGGGGGCGGCGGCCACGCTCCTTCTCGGCCCGGAACATGCCGTCGATGACCATGAAACGGGCCTCGATCATCTCCCGGTAGTCGTCCAGGGAGTACTCATGGACCTGGAAGCCGCGGTGCTGCACCGAGTCCAGCAGCCCCTGGGCCGACAGGTCGACCAGTGCCTCGCGGACGGGGGTCGCGGAGACGCCGTACTGATCGGCGATCTCCTTCACCGTGAGCTCCTGCCCCGGCTGGAGCCGTCCGGCCAGCACCTCGTCACGGAGCGCGTCCGCGAGCTGCTGCCGCAGGGTGCTGCGGGTCACGGCGCCGTCGCCGTGGCGGCTCGGCGTGGCGCCACCGGTGCCGGGCATGGGTGGGGGCCTCTCCATTGCGTCACCTTACCGGGACTGCGGAAGGGGGGGTGGGAGCCTGGCGGCGGCTCCGCCGTGGCGCTGCGGCAGGGCCGCTACGTAGGCTCGAGCCATGAGCGAGATCGGCCTGCGGGAGCGTAAGAAGCGGCGGATGTACCAGGTGGTGTCGGACATCGCCATCGGGCTCTTTCTGGAGAAGGGGTTCGACCAGGTGTCCGTTGCCGAGGTGGCGGCCGCGGCCGAGATTTCGAAGCCGACGCTCTTTCGGTACTTCCCGGCCAAAGAGGACCTCGTACTGCACCGGTTCGCCGACCACGAGGGGGAGGCGGCGCGGGTGGTGGCGGAGCGGGTGGGGGCGGAGCGGTCCGAGGGGCAGTCGGCCGTTGAGGCCCTGCGGGCGAACTTTCTCGACGGGCTGGCTCGGCGGGATCCCGTCACCGGACTGAACGGGGACCCTGACGTGCTGGCCTTCCATCGGTTGTTGTACGGGACTCCCTCGCTGGTCGCGCGGTTGTACGCCTACCTGGAGCGCTCCGAGGCCGCGCTTGCCGAGGTGCTCGGTGGGGGTGTGGACGCCCGGGTGTTCGCCGGGCAGGTCGTTGCCGTGCAGAGGGTGCTCGCTCAGGAGAACTGGTGGCGGGTGGAGCGGGGGGAGGGGGTGGAGGAGGTGTATCCGGAGGCTGTCGCGGCTGCTGAGCGGGCTTTTGAGCAGCTTCGGGCGGCGTTTGCGGTGTTCGCGGCGTTCGCGGGCGACGATCCCTCGCGGCGAGGCCAAGTGATCGGGTCAGCGATCGGGTCAGCTATCGGGTCAGCGATCGAGTCAGTGATTGAGCCAGCGATCGAGTCTCGGTAAGAAATTTAACTTGGTTTCGTTTTCTCGGTATTCTCTGAGGAATGACCTCAGCCGAACCCGTCCTCGACCACACCGCCGACCTCTCCCCCCTCCTCCACCACGCCCTCGCCCAGGAACGCACTTACCACGACACCTGCCGTGCCGCCCTCGACGCCATGGTCGACGGGGCCCAGGACCACGTCGTCACCGGTGAGGACGTCTCCGCCTCGGGTGCCGACGCAGAAGCGCTCGGGTACCGGCTGCGCAGCCAGGCCAAGGAGTTGCGGGAACTGCCAGACGGGCCGCTGTTCTTCGGGCGGCTCGACTTCTCGGACGGCAGCGCCGAGCACGCCGGACAGAGCTACCACATCGGCCGACGGCGCATCAGTGCGGAGCCGACCGCCCCGCCCCTCGTCGTCGACTGGCGCGCCCCTGTCTCGCGCGCCTTCTACCAGGCGGCGCCCGCGACCCGCAGGGCGTCGCCGTCCGGCGCCGTTTCGGCTGGGCCCCCGGCAGCCGCGGTGACTGCGCCGACCTCACCGGGCTGGAGGACGAGCACCTCATTCAGGGCCACGAGGAGCGGGGCCACGAGGAGCGGGGCCACGAGGAGCGGGGCCGCCAAGAGCGGGACAGCCGCATCCTCGCCGCCGAGATCGAACGCCCCCGGCTCGGCCCCATGCGCGACATCGCCGCCACCATCCAGCCGGACCAGGACGACCTCGTCCGCGCCGGCCTCGCCACCTCCCTCTGCGTGCAGGGCGCCCCGGGCACGGGCAAGACGGCAGTCGGTCTGCACCGCGCCGCGTATCTGCTCTACACCCACCCGCAGCGCATCCGCCGCGGAGGCCTGCTGATCCTCGGCCCCAACCGCACCTTCCTCTCGTACATCTCGGAGGTGCTCCCCGCCCTCGGCGAGACGGGCGTACGGCAGTCGACCGTCCTCGAGGAGATCGCCAGGCAACCAGTCACCGCGGAGGACGACGAGCGAGCGGCCGTCGTGAAACACGATGCCCGGATGGCTGAGGTGCTCCGCCGGGCTCTCTACGCCCGCACAGGGCCACCGGCCGGTGCCTCGGACCCGCTCACGGACACCGCCTCCTCGGACCCCCTCGTCGTACCGGACGGTTCGTACCGCTGGCGTGTCCCGGCCGGTGAACTCCGGCGGATCGTCGAGGAGGTACGGACCGAGGAGCCGCCGTACGCCATCGGGCGGGAGCGGGTACGGACGCGGATCGTGCGATGCGTGCAGGGCCAGGCCGAGCGGCGCTCTGGTCCGCGCCCGGACGCCTGGCTGCGGAAGATCTCCCGGTCGCGGCCGGTCAGCGCGTACGTCGACGCCGTATGGCCGCGGGTCCGGCCGGAGGAGGCCGTCGCCGGGCTGCTCGGTGATACCGACGCGCTGGCCGAGGCCGCGGACGGGGTGCTCGACGCGGACGAGCAGCAGGCCATCCGCTGGGCGCGACCGCCGCGTTCGTACAGGTCGGCGCGGTGGTCGGCGGCCGATCTCCTGCTCCTCGACGAGGCCGCGGGGCTCATCGAACACCCGGAGGGTTACGGCCATGTCGTCGTCGACGAGGCGCAGGACCTGTCCCCGATGGAGTGCCGCGCGATCGCCCGCCGGGCCGCCTTCGGTTCGCTCACCGTGCTGGGCGATCTCGCGCAGGGCACGACCCCGTGGGCGGCCCGCTCCTGGCCCGAACTCCTCGCCCACCTGGGGAAGCCGGACGCCGAGGTGATCCCGCTGACGACCGGTTTCCGGGTGCCGGAGACCGTCGTACGGCTCGCCAACCGGCTGCTCGGACGCCTGGAGGTGCAGGTTCCGCAGGCCCGGTCCCTGCGGGCCGGGGGTGAGCTGAGGGTGCGGGAGACATCCGATGTGCTCGCCACGACCGTGGACGCCGTACGGGAAGGGCTCGCGCGAGACGGGCTCGCGCGAGACGGCTCCACCGGGCCCTCCAGCGGCTCCACCGGGCCCTCCATCGGGTCCATCGGGGTCATCGCGGCGTCCGAGTCCGAGGTCGTACGGCTGCGGAAGGCGCTCGACGCGGCGGGCATCGCGGCAGCCGGGCCCGACGAACTCGGCGCGCGTGTCACGGTGTTGGGCGCGGGCTCGGCCAAGGGACTCGAGTACGACCACGTCGTGGCCGTGGAGCCGGCGGCGATCGCGGCAGCGGAGACGCGCGGGCTGCACCGGCTGTACGTGGTGCTCACGCGGGCCGTGGCACGACTGGACGTGGTGCACGAGCGCCCGCTGCCCTGGTGAGGGAGACCGGCGATCCCCCACGGACTCGGCGGTGTGCGGTCCGCAGGGGACAGCACAAGACAAAGGCAAGGAGGTCCCCCACTCCTTGCCACTTTCAACCTATAGCGCACAGGGGGGCTTGCGGCAAGACCCGGGTTGTGCTGCAAAATCTCCAGCCGAAGCCAGAACCTGCGGAAATCGGGGATTCGCGAAGTGCATGCGCTTTTGTTGGCGTGTGGGTCTCGTGGGGCGTCGAACCACCGGTGGGACTCGCGGTGCGGTTGCGGGCACTCGGCACGGAGGTGGGGGCCTGCGCGTCGGCGGAGGCGGGCGTGTGCGCGCCGCCGGACTGCGCGCCGCCGGACTGCGCGCCGCCGGACTGCGCATCGGCGGACTGCGCGGAGCGGCTGGCTGAAATGCAACGTTGTTGAATGAGGGTTGAATGAGGGGGGTTTCATGATTGACGTGATCGTTGTCGGTGGCGGACCGACCGGCTTGATGCTGGCCGGCGAGTTGCGGCTGCACGGCGTGCGCGTGCTCGTACTGGAGAAGGAGCCGGAGCCGACCGGGCAGTCCCGCGCGCTCGGTCTGCATGCGCGCAGTGTCGAGGTGATGGACCAGCGTGGTCTGCTGGAGGGGTTCCTCGCGCTCGGTGAGCGGTTCGCGGTCGGCGGTTTCTTCGCCGGTATCGGCAAGACATGGCCTGACCGGCTGGACACCGCGCATTCGTACGTCCTCGCCATCCGGCAGGCGGTCACCGAGCGCCTGCTGACCGAGCACGCCACCGAGCTCGGTGCCGAGATCCGGCGCGGCTGCGAGGTGGTCGGGCTGAGCCAGGACGAACACGGGGTGACTGTCGAACTGGCTGGCGGGGGAGGAGCCAGCGGGGGTCCCCTCGGCAAGGGGGGCGTAGCCGCCGGGGGAGGGAGAGGGGGAGGCACGCGGCTGCGCTCGCGCTATCTCGTCGGCTGCGACGGTGGCCGCAGTACGGTGCGCAAGCTGCTCGGCGTCGGCTTCCCCGGCGAGCCCAGCAGGGTCGAGACGCTGCTGGGCGAGATGGAGGTGGACGTACCGCCACAGACGCTTGCCGCCGTGGTGGCCGAGGTCCGCAAGACCCATTTCCGGTTCGGCACCATGCCCCTCGGGGACGGGGTGTACCGCGTCATCGTGCCCGCCGAAGGGGTGGCCGGGAACCGCACGGTCCCGCCGACTCTCGAAGAGTTCAAGCAGCGGCTGCGGGAGTTCGCCGGCACCGACTTCGGTGTGCACTCACCGCGCTGGCTCTCCCGTTTCGGCGACGCCACCCGGCTGGCCGAGCGCTACCGGACCGGCCGGGTGCTGCTGGCCGGAGACGCGGCGCACATCCACCCGCCGACCGGCGGGCAGGGCCTCAACCTCGGCATCCAGGACGCGTTCAACCTCGGCTGGAAACTGGCCGCCGAGGTGGGCGGCTGGGCACCGGAGGGGCTGCTGGACAGCTACCACACCGAACGGCACCCGGTGGCCGCCGACGTGCTGGACAACACTCGCGCGCAGATGCTGCTGCTGTCCCCCGAGCCGGGTCCCCGGGCGGTGCGCCGACTGGTGTCGGAACTGATGGACTTCGAGAACGTGAACCGGTACCTGATCGAGAAGATCACCGCGATCGGGGTCCGCTACGACTTCGGCGAGGGGCATGAACTGCTCGGCCGACGGTTGCGAGACGTGGGGCTGAAGCGGGGGCGCCTCTACGGGCGGATGCACGGGGGCCGCGGCCTGCTGCTCGACCAGACCGGGCGGCTCTCGGTGGCGGGCTGGGCGGACCGGGTCGACCACGTCGTCGACGTCAGCGAGGAACTGGACGTGCCCGCGGCGCTGCTGCGGCCGGACGGCCACGTGGCGTGGGTCGGTGAAGATCAGCAGGATCTGCTCGGCCGGCTGCCCAAGTGGTTCGGCACTGCTGTCAGTTGAGCGCGCAGTTGTGGCTCGAAGGGCTCGAAGAGTTCGAAGGGCTCGAAGAAGCGGTGACAGAAGCGGTAACAGAAGCGGTGACAGTTGACCCTGCGAAGTGGCGCCTGCTGACCTGTCTCGATGGATCTGAGCCACTGCGGCTCTCTGGCCAGCCGTGGCTCAGATCGAGTGAGACGTAGCGGCCGGGGTTGTCTCGCTCAACCTGGGCTTTCAGGAGCCGAGTTGTCCTTCGGGTTGTCATTGCCGCGTGCCGCCGCTGTCTCGATGGTGTCCGCGATCATGCGGAGTCGGTGGATGAACCACGGCTTGGCGGTGGTGCGGAGGGAGCTTTCGTTGGGGAGCCGCCGGATGAATTCTGCGTGGAAGGCTCGGAAGTCCTCGTCAGCGCCGGAGAGTGCCAGGCTGCGCCAGTACGGAGCTGCGTAGAACACCATGGCTTTGACGATCTCGGGATAGATCGCCGCGTAGCGCTTGGGGTCCCACGGCCGGACGGTGCGGGTGGGTCGGGGCTGGAGCCGGGCGAGCCGCTGTGTGAGGTCGCTGATCCGGTAGCCGTGCTGCAGGAGGGTGGTCCAGAAGCGGGAGCTCTGTTCGTAGCAGACATTGATCACGTCGGGGCCGTAGCGGCGAAGGAGCCGGTAGTGGCGCTTCTGGGCGGCGACGATCTCCGGTAGATCGGCAAGGTCGAGCTGGTTGGCGGGGGCTTCGACGGCCCGGCCGATCCAGAGGCGATGGGGGATGCAGACCTGGTCGTGGTGTTTCGACATCCAGACCATGACGCCTTGGCCGGGGGTGCCGGTCCTGCGGGCGACACAGCGCCGGCACGCCCATCGGGCAGTTGCGGCGAAGGGACCTTGCGGGAGGTTCCACGCCTGTCGCTCCCAGCGGGGGATCGCGTACCGGATCGAGGTCTGAGGCTGTCCGCTGAGGACACTGAGCCGGCCGACCGGATCCAGGCGGGATTCCAGCCAGTGGGAAGGCCGTTGAAGGCGTTGGACGGGCATCGCGTTGGCCGTGGCGAGGCGGGCCAGGAACGAGGCTTCGGTCTCCTGTGGGAAGGGCTTGAGCGGGCGCGGCAGCGGACGGAAGACGACGGCCTCGAACGGCCTGTTCATCCCGCTTCCCTGCCTGCGTCGGGCGGGGAATCCGACTCGCTGTTGTGATCGATCCGGATGTTTCGCAGGGAGGCTTTGGTGATGCACTCGCTGCCGTCGAGGATGGCGGAGATCGCCGCGGCCCGGATCAGGTGGGACAGGCTCCCGATCATGCCGCCGGTTCGCTGGTGCAGGTATTTCGAGAGCCCGGCCAGGGTGTCGTGCGTGTGACGGTGCAGGCGAAGGGTGCTCTCCAGTGAGGCGATCAGGGCCTGCCACTCGGTGTTGCGGGGGAAGGCGCCGGTGCGGACCAGGATGCAGCGGCCTCCGAGCTGCTTGCCGCGGATCCCGGTGAACAGCCCGGACTTCTCGACGTTGATGCCCGCATAGACGAAGGTCGCCGGCAGGTGCTCGGTGAAGTACTTCAGGTGATCGGAGAGGTCCTCGCCGGCGGTGGTCGCGTGGTTGAGCAGGTGGATCTCATCGACCAGCACCAGCTCGGTGCGGGCCTCGATCATCACCTGGCAGACGGCGCTGGTGACATCGATGGTGTTGTGCCGCGGGTTGATCACCGGCAGGCCCAGGAACCGGGCGAACTCCAGGGCGAGTTTGCGCGGGGAGCCCTTGGGCGGGGCGGTGATGTAGACAACGGGAATGCGGTCGCTGCCCGGATACCGCTGCTGGACACGCAGTTCGTGGGTGCGGCCGAGCTGTTTCAGCGCCGTGGTCTTCCCGGTCGTCCACTGGCCGGAGACGATCATCCCGCGACGGGCGCCGTGTTCGCGTTGGTTGAGCAGGGTCAGCAGCCGTCCCTGATGCGCGATCTCCTTGACCGTGGACGTGCGCACGACCTGCAGCTCGGAGTGGTAGGCGATCCGGGCCTCGTCGTAAGGGGGCCGGGAGGCCGGGGAGAGCGCCTGCCACTGCTGATCGGGCAGCAGCTCGAAGGCAGCCGGGTCGGTCTCGACGAAGCGCCGCCAGCCCTCCAGCCGAGTGGAGGGATCGGTCCAGTCGTCCGGCAGGCCGTCGCTCTCTCCCGCCGGCCCTGCGGGGCTCACCACCATTTCTCGGCCTCCTTGCGTGCGTCGAAGATCTCCAGCGGGACGACGTCGGCGAGCTCGCCGCCGTCCTCCTCGTCCGCGGACACGCTCTCCGGCTCCGGCTGCGGCTGCGGTTCGGGTGCCGGCCGGGGCCAGGCGGGCTCGCTGGTGGCCCGTGTGCGGGCGGCGACCTTGCGATCGCGCCGCTGTGCCGACCGGCTCTTCCCCTCCGGCCTGCGGCCAGAGGCGAGATCGGGCCCGTCACCGGCCCGGTCCAGCAGGGCCTTTGCGACTTGGGCGACGGCTTCCTCGTCCGGCTTGCGCTGTCCTCGTTCCCGCAGGATCTGGTGGGCCCGGTCAAAGACCAGCTCGCCCATCGGGACGGGAGTGGTGCGCAGGTGGCGCCAGGTCGCGGTGATCCAGCCTGTGTCGTGGTGGTTGCGAATCCAGACGCAGGAGATGTCGTAGGGGTCGTAGTGGACTGCCCAGCGTTTGCTGTCCGGGCCCGCGCCCGAGGGCTGCCGGCGGAACGGGGTGAGCGCCGGTGCGTCGTAGGTGCGGTTGTTGATCCGCACCCCGCTGCGGCCGAGGACCCGCCACTCACGGGGCATGAGCTGGATGTATTCCTCCGGGCTGAGCGAAACCGGGACGTATCCGGCCGCTGACACCAGCGCGGCGTACTTCTCGTTCGGGCTCAGCGGCCGGTCCGGCATCAAGGCCTCGCGCAGCCCGTCATGCGGCCTGGACTGCCAGATGACGATCCACTCCTGAAGGAGTTCCTGGAGCTCGTGGATGGACCAGACCGCCTGAGCGGCCGGATCCTTGCCCCGTGTCTCGACACTGCGTCCTGTGTAGCCGGCCACGTACTGGGCGAACATCGTCGACACCGATCCCAGAGTCCGCTCGATGTGCGGCCGGTCGGTCGGCGTGTCCGGATGCGCGGGCTGGAACGAGATCCCCAAGTGGCGGCAGGCGTTGCGGAAGTTGTCCGAGATGAACGCTTTGCCGTGATCGCAGACGACAGTCTCCGGAACGATCACCGGGACCGCGGCGGCCTTGTCCAGCCGCTCGTCCAGCGACAGCAAGGAGGCGAAGGGCAGCACCGATCGCGACATGCGCAGAGCGTCGGACCAGCCCGGACGTACCGGCTCCGGGGTCATGGCGCGGGCCAGCAGCAACGCGGCATCCACCGCCTTCGTCGACGGCCGCAGCACCACCGCGGACAGCGTCCTGGTCGCCAGGTCTACCAGCCCGGTCACCTCGCAGCGGTCCACCGTCCCGTCGTCGTGGATGACCATGACGTCCAGCGGCGAGGAATCGATCTCCATCACCTCGCCCGGCCGGGCCGCCGTCAGCTGCCCGAACATCCGCTTCGGCTGCTTGCCCAGCGAGCGACGGGTGCGGGCCGACCCGAACAGGTGCTGCCCGGCCGTGACCGCCTCCAGCAGACGGTAGAACGCCGCTCTGGACGGCATCCGGACCGTTCCGGCCCCGTGCTCGGCGACAAGAAGCCGTTCGACCTGGCGCCGCAGCACCTGCGCGGAGACGGTCGGCTCATCGGTCCGGCTGCCCGCGACCCTCGCGATCGCGTCGACCACCCGGGGATCGGCCCGGCCCGTGCCCGTGGCCGGCCTGCGCATCCTGCCGTCCACCAAGCCCGCCACCCCCTCGCGCTCGAAACGCGACCGCATCCGGCGCAGCGTACTCAGCCCCACCTCCTCACCAGCGGCCCGCAACTCGGCCACCTTGGTCAGCTCCCGCTGCCGCAGCGAGTGCACCACTGGGTCGTACTCGGCCCGCCTCGTGGCGGCAGCATCGCCGTCCGGGTGGCCGGTGAGCAGCTCGGTCAGGTGCCTGCGCCACCACTCGGCCCGCTCCACCGCTTCCTCCGGCAGGCCCTCCAGCACCCCGGCCTCCGGCAACGGCGGGCGGCTCAACGCGGTGCCGAGCACGGCGAACCCCTCGGACGCCAGGAGATGCCCCAGCAACACGACACGGGCGGCCTGGGCATCATCAACCAGCCGCACCGCAGTGCCGTGCAGGGCGGCAACCGTGTACTCCCGCCCGTCATAGCGAACCCGGTCACCCAGCGACAGCAGCCTCGGACGCGCCGGCATCTCCACTCGCCTCCCCCACGACTACCGAGGCCGGGCGAACTGTCGTCGCCGCCGACAACAACCCGGCCTCCAAATCCACCGCCAGTTCCCGACACCACAGCAGGTGGAAGAGGACCGGCAGCACGGCAATCGGATCGCCCACCGCACGAGCCCCGGCCAGCAGCCCCCAGGGCCGGGTGAACACCGCCCGCAATCCCGCCGCCACTGGCTCGCGCCGTACCCGCGGATGCCGGTAGCCCGACAACCAGCGCAGATTCGCCGCCAACACCGGATCGAGCACACCAACCCGCTCGAAATCCCAGCCCACCACGGCGCAAGCCGCCGCCGTGGCCGCGAACTTCACGGCATCCTCGGGCTCGATCCGGTCATCAGGGCGCACATCCAGCACCACGGCGGTGCCATCCCGACGGCGCACGAAGTAGTCCGGCGTATGACTGACCCGCCGGGCCTGGTCACCAGGTCGCCATGAGAGCCGGAACGGCTGAGACGTGACGGCCACCACGTCCGGCTCGGAGTCCAGCCGCATCAGATGACCGAGTTCCACCCACGACTCGAAACCCACCAACTCGCCACTGGTGGCAGCCCAGTACCAGCCGGGGAAATTGCGCTGCCCCTTGTACGACGGGAACGTCCGCACCTGCCCGGCAGCCTCGAAACGCGCCGACCACATCGCCTCAAACGGCCCGCCGCGCAGCTCACCACAGCCGTCGACGTATTCCAGCCAGAAGCCCTCAGCCTCCACCAGCCACCCCCACCCGGCGCTGACCACGTACAACGACCATAGGGAGCCGGGCACGGCAGTGGCTCACAAAGAGCGAGACAGATCGGTAGATGACCCAGGCCGACCGGGACGCAAGAGCCAGATGACTCAGATAGACCGAGACTGGCTCACCTTCAGCGGAGACAGGCCGGAGTGCAACTGCAGCTGCTGCGAGGCGCAACGGTGAGGTGGACGGGGCGTGGCGCACTATTGCAAGCGGGTGCTTGCAATAGTTAGCGAGGGTGCGGCACTGTAGAGGCATGGCATCGCTCAACGTCGGCAATCTCGGTGAGTACCTGCGCGAACAGCGGCGCAACGCGCAGCTGTCGCTCAGGCAGCTCGCCGACGCCGCTGGCGTGTCCAATCCGTATCTGAGCCAGATCGAGCGCGGGCTGCGCAAGCCGAGTGCGGAGGTACTGCAGCAGGTCGCCAAGGCGCTGCGGATCTCCGCCGAGACGCTGTACGTGCGCGCCGGCATCCTCGACGCCGAGCGGGACGGGGAGGAACGCCGACGGGAAGGTGCGACGCGCGCCGTCATGCTCGCCGACCCCACCCTCAACGAGCGGCAGAAGCAGGTGCTGCTCCAGATCTACGAGTCGTTCCGCAAGGAGAACGGGTTCGAGGCCGCCAGGGCGGGTGAGATCAGAGCGGGTGAGATCGACGGGTGAGGCCAGGGCGAGTGAGGCCAGGGCGGGTGAGGGCAGAGCGGGTGAGATACGCGCTGTTCCGGACATCGCCGCCACCGCCCACGCCGCCCACCCCGGCCCCCGCACGGCCGACGACGGCGATGCCGGGTCGCCGCAGACGGCCAGTCGACCGGACTGACCAAACGGTCGGCACGACCAGGTGAGTCGGTAGGAAAGACACGGCATGAAAGAGCAAGACACAGCATGAAAGACACAGCATGAAAGACGCGGCATGAAAGACAGGAAAAAGCGGTCGGCGCAATCCGCCAGTCAGGACAGCCCAACTGTCGGCAGTGTCGCCGGACCGTCTCGGACCATTCCCCAGACCCTCAGCTGAAAGTCAAACCGGAGGACCATCGTCATGGCCATCACCGAAGACCTGCGTAAGACCCTCAGCGACCCGAAGCCGTTCTACTTCGCCGCCGGGACCGCCGACCTGGCCCTCCAGCAGGCGAAGAAGGTGCCGGGCATCCTCGAGCAGCTGCGCGCCGAGGCCCCGGCCCGTATCGACGCCGTACGCCACGCCGACCCCAAGGCCGTTCAGGAAAAGGCCACAGCCCGGGTCAAGGAGACCCAGGAGAAGGCCTCGACCCGGGTCAAGGAGACGCAGGAGACCATCCAGAGCAAGGTGAGCGAGTTCCTCGGCACCCTCGACACCGACCTGAAGAAGCTCGGCGAGACCGCCCAGGACCTCGCGCTGCGCGGTGTCGGCGTCGCCGCGGAGTACGCCGTGAAGGCGCGGGAGACGTACGAGAAGGTCGCCGAGCACGGTGAGCAGGCCGTGAAGACCTGGCGCGGTCAGGCCGCCGAGGAGATCGAGGATCTCGCGGTCGCCGTCGAGGGGCCGGCCGAGCCCGTCGAGGCCAGGGAGGAGAAGTTGGCCACGGACGAGGCCGCGTCCGCCGCCGCCAAGAAGACCGCGGCGAAGAAGGCCCCGACCCCGACCCCGACCCCGGCTTCGGCCAAGAAGACGACGACTGCCAAGAAGACCACGCCGCCGGAGAAATAGCCCTTCGGGAAATAGTCCTTCAGCGAAGTAGTCCTTCGGCGAAGTAGTCCTTTGGCGAAATAGCCCACGGAGAAACAGCCTTCGGCGAAACAGCCCTTGGTGAAGTAGCCCTTGGTGAAGTAGTAAGGAGGCCGTGCCTCCGTGGTACGGCAATGGGCCGGGCACCTTTGGGGTGCCCGGCCCGTTCTACGGGTACGGTGGCCGCGTGGGCGCCGGGAGAGGACGGGCGATGGACTTTGTCTGGTTGGGCTTCGAGGGGCTCATGGGGCTGCTCAAGATTGTCCTGATGGCCCTTGCCGCGTTCGGGCTGGTCGATGCCGCGTTCCGGCGCGGGGACGCGTTCAGGGCGGCGGACAAGCAGAACAAGGTGTTCTGGCTGGTCATCCTTGGTCTCGCCCTCGTCGTGAGCTACTTCTTCTCGTTCCTGTCGTTCCTGCCGATCATCGGCGTCATCGCGAGCATCGTGTACATCGTCGACGTCCGTCCCGCGCTCCGGCAGGTCTCCGGCGGCGGCGCGCGGTGGCCGCGGCGGATCGAGCAGCGACGGTCCGTACGGGCCGTACAACGGCGGTCGGTGACCGCGACCGCACCGCACCGCACCGCCCACATGCGACCGCACCGCACACACGCGTCGCGCCCTCGTGCAGGGCTGAGGGCTGACGACTGAGAGCTGACGGCTGAGTCGTACCGTACGGCGACCGCCGTCAGCCCTCGCGGTTCAGCAGCAGTACGGCGACGTCGTCCGTCAGCTCGCCGCCGTTGAGGTCGCGGACCTCGCTCACCGCCGCCTGCAGCAGTTCCTCGCCCGCCAGGCCCTGGGCGAGCTGACGGCGGATCAGGTCGACCATGCCATCCTGGCCGAGGCGTTCCCGGCCCCTTCCGACGCGGCCCTCGATCAGGCCGTCCGTGTAGAGCATCAGGCTCCAGGCGCCGCCCAGCTGGATCTGGACGCGTGGCCAGCGGGCGTTCGGCAGCAGGCCGAGGGCGGGGCCGTTGTTGTCGTACGGCAGCAGGCCGGCCACCGGCGTGAGCCCCGCGTGGCCGGGGCGGGCGATCAGCGGGGACGGGTGGCCGGCCAGGCACAGGCCCGCGCTGCGGCCGTCCGGCGCGATGTCGACCGTGCACAGCGTCGCGAAGATCTCGTCGCTCTCGCGCTCGTGTTCCAGGACCTGCTGGAGCGTGGAGAGCAGCTGCGTCCCCGCACAGCCCCGCGAACGTCAGCGCCCGCCAGGCGATCCGCAGCTCCACGCCGAGCGCCGCCTCGTCGGGGCCGTGCCCGCAGACGTCGCCGATCATGGCGTGCACGGTGCCGTCGGGGGTGCGGACGGTGTCGTAGAAGTCGCCGCCGAGCAGGGCGCGGGAGCGGCCGGGGCGGTAGCGGGCGGCGAAGCGCAGCGGGGAGCCCTCCAGGAGGGGGGTGGGCAGCAGGCCGCGCTCCAGGCGGGCGTTCTCCTGGGCGCGCAGGCGGGACTCGGTGAGCTGTCGCTCGGCGGTGTCGGAACGTTTGCGTTCCACCGCGTACCGGATCGCGCGGCTCAGCAGGCGGCCGTCCAGCTCGTCGCGGAAGAGGTAGTCCTGGGCGCCGACGCGTACCGCCTCGGCGCCGCGCTCGGCGTCGCCGGACGCCGTGAGCGCGAGGACGGCGTGCCGGGGTGCGAGCCGCAGGACGCGCTTGAGCACGGCCAGCTCGTCGTCGTTCCGCGTCGCTTCGGCCACGTTGCGCGGGGCCGGGGAGCGCGAGGTCGAGGAGGATGCAGTGCACGTCGTCGGTGAGCAGCCGCTCGGCCTCGGTGAGGTTGCGGGCGGTACGGACCCGGATCGGCTTGCCCGCGGAGTCGAGCAGCTCGGGCACGCTGAGTGAACCTGCCGGGTCGTCCTCGATCAGCAGCAGGGTGAGGTTGGTGCTGCCGGTGCCGCCAGGGCTGCCGGTACTGCCGGTGCTCTTGATACCACCGGTGCTGCCAGCGCCACCGGTGCTGCCAGCGCTGCCGGTGTCGTCGGTGCCGGTCGTCGGTGCTGTCGGCAGGGGTCGTGGGCGTGGTGCTCAGAACCGTCCCCTCTCCGGACGGGATGACGGACCGACCGCCGGAAGGGTTCTCGAGCGGGCCTCCGGCCGGGTCGCTGGGCGCGGACACGGTGTGCGCCTGACCACTCTCCACGGCCGGGATCGCTCTCTGCCGCGGTATGGGTACGGGCATCGTTTTGGCTTCCTTCCCTCCTCCCCCCGCGGCCACAGTGGGACGGGAGACCACGACCCACCGACGGGGACCCTAGCGGTAGGCGCCACCGCAAGGGAATGGTTCGCGGAGCGCCGACCGGCAATCGATCGCCGTCATATGCCACATCCCGTAACGCACTTGGACACGGGGTGGCTTCACGGGGAATGACGAATGTCACGCGCGCGGGGTTGGGCGGTGGGCCGGGATAGTGGCGGGGGTCACGTGGGGCGGGCCGCACGAGGGGTGGTTGTGAGGGGTGCGCCCTGGATACCTCCGAGTGGAGGTATTTGATGGGGTGTTGTCCGTTTCGTGTCGTTGTTCATGTCGTTGAGTGGTGAAAGAGGGGAAGAGGGAAAGAAGAAGCGGGAGTTCAGCCGCGCGGCGCCAACGCCTCCCACGCCACCGTCACTTCGCCCTGCCGCCAGCGGGAGGAACCGTCCCTGACCGGCCAGTCGGCGGTCAGGTCACGGACCGTACGAATCCAGCGCTGGCGGGCGCCGTACGACGCGTAGGGCGCCGCGGCCGCCCAGGCGCGGTCGAAGTCGCGGAGGAAGGCGTGCACGGGCTCGCCCGGGACGTTGCGGTGGATGAGGGCCTTCGGGAGGCGTTCGGCGAGGTCGGACGGGCGGTCCAGGGAGCCGAGGCGGGTGGCGAAGGTGACCGTGCGCGGGCCCTCCGGGCCGAGCGCGACCCAGACGTGCCGGCGGCCGATCTCGTCGCAGGTGCCCTCGACCAGCAGACCGCCCCGGGATACGGCCGTGGCCGGGGCGAGCCGGGCGCACAGCCGCGCCCAGACCGCGGCGACCTCGTCCTCGTCGTACTGGCGCAGGACGTTCGCCGCGCGGATCAGGGCCGGCCGGCCCGGCACCGGCACCTCGAAGCCGCCGTGCCGGAAGGCGAGCCCCTCGCGCTCGTACGGTCGCGCTGCCGCGACCCGGGCCGGGTCGATCTCGACGCCGACCACGCGGGTGCGGGGGGCGGCGGTGCGCAGCCGGTGGAGCAGTTCGACCGCGGTCCAGGGGGCGGCTCCGTAGCCGAGGTCGACCGCGACGGGGTGCGTCGGCGCGGCGCAGCTCGGCGCCGTGGGTGGCGGCGATCCAGCGGTCCATGCGGCGCAGCCGGTTGGGGTTGGTGGTCCCGCGCGTGACCGTTCCCACGGGGGGCGCTGCGCGGGCTGTCATGGCTACGAGGGTAAGCGGGGCAGTGGCGCGGACGCCGGGGTCTGCCGGGCGTTCGCTGCCGGGCATCGGGTGGGCCTGCGGGGCACTGGGGTCCGGTGCCCCGAGGTCCTGGGCCGCGCCAGCCCCGAGCGGTTAGCGACCCCTAAGCGAATCCGAGCAACAGTTCGCACGAGCAACAACACGAACAGGTTGAGCGAGCCTCCGGCAATGATCCTCGGCAAAGATCGCCCGTCGAAATGGGAACGGCGTGTCCGGCGTGTACGGCCTGGACGGGCTGTACGGCATGGCCCTCTGTACGGCATGCCCGGCACCAGACGCCCGCACCAAGGAGGAACGCCACGTGAGCCAGTACGTCAGCAGGCTCGGGCGTCGCTCCCCGGCGGCGCCTCCCGCGGCTGCAGGCTGCACCGCAGGCCCCGCCGCGTCGCCATGCTCTCCGTGCACACCTCACCGCTGCACCAGCCCGGCACGGGCGACGCCGGCGGCATGAACGTCTACATCGTGGAGCTCGCCCAGCGCCTCGCCGCGATCAACATCGAGGTCGAGATCTTCACGCGGGCGACCACCGGCGGCGCTCCCGCCCGTCCGTCGAGCTCGCGCCCGGCGTCCTCGTACGGCACGTCGACGCCGGGCCCGTACGAGGGGCTGGCCAAGGAGGACCTCCCGGCCCAGCTGTGCGCCTTCACGCACGGCGTGATGCAGGCCTGGGCCGGCCACCGCCCCGGCTACTACGACCTGGTGCACTCGCACTACTGGCTCTCCGGCCACGTCGGCTGGCTCGCCGCCGAACGCTGGGGCGTCCCCCTCGTGCACGCCATGCACACCATGGCCAAGGTCAAGAACGCCGCGCTGGCCGAGGGCGACACCCCCGAGCCCGCCGCCCGCGTCATCGGCGAGACCCAGATCGTGCGCGCCGCCGACCGGCTCATCGCCAACACCGCCGAGGAGGCCGACGAGCTCGTACGGCACTACGAGGCCGACCCGGCCAAGGTCGCCGTCGTCCACCCCGGCGTGAACCTCGACCGCTTCCGCCCCGCCGACGGCCGCGCCGCCGCCCGCGCCCGCCTCGGCCTCCCGCAGGACGCGCTCATCCCGCTCTTCGCCGGCCGCATCCAGCCCCTGAAGGCCCCGGACGTACTGCTGCGCGCGGTCGCCGTCCTCCTCGGACGAGCGCCCCGAGCTGCGCTCGAAGCATCGTCGTACCCGTCGTGGGCGGGCCCAGCGGCAGCGGCCTCGCCAAGCCCGAGGGCCTGCAGAAGCTGGCCGCGCGGCTCGGCATCGCCGACGTCGTGCGCTTCCGGCCGCCGGTCGGGCAGGAACAGCTCGCGGACTGGTTCCGGGCCGCGTCCGTGCTGGTCATGCCGTCGTACAGCGAGTCCTTCGGGCTCGTCGCCATCGAGGCGCAGGCGGCCGGTACGCCGGTGCTCGCGGCCGCGGTCGGCGGGCTCCCGGTCGCCGTACGCGACGGGCGCACCGGGTTCCTCGTCCAGGGCCACGATCCCGTCGACTACGCGCGCGTGCTGCGCGAGTTCGCCGACGACCCCGGGCTGCCCGCCCGGATGGGCGAGGCCGCCGCCCGGCACGCCGAGTCCTTCGGCTGGGACACGGCGGCCTCCGCCACGGCGGACGTCTACACGGCGGCGATGCACGCCCACCGCCGCAGGCACTGGATCCACCACGGCTGAGGGGGGCACTGCGGCGGGGCGCCGCGTTACGGTTGTAGGGGGCCACTGTGGCTGGGCGCCGCGTTACGGCTGAGGCGTCGCGCTACGGCTGACGCCGCTACGCTCGCCCCATGGCTGACGCAGCGTCGATCATCGAGCAGGTCCTCACCGAGGCCGAGCTGGAGTGGGAGAGCCCCGAGCCCGGCAGTTACGTCGTGAAGCTCCCCGGCACCCGCAAGCTGTCGACGACCGTCTCGCTGATCGTCGGCAGGCACTCGCTCTCCCTCAACGCCTTCGTGATCCGCCACCCCGACGAGAACGAGGCGGGCGTCCACCGCTGGCTCCTGGAGCGCAACCTCAAGCTCTACGGCGTGAGTTACGCGGTCGACCCGCCTCGGCGACGTCTACGTGACCGGCAAGCTGCCGCTGGCCGCCGTCACCCCCGACGAGATCGACCGGCTGCTCGGCTCGGTCCTGGAGGCGGCGGACGGTCCGTTCAACACCCTCCTGGAGCTCGGCTTCGCCTCCGCGATCCGCAAGGAGTACGCCTGGCGGGTGTCGCGCGGCGAGTCGACGCGCAACCTGGACGCGTTCACGCACCTGACCGGCCGCCGCGACACCTGACCGAGCGCCGGGGTGCGGTTTCCGAGTGCCGGGGTACGGCTTCGGAGAGAGGCATGCGACGCACCCCGGCGCGCACTGCTTTCTGTGGGGTCAGGGTGCCGCGTTGTCTTCGTCTCCGCTGTCGTCGCTGTCGCCGTCGTAGCCGTCGTCGTCGTTGTCGGGTACCGGCAGGCGGGCGCCGCGGCTTTCGGCGACGCGGAGGATGTCGCGCAGGGACTCGGTCAGCCGGGCGGAGAGGTACCGGAGTTCCGCGGGTCCTGTCTTCGGGTCGCTGATCAACTCGTGGGCGTGGCCGAGGAGTTCGTTGCCCATGCCGAGCTGGACGGATTCGATGTTGTCGGCGAGCCGGGTGAGGTAGCCGCCGCCGTTGTCGTCGGTGAGGAGGTAGCAGGGTTTCCCACCGGTGCCGGACCAGGGGAGGAGGCGGGTGATGGTTGGCCTGGTGTTCGCGAAGTTGTCCATTTACGCGGCCACCTTCATGCCGTGGATGTGGCGCGGGCCGGTGTCGATGCCGTGTACGGCGAGCCAGAGGGCGCGGCGGCGCTGGCGTTGCTGCTGGTGGTGGTGCTTTTGGAGGTGTCGTTCGGCGGGGGTGAGGACGTAGGGGCGTACGAGGAGGGAGTCCTCGCCTCGGAGGAGGGGCGGGCGGGGCGGTTGGGGGTGTGGGTGGGTCTGCGAGGGTGCGGTGGGCGCTGTGGCGGCGCTCGGTACGGATGGGGTTGTGATGCGGCGTCGTGCGGCGCGGTGCCGGCCGCTCGGTGGCAGCAGCAGTCTCAACAGCAGCGTGCAGAGGAGGGCGATACAGTGCGGCATGTCTGCCTGCTTTCGTCAGGTGGGCCATGCCCCCGGGCCGCATGCAGCGCGGTCGCGGGGGTTTGTCATGTCGTAGCGCGCCCAGTGAGCCGGACAGGGACGGCCCGCCAACTGCCCTGCGGCACCGCCCGAATCACGTCTGGTAGCGACACGACTACGAGCATACTCGCAGAATCCCTGTGAGTTAAGAAAATCTGTGACTCGTAGCCAAGGTGTGCACCTGACAGACTTGCCGTCACTGGAAGGAGTGCTCATGAGTGAAGGTTTCGGACTGGTCGTACGCTTCACCTTGCGTGACCAGGAGGCGGCAACTGCCTTTGACGATCTGTGCGTTGACACCTTGGAGGGGATCAAGGCGCAGGAACCGGGCACGCTCACGTACGTCACTCACATCCCCGTGGACGAGCCGCTGGTCCGCGTCTTCTACGAGCTGTACGCCGACCGCGCCGCGTTCGAGGCGCACGAGGAGCAGCCGCACACGAAGCGCTTCCTCGCTGAACGCGAGCAGTACCTGGCGGGAGTTGACGTGACGTTCCTCAACGCCGTCGCCGGGAAGGTGGCGGGGTAACCGTGTCAGCCGTGTCATCGGAGGTGCGTCGGGCCTTCGGCGCGCGAGTGGCCGAGCTGCGAAGACAGCGCGACCTCACCCAGAGCGAACTGGCCGCGGCGATCGGGCGGACGGCGAGTTGGGTGTCGCAGGTCGAGCGGGGCGTCCAGCCGGTGAACCGCCTGGACGTTCTGCGGTTGCTCGCCGATGGACTCGGCGTCCCCTTGCCGGTTCTCCAGCCCGAAGCGCCCGGTGCGGCGGGACCTGGGGTCAGGGCTGCGGACGAGGCGGCACCGGCTGCGGAGGAAGCGGCACCAGCTGTGGACGAGGCAGCACCGAACGATCTGGATCAGGCCCGACTGGTCATCTCAGGGCACCCGGCACTCGATGTCGTCCTCGAACCCCGGGAGGACTTCCGCGCTGAGCAGATCCCCGAACTTCGGGACGAGGTGGAACGGGTCTGGGAGCTCACGCATGATGACCGGTTCGCCGAGTTGAGCAAGGCCTTTGGGGCGCTGCTTCCGCGACTGGAACGGGCCGCACGATCTGCCTCCGGGGGACTCCGGCCGGAGATCTATCGGCTGTTGGCCCGTACGTACCAGGCTTTGGCGGCAGCCTTCGTCCGGCAGGACGAGGCAGACGCCGCGTGGCTGGCGGCGGACCGGGCGATCCGTGCGGCCGAACTCGCCGACGACCGTCTCGGAGTCTTCGTCGGCGTCTTCCGGCTGGTTCACGCGTTCGTACGTCTTCAGCGTCTGGACCAGGCCGAGCACGCGGCCGTAACGGCGCTCAACACCCTTGCCCCTCATGCGGAAGCCGAGTCGACCGCTGTGGAGGAGCTGTCGGTCGTCGGATCGCTTCACCTCGCGCTGGCGCTGGTGCATGCGCGCGCTGGTGAACGGTCAGCCGCTCGCGACCAGATCGACAAGGCGCGAACGGTGGCTGCACGTATGGGAGTTGAGCGCAACGACTTCAACCTGGAGTTCGGCCCCGCGAATGTCGAGGTTCAAGCGGTCTCCACCGCGGTTGACCTTGGGGATGCCGGGGAGGCGCTGGACATCGCCAAGGACCTGGACGTCAGTGGGCTGTCCGTCGAGCGGCAGGCCAGACTGCTGATGGACCTGGGCCGCGCTCACGTACAGCGCCGGCAGTTCGGGGACGCACTCGCGCAACTGCTGCGAGCTGAGGAGATCGCACCCGACCTGGTCAGGAGCCACATCGCTGCTCGCGGCGCTATCCGTGAGCTGATGCTGATGGCGGGCCGCTCGGCTTCACTGGAGTTGCGAGATTTGGCTGAGCGTTCGGATGCGATGGGGTAGGCGGCAACTGCTTTCGTGCTCTCGGCGCCGAGGGGGGTTCACCGTGTCCTCCTGCGTGCTTGTGCCGAGGTGGCGTGCTGCGTCGGTCAGGGCTTCGTCGTCGGCCAGGGCTTCTCCGTCGAGGTCGATCACCGTGAGAGACATGGCGCCTCCAGAGTGTGTGCGTACGCTGCCGTCAAGAACGGGTACCACGGCGGTGCGGTGAGGGCGGGGGCCCGCCTGGCTTGTGTACGGACCTGAGGCCAGGCGTTCTCCCGACCGAGTGCCACCGAGTGCCGGGGTGCGGCTTCGGAGAGGCATTCGACGCACCCCGGCGCGCGCTACTTTCCGCGGAGTCAGGGTGCCGCGTTGTCCTCGTCTCCGCTGTCCTGGCCGTCGCCGTCGCTGTCGTCGTAGCCGTCCTCGTCGTTGTCGTTGTCGGGTACCGGCAGGCGGGCGCCGCGGCTTTCAGCGACGCGGAGGACATCGCGGACGCGGAGGATGACGCGGACGCAGGAGACGTCACGAACGCGGAGGACATCGCGGACAACAGGGGACATCGCGCAGGGATTTGGTCGGTCAGGCCCTGGCCGGTCTGTTGACTTCTCAACAGCCAGGACGCACTCTTGCGGGCAATCTCGAACAGTCCGCGCTGGTCAGCGCGCAGGTTTCGGGACACTCCCGGTCGGATCCGGGCATTGCGGTGCCTGGATTCGCCTTTCCTCGGGTGAACGGCATGCAAGGAGAGCACCGTCCCATGAAAAACCCCACGAACGACGGGCGCCGCGGGCGTCACCGCCGCCGCTGGACCGCCACCGGCCTGCTGCTCGGCGCGCCCGCCATCGTCGTGCCGTATCTCCTGTTCGTGCAGGAGGACTCGCAGGCCGCGACGGTCGACGGCGAGGCCTACTACCGGCTGGTTTCCGTGCGCAGCGGCAAGGTGATGGACGTCAACGCCTTCTCCACCGCCGACGGCACCCGTATCCAGCAGTGGACCGACCAGGACACCGCCAACCAGCAGTGGAAACTGAGATCCACCGGCGACGGCTACTACGAGCTGGTGAACCGCAACAGCGGCAAAGTGCTGGGCATAGCGGGCGATTCGACCGCCCAGATGGCCGCCGCCGAGCAGCAGACCGACAGCTCCTCCACCTCCCAGGAGTGGCGGATCGACGATGTGAGCGGCTCCGACGCCGTCACCTTCACCTCCCGCAAGAGCGGCCAGGTCCTGGACGTCACCGGAGGCTCCACGGCCGACGGCGCGGCAGTCATCCAGTATCCCGGCAAGGGCAGCACCAACCAGCAGTGGAAGCTGGTGAAAACGGCCGGGACCCAGGCGGCCGGGACCGGCGGGACGCAGACCACGGCCGGGACCGGACCGTATGCGTGGAAGAACGCCCAGGTGGTGGGCGGCGGTTACGTCACCGGGCTGGTGTTCAACCCGCGGGAGAAGGGCCTGCTGTACGCGCGCACCGACATGGGCGGCGCCTACCGCTGGGACGCCGCGGCCGAGCAGTGGATCCCGCTGACCGACTGGGTCGGCGAGAAGGACTGGAACCTGCTGGGCATCGATTCGCTGGCCACCGACCCCGTCGACCCCAACCGGCTCTACCTCGGGGCGGGCACCTACACCAACGAGCTGGGCGGGCAACGGCGCGATCCTGCGCTCCACCGACCGGGGCCGCACCTTCCAGCGCACCGACCTGCCCTTCAAGCTGGGCGCCAACGAGAACGGCCGCGGGGCGGGCGAACGGCTGGCGGTCAACCCCGCGAACAACAGCACCCTGCTGCTGGGCACCCGCAAGAACGGCCTGTGGCGCAGCACCGACCACGGCGTGACGTGGAGTCAGGTCTCCTCGTTCCCCGTCAAGGACGGGGCGAGCAGCGGCGCGGGCATCTCCTTCGTGACGTACGGCCCGGCCGGCAGCAAGACGATCTACGTCGGCGTCGCCGACAGGTCCACCTCCCTGTACCGCTCCACCGACGGCGGCAGCACCTGGCAGGCCGTCTCCGGGCAGCCCACCGGCCAGATGCCGCAGCACGGCGTGGTCTCCGGTGACGGCTCGCTGTACCTGACGTACGCCAACTCCGTCGGCCCCAGCGACGCGACGGCGGGTTCGGTGTGGAAGTACACGCCGTCCAGCGGGGCGTGGAAGAACATCTCGCCGTCCCAGGGCAGTTACGGGTTCTCCGGTCTGGCCGTCGACCCGCAGAAGCCGTCCACGGTGATGGTGACCACCCTCGACCGCTGGTGGCCCGAGGACGAGATCTACCGGACCACCGACGGCGGCGCGAACTGGAAGGCACTGGCCGCGAAGTCGGCAGCGGGACGCCTCCGCCGCTCCCTACGTCGGTACCGGCATCGGGCACTGGATGACCGCCCTGGCCATCGACCCCTTCGACTCCGGGCACGTGATGTACGGCACCGGCAGCGGCATCTGGCGCAGCAAGGACGCCCACGCCACCGACAGCGGCGGCACCAGCCACTGGACCGTGGGGGCCCGGGGGCTGGAGGAGACCGCGGTGCTGGACGTGATCGCCCCGCCCGGCGGTGCCACCGCCATCTCCTCCATGGGCGACCTGGGCGGTTTCCGCTACGACTCCCTGACCGAGGTGCCCGCCGGGCGGCTGAAGAACCCGATGATGATCACCAGCACCGACATCGACTTCGCCCAGTCCAACCCCGCGATGATGGTCCGCGTCGGCCGTGGCGGCGAGCAGGACGGCGCCTACTCCACCGACGGCGGCAGCAGCTGGAACGGCTTCAGGTCGGAGCCGGTGGGCAGCGCCGACAGCGGCCAGGTCGCGCTCGCGGCGGACGGCTCCGCCATCGTCTGGACCGAGGCCGGTCAGGCCCCGTACCGCTCGACCGACAGGGGGGCGAGCTGGTCGAGGGTCAGCGGCCTGGGCAACGGCGCCGTGGTCGTCGCCGACCGCTCCTCGGCCAGGACCTTCTACTCGCTGGCCGACGGCACGCTCCACGCCAGCACCGACGGCGGCGCGACCTTCACCGCCCGCGCCACCAACCTGCCCTCCGGCAAGCTCACGGCCGTCCCCGGCATCGCCGGGGACCTGTGGATCTCCGGCGGTGGCAAGGGGCTGCTGCACTCCACCGACGGCGGCCGCACCTTCACCACGCTCGGGGCGGTGCAGTCCGCCTCCGCCCTCGGCTTCGGCAAGGCCGCGCCGGGCAGCCTCCTACCAGGCCCTGTACCTGATCGGTACCGTCAAGGACGTCACCGGAGTCTTCCGCTCCACCGACAAGGGCGCCACCTGGATCCGCGTCAACGACGACGCCCACCAGTGGGGCAGCATCGGCGGCACCGGCGTCATCACCGGCGACCCCGACACCTACGGCCGCGTCTATGTCGGCACCAACGGACGCGGCCTCCAGTACGGCGACCCGTCCTGACCCCCACGCCCGAGCACGGACGCGGCCTCCAGTACGGCGCCCCGTCCTGACCCAGGCACCCGAGCGGGGCCGCAGGCACAACGGCCTGCGGCCCCGCCATCAGTCTTCTGGCGAGGGGACCACCGGCTTCAGCCGACGGGGAATCGCTTCCCTGGCCTGTGGTACGTCCTTTCCGCCCGAAAAGGGGCCGGTTCGGGCTGGACCGCAACCCTCGGGTGGGAAGCCCCCCTCCTTCAGGTGGGGGAGCGGAGTCACTACGCTCGGGCCATGGCCGACGCACCGTACAAGCTGATCCTCCTCCGCCACGGCGAGAGCGAGTGGAACGAGAAGAACCTGTTCACCGGCTGGGTGGACGTCAACCTCACCGCGAAGGGCGAGAAGGAGGCGGTCCGCGGCGGCGAGCTGCTCAAGGACGCCGGCCTGCTCCCCGACGTGGTGCACACCTCCCTCCAGAAGCGCGCGATCCGCACCGCACAGCTCGCCCTGGAGTCCGCCGACCGCCTCTGGATCCCGGTCCACCGCTCCTGGCGTCTGAACGAGCGCCACTACGGCGCCCTCCAGGGCAAGGACAAGGCGCAGACACTCGCCGAGTACGGCGAGGAGCAGTTCATGCTGTGGCGCCGCTCGTACGACACACCGCCGCCCCCGCTCGAGGACGGCACCCGAGTACTCCCAGTCGGACGACCCGCGCTACGCGACGATCCCGCCGGAGCTCCGCCCCCGCACGGAGTGCCTGAAGGACGTCGTCACCCGCATGCTCCCGTACTGGTACGACGGCATCGTCCCGGACCTCCTCGCCGGCCGCACGGTCCTGGTCGCGGCCCACGGCAACAGCCTCCGCGCCCTCGTCAAGCACCTCGACGGCATCTCCGACGCCGACATCGCGGGCCTGAACATCCCGACGGGCATCCCGCTGTCGTACGAACTGGACGCCGACTTCAAGCCGGTCAACCCGGGCGGCACCTACCTCGACCCGGAGGCGGCAGCGGCGGCGATCGAGGCGGTCAAGAACCAGGGCAAGACCCAGGGCAAGAAGAAGTAACTTTCCCCCTACGAGCCCTCGACCTGCGAGTTTCCCGCGGGCCGGGGGCTCTCTGGCGTCTCGGGGCCCTCGCTGAGCCCTCAGAGGCCTTAGCCTCTCTCCTGTAAACACTCTCCTCACACAGATGTCGCAGTCCGGGCCTGTGCCGGACAGCCGATGTGGACGGCCGCAGCGAACGGGACACCCGCAGGCGCATACGGGGGCGCATACTGGGGGCAATGACAAAGCCTGCTGCACCGAAGCGCCATTTGCCCACCAGTCCCTTCAAAGCCCCGGCCACACCAGCTCCCAAGCACTTCGCCGTGGGTGACCAGGTCACCCACGACATGTACGGCCTCGGCCGGGTTATCGGCATCGAGGAGGGGATCGCGGCGCTCGTGGATTTCGGCTCGGCGCAAGAGCGGATCCTGAGCCCGTACGCCAAGATGACCAAGCTGTAGGACCGCTGTGCCCCGTCACGGCATACCGGGGTCCCTTCAGGGACCTGTAACGAAAGAACGAAAGGGAGACTTCTCATCGAACTGACCTCGCTGTTCTCCGCTCTGGAAGGGGCACCCCGCTGTTCTGCCACAGCATTGCCGCCTCCGACGACAGACCCCTTCCAGGCCCCGGACTTCGGGGAAGACGAGACCTCCCTCTGGGAGGACGCGCAAGGACACGTCCCAGCGACTCCCAGCGACCCTGTCGCCTGGCGGTGACACTCTGTGATCTTGTCTGGTAAGTCGATGGCGGCAGCGCCTCGTTGACCTTGGACGCCATCGACTTACGCATCAGCCCCATGCCCGAACCTTCAGTTCTCGGCCTTCAGCCCCCAGCCAGGCGTCCTACCCGATAGCCCCTTCGATCCCCGTCATCGGCTGGATGTCCGGCTGGAGCTCGTCCGCGTGCTCGCCCGTCACCAGGTACACCACTCGCTTGGCGACGGACACCGCGTGGTCGGCGAAGCGCTCGTAGTAGCGGCCCAGCAGGGTCACGTCCACCGCCGTCTCGATGCCGTGCTTCCAGCGGTCGTCCATCAGGTGCTGGAAGAGCGTGCGGTGCAGGAGGTCCATCTCGTCGTCGTCCTGCTCCAGCTGCAGGCGCCAGGTCGACGTCCTTCGTGATGATGACCTCCGCCGCCTTCGCCATCAGACGCTGGGCCAGCTGGCCCATCTCCAGGATCGTGGCGTGCAGGTCGTGCGGAACCGCGCGCGTCCGGGAAGCGCAGCCGGGCCAGCTTCGCCACGTGCTGGGCCAGGTCGCCCGAGCGCTCCAGGTCGGCGCTCATCCGCAGCGAGGTGACGACGATCCGCAGGTCGGTCGCCACCGGCTGCTGGCGGGCCAGCAGGGCTATCGCCCGCGCCTCCAGGTCGTGCTGGAGCTCGTCGACCTTCTGGTCGGCGGCGATCACGCTCTCGGCCAGCTTCAGATCGGCGTCGAGCATCGCCGTCGTGGCGCGCCCGATCGCCGACCCGACCAGCCGGGCCATCTCGACCAGGCTGTCGCCGATCGAGTCAAGTTCCTCGTGGTACGCGTCCCGCATCAGAGGTCCCTCTTCTCGTATGTCTCTTCGGGGTCCCAGGCGTTCCCATGAGTGCTCCTGGATTCCCATGAGTTCTCATGGACTCTCCTGGATTCCCATGAGTTCTCATGAGTTCTCCTGGACTCTCCTGGGGAGCCCAGGGATTTCTGGGGGTTTTTGGGGGTTTCTGGGTTCCGTACGGGCCCGGCGGGCCGGACGGCGCCCATGTGACCACAGCCCTGTGAACCCCACGCTGCCACGTTTCGCCCCGTACGCGTCCGTTCCCGGCATCACAAATGAACCATCACTGGCTCCAAGGTGAACTCTGGGCGACGAGTGTTCGAGGTCGCATACTGGTGGCTGTGGTGGGTCCTGACGTCGTGCCTAACCTGGAGGCATGGACGTGAACGCGGCGGTCGCCGCAGCGGCAGCGATCGCCGGTGTGCTCACCGGTGTCATCGCCATGCTGGCGTTCCGCTGGAGCGAGCGCGAGCAGAAGCGCCCCACCCGGACCTCCCTGCACACGGACCCGGTGCTGCCGCCCGGCGTCGACACCGTACTGTCCGTGCTCCGCTCCTCCGCCGTCGTGCTCGACGAGGGCGACGCCGTCGTCAAGGCCAGCTCCGCCGCGTACGCCCTCGGGCTGGTCCGCGGCGGGCAAGCTCGCCGTCGAGCCGATGCTGCAGATGGCCCGGGACACCCGGCGCGACGGCGAGATACGGCAGGTCGAGCTGGACCTGCCCCGCCGCGGCACCGGCCGCGGCGAGGCCCTCGCCGTCTCCGCGCGCGTCGCCCCGCTCGGCTCCCGGCTCGTGCTGCTCCTGGTCGAGGACCTCACCGAGGCCCGCCGCATCGAGGCCGTACGACGCGACTTCGTCGCCAACGTCAGCCACGAGCTGAAGACCCCCGTCGGCGCGCTCTCCCTGCTCTCCGAGGCCGTCATGGACGCCTCCGACGACCCCGAGGCGGTGGAGCGCTTCGCCGGCCGGATGCAGATCGAGGCCACCCGGCTCACCAACCTCGTACAGGAGCTCATCGACCTCTCCCGGGTGCAGAACGACGACCCGCTGGAGGACGCCGAGCCCGTACGCGTGGACGAACTGGTCGCCGAGGCCATCGACCGCTGCCGCCACCAGGCCGGCACCAAGCAGATCACCATGGCCGCGAATGCGGGGGTGCCCGAAGGGCTCGATCTCGGGGTGGTGGCGGGCGACGGGGGCGGCACCGCCGACCTGCGCGTCTGGGGCAACCGCGGCCAGCTCGCCGCCGCCCTCGGCAACCTCGTCGAGAACGCCGTCAACTACTCGCCCGCCCGCACCCGCGTCGGCATCGCCGCGCGCCGGGTCACCGCGCCCGGCGGGGACCTGATCGAGATCGCCGTGACCGACCAGGGCATCGGCATCTCCGAAAAGGACCGGGAGCGCATCTTCGAGCGCTTCTACCGCGTCGACCCGGCCCGCTCCCGTGCCACCGGCGGTACGGGCCTCGGCCTCGCGATCGTCAAGCACGTGGCCGCCTCGCACGGCGGGGAGGTCACGGTGTGGAGCTCCGAGGGACAGGGCTCCACGTTCACCCTCGGCTGCCGGAGGCGGGCGCGGCCCGCGACCGCGCACACCAGCGGACCCCGATCGCGTCGACGAGGACGAACGGCCAGCCCTACAACACCGACTCATCCCCGTACGAACCGCTTCCCGCCCCGGAGGTCCTTCCGTGACCCGAGTGCTCGTCGTCGAGGACGAGGAGTCCTTCAGCGACGCCCTGTCCTACATGCTCCGCAAGGAGGGCTTCGAGGTCGCCATCGCGACCACCGGGCCCGACGGCCTCGACGAGTTCGAGCGCAACGGCGCCGACCTCGTCCTCCTCGACCTGATGCTGCCCGGCCTGCCCGGCACCGAGGTCTGCCGCCAGCTGCGCGGCCGCTCCAACGTCCCGGTGATCATGGTCACCGCCAAGGACAGCGAGATCGACAAGGTCGTCGGGCCTGGAAATAGGAGCCGACGACTACGTCACCAAGCCCTTCTCCTCCCGCGAGCTGGTCGCCCGCATCCGCGCCGTACTGCGCCGCCGCGGCGAGCCCGAGGAGGTCACCCCGGCCGCGCTGGAGGCCGGCCCGGTCCGGATGGACGTCGACCGCCACGTGGTCACGGTCTCCGGCTCCAAGGTCGACCTCCCGCTCAAGGAGTTCGACCTGCTGGAGATGCTGCTGCGCAACGCGGGCCGCGTCCTGACCCGTATGCAGCTCATCGACCGCGTCTGGGGCGCCGACTACGTCGGCGACACCAAGACCCTGGACGTCCACGTCAAGCGCCTGCGCGCCAAGATCGAGCCGGACCCGGGCGCGCCGCGGTACCTGGTGACGGTGCGGGGCCTTGGGTACAAGTTCGAGCCGTAGACCGACCGTCCACGTGAGCTCGCGGGTCGCCGTGCGGGCTCGTCCTGCGCGTCGAGGTCGCCGTCGTGCCTGAGCCGCTGAGGACGGGCGGCACCCCGCACGCGCGGGTGCCGCGCCGTTCCTCGACGCTCAGGCCGGGGTCGTCAGCTCGGCTTGCCGCGGCGGCAGCCCGAGGGCCGGACTCGGACGGGGAGCCGGACGGTGCCTCGGGGTTCTGGGGGACGCGGCTGCCCGGTGTCGCCGGGCATCTCGCTCGGGCCCCACTCCGCGAAGTAGCTCTCGGCCGGGACGACGAACGCCCGCAGGCTCACCTCACCGGTCTCGCTGAAGGTGAAGGTGATCGGCTGCGCGTCGCCGTCCTTGAGGGCCTCGCGGCTGTTCGGCAGCACCGCGGAGGCGTTGCCCTCGCCGCCGATGATGACCGAGCCGCCGGCCGGGACGGTGATCTGGCCGGTGCCCTTCGCCGGGCGTGAGCGTGGCGGATCTTGCCGGTGCCGGTCCACGCGTGATCGACTCCAGCGTCTCGGCGGTGTCGCCGTTGTTGAACACGGTCGCGGAGATCGCGGCCGGGCCCGGTCGACTCCAGCTCGGGCTGGGTGATGACCACCGCGTTCTGGATCTTGATGTTGCCGACGGCCGTGGCGGCGTTGTCCGGCTTGACCTCCAGAGTCTGGGCGTTGTTGCCGGCACCGCACGCGGCGAGCGAGGCGATCGAGAACGCGATGGCGGCGGCGGCGAGGGCGCCGCGTCGAAGGCTGCTGCTCACGGCGGCGGCAACTCCTTGAACGCAGGGGCGGCCGGCACTTGTAAAGCCGCTCTAAGGATCGGTCAGCGGCCTCAGGTTACCGAGCCGCTCCCCGCGCCACCGCACCCGACCCTCCCCTCAGAGCTCCAGGCTTCGCCCGAGCAGATGCTCTCGTTCACCCTTCATGTAACCACCGCGGCCCTCTTCGGCAACAGAATGGATTTCCCCGGGAAATGCATAGCGGCACCAGGAATTGAACACTGTGGAGAGGGAGCGAGCGGGAAGTACAGCGAGGAGATGGGGCAGAGATCGGCAGGAGACCGGCGATGGAACAACGGCCGGAGAAGGGCCGGAGAACGGCCGCAGATCACTGCAGATCACCGAAGATCATCGCCGTGATCAATTCCGGATTCGTCTCGGATCCGACTCCGACTCGCCGAACGGAGTAGCGTGAAGTCGCACGCTTGGAACCGGACAAATCGGGACGTTCGGCCGCCGCTCGTGAGGCCTCCGGGTGTGTGTAACGTGCGCGTTTCACTGCGCCCGCAGAGCCGCTCCGACCTGCGAATACCCTGCCTCCGTTCCCCCTCCGAAGCACGTTCCTGTCGCTGTTGTCAAGCCCCGAGATATGCCCTGACCTGCGAAAACGCCATTCAGAAGACGCCGTATCCGTGTTACCCTGGATAGCCACGGAAGGGGTACCTGTCACATGACGTTCAAGGTTGGCGACACCGTGGTCTATCCCCATCACGGGGCCGCGCTGATCGAGGCCATCGAAACTCGCCAGATCAAAGGCGTGGACAAGACCTACTTGGTGCTGAAGGTCGCCCAGGGTGACCTGACGGTGCGTGTGCCAGCGGACAATGCGGAGTTCGTCGGCGTACGTGATGTGGTCGGTCAGGACGGGCTGGACCGGGTCTTCGAGGTGCTGCGCGCACCGTATGCCGAGGAGCCCACAAACTGGTCGCGTCGTTACAAGGCAAATCTGGAGAAGCTCGCCTCCGGCGATGTCATCAAGGTCGCGGAAGTGGTGCGTGACCTGTGGCGTCGTGAGCGCGAGCGCGGACTCTCCGCCGGTGAGAAGCGGATGCTCGCCAAGGCCCGGCAGATCCTGGTGAGCGAGCTCGCCCTCGCGGAGAACACGAACGAGGACAAGGCCGAGGCCCTGCTCGACGAGGTCCTCGCGTCCTGACGCGGACGCAGACGCGCCGGCAGATTCGTCGCTTCAGTGCCGATCAGCGCAGTTGAAATGCCGCGGTGCCCGATGACGCAGTAGCTGTCGCCGGGCGCTGCGGCATGTTCCTTCTGGTTCATTCCGGCGTATCCGGCATGGATGGCATGACCGGCATGACCGGCATGACTGGTCATATGTCAGATGGCGAGCGACCTGCTGATGCTCTTGCGTACCGCTCCGCATCGCTCGTTCGTGGCCTGTTCATGCGCTCGTACGCCGATGTCGTGCCGTTGTGCCGTACGCCCTGTGTCGTACATCGACGGGGAACCCCCCGATACTGGCGTCCCGATACTGGCGTGCCGGGCCCGGGCGGCTGACTCGACCAGGTGTCACGGAAGGGTCCGGTCAAGGCGTCCTGCCCGGCACTGTGGCCATACCCAAGCAGGCCGAGTACACAAACCTGACAGGAACCGATGTCTGACGATTCGCACCCTTTTCCTCCTGCGGCTCGTAGGGGAACTCGTACCGCGGCCGTGATTCCGGCCGCCGGCCGGGGTGTGCGCCTCGGGCCGGGCGCCCCCAAGGCGCTCCGCGCGCTGAACGGCACCCCCATGCTCATCCACGCGGTACGCGCCATGGCCGCGTCCCGTGCCGTCTCCCTTGTGTCGTGGTGGCGCCGCCCGACGGCGCGGCCGAGGTCAAGACCCTGCTCGACGCGCACGCGCTGCCCGAGCGGACCGACTTCCGCGTCGTACCGGGCGGCGGGACCCGTCAGGAGTCGGTGCGGCTCGGACTCGACGCGCTGCCGCCCGGTATCGACATCGTGCTCGTGCATGACGCGGCCCGGCCGCTCGTACCCGTGGACACGGTGGACGCCGTCATCGAAGCCGTACGGGACGGGGCACCCGCCGTCGTGCCGGCGCTGCCGCTCGCGGACACCGTCAAGGAGGTCGAGCCGGCGGACGTGCCCGGGCCCGGTGCACCGGAGCCGGTGGTCGCCACCCCGCAGCGGGCTCGGCTCCGTGCGGTTCAGACCCCGCAGGGCTTCGACCGTGACACGCTGCTGCGCGCCCACGCGACGGTCACCGAGAACGTGACGGACGACGCGAGCATGGTGGAGCAGCTGGGGCTGCGGGTCGTGGTCGTCCCCGGCCACGAGGAGGCCTTCAAGGTCACCCGGCCCCTCGATCTCGTCCTCGCGGAGGCGGTCCTGGCGCGCAGGAGGCTGAACGATGGCTTCTGAGCCGCGCGCCGAGGAGGCCGCTCCCGTGGTATTGCCCCAGGTCGGGCATCGGCACCGACATCCACGCCTTCGAGGAAGGGCGTGAACTGTGGTGCGCCGGTCTGCTCTGGGAGGGCGAGGGCCCCGGCCTGGCCGGCCACTCCGACGCGGACGTCGTCGCGCACGCCGCGTGCAACGCGCTCTTCTCGGCGGCCGGGCTCGGTGACCTGGGGCAGCACTTCGGCACCGGGCGACCGGAGTGGTCCGGCGCGTCCGGGGTCGTACTGCTCACCGAGGCGGCGCGGATCGTGCGCGACGCCGGATTCACCATCGGCAACATCGCGGTCCAGGTCGTCGGCCCGCGCCCGAAGATCGGCAAGCGGCGCGAGGAGGCCCAGCGGATCCTGTCGGAGGCGGCGGGGGCCCCGGTGTCGGTGTCCGGGGCGACGACGGACGGGCTGGGCTTTCCGGGGCGGGGCGAAGGGCTGATGGCGGTGGCTACTGCGCTGGTCGTACGGGTGCGGTGACTGGTCGTACGGGTGCGGTGCCGTGCGCCGGGGGCGGTGGCGTGCGGTGAGGTGACGGCGGGTGGGGGGCCTGCGGTGCCGTGCGCCGGGGGCGGTGACGGTGTCGCGCTGCGGGTGCGGGCAGCTCCACACCGTCGCGAAGACGCGCGCCTTGCCGCCGAGCGGCGCAGGGCACTGTCCTGCGCCCACTACCCTGGAGTGCGTGACCATTCGCCTGTACGACACCAGCGCCCGGCAGATCCGTGACTTCGCCCCGCTCAGGCCGGGCTGTGTCTCGATCTACCTGTGCGGCGCCACCGTGCAGGCGGCACCGCACATCGGGCACATCCGGTCGGGGCTCAACTTCGACATCATGCGCCGCTGGTTCGAGTACCGCGGCTACGACGTGACGTTCGTCCGGAACGTCACCGACATCGACGACAAGATCATCACCAAGTCGGCCGAGCAGGGCCGCCCTTGGTGGTCGATCGGGTACGAGAACGAGCGCGCGTTCAACGACGGCTACGACGCGCTCGGCTGCCTGCCGCCGACGTACGAGCCGCGCGCCACCGGCCACGTCACCGAGATGGTCGAGATGATGCGCGGGCTCATCGAGCGCGGGCACGCGCTACGAGGCCGACGGCAACGTCTACTTCGACGTGCGCTCCTTCCCCGGGTACCTGCAGCTGTCCAACCAGGAGCTGGACGAACCTGCTGCAGCCCTCCGGCGAGGGCGAGACCGGCAAGCGCGATCCGCGCGACTTCGCCATGTGGAAGGCGGCGAAGCCGGGCGAGCCGACCTGGGAGACGCCGTGGGGCCGCGGGCGGCCCGGCTGGCACCTGGAGTGCTCGGCGATGGCGCACAAGTATCTGGGCAGCGCCTTCGACATCCACGGCGGCGGGATCGATCTGATCTTCCCGCACCACGAGAACGAGATCGCGCAGGCCAAGGCCTACGGCGACGAGTTCGCCCGGTACTGGGTGCACAACGCCTGGGTCACGATGAGCGGCGAGAAGATGTCCAAGTCGCTCGGCAACTCGGTGCTCGTCTCCGAGATGGTCAAGCACTGGCGGCCCATCGTGCTGCGCTACTACCTGGGCACCCCGCACTACCGCTCGATGATCGAGTACAGCGAGGAGGCCCTGCGCGAGGCCGAGTCCGCGTTCGCGCGCATCGAGGGCTTCATCCAGCGGGTCACGAGATGACGAGAAGGCCGGCGGGGCCGTCGAGCCCGCCGCCGAGGTGCCGCCCGCCTTCGCCGAGGCCATGGACGACGACCTGGGCGTCCCGCAGGCCCTCGCCGTCGTGCACACCACTGTCCGGCAGGGCAACAGCGCCCTCGCCGCCGACGACAAGGAAGCCGCCGTGGCCCGGCTCGCCGAGGTCCGGGCCATGCTCGGCGTCCTCGGCCTGGACCCGCTGGACGCCGCAGTGGGCGCGGCGAGAGCGACCGGGGCGAGGATCTGCACGGGGTCGTCGACAGCCTCGTACGCTGGTGCTCGAGCAGCGCGAGGCCGCCCGCGCCCGCAAGGACTGGGCCACCGCGGACGCCATCCGCGACCAGCTGGGCCAGTCGGGCCTCGTCATCGAGGACAGCCCGCAGGGGCCGCGCTGGACCCTCGGGCCGCGCTGATTCCTGCCGAGTGCGCCATCCGGCTCTCCGGAGCGATTGTGCCGCCCGGCCGTGTCCGGGCGGCACACTGCATAGACGCACGGACGATGCACGACGACGTACACCACAGACGACGCATTACGACGACAGACAGACAGGTAGGTCATGGCCGCAAACAACCGCCGCATGTCCGGCAAGAAGGGCGCGCAGGTCGGCAGTGGCGGCAAGCGGCGCCGGGGCCTTGAGGGCAAGGGCCCGACTCCGCCCGCCGAGATGCGCAAGGGCCACAAGAAGAACCGCGTCGCCAGCGCCAAGGCGCAAGCACGCGCACAGCGCCGCACCCGCGCCCAAGGGCCGCGGCGGCAAGGGCACCGTCCGAACTCGTCGTCGGCCGCAACTCCGTCGTCGAGGCGCTGCGCGAGGGCGTGCCCGCGTCCACGCTGTACGTCCAGCAGTTCATCGACAACGACGAGCGGGTGCGCGAGGCGCTCCAGCTCGCCGCCGAGCGCGGCGGCATCAACCTCATGGAGGCCCCCCGTCCCGAGCTCGACCGCATGACGAACGGCCTCAACCACCAGGGCCTCGTCCTCCAGGTCCCGCCGTACGAGTACGCGCACCCCGAGGACCTCGCGGCCGCCGCGTACGACGAGGGCGAGGACCCGCTGATCGTCGCCCTCGACGGCGTGACCGACCCGCGCAACCTCGGCGCCGTCGTCCGCTCCGTCTCCGCCTTCGGCGGCCACGGCGTGGTCGTACCCGAGCGGCGCGCGGCCGGCATGACCGCCGGTGCCTGGAAGACGTCCGCCGGCACGGCCGCCCGTACGCCCGTCGCCCGCGCCACCAACCTGACGCGCGCCCTGGAGGCGTACAAGAAGGCCGGGCATCGTGGTCGTCGGGCTCGCCGCCGACGGCGAGGTCGAGATCGGGGACCTGGAGGCCCTCGGGGGGCCCGTCGTCATCGTCGTCGGCAGCGAGGGCAAGGGGCTGTCCCGACTCGTCGGTGAGACCTGCGACTTCCGGGTGCGTATCCCGATGCCGGGTGGCGCCGAGTCGCTGAACGCGGGCGTGGCGGCGGGGGTTGTGCTGTACGAGGCGGCGCGTCGGCGCGCGTGACATCGCGTCTCAGCAGGGCGTGACACCGCGCTTCAGCAAGGTGTGATATCGCGCTTCAGCAGGGCGTGACACCGCGCTTCAGCAGGGCGTGAAACCGCGCCTCAGCAGGGCGTTCGGGAAATTCCGGGTGATGTTGATGCTGTCCGGACAGATCGGTGCGGTCAAGGACAGTGTCCTAACACCACGTCACTCGGTTAGATGAGTGTGGACACCAGAACCCCCCGCACACCCACAGGGGACCGCTCGTCGGGATACGACGACGCTCCCGCGCTGAGCATGGTGAAGGTGCTGAGCGATCCGGCGCAGGTCATCGTCAATCACGCGAGCTTCCGCGTGCGGCTGGGCACCGCGACACGGCCCCGGTCCCCGCGTAGCGAACGGCACTTGACCGCCACCGAGGACACCGCGCGCATGCCCGTCGTGGGCGCGGCGGGCCAGGGGAGTCCCCCCGCTCGCCCGGAGCGGAGAGCGTGGGGACAGGCACGGCCGCCGGCACCCGCCGCCGGGCGCCCGTCATCTGGAGCGGGAAGTCCGCACCCGACGACACCGGCGCCCACCGGCTGCTGCAGGCCGTACGGAGCGCGGGCGTGCACCACGTCCCAGCCGACCCCGCGGGCGACGTCGGCGCGACCCAGGTCATCCCCCACCTCGGCGCGGACGAGACCAGCGGATACGACCCCCAGGCAGGCCGCTACGGCTCCACGGATGCCCGCCCATACGACCCCTACGACCCGTACGACCCGTACGACCCGTACGACTACGACACCGAACCCGGCCGCTACGACGGTGAATACGACCGCGAGCACGCCCCCTACGACCGTGAGTACGACCTGACCGTCGAGACCGTCGAGACCCCCGTGATCGGCGCCCAGCGCGGCCGGCGCGACGATCACGGCCAGGGCGGCCACCACACCGACAGCACTCGGCTGCTGCCCCCCATGCGCGGCGTGGGCAGCGCGTACGACGAATCCGGGTACGCGGACACCGGGTACGCGGAGGCCGAGTACGCGGACACCGGGTACGCGGATGTCGCGTACGCCGGAGGCCGCGTACGCGGACGTCGGCTACAGGAAATCCGCCTACGGAGAATCCGCTTACGGCGGCGAGGAGTTCGAGGAACCGTACGAGGACGCCGACGGGCAGATGTCCACCAGGCGGCACGGCAGCGACCCGGTGCGGCACGCCTACTACCCCGGCCGCCGTATGAACCTCGGCGTGGTGCTGCTGCCGCTACGCGTCTTCCTCGGCTTCATCTCCCTCTACGCCGGCATGGGCAAGCTCTGCGACCCCGTCTACTTCGACGGCGGCGAGCGCGGCTCCATGGTCAAGTGGCTCAGCGCCCTGCACCCCTGGGAAATCGCCGAGCCACTACGGCAGTTCGCCCTCGAACACCCCGTCGGCGCCGGACTCGTCATCGCCTTCTCCCAGGTCATCGTGGGTGTCCTCACCGTCCTCGGCCTCTGGCAGCGCGTCGCCGCCGTTTTCGGTGCCCTGCTCTCGGCCGCCCTGCTCGTCACCGTCAGCTGGAAGACCGTCCCCGCCTACGACGCGCCCGACATCATCTACCTCGCCGCCTGGTCCCCGCTGATCATCGCCGGCGCCCCCGTGTACTCCGTCGACGGCCGCCTCGCCGGCAGCGCCTGGCGCCGACTCGGCCCCCGCGCGGACCTCTGGGAACTGCGGCGGTACGTGCTGCGCCGCGGCGCCCTCGTCACCACCCTCGCCGTCGGAGCTCACCCTGCTCGTCGGCTCGGTGCTCGGTGGGGCCGTCCGGGACACCGACCGCGTCGTCGTACCCGGCCCCGGCGAGGCCCCGCGCAACGAACTGCCCGGCTCACCGCTCCCCGCGAAGCCCGGCGAGCGCGGGAAGCTGCCCCCCGACGCCGCCAACTCGCCCCCCCAGGGCGCCACTTCCTCCGGCCCCTCCCAGGACGCGACCACCCCCGGCGCGACCCGCGACACGGGCGCCGTCAACGGCGGCCGACCCAGCCAGACCCAGAGCCCAGCCGGCCAGGCCCCGCCCCAGCAGACATCCCCCGGCCAGCAGGCCCCGGCCACCAGCACGGGCCCGACCTCCAGCGGCGGCGCGTCGGGCGGCGCCTCCACGGGCAGCCCGGGCGGCTCGGGTCGGCTCGGGTGAGTCGGATGAGTCCGGCGGAGGCAGCTCCACCGGCGGTCGCCAGTCCAGCCTCGTAGGTGGCCTCCTGGGTTGACTTCTCCCCCAGCTGAAGCAGGGGGATTCTTCCCTCGCGGGTTGAGTTTTCTGCTTCACAGCCCGTCGCCGACCCGAATCAACGGCCAGGGTTGGTGTGCCAACCATCGGTCTTACACAAGCTCCACAGACCTGACTTCCCGCCAGCCCGGCGGTAGACCCGGCCAGCTTGGTTATCGCCGGTCGGGCACCGCTGACCATATCACTCGATCAGCCCCACTCCCGGTACACGGTGGGGGACGGTCTTTCGCCCTGACGGCGAAGTACAGCCCAGTCGTACGGCCCAGTCGTACAGCGCAACACGGTCAGTACAACACGGTCGTACAACCTACGTGAGCTGGGCTCAACGCCCCAGCGCCGCCAGCTCCTTCGCCGCCTCCGTCAGGTCCTTCGCCGTGTCGATGGCACGCCAGTACGCGCCTTGCGGGATCGGGAAACCGGCCAGTCGGCGCTCGCGGGCCAGCCGCGGGAACGTGGTGCGCTCGTGATCGCCCCGCTCGGGCAGCAGGGAGGCGAAACCGGGGGAGAAGACGTACACGCCCGCGTTGATCTCGTATGTCACCGGCGGGGCCTCGATGAAGTCCGTGACGCGCCCGAAGCCGTCCGTCCTCACGGCGCCCCAGGGAATGCGCGGGCGGGCGAGGGCGAGCGTGGCCACGGCGTCGCGCTCGGTGTGGAAGTCCGCCATGTCGCGGAGCGAGAAACGGGTCCAGATGTCGCCGTTCGTCGCGTACCAGGGGCGGTCCGGGTGGGGGAGGTGGGCGGCCGCGTACTTGAGGCCGCCGCCGCGGCCGAGTGGCTCGGTCTCGATGACCGTGGTGACCTGGACGGGCAGGTCGGCCGACTCCAGCCACTTCTCCAGCACGTCGGCGAGATGGCCGCAGGACACGACCACATCGGTCACGCCCTCCTCGGCGAGCCAGGCGAGCTGATGGCCGATGATCGGGGTGCCCGTGCCGGGGATCTCGACCATCGGCTTGGGCCGGTCGTCGGTGTACGGACGCAGCCGGGAACCCTGCCCACCGGCCAGGACGACGGCTTGAACGGGGCGCGACGAGGCGTTCGGATCGGTCATGACCGGAACTGTACGTGGCGCCCCGTTCGCGGCAGCACGACCCTGAGGATCGGTGGCGCGGTGATCATCGAATGCGGGGGCGTTGCAGGGGCTGGCATGGGTTTGCGGGACTGGCGTGGGCTTGCAGGGGCCGCATGGGCTTGAGGGGACCGGCATGGGTTTGCGGGGGGTCGGCATGGGCTTGAGGGGGCTTGGCCTGCGGGTGCTCAGCCCTGCTGGGCCAGCACTCCGGATGCGAAGGACGTGTCGCAGACCGGGCGGGCGTACGACTGGGCGCGGGACGGGCCGTACATCCTGACCGCCGCACGGCCCAGCGCACGGGCGATCGACGTGCAGTGCCGCGCCAGCGACGGGCGGGCGTTCACCGCCTCCTGGAGGTGGGTGAGGGCGACGCCCGGATCCTTCTCCTGGAGCTCCAGCATCAGCTTGTCCTGCAGGACCTCGTGCTCTGCGCGGGCCTTGGCGCGGGTGCCGGCGCCGTCCGACCCGGTGACCGGGGAGGCCTCGGCGGCGGCGAGCACCGAGTGGGAGGAGCCCCCCGACCAGTTGACTCGGGTGACCGCCAGGGTCCCGGAGAGCACCAGGACGACGGGGAGTACGAGGGCGAGACTGCGGCCGATCCGGCGAGCGGGGCCCGGGCCGCGCTGGATCCGTGGGGTAGTGGTGTGCTTCACGCGAGTGAGGGTAGCGCGGGGTGGTGATATGGCGACATATAGTCACTGATTCGGGGGATGTCGCAAGGCGGGGTTTGGGGCGGCGGGTTGACGCACGTCGCTCGAAATGGCCGGATTTGCCAGCTTGTTCGTGGGCAGCGAAGAGGGCCCCGCGGCGTTCCGCGAGGCCCTCTTCGTCAACCTGGGTGATTTCTCCGGGAGGTGAGGGACCCGTGCCCGTTTACGTCAGTCGGAGAGGCGTTCGCCCGTGGAGGTCGAGAACACGTGGGTCTCGCCCGGTCGCGGCACGACGTGCAACAGGGCGCCCTTCTCCGGGATCTGGCGGCCATTGACGCGGACGACGAGGTCCTTCTGCTCGCCACTGACCTCGGCGGTGCCGTAGACGTAACCGTCGGCGCCAAGCTCCTCGACCACGTTCACGGTGACGGCGAGACCGGCTGGCGCGCCCTCGGTTCCCTTCGCCAGGGACGCCGTGGACGCAGCGGCGGGGCCGCCCAGCTCGACGACGTCGAGGTGCTCGGGACGGATACCCACCGTGACGGCACGGTCGCCCTTGTCGGAGGCGGCCTGCAGGGCCTCCCGGCTGACCGGCACCACGCTGTTGCCGAACTTCACGCCGCCGTCGGTGATCGGGACCTCGACCAGGTTCATGGCCGGGGAACCGATGAAGCCGGCGACGAAGAGGTTGGCCGGGCGGTCGTACATGTTGCGCGGCGAGTCGACCTGCTGGAGCAGACCGTCCTTGAGTACCGCCACGCGGTCGCCCATCGTCATGGCCTCGACCTGGTCGTGGGTGACGTACACGGTCGTGATGCCGAGGCGGCGCTGGAGGCTGGCGATCTGCGTACGGGTCGAGACGCGGAGCTTGGCGTCGAGGTTCGACAGCGGCTCGTCCATGAGGAACACCTGCGGCTCACGCACAATGGCGCGCCCCATGGCGACACGCTGCCGCTGACCACCGGAGAGGGCCTTGGGCTTGCGCTCCAGGTACTGAGTGAGATCGAGGATCTTGGCGGCGTCCTCGACCTTCTGCCGGATCTCCGCCTTCGGCACCCCGGCGATCTTGAGTGCGAAGCCCATGTTGTCGGCGACGGTCATGTGCGGGTACAGCGCGTAGTTCTGGAACACCATGGCGATGTCCCGGTCCTTCGGTGGCAGGTGCGTGACGTCGCGGTCGCCGATGCGGATGGCGCCGGAGTTCACGTCCTCGAGCCCGGCGAGCATCCGGAGCGAGGTGGACTTTCCGCAGCCGGACGGGCCGACCAGAACGAGGAACTCCCCGTCCGCGATCTCGATGTCGAGCGCGTCTACGGAGGGCTTCTCGGCACCCGGGTAGATCCGGGTCGCCTTGTCGAACGAGACAGTGGCCATGTGAATGGGCCCCCTTCACCGGCAGGAACGTGCCGGACGATCCGTTGTGGAAGGTGGTGGAAGGTGGTGCTCCATCAGGGGAGCTTCGTACGCTTCCGCGATGGTGTGATCCACGGAGGTGGACCAGCTCAGGACGGTACCTGGCGTTCCCCTGGTCTGTCAGTAGTCCGGGGGTGGTGAAGTTCGCGGAACTTCGCGGAACTTCGCGGAACTTCGCGGAAGGTTTCGAGACTGTGGACCGCCGCCCCGTTACGTATGCTTACGCAGAGTTTCCGACCGCGTGGAGCAGGCAACCTCGTGGCTCGGGGAAACGGGCTCTGTGTACAGTGGAGCAGCCTTCGCGTACGGCGTTGAAGTGCGCGGTGCCTCCTTAGCTCAGTCCGGCCCAGAGCGACGCACTTGTAATGCGTAGGTCGTCGGTTCGAATCCGACAGGAGGCTCCCCTGAAGCCCAGCTCAGACCCCGTCTGAGCTGGGCTTTTCCATTCAGTGGATACGGCGACGACGCCGCGCACGTGCCGCCTTGCTGCCCGCGGTCTCAATTGTGGTCTCCCTTGCGGGTTCAGCCTGAGGCATGACGGCGGCGGCTCGGCCCTGAGCTGTCACCTGGCGGTCTCGGTGGTGGACATTGTCTCTTCAGCGGGTGGTGCCCCGGCTGTACGCGGCGGTGCCGACCTCGTCGGTTGCCAAGGTCACACTCCCCTACGCAGGGGAGGGCGGCGTGGCCGGAATTGTCACTGTTCCGCAACAGCGGTGAACCGCCCCGCCGGACGACGCGTAGTACCCCCATGCGGTCCTGTGCGCGTTTTTGCGTGCCCGTACCGCGACACGGACGGAACGAGGAGAGGAACCGGCATGGCCGACGGCAACATCAAGATCAGCCCGGACGAGATGCGCGAGGCCTCCACCTGGCTGCAGACCCAGAAAGAACTCATGCAGCAGAGCCTGCACGAGGCCAACACCAAGATGGAGGAGATGGTCGAGGCCGCCTACGCGACCCCCGGCTCCGAGACGAAGTTCCGCCCGTTCTGGGAGGAGTACAAGAACGGCACGCAGGAGGCGATCGAAGGACTCCAGGGCGTCAGCGTGTTCATCCAGCAGGTCGCCGACGCCTTCGTCGACACGGACGACCAGACCTCCGGCGCCATCGGCTGACTCCCGGCCACGGCCGGGTTCCGTGACGTTCCCGCGCCACGGAACCCGGCCGGTGCGGGAGAGAAGCGGGAGAGAAAGGGGGCGTCATGACGCGCATTCACATCCCGGTCGGCGAACTCACCGACACGATGGACGCGCTGAAGGACATCCGCGAACGGATCGACAAGACCGCGAAGTTGGACAACGTCGGCTCGGAGGACGACGTGGGCGACCCGGGTCTGATCTCGGCCGTCAACGGCTTCGACAGTGCCTGGTCCGCCGGCCACGAAAAGGTCAAGGAGAACGTGGACACGTTCAAGGAGACCTCGCAGGGCATCGTCGACAACTTCACCCACACCGACATCGAGGCAGGCAAGGCGCTGGATGAATCCGCATGAAACACAGGAAACACAGGAAACACAGGAGGGGACCGGGCAGCCGCGGCTGCTGCCCTCCGCCGACCGGCCGGCGGGCGCTCCGGCGCGCTACACGCTGAATTACCCGTCCACCTGGTCACACCTGGACCTCGACCCGCACACCAGAGACGCCGCGATCCGGCGCCGTGTCGAGGAACAGGCGAAGGGGACGGACGCGGAGCCCGATCAGGTGGACAGGCTGATCCGGCAGACCCGTAAGAGTGCCCGCGAGGCCTACGCCCAGGGTGCCCTGCAGGTCGGCTCTCTGATCGTGTTCCTCCCGGACGGCAGCACGCTGAACGCCTCAGCCATGGTGCTGCGGACGCGGATTCCCGACGGTGAGCCGACCGATCTGGCGGAGATCATGCTCGCCGCGGGCGTGCGGAACAACCGGAAGTCCGTCGGCCGGGGGTCAGGCCTGAACCGGGTGGAGATCATGGAGTTGCCCGAGGTGGGCAGCGTGGGACGGATGACCTCCCTGGAGGACTTCGACTACTTCGGGCAGGCCACGATCCGCACCGCCGTGCACCAGGTCGTGATCCCCGTGCCGTCGAGCCGGGACCTGATGGTGCTCGCCAGTACGACTGCGAACATCAGCCTGGCGGAGAAGTTCTTCGAGGTGTTCGACGCGGTCGCCGCGACCTTCCGGTTCCACGACGCAGAGGCCCCCGCGGACGCGGACGCAGAGGCCCCCGCGGACGCGGACGCAGAGGCCCCTGCGGACGCGGACGCAGAGGCCGCCGCGGACGCGGACGCCCCCGCGGACGCGGACACAGACGCCGCCGCAGCTGTCGGCACCGAGAGCGGGAAGTGAGGTCGGGACATGGCACGCCCACCGCTGGCCGACTGGGAAGAGGTGTTCGGCTTCTCTCAGGACCCGACACCCGGCGACCCCGAGATCCTCGGACAACTCGCCACGCAGTACCGCTCCGTCGCCGAAGACGCCCTGTCCGCCCAGTCCGTCGTCTCCCGCCTCGACTCGGGCGAACTCGGCGAGGGCGAGTCCATGGAGAAGCTGTGGACGAAACTCGGTGACCTGCCCGTGCAGGTGGGCAAGCTTCAGTCGTCCTACGAGGCGGCCGCCCACGCGATCGCCAAGTACGCCGACGGCCTGCGGGAGACACAGCAGCAGGCGGACCGGGCCCTCGACCAGGGCCGCGAGGCGAAACAGGCGCTGGACGCGGCCATCCTGGTGGCGTCCGCGGCGAGCGCCCACATGGACAGCCTCGACAACGCGCAGACACCGCCGCCCGACGACGAGGAGGCCCGCAGCAGCGCCCGGCGCGCCCTCGCCGACGCGCAGCAGGCAAAGTCCGAGGCAGCACGGTCCGTCGGGACAGCCGAGGCGGAGCTGGAGGCCGCCCGGCTCCTTGCCGTCGACGCGCAGGAGCTCCGTACCTCCGACGCGGCCGTGGCCAAACGGGAGTTGGAGGAGGCCGAGGACGAAGCGGTCGAGGGGAAGAACTTCTGGGAGAGGATCGGGGACGTACTGAACCTGGTGTTCTCCATCGTCAGCGCTGTTCTCGGCGTCGTGGCCATGGTCATCACCGGCCCTATCGGTGTCGTGCTCGCCGCCGGCGCTCTCCTCTTCGGAGCCGGTTCGGTCATCCTCTCGATCGCGAAAGGGGCCGATACCGGGGAATGGGACATCTTCGGCATCGTCGCGGGAATCGTGGGCCTCGGCCTGGGCGGGTTCGCCGTGTGGGCCGGAAAGGGCCTCGGCGCCCTGGGGAAGGTCCCTCTGGGACAGTGGTTCAAGAACCTCTTCCGGTGGGCGCCGGCCCCGGGGGCAGCGGGGATCGAATTCGACGTCCTCAACACCCTCGGGGAAATCATCGAGACCGTCACACACGTCCCCAAGCCGGCCATGGATGCGCTGGAGGCCTTGATCAGCGGGGCGGGGCTCATCCTCGGCGTCGGTGGCTTCATCTACTCGATCATCGAATTCCTGGGCGGGGCGGACGACGCCAAGGTGCACGCGACCTGAGGCCGCCCACAGGCCCCCGCCCCTGAGCCGCACCCCCCGCCCCTGAGCCGCACCCCCGCCCCACCCACGCCTGAGGGCCCCCGCCCCTGAGCCGCCCCCCGCGCCACCCACGCCCGAGGGCCCCCGTCGTCACCGGCGGGGGCCCTCAACTCATCTGTCCGACCCGTCAGTTCACGCCAGCTCACGTCAGTTCACGTCGGGACCGAGCACTGACTCCGGCACCTGCACCGTCCGCAGCACCCCGTCCGCGAGATGCAGGATCGCCCGCCCCGCACATGCCGCGCCCAGGCGGCTGCGGGGCACCTTCACGCCGATCAGCTCGCCGTCGCTCATGTTCTGCGGCTTCAGGAGCAGGCCGCACCGGTTCCGGCGGGCCTCCGCGTGCCAGCCGGAGAACCCGGAGGAGAGCCGGTCGGTCTGTCCGGCGACGACCAGGCCCCGGCCGGTCTCCGCGCCCGTCCTGGCGATCTGGGTGAGGACCGCTTCCGCCTTGGTCTTCAACAGCAGATCGGCGTCGTCGAGCAGCACCACTGCCCCGTCCGGTGCCGAGGCCAGCGCCGCCTCCAGGGCATCCGGGGCGATGTCGGCGTCGTCGAACACGGCGAGCACACCGCCCCGCCCGGCCAGCTCCCGCAGCGGAGAGCGGGCCGGCGCCCCGACGACGACCGAGGTCCCGCCCGCCAGCAGGGACAACGCCAGCGTCACCAGGACCGTGCTGCGCCCCGAACGGGCCGGACCCGCGACGAGGAACGTCGGCGTCACGGAGAAGTCCGGCCCGTAGGCCGACAGTTCGTCACCGCCGACACCGGCAAGCGCCCGGCGCGGACCCGGCTCCCGCACATACGCCCACGCCTCCTCGAAGCCGAGCCGGTCCGGCAGCGTGTCCACGCGGAACGGGCGGGCACGGGCGGGCAGTTCGGCGGCCCGCTCCCGGCACCCGGCCGCGATCTCCTGGAGCGCCGCGGTCTGCGCCTGGCCTCCCGGATCCTCGGTGAGCAGCGCGATCTGCACCTCCGCCTTGTCGGCGGCACGCAGCGCCCGGCCCGGCGGGATCTCGTCGGGCACCTTCCGCTGGGTCACGCCGATCAAGCCGTACTCGGACTTGTCGTTGAGCTTGAGGACCAGCTTGTCCTCGGTGGAGTTGCCGACCCGGCTGGAGAACAACGCCCGGTCGCCGCTCATGATCAGGTGGATGCCGGCGCTGGCGCCGTCCCGGAGCAGAGCGAGCACCCCGTTCAGCAGATTTCCCGCGTCGTACTCGCCGAGGGACTTGTCGAAGACCTCCCAACGGTCGAGGAACACCACGATGTGCGGGGGCCGTTCGTCCTCTGGCAGACGCGCGCCGCAGCTCCGGCAGGTCGGCGCTGCCGCGGGCGGCGAGCAGCTCCTGACGCCGCCCCAGCTCCGCCGTGAGCCGGGCAAGCAGCCGCGCCACCCGGTCCGGCTGGGTGCGCTGCGTGACGGCACCGCAGTGCGGCAGCCCCTCCATGGCGAGCAGCGCGCCATTGCCGCAGTCGATGCCGTACAGGTGCAGCTCGGCCGGAGAGTGGGCGCGGGCCAGGGCACCGGCGAGGGTGCGCAGCGTCTGCGACCGGCCCTGCCGCGGCGAGCCGACGACATGCAGATGCCCCAGCGTGGCCGGGTCGATCACCAGCGGACGCCGCGCCTGCTGGGCAGGCAGGTCCACGACGCCGTACGCGACGGGAGCGAGGTCGTAGCCGACGGCGGGCGGCGCGGGCGGCAGGTCGCCGAGCGACCAGGCGTCTGCGGCAGCGGCGGCAGCCACGGGCTGTGCTGGGCGGGGATGCCGAGTTCGCCGATCGGCCCCGCGAATCGCCTCGACGAGAGCGTTGAGGTCGGTCTCGGCCTCCTCCGCGCCGCGCACCGCACGGCGGGGACGCGGCGGCAGCGGCTCGCCGAGCTGGTTCCAGCCGACCACGACGGCCCACGGCTCCAGGATCGCCGACGCGGACGCGCCGGGCCTGCGGCCACCGACCCGCCCGGCCTGGAACGGAACGAGGGAGGTCTGGCCGAGCCGCACGTAACGCGCGGCCCGGCGTGCTCTGCGAAATCCCCGCCGCATCAGGGGAGTTGAGGACATCCTGGCTCTCCGCGGAGTCCGTCACCCGCAGCGCGATCCGGAGGTTGGTGTTCGCGCGGATCTCCGAGGACACCACACCGCTGGGCCGCTGCGTGGCGAGGATCAGATGGATACCGAGGCTGCGGCCCCGCTGCGCGATGTTCACCAGCCCCTTCACGAAGTCGGGCAGGTCACGCACCATCGACGCGAACTCGTCGATGACGATGAGCAGGCGCGGCATCGGCAGGCGGCCCGCGCCCGGCTCCCGCTCCAGCAGATCCACGTAGTCCTCGATGTCCTTGGCGCCCGCCTGCGCGAGGAGGTGCTCCCGCCGGGTCAGTTCCGCGGTGAGGGAGACCAGGGCCCGTTCCACGAGATGAGCGTCCAGGTCGGTCACCATGCCGACGGTGTGCGGCAGCCGGACACAGTCCTTGAACGCGGAGCCGCCCTTGTAGTCGACCAGGACGAACGTCATCGCGTCCGGCCGGTTCGCCACGGCCAGGGAGGCCACGAGCGTCTGGAGCAACTCGGACTTGCCGGAGCCGGTCGTCCCGGCGACAAGACCGTGCGGGCCGTCCCGGCGCAGATCCAGGAAGAACGGCCCGTCCATGCAGACCCCGACGGCGGCACGGGTGGAACGCCCGCCCGCCTGCCAGCGTGCCCGGATGTCACGGGCCCGCGGCGGGTCCAGGGACAGCACGTCCAACAGCCGCGCGGAGCCGGGCAGTACGGCCGCCTCCTCGTCCGAGCCGCCCGGGTCACGCAGCGGACCCATGGCCCGGGCCAAGGAGCGGCACCAGTCGAGGGAGACGAGGTCGGGCCGGATGCCGGTGACCGTGCCCGCCCCGGAACGGCCCGCCCGCAGCGTGCCACCGGGCTCCTCGGCGATGACGGCCTGGCACTCCTCGGGCAGCAGCCGCTCCTCGGAGTCCAGGCAGAGCGCACGGACACCGACACCGGGCCCGTCCCGGAGGATCCGCACGATGCCGGGCAGCGAGCGCAGCCTCCGGGCCCCGTCGAGGACGACGAGCACATCGGGGCCCTCGACGGGGTTCCGCTTGTCCTGCTGCGCGCGGCGCTCCGCGATCAGTGCTGTCAGCTCCGCGATCCGGCGCGCCGACGTCTGCGTTCCCGAGCCGATGCTGGCCGGCGTGTCACCCGACTTCTTCCGCACATGCGGCAGCCAGCGCATCCACGCCCAGCGCTCCCGGTCCGCCGCACCACCCGCCGTCAACAGATGGATCTGAAGGTCACGCGGGCTGTGCAGGACGGCTGCCTGAGCGACGGCCCACCGCGCCATCGCCTGCGCGGCCGTCCCCGGCACCGGCGATACCCAGCACATCGTGCTCGCGCAGCGGAACGGTGACCGGCACATCGAGCGCGGTCCAGGGGTCCTGCCGGCGGTGCTCGTCCTTGGTCGGGATCGCGCAGCACCACCTCGGACGGCTGGTCGGCCGTGCCCACCCGCAGTTCGAGGAAGTCGGCGTCCGACGTACGGCGCTCCCACAGGCGGCGCCGGCGCGGACCGACAGCGGTCAGGATGACCTCGGCCGGGTCGGGGAAACCCCTGCGGCGCGCCGTGCGTTCGGCCGCCAGCGCCTCCCGCGCCTCGCCCTCGATGCGCTCCTTCTTCTCCTCGTACGCGGCCAGCGCCTCGGCGTACGACTGACGACCCCCACGCCGGTTCATCAGATAGTTGCCGAGCACCGCCACCGGAGAGAGCAGCCCGAACAGCAGCATCGTCGGCCGCTGGAAGACCAGCCAGCCGGCCACGGCCATCACCAGCGGAACCGCCGCGGCGACCCACGGCAGCGTCCGGTGAGCAGGCGGCTGCGGCGGCGACGGAAGCGTGAAGCGCGTACTGGCCTCGGCGGGACGCAGCCGCGGCGGACGGTTGTAGTCCCGGCCCGCACCGTCCTCGGACGGCTGGAGCGCCGCATCCGGGCCCTGCGGCAACGCCAGCTCCAGCAGGCAGTCACCGACCAGGAGCTGCGCACCGACCGGCCACGGCACCTCCCCTTCGACGCCCTCACGGTCCAATTGCAGTGCCCCCGCGCCCCGTTCGGAACCGTCGGAACCGTCCGGTGCGACGACGCAGCGCCCCCGGGGACCGACCCGGAGCACGGCGTACGGCTGCGCGGGCGCCTGTCGCAGCACCTGAAGAGCGCCGCCCTGACCGAGGCCGACGCGGTACTCGCCGATGTCGAGACGATGCACGGCCCCCGCGCCCGGCCCACCGACCGCACGGACCTCCACCAGACCCGCCGGCTCCACCGACTGCGACACCGGCGGCCGGCCAAGACCCACGACAGCCGCGTGGTGCAGCGGCGCATCGCGCAGCAGCATGCCCGCGGGCAGCAGCCGGCCCTCCGCGTACAGCCCCGACCCCTCCGGCGGCAGCGGCACACCACCCGCCTCCGCTAGAGCCCGGGCGACAGCACCCACGGGGGTGTCGGGGTCGGCGTCGAGGTGGACGTCGAACGCCTCACCGCCTCCCTCGACCACGGTCAACATCAACGACACAGGACGTCCTCCCACTGGGCATGAATGCGGGGACCACAGGAGCACCGCACAAAGCACCGCACAACGGCTCCGGGCCACAGCTGTACTACGAGGCCACAGCTGTACTACGAGCCCGGCGCCCGGACGGTTCACCTGAGCCCCCCACCCCGTCCCCCACCCCGTCCCCCACCCCGTCCCCACCCCGTTCCCCACCCCGCTACCCCCCGCCCCGCCACCCCGCCCCCAGCACAGCGAGACGGCCACAGCCATCCGGTGAACCATCCGCCGCCACGGCTCGTAGTGCCCAGCGGGCGGGTGCCGCGGCCCGGCACCCCCCGCTTTCCGACCGCCCCGGTCACCGTGCCGAGGTGCCCGACAAGGAGTCAGAAGATGATCTGGTACGTCGCTCTGGCAGTACTGCTGGGGCTGGCGCTGATCGGCGCGGTGGCCGCGCTGATCGTCACCGAACAGCGAAACCGCCCGCCGAAACCCGTCACCGCCGCCGCAGCCGTCCTGGAACGCGAGGCCCTCGACGTCATCGACGCGGGACTGCGGCGGCTGACCGGCGCATGCCTGCGCTCCGGCCGGGCCCTGCCCGACCTGTACGGCGTCGTCTACTCGGGGGAGAAGCTCGACCTGTTGCTCGCCGCCACGGAGGACAACGCCCCCGAACCGTGGACCGCCGACGCGGACGGCGAGCGCTGGACCGCCACCCGGGAGGAACTCGAACGGCCCGGCCCCGAGGGCGAACCGGCACTCCCCTTCGCGCTGACCGTCACGGTCGGAACGGCCGGCGCCGACCGGGCGCTCGTCGACCTCTCCCGCGCCGCGTCGACCATCTCCGTCGCGGGCCCCGACGAAGAAGTACGCCACTGGGCACGGGCCGTCGTCACCGAAGTGCTGACCGGACCCGTGGGCGGCCTCGCCGAAGTCACCCTCGTGGGCTCCCTCGCCACGGACCAGACCCTGAACGGCGCCGGGCTGCGCTCCTCACGGCTGTACACCGCGGCCAGTCTGGAGGAAGGGTTCGCCAGGACCTCCGGGGCACCCGTCGCCCCGGCGGGTGGCTCCGCCGACGTCACCCAGATCTTCCGGCTCATCGAGGGCCGCAGCCAGGTGGCCGTCGAGGGCGAAGCACCGCACCTGTTCGTCGTCGACGCCTCCCAACTCCCCAGACGAGAGGGAGCGTTGGATACCCTGCGCCCCGGCGACGCCGTCCTCGTACTGGGTGACGCCCCCGCCGCATGGCGCTGGCGGGCCGACGCCGACGGCTCGCTCGACACCGGGCCGCTCGGCCTGGACATCGACCGGCACGCCGGGCGCCTGTGAGGAGGCTCAAGCCCTGTGGGGAGGCTCAAGCCCTGTGGGGAGGCTCAAGCCCTGTGGGGACGCTCAAGCCCTGTGGGGAAGCTCAAGCAGCGTCTCGGCCCGCTCCCGTCGCCTCCCGCACCTCCACCCCCCGCACCTCTACCCCACGGTCGGTCAGCGCCTGCCGCAGAGCACGAGCCGCATAGAACGTGCGCGACTTGACGGTGCCCGCAGGCACACCGAGCACCGCGGCCGTCTGGCTCACGCTCCGGCCCAAGTAGTGCACATGCAGCAGGACTTCACGCTGCGACGGCCGCAGATCCCGCAGCGCCTCCGTCAGCACATGGGACGTCAGTACGCGGTCGACCCCGTCGGGCACCGGAAAGTGGCCGAGCTCCGGGTCCGCCATCTCCGGGGGCCGGGACCGGCGGGCCCGGTGCCCGTCGATGACGAGATTGCGTAACACCGTGAACAGCCAGGGCCGCATGGCTTCGGCAGTTTGGTCGATCTCGTCCGCGTGATGCCAGGCCCGGATCGCGAGCTCCTGCAGCGCGTCCTCCGCGCGATGCCAGTCGCCTTCGAGCCGCCGGGCGGCGAACTGCAGCAAGGCGCTTCCGTGACAGTCGTAGAGAATCCGCAGGAACTCCTCACGGTCGAGCCCCCCGCCCTGGTGGGGGAGCCCCCGGGCCTGGTGGGGGACACGGTCCTCAGGTGACAACCTGGACGACAAAGGCCTGTTCCTCTCCGCCGCGCTTCACGCCCGCTCCCTGCCCGCACGCTCTCCGCCCGCCCGTCCCCGACCAGGCAGAAACGGGCACGACCTGCCGCCCACGGTCACTCCGGTTCCCCGGACCCACGGTCACTCCGGTTCCCCGGAGGCGAGAGAAGAGACCTCGTCCGCCGTCAACTCCCGTTCGTAGACGTGCACATCGGCGATGTCACCCTTCCAGTGGTCGACCGGCAGACCCCCGTGCCTGGCCCGCCCGATCACGAGGCTGCCCGCGCGCCTGGGCGGCGCGGACGCCTTCCGCTCACCGGCCTTCGCACCGTCGACGTAGATCCTCATCGTCTTCTCGTCCTGGTCGTACGTGCCGACGAGGTGGTACCAGCGGCCCGTCTCGGGCTTGCCGGTCTTCTCGGCGAGCGTCCGGGCGCCCGCGAAGCTGAACGCGAAGCGCTGTTCGTCCCCGGAGTACTGGAGGAAGAACGTGCTGGTCCGCTGGGCGTCCTGCGACACCGCCGTACGAAAACCCTGGTCCGTCTCCATCCGCACCCACGCTGCCACCGAGTAGTCCTTCTCGGCCGTGTCGAGCACAGGCACCCCGACATCGGCGAAACCACTGGTGCCGTCCAAGTTGAGGGCGCCGCCGTTCGGACCGTCCGCCACCCACTTGGCACCACCCTGGAGCACGGCGTCACGCTCACCCGCGCGGGCCGTTCCCGACTCGTGCAGCGGCCACCAGCCGACTCCCTGTAACGAAGCGGAAGCCTCGCCCTCGCCTCTCGCCACTGCCACCGCTCTGCGACGGGGACGGGCCGGGCGGCTTCCCGCCGCCGGAGGCCTCTTCGTCGGACAACTCCCACCTCACGACCTGGAACACCACAAACGCCAGCGCGACGGCCAGCACGGCGATCAAGGAAACAAGCGACCATCTGCGCGTCATGATTCTCCCCATAGGCAAGACCGGACAAGACCGGACAAGACTGGAACAGAGCTGTCCCCTGTGATCACGAACGGCCTCCCCACCCGGTTCCCCGTTGAACCGCAAAAGGCCGGTTCAAACTCTCAGGAACAGATCAGGAACAGATCGGAGAGTCACGGCACTCTCGGGAAACGGGCCTCCAGCGTCCAGATCACCGAGTTCTCCCGGAGCCCTTCGTGAAGATCCGTGAGGTCCGCGATCAGGTCGTGCAGGAAGTCGCGGGCCTCGCGGCGGAGTTCGGCGTGGGAGAAGGTGAGCGGGGGCTCTTCGGCCGGCATCCAGTCGGACTCGATGTCCACCCACCCGAAGCGCCGCTCGAACAGCATGCGGTCGGTGGACTCGGTGAAGTCGAGCTCGGCGCGCTGGGGCCGGGCGGCGCGGGAGCCCGCCGGGTCCTGGTCGAGCTGCTCGACGATGTCGCACAGCGCCCAGGCGAAGTCGAGTACCGGCACCCATCCCCAGGCTGTGGACAGCTCCCGGTCCGCCTTGGCGTCGGCGAGATAGACGTCCCCGCTGAACAGGTCGTGCCGCAGCGCGTACACGTCGGCGCGCCGGTAGTCGGTCTGCGGCGGGTCGGGGAAGCGGTTGGAGAGGGCGTAGCCGATGTCGAGCACGTAGGCGATGGTGCCATGTCCGTCCGCATACGGGCCTTCGCCGCAGGATCTCCGCCGACCTATGCCGATCCCTGCCGATCTCTACCGACCTCTGCCGATCTCCGCAAGCCCGAAGCTGGGTAGCGGCGGCTGCTACGTCACTGGCCGTTCTCGTTCCGCAACTCGAACCAGACCCGCTTGCCGGCGACCCGATGCTCGTAGTCCTGGCTCACGCCCCAGTCCTGGGCAAGCCCGTCGAGCAGAAGTAATCCTCGACCGCTCTCCGCGTGTGCGTTCGCGGGCTGCGGGCGGGCGTCGTCGGTGTCGGGCGCGTCGTCGTACACGGAGACGTGTACGCGGTCGTGGCGGACGATGGTTTCGAGGCCGACGGCGGGAGAAGCGGTGTGAAGGTGGACATTGGTCACCACCTCGGACACCAACAGGCGTGCGGTATCGGCGAGTTGGGGGTGGCCGGTGGCCTGGAGGAGCAGGGCGACGATGTCTCTGCAGATCTTGGGGCTGGTGGGGGAGTTCGGGGTGCGGAGGCGGTAGATCTGCGGGGGGTGTTGGGGAGGTTGGACGGGGTCGATGGGATAGATGGGCTTGATGGGTTCAATGGGATCGGTGGGTCCGATGGGGTCCATGTGGGCTCTCCCTCGTTGTTCTGGGTGGTACGGCGGCTTTCCGCGCTGCACACCGCCATGGCTCGACCAGGCCAACTGGCTTGGCTGCACTGCGGTCTTACTGGTGTGCGGTGCGCTGACTCTCTGGAAGGTAGGGTAAATACTTGCCACGGGGCAAGGTTGTCGGCGAGATTCACCCGTGTGAGTGGACCGAGTCAACGTGGACCCGGCAAACTCGGACCCCATAGGGAAGGAACCATGCCGCCAAGAGAGAACCCCACCGCCCGACAGGCCCGACTGGGCGCTGAGTTGCGGAAGTTGCGAGAGCTCGCGGGCAAGACGGCCCGCGAGGCCGCCGGTCTGCTCTCCACCGACCAGGCGAAGATCAGCCACATCGAGTCCGGCCGCATCGGCGTCAGTGAGGAACGGATCCGGCGGCTAGCGGTCTTCTACGCGTGCGACGACGGCGAGTTGATTGATGCCCTGTGCGTGATCGCTCGGGAATCGCGAGGACAGGGGTGGTGGGACGAGTACCGGGGAGTCCTCGCGCCTGGGTTCTTGAACATCGCGGAGCTGGAGCACCATGCCACATACCTGCGCAGTGTGCAGAGCATGAACGTGCCCGGCGTCCTGCAGACCGAGGACTATGTTCGGGCCATCCACAGCAGTTACACGCCAGCGCTTCCCGCTGATGAGCTGGAGGTGCGGGTGGAGTTCCGGAAGAGACGTCGACGCATCTTCGAGCGTGAAGCGCCTCCTCCGTTTAACGCCGTTGTGCATGAAGCTGCGTTGCGCATGCGTTTTGGCGGCCGCAAGATCACCAAAAGGCAGCTTGAGTTCTTGCTGGAGGCCTCGGAATGGCCGACTGTCACGGTGCGTGTCATCCCGTTCACCTGCGAGAACTTCATTGAGGCGACGTATCCCCTCATGTATGTGGGGGGAGTTGTTGCCGCAACTGGACACGGTCCAGATGGACAGACCTGGAGGAGGCGACCTGTAGCGCTGACGCCGCAGCTGAAGAAGTTCGGAAGACTGATCGACATCGCCGAGCGGTCATCGCTGAGCGAGCAGGAGTCCCGCCAGCTCATCCACCAGATCGAGAAGAAATGTGAGAGGTCCCGCCTGCCTATCCAGTGGCAGAAGTCGTCCTTCTCGGGAGTGCCAGGCCGAGAACTGCGTCGAACTCGCCCACGCACGAGGGCCAGATCCTCATACGCGAGAGCGACACCCCGGACGTCGTCATCACCGCCACCCCGGCACGACTCCGCGCCCTCCTCGCGGCCCTCAAGTCCGAGCAGTAGAGGTTCCGAGGGCCCTGTTGCTCATGCGTTCCTCAGGTGGACAGCCCCTGGCAGCACCCCTGGGTGGTACGGCCTGCACGGTTTCCTGTCCTGTCAACCGTGATCGCTTGACTCTCGTAGTCCGGCTTCGGGAGCATCGAGCGAGATGAGCGAGATGAGCGAGATGAGCGAGATGTGGGAACTGGCAGCAGAGCAGAGGGAAGCCCAGAGAATGAAGATCACTAAGCTGGTCAGTACGTGCGAGCTCAAGGACTGCCCGACGATCTACGCGACAGATCGCGGCACGCTCCTGGTGCAGGGCGAGACCCCAACCGATCATGGGCTTCAGATTCCAGCTCACGAAACCCTGGTTGAGATCCCGATGGGACTGATCCAGAAGGCCATCCGTGACAACCTCATCTAGGACTCTCGGCGACCTCTTCGACACATTCGAGCATGAGGCGTTCCGCCTGGAAACCCTCGACGACTACAGCAAGTCCGGCAATGTTGATGCCTATCGAGCCTTCCTGGCTGGGGAACAGCAGTCGGTCGACTACAACGCACGCTGGGTCGAAGAACTACGCTCACACACAAGTAAGGGGAAGCGGGTCTACCGGGTTCATATTCTGTCCCGGCCGCTTACGGACTACCTGAGGTTCGAACTCGGATGGGGATACCGGAAGAACATGTCCGGGGGAGAGGAGTTCTTTATTCTCGATACTACGGACAGGCCCAGTCCCCTGGAGAACGTTCCAGATTTCTGGTTTTTCGACTCTGAGTCCGTGGCCGTGATGAGCTATGACGGAACCGGAAAATTCCTGGGCTCGGAAATCCTGCCACCAGAACGAGTAGCAGAGTTCACTCGGTACCGTGACGTGGCACTTGCGCATGCGGAACCATTCACCGAATGGTGGGCCAAGTACGGGGTGTGAATAGAGCAGAGCTAGGGGCCGCGCTGCGGGCGCTGCGAGTGGCATCCGGTAAGGAAGCCAAAGCGGTGGCCCGCAGTGCTCTCATGTCTCCGTCCAAGCTTTCCAAGATTGAAAATGTGAAGCTCGCAGCAAGCGTGACGGACGTAGAGCGCATCCTGACGGCCATCGGCGTATCGGAGGAAGTCAGGGCGGAGTACACCGAGGCGGCCCGAGCATCGGCGACGGAAGCAACAGCGTGGCGACTTCTGAAGCGGATCGGAGCCCACAAAGGCCAGCAGGCGGCCAAGGCTCTGGAAGCTCAGATGTCGATGCTGCGGTTGTTCCAATCTGCGTTGGTTCCCGGTCTGCTCCAGACACCGGAGTACATCCGGGTTATTCTGCAACGCCACAACCTGGGCGAGGAATCTCTCGCCCGAACGGTCAACGGAAGGATTGAACGTCAAGCGGTCCTCTACGACACGACAAAGTCGCTGCGGTTCATCATCACTGAACCTGTACTGCGATGGCGAATCGTCCCAGCACAGATGATGGCTGCGCAACTTGACCGCATAGTATCCATTTCTCGACTCTCCCATGTGGATATCCGTGTGGTTCCCTTGGGGATTCAGCAGCGCGACATTGCGAATCATGCGTTCGTCATCCGCGACGACCGCATGGTGACGATAGAAACGGTCCACGCTGAGGTGGTCGTCACGGACCTCAGAGATGTAGGGCTTTACGTCGAGAAGTTCGATGGATTCGAACGGTTGGCGCTGTCGGGCGATGGTATGCGGAGTCTTGTCGAGACTATTCGCGACGATTTTTTGCGGGAACAGGAAACAGGCTAGAGAGTCTTCCTGAACCGGTCGAAGATGAAGTCATGGAGAGCGAACAAGAGACTTCGGATTCCCGAGACCGGACCTTCCGAGGTACTGACCTGACTGAACTGCCACGTGAGCCTTCAGCGAAGCCTGGCTGCTCCGCATGCCTGTCCCTCTCGGTTGCCAGGGGGAACGCGCGTTCCGTGGGGGACTACAGCGCGGTGTCCGACTGCAATGTGAAGCTGCGTCGGCACCAGGCGGAGGTTCACTGATGGACATGCGGACATGGCGGAGCAGCCGCGGTCGGGCAGACGACGTAACCACCGCGCTTCGTGAGGCGTTGGCAGCGCTGGGCCTTCCTGAGCGCGCGCTACAGCATCTGCGGCCCGTGGTCACCCATTCCGGGATGTCCTTCGTGCACGTGGGGATGCTCCGCGCCGAACACGTGGAGCAGATAGCCGAGGCGCTCCTCATCGGCGCCGAGGCGCGGAGTCTCGCGACGGCTGTCCAGGAAACGTCCAGGAACCAGAGTCGTAGCTCCGGGCGTCCCGCACCTGCCTCTCCCCCTCGTCCCCTGAACTTCCGCCCCTGAACTTCCGCCCGATTTCAAGGGACTTCAAAGTTGAGCGGTGCGTGAGGAGTACGGGCGCCCGAGGGATGCCTCGCGAGGATGTGACACTTCGCGCTGGAGTGTCACATCCTCGCGAGGCAAGGCCACTGTCGGCGGCCGGTATCGACCCGGCGCGCTTTGGCCGCGCATGACGAAGGCCCCCCGAGGGAAAGCCGGGGGGCCTGTCACGACGTCGGAGACGTACGTCAGACGTTCACACCGAAGTCCTGTGCGATACCCACCAGTCCCGAGGCGTAGCCCTGGCCGACCGCGCGGAACTTCCACTCCGCGCCGTTGCGGTACAGCTCGCCGAAGACCATCGCGGTCTCCGTGGCGGCGTCCTCCGACAGGTCGTAGCGGGCGATCTCGGAGCCGCCGGCCTGGTTGAGGATGCGGATGTAGGCGTTGCGGACCTGGCCGAAGTTCTGCGAGCGGGACTCCGCGTCGTAGATGGAGACCGGGAAGACGATCTTGTCGACGTCGGCGGGGAGGCCCGCCAGGTTGATGTCGATCGCCTCGTCGTCGCCCGCGCCCTCGCCCGTGCGGTTGTCGCCGGTGTGGACGATGGTCTGGTCCGGGGTCTGCTTGTTGTTGAAGAAGATGAAGTGGGCGTCCGAGTAGACCTTGCCCTGGGGGTTGACCGCGATCGCGGAGGCGTCGAGGTCGAAGTCCGTGCCGGTGGTGGTGCGGACGTCCCAGCCGAGGCCCACGGTGACGGCGGCCAGGCCCGGAGCCTCCTTGGTGAGCGAGACGTTGCCACCCTTGGACAGGCTTACAGCCATTGTTGGGAGTCCCTTCCCTCGTTAAGTGCGTACGCGCGGTGCGCGCGGCCTTGGGCTTCGTAGGGCCTTCGTACGGCCCTTCGTACGGCCACGAAGCTACAGCTCACCCTAGGAACGCGGAGAGGGGTATCGAAGGTTCCTGCTCTCTTTGCTTTCTTTACCTGGGGTTTTCCTGCGCCCGGGATCCGGGGGCCGTGCGTGTCGTACGGCGTTCGTACAGCGGTCTAGTCCACGGCCTTCCTACGGCCTTCCTACGGCGTTCGTACGCCTCGTACGCCGGGGAAAAGCGCGTGACGTGTGCCCGACGCACGCGCGACCAGTGGGTCCCTCGCGACCAGTGGGTGCCTGAGGGGCGGGTGGACCTGAGGGGCGGGTGGACCTGAAAGGGCGGGTGTCCGACGTGGCTACGCCAACTGCCGGTACCGGCCCCGGAAGTACGTCAGGGGCCTGCCGTCCGCGCTCGGGACCGCCGTCGTCAGCACGCGACCGATCACGAGGGTGTGGTCCCCGGCCGGGACCCGCTGCTCGGTGCGGCACTCCAGGGTGGCCAGAGCGCCGCCCACGAGAAGCGCACCGGAGGCCTCGCCGCGGACGTACGGGATGTCCTCGAAGAGCAGCCGGTCGCTGACGCGGCCCTTCATGGCGAACCGGCCCGCGATGTGGCGCTGGCTCTCGGAGAGTACGGAGACGGCCCACAGGGGCTGTTCGGCGAGCAGGTCGTCCATCCGGGAACCCTCGCGCAGGCTGATCATGACCAGGGGCGGGTCCAGGGATACGGACATGAAGGCGGTGGCCGTCATACCGACGTCCTCGCCGCGCGGCCCCTCGGGGTCCAGTGGGGGCTCGTATGCCGTGACCAGGACCACACCCGCGGCCAGCCGGGACATGGCGGCGCGGAACTCGTCTTCACTCACCCCCTCAGCATGCCCGGCGGGGGCGGACACGGTGGGGGCAGGGGGGGCTTCGGCGCCCCTGGACGCCAGCCCCCGGCTGGACGCCAGCCCCCGGCCGACGGGCTCCGCATCGGACCAGGGGCCGGATCCGTTCCTGGGGCCGGAGGTCCGCTCCGGGGGCCGGGAGGCCGGTCCTGGGGCCGGGGATCCGCTCCTGGGACCTCCGGCGGAGAGTGCGGAACCCCCAATTGTTCATGGCTTGCTGTGACTTGAGTCACAAGGGTCTCTTTATTGTTGACCCTGTGTACCGACTAGGGAGCGCGCTGTGATTCAGTGGCGGGAACGTGGATGAAAGTCGAGGAAAGGAGAATGAGTAAGCACGTCGAGGAGTGCGCCGGAGGCAGCCCGAATGCCCCGGAGACCTCCCTGGAGTTACCGCAAGATCCTCGGAGGGAGGGCGAATGGACACCGGCAGTGGCACCGGCACTGGCGCCAGCAGTGGCACTGGCGCCGGCACTGGCACTGGCGTCGGCAGTGGCACTGGCACTGGTGCTGGCACCGACGCCGACATCGACTCGGAGCCGTACGTCCGTCTGCGGACTCTGCGACAGCTGCACCAGGTCATGGCGGACATGCATACGGCGCGCAGCCTGGCTGACACGCTGCAGACCGTCACCGACGGCATCGTCAACGGACTTGGCTACGAACTGGCGTGCGTCAACCTCGTGCGTCCCGACGGTGACCTCGTCGTCGCCGCACTCTCCGGCGACCCCGACGCCGAGGCGCACATCACCGGCCGTATCGGCTCGCGCGCTTCCTGGGAGCGCCGGCTGAACATGGGCGAGGCCTGGGGCGACCTGCGGTTCATCCCGCACACCGAGGGCTGGGTGCTGGACGAGGACGACGTGCCCCAGTGGCACACCGAGGGCCCGGAGCCCCGTTTCGAGGGCGAGTGGCATCCCTCCGACCGCCTCTTCGCGCCGATGTACCCTCCGAGTGCTCCGGGCGGCGCCCGCGGGGAACTGCTCGGCGTGATCTCCGTGGACCGGCCGCGCACCGGGCGGCGCCCCGGCGCATGGGGCCGCGAGACGCTCCAGATGTACGCCTTCCAGGCCGCCATCGCGCTCAGTAACGCCCGGCTGCGGGCCAACATGCAGCGCGCCCTGGTCCGGCTTGAACGGGAGCAGCAGGCCCTGCGCGCCAGTGAGGAGTCCTTCAGGCAGGCCTTCGAGTACGCCCCGTCGGGCATGGCCATCGCCGAGATGGGCGGCGACGAGCAAGGCCGGATCCTGCGCGTCAACGACGCGCTGTGCCGTCTGCTCGGCCGCCCGGCGTCCGCGATGCGCCGCTGCTCGTTCGCCGACCTCGTCCACTCCGAGGATGTCGATACGCTCCAGCGGACCTCCGCCGAGGGCGGGCGCGCCGAACTGCGGCTCGGGCGCCGCGGCGGGACGTACATCTGGGTGTCCCTGCGCAACTCCGTGGTCGCCGACGCCGCCGACGGGCCCCGCTTCCTGCTCACCCACGTCGAGGACATCGAGGAGCGCAAGCGCCGCGAGCTCCAGCTCGCCCACCGCGCCTCGCACGACTCGCTCACCGGCCTGCCGAACTCCGCCGAGCTGCGCACGCGCCTGTCCGCCCGCCTCTGCCGGCTCCCGTCCCTGTCGCCGTCGCCCGGTGCGGCCGACATGAGGGACGCGGTGTACGAGCCGCACGACCACCCCGACGACGGGCCCCCCGCATACGACATGAACGGCCACGGCTTCGCCTTCAGCTCCAGCCCTGGCTCCGGCTCCGGCCCCGGGTCGTACGACGCGTTCGACCACCATGTGCACGTCGTCGCCCCCGCAGGGGAACACGACGACAGCACCAAGGGACTCGCGGTGCTCTTCTGCGACCTCGACGGCTTCAAGTCGATCAACGACCGCTTCGGGCACAACGCTGGCGACGCCGTACTGATCGTGGTGGCCCAGCGGCTCGGCCGCGGTGTGCGGGACGGCGACACCGTCGCCCGGCTCGGCGGTGACGAGTTCGTGGTCCTCGCCGACGGCGTCGACCGGATCGATGCCCAGGACCTCGCCGTCCGTCTGCGCAGCGAGATCATCCAGCCGATCCGGGTCGACGGCAGCGCCATGCGGGTCGGCGCCAGCTTCGGTATCGGCTGGGCCCGCTGCGGGATGACAGCGGACGAGGTGCTGAAGTCCGCCGACGAACGGATGTACGTAGAGAAACGGTCTCGTCCCAAGCAGCACCGGCGTGCGGGATGAATCACGGGCGGAAACCCCGTGCCCTGCACCTGCACTGCAGGTGCCCTGCACCTGACCTGCGCCTGACCTGCGCCTGCACCTGCGGGTGACTTGCGCCTGACCTGCGCCTGCACTGCACCCGTATCGCACTCGTATCGCACCCGCATCGCACCCGTACGCATCTGTATCGCATCGTTTTCGCAGGTCAGCGAGGTGATTCAGGGGGTGGTGGGTGGCGGTGACCGGCAAGGGGATGCGATCGGAGTCACCCGTTGGGGGGAGCTGGAGCGGGTAGGCTCGCCCTTCACACCACGTACCCGTTTCTGTACCGCACCGCTGAGGAGATCTTGGGATGACGCCCGGCAGCAACGGCGCGAGCACGCCCGAGGACGACGACCCGTTCGGCTATCTGTACGCCGATGGCCAGGCCCGAGGAGCGCAGCCGCCCTCGGCCGGCTACGGCTACCCGAACGCGGTCAACAGGGTGCGGGCGGTCGGTGAACGCCGGTACGGTCAGCAGCCCGTCGGCCAAGCCCAGCCCGGCCAGACAGCGGCGTACGGCCAGGTGCCGCCGCCGCAGCAGGGGGCGCCCGGCCAGCCGAACGCCCACTACCAGGCACCCGAGACACTCCCCGGCGGCGCGCCCACAACCCGTACGCCCGGGTACGACAGCGGCGGCGGTGGCGGTGGCCGGGGCCGCGGCCCCAACACCAAGGGCCTGCTCATCGGTGCGATCGCCGTGGTCGCCGCCGTGGTGGTCGGCATCGGCGTGGCCATGCTCGGTGACGACTCGGAGAAGACGGTCGGCGGCGACACCGGCGCATCTGCCGCCTCGTCGGCCGAGCAGAGCGCCGAGCCCAGCAAGTCGGCCTCCCGGTCGGCCGAGGACGATGCCGAGCTGCCGAAGATCGATGCGAAAGCGCTGCGGCTCGAGGGCGGCACGACCACCGACACCCAGTTCGACGGTGCGAAGGCGGCCGGCGGCATCTATGTGTCGGGCTTCAACCAGGTCGGTGCCAAGGTCGTCTGGACCGTGAACGGCATCGAGAAGGCCGGCACCTACCGGCTGGACGTGCGCTACGGCATCCCCGGTGTCGACGCCGACGCGACCGTCGTGGTCAACGGCAAGGCGAACACCATGCCGCTGAACATGGAGAACTTCATCCCAGAGGCGCAGGCCCCGAAGGGTGACTGGGAGAAGGGCTGGCAGAGCACCTGGGCCCAGGTCAGCCTGACCAAGGGGACCAACGTCATCGAGATCGCCTGCGAGGACGGCAACAAGTGTGACGCGGTTCTCGACCAGCTGACGCTCAGCAAGCTCAAGAGCTAGTGAGCTCAGAGCTCGTAGAGGCTCGTAGAAGCTCGTAGAACCGGAACAGCCTCAAGGCGGGGGAGGATGCCAAACTGTCCCCGTGAGACATGTCATCGCCCTCGACGTGGGCGGCACCGGCATGAAGACCGCCCTCGTGGGGACCGACGGTGCCACGCCCTCCGATGGGCCGCTCCCCCGACTCTCCCGACTCTCCCGGCCTCCCCGACTCCCCCTGCTCCACCAGGCCCGCCGGGCCACCGGGCGTGAGCACGGGCCGGACGCCGTCGTCGAGTCGATCCTCGACTTCGCCGCCGAGTTGCGCGCGTACGGGGAGCGCCGTTTCGGCGCGCCCGCCGCAGCAGCCGGGGTCGTTGTTCCCGGCATCGTCGACGCCGAGCACGGCACCGCGGTGTACGCGGCCAACCTCGGCTGGCGCGACGTACCCCTCCGCGCGCTGCTCAGCGAGCGCCTCGACGGCATCCCGGTCGCCCTCGGTCATGACGTGCGGACGGGGGGACTCGCCGAAGGGCGGATCGGCGCGGGGCAGGGGGCAGACCGCTTTCTGTTCGTGCCTCTCGGCACTGGGATCGCGGGCGCGATCGGCATCGGCGGCATGGTCGAGGCGGGTGCGCACGGCTTCGCGGGCGAGATCGGCCACATCGTCGTACGGCCCGGAGGGGCCCCGTGTCCGTGCGGGCAGCGCGGCTGTCTGGAGCGGTACGCGTCCGCGGCCGCCGTCAGCGAGGCCTGGGCCGCGGCGTCCGGGGAGCCGGAGGCGGATGCCGCGGACTGCGCGAAGGCCGTCGAGGCCGGTGACCCGCGGGCCGTACGGGTCTGGCAGGGCGCCGTGGACGCGCTCGCCGACGGGCTGGTCACCGCGCTCACCCTGCTGGACCCGCGCACGCTGATCATCGGTGGTGGTCTCGCGGAGGCCGGGGAAACCTTGTTCACACCACTGCGGGCCGCCGTCCGACGGCGCGTCACCTTCCAGAAGCTGCCGTCCATCGTCCCCGCGGCCCTCGGGGACAGCGCCGGGTGTCTCGGCGCCGGGCTCATGGCCTGGGATCTGCTGACCACCACTTCTACGGTGACCACCACTTCTACGGTTCCGGCGGTTCCGGCGGCTCCGACGGAAACCGCCTGATGGCCGCCCGCAAGGTTCTCGCCGGTGCCCGGGTGGTGCTGCCCACGGGGATCGCGGACGGTGGCCGCGTGATCGTCGAGGGCGCGCGGATCGTAGGCGAGGACACGCGGGTCATCGGCGAGGACACGCGAATCGCCAGCGAGGGCACGCGAGTCATCGGCGAGAACACGCGGATCGTAGGCGAGGACACGCGTAGCGTCGGCAGTGCGCCCGGAGGAGCCCCGGTCAGTGCGCCCGGAGAAACCCCGGTCGTCGATCTTACCGGCCACTGGCTGGTCCCCGGCTTCGTCGACGTGCACAACCACGGCGGTGGCGGCGCGTCGTTCACCTCCGGGGCGGTCGACGAGATCCTCCGGGGCATCCACACCCACCGCGTCCACGGCACCACCACCCTCGTCACCTCGATGGTCACCGGCGGCATGGACTTCCTCGCCCGGCGCGCCGGGCTGCTGGCCGAGCTGGCCGAGCAGGGCGAGACCGCGGGCATCCACTTCGAGGGCCCGTTCCTCTCGCCGTGCCGCAAGGGCGCGCACTCCGAGGGGCTGCTGCGCCACCCGGACCCGGCCGAGGTCCGCAAGCTGATCGACGCGGCGCGCGGCCAGGCCCGGATGGTGACGCTGGCCACCGAACTCCCGGGCGGCATCGACTCCGTACGACTCCTGGCGGAGCACGGGGTGATCGCGGCGGTCGGGCACACGGACGCGACGTACGAGCAGACGGTGGAGGCGATCGAGGCGGGCGCGACGGTCGCCACTCACCTGTTCAACGCGATGCCCCAGCTCGGCCACCGCGCACCCGGCCCGGTCGCGGCGCTTCTGGAGGACGAGCGGGTGACGGTCGAGCTGATCAACGACGGCACCCATCTCCACCCGGCCTCCCTGAAGCTGGCGTTCCGTCACGCGGGCGGCGCCCGGGTGACGTTCGTCACGGACGCCATGGACGCGGCCGGCTTCGGCGACGGCCGCTATCTGCTCGGCCCGCTGGAGGTCGAGGTCAGCGAGGGTGTGGCCCGGCTCGTGGAGGGCGGCTCGATCGCGGGCTCGACGCTCACCCTGGACCGTGCCTTCCAGCGGGCGGTCACCGTGGACCGGCTGCCGGTGGAGGACGTGGTCGCCGCGCTCTCCGCCAATCCGGCCAGGCTGCTGGGCATGTACGACCGAGTGGGCTCCCTGGAACCCGGCAAGGACGCCGATCTGGTGGTCCTGGACGCGGAGTTCGGGCTCAAGGGTGTGATGCGGCGGGGCGAGTGGGTGGTGGACCCGACGGCGGGCTGAGCACCGCTCTCGATATCACCTGATATCACCTGTCGCGTACGGTTGTCAGTGGCGCCCGTTACGGTTTTCCGCATGGACGAGATGGACGAGCTGAACCCACGTGAGAAGGCCATCCTCGCCATGGAGCGCCGTGGCTTCGCGGGGCCCGGGGCGAAGGAGCGGGCCATACGGGAGCAGCTGGGGCTGGCGCCGGTGCGCTACTACCAGCTGCTCAACGCGCTGCTCGACGACCAACGGGCCCTGGAGCACGACCCGGTGACGGTGAACCGGCTATGCAGGGTGCGGGCGGGACGGCGGGCGGAGCGGTGAGGGGGATAAGCCCGCACCTACCTGGATAGGGTCACGGCTATGGGCACCCACACGGAATCCCCGGAACCCCCGGAACCCACGGACCTCACAGATCCCACGGAATCCCCGGAACCCCCGGGACCCACGGACCTCACAGATCCCACGGAATCCCCGGAACCCCCGGGACCCACGGACCTCACAGATCCCACGGAATCCCCGGAACTCATGGAACCCACAGATCTCACAGATCCCCCCGGACCTCACAGATCCTCAGGACCCCCCGAGCCCCCAGGCCCCCCCGGCCTCTGAGGACCCGAAAGACTCCTTGCCGACGCCCTCGAACCCGGCCGGGCGTGACGGGCTGGAGGCGATCCTCGCCCGCCCCGGCCGAGCCGTGATCGCGCTGGACTTCGACGGGACGCTCGCCCCGATCGTGTCCGACCCGGAACAGGCCCGTGCCCACCCCGAGGCGGTCCCCGCACTCGCGGCCCTCGCCCCGAGGGTCGCCTCCGTGGTCGTGATCACGGGCCGCCCGGCCGACGTCGCGGTCCACCACGGCGGCTTCGCGGGCGCCCCCGGCCTGGAGCACCTGGTGGTCCTCGGCCACTATGGCGCGGAGCGCTGGGACGCGGCCACCGGCACCGTCACGGCACCCCCGCCGCACCCGGGCATCGCCGCTGTCCGCGCCGAACTCCCCGGCGTCCTCGAAGCGGCCGGGGCCTGGCAGGGCACATGGACCGAGGAGAAGGGCCGTGCCGTGGCCGTCCACACGCGCCGTACCACCGATCCCCAGGCCGCCTTCGACGCCCTCCGCGCGCCCCTCACCGCGCTCGCCACCCGCCACGGCCTGCTCGTCGAGCCCGGCCGCCTGGTCCTCGAACTCCGCCCGCCGGGCGTCGACAAGGGCGTCGCTCTCCGGGAGTACGTACGCGAGACCGGCGCCGAAGCGGTCCTGTACGCCGGCGACGACCTCGGTGACCTCCCCGCCTTCGCGGCAGTCGAGGGACTCCGCGCCGAGGGTACGCCCGGTCTTCTGGTGTGCAGCGGCAGCGACGAGGGGACTGAGCTGGTGACGGAGCTGGCGAAGAGGGCGGACATGGTCGTGGACGGCCCAGCGGGTGTCGTACGGCTGCTGGGGGGCCTGGCGGCAGCGGCCGAACTGTCCGACGGCTGAGCCCGAGGAGCGAGATCGCCCCCAGGCCGTCCCTGTTCCAGCGCCCGTAGTTGGCTGTTACCGGGCAGGCCGTTACTGCTCCAGTGCCCGCAGTAGGCCGTTACCCCTCCAGTGGCCGCAGTAGGCCGTTACCGCTCCAGTGCCCGCACCAGTCCGTTACCCCTCCAGTGCCCGCAGCTGGTCCAGGAACCACCGCGCAGGCGGCAGTGCCGTAGCCGCCGCCGCAAGCCGCTCCGTGCGTTCGGCGCGCTCATCGAGAGGCATCGCCAACGCCTCGTGCAGCGCCCGCGCGGTGCCCCCGATGTCGTACGGGTTCACGACCACCGCGTCCTTGGCCAGTTCCTCGTACGCCCCCGCCTCCCGCGACAGCACCAGGGCGCACCCCTCGTCGGAGACGACCGGCACCTCCTTGGCGACCAGGTTCATGCCGTCCCGGATGGGGTTGACCAGCGCCACGTCCGCCAGCCGGTACGCGGCCAGCGAGCGCGCGAAGTCGTCCTTCAGGTTCAGTACCACCGGCGTCCAACCCGGCGTCCCGTACGCGGAGTTGATCTCCTCCGACAGCCGCCGTACCTCGGCCGTGTAGTCGCGGTAGACGGCGAGGTCCTGCCGCGACGGGTACGCGAACGCCACGTGCACCACCCGCTCGCGCCACGACGGCCGGTCCTCCAGCAGCTGCCGGTACGCCAGCAGCCCGCGCACGATGTTCTTCGACAGCTCGGTGCGGTCGACGCGGACGATCGTCTTCCGAGGGCTGCCGTCGGGGGCCACCCCGATCCGCTCCCGCAGCGCCGCCATCCGCTCGTCGACGTCCGGCTCGTGCGACCGCTTCCGCAGGAAGCCGGCGTCCGCACCCAGCCCGTGCACCCCGATCCGCGTACCCGACGGGACGCCGTGCCCCAGCACGGCGTGACAGCAGTCGGTGAACGCGTCCGCCCAGCGCTGGGTGAGGAAGGCCGCCCGGTCCGCGCCGAGGATGCCGAGCAGTACCTTCGCCGCGATGTCGTCGGGCAGCAGCCGGAAGTACTCCGGCGGCGCCCACGGCGTATGCGAGAAGTGCCCGATCCGCAGGTCGGGGCGCAGCTCGCGCAGCATCCGGGGCACCAGCACCAGGTGGTAGTCCTGGACCAGCACCGCGGCCCCCTGCCCCGCCTCCTCGGCCAGCGCCTGGGCGAACGTCCGGTTGTAGGCCTCGTACGACGCCCACTGCCGCCGGAACTCCGCGTCGAAGACCGGCTCCAGCGGCGTCTGGTACAGCATGTGGTGCACGAACCAGAGCACGGAGTTGGCGATGCCGTTGTACGCGTCCGCGTGCGCCGCCGCGTCGATGTCCAGCATCCGCACCCCGGGCTCGCCCACCCGTCGCCCACCACCGCCCTCCTGCGGACGCCCACCACCGTCCTCCTGCGGAGGTGCCTTGGGCCCCGCCCCCGCGATTCCGCGTCGTACGGCCTCGCGGTCGCCGTCACCCAGCGCGGAGCACACCCAGACCGCACCGGCCTCCGGCCCGATCGCCGACAGACCTGACACCAGGCCGCCCCCGCCGCGCTTCGCCGTGAGCTCGCCGGTCTCGTCCAGGGTGTACGAGACCGGGCCGCGGTTGGAAGCGACGAGGATGGGGGCGCCGTTGACGGAAGCGGAAGCCATGCTCGTCAACCTAGCCCTTGTCGCATCCGCTCAAACGTACGGATCTGCTGAGTCCCGGCCACGCTTGACGAACACGCCTTACGAACACGCCTTACGAACACGCCTTACGATCACGCCGCCTTTCGTTCCCTGTACTCCTCGATCTCCGCCATCGGCGGCCTCTCCTCCGTGTCCACCGAGTACGTCCGCGGCTCGAAACCCCGCTCGCCCCGCTCGAACTGCGTCAGCGCCGGGCGGATCATGTGGCCGCGCGCCAGGCGGAGTTGGGCCGTGCGGTAGATCGCGGCGGACATACGGCCGAGAGCCTGGCCGTCCTGGTGGCGGTGTTTACGGACACCGACGTCGACCTGGGCCAGCGCATCGAGCCCCACCAGGTGCAGCGCGTCGACCAGCATGCCCAGCTCGACGCCGTATCCGACCGGGAAGGGCAACTGCTCCAGCAGTGAGCGGCGGGCCGCGTACTCGCCTCCCAGCGGCTGGACGAAGCCCGCGAGCTGCGGCCAGTGCATGTTGAGCAGAGGGCGGGCCATGAGTTCGGTGACCCGGCCGCCCCCGCCCGCGACAGTCGTGCCGGAGGGGCCGGAGGTGCCGGATATGCACCCGCCGGACAGCCCGCCGGACAGCCCGCCGGACAGCCCGGCGGACGGCCCGCCGGACATGGTGAGCGGGCGGTCGTACATCGCCTTGACCAGGTCGACACCCGGGTCGGTGAGCAGCGGCCCCACGATCCCGGAGACGAAGTCCGACGAGAACTCCTTCAGGTCCGCGTCGATGAAACAGACGATGTCGCCGCTGGTGACGAGGAGGGAGCGCCACAGGACCTCGCCCTTGCCGGGCAGGGGCGCGAGGCGCGGGAGGATCGTGTCCCGGTGCACCACCGTCGCGCCCGCGGCGACGGCCACCTCCGCCGTACGGTCCGTCGAGCCGGAGTCGACGACGACGATCTCGTCGACCAGCGGGACCCGCCGCATCAGGTCGTGACGGATCACGGAGACGATCTCGCCGACCGTCTCCTCCTCGTTGAGCGCGGGCAGGACGACACTGACCGACCGGCCCGAGGAACGTTTGGCGGCCAGGATCCTGTGGAGCGGGCGATCGCTCACGGACCAGGAGCGTGTGCTCAGCCAGCGCTCGACTTCTTCCAGCACGCCCTGTTCCTCCAGCACGGTCTGTCCTTCCAGCACGGTCTGCGGCTCCTCACTGTTTCGGCACTGTTTCGACACTGTTCGACCAGGTCGATCACACGGATTCTCGGTCTCATGTCTCTCATGTGATCCATCTCGCGGTTCGGACGACTATCTCCCCTGTCCTGGCCTTCGGTTACAGTCTTGAACAACGCGGATGACCATCGCATTGCAAGATCATCAGCGTGTTTCAACGATCAGTTACGATCAGTGACACGATCGGCATGATCAGCAACAGGATCAACAACTCCATACCGCTCATCCAGAGGGGCAGAGGGATACGGCCCGATGAAGCCCCGGCAACCCTCCAGCCGGTTCTCGTACCGATCAGCATCGATCACCAGCGGATCACAGTCTCATGACCGTGATCACGGATCACCGTCGATCGGCCTCGCGAGGCTCCCGGCTAGGGAAGGTGCCAAATCCGTCTCACGGCGAGATACGTCGTGGGGAAGATGAGGAGAAAGGGCCTCGCCTCACATGGCTGTGCAGACTGCCACAAGCAGCACGAACTCCGGTACCGCGACCGCTCCGGCTGCCGCGACCGCCTCGGCCGCCTCGGCCAGGGACTCCGCCACCGTCGACCTCGGCCCCGCCGCCGCGCTGTCCTGTCGCGAGTGCGGCCACCGGGTGCCCCTCGGCCCGGTCTTCGCCTGCGAGGAGTGTTTCGGTCCGCTGGAGATCGCGTACGACTTCTCTCCGTACGAGACCGAAGAGTTGCGCAAGCTGATCGAGTCCGGCCCCGCCAGCATCTGGCGGTACGCCCCTCTCCTTCCCGTCCCGGCCGACGTGGCCGGCAAGCCGAACCTCAACCCCGGCTGGACCCCCCTCGTCAAGGCCGGCAACCTGGCGCGCGAGCTCGGTATGAGCGCGCCCTTGTATGTGAAGGACGACTCCGGTAACCCGACGCACTCCTTCAAGGACCGCGTCGTCGCCCAGGCCCTGGAGGCCGCGCGCGCCTTCGGCTTCACCACTCTCTCCTGCTCCTCCACCGGCAACCTGGCCGGCGCCGTGGGTGCCGCCGCCGCCCGCGCCGGCTTCCGCTCCTGCGTCTTCATCCCGCACGACCTGGAGCAGGGCAAGGTCGTCATGGCCGCGGTCTACGGCGGCGAGCTCGTCGGCATCGAGGGCAACTACGACGACGTGAACCGCTTCTGCTCCGAGCTGATCGGCGACCCGGCCGGCGAGGGCTGGGGCTTCGTCAACGTCAACCTGCGGCCGTACTACGCCGAGGGTTCCAAGACCCTCGCGTACGAGATCTGCGAGCAACTCGGCTGGCGGCTCCCCGACCAGATCGTCGTCCCCATCGCCTCCGGCTCCCAGCTCACGAAGATCGACAAGGGGCTGCGGGAGCTGATCAGGCTCGGGCTCGTCGAGGACCAGCCGTACAAGATCTTCGGCGCCCAGGCCGAGGGCTGCTCGCCGGTGTCCGCCGCCTTCAAGGGCGGCCACGACGTCGTACGCCCGCAGAAGCCGGACACCATCGCCAAGTCGCTCGCCATCGGTAACCCCGCGGATGGTCCGTACGTCCTCGACATCGCCCGGCGGACGGGCGGTGCGGTGGAGGACGTGACCGATGAGCAGGTCGTGGACGCGATCAAGCTGCTGGCGCGGACGGAGGGGATCTTCGCGGAGACGGCGGGCGGGGTGACGGTCGGCGTCACGAGGAAGCTGATCGAGAACGGTCTCCTCGACCCGACGAAGACGACCGTCGTCCTCAACACCGGCGATGGCCTCAAGACGCTGGACGCGGTGGCCGGTACGGGCCTCACCGCGACCATCCGCCCGAGCCTGGACTCCTTCCGCGAGGCCGGCCTCGCGTAGACGCTCCCCTGGGAGTGCCAGCGGAACCGCACGCTGTGACCTCCGTGCGGCTCTGCCGCCTGGCGCAGAGCCGCACGAGCCGCACGAGCCGCACGAGCCGCACGAGCCGCACGAGCCGCACGAGCCGCACGAGCCGCACGAGCCGCAGCGGAACCGCATGTCCCTTGCATGTCCCCTTACAGCCCCGCGCCCCTTACCGGACGCGCCCCCACGTACAGCCGTACCCGACCCGGAGGTCCCCATGAGCGTCACCGTCCGCATCCCCACCATCCTGCGCACCTACACCGGCGGCCGGGCCGAGGTGAGCGCCGAGGGGGCGACCCTCGCCGAGGTCATCGCCGACCTGGAGAAGAACCACACCGGCATCGCGGGCCGCGTCCTGGACGACCAGGGCAAGCTGCGCCGGTTCGTGAACGTGTACGTGAACGACGACGACGTGCGCTTCGAGCAGGGCCTGGAGACGGCGACTCCGGAGGGGGCGGGCGTGTCCATCATTCCGGCCGTCGCGGGCGGCTGAGCCCTCCGAATTCTCACCCTCGGTAAGCGCCGTAAGCCCCGTAAGCGCGTAAGCCCTGTTGCTGAGAGTTCGCCGAATTGCCCCCTCCGCGAGAGAAGCGGAGGGGGCAATTCCGTATGGTTGAGCGGGGTACAATCGGGGAACCCGGTTCGATTCACTCACCGGTTTTATGCCGGGCGCATATGAGTTCCTGCCGTGCGCCCGATGCGAAGTAGCCAAGAAGTGGCCAAAATGTGCGTGGCTTTTGTGCCTTCTATTCCTTTTGTGGCGCCCGACTTGCCCTGACTTCTGGCGAATCCTCCACATATTCTCAACGGGGCGTGTCCAGATTTCTCGTCCAATTGACCTGTTGCAGAGGGCAGTTGGGCAGATACATTCAGCCGCGGTCGACGCGTTCCGGCGCACGCCCCCAGCCGTTGGGGGGTGAGGTCTGACCCGGATCCGCGAAGTGTGGGTCCGTGCAAGGGCCAGTAATAGGGGAGTTAGGCATGGCTCAGGGCACCGTCAAGTGGTTCAACGCGGAGAAGGGGTATGGCTTCATCGCGGTCGACGGTGGTGCGGACGTATTCGTCCACTACAGCGCGATCCAGATGGACGGTTACCGCACTCTGGAAGAGGGCCAGCGGGTCGAGTTCGAGATCTCGCAGGGTCAGAAGGGGCCGCAGGCGGACATGGTCCACGCGGCCGACTGAAGCACGCGCCGACTGTACAGCAGCGACGTTCTTCGTTTTTTCGAAGGGCCCGTATCCCCCGGGGAGTTGACCCGAGGGTGCGGGCCTTTCGGCCTGTCCGGGTGGGGGCACGCACGAGCGCACCTTGCTCCCGCCCGTCCCCCGACCACCACCCGACCACCACCCCCAACGAGCCCGCCGCGCGGGCACGCCTTGCACTCTCGGGGGTCGAGTGCTAATCATTGGCGTTAGCACTCTGAAGGTGAGAGTGACAACGAGGACCGGGTCGGTGAGGCCCGTCGGCCGGGTGGGGCAAGGAACCACCGGCAGGCGAGCCGTCCGTCGCGGGCGCCACGCGGTCCGGAGCAATCCACCCCAGTCCGGGAGGACCACTTCACATGGCCAAGATCATCGCGTTCGACGAGGAGGCCCGGCGCGGCCTCGAGCGCGGGATGAACCAGCTCGCCGACGCCGTCAAGGTGACCCTCGGTCCCAAGGGCCGCAACGTCGTCCTGGAGAAGAAGTGGGGCGCCCCCACGATCACCAACGACGGCGTCTCCATCGCCAAGGAGATCGAGCTCGAGGACCCGTACGAGAAGATCGGCGCCGAGCTGGTCAAGGAAGTCGCGAAGAAGACGGACGACGTCGCCGGTGACGGCACGACGACCGCGACCGTCCTCGCCCAGGCGCTGGTCCGTGAGGGCCTGCGCAACGTCGCCGCGGGGGCCAACCCGATGGCCCTGAAGCGCGGTATCGAGAAGGCCGTCGAGGCCGTCTCCGGTGCGCTGCTCGAGCAGGCGAAGGACGTCGAGACCAAGGAGCAGATCGCTTCGACGGCCTCCATCTCCGCCGCCGACACCCAGATCGGCGAGCTGATCGCCGAGGCGATGGACAAGGTCGGCAAGGAAGGCGTCATCACCGTCGAGGAGTCCCAGACCTTCGGTCTGGAGCTGGAGCTCACCGAGGGTATGCGCTTCGACAAGGGCTACATCTCGGCGTACTTCGCCACCGACATGGAGCGTATGGAGGCCGTCCTCGACGACCCGTACATCCTGATCGCCAACTCCAAGATCTCCAGCGTCAAGGACCTGCTCCCGCTGCTGGAGAAGGTCATGCAGTCGGGCAAGCCGCTGCTGATCATCGCTGAGGACGTCGAGGGCGAGGCCCTGTCGACCCTCGTCGTCAACAAGATTCGCGGCACCTTCAAGTCCGTCGCCGTCAAGGCCCCGGGCTTCGGTGACCGCCGCAAGGCCATGCT
>CAVQGD010000043.1:0-22599 GCA_963711935.1 uncultured Actinomycetota bacterium
GGGGCTGCCGGTCGGGCCGGGGGCACCAGTGGGCCGGGGCTGCCGGACGGGCCAGGCCGGGCGCCGGGGCAGGGAGGGCCGGGGGGGCCGGGCTCACCCGTCGGGCCGGGAGAGCCGGTGGGGCCGGGTGAGCCCGTCGGGCCGGGCGAGCCCGTCGGTCCGGGAGGTCCGGGCGGGCCAACGGCGCAGGCCGCCCTCGTAATGGTGTTGTTGTCCATCGTGACCGCGCCATTACGCGCCAGGGCGCGGCCTTCGATCACGGCGCTGTTGTTCAGCGTGATGGACTTCAGGGCCAGGATGTTGCCCTTGAACTGGGTGGTCGTGCCGAGGGTGGCGGAGCTGCCCACCTGCCAGAACACGTTGCAGGCATTTGCTCCGTTGATGAGGGCCACGACACTCGCCGGAGCCGTGATCAGGGTCGAGGGGATCCGGAAGATGAAGACGGCGTCGGGGTCGTTCTGGCCGTCGAGAGTGACCGTTCCGGTGATGTGCCAGTGACGACGAGGCCGTGTAGACGCCGGGTGCCAGCGTCTGTCCGCCGATGTCGGCCGACGTGGCGGCGCCGGGTCCCCGGCTCGCCGCGTCGTTGTAGGCGATGACGAGGTCGGACTTCGCCTGAGCGGCGGCGGCGTCGGCACGTGCTGCGTTCCGTTGACGATGCCGGGCGGAAAGCCGGTCACCGATGTGCCCGGATGGAGCCCCAGGTCGCCGTTGATGATGGTGGGGTTCGTGTTGGTGACCGTCGAACCGGCCAGGACCGCGTAATTGGTGGCGGTCCCCAGGCCCACGGGCGCTTCTGCGGCGTGAGCGAGGCTCGGGACCAGGGTGGCCGCCGCCAGGAGCGCCGCGGGGAGCAGGACGAGGGCTCCCCGTTTGAGCAGATTGCGTCTGAGGCCTTCTGTCGGGTGGAGCCGACCGGATGACATCCAATGCCATGGCAGGACCTTTCTTGTTGCTTCGAGCCCGGGCCCTCCCCGGAGGAGGCAATCCGAGCGCCCACGACGATGACGGGTCAGGGCCGCAAGCCCCCCTGCCCGCGTCGGTGCAGGCTCCCCCGCGCGGGGACCGAGAGGGACCCCTGCCAGAGGTAGTGATGCGCCGTCACGCAGGATTATTCACGCATATTCGCAGTAATAGACCGCAAATCGGATAAATGGTCTGTATGAGTGACATGACGTCAGAACCGGCCGAACAGGCGGGGGCACCCCATCGGCCTGCCGGCTCGGGGCGGGCTCAGGCGGGCTCGGTGCAGCGGGCGACTTCGCGGCGTGATCCGGCAAGGGCGCAAGGCCACGCAAGGCCGGGCAGCCCCCCGTAGAGGGCCGCCCATCGTCGACGAAAGGCGAAGTCAGGGCCTGACCAGGTAGTACGGCTGGTGGCCCGCCTCGTGGAGGCGGTGGGAGAAGTCCTGCCACCCGTGGAGCAAAGTGACACCGGGCCCGTGGCCCTGACCTGGGGTTTCCCTATGAAATGTGTGCTGACCAGCGCGGCGGTGGCTGCCGGAGAGGAGGGCGGAGCTTGCGGGCACGGTGAGGGTGTAGCCGTTGCCCGCGCGTAGATGCCCGAGCCCGTCGGGGCGAGGTGATCGTATGTCCCTCGGGAGAGGGTCGGCTCTGCGGGGTGAGGCGCAAGCTGACGGGGGCCTGGTCGTAGGGTGAGGTGCCGGGGCTCTGGGTGCCGGCTGTGGTCATCGAGGTTGCCCACCGTTCGCCGCTCCTGCTGGCAAGTTGCGGCACGGCCTTCCGTCATCCGCGCCATTCGAACAGGACGAGCGACGCATCGTCCGAAGTGGTCTCGCCGCGTGCCCTCTTGAGGGTGTGGGACAGGTCCCGGGCCACCCTGTGGATCCCGTGGTCGGCCTGCTCAAGCTGGTTCACCCAGTCGATCAGCTGCTTCTCGCCGAACTGCTCCTGCCCGGTTTCGTGTTCTTCGATCAGGCCGTCGGTGAAGCAGAGGACGCGGTCGCCAGGCTCCAGCGCCACTGCGCTGACCTGCGGCTGGGCCCCTCCGAAGCCGACAGGGAGGGTCGTGGGGCTGTCCAGACGGCCTACGACGCGGTGCGCGCGGATCAGCATGGTGCGGGATGCCCCGCGTTGACCCACTGGAGGCGCCCAGTGTCCGTGTCCAGGCGCATCATCTGGGCGGTCACGAAGTGGTCCGGGTCGAACTGCTCCGCGACGGCCCGGTCCATGAAGAGGTAGATCTCGGAGAGTTCGATGCTGATCCGGCGGGCGTGGCGGTAGCGCGCCGATGGCCACCGTGGCCATCGTGGCCGCGTCCAGGCCGTGCCCCATGGCGTCGACCATGGCGAGGTGCAGGACGTCGCCGTTCAGGGCGTAGTCGAAGCGTCCCCCGCCACGGCGTAGGCGGGCTCCAGAACTCCGGCGACCGCGACGTGCGGCATCACCATCGACAGCGGTGGCAACAGGGACCACTGGATCTCCGCAGCCACGCTCATCGGTTCACCGCGGCGGGTCCGGAAGAAGAGGTCGGTGTAGCCGTTCTTGGTCTGCAGCAGGTCGGCCGCCAGGCCCGCGATCCTGCGCAGGAGGCGGCGGGTGTCGTCGTCGACCCCGTCCAGGGTGACCGCGAGCACCCCCACCTGGTCGCCGCCGTCCAGCAGCGGCAGGTGGACCCGTATGCCGTCGGGCGTCAGGACTTCGACGGGGCGCGACTCCAGGAAGCACCGGCCGGCTTCGGACCGGTCGATGGGCTGCGGATCACCGGCAGCCCCGCCGTCGGCGGGCAGGGGGACCAGCTGTTGCTGTCCGTAGTCCTGAAGCAGGATCTGCGGCTACGTCCCCCCATGCGGGCCGTCGTCTCCGCAACCAGCGGGCCGACCAGATGGGGTGGCAGCTCGTGCGCCCCGTCCAGGAGCACCCCGAGCAGTTCCTCCCCGAAGCTCTCCGAGCGGTCCGGGTCCGCGCGGCCTCCGACGGTCATCCTGGTCGCCTCCAACCAGGCGGCGGGCGGCGTCCGGCTGCACGGGCGGCGTGGCTTCCAGGATGCTCCCCGGCGACCGGGCACGCCACACGGCTTCGATGCTCCGCCCTCAACGGCACTGCCGGGCGCGCACGCGGTCGCTGCCGCGCGCGGCCCGGCTCGCATCGGCTGATGATGGGAGTACGGCCGAACACGCGGAGCTGATCATGACGGGGTGGCGTGTCAGGGACTACACCCAGGACGATCTCGAATCGGTGATCCGAGTCGACGCGGAGAGCGGCACGACCGAAGAGCCACCGCTCTTTCCGCTCTCGGACGCCGTGGCGGCCCTCCAGGCCCTCCACCCGGCGGTGGTGGCCACGGCGGACGACGTGGTGGTCGGTGCCGCGGTGAGCAGGGTGGAGGGTGACCGGGCGTGGATCCTGCGCATCAGCATGGCGCCCGCCTGGCGGCACCAGGGGCTGGGCAGCGACCTGATCACGGCCTTGGAGCACCGGCTGTTCGCCGGTGGCGTCCGAACGGTGCACGCGGCCCTGCCCGACGGCGAGACCGGTGCCGCCGCCCTGCACAACTGCGGCTTCGGCGCCCGTCCGGGCCTGGTCTTCTTCGAGAAGCGCGGGCGGGTGACCCCTCAGGCGGTCAGCATGCTCGCGTCGCTGGGAGCGGAGCTGCCGCCCGGGGGACTGTGGCAGAAGGTCGCGGGCATGCAGAAGGAGAAGGAGCTCATCGAGCGGCGTCTGGTCCTGCCACTGGCCCATCCCGAAATGGCCGCCCAGCACGGGGTGGAGCTGCCGCGGGCGGTGATGCTGTTCGGGCCGCCCGGAACCGGCAAGAGCACGTTCGCGCACGCGATCGCCAGCCGCCTGGAATGGCCCTTCCTCGAACTGTTCCCCGCCCGGCTGGCCGCCGAGTACGGACTGGCGAGCGGGCTGAACCGGCGCTTCGACGAGATCGCCGGGCTCGACCACGTCCTGGTCTTCATCGACGAGGTCGAGGAGATCGCCGGGACCCGGAGCGGCGCGGACGCGACCGCGGTCGGCGTCGTCAACGAACTGCTCAAGGCGATCGTCCGGTTCCGGGGCCAGGACGGGCGGCTGCTCGTCTGCGCCACGAACGACGTGACCACGCTCGACTCCGCGTTCCTGCGGCACGGCCGTTTCGACTACGTCCTGCCGATCGGCCCCCCGACCACCGCGCGCGGACCGCGCTGTGGGAGAGCTACCTGGCCCGGGCGGGCGCGGAGGCCGACAGCGCGGCGCTGGCGGACGCCAGCGAGGGGTTCACCCCCGCCGACATCGCCCATGTGGCGCGGACCGTCTCCCAGGTCCAGTTCGAGCACACCTTCGACACCGGGACCCGGGCCCGCCCCACCACCGAGGACTACCTGCGCACGATCGGCGAGACCAGGCCCACGGTCAGCGCGGCCATGGCCCAGGAGTTCGCCCAGCAGACCGAGAAGTTCGCCCGCATCTAGGTGGCCGTCCGGATCAGGCCGGGCCCGTGGCCGTCTCCTCCTCATCGGCCTCCATGTGCCGGATTCCCTCGTGGGTGAGGGTGACCATCGCGGGGGTGTTGCCGGGTTCCCAGTCGACGGTGATCAGTCCTTCGCCCGCCAGGTAGGTGCAGGCGGCGGCCAGGTCCTGTTCCGGTACGTGGAGGTCGCGCCGCAGCTGTGCTCCGGTGATGCCGAGGAGGCGGTTGCCTTCGACGGCTTCGTACAGGACCCGGAGCACCTGATCGCGGTAGGTCTTGCGTTCGCGCAGTGTGGCCATGACCGCGTCCTTTCGTGTGGGGGTGGGCTCCGGGGCCCGGGGGCTCTCAGATCTCGTCGGAGTGGGCGCCGGCGCCGACGGGGGTCCGGCTGGCGGCCAGCCAGGAGCGGGCGGGGCCGGCGGGTGTTGCCGTGTCCACGGTGAGGTGGAGGCGGGTGTCGCCGTCGAGGCCGGGATAGCTGCGCTGTTCCGTGCGGCGAAGCAGCCGCGGAGGGCTTCCGCGACCGCTCGGGCGGCTTCGGGCGTGTGCGCGATGATCCGTACCTCGGCGTGCCCGAGCGACGGCAGTGTCTGGGTCTCGATGTACTTCACGTGGGCGTGTTCCCTTTCGGAGTGGGCGAGAAGCCGGCGGGTCGGGGCGCCGTGGCGCCCCGACCGCTGCCCCCGGTCGGAGGAAGGTCTGTTCCTCACCGGTCGGCATCCGTGCGGTGGGCTCGACGACCGGTGTCGTCCGGCAGACCGGGAGGTCTCGGCAGGGGGTCGCTGAAGTGGTAGGCCGCGATCCGCGCGTCGTGCTGCGCGTTCAGCAGGTGGATCCAGCGCATTCCGATGCCGATCACGAGGATGATCACCGCGATGAGGACGAGGGTCTCCACGGAGCTCACCTCCAGCCGTTTCCGGGCAGCGGCAGGGCGCTTCGGTCCATCGGGTTCCCGAAGGGGGACATGCAGGCCCCGCCTTCGCCCTCCCAGGTGGCTTCCCGGCGGCGGGCGTCGCGGATGCCGCGCCCGATGGCGGCTTCGTTGGCCATGCAGGACGCCTGCGGTCAGGGCGCTGCCCGGGATCGCGGCGGCGGCCATCAGCCGGGCCGCGGCGGCGGGCTCGGTCTCGGGCGGAATCACCAGCAGGTCCCAGCGGCCGACGGTGTAGGAGAGCAGGATGAGCTTGTCGGGGTCCTGTTCGGTGAACCAGCCCACGTGCACGGCGTTCCCGGCCACGGGAACCGTGTGCGGGATGACGGGCCAGCGGGTGGGGTTCACGGTGACGCGGGTGACGCGCCCCCAGGGTTCTTCCAGGGCGGCGGCGAGCGGCGGAAGCTCGGCTGCGAGGTCGCGGGAGTAGGGCCACCAGGCACCGTCCAGCTGGCCGGCGAGGGTGGTCTTCGAGGTGAGGGACAAGCGTGCCGGGAGCTCTGCGGCGAGCTCGCGGCACGCGGTCCGGTCGAGGGTGGTGGTCATGATGCGGACCTGCCCCCGCACTGCCCGTCGGCAGTCCGGTTTTTAGGCGATCGCCGGAAATGACACCCGCGTGAAAGCGGGTGCGCGAAGTACTTCCGGTGCTTTCACTGTACGCCTGCTCGATGGGCGATGTCCGGTGTGACCAGGTATTTTCCGGCGGAGGCGCTGTGGAGAGCGTCGGTGCGGGCGGCGGGAGTACCGTGAAACGACGGCGGGCTCGCGTACGTAGCAGGTCGGCATCGGTGCTGACCTGCGACGAGGCGCGGCCGCACCCCGTTGACGGGCGGATCCACGTGGCTGACTCCGACATTCCCCACAAGCCACCACTGCTCCTGCCGGATGCGATCCACCAGGCGGTCGAACCTGGCACGGCCCTGCTGCGGCTGGAGACCACGCGGTCCCGGGAGGGGCTCCTGGACGGCGCGTGGTGGCCCCGCACCCGCGACATCGAGACCGAGCTGCCCGCGCTGATCAGCGTGTTGACCGGGCATCTTGGGCCGATCACCCGCGTGGGCGTGGACGCGGCCGCCTGGAACGGCCTCCCGACCCGCCTGGTCATCGACGACCAGGTCGTGCACCTCGACTCCGACCCGGTCGGCGACAACACCGTCCTCATCACCCGCGGCCACAACGACCACTTCGCCCTGTTGGTGGTTCCCCCGGACACCACCGCCGACGCCGCCCGCGAAGCGATGGCCCGCGCCGTCCGCGCCGACAACATCACCGAGGCCGCTCAGATCCTCATCGCCACCACACCCGAACCTGAAGAGGACCAGGTCGTTGACCGGGGAGTTCACTGAAGGGCGGATGGCGAGAGCGGCCGGGCACTACATACGCCCTGGCCGACGGACGCCACGACCCCGACCACAGCCAGCAGCACGCAGGAGAAGGGCTCTACGGCATCTCGGCGTTCGGGTGGGGCTGGGCCTGGAGCCTCTCGCGCAGGTCGATCTCCTCAGGGGTGAGGGGGTCCTCGGGCCGGCGGATGTGTACGGGCTTGGGCCGCAGCGGCAGGCCGTCGTCGATTGCGGCTTCCTCGGCTTCGGCGAGCGCCCGGTAGAGGGAGGCGACCGAGGGGTTCTTGCCCGCGTTCTTCCCGGTCTTGATGGTGAGCTTCTTCGCGATGTCGGGTACGGGGACGCCCTTGTCCTTGAGGGCGATGGCGAAGGTGAGCATGTCGTCGTCGATGACCTTCGGGCGTCCGCCGTGGTTGCCCTTGGCCGCGGCGATGACCTGGCCTTCGAGGGTCTTCTCCCGGATGTAGTTGCGCTCGATCTGCCCGGCGACGGCCAGGACGGCGAAGAACATGGCGCCCATGCCGTTGGGGTCGTAGATGCCGGTGAGCGGGCCGGTGAGGAGTTCGAGCTGGATGCCGCCGGCCTGGAGCTCGGCGGACAGCGTCATCAGCTCGGCCGCGTTGCGCGCGAGCCGCTTGAGCTCGTGAACGGTGAAGATGACCGGCGTCTCCGGTGCCGCCTCCTTGAACTGGTGGGCCAGCGCGAGCGCCTTCTCCAGCTCCGGCCGGACCTTGACGCGGGTGCTGATCTGCTCCTTGAAGACCTTGTGGCACTCGGCGCGGTGGAGGGCTTCGAGCTGGCTCGCCAGCTCCTGCCGGGCGGTCGAGGTACGGGCGTTAGCCGATCCGGACCGGCCGCTCGGTGCGGGGCGCAGGCACGATCGCGAGCGCGGGGCCCTGCTTCCACGCGCGGCCGGGGAGCCGGTCGGCGGGGACGGGGATCTCCAGTTCCTCGCGGAGCGCGGGGACGAGGACGAAGCGCGGGGTGTGGTACTTCGCGGCGGTCTTCCCGCCCCGGGTGCGGCAGGCGCTGTCGGCGGGCGCGTCACAGTTCGGGCAGTTGTGACGTTCTACCGCCGATGCGGCCTGATCGGGCGTCAATTCCATGGCGGCAGTCTCTCAGAAGTGCTTCGCACAACATGTCGGTTTCGAGAGGACTTTTGCGAACGGCGACCTGCGGAAACGTGATCACTCCGGGGGCTCTCGCAGAACTCTCACAGATGACCGTTTGTGAGACCGGGAGCCCTGCCGATGGCGCGGTGGATCGCAGCATGGCCTGATAAATGCGCCGGGTAACGGGGAGGCGGATCAGGCAAAGGCTGGGCGGCGGTGGCGGCGTCCGGCATGACGGTGACCGGCTCGGCGGTCCGGGTAGTCAGTCGGTGCCGTTGTCGGCGCCGCCGAGGCGGAGCATGGCGCGGTAGAGCTGTTCGGGGGTCAGGGGCGGTTCGGGGAGTGGGTGGGCGCGCTCGGCGCGGAAGCCGTCGAGCATCAGGTACAGGTGGCGGCGCCATGCGTGCGGGGCGATCCCGTCGGTCGCCTCGATGATCCGGCTGTGGGACCAGATGACGAAGGCGAGGTCCTCGGGTACCAGGTCGGGTCGTAGGCGGCCCTGCTCTCGCGCCCGTTCGACGATGCGCACGCCGAGGTCATGGATCCGGGTCTGCTGGCCGGCCAGGCAGGCGTTCTCAGGCAGCCGGACCGAGGCGAAGTCGTTGAAGCCCCGGTCGCGTGCCTGGAGTTCGCACATGGTTTCCAGGAACAGGCACAGCCCTTCCCACGCGTCGTCCATGCTCAGGGCCTGCTCGGCGGCGGCGACCCAGATCGCGAGCTTGCCGGCGAAGACCTCCTGCACCAGGGCCAGCCGGGCGGGGAAGTGGTTGTAGAGCGTGCCAATGGCCACCCCGGCACGCTTGGCGACCTGCTCCAGCGACGCCTGCATCCCGTGCTCGGCGAACACGGCCCGGGCGGCGGCCAGCAGCGAGTCGCGATTGCGCTGAGCGTCTCGGCGCAGCGGCCGGGCGGGAGCGGAGGCCGAAGTCGCGGCTGGTGCGAGTTCAGGGGGCATACCCCACAGCCTACCAACTTGAGGGGTACCTCGACTTCTGGTGCTACGCTCGCCTCACAAGATGAGGGCACCCTCATGTTGTGCGGTGTGCCGCGATTCGGCTCGGACCGGGCTCGGGAGACTTGATGAAACTGACCATCTTCGGCGCCAGCGGCCGCACCGGCACGCACCTGGCCGAGCAGGCACTCGCCGCCGGGCACGACGTGGTGGGGTTGATGCGAAATCCGGCGAAGCTCACCCTGCGCCACGAACGGCTGCGGGTCGCGCAGGGCGATCTGACCGACGAGGCGGCCGTCGCCGACGCCGTCCGCGGCGCCGACGCCGTCCTCGCCGCCCTGAGCCCCAAGATCTTCGGCGGTCCTAGGGACCTGCCCCTCGCGTCGGGAACGGGCACCATCCTGGCCGCGATGCGCGCACACGGCGTCCGCAGGCTCGTCTTCAGCTGGGGGCCGAGCATCTCGATTCCCCGCAACCCCCTGCTGCGCGCGTTGCGCAGCACGAGTTTCGCCCTGCTCGGGCTGCTGCCCGCCACCCGCTCCATGGTCAACGAGTCGGTCGAGGTGGGCGAGGCCATTCGCGACTCGGATCGAGACTGGACCATCGTGGTCGTCACCGCGCCCAACGACAAGCCCGGATCGGGAAGGGTCAAGGTGCGCACCGGGACCGGAATCCGGGGACCGGGTCGGCTCGCGCATCTCCCGGGCCGACCTCGCGCAGTTCATGCTCGCTCAGGCCGATGACCTGCGATACGCGCAGCAGGAGCTGCGGATCAGCAACTGACCGGCCCTGCACGCCGCCGCCGCGCAGCTGTACGCGGCGCCCCGCCTTCACCTCTTCCGCCCACCAACTCGAGCGGGACTCGGTCCCGACCGAATCCCGCTGTTCATAACGCTGTTCTCATCGAAGGAGAAGTCATGCCTACCATCGCCATCATGGGTGCCGGTCCCGGAATGGGGCTCGCCATCGCCCAGACCTTCGGCAAGGAAGGCCACCAGGTCGCGCTGCTGTCGCGTACCCCGGCCAAGCTGGACCCGGTCGTGGCCGAACTGACCGACCAGGGCATCGAAGCGGCGGCCTTCGCCGCCGACGTACTCGACCGGCCATCGATCGTCTCCGGCCTCGCGGCGGTCAAGCAGCGATTCGGGCAGATCGACGTCCTCGAGTACTCGCCGTCCAACCCGGCGCTGCCGATGGCTTCCTCCACCGAGCTGACCCACGACAACGTGCAGATCCAGCTCGACTTCTACGTGCACGGCGCCGTGGCGGCGGTTAACCAGGTGCTTCCGGAGATGCTCGCCCGAGGCTCGGGCACGATCCTGTTCACCACCGGCGCCTCGTCCGTGCGCCCGGAGCTCGGTCTCGACATGTTCGGCAACGTCGCCCCGGCCGCGGCGTGGCTGCGCAACTGGGCCCACGGTCTGCACGCCGCCGCCGCTCCCCGAGGAGTACAGGTCGGCCACATAGCGATCGGCGCGTGGATCGGCCGCCAGCCGGGCGCCACCGCACCGGAAGAGATCGCGCCGCTGTACTGGGAGCTGCACACCCAACACGACCAGGTCGAGAAGGTCTTCTTCCCCAGCGACCAACCCGCGTCCTGAGCACACGTCGTACAGCCGTCCGCCCTCGGCGGGACGGAGCGGCCGGGCCGCCCGTAACGGTCGGCCGACGCCTGCTTCATCCTTCTTCGTTCTCCTCGATGTCGGCGGTAGCCGGGTCTCGCAGGGGCCGCAGGCCCCCGCCGACGGGGACGGTGGCGCGGAAGCTGTAGCGGCCCAGGCAGTTGAGGTTCGCGTGCTTGAGCGGGGAGAGCCGGGCCACGTCCTCGTCCAGGACGTCGTGTTCGCGCTGGTCGGCAGGCAGCGCCCGCAGTTCGGTGACGGCGGCGTCCAGGTAGCGGGTCGTCCACAGCACGGCGGCGTTGAGGACCAGGCCGAGCGCGCCGAGCTGGTCTTCCTGGCCCTGGCGGTATGCCTGCATGATCTGCCCGCGCTTGCCGTGGCAGATGTCCCGGGCGAGCTTGTGGCGGGACTCCTGGACGGTGAGCTGCCGGTTCATCTGACGGCGGTAGGTGTCGTCGACCGGGTCGACCACGCGCAGCAGGTGCAGGGTCTTGGCGATCCGCCCGTACTCGGCGAACGCCTGCCCCAGCGGGGTGGGGCGGCCCTCGCGGCCGAACATCCGCAGCAGGTCGTAGGCCCTGACCTGCGGTCACCTGTCCGGTCACCAGGGAGCCGGCCACTCGCAGCATGTCCGGCCAGTGCGTGATGACCTTGGTCAGGTTCACCCGGTTGCGGGCGAGGGCTTCCAGCGGCCCGTAGCCGCCGGTCGTCGACGCCGGGCATCTCCGCGCGCCAGAACCGCTGGTCGGCCAGATCACGGAAGCGCGGGGAGAAGTTGTAGCCGAGCATGCTGAACAGGCCGAACACGATGTCGTCGAGGCGTTGTCGGTGGCGATCATCTCCGGCTTCACCCCGGCGTCCAGGTTCAGCAGGGTGTCCAGGATGTGCAGGGAGTCGCGCGGGGTGCCGGGCACCACCATCTGCCCGATGCCCGCGACCTGGTCATTTACGGCGTTGAGCCAGGTGATGCCGCGTTTGAAGTGGTAGTACTTCGGCGACGGACCGGCGTTGATGGTGCGCTTGGGCACTACGAACCGCAGTCCGTCCACCGAGGCGAGCAGGCCCTCGCCCCAGGGCGCCACGATCGGCACCTTGGCCTGGGCTTCGATGAGGCGCGCGTTCGCCGCGGCGATGGTGTCCGCCCGGAGGTAGTACTGGTCGACGTGCACCAGCCGGGCCCGGGTCAGCGCCTCGTCGTTCGCGTCGACGACGGGGGTGTAGCCGATGTTGCACGCCTTGGCGAACGTGCTGGTGTCTTCGATCTCGTGGCGGATCGGGCCGCACTGCATCGTGATCACCGGGTCCATCTGGTCCGCCCGGTAGGGGGTGGCGGACAGGCCGATCCAGCGGCCGGCCTTCGCGCCGCGGATCGCCGCTTCGGCACCCGGTGCTCCCACAGAGTGGCACTCGTCCACGATGACCAGGCCGTACCCGTCGAGCAGGTCGGGCGGCGCATCCCGGTGGGACAGGGTCTGCAGCATGATCAGGTCGACGACGTGGCTGCGCCGGTCCTTGCCGCCGCCGAGCGAGCCGACCTGGTGGCCGCCGAGATCGAGGAACGCGGCGAGGCGTTGCTTCCACTGGTCCAGCAGCTCGCTGCGGTTGACGACCACGGCCGTCGGGGTGCGGTGGCGGGCGATCAAGGCGCAGGCCATGACCGTCTTGCCAGCACCGGGAGGGGCTACCAGGACCCCGGCGGGATACGGGGTCATCGCCTCCACGGCCTGCTGCTGGATGTCGCTCAGCTCGCCGGTGAAGCGCGCGGTGATCTCGGGGTGTTCGGGCAGGTCGCTGGTGATGGTGAGCATGCCGCCGGCGGCGGCGACCAGCTGGGCGGCCTCGTCGGCGAGACCGCGCGGCAGCTTGAGCCAGTCGGGGTCGGTGGCATCGAAAGCGCAGATGAGCCGGGGCGTGTTCCAGGTGGAGAAGCGTTGGTTCTGCTTGCGGTAGAACTCCGGATTGTGGAACGACGCGGCGTGTTTGAGCGCCGCGAGGAGCTGCGGGGGCAGCCCGGTGGGGGAGATCGCCAGCATGGCGGCCAGCCGTGCGGGAACCGTGGCCGGTGCCTTGCCCAAGGCCTTCCTGCGGGGCCTGGGTCCCAGCTCGGGCGCGGTCGCCGACGGCCCGGCCTTGACCGGGCCGAGCTTGTCGACGAGCGCCTCGACCTCGGCCGACGTGAAACGTTCGGTGCGCGAGAGGTGGGCGAACTGGTCAGGGAAGGGCTGCCAGGTGTCGGGGTCCACGAAGACGGTCGTGCCCGTGGCGCGGGAGACGCCGTGCAGCGGCAGCGCGATCAAGCTGCCGAACCTGAAGCCGCCCTTGGCTTTGAGAGGGCGTTTAGGGATGGATTATGGCGATAAGTCACTCCTGCGGCCAGCAACCTTCGGGCTGATTCGCACCTTACGTGTGCCTTCATGATCTTCTGGGCGCCGATCTGTGTGCCCGTTTGATCCGCTTCTCGACGCTGGATTCCGTCTGGTTTAGTAATGGGGCGGAAGATTCCCACCAGGGCAGAGCTTCCAGGCATTTCAGGCTGTGCATGTTGGCAATGAATGCGGCAAAGCGGGGTGAAATACCCATCGCGAATCAATATCAAACGCCCTCTGAGTGGGCGTTTAGGGATGGATTATGGCGATAAGTCACTCCTGCGGCCAGCAACCTTCGGGCTGATTCGCACCTTACGTGTGCCTTCATGATCTTCTGGGCGCCGATCTGTGTGCCCGTTTGATCCGCTTCTCGACGCTGGATTCCGTCTGGTTTAGTAATGGGGCGGAAGATTCCCACCAGGGCAGAGCTTCCAGGCATTTCAGGCTGTGCATGTTGGCAATGAATGCGGCAAAGCGGGGTGAAATACCCATCGCGAATCAATATCAAACGCCCTCTGAGAGGTGAGGGCGCCGGCGCGTCCCCCACGAGTCCGCGAGCGAGCGTGCCGATCGGGGGCTGACAAGACGGCGCCGGATCCGTGCCGGAACGGGCGGCGGCAGCCGGTCGGCGCCGGCCGAGAAGTGCTCGGCGGGACGACGGGGGGATGAAGGCGGTCCCGTCGAAGGGTGGGCCGACCGGCTGCGGGTGGCTACTTGAGCGGTGTGCCGCCCGAGTTGTGGTACGCGATCGTCTTGTTGATCAGGTTTCCGCCGTCGGACTCGACCGTGGTTTGTTCCTGCTGCCCCGGGCCGAACAGGAGGGCGGCGACGTGCGCGTTCGCCACCTGGTCCATGTGTGAGAAGAGCCAGTCGACCTTGTCGTCCTTGTAGTGGCCGAAGGTGTTGTTCTGCGCCATGTTGCCCAGGGGGATCTGCCACAGGACGACCGGCTTGCCCACCGACTCGGCCATCGTCTTGTAAAACCCGAGCGCGGCGGTGGCTTTCTGGTCGTTCCAGAAGGTGTCACGGCCGCCGTGGGCCGGCTGTGCGTACCAGCCCGCGTCGCGGTCCACCACGTCGGTGACCAGGAAGTCGGCGTTCTTCGCCCCGAAGTCCGCGTAGTCCTTGACGCAGCCCGGCGTGTCGGTCTGCCAGTCCCAGCAGGTGAGGTGGAACCCGGCGCCCGTGTTCGGCGCGTACTTGTGTGCCATCGCTATCAGGCACTGGGCCAGGCCGGCGGCGCTGTTCTCCTGCGATCCGCAGTCCGTCGGATTCGCGGCCGTGACCTGCGCGGCGACCTGGTGCGGATTGCCGAGCGACCGGACGTAGCCCCAGAAGTCGGGCTCGATGTCGATCATGTCCTGGGAGTTGCCGATCTTCTGGAGGAAGAAGCGGTAGTCGTTCATGTAGCGGGTGAGCAGGTCGGTCCTGTTGATGGCCTCGACCTCGCCCGGACCGTCGCCCTCGCCTGCCAGATCTCCGAGGTCGCGCAGCGAGTACCAGGTCCAGAAGTTCTTCTGCGGGCGCGGGCTTGCCCTGGTACGTCGCCTTGGCCGGTGGTCGTCGCCCCAGGTCACGTAGAAGCCAGGCGCCGTGGTCTCGCCGCTCCAGCAGCCCCACCAGCTCGACCACGCGGCCTTGCAGAGCGAGGCCGAGTAGTAGTCCGACGAGGGCGCGGGCTGGCTGTGCACGTAGGCGTATCGCACATCGAACGGCGCGGCGCCCGCCGAGGCGTCGTTCATCGAGCCGCCGATGAGCACCGTGTTACTACCCATGAAACGGTTCGTCGAGTTGCTGCCGAGCGTGGTGGACGTGGTGCTGCTGCCGGAGCTCCCCGCGTTCCCGGTGCCGTCGGCGCTACCGGCCGGGACGAGCTGCCACTGCTGGTTGGCGCCGTTCCAGTCGTGGTACTGGGCGATGTGGCCCCCGTCAGCCTTGGCGCTGAGCGGGACCTCGACGGCCATGCCGCTGAAGCGGTTGATCAGACGCACGTAGCCGTCCGACGAGTCCTCCATGTGGAACTGCTGGTTGGCGCCGTTCCGGTCGCTCCACTGCACCAGCTCGGAGCCTTCGGTCTTCGACCAGTTGTAGTCGTCCAGCACCTTGCCGGAGGCCCGGTTCTGCAGCCGGTAGTTCCCGTCACCCGAGTCGATGAACTTCCACTGCTGATTGGCCCCGCCGTTACGGCTCCACTGCACCACCGAAGCACCGTCGTTCGTGGCGTAGCCGAGGGCGTCCAGTGCCTTGCCGGTGTTGCGGTTGACCAGCGTGTACCAGACGTTCGTGTCCACGGTTTGCGCTGAGGCCGTGTTGACCACGACCACGGAGCCGCCCATGACCGCCAGGCTGAGGGCCGCCCAGAAGCTCCGACGCTGGTACAGCCGACGGCCACGGTGCGTCTGCCGCCGCCCCAGAACGGCCGAGCGGAACGACGCGCGACGGCGGCGGACGCGGCCGCCGGGCGATGCCTCCGGCGACGTGGATGAGTGAGGGAACATGTTGGTGCTCTCTTTCAGGTGTTGCCTCTGGCCAGACCTCTCTGTCCGGACGCTACTAGTTGTCACCGCCCCCGGAGAGGTTGCTCCGGACCGCGAAGTATTTCGGGCAGTGATCGGGAGTCGTTCGGCCCGTCGCCCGGCGCGGCACCGGCCACACGGCCGGGGAGTTCCGATGCGGGCCAGGGCGGCGTGCGAGGCGATCGATGGTCGAACCCAGCAGGGGGTGCCCCCCAGCCGCGGCCATAGGAGGTCGGCGAGTTCGAGACCAGCCCACCTACCCCAACTGAAACCACGAAAGGGGGATAACGTCACTTACTGCCCTCTGAGAATCCGACAGCTTCAGTACGACAGGACAGGAATGCGTCTCACCGCGCTGTCCTTTGGGCCGGACAAAGGCCACCATCGATGAGAAAAGGACACGCGAAATGCGAGCCTACAAAGCGGCGAGCCGGGCGAGCTCGCGGTCCTCCGTCGGGTCTGGCAGCAGATAGACGTGCAGTACTTTCAGCCCATCGGACCAGGCGGACCCCCGGAACACCGGGGTGAATCTCTTCACGGTCTGGTCTCCTTCCTCGACGTCGTCTGAGCGGGAGTTTCACGGTTGCCCCGCGCCTGGGCGCCCGGGGCGCGTTCCCGCGTTCCTGGCGGTGTGGGGCGGCTCATTCCCCCGGTCCGAAGCCGATGCAGGCGAGAGCCTTGTCGTCGCCCACCTTGTAGCGAGGGTTCTTGCTGCCGTCCGGGTCGTCGTTGTGCTCGTAGGCACGGATAGCCTCGACCACCTGCTGCGGCCCGATGGCGGTGCAGGCGTCGGTGAACGCGTCCCAGGACCAGAGCCCGTAGGGTTCGACACCGGCCTGGGCGCCGTCCGTCATGACCCACATACGCTTGACCTCGGAGACGGGCCAGGAGCGCACCACGGCCTGGAAGGCGGCCTCCGGAGCGGCCTCGGCCACCCAGTACGCCAGCGGGTCACCGGGCCGGTTGATGTGCTGCATCTGGTGATCCCGCAGCTGCTGAACCACACGGCGGTGCTCGGGAGCGGTGAACCCGCACCCAGCGTGCAACTGCTCGAACATCACCGCGCGGTCGGGCGAGAGGCGGACGAGGGTTTCGAGGCGCTCGTCGCGCAGCACCTCGAAGCCGGAGCGCTGCTCGACGGCGACGGGCGTGTCGCACAGCACGAGCGCGTCGACCATGTGGCCGTGGGGGCGGTGCCGCACGATCGCCACGGTGGCCGCCGGCGAGGAGCCCGGGACCAGGTTGTGTTCGCCGGCCACCGTGGTGAGGGCCTCGTGGAGCGTGGTGCGCAGGTCCAGGTGCTGGGCGCGCTCGTGAACGGAGAGGATCTCCTCGCCGAGGGTCTGGGCGTACCAGCCGCCACGGGGCGTGTCATCGGTGAGGGTGGAGACGCCGTCGAGGACGACCACCAGGGTGGAGTCCCCGTTGATGAGGATGCGGTCCTCGGAGGGGCGGCCTCCGCCGGACAGCTCACCGGTCGTTATCTGCACAGGAGTGCCTTTCATCGTCTTCGTACTGAGGTCAGGGCGCCGGCACGCATCGGTGCGGCCGACGGGTAAAGGGCTACGTCTGAGCGGCGCCTTTGCCGAGCGGTACTTCGGCGATCACCGTCCACGTGTACTTGTCACGCCAGGCCTGTTTCTGGTCGACGAGGACAGCTCGGGTCACCGGGACCCGGGGGCGCGGCGGGCGGAGCTTGACCAGGGCCCGGGACATCTCGTCGTGATCCCACCGGGCGCCGTTGTAGGCCAGGCTCAGGTGAGGCCAGAACCGCGCTGTCACGTTGTTGGGCACGTGGGTGTCTGACGGGGTGCCAGGGATGGCTGGCCCAGGCGTCAGCCTTGACTCAAGCCGCGGTGGGCTGGTCGGCGGCGCCGGTGATCTGATTCCAGATGGCGAAGCGGTTGATCATCTCGGTGCGGTGTTCGGTGGCGGTCATCAGGTGCCGTCGGGGCCGGAAGTGGGGTGAGATGCCGCTGAACGCGGACAGGAACCGCTGGACCGCGCCGACGCCGCGGAAGCCTTTCATCGCCCGTTCGCGCTGCCTGGTGGGCTGGTGGCTGTTCTCGGCACGGTTGTTCAGGCCTTTGTGGGAGCGGTGCTCGACGGAGGGCATGACCTCGCGGTGGGCGGCGCCGTAGGAGCGGAGCTTGTCGGTGACGACCACCCGCGGCACCGTGCGGGTCTTTGTGAGAAGACGGCGGAAGAATCGCCTGGCTGCGGCCTTGTCGCGCCGGTTCTGGACCAGGATGTCGAGGACGTCGCCGTCCTGGTCGACGGCCCGCCACAGGTATTTCTGCTCGCCGTTGATCTTGATGAAGACCTCGTCGAGGTGCCACTTGTCGCCGGGGCGGGGGCACCGGCGGCGCAGGGAGTTGGCGTAGGCCTGCCCGAACTTGGCGCACCAGCGGCGGACGGTCTCGTAGGACACGACGACGCCGCGCTCCAGCATCAGCACCTCGACCTCACGGAAGCTGAGCGGGAACCGGAAGTACAGCCACACGCAGTGCGAGATGATCTCGACCGGGTACCGGTGCCCCTTGTACGACGGCGACGCGGACGACACGGGCGATCCCTTCCAGACACGATCAACCACAAGATCATCCCACCCCGCTCAGCCAACGTGACAATGCCTGCCGGAGTACTGCCTGGCCACCCCGACCGAGGCCCGGCCCTTCTTGGCGAAGCCGGTCTCCTCGAGCACCAGCACTCCCGCTCCACCGGGCCCGGCGCCCCTGCCTTCCGTCGTCCAGGCCGCCGATGACGTAACGGCGGATGAAATCCCGCAGCTCATCGACGTCCCAGACCGAACGGTCCAGCAGATGCTGCTGCCCCCACGGCTCGGCGTCGCCGCCGTACTCGGCCAGCTGCCGGCCGTTCTTGCGTGACACCGGGGAGAGCAGGCCCCGGATGCACCGCGCGGCCCGTAACCGCAGAGCAGCCCGCGGGAAGATCCCGCCGACCTCCACCAGCAGGTTCTCCCACTCATCGGAGAACTCCTCGGCCTGCTCCCGGTCCGTGACCTCCGGCAAGATGTCCAGCAACTCCGCCTTCATGACCGGTAGTTAGCCGCACGCAGTGATCGAGGAACTACAGCGAAGCCGCTGATCTCCAACTGAAGGGGCTGTGCGGCAAGGCCTTGGGCGCGCTCTGGGGTGACCTGCTTTGTCACCGCGGCCGACGCAGCTTCAAATCCCGCTGTGCGAACGGAAGTACCAGGCCCCAGCGATGCCGCACGACTGTGCGACTATCGTCCGTGTGACTCCTGGTCAAGGAAGAACACATAAGGAACGCCGTAATTGTCTCAACGAGCATCCGTAGATGCGGCTGAGAAGTCCACTCGGTCAAGCCGGTCAAGTCGGTCAAAGGAAGTGCCAGCCATGGGGCATGAGCCGTTGACCGGGCAACCGGCCGACCGTCTCCCACACCGGGGGCCTCACACCGACCGGCTGCGAAGCGCGGTGAACGACGAAGGCGATGTACGCACCCCATGAGCATCCTCCTTCCCCCCGCCCTGAGCTGGGTGGCCTACCTGGCGGTCGGCGAGAACTGGCCTCAGGGCGACGAGGACAAACTCCGCGAACTCAGCGAGGCCTGGCAGGAAGCCGCCCAGGAGTTACTCGCGATCAGCCGTGAGGTGGGCCCCTCGGTCAGCGGGGTGCTGCAGAGCATGGCCGGGCCGGTGGCGGGGCAGTTCCGGGAGTTCATCGCCACGTTCCTGCGCCACCTGCCGCAGACGGCGAAGTCGGCGGAGCAGCTGGCGCAGGCTGGCGGAGACGACGGCGGTGGAGCTGCAGTACGCCAAGTACATGATCCTTGTGCAGCTGGCCTGGATGGCGTTCGAGATCTCACAGTTCGCCCTGTACGCGCCGCAGCTGGTGCCGGCGATCGTGGCGGCGGGCCGGGCGGCGGTGCGGATGATCCTGCGCCGGCTGCTGATATCCATGGCGGCGGGTATCGGGCTGATGACCGGCATGGACGTGGCGGTGCAGACGTTCCAGATGATGCTGGGCGACCGTACCCGGTGGAACGCGCAGAACACCCTGGGGATGCTCAAGGCGGGGGCGATCGGGGGGGCGATCGGGGGGGCGCTCCCCATGGTGGCGGGCAAGGTGGTGCCGAAGTTCGCCGACCTGCTGGTGGGCAAGCTCGCCGTGGGTGGGGTGACGGGGCTGGTCACCACGGTGGCGCAGGATGTGCTGCTGGGCGGGAGTTCGGCTCTGGCGGGGGCGTTCACCTCGGGTGCGGCGGAGGCGTTCAGTGGGGGCGGGCGGCGTTTTCGGTGGCAGAAGCCGCAGGGGAGGGACGTCAACTCCCTGGATGTGAAGCTCCCCGACCTGCCGGATCTTGACCTGTCCCAGCTGGAGAGCGATGCGTTGCCGCTGCTGTGGGACCCGCCGGGCGGGGGCGGGAGGCCGGGCGGGGGCGGACAGCTCACCGAGTCCGACGGGCCGCCCACCACCGCATCCGCTCCGTCCGGGGGGCCGCCTGCCCCCGCATCCACCACGGGCACCGCATCCACCACGGGCACTACGGGCACCGGTGGCGGGGCTTCCGGTACGCAGCAGACGGGCACAGACGCGGGTGCGGGCACAAGCGCGAGTGCGGGCACAGGCGCGGGCGGGGGCAGGGGTGCGGTCCCGGCGCCGGTGTCCGGGGCGGATACGCCGCCTGCCCCGGGTGCGGGCCGGAGCACCGGCAACCGCCAGGGTGACGGCAACCGCCAGGGCGACGGCACGGACCGCACGGAGCGGCAAACGGACCGTACGGAGCGGCGACAAGACGGGGGAACGGGACGGGCGGGACGGGCGGTTCGCCCGGGGGGCGGTCCCTGCGCAGCCGGGCGGCACCGTGACGCTGCCGCCCGGGACCCCGGCGCCGCCCGGGACCCCGGCGGATGAGGTGCCGGGCACCGCGCCGGTCCGCCCGGCCCGGGGCCTTGCCGGTTTCGGGACCACGCTGAGGGGTCCGGGCAGCGGCGAGGGCACCGCCCCCGGGACCGACAGCGGCCCGGCCCCGGCGGAGAACAGTGGCCAGGTCCCGGTGTCGGCCAGCAGCCCGGTTCCGGCACAGGGCAGGGTCCCGGTTCCGGCACAGGGCAGGGTCCCGGTTCCGGTGGAGGGCACCGGTGCCGGGAAGGCGGCGCCGGACAGTCTGCGGGAGCTCGCGGAGCGGTTCGGGCTGGACGAGGCCGGGGCGCGGGCGTTGTGGACGGCGGCGGCGAGCATCACCAGCCAGCACAACCCGTTCCCGCTGACGATCAGTGAGCAGGCCACCTCGCTGCTGCAGCGTGATCCGGAGCAGTTCTGGCAGATCCTGCGGGTGGCACAGGAACTGCACGCACACGGGGGCCCGGACCGGGGGTGGGACCGTGGGGTGAGGGCCGCCCGGGATCTGGCCCGGCTGCGGGGCTTGCCGGGTGCGTACGGCCCGCAGGGCCTGCAGGGCCCGCGCGGGGTACTGGTGGGGGGTGCCGGACCGTCCGGGGCCGCGTCCGTGCCCGCACCCGGGTCCGGGCACGGGTCCGCACCCGGGTCCACGCCTGCGCCCGGGCCCGGGCCTGCGTCCGGGCCCGGGCCTGCGTCCGGGTCCGGGTCCGGGCCGGTTTCCGAGGTGACGGTGGGGGGCCGTTCCCGGACTGCGTCCCAGGCGTTCCCCACCGACCCGGGCCCGCCGGCCCAGCGCTCCCGTACCGGCACCGGTCTGCCCGGCACTGGTCTGCCCGGTACCGGGACACCGGCGGCACACCCCCCGCCACCGGGGCACCCGCAGCCGGAGCAGGCGTTCCACGCCCCGCTCCAGGACCCCCCACTCCAGGGCGTCCCGCTCCAGGACCCCCCGTTCCAGGACCCCCCACTCCAGGGCGTCCCGTTCCAGGACCCCCCGTTCCAGGACCCCCCACTCCAGGGCGTCCCGCTCCAGGACCCCCCGTTCCAGGACCCCCCACTCCAGGGCGTCCCGCTCCAGGACCCCCTGCTCCAGGACCCCCTGCTCCAGGACAACCCGTTCCCGGGCGTCCCGTTCCCGGGCGTCCCGTTCCCGGGCGTCCCGTTCCCGGGCGTCCCGTTCCCGGGCGTCCCGCTGCAGGGTGTCCCGGAGCTGGCCGGCTACCGCTTGTCCTGGCCCGACACCCCCACCGGGCACGCTGATGCCGCCGCCCCGCCGAGCCTGCGGGACGCCGACGGCCAGCTGGTGCCCGACGCCCGGCTCCACCCCGGCCCCGTCGGCGGGCAGCTGGTGGTCGAGCTGCCGGTACCGGAGGTTGCCGGTGCGGGAGCCCGGTGGGTGTTCGACACCGCGGCCCACCCGCCGGCCCGCCCGCTGCGGCGGCTGGTCTGGCTGACCGGAGACGACCTCGGCCCGCTGCACGGCATGGGGGTGGAGACCGTCTACCACCCCTCCCCGGCGCCCGGCGGCTACCACCGCCTGCACCACCTGCTCGGCGGCCTGTGGCAGCCCGGCAGCGACCTGTTCCCGCAGGCACCGCCGCAGGAGCTGCCGCCGTCGCTGGCCGGCCGGCTGCCCGGCGGTTTCACCCTCCCCGACCACGGCGGTGCCCGGCACTTCGACGCCACGGGACGGCTGCGCTACCAGGACACCTTCACCACCCCGGACGCCACCGCCGCCCTGCGCCAGGATGCCCGCGAGCGGTACCTGCCGGCCGGGCTCCTCCTCGACGGCTCCCTGCTGGGCCACTGGCCCGCCCTCTCCCACCCGCTGTACTTCCAGGTCATGGATACCGTGGGGATCCGGGCCCTGGGCCACCCCGGCGACGGCGTTACCCCCGCGAGCTGGGAACTGCACCTGGTCGACGCCTCCGGGCAGCTCCTCCCCGGCCACCTTCTGCACTTCGACGGCACCTACCTGTACTTCACCGACCCCACCGGCCAGCCGCACCTGATCACCGCCGACCTCACCACCCTGGTGCCTACCGCCCTTGTCCCCTCCACTCTTATGCCCGCCGCCGGGCCCGGTACGGTCCCCGCGGTACAGCCGTCCGCCTCGCCCGCACCGGCCGGCCCCCGGTTGTACCTGGAACCCGCCGAAGCCGGCCCGGGCCGGGATCGGCAGGGGGTGGGGGGTGCGGTGTCGGGTGTGGCGCGTGCGGAGTGGGAGCTGTGGCTGGACAGCCCGGCGCGCAGTGTCAACCAGCCGGGCCAGGATCCCGGCGGGGTGGGTGGTGCGGTGTCGGGTGTGGCGCGTGCGGAGTGGGAGCTGTGGCTGGACAGCCCGGCGCGCAGTGTCAACCAGCCGGGCCAGGATGCCGGGGGGCCGGGCAGCCCGGCAGACAGCACCGGCTTCTCCGGCTCCGGCTGGGACCTGGCCTGGCTGGACAGCCCG
>CAVQGD010000044.1:0-32328 GCA_963711935.1 uncultured Actinomycetota bacterium
CGGGAGGGCACGTCGCGCGACGGCGGTCGTAGGAACCGGCGACGCCCAGGGGCCGCGACGCGAGTCGACGACACCGCCTGCTCGGGCAACACTGGGGCAACACGACAATCCAATCCAGGCCACATCAGCCGACGGTTGCCAACCCTCCACATGGCCTCTGACTCGGTCTCATCGAAAGCCAGCGACTGCAAATCCTCGGTTGATCCCTCTCAAGGCGGTGTGAGGTTTCCAATCCGGTCGGGGGTACCACTCGGAAAGCGGCTCTGACCTGCAGAAACGCTGAATCGGCTGCTCATTGGTCGAAGAACCGCCTGGCCCCCGTTTGGCCTCACGAGGCCGCGGCGAGCAGCCGATTTCGCGACGATGGTCAACGACATCCGCGGCTACCAAGCGCGTTCAATCAAATTGCGCTGCGAGCCAGCGCTACCGCCCGTCTGGCGGTGACGTTGTGCAGTGGGCAGGGAACACTAGGTGCCGATTCGGTCGGCCATGCTGGGATGCTGATCTGCCTCGCACTGAAATCTGAGCTCGCGGAGGAAGGACCGCCACATTGGCTGCGGGGTTAGCCGAACGACGCTGATCGCGACCTTGCCGCGCGCCTGACCGGTCTCGGCATCCATGGCTTCGGGCGCCTGGCTGTCCAGAGCGAAGAACTGGTCCACGCGGGACCAACCCACGAGTCGCGCTTCTCCCCTCGACATGGTCGACGGGGATGGGCCGCACAGCGAAACCGCTCCGCGATCCGCGAGGCGACGGACCTACCAAGGTTGTGTGCCGAAAGCGATAGGCACACGGGCGCGGAGCGCAGCGCAGCACCGCCCGGTGGCGATCGGCGTATTCGATTGTCGGGCGACTGCTTGTCAGCGTGCAGACCGCGCTCTCTGCGGCAACCCAGGTGTCAGTGGCGCTTCGAGGTGCAGTTGCGATGTCGTTCTTGACCTGTGCAAGCTCTGTCGCGTTCAGCGGAAACTCCAGAAACTCGAAGGACCCATCCGGGTACCTGCTGATGGGATCCACAAGGTAGAGCCGGCCACATGTACAAGTCGCCGATGCGATCCCGCACAATTCGTCCGCGAACAGAGTTGCTTCGTCGGCTGGCCGCGGCCATCTGCTCCGGGGTGATGTCGGAACAAGGCCAGGGTCCCCGACAACTTCCGCCATGGTGGCGCGGTCAACCCCGAGAGACGGCAACGCGCTCACGGGGTCCGAGTTCGACGCCGAGGATCAACGCCAGCACCCACCACATCAAGATCGCAGCCATCAACGTGATCGACCATGCAACGTTGCTGCATGCGAGTCGGGTAAGCGTCTTGCCATGCCCAGGCGGTGACGAACGCGACGGCGGTCACGTACCCAGATGCACAGGCTCACGTGTGCCTTGTCAAACTTTGGCCTCAATCCTGCCCGCAGTCGCGTCCCAAGAGATGTCCGCTTGTGGCGCAGTCCCGCTTCGCGCAGCTGCCGCCCAGCGTGGTACCCTCATGCTGCCCGAGGAATCTCGTAGAACGAGAACCAGAGCAGACAGTAAGGGGACCACAGCAATGGCCCCCCACAGCATCAAGACCGGGTCTATCCAGCCGGGGCGGAGGGTCCGAGTTGCGCCCAATCTGGACAAGCAAGGCAAGCGGCCGGCCAGCCGATCTAAGGCGGCGATGAGTCCGAACTCGATCAGGTTCTCCTTGGGAACGATGATGGACGTAGGGGTCGCGGGCTGACGCGAGCGCCCTCTGCAGGCCGCGGCTCAAGGCGAAAACCTGAGTAGATCTCGGGGGTGAAGAACACAACTCCCCCTGCACCCACAGCAACGCCGTGGCCAATCATTGCAATTGCGGCATGTAAGGAGAAAGGCAGCTGATCACCACGATCCAACAGCCGACCAGGGAAACTTTGTCGACCCACCAACCGGCGCCGCAAAACGTTGCCCGGCCCGCGCCCTCGCCGCCGTCGGTGCCCTCTGCGTGCGCGAGCGTCGCCCCCCCTCCGCCGTCGCAGTCTCGGCATGCGTCATGCTAGCGCCGTCAACTCTCTTTGCTGCAGGAAGGAGGACGCCTTGAGCGGGGAGACAGTTTTCGTTGTCGTCTGTAGCGACTACGCTGCTGATTGGCGCAATACTCGTTTTCCTTCCTGCCCGCGGGATTCCGTCGCGATTCGGGGCCACGACCTACAGGCTGCCAATGCCCGACTTTGACGTCTCCAAGCCGCCCACGTCCGAGGTCGAGTTGAGCTTGAGGCCTGTGGTGGCCAAGAGAGGCGAGGATGCGCACCACGCTCCACGCGCGGCTGAACTATGATATGCAGTTCCGCGGCGAGGGCATACCCCGCACGACAAGTTCGCCAGCGCGGCGGGTGCGGCTCGACACCACGCAGCGCGTCCCGTGGGTGACACCAGCGGGCCGGCGTCGGAGTGGCTCCGTGCGCATGGACCGTTGAAAGGCCACTCTGGGACCGTGCTAATTCAGCAAATATGCGTCAGCACCGAGGCAATATGAGCTTCCGTGACAAGGCGGTAGCGATTATCGGCTGGCCGAGCCGGTCAGTCAAGGCCGGCGAGGCCACAGATTGGCCTCACAACCGCCGAAGACAACCACGATGACCATCGGTTCCAACGGTCGAAAGTGGCGCTGACCTGCGGTTTCAACCACTATCAACGGTCGTCCGTCGACCCCGAGTTCGGACTCCCAAGGCGGTAGCGCCGGTTCGAATCCCGTCGGGGGTACCCAACCAGGAGGCCCCGTACCAGCGCGAAGCGCGAGGACCGGGCCCTACCTCGTTGATGGAGCAAGCCCGGGATGAGCCGACCCGTTCGCCCTCGTCGCGCTCCACGGGGGGAGGCCTGCCACATCCATCACCGGTACTCCGGGTTCTCGAAGTCGAAGCGGGTCCCGGCGTTCCACTCCGAGCGCGGTTGCCGTTGACCCGGCACGCTGCCCGCGTCCTCGAGCATCTGGGGGAGGTGCATGAGGTGCAGAAGGTGGCCCTAGGGGGAGAAGCTCGGTGCTTGATGGTCGTGCGGATCGTCGTCGTTGAGGTTGTCGCCGTCGGTGGGTGGTTCAGAGCAACTGCTTTGCCACCGCCACGCAGAGGCACTTGCCGTCGGTGGCAAGAGCTCGGCCATGGCGGCGTCGAGCTGGGTCACGGTGGGTGACCTTGAGCCGCGTGCGCCGCACAGCTCGGCGTACGCCGCCCAGTCGGGGTTGGTCAGAGAGGTGTGCCAGACGGGGTAGTCGGCGGCCAGCTGTTCCTTGCTGATCTTGCCCAGCGCGTTGTTGTTCAGCAGCACGTGCTTGACCGGGATCCCGTGGTGGACGGCGGTGGTGGTCCATGGCGTACTGCCCGAAGCCACCATCGCCGGTCACGGCAACCACCGGCCTCCCGGGGTCGGCCGCCCAGGCGCCGAGGGCGGCTGGGTAGCCGAAGCCGATCGAGCCGAGGTAGCCGGACATCAGCACGGGCTGGCCCTTCGACTCCAGGTACCGGCCCAGCGAGTAGGCGTGGTTGCCGACGTCGACGGCGACCACGGCGTCCTCGGGCAGGTGGTGTGAGAGGGCGGCGAAGACTGCGGCCGCCGAGACTCCCCGGCCCCGGTCGTCGGCGACCCGGCGGGCCTTCTCGGCGCGCCAGATTGCCCACCGGTCGGCCACGTCGGCGCGCTGGTCCTCGGCCGCGGCACCGGCGGCGCGAACGCCGGCGGCCAGGCCCGGGACGACGAGTGCCGCGTCACCGAGCAGATCGGCCGCGACCGCGTCGAACCGGCCGACCGCCGTCGGGGTGTCGTCGACCTGGACGATCGTCTGCCACGGTGCGATCCGGTGTGGTTGGAGAACGACGCGCCCACGACGAGGAGCAGGTCGGCCTCGTTCATCAGCCAGCTCGCGACCGGGGTTCCGCTGCGACCCGAGCACGCCGGCGCCGAGCGGATGCGTGTCCGGGACGAGCCCCTGGCTCGAATGTTGTGCTCGCAGCCGCTCGGCGAGCGCCGATCACTCGGCCCGGCGCTGCGAGCACCGCGACGACGACGACGGGGGCGTCTGGCGGCCGCGACGAGCCTGCTGGCCCGGGCCAACGCGTCGGGCGTCCGGGCCGACAGGTCGCCAGCGGCCGTCGGAGGACTGTGCGGCCGCCTGGGAAGGCTGGGCCTGCACCTGGTGCTCCCCGACGAGGTGCAGGCGCAGCCGTCCCAGGCGGCCGGCGGGTCACCCGACGGCCGCTACTCGCGCCGGCCGGTCGGCCCGGACGCCGAGGCGCTGGCCCGGGCAGCCGGACTGGTCGCGGCAGCCCGGCGCCCGGTCATCGTGGTCGGCCACGGCGCCCGGGCCGCACGGGCCGAGCTGATCGCCCTGGCCGAGGAGCTCGGGGCGCCGGTGCTCACGACGTTCAAGGCCAAGGGGCTGGTGCCCGACACCCACCCGCTCGGCGCGGGCGTGCTCGGCCGCAGCGGCACACCGGTCGCGAGCTGGCTGATGAACGAGGCGGACCTGCTGCTCGTCGTCGGCGCCTCGTTCTCCAACCACACCGGCATCGCGCCGTGCAAGCCGATCGTCCAGGTCGACGACACCCCGACCGCGATCGGCCGGTTCGACGCGGTGACCGGCCGACTGCTCGGCGACGCCGCGCTCGCCGTGCCGGCGCTCGCCGCGGCGGTCGCGCGGCCGGCGCCACGGCCGAGGACCAGCGCGGCGACGTCGCCGAGCGCTGGGCGATCTGGCGGGCCGAGAAGGCACGCCGCGCGGCCGACGACCGCGGCCGCGGCGTCTCGGCGGCGGCGGTCTTCGCGGCGCTGTCCGAGCACCTGCCCGAGGACGCCGTCGTCGCCGTCGACGTCGGCAACCACGCCTACTCGCTCGGCCGCTACCTGGAGTCGAAGGGGCAGCCGGTGCTGATGTCGGGCTACCTCGGCTCGATCGGCTTCGGCTACCCCGCCGCGATGGGCGCGTGGGCCGCCGACCCGACCCGCCCGATCGTGGCGGTGACCGGCGACGGTGGCTTCGGCCAGTACGCCATGGAGCTGACCACCGCCGTGAAGTACGGCATCCCGGTCAAGCACGTGCTGCTCAACAACAACGCGCTGGGCAAGATCAGCAAGGAGCAGCTCGCCGGCGACTATCCGGTGTGGCACACCTCGCTGCACCAACCCCGACTGGGCGGCGTACGCCGAGCTGTGCGGCGCCACGCGGCATCCGGGTCGACGCACCGCGACCAGCTCGACGACGCCATGGCCGAGCTGTTCGCCACCGACGGGCCTGCCCTGCTCTGCGTCGAGCAGGACGCCGAGCTGCTGTGAACCACCACCCGACCGCGACAACCCGAGACACGAGCCCGCATGACCAACGAGCACGACTTCACCGGCCTCAGGGCCACCTTCGTCAACTGCACCTCATGCACCTCGCCCAGATGCTCAAGGACGCGGGCGGCGTCCCGGAGACGGCAACCAGCGCTCGGAGTGGCAGCCGCCGATACCCGCTTCGACTTCGAGAACCCGGAGTACCGGTGATGGATGTCGCTGGTCCCCCGTGGAGCGCGACGAGGGCGAACGGGTCGGCTCCATCCGGGCTTGCTCCATCAACGAGGTAGGGCCCGGTCCGCGCTTCGCGCTCGTACCGGGCCCTACCTCGTTGGTACCCCCGACGGGATTCGAACCCGCGCTACCGCCTTGAGAGTCCGAACTCACGGTCAACGGGCACCTGTTGATAGTGGTTGAAACCGCAGGTCAGCACCACTTTCGACCGTTGAACATCGATGGTCGATCGTGGTTGTCTTCGGCGGTTGTGAGGCCAATCTGTGGCCTCGCCGGCCTTGACTCACACCGGCTCGGCCAGCCGATCGCGGTGCATCCCTACCGCCCTGTCACGGAACCTCGTGTCGTACTGCCTCGGTGCTGACACGAACCGAGTCTCCCCTGCTGAATTAGCACCTCCGGGAGACTCAGGGCCTTTCAACGGTCCATGCGCACGAGCCTGCCTCACTCTCCGACGCCGGCCCGCTGGTGTCACCCACCGGGACGCGCTGCGTGGTGTCGAGCCGCACCCGCCGCGCTGGCAACTTGTCGTGCCGGGTCATGCCCTCGCGGCGGAACTGCATCTGGGCGCCCAGCCGGCGCGTCGTCGAGCGTGGTGCGCATCCTCGCCTCTCTTGGCCACCACAGGCCTCAAGCTCGACTCGACCTCGGACGTGGGCGGCTTGGAGACGTCAAAGTCGGGCATTGGCAGCCTGTAGGTCGTGGCCCGGAATCGCGACGAATCCCGGGCATTTTAGGAGGGCAGGAAGAGAACGAGTATTGCGCCAATCAGCAGCGCGTAGTAGCTACGACGACAACGAAAACTGTCTCTCCGCTCAAGGCGTCCTCCTTCCTGCAGCAAAGAGAGTTGACGGCGCTAGCATGACGCATGCCGAGACTGCGACGGCGGAGCGGCAAGTTGGTCGCTCGCGCACGCAGAGGGCACAACAGCGGTCGAGGGCGCCAGGGCCAACGCATTGCGGCGCCGGGCTTGTGGGGCTCAGAAAGTTTCCCTGGCTGGCTGTTGGATCGTGGTGATCGGCTGCCTTCTCTACGATGATCAGCCCCCGGCGCAATTGCAATCATTGGCCACGGCGTTGCTGTGGGTCGGGGGAGTTGTGTTCTTCACCCCCGAGATCTACTCAGGTTTTCGCCTTGAGCCGCAGTTGCAGAGGGCGCTGGCGTCAGCCCGCGACCACGTCCGTCCATCGGCGACGTTCAAGGAGAACCTGATCGAGTTCGGACTCATCGCCGCCTTCATCGGCTGGCCGGCCGGCTTTGCCTTGCTTGTCCAGATTGGGCGCAACTCGGACCCTCCGCCCGGCTGGATAGACCCGGTCTTGATGCTGTGGGGGGCCATTGCTGTGGTCCCCCTTCTCGTCCTTCTGCTCTGGTTCTCGTTCTACGAGATTCCTCGGGCAGCGGTAGAGGACTACCGCGCCTGGCGGCAGCTGCGCGAAGCGGGATACCGCCGCAAGCGGACATCTCTTGGGACGCGACTGCGCAGATTGAGGCCAAGCTTCAACAAGGCACACGTGAGCCTGTCGTACTGGTACGTGGTCACCGCCGTCGCGTTCGTCACCGCCTGGGCATGGCAAGACACTTACCCCGACTCGCATGCAGCAACGGTCGCATGGTCGATCACGTTGATGGCTGCGTCGATCTTGATGTGGTGGGTGCTGGCGTTGATCCTCGGGGCAACGTCGAACTCCGGACCCAGGGCCCTTGAGCGCGTTGCCGTCTACTTCGGGGTCTACTGCGCCACCATCGCGGAAGTTGTCGGGGACTGTCACCTGCTCGACGACATCACCCGGAGCAGATGGCCGCGGCCAGCCGACGAAGCAACTCTGTTCGCGGACGAAGATCTGCGGATCGCATCGGCGAACTCGCACATGTGGCCGGCTCTACCTTGTGGTCCGTCGGCGGGTACCGGATGGGTCCTTCGAGTTTCTGATTCCGCTGAACGCGACAAGAGCTCACAGGTCAAGAACGACATCGCAACTGCACCTCGAAGCGCCACTGACACCTGGGTTGCCGCAGAGAGCGCGGTCTGCACGCTGACAAGCAGTCGCCCGACAATCGAATACACCGACTCGCCACCGGCGGTGCTGCGCTGGCTCGCACCCGGTGTGCCTATCGCTTTCGGCACACAACCTTGGTAGGTCCGTCGCCTCGCGGATCAGCCGAGCGGTTTCGCTGTGCACCCGAGTCCCCGTCGACCATGTCGAGAGGAGAAAGCTGACCGGCGGCGGGGGTTGGTCCCGCGTGGACCAGTTCTCTGCTCTGGACCAGGCGCCCGAAGCCATGAAGCGGCTCGAGACCGGTCAGGCGCGCGGCAAGGTCGCGATCAGCGTCGTTCAGGGCTGACCCGGCAGCCAATGTGGCGGTCAGCGTTCCTCCGCGCAGCTCCAGGACCGTTCAGTGCGAGGCAAGTCGCCGTCCAGCATGGCCGACCGAATCGGCACCAAGTGTTCCCTGCCCAGCTCCCGCGACGTCACCGCCCAGACGGGCGGTAGCGCTGGCTCGCAGCGCCGTTGAATGCCGTTGAACGCGCTTGGTAGCCGCGGACGATCGTTGACCATCGTCGCGAAATCGGCTGCTCGCCGCGGCCTCGTGAGGCCAAACGGGGGCCAGGCGGCTCTCAACCAAGGAACCGTGAGACAGCCCATTCAGCGTTTCTGGAGGTCAGAGCCGCTTTCCGAGTGGTACCCCCGACCGGATTCGCACGGTAACCGCCTTGAGAGAGGGATCGATGAAACCGCAGGTCAGAGGCCAGTGTGGAGGGGTTGGCAACCGTCGGCTGATGTGGCCTGGATTCGGATTGTCGGGTTGCCCCAGTGTTGCCCGAGCGGGCGGTGTCGTCGACTCGCGTCGCGGCCCCTGGGCGTCGCCACGCCCGAACCGTCAAGTCGGGGCGCCACCGGTTCTACGACCGCCGTCGGCACCGCGACATGCCCTCCCGGCCAGCCGTCTCTCCGAAAGCCCGACGTGTCAGCGACGTACGACGACGACCTCGTACTGCGTCGCGGTCGGCGGGAAGCCGGTGTCGAACTTCGCGTTCGCCACCGCGAGGCGGCCGCCGAAGCGGGCAACCGTCGTGGGGAACTGGAACAGCGGGCTGGTGATGGTCTTCCTCTGCTTGCCGGCGAGGAAGTCGGTCTCCAGCTTCCAGACGCTGATCTGGTTGTCGCGTTCTGCACCGCGAACAGCTCGCGGCCGCCCTTGATCAGGATCCCGTCGACGTTCGGGACGCTGACGCCCGCGATCGTGGTGCTGGCACCGGTCGCGGCGTCGACCAGGTTGAGGACGCCGTTGCCGGAGTGGGCGACGATGAGCATCGCGCCGCCCCTGACCGCCTGGATGCCGTTGTTGTTGAAGTCGCCACTCAGGTCAGCCGGCCGGGCCACTCAGCGTCAGGGTCATGAAGCTGCTGGACGGCACCCCGTCGACCACCGGGACGAAGTAGAGCAGCGCCTGGGCGGAGTCGGTGAACCAGGCACCGTCCTTGGAGAGTGCGACATCGTTGATGAAGGTCGGGGTCGGGGGAGTCTGGAACTGGTACGACGACACGGGGGCGCCGGTCGGGTGTCGTAGACGTAGCCCTGCCCGGTGGGGCCGCCGGCCACGAAGAGCAGCTCGTCGGAGCTGTCCGCCTTCATGCCGGCGGCGAACCGGCCGTCGGGCGCGTCGATGAACTTCGCGGCGGTCCCCTCGTTGATCTTGCCGCGGAAGATGTCGCCGGTCAGCAGGTCGCCGGCGAAGAACGTCGATCCGTTGAGTCTGGCGACTCCTTCGGTGCCGGTGGCTCCCGGCAGGACGATCGCCCGATCCGCGTGGTGCGGCGGTGGCCGGTGGCATCACCAGGGTCATCGCGATCAGGGCCGCCAAGACAGCTCCCATCACGGCTCTCCTTCTCGGAGCGGTCATCGGAGGTACCTCACTTTCCGCGGACAACCGCCCAACGCGGTGCCGCGTCTCGGTTCCTCCTAGCCTCCGTCCTCGCCGAACGTGGCACAAGGTGCGGATCGGTGAAATCGGGCCCCAAATTGCGGACTTGATCGGTGGAACCCAGTGACGCCGCCCTCGGGTGGAGACCGCCCGGTTACCCAACATCGTCTGGGCGACGTGACGCCCCGGAATCGACGGTTGTCGCCCGGGTCCACTCCTTCCTGACGGGGCTCGCATCGAACCAACGACCCTCTGTCGGCACGGCAGTACCCGCAAGTCGAGATTGGCACAGGCGGCCAGCCCCCGTGGACTCTGAAGGGGCCATGGTCATCCAGCCGACGTGATTCACGGCGCCGGTACGGCACCGATCTGCTGCATCACCCCGAGGAGGTCGGGCTGGCCCCGTTCGCCGACGATCCGGCCGTCGGCCAGGTAGTAGAAGTTCATGGCCTGCACCGAGATCTTGTTGCCGCTCGCCGGGATCCCGAAGAATTCACCGTCGTGGGTTCCCCGCATGGTGAACCGCGCGGCCACGGTGTCGCCTTCGGTGACCGTCTCCTCCAGCGTCCACTGGACGTCCGGGAAGGCGCTGCGCATCATCCCGATGACTTCCATGTACCCATCGGGCCCCCGCAGTGGTTCCGGGTGGCTTGGCGCGTGGAACACCGCGTCCGGAGAAATGACCTCGCGGGCGAGATCCTCGTTGCCCGTGTTGATGAACTCGACGAAGCGGTTCATCACTGACTCGGTGGACTGCGACGGCATCTTGCTGTGCCTCTCCAGAGACGTTTGGGCGGGTACCTGCGAGCGTAACATCGAATCGATGTTCACATCGATTCGATGTTCGCGTGCGAAGATGGACTCATGCTGGAACTCGCGATACTCGGCTTCCTGGCCGAGGGCCCCCTGCCCGGACACGAGCTGCGCCGCCGCGTCTCACAGCTGACCGGCTATACGCGGCCGGTCAGTGACGGCAGCCTGTATCCGGCGATCAATCGCCTGACCAGGGCGGGCTTGATCGAGCGGCGCGCCGACCCGGCCGCGGGGGCGGCCCGGTACGTGCTCAGCCTGACCGCGGCCGGACGGGCCGAAATGCTTCAGCGCCTGCGCAAGCCCGCCGACCACGAGATCACCGACTTCACCCGGTTCTACGTCGTCCTGGCCTTCCTCTCCCACCTGCCCGACGTGGCCGAACAGCACGCGGTGCTGCGCAGACGGCTGGAGTTCCTGGAAGAACCGGCGAGCTTCTTCTACGACAACGAGCGGCCCCTGCGTGCCGAGGAGATCGCCGACCCCTACCGGCGGGGCATGCTGCTCACCGCCCGCGCCACCAGCCGCGCCGAACGGACCTGGCTGCGCGAGACCCTCGGCGAGGAACCGCCCGCATTCGACACCGCATGCACCGACAGCGATCCACATGCGCCCGCCGCTCCCGCGAGCTGACTGCCCACGGAGGTACCCCCATGCTTGCTTCCTGGTACGACGACCAGGGCCCCGCCGCCGATGTCCTGCACGTCGGCGAACTACCTGATCCCGTCCCCGGCCCCGGCGAGGTCCGCGTCCGCGTCACCGTCTCGGGCGTCAACCCCGGCGACACCAAGAAGCGGCGCGGCTGGCTCGGCTCGTCCATGCCCTTCCCGCGGGTGATCCCGCACAGCGACGCCGCCGGAGTCATCGACGCCGTGGGCGCCGGAGTCGACGCCCGCCGCGTCGGACAGCGGGTCTGGGTGTACGGCGCCCAGTCCTACCGCCCCTTCGGCACCGCCGCCCAGTACACCGTCGTACCCGACCACCAGGCCGTACCCCTGCCCGACCACCTCAGCGACGAGCTGGGCGCGAGCCTCGGCATCCCCGGCATCACCGCCCACCGCACCGTCTTCGCCGACGGCCCGGTCGACGGCCAACTGGTCCTGGTCCACGGAGTCCTCGGCGGCGTCGGCTCCCTGGCCGCCCAGCTCGCCCACTGGGCCGGCGCGACCGTGATCGCGCACCGTCCGCCGCACCGCGGACCTCGACCGCGTCGACCCGGCCGTCGTCTCCCACGCCGTCGCCCTGGACACCGGCGACCCCGCCGCTGCCATCCGCTCGTACGCGCCGCGGGGCGTCGACCGGATCATCGAGGTCGCGCTGTCCGACAACGCCGACCTCGACAACGCCGTCGCCGCCAACGACGCCGTCATCGCCGCCTACGCCACCCGCACGGACCGCACCGAGATCCCCTTCTGGCCCCTGCTGTTCAACAACGTCACCCTGCGGCTGCTCGGCAGCGACGACTTCCCCGCCGAGGCCAAGCGCCAGGCCGCCCGCGACCTCACCTCCGCCGCCGCCGTCGGCGCCCTCACCGTCGCCGTCGGCGACCGTTACCCGCTGGACGACATCGCCAAGGCCCACGACCACGTCGACGCCGGCGGTGGCCACGGCCGCATCCTGGTCACCATCCCCCAATAGCGCAGACTCGGAACACTGCCCTGCTCAACTGCCTAGCCCTACGGGTCGGCCCGTCGCGCTGCCAAGTAATCGGACCGAAAGCCTCAAATGAAGCTCTGAATACTGCCCCGGGGGCTTCAACTCACCCCACCAGCGGGCACATCCTCAGCACATGAGGCCCGCCGGCACGGGGGCGGCGGGCCTCATGCAGGGCATGCAGGTCATACCGGGCATGCAGGGGCTCAAGTCTTGAGCGTCCTGATCGACGTCGGCGCGTGGCCCGGCTCGGTCGCGAGCTCCTCGAACTCCACACGTTGCCGATGTCGTTCGTCGTGGACATCGAGATGTTGGTGACGCGCTCCAGGATCGCCTCGACCACGACCGGGACCCGGTACTCGGCGGCGAGCTTCTTCGCCTGCTCGAAGGCGGCGCCCAGCTCGTCCGGGTCGGTGACGCGGATCGCCTTGCAGCCGAGGCCCTCGGCGACCTTGACGTGGTCGACGCCGTAGACGCCCAGCTCGGGCGAGTTGATGTTCTCGAACTCCAGGTTGACCTGGAAGTCGATGTCGAAGCCGCGCTGCGCCTGGCGGATCAGGCCGAGGTAGGAGTTGTTCACCAGCACGTGCACGTACGGGATGCGGTGCTGCGCGCCGACCGCCAGCTCCTCGATCATGAACTGGAAGTCGTAGTCGCCGGAGAGCGCGACGACGCTGCGCCTCCGGGTCGGCCTTGGCGACGCCGAGCGCGGCCGGGACGGTCCAGCCGAGCGGGCCCGCCTGGCCGCAGTTGATCCAGTGCCGCGGCCGGTAGACGTGCAGCATCTGCGCGCCGGCGATCTGCGAGAGGCCGATCGTGGACACGTAACGGGTCTCGGGGCCGAAGGCCTTGTTCATCTCCTCGTAGACGCGCTGCGGCTTGATCGGCATGTCGTCGAAGTGCGTACGGCGCTGGAGCGTGGCCTTCTTCTCCTGCGCGGCGCCGGGCCCACGCGGACCGGTCCGGCAGGGCTGCCCGCGGCCTTCAACTCCCGTGCCACCTCGACGAAGAGCTCCAGCGCGGCCTTCGCGTCGGAGGCGATGCCGTAGTCCGGCGCGAAGATCCTGCCGATCTGCGTGGGCTCGATGTCGACGTGCACGAACGTCCGGCCGGCCGTGTAGACGTCCAGCTTGCCGGTGTGGCGGTTGGCCCAGCGGTTGCCGATGCCGAGGACGAAGTCGGACTCCAGGAAGGTCGCGTTGCCGTAGCGGTGCGAGGTCTGGAGGCCGACCATGCCGGCGTTCAGCTCGTGGTCGTCGGGGAGCGATGCCCCAGCCCATGAGCGTGGGGACGACCGGGATGCCGGTCAACTCGGCGAACTCCACGAGGAGTTCGGCAGGCGTCGGCGTTGATGACGCCGCCGCCCGCGACGATCAGCGGGCGCTCGGACGCGTTCAGCATGCGCGATCGCCTTCTCGATCTGCGGCGCGGCGTCGCGGACGGCTTGTAGACCGGCAGCGGCTCGTACGTCTCCGGGTCGAACTCGATCTCGGTCGAGCTGGACGTCGATCGGCAGGTCGATGAGGACCGGGCCCGGGGCGGCCCGAGCGCATCAGGTGGAAGGCCTGCTGGAAGACGCCCGGGACCTGCGCGGCCTCCAGCACGGTGACCGCCATCTTCGTGACCGGCTTGGCGATGGAGGCGATGTCGACGGCCTGGAAGTCCTCCTTGTGGATCACGGCGGTCGGCGCCTGGCCCGTGATGCAGAGGATCGGGATGGAGTCGCCGATCGCGGAGTACAGGCCGGTGATCATGTCGGTGCCGGCGGGGCCGGAGGTACCGATGCAGACGCCGATGTTGCCGGGCGTGGTACGGGTGTAGCCCTCGGCCATGTGCGAGGCGCCCTCGACATGGCGGGCGAGGGTGTGGTCGATGCCGCCGGAGGCCTTGAGCGCCGCGTAGAAGGGGTTGATCGCCGCGCCCGGGACACCGAACGCGTCGGTGACGCCCTCGCGCTTGAGGATCTCAACTGCCGCGCGGGCAGCGGTCATACGAGCCATTGAGTACTCCTGCTTCGGCCGTCGGTTCGGGCTCCCGTCGCGCCCCGCGAGAGAGCTTCGATGTTCACCGGGATCTTCACTGAATTCCGTGATTACGGAAAATAACTTCTACTATCTGGAAGCAATGTAGGCGGGAGCCTCAGGGGGCGTCAAGACACGGCACCCATACGGCAGGAACCACTCCGCCGTCCCCGACGGACCGAGTGCCCGTTGCTCCAACTGCCTGCCGTGGACCGACCGGTTGGAGGACGATGGAGGTCTGTCCGTGGGGTGTTTGTGGACGCGACGTTTTCTGGAGTGGGCCATGGCCGAGAGCGTGCCGGTGCGGTGTCCGGCCTGTCGGCGCGAGCATGTCTATGCGGCGCCGTCGTACCCCTGTGTGTGCGGTGCACCCGTCACGCCCGAGCTCGACCGGGACGCGGTCCCGGAGTCCCTTACGCATCACACCTGGGACGACGACTGGATCACGGTCCAGTGCGCTGCCTGCGGCCGGCAGGACCAGTGGCCGCGGCCCGAACTGGGGTGTCCCTGCGGGACGGTGCTGCGGGTGCCGTTGGCTGAGGAGCGCGGCTCGGGGGTGAGTGTGGGTGCAGGTACGAGTACGGATACGGGCGGTGAGCCGGAAGCCACAGACCCCGGCGCTGACGTCGACGAAGGCACCGCCGACGGCACCGGCGAGGGAACTGGCCAGCCGTCGGCCGCTCCGCCCGGCTCCCGCCGCCCCCGCATCCCTCTCCCCCGCGCGGCGCCTTCCCCCCGGCCGCCCTTCAACCCGGTGACGATACGTACGGCCCGGGACGCCGTGACCGCCGCCGCCCTGTACCTCCGGTGGCTCGGTTACCAGGACATCCGGCGGGCTGACCAGCGTCCGCCCTCCGGGATCGGGTTGGCCGCGCGCGGCGTTCTCGCGCAGGTCGATCCGACCTTGCGGCCGGCCTCGCTGCGTGACGTGGAGTGTCTGTGGCTTACGGCGATGACGGAGTCGACGGGGTGCGTCTACTTTTCCCTGGCCGGGTACGCGGAGGACGCTCGCTCCGTCGCCGACTCCCTCGGCGTCCCCCTCTTCGTGCTGGACCTGACGGGGACGCCGCAGCCGGTGAACAGCTTGGCTGACGAGCTGGTCGAGGCGGGGGCTTGAGCTCGGTTTCTTTCCCCACCCCGCCCCTTCCCGTAACCAGGGGCGCTGCCCCTGGGCCCCGCTGGGGCTCCGCCCCAGACCCCGTTCGGCGTGAACGGCCTCGTCCTCAGGCTCCCCAGCTACCGCTGGGAGGCGTACGAGACGAAGTCGGTCCACGCTGCGGGCGTGAGGGCGAGTTGTGGGCCCTGCTTGTCCTTGGAGTCCCGGATGTGGACGGAGTTGGGGCAGGTGGCGACCTCTACGCAGTCGTCGCCGGAGCCGCTGCTGTAGCTGCTCTTGAACCAGGCCAGTTCGGACGTGCTCATAGGTCTCCTCGCATCCGCTGCAACAGGCTCACGGAGTCCTGGATGGTGAGAGCCTGTGAACGCATCCTGGCATACCGCCTCTGGAGCACGCTGACCACTTTCGCGTCGGAGATGAACTGGCCGCTCTCCTGCCCCTCGTTGTAGCCGAACCAGTTGTTCTCAGGGGTTTCCAGCAGGCGGATGGGGCCGTGCAGTCCAGCGTGTGACTCCTGTACCAGCGGCATGATCTGGATCTCGACGTTCCGCAGCTCGGCGATCTCCAGCACGTGATCGATGAGCTCCCGCGTGACCGCCGTCGCCGCCCGTGCGCCGCAGGAACAGCTGCTCCTCCAGGATGAAGCCGAAGGCGGTGTTCGGGCGCTCCTTCAGCAGCCGCTGTCGCTCTGCCCGAGCAGCCCACCGCTCCTCGATCTGCGCGTCGTCCAGCGGCGGCAGCTGGTCGGCGAACAACGCCCGCGCGTACGCCTCGGTCTGCAACAGCCCCGGAATCATGCGGCACTCGTACGTGTACAGACGTGATCGCCGACGCCTCCAGCCGAGCCCACTGCCGGAACCAAGCCGCCAACCCCGGCTGTCGCGCCAGATGCCGTAGCCGACTTCCGCAGCGCCCCGCGTGTTCCCCGTAGCCTCCTCCGACCGTTCCACCAACGTCGGGTCCGGCATCCGGCGCCCCAACTCCACAGACGCCACCGTGTGCTTGGAGAACCGGACCAGTTCGGCCAACTCCTGCCTGCTCAGCCCCGCATGCTCCCGCAGGGCCTGGAGTATCGCGCCGAACGTGCGCAGGCTGTCCGAGGACTCCGGTTCGCCGCGGAAGGTGGCCGGGACTCCGGCCGTCGCCTCCGCCGGCGTACCGTCCGCGTCCGCTCCGCCGACATCCGTACCGACCGTGTCTCGGCCACCCTTGGCCACCTCCCGCGCACCCGCCCCGCCGCACACACCCAACCCGCCCATGGTTACGGGACGTTATGAGTACTGTCCAGTCCGTAACCGCGTACGCTCGCCGCAGCGTACGCGGGTCAGGCCTGGTGAAGTGGCCTTCCCGGCCGCCACATTGGGCGCATGACACGCACCGCCCACCCGCCAACACCCCGTCACCGTACGTGTGTTCACCCAGCGCTTCAGCTGCCACCCCGCTCGGCGCCCGCCTCGCCCGGCACCTCGCCCTGAACCAGCTCCACGACTGGGGCATCCCGCACGGCACGCGCGCCTCCGACACCGCCGCCGCGATCGTCGCGGAGCTGGCTGCCAACGCGGTGACCCACGGCCGCGTACCGGGCCGCGACTTCGAACTGTGTCTCTCCCTCATCCCCGGCAGCCTCCGCATCGAGGTGACCGACACCCGCACCGAGGCACGCCCGCCCGGCCCCGGCGACGTAAAGCCCCCGTCCCCCCTCGCCGACTCCGGCCGCGGCCTCCTCCTCGTCGAGACGCTCGCCGACCGCTGGGAGGTCCTGGACCGCGAACCCCCGGCAAGACCGTACGAGCCGAAATCGGGGGTTGAGGAACATCGGAACGAAAACCGGCGCTAAGGATCTGTCGGCCCTGGTGGGCGGCTGACGGAGCGTCGGCGGCCGGACCCGTCTGAAGTCTTCCCGCAGATAACGCCCTATTATCTGCGGCATCGCTGATCACGACCTGCGGCGACGTTCTCGGGGCCGTGCGCGAAGCGGCCCCGTTATCTGTGGCAAGGGGAAGCGGTGCCCGCTGTCGTACGACTGCCCGCCGGGAAGGCGTTGACCGTCCGCGCGGCGGCCGACGTGTTCCTCGACTCGCTGGACAACGCGAACACGCTCCGGTCGTACGGAATCGGCGTCGGCAAGACCGCCGAACACCTCGGCGAGGCCCGCCCGCTCGCCACCGTCGCGGACGACGAGATCGGCGGCGCCCTCGAACAGCTGTGGGGCGAGGCGGCGGTCAACACGTGGAACGCCCGCCGGGCGGCGGTGCTGTCCTGGCTGGGCTGGTGTGCCGAGCGCGGGTACGACGGCCCGAAGGTGCCAGCCTGGGTGAAGCGGATGCCCCCGCCGGACTCGGAGACTCCGGCCCGCTCGAAGATGGCGGTCGACCGGCTGATCGCCCGCCGCGACGTCCATCTCCGGGAGAAGACGCTGTGGCGGATGCTCTACGAAACCGTCGCGCGGTCGGAGGAGATCCTGGGCGTCAACATCGAGGAGCTGGACCTCGCCGGGCGCCGGGCTCCGGTGAAGGCCAAGGGCGCGAAGCCGCGCACCCGCCGCCGCGGCGTTACGCGCGAGGACTACGTCCTGGAGCCCGTGTACTGGGACGCCGGTACCGCCCGCCTGCTGCCCCGGCTGATCAAGGGCCGTACGCGGGGGCCGGTGTTCGTCACCCACCGCAAGCCGGGTCCCGGCAAGGTCATCGCGCCGCGTGACGTGTGCCCGGACACCGGGCTGGTCCGGCTGTCTTACGGCCAGGCCCGCGCCCTGCTGGATGCGCACACGGCCATCGGCGGCGTACCGGGCACGGGCTGGGACCTGCACGAATACCGGCATTCCGGGCTCACCCACCTCGGCGAGGCCGGGGCCAGCCTGCCGATGCTGATGGCCAAGTCCCGGCACAAGAAGCCGGAGAACGTACGGCGCTACTTCCACCCGTCGGCGGAAGCGATCGCCGAGGTCACCAGCCTGCTCGCACCCGGCGACGCGCGCCGCTGACCCTGCTGTCACCGGTGTGCCCTACCGCCGTCCCGGCGCCCACGCCGCCAGGGGCATAGTCGGCCAAGGTCCTCCGGGGCCCGCGAGTAGCAGCGCAGGCCGACTCTCTCCTCTTGGTCGGCCGGATCGCGGGTGGAGGCCTCAGACGGAGAACCGGACGTCGGTGAGCTGCTCGGACACGGCCCACAGGCGCTGCTGGACGGCCGTGTCGTGGGACTTCTTGCTGGAGGCGACCACCTCGGGGTATCCGCGGGTTCCGCCCATGCCGTTGGGGCCGTAGAACTGGCCTCCGGTGACGGCGGGATCGGTGGCCGCCCTCAGGGTGGGCAGCGCTCCCATGGCGGCCGGCTGGGCCAGCAGAGGCTGGACCAGTTCGGCCCCCTTGCGCACCAGGCCGCTCATGTTCTGAGTGAGTTCGGTATCCGACGCGCCGGGATGCGCGGCGGCGGCGATGGTGGTGTGGTGCGGGGCGAGGCGGCGCTGGAGTTCGTAGGTGAACATCAGGTTGGCCAGCTTGGCCTGACCGTAGGCGACAACCCGGTTGTAGGAGCGGTCGAACTGCAGGTCGTCGAAGTGGATGTCGGCCCGGATGCGGTGGCCGAAGCTGCTGACGGTGACCACCCGGGAGCCGGGCACGGGCAGCATCAGGTCCAGCAGCAGGCCGGTGAGCGCGAAGTGCCCGAGGTGGTTGACCCCGAACTGCATGTCGAACCCGTCCTCGGTCTTCTGCCGGGGTGTGAACATCACGCCCGCGTTGTTGATGAGCAGGTCGATCTTCGGATGCGCCGTGTGCAGCTCATCGGCGGCCGTGCGTACCGATTTGAGGGAGGCGAGGTCCAGGCGCTGGAGGCTGAGCTTGGCGCCCGGGGCACGCTCGCTGATGCGGGCGAGGGCCTCGCGGCCCTTGTCGAGGTTGCGCACGGCGAGGACGACGTGCGCGCCATGCTCGGCCAGGGCCCGCGCGGTCTGCAGCCCGAGGCCGCTGTTGGCGCCGGTGACGACGGCGACCTTGCCGTCCTGGGCGGGGATGTCCTGTTCGGTCCACCGGTCGGTCGTGCTGGCCATGATCAACCTCCATAAAGTGAATGACGCTTCATGTTGTAGAGTGAAGCATCATTCATCTTTCGTCAAATGGTTCCGGAGGGCCGCCCTCATGACCTCACCCCGACCGCTGCGTGCCGACGCGGCCCGCAACCGCGCCCGGATCATGACCGCGGCGCATGAGCAGATCACCGAGCACGGGCCCGAGGTGTCGATGGAGCAGATCGCCGCTGCTGCGGGCGTCGCGGTCGGAACCCTGTACAAGCACTTCCCGAACAAGAGCGACCTGGTCGCATCCGTGGTCGCCGCCTCGTTCGAAACACTCGCCGACGACGCCGAAGAGTGCCTGCAACGCGAGAGTCAGGGTTCACCCGCCATGGCGGAGCTGACCGGCTTCCTCAGCCGTGTGATGGACACCGTCGCCCACAACCGCGCCGTCAAAGCAGCCGCGTACGCGCTCGGCGCCGACCACGCAGCCCACCCCGCCATGCAGGAGGTGGAGACCCGCGTCACCCAGGCCCTCGGCCGGCTCATCCGCACCGCACAAGCCCAGGGCGGTCTGCGCGCCGACTTCACCCTCGACGACCTGTACCTGATGCTCTCCACCCTCCCCGCCGACCAGCCACCCACCGCCCGCGCCCGATGGCTCGCCCTCCTGCTCACCGGGCTCACCGCCCGCTGACCGACCGCGGGGGTACGCCGCCGTCGCGGCCACCGCCGGGACGCCCTCTACGACCGCCTCGCCTGCCGACAGAAGGCGTACCGAGCCCGCCGACGGGCCGCCGAGCGGGTCCGCGAAGCCGTAACGGCCCCGGCCGGTGTGACGACTCGCGGAACCAGCTCCGGGGCTCTGGCCAGCCCGGACGCCTAGGTCAAGATGGTGGCGACCTCGACGCGCCGCCGTACGACGTCACTCGTCGTCGGCAGCGTCCTTGTCGCGCAGCGGGCGCATACCGCCGGGCAGCTCGGGCAGCTTGAACGAGTACCGGCCCAGCATGTTGATGTGCTGTCGCACGAACGGCGAGAGGCGGGCGACATCCTCGTCGCGGACGTCGAACCCGTCCGCCCGCAGCTGGTTCACCGCGGCGTCCATGTACCTCGTGTTGAAGAGGACGACGGCGTTGAGGACCAGGCCGAGCGCGCCGAGCTGGTCCTCCATGCCGTCCTGGTAGCGCTGGTAGAGCTGCCCCGAGCGGCCGTGGAAGATCTTCCGGGCGAGTGCGTGGCGGCCCTCCTGGAGGTTGGCCTGCGCCTTGATCTGGCGGCGGTAGCCGGGCTCGTCGGCCAGCCGCAGGATGTGCAGGGACTTGGCGATCCGCCCGTAGTGCGCGATCGCGTCCCCCAGCGGGGTCGGCCGCCCGTCCCTCGACAGCATCCGGATCACGTCGTACGCGCGCACCGCGCCGGTGTGGATGGAGCCGATGATCCGCAGGATGTCCTCCCACCAGCGCTCGATCCGGGCGAGGTCGACCCGGCCGCGGGCCGCTTCCTGGAAGGCGCCGTAGTCGGCAGTGCGGTCGATGCGCCACATCTTCTGGTCCGGCAGGTCAGCGAGCTGCGGCGCGTACGCGAACCCGGCCAGGGTGAGGAGTCCAAAGACGATGTCGCTGTTTATGTGGACAGTTCAAGTTGATCATCCTTCGGTGTGTCGTTCAACACCGTTGCGTTTGGATCTTGAGTCGCAGGTCAAGCCCTGGTGAATAACGCAACGGGACGTCCTGATAGATCAGCTTGTGTCGAGCAAGAAGATCATCGGGAGTCCCGTTGCAGGAGAAGCCTGTCATCACGCGCACGGTCGAGGCGGCCGGGGGTGTGTACGCGCCCGGCCACTTGGGCGAGTTGACCCAGATTGTGGACTTCATGCTGGTGGACACGGTGATCGAGGAGACCCGGTCACGAGAGAAGCGGCTGCGGCTGCTGCCGTCCCGGGTCGTGGTCTACTTCGTCCTCGCGCTGGCCCTGTTCGAGGACTGCTCCTATCGGGGCGTGTGGGGCAAGTTGACGGCGGGGCTGGAGGGACTGCCGTTGGTACGTCCGGCGCTCTCCTCGCTGTCCAGGGCCCGGCGGCGAATAGGAGCGGCACCGCTGCGGCGGCTGTCCGGGATCCTCGCCGGACCCCTCGCCCCTCTCGGGCAGGCCGGTTCGTTCTACCGGGGGCTTCGGACCGTGGCCGTGGACGGCACCTCGCTGCACGTACCCGACGAGGAGGCGCTCACCTGGCGCTATCCCAAGCGAGCGGGCAAGAGCATGGAGTTCGGCTACCCGCTACTGCGACTCGTGGTCCTTATCGAGTGTGGCACCCGTGCCGTGCTGGCCGCCGCGTTCGGCCCCGAGAGTGACAGCGAACTCACCTACACAGGACGCTTGTTGAGTGCGCTGGACCGCACGATGCTCCTGCTGGCCGATGCCGGCTTCGACGGAGCCGAGTTCGCCCGGGACGTGAAGGCCACCGGCGCCCAGTTCCTGGTGCGCTCCTCCGCCCGCCGCATCCCCACCCCCTTCCGGCACCTGGGCGACGGCTCCTACCTCGCCCGGATCGGCTACGGCGTCCTGCCCGCCCTGCTGACCGTCCGCGTCATCGAGGCGTCCGTCACCGTCACTCTGGCCGACGGCACTGTCCGCACCGAGCGGTGGCGCCTGCTCACCAGCCTCCTCGACCCGACCGCCCACCCGGCCGGCGCACTCGTGGCTCTCTATCACGAAAGGTGGCAGTCGGAGACGACGTATTTCTCGATCAAGGCGACCATGCTGGACGGCCGGGTCCTGCGCTCGCGCAGCCTGACCGGCCTCGACCAGGAGGTCTACGCCCTGCTCACCACCTACCAGGCCCTGATCCGCGCCGCCGCCGACACCGCCTGCACCCGGCCCGGCCTGGACATGGACCGGATCAGCTTCACCGTTCTGCGGGCCGCTGCCGCCGACACCGTCACCACCGCGACCAAAATCCTGCCCCCGGCCGGACCCGCCGACCTCGTCGGTGCCATCGGCCGCGCCGTCCTGGATGCCCTCTACCCCGCCCGCCACCGGCACCGCATCAAGGCCCGCACCCGCAAGAACCCCACCAGCAAATACGGACCGAACTCCGGACAACACCCCGCAATCAGCCAGAACTACACCGTCCGCACCACCGTCGAGTTCTTCGAGTACGGCCTCAGCAGCCGCTCACAGCGCTAACGCAACGGTGTTGACGCCACGGTGGAAGCGGGATCATGGCAGTGAGGACCTGAGCGGCGGCGGAGAGGTCCCCGCCGCCGCTCTGCCCACGCCGCCCCGGCCCCCTGTCCCCCGCAGGGACCGGGGCGGCCGTACGAGGCCGTACGGCTCAGCACCCACCGCACCACCCGGCCGCGCCGTAGAACGCCGTTGTCCCGCCCGCGAATTCGCGGGCGGGACAACGGCGTTCTACGGCGGCGCTACCCCTTGGGCGGCCGGATGGTGGTCACCGTGATCACCGGGGGTTCCGTGCTGGGCGACACCATGTAGGTGACCGCCAGCGCGCCGAGCAGCGCCGTACGGTCATCCTCCGCCCCGGCAGTCCGCGCCAGGGTCGGCCCGCCGTACGGATCGGCGGCCAGCGCCTCCAGGTCCTCCAGCAGCGTGCCCAAGGTCGTACCGGCGAGCAGCGCGCGCAGGGCCTCCCGCGACAGAGCACCGGGGGCGATGTTCGCCAGGCGCTCCGCGCCGTCCAGCTCGCGCAGGGCCTGCCGGGCGTGGTCCGTGAAGACCACCCGATAGCGGCTCACAGCATCCCGGCCAGTGCGGGGAACACGTCGCCGATCTCGTACGTGGCCGCGGTCCCGGACCGGACGATGCCAGCCGCCGCATCCGCGCCCGCATCGGTGGCCGTCTGCGCGACCGCCCCCCACTGCGCGACCAGGGCGAACAGATCCTCGGGGACCGCGTCGTCCAAGGCCGCCTGGAAGCGGTCGCGCAGCTCAGGCGGCAGCGCGCGGCGAATCGTGCCGACCGTACGGGGCCGGTCGATCGGCCCCGAGACGTGGCCGAGGGGTTCAGCGGACATTCTGCGACCTCCGGTTTCGGTGCCTCACCAGACTACGCGGGCAGACTCGGCAGCGTCAGGCCCTCCGGTGCGGGACCCGGGCCGTCAGCACCGGCCCCGCCACGGCGACCTCGACAGCTACCCGTGGCAGGTCGCCGTCGACGCCCTGCCCGCACTGGCCTGACCGTCCCGGCCCCCCGGCCTTGGTTCCGCGGCGACGCACAGCAAGTTGCCCGGCACAGCTTCGTGGTGTCGGTTTCGTCGGCGAAGAGGAGGCCACCGCCCTGCGCCGCCGCCTGCCCGGCTACACCGGTGCGACCCCCGACACGCTGCAACGCCGTTTCCTTGAAACCAGCGGCCAGATCATCAACCACGGCAATCACATCATCGTGCAGCTGAACCGACGCACCTACTCACCGGTCCTGCGCCACGCCGACATCCCCGCCGTCACCACCGTCCCCTGGTGGGGCAACCGTCCACTTCAAGTACACCTGATCGCGATGGGGGTGCCCGAGAGCTGCGTGGAAATCGGCGCTAATGGGTGTGCTCATGACGCTGCCGGGGTCGGTGATGAGGTGGGCGAGGTCGGCGATGCGGGCGGAGGCACGTCCATCTCCGAAGACGCTGGTGCCGGGCTGGGAGCCGTGGGTGAGTGTCGTGGCGAGGTGGGGCAGGCGGGCGAGGTCGTGGGCGAGGACGCAGTGGCCGCAGAGGGCTTCGGGGCGTTCGGTGGAGCGGCGCAGGACGATCAGGGGGATGCCGAGCACGGCGGCTTCCTCCTGGATGCCGCCGGAGTCCGAGAGGAGGAGGACGGCGTGCTCGGCGAGTGCGAGGAACGCGGGATAGGTGGTCGGCGGGGTGACGGTGAGCGGGGTCAGGAGGTGGTGGAGGCCGAACTCGTCGATGCGGGCCCGGGTTCGGGGGTGCAGGGGCAGCAGAACCGGCAGGTGGAGGTGGGCGAGCGCGGTGAGGAGCGCGGTGAGCTGGTCTTTGGTGTCGGTGTTCTCCGGGCGGTGCACGGTGGCCAGGAGGAACGGTCGGCCGGCCAGGGGCCCGGCTGCGGCTGCGGCGGCGTGGTGGTCGCGGGGTGCGAGGCGGACGGCTTCCACGATGGTGTTGCCGGTGAGCAGGATCCGGTCCGCGGGGATCCCCTCGGCCCACAGGTTGGTGACGTTGTCGGGGGTGGCGGCGCAGCAGTAGTCGGCGAGGTGGTCGATGAGGATCCGGTTGTGTTCTTCGGGCATGGTGCGGTCGCCGCTGCGCAGGCCGGCTTCGATGTGGATGAGGGGGATGCCGGTGGAGTTGGCGGCGAGGGCACCGGCGAGGGCTGCGTTGGTGTCGCCTTGGACGATGACGGTGCGCGGCGGGTTGTGCTCGAAGTGCCGGGTGAGGTCGGCGGTTGTGGCGCCGATCTGGACGCCGCGGGTGGGGCCGCCTTGGCTCAGCTGGAGGTGGGGGCGCGTCGTGCTGTGGGTGAGGGTCGGGTCGTAGTGCTGGCCGGTGTGGATGACGCGGGCCCTCTCGCCCAGGAGGGTGATGAGGACGGACAGTTTGATCTGCTCGGGCCGGGTGCCGTGGACGAGGGCGATGGACTGGGCGGGGTTCATCTCGGTTACCAGAACAGGTGGTGTCGTTCGCCGGCCTGGTGACGGCGGGCGGCGAGGAACAGGCGCAGGTAGAGCTGATCGACGCAGAGGTAGCCGGGGATCAGGTCGGTGCGGGCGAGTTGTCCGTCGGTGAGGTGGTGCGGGGCCTCTTCGGCGGTACGGGTGAGGAAGCGGGCGGGGGCGTGCGCGATGTCGTTCGCGGCGAGGGCGATGGCATCGGTGAGGTCGAGTTCGACCAGGCCGGCGACCTCGGCGTCGTCCAGCGGGATGTCCTTGAGGTCGATATCGAGGGGGGCCAGGTGCCAGTACTGGAACTCGTGCTCGATCCGGTCGGGGGCGAGGGTGACGGCCATCTGGCGGATGCCGAGCGGGTGGAGGCTGCTGTAGGGGAGGGGGAGGCCGAGTTCCTCGTGCAGTTCCCGGATGCCGTCGGGGATGGACTCGCCGGCCTCGTAGTGGCCGCCGACGGTGAAGTCGGCGTAGTCGGGTCGGTCGAACTCCAGCGAGCTGGGGTTCTTCTTCTGCAGCAGCACGGTGCCCGCGGCGGGGTTGTACGCGAGGCAGGAGAAGGTGCGGTGCCACAGGCCCTGCTGGTGGGCGGTTTGTTTGTCGGCGGTGCCGGTGTGCTCGTTGCGGTCGGTGTAGATGTCGATCAGCATGCGCGCGGAGTCCCTTCGAGGGTGGCGAGGCCGCCGGAGCGTGCGAGCCACCACTGCAGTGCTTGTGAGTAACGGTGCGGTTCGCCCACGGTCATCCACTGTGCCGCGAGCCGGTGCACGCGGACATCGCCCGCCCGGGCCAGCTCACCCACGGCCAGTCCGAGGTCGACTTCCCCGCGTGCCTCGGGCCGGGCCTTGAGGCCGGTCAGGATCGGCGGGCGCAGGACGAGGCGGGAGACGAGGGCGAGGGGTTCGTCCACCGTGGCCGGATCGGGCCGCTGCCGGATGGCTGCGACCTGGTCTGCTCCAGGTCGGGTGGCCTCGACGACGCCGAAGGACGCGATCTCCTCGCGGGCGACGGGCTGCGCGGCGATGACCGCGTCCGCACCGGCCTCGTACGCAACGCGGTGCATGGCCGCCAGAGCGGTTCCCGGGGTGTCCTCGAGGAGGACGTCGTCGCCGAACGCGACGAGGAACAGCTCGCACCCGGCCAGTACCCGGGCGAGGGTGAGCAGCCCGGCGGCGTTTCCGTACCCGGCGCTTGTGTCTTCGGTGACGGCCTGGACGGGCAGTCCGGCTCCGGCGAGGGAGGCGAGGTAGGAGGGGACGATGGTGTCGCCGGGCCGGGTGACGACATAGACCTGGTCGGCTCCGGCGGCCAGGCACTCGGTGACGACGTGGCCGACGGCAGGGGTGGTGCCGATGGGGAGCATTTCCTTGGGGACGTGTGCGGTGAAGGGCCAAAAACGGGTGCCGTGTCCGGCGGCGGTGACCACCGCCACAAGGCTCGGGCGGGGCGTCATCTACCAGTCTCCATCTACCAGTCTCCGGTCAGGGCGGTGAGCGTTTCGGTGAGTGCGCCGGCCGGTGCGTGGATGCCGGCGGTGATGCGGTGGCAGGGCAGCTGAGCGGCGAGGCGGGCGCAGGCCGCTTCGGCGAGGGCGGCCAGAGCCGCCTCGCTGCGGGTGCGGGGCACCAGCCACGGCGACCAGAACTCGTCGAGGGGAGTGAAGCACGCCTGGCGCAGGGCCTGATGGGCCTCGCCGGAGCTGAGGCGCTCGGCGTAGGGAAGGTGGGCGTTGTCCTTCAGGCGGGGAATGATCAGAGCCCGCAGGTGGCCTGACGCGGCCAGCCGGGAGCCGAAGACGCCGGCGAACGTACGGGCGGGCAGCGCCACCTTGGACGTCGTGCCGAACTCGGAAGGCAGTGCCCGGACCTGCTCTGGGTGGCAGGCGGCGTGCAGTTCGGGGAAGGCGTGCAGGGTGCCGCGTGCCAGCCGCACGGGCAGCGGCACCGCGACCACGCCCCGTTCCTGGGCGATGAGCCGGTCGTTGGACAGCAGCCGGCCCCGGCCGCCGGCGGACTTGAGGAGGGCCGCCAGGGTGGTGGTCTTGCCCGCACTGCCCGGGCCGCAGATCATCACCGCTCCTTGGGGCAGGACGGCTCCGGCGGCGTGGAAGACGATGCCGCCCTGGTTCTCGTAGCTGCGCAGCATCACTTCCCGGATCAGGCGGAGCAGATAACGGGGTGCGTGGGCGGGCCCGTTGGTGTGCAGGTCGATGGCGGTGCCGTGGATCTGGACGGCCCAGTCACCGGGCCGGTTCTCGAGGGTGTCGCGCAGCAGGGTGTACCGGCGGCGGCCGGCCGCGTGGGTGGATTCGGTGAGGAGCAGGCCCGGGACCGGGGTGACAGTGCGCTGGGCCTCGCGTGCCCAGGCGGCGAGGGTGGTGCGGGTGGTGGCGGCGTCGGTGTGAACGGTGAAGCGGTAGCCGGGCAGTGCCGTCCCGTGGGCGCCAGGGGGCAGGTAGGCGTCCAGATGCCCGGCGGTGCGGTCGCGGTCGTGGTGGGGCACGTCGAGGGTGAGGGGGATGTCGCCCGCACTGCGGAGCAGGAGCCCGTGCCCGTTCGCCTTCATGCGGCGGCCTCCAGTTCGGCGAGGCCGGCGGTGATGAGGTTGCCGCGGGCGTGGCGCGGTGTGTTGCGCAGCCGCAGCATTGAGGTCGCGGCGAACTTCGCCAGGACGCTCTGGACGGGCTGGGCTCCGTCCAGTGCGGCGAGGGCGGCCTGGCCGCGGGCGTGGAACCAGCGGGCGGCCAGGGTGTCGGGTTCGGTGTGGCCGGGGCACAGAGCCAGGCGTCGCGCGGCGGCGGGGAGGGGTGGCTTGGGGGCGGCCAGGAGGGTGCGGGCGGCGTATCCGGCGAGCGCGCACAAGATGATGTCGGTGTCGTAGCACAGGGCGCCGAACAGGTGGTCCCATGCGTCCTGGGGCGGGGGCCGCAGGGCGATGAGAAGGGGCGGCAGGACGTCGATGCAGGTGAGCCCGGCCGGGGGGAGGACGAAGTTGGCGAGGTTGGTGTCCAGCCGTGCGGGCGTGGGGTCAAGTGCGGCGGCCCAGGCGGCGACCTGCTGGGCGTGGGTGAGGAAGGCGTCGGGGTGGGTAGCGGCGAGACGGTTCAGGGGGCTTCCGGCCAGCCATTGGTGCTGGACGGCGGGCCGCGGCCCGGCCATGGTCACCGTGAGGTCCTCGGGCAGGCGCACCCCTGCGTCGCGCAGCAGCGTGACATAGGTGTCGAGGTCGCCACGGCGCGTGGGGGCCGAGACGGCCGGCACGCTGGCCGAGCCGCTCATCGTCTTCATGACGTGGCCGTCCGGATAGTGCTGGAGCAGTGTCATCGCAGATCCCCTTCGGGGAAGGTGGCGAGGAAGCCGGTGGCGTCGGCGTGCATCGCGGCGAATGCGGCGGGCAGGTTGATGCCGACGTGTTCGGCGAGCTGGTCGGCGGCGGCGAGGGTTTTGGCGCACGCGGTGGCGAGGGTGGGCGGCCGGCCGGTGGGGGGTACTGCTACACGATCACCGTGGCCTGGTACACACTGCACGGCCACCAGCCCGGCGACGTGGCCGAGCATCGCGAGCGCGCCCCCTGGTGCATCACCAAGACCGACCCGTCGCTGTCCGACATGGTCGCCAAACTCCGCCGAGTGATCATCGCCGCCCGATTTATGCCCACCCGCCCAGGTCAGCCCACCGAGCAGGAAATCCGTACCGTTCAGCAGGCATGGGCTGCGGCCAGCACAGACGCAGCCGCGTGAGTCGCCAAGCCTGTCAGAACGTCGAAAGTTGAGCGGCGCCGCGTGCTGAGATAAGGATCTGAGCAGTCACAGAAGGCGACTCCTGCGCGCGGGAAGCCCGCTTGCGCGTTAAGGCCGGGAGCAGGTCAGATGTCGGACCAGTTGAGGGTGTCGAGGTAGCTGGGACCCGCACCGTCTCCGGCCACCGTGTCCGGCATCTCAAGGTCAGGGAAGCCCATGGCAGGGAAGCCCATGCCAGGGAAGCCCCTGTCGAAGTCCATGTCAGGGAAGCCGCTGTCCAGGGCCATGGGAACGGCCCCCGCCAGGACTGGTTCCGGGTGGGGGGCCGGGTGACCCAGCACCCCGGCCCGGGTCAGCCGGGCGAAAGCACCGGGGTCCGCCGGATAGGCAGGCGGCAGCTCGAAGGACTCCAGCGTCCGTCCGGCGGACACCCGCCACCACGGGAACCACGGGCCCGTCCCCCCGGCCACCGGAACCTGACCGACCGTCACACTACGGTCCTCCTCGCTCCGCAACTGCCAGCCGTCCGGCGGTTCCCCGCCGTCCCGGGCCGCCAGCCGCACCGAGCCCCCCTCGTCGTAGCGCACCTGGAGGTCGGCACCCGGCAGGTCGACCCTCCAGCCCACGATCTGCCTCCCACGGAACGTGAGCGTGGTACCCATACCGAAGACGACATGGAAAAACTGCGAATCCGAGGCTGTTTCGATGCGCCAGTTCCTGATGTTCTGCGACGTCAGGAAGGCCGTAATGCGCACCCGCCACAGGAAGCCCGAAGTCGGGTTACTCACCAGGTTCGTCAGGTTTGTATTGGAAATACCCAGAATTCTCGCCACATCGTGCCGTGCGGTTATGCCGGTGGCCTTCTTTATAGTTTCCAGGGAGTTCTTCAAGTCCTCCCGGGTCGGTTCGCCCAGGGTGCGGGACCATGCGGAGAGCTGCTGCGAGAGCCGCTGCGCCGGATCCGGCCCGCTGCCGCCCGCCCACTGGTAGCCGCGCACCGCCCGGTCGGCGTCGAGCGTCCACTCCCCCTCGCCATGACGCACCCGCCAGCCACCCCCCTCAGCACTGACGACACCACCGGGGAGGTCGCTCACCCCGTCGGCGGCCACCAGCCGCGGAAGACCCTGCGGAGCATCGAACCGCAGCCAGTGCCCGTGTCCGGGCAGGGCCATCACCCAGTGCGAGAACACCCCGTGGGGGTGGAAGTGAGCGATGCTCCTACCCCACCGCACCGCGACGGCGAACCCCTCCTCCCCGGCGGACTCCAGCCGCCAGTCCGCCTCCACCGGCGCGATATTCTCCAGCACCCTCAACTGCGGCTGCCAGGCATTCCCGTTGCCACGTCCCTCGAGCAGCGTCCGCAGTTGCTTATCGCCGATCAGCAGGCGCCGTGCCAGCTCCGACTTGCTGTTGTTCAGCCGGGTCAGGAGCGCACGGATGCTCTGCCTGGTCCGGCCCCCGCCGGATATGTCCGACGCGGCAGGGGGAGCGGGCCGGGCGGGTGCCGACGGCCCGGCACCGTCGCCGGGCACGTCGGGGAAGGTGCTGTCCGGGGTTATGGAGGGGGCCTCCGCCAGGTCTGGTTCCCCCTGCGGGTGCGGGGCACGGTGGTCCAGTGCCCCGGCCCGGGTCAGCCGGGCGAAAGCACTGGGGACCGCCGGACCGGCAGGCAGCGTGAAGGATTCCAGCGTCCGCCCGGCGGACAGCCGCCACCACGGGCCCGTCCCCCCGGCCACCGGAACCTGACCGACCGTCACACTACGGTCCTCCTCGCTCCGCAACTGCCAGCCGTCCGGCGGTTCCCCGCCGTCCCGGGCCGCCAGCCGCGCCTCGCCCCTCTCGTCGTAGTGCACCTGGAGGTCGGTACCCGGCAGGTCGACCCTCCAGCCCATGACCTGCCCCCCGAGGAACGTGAGCGTGGTACCCGTACCGAAGACGACATGGAAAAGCTGACGATCCGGGTCTGTTTCGATGCGCCAGTTCCTGAGGTCCTGCGCCGTCAGGAAGGCCGCAATGCGCACTCGCCACCGGAAACCCGCAGTCCAGTTACTCACCAGGGCTGGCGTGCGCTTCCTGACAATTCCCAGAATTTTCGCCACATCTTGCTGTGCGGTTATGCCGTGGGCCTTCTTTATGGCTTCCAGGGAGTTCTTCAAGTCCTCCCGGGTTGGTTCACCGGGGTTGAGGGACCAGTCGGAGAGCTGCTGCGAGAGCCGCTGCGCCGGGTCCGGCCCGCTGCCGCCCGCCCGCTGGTAGCCGCGCACCGCCCGGTCGGCGTCGAGTGTCCACTCCCCCTCGCCCTGGTGCACCCGCAGGACACCCCCCTCGGCACTGACGACACCACCGGGGAGGCCGCTCACCCCGTCGGCGGCCACCAGCCGCGGAAGGCCCTGCGGAGTGTCGAAGCGCAGCCGGTGCCCGTGTCCGGGCAGGGCCATCACCCAGTGCGAGAAGATGCCGTCGGGCCGGAAATGAGCGATGTCCCGGTCCTGCCGCACCGCGACGGCGAACCCCTCGTCCCCGGCGGACACCAGCCGCCAGTCCGCCTCCACCGCCGCGAACTTCTCCAGCACCCTCAACCGCGGCAGCCAGACACCTCTGTCGCCCTCTCCCTTGAGCAGCTTTTCCAGTGGATATGGACTGCTTCCGATCAGCAGGCGCCGCGCCAGCTCTGCCTTGTTGCCGTTCAGCTGGGCAAGGAGCTCATGGGTGAGCTGCTTGCTCCGGTCCCTGCCGGGTACGTCCGCCGTGGCAGGGGGAACGGGCCGGGCGGGTGCCGACGACCCGGCGGGTACCGAGGGCCTGGCCCGCTTGCGGGACGGCCCGGGAGTCCGGCTGCCTGAGCCGGTGTCCGACGGCCGGGGGGAGGGACGGGCAGGACCGACGCCGAGGGGGCCCCAGGAGAGGCAAGGAGGGCGGGGTGGTCCAGCGCCCCGGCCCGGGTCAGCCGGGCGAAAGCACTGGGGACCGCCGGACCGGCAGGCAGCGTGAAGGACTCCAGCGTCCGCCCGGCGGACAGCCGCCACCGCGGGCCCGTCCCCCCGCCTGCCGGAACCTGAATGACCGTCACACTGCCGTCCTCCTCGTTCCGCAGCTTCCAGCCGTCCGGCGGTTCCCCGCCGTCCCGGGCCGCCAGCCGCGCCAGGCGTCCCTCCTTGTAGCGCACCTGGAGGTCGGTACCCGGCAGGTCGACCCTCCAGCCCACGACCTGCCCGCCGAGGAACGTGAGCGTGGTACCCGTACCGAAGACGACATGGAAAAACTGACTACCCGGGTCTGTTTCGATGCGCCAGTTCCTGATGTCCTTCGGCATTTCCTGCGACGTCAGGAAGGCCGCAACGTGCGCCCGCCACCGGAAACCCGGAGTCGGGTTTTTCACCAGGGCTGTCATGTTTGTACTGTCATAACCCAGAATTCTCGCCATATCGTGCTGTGTGGTTTTGCCGGTGGCCTTCTTTATGGTTTCCAGGGAGTTCTTCAAGTCCTCCCGGGTCGGTTCGCCTAGGGTGCGGGACCAGTCGGAGAGCTGCTGGGCCGGGTCCGGCCCGCTGCCGGCCGCCCGCTGGTAGCCGCGCACCGCCCGGTCGGCGTCAAGCGTCCATTCCCCCTCGCCCTGGTGCACCCGCAGGACGCCCCCCTCGGCACTGACGACATCACCGGGGAGGTCGGTCATCCCGTCGGCGGCCACCAGCCGCGGAAGGCCCTGCGGAGTGTCGAAGCGCAGCCGGTGCCCGTGTCCGGGCAAGACCATCACCCAGTGCGAGAAGGTGCCGTCGGGCCGGAAATGAGCGATGTCCCGGTCCTGCCGCACCGCGACGGCGAACCCCTTGTCCCCGGCGGACAGCAGCCGCCAGTCGGCCTCCACCTCCGCGGTCTTCTCCAGCACCCTCAACCGCGGCAGCCAGA